>NZ_SPJX01000296.1 GCF_004458765.1 Microvirga pakistanensis | reverse complement strand
CTCAAGGCCGAAATCACCTCGCTTGCAAAGTTCTGGGAGATGTAGATGTCCCCCGCGGTCACGGCCCTCGCGGCAGCGACAATCTCGTCCGTCCTGCAGGACTTGGACACGTACCCTCGCGCTCCCGCCTCCAGTGCATTCACGGCGTAGTCCACGCCGGGCGCGGCCGTAAAGGCCACAACCCTAATGCCCGGGTAACTGACCGTGATCTCCGAGATTGCCGCGATAGCATTACCAGGGACTGCAAGGTCCAGGACTATGAGGTCGGGCCGGTGTCGCTTGGCAATCGCAAGCGCATCTCGGGAGCTTTCGCCGCGCGCCACCACCGTGAACGTGCCTTGTGCGGCAAGCACGTGCGCCAGACCTTCGACCGTAACCGGATGGTTGTCGATCAAGGCAACTGAAATCGAACTCATGGACTTCTTCCCCGCCCTGCAACACCTGGCGGTGCGGGTTCATCCGAACCTCCTAATCCAGGTCTGCTCACCCGAGAACCTTAGACGTCTTAAGGAATCGAGTCCTCGGTCCGAAAGGGCTACCGGTTCGACTGGAAGTGCTAACTCCATATGGGTAGAGGCCCTTGCCGGCGAGTTTGAGCCACGACCCAACTTTTGCGCAAACCCTTGCATCATAGGAGGAAACGCGCTTCGGGATCCCGACCGCACCTCGAGCCTGTCTCCGTCGTCTTCCGGATTCGAAGGGGGTATTCCTGGACGAAAGTCCAGTTCCAGGATGGACTTTCGTCAGTTGTAGGGAAGACTGTCCTGCATATCCTTACCCTTCAATGGAACGAATTGAGGCGCCACATGTCAGGGCTGGAAGCAAGGCTGGGATCTCGCCGCTGGAGAGTGGTCCTGGGATCCTGGAGCCTGACCCGACAGTTCGCGGTGACGGGTGGCGCCATCATGCTGCTTGCGATGATCGTTGAGGGGCTGTTCACCGCCGAGATCATTTCAAGGAACACGATCAACCGCGAGGCGGCGACAACTGCACTGTTCATGGACAGCTTCCTGTCGCCGCTGAACGAGCGTCTTGCGAAGGATGGTGTACTGCCAGAGAGCGATCGCGCTGAATTGGACCGGTTGCTCGATAGAGATAGTTTCGAGAGCCGCTTCCCTCACCTGGAGATCTGGAAGGAGGGCGGTCTCGTAGCCTATTCGAGATCTCCCGAACTGATCGGGCGCAGGTTTGCTCCTCCTGCCGGCGTTGTCGGTGCCCTCACGGGAGAAGTTATCGCTCGCTACGCCGATCTTGAAGCCGACGAACATGAGGCTAGGGGTTTCACCTCCCACTACCTTGAGATCTATACCCCGATCCGGGAGCATCTCACCGGGCGCATCATCGCCATCGCGGAAATTCATGAGGTGGCGGATCCGTTGGAGCAAAGGTTGTGGTGGCTGCGCCTGAAGAGCTGGCTCGCACGGATCGCAGCCACCGGGCTGATCATGGCGGGCCTTTTCTGGGTCGTCCATCGCGGCAACAGGATCATTCTGACCCAGCAGGGCGAGCTTCGGCGGCGCATGGCAGAGATCGAGGGGACAGCCCTGCGAAACCGTGTGCTCCGGGAGCGGGTCCAGCGCGCCTCGGGCCGCGTTTCCGAACTGACGGAGCGCTTTCTTCGGGGACTAGGCGCCGACCTCCACGACGGTCCGGCCCAGCTCGTCGGACTGGCGGCCCTGAAGATCGAGCACGTGCGGCGTGCCCGAACGGCGGCGGACCGCGAGAAGCAGTTGCAGATGCTGGACTCCGTTCTTGCCGACGCGATCCGCGACATCCGCACCATCTCGAAGGGACTGGTGCTGCCGGACATAGAGCGCTTGCCGCTGCCGGAAGTCGTCAGACGCGCGGCCCGCGCTCACGAGCAGCGCACCGGGACCACGGTTGCCGTCGATTGCGAGGACGTCTTTCAGCCCATTCCGAACGCAGTCAAGATCTGCGCGTACCGCTTCGCCCAGGAGGGTCTCAACAATGCCTTCCGCCACGCCGGCGGGATTGGCCAGACCGTGACCTGCAAGCTCGAGGACAAGGACCTGTGCCTGACTGTCGAGGACAGTGGAGGAGCGGCCATCGCCGACCTAGCCCGGGCCGATTCCGGTCTCGGCCTCGTCGGGCTGCAGGAGCGGGTCGAAAGCCTCGGCGGAACGTTCCGTATGAGCAAGGTTCCGGGCGGAGGAACCAGGGTCGAGATGATCTTGAAAATCCAGGGAGAAACGAGAATGCAGGGGGGATGCCAGAATGGTTGAGAGGATCCGTGTCGCCGTGGTCGACGACCATGCGCTGTTCCGCTTCGGGGTGATTCAGTCGCTCGCGCTCGACGATGGGATAGAGGTCGTGGGCGAGGGAGCCTCGTCCGCCGAGGCCGTGCGGCTCGCTGGGGAACTGGCCCCCGATCTCATCCTGCTGGACGTGTCGATGCCTGGGAACGGCATCGAGGCTGCCCGGGAGATCCTCCGTATGCCGGAACCACCCCGCGTCGCGATGCTGACGGTCTCGGAGGATGACGATGACGTGATGGATGCCCTCGACGCAGGCGCGGTCGGTTACCTCCCCAAGGGCATCCGTGCGCCCGACCTGATCGCGGCGGTGAGGAGCCTGGTGGCCGGCCGCACCTTCGTGGCGCCCGATCTCGCGCTGCGCCTGCTGTCGAACAAGGCGCGGACGGGGGCCGGTCCGCTGGCGTCCCTCTCCGACCAGGAGAAGCGCACGTTGCGCCTTGTGGCCAAAGGGTTGAGTAACCGTGAGGTCGGCGAGCGGCTGGACGTGCAGGAAAAGACCGTCAAGTATCACGTGACCAACATCCTGCGGAAACTCAAGGCCAGGAACCGGACAGAGGCCGTTCTCATCGCCAAACGCGAGTGGAGCGAGCCCGGGAACCTGGCCATGTGAGCCGAGGGCCCGCCGCTACAACACTGAGCCAAAACCTTGCCGCTCCGGCTTCCTGACGCAAGGGCTCCCGTTTTTGCCAGTTCAGGAGACCCCGCCCAGTCCGTCCGCTCCTCCAAGCTCCAAGTCACCTCAATTCGGCCGGCGGGCAGTGAGCACACCCTGTACCTGGCGGCATTGGTAGTCAGCTCGTATACCACCGTCTCGCATGCGACAGCGATCGCGGTGGGCAGCCGAACCTTGTCCCTGCTGAGCGATATTCACTGACCGAACCCGACATTGTGTGCCGCCGACGTCGGAGCTCAGGATGTTCCGGAGCGAGGCCCCGCAGCGATCCCTTGCGATCAGGGGCCTGCAGTCCCCCAGCGAGGTGAAACGTACCGCAGGGGCTGCCGGAACCCGGCAATGGTTCGCGCGCCGCACGCTCGAGGCGGTCACCGCCTGAACCACTGCGAGGGTGTTCCTCACCCGGTGATGGAGCTCGCGGATGACCAGTGGGAGTGGCTTCTTCAGCCGCTCGCCCCCGGTGACGTCGAGGGCGATCGTCAAGGCGCCGACGATCCGGCGCTGCCGGGTCCTGACGGTGAGACCGTCAGCGAGACCTCGACTCAGCTGACGCGCTTGCGGCGAACGGTCTCCGGGTTGGTTCGCGCCCCTCCGCTTTCAGGTCTGTCCCGCCACGCTGCCTCCGACACAGCCGACACGACGTGCAGCTTGCGGAGACGCCCGCACTGCGGGACGAAACCGCACCATCGTCCGAGAGAATGCCTCGACCTTGGTCCGGGACACCTGGACCAAGGTCGAGGCGAAACCTCGACCGAAGGCGGGAAAAATCATTGTACCTCAATACGATGCGGACCGGGTGGTCATTGGCCAAGATTGTTGACGGAAGCGCAGGTCCACGGGCGAGGCTGCCCCAGCCGGGACAATGCGCACGGAAGACAAAGCCACCAAAGGAGAGACACCATGGTCCATCTGGTCAAGCACGACCTCGAATTCATCCTGAAGCAGATCAAGGTCGCCGAGGCTAACTCGGTGGCCCATTCCGGCGCGGCTGCGAAGCCGCTCGCCGAACTGGTCAGCCACCATCTGCTGCCCTACGGCCTGCGTACGGTCAATGGCAGCTACAACAATCTGATCCCCGGCAAGGAGTGGAGCGGCGCCGCCGACCAAGTCATGCCGCGCCTGACTGACCCGAACTACGTCGCGGGCGAGACGATGCCAGCGAACATGCACCGGCCCGGGGCACCGGCCGGAACGGTCGAGACGTATTACGGCGACAAGGGCGACGTCTACGACTCCGATCCGCGTGTGATCTCGAACCTGATCTCGGACCAGACCGTCGGCAACCCGGCGACGATCATTGCGGCGCTCACCAACCTCGGGCACGCTGATCCCTATGCGTTCCTCGCATCAGGAACGAACATGGCCGTGTATCAGGCCGCCGTGGACGCGTACAAGGCCGGCGAGGCGGCCGAGAAGGCCCTTGCCAACGCGACCGCCAATGTCACTGCCAAGGAGATGGCTGTGGCCCGCGCTCCCGAAGGCCCGGCCCGGGACGCCGCGCAGGCTGCGCTGGATGCGGCCAAGGCCGCGAAAGCGACTGCTGAGACGGCGGTCGTCGAGGCTACGGAAGTCAAGGATGCTGCCTACACGGCCATGCAGGACACACTCGGCGTCACCATGGAAGGCGATACGGTCGTGATCCCGAACGTGTCGGCCGACCTCGGCGACACGGCGCCCTTCAACGGCTTCTTCACCCTGTTCGGCCAATTCTTCGATCACGGTCTCGACCTCGTCAGCAAGGGCGACAACGGCACCGTCTACATCCCGCTCCAGCCCGACGACCCGCTCTACGTCGAGGGCAGTTCCACCAACTTCATGGTCCTGACCCGCGCGACCCCGGTGATGGGCGCAGGCGCCGACGGCCAGATGAACACGGCGGACGACGTGCTCCTCGGCCACCGGAACGAAACCACCCCCTGGATCGACCTCAATCAAGTCTACACGTCCAACCCGTCGCACCAAGTCTTCCTGCGCGAGTACGTGCTCGTCGACGGCAAGCCGGTCGCGACCGGACTCATGCTCGAGGGAACGAACGGCGGCCCGGCTACCTGGGCCGATGTCAAGCACCAGGCCGAGACTGTCCTCGGCATCAAGCTGACCGACATGGATGTGCTGCGCGTTCCCGCGATCCTGACGGACGTCTACGGCGAGTTCGTGCGCGGCGCCAACGGCTTCCCGCAACTGGTTACAGCTGCAGGTCCTGTAGAGGGGCAACTCGCCAACGCCGAACAGGGTATTCTGCCCGTTCCCGCCTCCCAAGCCTTCTCGGCCGGACGCGCCTTCCTGAACGACATCGCGCACGATGCCGTGCCGGGGACCGTCTACGACGCGGACGGCAATCCCGCGACCCAGGAGACCCTCGTCGTCGAGGCCGACTCCGACACGGATGCCGGCAACGACATCGGCACGGACTATCGCGGACGCAAGCTCTCCTACGACAACGAGCTGCTCGACAAGCACGTGGTCGTGGGTGACGGACGCGGCAACGAGAACATCGGCCTAACCTCGGTCCACCACGTCTTCCACTCCGAGCACAATCGCTTCATCGAGGAGACGAAGAAGATCGCGCTGGAGTCCGGCGACCTCGCCTTCCTCAACGAGTGGCTTGCAGTCGACGTGGCCAGCCTTCCGCAGACGCAGAACGAGATCGACAACTTGGTGTGGGATGGTGAGCGCCTGTTCCAGGCAGGACGCTTCTCGACCGAGATGGTCTACCAGCACCTCGTGTTCGAGGAGTTCGCCCGCGCCGCTGCGCCGGACGTGGATCCCTTCCTGTTCTCCAACACCACCACCGTCGACGGTGCGATCGTGGCCGAGTTCGCCCACGTAGTGTACCGCTTTGGCCATTCAATGCTCACCGACACCATCGACATGATCAACGTCGGGGCGGACGGCAGCGTGACCCAGAGCGACATCGGCCTGATCGAGGCGTTCCTCAACCCGATCGCGTTCGGCAATGCGGGCGTTGACCCGAATGATGCGGCGGGTGCGATCCTGAACGGCATGTCCCGTCAGGTCGGCAACGAAATCGACGAGCACATCACGGATGCCCTGCGCAACAACCTGGTCGGCTTGCCGCTCGACCTGGGCGCGGTCAACATTGCCCGTGCCCGCGAGACCGGCGTTCCCTCGCTCAACGAGGCCCGCAAGCAGTTCTATGCGGACACCCAGGACAGCCGCGTAAAGCCCTACGAGAGCTGGCACGACTTCGCGCTCTCTCTCAAGAACCCAGCCTCGCTGATCAACTTCATCGCGGCCTATGGCACCCATGCCTCGATCAAGGCGGCCACCACCGCCGAGGCCAAGCGCGATGCCGCCATGAAGCTCATCTTCGGCGACAACTCGCTGGAGGGTGACGCCTACGCTGCCTTCGAGGCCGATCGTATGGCCTTCCTGCACGGCCGGGGTCAGTACGGCGACACCGCCACGGGCCGTCTCGGTGGCCTCAACGACGTCGACTTCTGGATCGGCGGTCTGGCCGAGAAGAAGATGACCTTCGGCTCAATGCTCGGCTCCTCCTTCACCTACGTGTTCGAGTTCCAGATGGAGCAGCTCCAGGCGGGGGACCGATTCTACTATCTCAGCCGTACCCAGGGTTTGAACCTCCTCAACGAGCTCGAAGCCGACTCCTTCGCGCAGCTCCTCATGCGCAACACCAGCGTCGGCGACGGCAAATCCCCGCACATCAATGGCTCCGCCTTCCAGACGGCCGACGTCATTCTCGAGATGGACGAGAGTAAGCAGATCGACGACGATCCGGAGCATACGAATCCGGTCCTCCAGGCGATCAGCCCGAAGGTGATCCGAAAGGATGTCGACGGCGACGGGGATACGGACTACCTGCGCTACGCGGGCAGCGACCATGCGGTGCTTGGCGGCACGGACGAGGACGACACTCTGATCGGCGGCGAAGGCGACGACACCCTTTGGGGTGACGATGGCGATGACAGCCTTGAGGGTGGCTACGGCGTCGACCACCTCCACGGCGGCGACGGCGACGACATCATCACGGATAGCGGCACCGACGTCGGCGCGGCCGACGTGATCCACGGCGACGCGGGCAACGACGTCATCAACGCGGGCAGCGGACTCGACCTCGTGTTCGCCGGCAGCGGCCAGGACTTCGTCTACGGCGGCACCGAGGCGAAGGACGTGACCGGCGGGCTCGGAAACGACTTCATCCGCGGCAGCACCGGCATCAGCTTCCTGAAGGGCAGCGAGGGCGATGACTGGATCGAGGGTGGCGATAGCTTCGACACCCTGGCCGGCGAGAACTCCGAGCTGTTCTTCAACTCGACGATCATCGGCCACGACGTCCTGAACGGGCGCGGGAACGACAACGACTACGACGCCGAATCCGGCGACGACATCATGTTCCAGAACGAGGGGATCGAGCGCAACAACGGCATGGCCGGCTTCGACTGGGCGATCCACAAGGGTCACAACCAGGGTGCCGACTCGGATATGACGGTCTCGATTTTCCAGAACCAGCAGAACAACATCCTGCGGGATCGCTTCGACCTGGTGGAGGGCCTCTCCGGCTGGAAGCACGATGACAAGCTGACAGGCCGCGAGGTCGTGGTGGGTGCCTATGACGAGTTCGGCAACGCCACGCAGGTTGAGGACGGTGCGCCGCTGGAATCCTACTCCAAC
Organism: Microvirga pakistanensis; assembly: GCF_004458765.1. Taxonomy (GTDB): domain Bacteria; phylum Pseudomonadota; class Alphaproteobacteria; order Rhizobiales; family Beijerinckiaceae; genus Microvirga; species Microvirga pakistanensis. Next base: position 118,362 of record NZ_SPJX01000296.1, on the reverse strand, counting down.
GCGCTCTTGGAGAAGAACCTCCACCTGATCGACGGCCTCGCCGATCTCGTAGCGCACCTCGGGCGGACGACCATCACGGGGGCCGACGGCAAGTCGGAGACGGTAGTGATGGGCACGGGCGACGCCTCGGACATCCTGCTCGGCGGCGCCGGCAGCGACACGATCCAGGGCAATGCCGGCGACGACATCATCGACGGCGACAAGTGGCTCAACGTGCGCATCCGCATCACGGTCCAAAACCCAGAGGATCCCGACGCCGATCCCGTGATCTACACGGCCGACGGAATGGACGGGAAGATCTACCTCGAGTCGGACTACGAGAAGGGCGAGGTCGTCAACGGCGCGGTGGCTCAGTTCGGCGGCAAGACGCTCCAGCAGACGATGTTCGACCGGACGCTCAACCCAGGCCAGCTCTCGATCGTGCGCGAAATCGTCGACGGTGGGCAGGACGATGACGTAGATACCGCAGTCTTCTTTGACGTGATGGCGAACTACACCATCACCCGCAACGAGGACGGCAGCATCGACGTCGAGCACAACCCGAACCTGGAGATCAACGATCCCCCGCCGGTGGGAGGTGACGAGAGGATCAGGACGGACGGCACGGACCGCCTGACTAACATCGAGGTGCTGAAGTTCGCCGATGGCGAGATCAGGTTCCAGCGGCCCGAGCTGTCGCTCCACGCCTTCGATGATGGGCAGTACCTCGACCAGTTCGGCCAAGCGAGCTACACGAACTCCAACGGCGCGACGCCCTGGACCACAGGCTGGCAGGAGGCGAGCGATCCAGGCACGCCACCGACCACGACCGGCACGATCCGGATTACCAATGGTGCGCTGCAGTTCCACGAGAACCAGGGCGGCGCCACCATCCAGCGCAGCCTGAACCTCGACGGGGCGACATCGGCACGGCTGACCTACTCGGTCGCCGAAGCCAACCTCGATGCCGGTGAGACGGTTCGGGTGCTCTTCTCGGCCGACGGCGTGACGTACACCCAGGTGGATACCATCAACGGGAGCACCAACAGTGCGAACCGCAGCATCGAGCTCGCGGGGCCCTTCGGCCCGAACGCTTCCATCCGCTTCGAGACGGACGGCTTTAACCGGGGCTTCTTCGAGCCCTCCGAGTCCGTCCGTATCGACAACGTCTCGGTCGACTTCGTCAGACCGGCCGCGACCCCCGCAGTGAATTACGCGACGACTTACACCGAGGGCGACCAAAGAGTCTCGATTGCGGACCTGCCGGGGATCGTGGACAACGATGCCCAACTCGCCTCGGCCCGGATCGTGCTGACCAACGCCAAGGCGGGCGACGTGCTGGAAGTCGGAACGCTGCCCGCCGGCATCGCCCGCGAGATCGTCAACTCGGGGGGGCAGATCACCGTGACCCTGACGGGTGCAGCCTCCCTGGCGGCGTACCAAGCCGCCATCCAGGCCGTGACCTTCAGGAGCACGTCGACGCAACCGGACACGGAAGCCCGCGTGGTCCAGGTCACCGTCAATGACGGCTTCCTGGACAGCAACACGGCGGTCACGACGATCAACGTGGTTGCGGTGAACGATCCCCCGGTCGTGATCAGCGACAGCGTGATCACCAACCACACGACCGCGCCGTTCGTCATTCCCGAATGGGCCCTGCTGGCCAACGACACCGACTCGGAGGGTGGTGTCCTGGACATCACGGACGCAAGGGTCCTGAGCGGACTGACTTCCGTCTCGCTGACCTCGGCCCCGGGTTCCGTGACGGTGGCCGACAACGCGACGGGAGGCGGCAGCTTCACCTATACGGTGAACGACGGCTCGGGCGCTGCCAATGCGACCTCCACGGGAACGGTCACTCTCACCCGTGATACCCAAGGCACGATCGGCGGCGACGACAACGCCAACATCCTGGTTGGCAACGATGCCGCCAGCACCTTCGACGCAGGACGGGGTAATGACCTGATCTTCGCCGGCGGGGGCAACGACACCATCGTCTGGAACGTCGACACCGGCTTCTTCGGCAACGAGACCGGCAACGACGGGCGTGACTTCGTGGATGGCGGCGCGGGCACGCTCGACCGCTTCACCGTCAACGGTGGACCCGGAAACGAGACGTTCACGGTCTATGCCCGAGCGGAGGCTATCGCGGCCGGGTTCACCGATCTCAAGCCGGGCACGGAGATCGTGATCACGCGGAGGGTCGGGAACACCACCTCGGTCATCGCGGAACTCGACAACATCGAGGAGATCACGATCAACACCGGGGCCGGGACCGACAGGGTCGAAGCCATCGGCAACTTCTCCCCGACGAGCCTGAGCTACAGCACCATCACCATCAACGGCAATGGAGGTAACGACACCGTCGACATCACCTCGCTGCAATCGGCCCACCGTATCTACTTCCGCTCCAACGGCGGCAACGACACCATCGTGGGCACGCTGCGCCCGCAGGACGTGATCGAGCTTCCGAACGGCAGGGTGGCCGCGGACTACGAGATCACGACCGACGAGAACGGCGTGACCACGATGTCCAACGGCACGCATAAGCTGACCTTCGTTTGCGAGGGCGGTCTGCCGCAGTTCGGGTCCGATGACACCCACGATGACGAGGAGGATGACGATGACGTCGCCAGCCCAGGTGGCGACGACGAGGAAGACGACGAATCCTGCGAGCACGACGACGAGGGCGACGGTGCCGGAACGGGCAACAACGGGGGCGGTTCCACTCCTCCCGTGACCCAGCCCGACACCTCGGTTGGCGCTCCGATCGCCGGAACGAACGGCACCGAGGTACTGATCGGCACCGCGAAGTCCGAGACGATCATGGCCCTCGACGGCAACGACAACGTGGTCGCCGGGGCCGGGGCCGATATCGTCAACGGCGGCGGCGGCAACGACTTCCTGAGCGGCGAAGCCGGGCGGGACGTCATGTTCGGCGGCGACGGCGACGACAACATGCTCGGCGGCAGCGATGCCGACATGCTGTACGGCGATGCGGGCCATGATCGCATCTTCGGTGACGAGGGCAACGACCTGATCAATACCGGCACGGGGAACGACACCGTGTACGGCGGAGCGGGCGGTGACCTCATCGTGGCATCCGTAAGCGACGGCAATGACGTCTACTACGGCGACGACATGGCGGGCGGCACCGGTACCGACACGCTCGACATGTCCGCGATCACCGCAGGCATCACGGCGAACCTCGGCGGCAACGGTGCCAGCAGCGGCAGCGTGTTCAGCAGCCACAGCGGCAGCGACACGATCTGGAGCGTGGAGAACATCGTGACTGGGTCGGGCAACGACACGATCACAGCGAGCCGCGCGGTGAACGTGATCGACGGCGGGTCGGGCAACGACATCTTCCGCTTCCTGTCGGCTTCCGATGCGAACGGCGACACGATCGTCGGCTTCCAGCCGGGCGACCGTCTCGACCTCTCGGCGATCGATGCCAACAGCGGCGCAGCCGGCAAGCAGTCGTTCACGCTGGCGAACGGCTCGTCCTTCACCGGACCGGCCAAGCTCGTGATCTCCCACGAGACCCGCGATGACGGCGACTACACCGTCGTGAGCGGCAACACGACCGGGCCCGATGCGGCCGAGTTCAAGATCAGCCTCAAGGGCAATCACGACCTCAAGGCGTCGGACTTCATCCTCTCCTAAGTCCCAGGAACGGACGACGACCGGCGGGCCATCCGTGGCCCGCCGGTCACCCCCACAACCACAAGACCACCAGCAGGGACGGACCAATGCGCGGGACCAGTTTCACGTCGGCCCAGAAGCGGAAGGCAGCGGAAAAGCTGACGCAAGGGCTTCGGGGAATTATCATCTTCCTCTTCTCGGTGTCCGGCATCATCAACGTGCTCGCGTTGACCGGCTCCTTCTATATGCTCCAGATCTACGATCGGGCACTGACCAGCGGCAGCATACCGACGCTCTTGGCTCTGTCAGTCCTGGCCGTCGGCCTCTACCTGTTCCAGGGACTGTTCGACGTGATCAGGTCCCAAGTGCTCGTCCGGATCGGCGCTCGGCTCGACAAGCGGATCGCGCCTCTCGCGCATCGGGTCGCCATAGACATGCCCCGCTTCGGCTTCTCGACCTCTGAGGCGCTCGAGCGCGGCCGCGACGTCGACACCGTGCGCGGCTTCCTGGGCGGGCAGGGGCCGACGGCACTCTTCGACCTGCCGTGGATGCCGCTCTATTTGGCCTTCGTCTACTTCCTTCACCCGCTGCTCGGCGCTCTCGTCCTTGGCGGAGCCGTCGTCCTGACGATGCTTACCATCGCCACCGAGATCATGACCCGGCGGCTGACCGGCGCGACGCACCAGGCCGCGATCGAGCGCAACGCGATCGCGGATTCAAATGCCCGCAACGCCGAGATCCTCAAGGCCATGGGGATGGCGCAGCGGGCCGTGGCACGGTTCGACAAGGCGAACACCGAGCACCTGAGCCTCCAGACCAGGACGAACGACATCAGCGGCACGTTCGGCGCCATCTCGAAGGTGCTGCGCATGATCCTGCAATCGGCGACACTTGGACTGGGCGCGTACCTGACGATCCAGGGCGAGCTGTCAGCCGGCGCGATCATCGCCTGCTCCGTGGCCTCCGCCCGGGCGCTCGCCCCCGTGGACCAGGCCATCGGCAACTGGAAGGGCGTGGTCGCTGCCCGCACCGCCTTCCAGCGGCTCAAGGAGACGGTGATCGCGTTGGCCGACATGGACGAACCGCTGGCGTTGCCGGCACCCAAGAGCACGCTCCAGGTCGAACGCATCACGGTTGCAGCCCCCGACTCCGGCCGCGTGCTCCTCAGCGACGTGGAGTTCCAACTCAAGGCCGGACAGGCGCTCGGCATCATCGGCCCGAGTGGAGGCGGCAAGACGACCCTGGTGCGCGCCCTGAGCGGCATCTGGCCCGTGCTGCGGGGCAGTGTCCGCCTCGACGGGGCCGAGCTCACCCAGTGGAAGGACGAGGATCTCGGCCGTCACGTCGGCTACCTGCCGCAGGACGTGTCCCTGCTCGACGGCACGGTCGCGGAGAACATCTCGCGCTTCGACGTGGAGAACGACTCCCGCGCCATCGTGGCGGCGGCGCAGGCCGCGGGCATCCACGAGATGATCGTGCGCCTGCCAGAGGGCTACCGCACCAAGCTGGGGGCCCAGGGCACCGCGCTCTCGGCCGGCCAGCGGCAGCGCATTGGTCTGGCCCGCGCGCTCTACAAGGATCCGTTCCTGGTGATCATGGACGAGCCGAACTCCAACCTCGACGGCGAGGGCGAGGCGGCGCTGACGGAGGCCATCAAGACGGTCTGCGCGCGGGGCGGCATCGCCCTCGTCATCGCCCATCGTCCGAGCGCCCTCGTCGCCGTCGATCTCATTGCCGTCATTCAGAACGGGCGCATGACGGCCTTCGGGCCGAAGGAGGAGATCATCGGAACCCGCGGGGCGATGGTCGCCCCGGCCGCCCGGACGACGGCACCGGCAACCGCGAGGGCTATGGCATGATCATCGACGTCAAGGGAACCAAGGGCGACGGCCAAGCCAACGAGGCCGAATCCCGTCAACGCTATGAGCTGAAGGAAGTCAGGTTATCGAAGATGCCGCTGGCGTTCGGGGCCTTGGTGCTCGGCATCGCCGCCTACATCAAGAGCGCTATGCCGAGTTGGGGCCATCTTCCGAACGAGGACGAGTCGCCCCTGCGGCCAGAGGACGGTGGGAAGCCACATCTCAAGCTCGTCGATACCGGGATGCTCTCCGCCCCACTGGAGCCGCTGGAGCAGGGCGACACCCAGCCGGAGGAGGGCCAGCCGCGCCGGATCGGTTCAGGCACGCTTTTCGACAACCGCCTGTCCGAGCCGACATTCCTGATGGTCGACTCGCCGCCGCTCCAGTTCGCGAATCCGTTTGTCCAGCGATCGGACATCAGCAAACTTGCGAGGTTCGAGGGGGCGCTCTTCGCGTCCAACGACAACGTCGGCCCCGGCACCGGCGGAGGCTCGAGGCCCGGGAACGACAAGCCCGGGCACTCGAACCCGATCCCAAAGCCAGTGGAGGACGACGATGACGATCCCCGTGGTCAGGCCAACCGGGCGCCGCGGACGAGCGGACCCGTCTACCTCCGTGACGTAGCAGGTTGCGCGACTGTCCTCATCGGCTTGTCGGACCTGCTGGCGAATGCTTCGGATCCCGATGGCGACGCCCTGTCGATCAGGAACCTGAAGGTATCCTCGGGCAGCATTACCTGGACCGGGAAGGGATGGCTCTACGACGGAAACGGCCTCGGCCCGGTGACGGTCACGTACGAGATCACGGACGGCAAGGCCACGATCGTCCAGCATGCTTACTTCTCGGTGGTCAGGAACTCCATCGTCGGCACCGACGGCGACGATGTACTCCTCGGAACCGCGTGCGCCGATGAGATCGAGGCGCGCGCCGGGAACGACATTATCGACGGGCGTGCCGGAGATGACCTGATCGACGGAGGGACCGGCGATGATCACATCGTCGGCGGGGCTGGCAACGACATCATCCACGGCGGGAATGGCAACGACATCATCTTCGGAATGGCCGGAGACGACCAGATCTCGGGTGGCGCGGGCGATGACCGACTGTTCGGGGACGACGGCAACGACACTGTCTTCGGCGACGATGGCAATGACCAGGTTCACGGAGGCAGCGGCAACGACGCGCTGTTCGGCGGTGCCGGCAGTGACCTCATTAACGGTGATGCCGGAAACGACACGATGGAGGGGAACGACGGCGACGACGTCCTCATAGGGGGCGGCGCGAACGATGTCGTCTCGGGCGGATTCGGCAACGACAAGGTCGACGGCGGGGCGGGCGCCGACCTCCTCCTCGACAACGCCGGACAAGACACCGTGGCCGGCGGGCAAGGCAACGACCATGTGGTCGTCGCCCTCGACGGCGACAGGGACACCTATGAAGGCGGTGCCGGGACCGACACTCTCGACCTGTCGACTGCGGAGCACGGCATCGATGTCGATCTGGCACTGGGTTCTGCCGGGGGATCCGAGATTGGGGAGAACCAGGTCGGCAGCTTCGAGATCGTCGGAGGAGGTTCGGGTGCCGACACGATCTCCGGCTCCGTAGGCAACGAGACCCTCTCCGGTGGGGCCGGCGAGGACCGGATCGACGGACGGGGCGGCAATGACGCGCTGGATGGCGGTGCTGGCAATGATACCCTTCACGACGGCAGCGGTCAGGACACCATGTCGGGCGGGGAGGGCAACGATCGGATCATCGTTGCCACCGACTGCGACCGTGATCGCTACGACGGCGGCAGCGGTAACGACACGCTCGACCTGTCGGACACAGCGTCCGGCGTTGCCGTCGATCTCTCCCAGGAGACCGCCAGCGGATCCGAAATCGGGAACAACATCGTGACCGACTTCGAGTCCGTCAGCGGCGGTTCGGGCAACGACACGCTTTCCGGCGTCGCAGGGGACGAGACCCTCTCGGGAGGCGCGGGCGACGACCGGATTGCCGGGCGTGACGGCGACGACCTCCTGGACGGCGGCACGGGCGATGACATGCTCGCGGACGGCACCGGACGGGACACTGTGTCGGGAGGCCGTGGGAACGACGTCATCAGTGCCGAGGCCGATGGAGGCGACGATGCGTTCGACGGCGGGGAAGGCCGCGACACGCTGGACTACTCGTCCTCGGAGGAGGGGATCACCGTTGACCTAACCGAGGGAACGGCAAGCGGCAATGACATTGGCACCGATACCTTCAGCGGCATCGAGTGCGTGGTCGGCGGCTCAGGCGACGACCGCTTCGTCATCGGCCAGCAGCCCGTGGTGCTCGAGGGCGGCGATGGCGACGACCTGTTCGAGTTCTCCCCGCCTCCGCCGGCCTGCGCGCCCACGCCGGTCCTCCACGAGATCGTCGACTTCACGGTCGGTGACCGGATCAGGATGTCCAAGTACGACCTCTTCGAGAAGGTTTTCGACAGGCTCGAGAGCCAGTTCGAGAGCATCTACGGCGACAAGGTTGACGAGGACGATGCGCGGATCCGGTATCGGCATGAACGGTCGGAAAGCATCGACCGAACCGTGATCGAGGCCGATCTCGATCATGACAGGATCTACGAGACCACCATCCACCTTGACGGCCACAAAGCCATCGTCGTCGTCGAGCACGCATAACCAAGACAGCGACCGCAGGCCAAAGCCGCGGCATTGAGGAGACAGAGAATGAGCAAGCGCGCAGGGAAGGACAAGGACGATTTCCGCCTCGGGAGCCGGGTCACTGCCGGGATCGCCCTGGGAACGCTTCTGGTGGTGGGCTGTGGGGGCTGGGCGGCCATCGCCCAGATCAACGGGTCAGTGATCGCCCAGGGTACGGTCAAAGTCGACCAGAATTTGAAATTGATTCAGCACCGCGACGGCGGCATCGTCAGCCAGATCGCAGTGCGTGAAGGCGACCGTGTCAAGGCCGGGCAGATCCTGCTGCGCCTCGATGACGTGCAGACCAAGGCCGAACTCTCGATCGTCCGTTCGCAGCTCTCCGAACTCGTAGCCCGCAAGATCAGGTTGATTGCGGAGCGAGATGCCGCGGACACAATCGTCGTTCCGCTGATAGAGGTGGTCCCGGTCACGCTGGCCGATCTCGCCTCCTACGGCGAGGTGAGGCTGTTCGAGGGCAATCGGGCAAACCGGGAAAGCCAGAAGGAACAGCTCCGCTCGGAGATCGCGCAGCTTGAGCAGGAGGTCAAAGGACTCCAGGCCCAGCAGACGGCGAAGAACTACGAACTCAACTTGGTCCGGACGGAGCACAGCAAGCTCAAAGGGCTGGCTGACAAGGGACTGATCGAGGGATCCCGGATGTATGGCATCAACCGTGATCTTACCAAGCTCACGGGCGAGATCGGCGAGGTCGACGCGAGCATCGCCCGCGCCCGTGCCCGGATGAGCAGCATCACGTTGCAGGTCATCTCCATCGACGAGAACGCCCGGACGGAAGCCCAGCGCGAGCTGAGCGCAGTCGCAACAAAGATCTCGGAGCTGAACGACCGCCGCATCGCGCTCGAGGACCGGCTCTCGCGGACGGATATTCGTGCGCCGCTGTCGGGGATCATCAACGAGCTGTCGGTGCATACGGTCGGCGGCGTGATCACGCCGGCCGAGACCCTGGCCACGATTGTGCCGCAGGACGCGAAGCTCAAGATCGAGGCCAAGCTCTCGCCAGTCGACGTTGACCAGATCTTCATCGGGCAATCCGCAAAACTCCGCTTCTCTGCGTTCAACCAGCGCACCACGCCGGAGCTGAAGGGTGAGATCGCATATGTCTCCGCCGCCTCCACCCGCGATCCGGCGACGAACACCACGCACTATCTTGCCGACGTCCGCATCGACCCGACCGAGTTCGAGAAACTAGCCGGGCAGCCGCTCAAGCCGGGGATGCCGGTCGAGGTCTTCGTGGCGACGCAGGACCGGACCGCGATCTCGTATTTGTCCAAGCCTTTCATGGACCAGTTTGCCAAGGCGTTCAGGGAGGAATGAGGGGCCATGAGGCACGCGAGCGCAACGTCATCGGACCAGGCGGTTCAGGGGCATATCGAAGGAATTTGGTTGCCGCGGCGCGCATGGCTGGCGCTGGAGAGGGACAAGATCAGGACGCTTGCCCAGCTCGCGCACATCGCTCCCCGCATCGAAAGGGTCATCCCCGGCATTGGAGGGAAGACAGCCAGAACGATCCGCGAGCAACTCGGCGATCTCACATTGCTGAAGGCGGCATCGGCGGACGTCGAGGAACTCCATGGACATCCTTCTCTGGCCGGGAGCGCGAACCGCCCGGACGCCGCCGCGCCGGAGGCGATCCGGGCGCCGAGCATGGACTCGCACCCTTTCACAATGGAGCAGGCCCTCCGGGCAATGATCATCTGGCGGGCGGTTTGTCCTCATTGTGGGACCAGCGACATCTATGTGACGGAGGGCCACGGCTCGCCGGACGGGTCCTGAACGCCCTGTGGCACATCGGGAGCAGAGACGAGAAAGGGTGTTGTATTTGCGGAGGGTATTGTCTTCTTGCCTCAAGCGGATCTTGCGACACACCCCAGACAAAAAGGCCGTCGAGCCGAGGCCTGAACTGCCGCCGGTGAAACCGGATCATCGGGTCTGAGGCAGCATTCAACCCAGACTTCGCGATCACATTGCCGACAGAGCGGCGTATTGCCGTCGTGTCAGATGGCTACGTCGGCGCGCGGCAGAACCTTTTCGGGGCGCAATTCAAGGGGGAGGGAGCCGGCCGGTCCGGGACCATGCACCTGGTATGTGATTGGAGAAGGATCGGCGCCGACGGCTAGGAGAAAGTTGAGCTCTACGCCACCGAGGATGAGGCAGTAATGGCGCTTGAGGCCTTAGCGTAAGTCAAGCGGCGGGGCTATCAGGGTCGTTAAGCCATTGCCGAGCAGATGCTGAACATCGTCGGCCAAAATTTCCCCGTTCTGCTCAAGCACCGGTGCCAGTAAGGCGACCCGACCAGCATGATGGGAAACGATGGCCGCGGCTCTATCGCAGCCGGCGCTATGAAGAATTTCGCCGAGGTATGGATTGTCAGGGAATAGACTGCGGGTGATCGGTAGGCGTTGGGCATTTCGGAGCCGTGGAGTTACTCAACGCCGCTCAACGCCGCACCAGATCGTCCAGCCATCACGATAGCGTTTCGGTCGACCAGCCCTGTTCCGGCACGTCCCGTTGAGTCATCTTCAAGCCACACGCGCACGACTTATACCAAGCGCTCAAGCGACAACGGCATGGCCTACCTCATCGATGGCGGTTCGGCGGGAACGAGGATTGGAAAGGTGAGTCATCGTCTGAGCTTATGGCAGAATCCACGCGCGCAAAACGGTCTCCGCAACTGCGCATAGTGCACAGTACGGAGACAGTCATCGTTGCATAACCCTGCAGGAATAGGAAGCTGTCAGGCTGCGTAGCGTACTAGGCTCAAAAACGCGACCCCGTTCGGATGCTCAGCCGAACGGAGTTTTCCTTAAGTGCTCATTAACCATCTAGCGGTGACCATGCCCGAGCTGATCCGCTGATGCGGCAGTGAGAATCAGCACTCACCTCCAAAGCAGTCAGGGCGGGATGGACCGCTTCGATCTGCTTTGGGGTGCGAGTGTCCTGGCGCAGCAAAGGTCTGGTCCGCCCGGGTCTCACAGGATCGATCGGTCCATAATATCGCCACGGTTGAACGGCCAAGTCCTGCATATGCGGCGCCTGTTCCCTTGAGTCGCAGATGCCTTGGCTGAAAGCCCCCAAACCTCTTCATCCAAGGCCCGGACGCCCTAGCCGGAGGTCGGCAGAGACCCCTCGGTTAGGGCGTTCCTCCTTGCCATCGCAAGTAGATTTCGCGGAACGCCGTTTTATGGAACGGTCAAATTGGATGCATAGCGGGATAAGCGTATCCTAGGTGCTGCATCGACCTCCGTCGCAGTCTATTGCGCCCTGGCAAGTGTTAGGGCCGCCTGGCAGGAGAGGATCACATGTTGGCACGCTTTGCCCGGCTTGCTCCCATTGCCGTCACGTTAGGCCTACTCCCCGGAGTTGTAGAGGCCGGCGAGCCCTTCGTTCCAAGCTGGATCAAGAACGATCCCACTGCCAAGTCTGTGGCGATGGAGATCGTGGCCGACTGGAATCAGGTTGCCCGTTACGCCAAGGATAACATCCGCACCGACATCATTGACTTCAATGGCTACTGGGGCGGCAATCTCACGATCATGGTGCCGACGGGCTGGTCGGTGAACATCGAGTTTTTCAATGGCTCACTGTCGTTTCGGCACAGCCTGATGGTGACCAGGGTGTATGCCCAAGCGGAGATGCCGGTGAAGCTGGAGGCGAAGGACGCGATTTGGGGTGCCTACACCGATCCGCCAGAGGGCATTTACACGAACGAGAGGCGGCAACTCACCTTTGTGGCGCAGCAGTCCGGCAACTACTTCCTCGCCTGCGCGAGGCAGACCCACCTCATGGACGGCCATTGGATTGGCTTTGAAGTGCGAGACGGCCTCGAGCGGGCCGTGGCGGTTGTCCACGAAGGCAAGTTCCCGCCAGAGCAGCCTCCAGGGCGTCCTTGAGGGGTGTGGCGCCTGTGAAACTGTCTCCTGATTGCCGAGAAGCGGACGTTATGGAACTTCCCTCGCCAAGTCTGGGCATTTCGGGTAAATCGGCCAGCATGGAAAAGAGATGCCAATCTGTCAGGTGTTGTGACACCGCTGGAAATGCCTTCTACGGAGGGTTATTGGGCATGGCGGTTGCCTCCTTGCACCATGTTCAGCACGCCCTCACCAATCGGATTCCGGAGAACATTCCCGCGCACATCCTTGGCGAGTTCGCAGTCGCTGCATGTGGGGGCGCAGTCGCGTTTGTGTTCGTTTCACTCATCTGCAACCGTCTAAGAGGCAGTGCGTGATTTGCGTTGAGCGCTGTGTGGAGCTGCTTCGAAGCGAAGACGACTAGCTGGGTGGCAACAGCCTTAGAGATGAGCCATGTGGTAGCCCACGAGGGCGAGCACCGCTGTCGCGAGAATGATTAGCCAGACCAGGCTCATGCGGGTTGCTTTCTCGTGTCGTGCTAGCCGAGCGTCGATGTTCTCTAGCTTCTCGTTCCGGTCACGGTCATTTGCGCTCATGACCTTGCATGTAAACGTTTACACGAAAGACGTCTTTGCAGGTTTGCAGGAGCTCGTTTCAGCACGAAACGAACGAACCCGGGTCACGCCCAACCGGGCCATACCTGACACAACGGTCCGGCGCAGATCGTGCAGGGTCCAATCTGTTACGCCAGACACGCGATCCAGCCGCGCGCTCGGCCAGCACCCGCTGGTCCTCCATCCGGGCCCGATGGGGCGTGACTTGGCCGTACTCGCTAATGGTGTACTTGCGTGGATTGCGGCGGTCTCCGGCAGGCCGATACTGCACGGGAAAGACCTTGCGCCCCGCAGGCGTAACCTTGAGGCCGAAGCCCTTCAGCTCGGTGTTCTACAGATCACGTCCTCGGCTGGGACCGATGGCGCTCTTGGTGAGCTTGAGGCGGTTCATGCCGTCTCCTCGAGAGGCTACCTCGCTTGACTATAGGTAGCCAGAAGACGGAAACTGCAGGAAGCCCGGGGGATACGTTATGCAGAGAAGAACGTAGCTAGTTCAGAGGCTTAGGAAGCATCCGGCATTTTCAGGATACATCCGGAAACCAGCGACACCTGTCTTTTAATCAGAGGGTCCTGGGTTCGAGTCCCAGTGCGCTCACCATCTAACCCCGATACTGGCATGGGGTTTTTTCTCCGCCACCTTAAATCGGAGGAAGGCTCGGTCTGGTGCTTCTAAGACGTAAGGCCTTGGTCAGCTTTGGCTGGTCAGGGCCGCTATGACCATGCCTTCGGCTTCATTGTCTCGTTTGGAGACTCATCGGAGGCAGGTGCGCTGGGGGCGCAGGAATTCTCGTGCCGAATTCCGTCAGGTGTTTGAGGAACCGCCGAAGCCTTCCGGACCCGCTCACGGGTTCCGCGGCTGCGCCAGAGCTCGAGCAGTTCCTGCCGCAGTGGCGGACGCGGCTTCGGCAGCGTCCGCCAGATCAGCAGGGTGCAGGCCTTGCTGACGGCCAGCACGAAAGCCATGCCATAGAGAAGGCCGACCCTGGAGAAGCTCTCGTCCATGCCAGTCCTCAGCACCCGTTCGCTCGAACCCAACCGGGCACGGTCAATGCACCATTCCGGCGGTCAGTTCCAGTGAGAAACACCTCCTGCTCGGTCGTCAGTGCCCGTCCAGCGTGAACTGGTCGACTGCGTCGGGCAGCTCCTCCGAGAGCTTGGATAGGAGCTGCTGGCGCCGCTCCAGCCCTCCTAACGCCGGGTGATCTCGTGCTCGTCGAAGTCCACCGTTCCCCCGTCATCGAGAATGTCGATGATCCGATCCACCTCGGCATCGGAGGCGCGCACCGCCACCAGCGCTCCGCCGCGGTGGATGCCTTCCGCATAGGCGTGGGCGTCATCCTCGTCGGCGCCGGCACCGGCATCAAGGCTTCGGCACCAGGGGTATGACACCGCCTATGGCACGTTCGGCAACGAGGCCGCCCTTGGCAACGTGCTGGGCGGCGTCCTCACGGGTGCGATTGGCGATGCGATCCTGGGACAGGTTCTGCGCGCTGGCTTCCACCATGGGCCAATCCGTGGGATTCCGGCTTCGGCGGCGGGGGCTTCAGAACCAGCGGATCATTCTGATCGCTCATCACGGATGGAGGCATCGGCCGCAATGCCGCCCGGGAGAAAGCCGTCATAAACGTTGCTCGGTGATCGACTAGCGGATCTGCGCAGAAGGTAAAGGTCTGGTTCTGTCTGAAGCGCTCTCCTGAGAAAGGGTTCCGGCGATGCTCAGGCCTGTCAGTTCCTATCCCCCTTTAACAGCACAAGCTACGCAAGGGCCCACCATGAGCAGCCATCGGCAGGGCACCAATCGACACCGCAGACGCATCAGGAACAAAGTCAGGGCCCGACCATTCTGCCTGCACTACAGGAGGGATGAAATGGCAGACAAGACGAGCTTCACACCTGATGAATGGGCCCGCGTCGTGGCCAGCCCGATGGTGGCCAGCATGGCGATCACCGCGGCCGACCCAAGCGGCCTCTGGGGCTTGCTGAAGGAAGCCATGTCCGGCGGTTGGGCCCTGCTGGAAGTTAAACAGGGCAGCCAGCAGAATGCGCTCGTCAAGGCCGTGGCCGACGACATCACCACGCCAGAGACACGCAATGCCGCCCGCGACCGAATGCAGGCGCAGTTCAAGGGCGCGCAGCTGGGTGAACTGAAGGGCAGGGCCATCGAGGAGCTGCGCGCCGTATCCGCGCTCGTCGACACCAAGGCTCCCGAGGACGCGGTCGGGTTCAAGGGATGGCTCAACGAGGTTGCTCGGAAGGCAGCGGAGGCTGGCACGGAGGGCGGCTTTCTTGGTTTCGGCGGGGTTTACGTTAGCGATGCCGAACGAGCCACGCTGGCCGAGATCGCAACGGCGCTCGGCTCGTCCGGAGCCGTCCCGCCTGCAACACCCTCGTCATGATCGGTCACAAGAGCGGCAACCTGTCTTTGTGCGATGCAGCAACCCATTGTGGAACCGGGCGTTGTTCGTCCTGGATTCCGAACGGAGAAGCTGCATGCGCAACGTGGAAACAGACGTAAATCTGAAAGCACTCCCTGCTGATGCTGCGGCGGGAGCCGATGGCGTCATGCAGGATTCTGCTCCCGGGCACGCCTCTGATGGGAGGCATGCGAGCCTTTGGAGAACTGGAAGAACGAGCCCCCGATCATACCAGTGGCGTGTTCCCGCTCTTGCCGGCGCCGCCATGGCTCTGGGGGCCGCAGCGCTCTACAACCGCAAACAGGCCCGCGATGCCGAGCGTCGTTACCCACCGATCGGACGCTTCCTCGACGTGGATGGCGTGCGCCTGCACTACGTCGAGCGTGGCCATGGTGATCCCTTGGTGCTTATCCACGGCAACGGCACCATGATCCAGGACTTCACCGTCAGTGGCCTCGTGGACCGCTTGGCGCAGCGCTATCGGGTGATTGTCATCGACCGACCGGGCTATGGCTACAGCTCGCGTCCGCGTCAACTCTGGACACCACGGGCTCATGCCCGGCTGTTCCGGAACGCCTTGGCCCAACTCGGGGTCGAGCGGGCTGTGGTTTACGGCCACTCCTGGGGCACCCTGGTGGCCGTGGCCCTTGCGCTGGAGGTCCCGTCACTCGTGCGCGGCCTCGTGCTGGGCTCGGGCTACTACTACCCGACCCTGCGGGCGGACACGTTCCTGCTCTCGCCGCCCGCCATCCCGGTAATCGGCGATGCCATGCGTTACACGGTCTCCCCGCTCGTGGCGCGGGCGATCCTCCCAGGCATGATCAAGCGGATGTTCCAACCGGCTCCGGTGCCGGAGCGCTTCGAGCAAGAGTTCCCGAAGGCGCTGATGCTGCGGCCGTTGCAGCTTCGCGCGGCCGCCGAGGACGCAGCACTCATGACTCCATCCGTCATGGAGTTGGAACGGCATTATCGAGAGCTGACGGTGCCGCTGACCATCGTCACGGGCATGGACGATCAGATCGCGGACGTGGGCCGCCAGTCCGCACGGCTGCACCGGGAAGTGCCGCACAGCGAGTTCATCGCCCTGCCGGGCCTCGGCCACATGATCCATCACCTGGCGCCGGATGCCGTCGCTGACGCTATCGATCACACGGCGCAACGATCCAGCCGGCTATGGGTCCTATGACTCAGAGGAGCCCTTGCCCGCTGCGGCGGTTTGCGCGGCCTCGACGGCTTCTGCAGGCGTGGCTTCCTCAACCGTCGCTTCGGGGCGCTCCTGGGAGGGGCCCGCCTCCTCGGCCCTGAGTTCCTCCTCGGCCTCGTGCCAGTGATCGAACGGATTGCCCGTTCGGCCCTGCCGCTCCCAGATCTGGTAAGCCCGCACCCGGACTTTCTCTTCCCAATCATTCATGGCTTGTCTCCCGGGGGACATCGGTCCTCGTGGGAAATAGGGTCGCGCCTGGATTTGTGTGCTGGTTCCAGATTGAAATACTCGGATCCGGGGCCGCGGCTAGCGAGCTCAAACGCCAGAAACCTGAAGCCGTGTGTCGCTCTTCGTCACGGAACCGTCGATACCGCCTCGAGCCAGGCGTTTCAGGCCGCTGTCGAGAGGGGAGGGCTGTTCGTTGCGGCATACGCAGCGGCAAAGTGAGGAGCGCCTTCAGCCCTTCGGTTGAAAGGGGGCTGACTCAGGACAATTATGATTTCTCGTGCGGCTGAACTTGGCCGATGCGCTCATAGGGAGTTCCTTCATGGTCCGGAACGCCGTTGCGTCCGTCATCATTCTTGCTGGTTCGACCCTTTGCGCGTCGGCGGCAACTTTGTACGTGGAGGCCTCGGCTGTCCAAATAGGCGGAGGGAATGTATTTGCCGGTCTTTGCATCGGGGGGCTGGAGGAAAATTCCTGCAGATTCGGCAAGACGAGCCCGGCCTCGGCCAATGCAGTCCGTTTCACGTTCAGCGACGTGCCGCCCGGAACATATGCGGTTGCTGTGTTCCAGGACATGAATGGGAATGGCCGGCTCGATCGAACGCCGCTTGGGCTGCCTTTGGAACCCTATGGCTTCTCGAATGATGCCGGACGGCTTCGAAGGCCGAGCTTTCCCGCCGCAAGCGTTCAGGTCACCCACCGGGATCTGCGCATCGGCATAAGGCTGGCGCCCATTCCGCAGGGTCGCCAGCCGTGACGTCTGTTCGCAACTCATCGGCGGTCGATGCCCGGTCAGCCCAAGAGGACCAGACCACGTTGCATGTCGCTGAGATCGAGGACGCTGTCCTGACTCTCGGCGGTCGCACTGTCCTCGATGGCGCCACAATCAACCTGCGTCGGGGCGAGATCTACGTTCTCCTCGGGCCGAATGGGTCGGGAAAAACATCCCTCGTCCGCGCCTTGTGCGGCCAACTGCCTCTGGCGTACGGCCGGGTTGGAATTGGGGAGGCGCTCGTGGACCCTCGTCAGGGCAGCCGGGCTCGACGCCTGATCGGTCACGTGCCCCAACGCGTTGCGCTCTTTTCGCGCCTCACTGTACGCGAAAATCTGGAAGTCTTTTCGCAACTCATCAATCGGGAGGCGACCCGCGGAAGAATCGAACACCTTCTCGACGTCACGCGGCTCAGATCCGTCGCCGACTCGATGGTCGCAACCCTCTCGGGAGGCTTGCAGCGGCGCGTCAACATTGCCGCTGCGCTGGTCTCCGATCCTCAATTGTTGCTCCTCGACGAGCCAACTGTCGGGATCGATCTCGAGGCACGAAGCGCCATTCACCATGTACTGGGCGACCTCCGCGACACCGGTGTCGCGATCCTCATGGTCACTCACGATTTCGATCAGGCCGAGCGTCTTGCGGATCGCATCGGCTTCCTGAGCGAAGGGCGGATCGTTCTCGAGGGGCGCCCGGACGACGCCCTGAGATCGACCTTCGGCACCATGAAGCAGATCGAAGCGGTGCTGACCGACCGCGCAGACGGTCGAGTGGACGCCGCATTGCGTGCAGCCGGCCTCGAACCCGTCGATGGGCGGCTGCTCTGGAGGGGGCTGATTCCGGACGCGCAGGACGCGTCTGGTGTTTTGATGCTTCTGCAATCGGTCGAAGCCCCCCTACGGGAGATCCGGATCCGCGAACCTGGCCTCGATATCCTTTTCCGCCACGTGACCGGGCGTTCCTTGTCATGACGGCTATTGTCCGCGTGATGTTTCTCTCGTTGATCCGCGACAGGGCCGCCTTGTCGATGGCCTTCGCGCTTCCGCCGCTCGTCTTCATCGTCTTCGCAACCATTTTTGCCAGCGCCACCGGTTCGGAGCTTCGCCTGCATGTAGGACTCGTTGACATTGTTCGAACAGGGGCGACGCAGCGGCTTGTGGCTGCGCTCGCCGCGGAGCCTGGCATCCGTCTGACGGCGCTGCCTGGAGGCACTCTCGATGATCTCCGCGGTATGGTGCGCAATGGAGTCGTGGATGTGGGAATTGCGGTTCAGTCGGATCTGGAGACACGGCCGGGTGGGGGTCCGACGCCCATTCTGGTCGTCGAAGATGTGGCGCGCGCCCTCGCGGTTCCCATTGTGATCGGCCACATCCAGAAGACGATCAACGAACATCTCCCAGATATTGCATTGAGGCGGATCCTGACCGACGTGGAGGCGGCAGGCGCCATCACGAAGGAGGAGCGGGAATTCCTGGACCAGGCCTTTCAGGCGCAGAGTCAGGAAAGGGAAGGGTCCGGATTCGCATTTGCAGCACTTTTCAGCCGTGAGGCCGCCACCAGGATCGGAGTAGCCGGTGGACCGGTGGCGTATTATGCGGGTGCGATCGCGGCGGTGTTTCTGCTTTTTACGGCTATGCAAGGCGCTGCAACGCTTGTTGCGGAACGTGAGTCCGGCATCTTCGAACGCCTCACGCTCGCCCCGGGTGGTCTCTCCAAAGTGGTCGCGGGCAAGTTCGTCTTTCTCGTGGCGCAGGGCGTGATACAGGTCGCCATCATCTTCGGCTTCGCCTGGCTCCTGTACGGTGTGGATGTCGGAAGGGTCCTTCCCGCATGGCTGGTATCGTGCACGTTGGCTTCGGCGATGGCGGCCGGCATGAGCCTCGCTCTGTGCAGCTTGTGCTCCACCAGCCATCAAGCCCAGCTTTTGTCGAGCTTCGGCGTCCTCCTGCTGTCCGCCGTCGGCGGCAGCATGGTACCACGCTTTCTCATGCCGGAATGGCTCCAGCAGATCAGCTGGTTCACACCCAACGCGTGGGCTATCGAAGCCTTTCAGGACGCGCTTCGGCCAGTGTCGAGCGAGACAGGATTGATCGCCGCCTGGGGAGTCCTGAGTGCCGTAACTCTGGTGTCTCTATTCTTCACTTTCTTGATCGTGCGAATGAGGCAATGACGCCGCGGTCGGCAGACCCTGTTTCTGGGGAATTCAGGGACCCAACCTGTTTCCGCGCAGGTCGCTGACTCGGGAGACTGGTCAATTCCACATTTACGACCGGGCATTGTTCCTCCGACGCGATGCGCACACAGCGCCGGATGCTTTCGCGACAATCTCTGCGACGAAGGAGCTCGGCGGCCGTGAGGCGGTCAGGCGCGGATTGCAGTGGTTGCGTCAGCGGCAGCTTGCATCTCTGCGACGGTCTGCCCTGCGCATCGTCACGATTCGCCAATGTTCCCAGCTTTGGCGGGATCGGCCGCTGCTCGCCATGATGCCGGTCACGCGAACCGTTCAAGCATCTATCCTTGCCCTTCCAAGTGGCGCGAAATCTGCCCAGAGAGTTGCAACCATACGTTGAGAATTCTGCGCCGAAGAGCAGCATTTCTGGTCTTCAACTGGTTAGATTGACGCCCGAATTATTGTAATTATGTTCCTATCAGGGTGGAACATGTCACGGAAGAGCTTCGAAAAAACAGTCGAGTTTATCCGCAACCTGGAGGGGGCAAGGAACCCTGCCGAGGTCTGTGGAATGCTGCTTTCATCCGCCAAACAATTTGGTGCGGAGTACGTCCTGGCCGGTATCATCCCGCGTCCAGGGGTGGGAAGGCAACAGCAAGTCTCGGGTGTTGTGCTGGATCATTGGCCGCAAGAGTGGAGTCGACGCTACTTCTCTCATGGCTACATCTTTCGTGATCCCGCCATCACAACCGTGAGGAGAAGTAGCTTTTCATTCCTCTGGAGCGAGATCGAGCCTCTCTACCGCTCCGACATGACAGCCCGTCGCGTCATGGATGAGGCTGGCGATTTCAAGCTGAAGCAAGGTTTCACAATCCCTCTCGCCACCCTTGACGGCGATATTGCTGGTTTCTCCATTGCTGGTGAGCAGCTGGAGGTTTCTCCGGAAGAACGCGGCGTTCTCACGCTTTTGGCAACTTACGCTTTCGGACGCTCAATCCTTCTTCGCGAGAAGGAGCAAGCCACCACTATTAAATTAACGCCTCGAGAGCGTGAAGCTCTCCAATGGGCAGCAGAGGGCAAAACCGAGTGGGAGATTGGCGAGCAAATGGGGATCTCGGAGCACGGGGTTGATAAACATATGCGCTCGGCCCGTGAGAAGCTCGGAACCAGAACTCGCGCCCATGCCGTAGCGGAAGCATTGCGCCTGCAACTCATCAAATGAATGGTACGGTATCGCGTACTTATATGCCTCCACTGCGCGGGCTAAATGTCAGCACCCAAACAGCAAGGGGGCTACATGATTCACATCGTTACGCCAGAAAACCAGCACCTGTTCCGCGGCGAAATGGATCAGGCCTATCGTCTGCGGCACCGCGTCTTCGTGGAAGAGAAGAATTGGACTGACCTCGCCAGGTCGGATGGCCGGGAAATCGACCAATTCGACAACGAGCATGCTGTGCACATGCTTTATATCGAAGGGAGCAAGGTGCTGGGCTATCAGCGCATGCTGCCGTCCACGCGCCCGCATTTATTGTCTGATGTTTTGCCTCAGCTTTGTGAGGACGAGCGTCCTGTCGGCGAGCACATTTGGGAGTGGACGCGGTACTGTGTCGAGCCGGCGCATCGTGAGCGTGGGCGCACGCTGAGCCCGGTGGCAAACGCCCTTCTCTCCGGCATTGTCGAATGGGGCCTCGAGAATGGGGTAAGCTCGATCATCATTCAAATGAACCCACTGTGGCTGCTGCGCCTGGTCCAGCTCCATTTCCGCACGATTCCGCTCGGGCTGCCCCAACGGATCGGAGATGAGGATGTCGTCGCAGTCACCGCCTCCTTTGATCATCGGACCCTCGTACGAC
Source organism: Microvirga pakistanensis (assembly GCF_004458765.1). GTDB lineage: Bacteria > Pseudomonadota > Alphaproteobacteria > Rhizobiales > Beijerinckiaceae > Microvirga > Microvirga pakistanensis. The sequence goes on along the minus strand of NZ_SPJX01000296.1, from coordinate 97,071 downwards.
TTCAGGAAATGCGTGGCAAGTCGCAGCGTGTCCTCGCAGAGCCGTGGAGGCCCGTGCAGCGTCTTGCGGGATAGCCATGGGCAAAGCGAAGGCAGAGCTCGGCCTGAAAGAGGAACTGATGATCCTGCAGTTCTGGGCGCTTGGACGGGCCATTCTTCAGAAGTTCAGCCAGGAACAGATCCAGGCGGTGCCGGGACTGAAGGAGGCGATAGACGCGGTCTCCGGATTACCAGGTGAAATCGGCTGGGGTGACGAACCGCAGAGGTCGTGTGGACATTGTGCGGCAGTGAAGGATTAAAGCGAGTTCCCACTCTAGAGCCGCTGCATCGTTCGCGAGGTCGAAGAGAGCCCGGCTGGGACTCGGGCTCTCGATCCTTGGCGAATGCGGAAATGGAATCCGCCTCGTCGCGAATGCTCAGAACGGCTGAATTGGCGGATGTTACTTCGGTCGGTGACGGGGTGAGGATGCTGAATGTGGGCCGATCCAAGCTCACAACATTATGAGGCCGAGGCGCACGGCCTGCGCGACCGCATCCGTCCGGCCCGTGGCATCGAGCTTTGCTGCGATGGAAGCCACATGGAACTTGGCGGTGTGGAACGAGATCCCGAGCGTTCGGGCAATCAGCTTGTTGGAGGCCCCCTCCGCCAGCAACCGGAGGACCTCGAGTTCCCGGGCCGTGAGCACGTGATTGCGGAGGGAAGGAGAGGGCTGATGAGGCGTGCTGTCCGGCCACTGGACAGCACGCGGCAGGATCGCAAAACCGTGCAAGACGGCATCGATGGCCAGCAGCAGATCCGAGACGGTGGCATTTCGGGGCAGCACTCCGCTGGCTCCGGCCTCCAGGATTTCAAGCGCATTCGAGGGCTCTTCGAGAACGATGATGACCCCTTCGGCGCAAGCATGCAGATGGTCGGCGATCACCACATCGGGCTCCCTCGGGTCGAGAGCAATCCTGTCGGGCTCGCCGGCCAACATCGTGCTGACGTGGTCGAGCAGGTCTGGATCGTCGATCTGGAGCGCGATGCGTCGCACGGGGCTTCACTCTTGAGGGTGAGAACGCTCTGCGATCTCAATGGTAAGGGATATTTGCCTCCCTGCTCGCAGCAATCCGAGGGTGATGGGCTGTCCGACGCTCTCGGGTCCAAGGAGCGTGTAAACGCGACGGACGGAATGCAGGGGGGCGGCCTCCCATCGGATGAGAACATCGCCTTGCTTGATCCCGGCTCTCTGCCCGGGGCCTTCGGGATCCACATTGATGACGATAAGTCCCTTGGGCTCCGCAAGCCCCGCCGCGTCGGCGATCGTTTGATCGATCCTCACAGGCTGGAGTCCGAGCCCCAGATAGCCCCGGGCGATCCGGCCATGGGCGAGCAGTTGCTGTGCCACGTGTTCTATCGTCTCAGACGGGATGACGAGCACGCGCCCTCGGGGGCCGAGCACGGTCATCCCGATGATCTTTCCATCGCTGTCGAGAGCGGCTCCTCCTTCCGAGCGGGCATCGAGCCTCAGATCCAGATGGAGCCTGCGGGCGATGTGACCTCCGCGCAGGCTCCTCCAGGGGCCCCCTGCAAGGGCCACGATACCAAGGGCGGCGCACACCCCCTCGGGTTGGCGGCCGGCCGCAAGCACAAGATGCCCGACGCGGAGCCCGGATGGGTCTGCGAAGGGAATAGGGGGAACGGGCTGCTCCTCGGTCCGCAGGAGGGCGATGTCCGTGCTGGGATCGCGACCGAGGAGACTTGCGGAGACTTGGTTCCCGTCCGGGCGCGTGATCCGAATGTCATCGTCCGCTTCCAATGTTTCCTGGGCGGTGACGATAAGCCCGGAACGCCAGATGATCCCAGTCGATGACCTGCGCCGAGGCCCCTGGATCGCCACGAGTCTCGGCGCGATTCCATCGCAGAGGTCAGCAACCTGGTCCGAAATGGCCTTGAGGGTGGCGGGGATGGATGACGGGAGGGACATGATGAGCCTCGCTGAGAATGGTGGTCCATCCTGCTGGTAAACGCCTCCGCCTGGTACTGGCCGGTTGCCTAGGTCGGATTCTAGCCCGGCTGGGCTCATCCTCCCGTTGCCGCTCCTCGCCGCCAAGCCTCGGCGCCGCTGAGCTTTGGATGGTCCACGCCTCCGCCATGAGGATTTTCATGTTGCGGTCCGCGCTCGTGGCTGGGGTGTCCAAGAGACAAAGAAGGGGGAGGCCGAACGTGCGCCAGCACACATTGGTGCCGCTGCGGCAGGCTCTTGTGGTTCTTTTTGCTACCAATCGATATAAAAATGCCTTGGCTGCTCTTTTAAAACATACCGATCGGTACTATACCGATTGGTAAGAATCCGGCACCTGTCGGATGCGAGACGATCTTTCGAGTGAGCGGCCTCACCATGATGAATGTTTTCAAAATCCGACCTCTGACCTCCTTCGGTACCGTGAGCGCGATCCTGAGCGGCGTCGCCCTTTGGTCGATGCTCGGCAGCACGGCGACGCAAGGCAGTGGCACCGCGCCGGCACCGTCCGCGACGCCTGCCACCGTTGCCGCCGTCGATAGTCAGAATGTCCTGCTGTGGGAGGAGTTCTCGGGCCGCTTCGAGGCGGTCGAGCGGGTGGAGCTGCGTCCCCGGGTTCCCGGCGCCATCGAGTCGATCCATTTTCGGGAGGGGTCACTGGTGAAGAAGGGCGATCTCCTCTTCATCATCGATCCCGCACCATACATCGCAGAGGTCGAGAAGGCGGACGCCCAGGTTCGCGCGGCTGAAGCCACTCTTGCGTTCGCACGGAGCGAGCTGGAGCGCGGCATGAGAATGACCGCCAACCAGACCATTGCACAACGTGATCTAGACACGCGCTTGAGCAACGTTCGCGAGGCCGAGGCCAACCTGGGTGCCGCCAACGCAGTCGCCAAGGCTGCGCGCCTCAACCTGTCCTACACGGAGGTGCGCGCTCCGATCGCGGGACGGGTGGGGAAAATCGAGGTCACCGTCGGCAATCTCGTTAACGGCGGATCCGGCGCACCGGTCCTGACGACGATCGTCTCGACCAACCCCATCTACGTGAGCTTCGATGCGGACGAGCGCGCGATACAACGGGCGCTCGAGACGCTGCCGGCGGGAGGCGACCGGCGCGAGCATCTCGCGCGCATCCCAGTCGAAATGCGTTCGGGGCCAGGGGGCGACATCGTGCGCGGAAAGCTGCAGCTCATCGATCATACGGTCAACAGTGCCAGCGGCACGGTCCGGGTGCGGGCGGTGCTCGACAACGGCGACGACCACCTGATGCCAGGCCAGTTCGCGCGTGTCCGGCTTGGCCAGGCCAAGACGATGCCGGCGGTGGTCGTGCCCGAACGGGCCATCGGGGTCGACCAGGACAAGAAGTACGTTCTCGTCGTCGACCCGGCCCAGAAGGCGAATTATCGCGAGATCAAGCTCGGGGCTGCTGTGGACGGCGGCCGCATCGTCACCAGCGGGCTCAGCCCGGGCGAGCGAATTGTCGTCGATGGCCTTCAGAAAGTCCGTCCAGGCGCCCTGATTACGCCGCAGCCCGAAGAGTCCGAGGCATCCGCCACGCTTCGGACCGGAAGCTCGTCCGCTTCCGCAGCGAATTGACCGCACGCAAAAGGCTCGAGGCCAGTGCCATGAACATCTCCCGCTTCTTCATCGACCGTCCGATCTTTGCCGGGGTCCTGTCCGTGCTGATCTTCGTGGTCGGGCTGCTCGCTCTGCGCATCCTGCCGGTCTCGGAATATCCCGAGGTCGTGCCGCCCCAGGTGGTCGTCCGGGCGCAATACCCGGGCGCAAATCCGAAGGTTATCTCCGAGACCGTGGCCGCCCCCATCGAGGAAGCCGTCAATGGGGTGGAGGACATGCTCTACATGAGCAGCCAGGCGACCACGGATGGCGTGCTGACGCTCACCGTGACCTTCGCCCTCGGCACCGATCCCGACAAGGCACAACAGCTCGTGCAGAACCGTGTCTCGCAGGCCGAGCCCCGGCTGCCGGAGGAGGTGAGGCGTCTGGGCGTCACCACCGTCAAGAGCTCGCCGGACCTGATGATGGTGGTTCACCTGCTCTCGCCCGACAGCCGCTACGATGTCACTTACCTGCGCAACTATGCGGCCCTCAACGTCAAGGACCGGCTGGCCCGGATCCAGGGCGTGGGTCAGGTCCAATTGTTCGGATCGGGCGATTACTCGATGCGCATTTGGCTCGATCCCCAGAAGATTGCCGAGCACGGTCTGTCCGCGAGCGACGTCGTGGACGAGATCCGCGCCCAGAACGTGCAGGCGGCCGCGGGCGTCGTCGGCGCCTCGCCGGGCTTGCCGGAGATCGATCATCAGCTGTCGGTCAACGCGCAGGGCCGCCTCCAGGACGAGGAGCAGTTCGGCGACATCATCGTCCGGACAGGGGAAAAGGGCGAGATCACCCGCCTCCGCGACATCGCCCGCATTGAACTGGGCGCTGCCGACTACGCCTTGAGATCTCTCCTGAACAACAAGCCGGCCGTCGCCATTCCGATCCTCCAGGCGCCTGGGTCCAATGCCATCGAGATCGCCGACAAGGTTCGCGCCGAGATGGCCGACATCAAAGCCAACATGCCGGACGGTGTCGATTTCCAGATCGTCTACGACACGACCCAGTTCGTGCGTGCCTCGATCGACGCGGTGGTCCATACGCTGCTCGAGGCGGTGCTCCTGGTGGTTCTCGTGGTGATCCTGTTCCTGCAGACTTGGCGGGCGTCGATCATTCCTCTCGCGGCCGTTCCGGTCTCGATCGTCGGTACGTTCGCGGTCCTGCATCTCTTGGGCTTCTCCATCAACGCCCTGAGCCTGTTCGGACTCGTCCTCGCCATCGGTATCGTGGTCGACGACGCGATCGTGGTCGTCGAGAACGTGGAGCGGAACATCGAAAAGGGGCTGGATCCCCGGCAGGCAACCTACCGGGCCATGCAGGAGGTCTCCGGGCCGATCATCGCGATAGCCCTGGTGCTGGTGGCCGTCTTCATCCCGCTTGCGTTCATCAGCGGCCTGACGGGACAGTTCTACAAGCAGTTCGCCGTCACCATCGCCATTTCGACGGTGATCTCTGCGATCAATTCGCTGACCTTGTCCCCCGCCTTGGCGGCCCTTCTTCTTCGCGATCACCATGCGCCGAAGGACCGGCTGACCCGGATCATGGATACGCTGTTCGGCTGGCTGTTCCGCCGCTTCAATGCGGTCTTCCATCGGGGATCCGAAACCTACGGTCACGGCGTGAGGCGCGCGGTCGCGACGAAGGCCCTGATGCTGTTCGTGTATGTGGCCCTGCTCGGCGCGACGGGATTCCTGTTCAAGGCGGTGCCGGGCGGCTTCGTCCCGGGGCAGGACAAGCAGTATCTGGTGGGCTTTGCTCAGCTGCCGGATGCGGCGACCCTCGACAGGACGGAGGGCGTCATCCGGCAGATGACCGACATGGCCCTGAAGCAGCCGGGCGTCGAGCATGCGGTCGCGTTCCCCGGCTTGTCGATCAACGGATTCACCAACAGCTCGAATGCCGGCATCGTGTTCCTGACGCTCGCACCATTCGAGGATCGCCGGGATCCAAGCCTGAGCGCCGGCGCGATCGCCGGGCAGCTGAATCAGAAGTTCGCCGCCATCACAGAGGCTGTGACCGCGATCTTTCCTCCCCCGCCGGTGCAGGGGCTGGGGACGATCGGCGGCTTCAAGCTTCAGATCGAAGATCAAGCCGGCCTCGGATACGAGGCGCTTGACCGGGCCACGAAGGACTTTTTGGCCAAGGCCGCAACAGCGCCTGAGCTCGCGGGACTGTTCTCGAGCTATTCGATCAACGTTCCCCAGCTCTATGCCGACATCGATCGTGCCAAAGCGCGTCAGCTCGGGGTTGCGATTTCCGACGTGTTCAGCACTCTCCAGATCTATCTGGGCTCGATCTACGTGAACGACTTCAACAAGTTCGGGAGGACGTACTCGGTGCGCGTTCAGGCGGATGCCCCCTTCCGGGCCCGCGCGGACGATATCGGTTTCCTGAAGGTCCGCTCCCGGTCGGGCGAGATGGTTCCTCTGACGGCCCTGTTGAATATTCAATCGAGCGTAGGGCCTGAACGGGCGATGCGTTACAACGGATTCCTCTCGGCCGACGTCAATGGACAAGCGGCTCCGGGATACTCTTCGGGCCAAGCACAGGAGGCAGTCGAACGGATCGCGGGCGAGACTCTGCCGAAGGGTTTCAGGGCCGAGTGGACCGAGTTGACCTATCAGGAAATCCTGGCAGGCAATTCCGGCGTCCTTGTCTTCCCGATCGCCATTCTGCTCGTCTTCCTGGTTCTCGCGGCGCAATACGAGAGCCTGGCGCTTCCGGTATCCATCATCCTGATCGTGCCGTTGGCGCTGTTCGCGGCTTTGGCGGGCGTGTGGCTCGTCGGGGGTGACAACAACGTGTTCACCCAAATCGGGCTGATCGTCCTGGTCGGCCTCTCCGCCAAGAACGCGATCCTGATCGTGGAGTTCGCCCGTGAGCTCGAGTTCGAGGGGCGAACACCCGTCGAGGCCGCGATCGAGGCGAGCCGCCTGCGTCTGCGGCCGATCCTGATGACCTCGCTCGCCTTCATCATGGGTGTCGTGCCGCTGGTGGTATCGACGGGGGCGGGCGCCGAGATGCGGGCCGCCATGGGCGTGGCCGTCTTCTCGGGCATGATCGGCGTGACGGCATTCGGCCTGTTCTTCACCCCGGTCTTCTATGTCCTCGTTCGCCGACTGACGGGGAACCGTCGCCTTCAGCATCAGCCCGACTTGGCGAGCGCAGGGCCGGCCACAAATGTGCATCCCGCGAAGGAACTGACGAGCTAAACCCGTGGAAGGTCGCCTCAGGCGACCTTCTTCGATGCATCGTGTCGAAAGAGCAGGGCGCCTTGCCTGAATTGGTTCCGGCAATCACCCGTCCCGTCGCCATGTCCGCATCGTTTCCCTGGCAGGCATGACTTCGGGAGACGTTGCGGAGCAGCGGACATCCCGATCCGTCTGACATTCGGTGATGCAGGTAAGGGATCGAACCCGGGACAGGAGCGGTTGAGGCCTCAGCGCGAGACGGTCGGCCAACACCGCAGGGCGACATCGACGACACGGTGGAGGTCCTCGCGCGAGGCTCCCGATGCGGCCCTCACCGCCATCCCGAGGCCAATCGAGACGATGTAGCGCGCCCAGTCGGCGGAATCCTCATCGTCCGGAAAATCGCCATCGGAGCGTGCCTTCTCCAGACGATCGCGCAGATTGTTCTCGTTGACCATCCGACGGGCGATGAGCTCCTCGCGGATCGGCTCGCTCGCCGCGCTGCAGGCCACGGCCCCATTCACGCCGAGACAGCCGGGCGGGCTCGTGGGATCGGTCAGGACGTCGGCATAGCCGCGCAGGAGCCGCTCGACCGCTTCCCGCGCCGTCGGCGCCTGAAGGGCCTCATGCGCGAAGCACAGGTGCTGGCGCTCATAGAGGTCGAGGGTCCGGCGGAAGAGATCCTCCTTGTTGCCGAACGTGGCATAGAGGCTGGGTCGCGTGATGCCCATGGCTTCCGTCAGGTCGGAGATGGAGGTGCCCTCGTAACCCCGGCGTCGAAAGACCTGAAGCGCAATGTGCAGCGCCTCGTCAGGATCGAATTCGCGATGACGGCCCATGGTTCTCCCATCCTGCTGCCGGAACGGCGGGTCGGTCACGGACGTCGCGGCAGCATAACATACCAAGTGGTACAATAATCATTTCTCGGTTTATTTCAAGATCTTATTCGAACTGGCCACGCTGATCCTCACCAGCAGACTTTCGTCGAGCATTACAGGGTTTCGCTTCGATCGATGCCGGCAGGGCTTAACCCGTCGAAACGTCCTCAACGCCAGCCCAGGGCCGGAGCGACATGCTTCAGGATGGCCTCGATGACATGGGCGTTGTAAGCGACGCCGAGTTGGTTCGGCACGGTCAAAAGCAGCGTATCGGCTTCTGCGATCGCCTCGTCCACCTTGAGTTCCTCCACGAGCCTGTCCGGCTCCGCGGCATAGGAGCGGCCGAAGATCGCACGCATGTTGTCGATGATGCCGATCTGGTCGCTGTCCTTGCCGCGCCCGAAATAGGCGTGATCGCGGTCGTCCACGAGCGCGAAGATGGAGCGCGAGACGGAGACGCGGGGCTTGCGGGCATGTCCCGCCTCCTTCCAGGCTTCCCTGTAGCGACGGATCTGCTTGGCCTGCTGAACGTGGAAGGGCTCGCCCGTCTCGTCTTCCTTCAGGGTTGAGCTCTGGAGGTTCATGCCCTGCTGCGCGGCCCACACCGCAGTCGCGTTGGAAGCAGATCCCCACCAGATCCGTTCGCGCAGGCCCTCGGAATGCGGCTCGATGCGCAGCAAGCCGGGCGGGTTCGGGAACATCGGACGGGGATTCGGTTCGGCAAAGCCCTCGCCTTTGAGGACGTTCAGGAGCACCTCCGTATGGTGTCGGGCCATGTCGGCATCGCTTTGGCCCTCTTCGGGCACGTAGCCGAAATAACGCCACCCGTCGATCACCTGCTCAGGCGAGCCGCGACTGATGCCGAGCTGGAGACGCCCATTACTGATCAGATCGGCCGCCCCCGCATCCTCGGCCATGTAGAGAGGATTCTCGTAGCGCATGTCGATGACGGCGGTGCCGATCTCGATGCGGCTGGTCTTTGCGCCGATCGCCGCCAGCAGGGGGAAGGGCGAGGCGAGCTGGCGCGCGAAGTGGTGGACGCGGAAGTAAGCGCCGTCCGCGCCAAGCTCCTCCGCCGCCACGGCAAGGTCGATGGATTGGAGAAGGGCATCACGGGCCGAACGCGTCTGTGACTGTGGCGAAGGCGACCAATGCCCGAACGAGAGAAAGCCAATCTTCTTCATAAGGCGATCCTATGCAGTTGCCTTCAGCTGATCTGCCACGGTCAAAAGCAGATGTCGCGGATGATTTTCAGATGGACCGCATGAGGCCACCGTCAACGCGGATGTTCTGACCGGTGATGTACGCAGCCCCCTCCAAGGCCAGGAAAGCGATCGTTGCGGCGATCTCCTCACTTTTTCCGTACCGCTGCATCGGAATCGACCGCCGACGCTCCTCTGTTTCCGGCAGGCTGTCGATCCATCCGGGAAGAACGTTGTTCATCCGGATGTTCTCGGCAGCATAAGTGTCGGCGAAGATCTTGGTGTAGGCTGCGAGGCCCGCGCGGAAAACCGCGGATGTGGGAAACATCGCCGAAGGCTCGAAGGCCCAGGCCGTCGAGATGTTGATGATCGATCCCGACTTCTGGGTCTGCATGACCGGCGTGATGAGGCGCACGGGCCGGATCACGTTCATGAGGTAGGTATCCATCGCTTTGTGCCATTCGTCATCGCTGATCTCCAGGATCTGCCCCCGGGGACCATGGCCCGCGCTGTTCACCAGGACGTCGATGCGACCCCACTTCGAAAGTGTCTGCTCCACCAGTTTTCCAAGGTCATCGTTCGATTGGTTGGACCCGGTTACACTAATTCCGCCAAGTTCACGTGCCAGGGTCTCGCCTTTTCCCGATGAGGAGAGAATGGCGATCCTGTAGCCCTCGGCCGCAAGCCGTTTGGCGGCGGCGGCTCCCATGCCGCTCCCGCCGGCAGTGATGATTGCGACTTTCTCAGGTGCCATGATGATAAACCTCTAGCGACAATCAGATGGTCTTCTTCAGGATCGGCCGGATCATCGTCCCTGGTCCTTGGTCGCGGCTTGATACTCGACGTCTTCCACCATGCCTTCTGCGAGAAACGCCGGCCAGACCGGCTCCCGGTGGCGGGTGACCGATTCCTCTGTCAGGAAGTCCGAGACCCGGCGCCCAATGACCTCATCGCGGCTGTAGCCCAGAAGATCGAGCCATGCATCGCTGCCGTGTTCGATCATTCCGTCCTCTCTTCGGGAATATAGGGGCGGGGGAGTCTTGTTGTAGAGCCGGCGGAAGCGTTCGTCGCTGGCGCGCAAGGCTGCCGCCTCACGCTCTGCCAGACCGGCAAGATGACGGTCGAACATGGACGCGACCAAGGCAACAAACAGTGTGAATTGACTCAATATTTTCACCAGGGGCGGCTAGAACCCTTATTTTCTGGGACCTGACTTCGGCCTCGAACGGAGACCCGGCACCCATCGTCAAGCCAACAAAAACCCCCGAGGAATTCCTCGGGGGCTTGCTGCTCGAGTGCAGGCGCCGCTCGGCGACGGGCACACCGAAGATCTCATCCCCGGAACCGATCGCTGTGGTGGCGATCAGGTGACGGGCGATCCTGTCCCCGATGGCGGCGTAAGCGGGATCCTTCTCCTCGCTCGAGACCCACTCGTACGGGCGGCCGAACTTGCGCCGGGGCCGTCCCCTGCACCTGCTCGCGCAGGCGGGTCAGGAGGCTCGTGAAGGCACCGTCTGCGGCCGCCGCGATGCGGTAGCCCTCGTCGCCTGCCTCGCGCCACTGCATCTTGGACGGGCAAGCTGCCGGGAGGAGGCGGTTTGGTTTGTGATTGAAATTAGTCGAATGTTGCGCCAACAGGATGCAATCTTCCGGACGGCTGGCTCGCGCTGGCGCGAAAATTTCGTGGGTGCTGAAAGGGTGACGATCGACTGCCATCGGCAGCCTGTCACTGCGCCGGAGGCAATTGACCGTCGATTCCCTCGGAGACTCTGCGCTCCAGGTACGGGTAGAACGGATTGGACGAGATCCTCACCAGCGCGTCCAGTGGGACCAGCAGAACACCGCGTTCACCGCGGGGTGTCAGGGTTCCGAGGTGGAGACCGAAGCTCTCCCGGGGATCGGGGTGTGACCCGTAGAGTGGGTCCGTCACCGGGAACGGAATCGCGACGTGGGACAGGGAGAACGCGCCGGGCGGGAAGGCGAGGCCGAGCCCATGTACGGCCTCCGTCGCTCCGCCTGCCTCGATCGAGCGTTCGACGGCCTCCAGCGAGGACGGGCTGGCATTGGTGACGAGCGTCGTCCTGAACGCGCGCGGTGCGGCGGGCAGAAGCCGCTCGACGATGGTCTCCATAGAGCGGTCGACGAGCGGACCGAGCCGGATCACCCGGTTGAGGTCGAACCGGGTCAACTCGCTCCCGTTGGCTGGAAGCCGCGCGTACAGGCCCGAGACAACGGCCTGGGTGCTGACGGTGTAGTCGACGACGGACTGGAACGTGTGGATCCGCGGGAGCCGGGTGATCGTGCCATTGCCTGCCGCGCGGGCAACCTGAGCCTGGGCGGCCTGCGTGACAAGATAGGACTGACGGGCCGCGTTCACGGGAAACGAGTTGTACTTGAACGGATTGAACTCCGGGAGGATCTCAAGCCAAGCCGCCCTCGCGAAGGCCGGGAAGAAGGCGGGCAACCCTGCAAGGCCGGCGTAGCGCGCGAACACTGTGAGGCTTGATTTCAAGGGATGCTCCTGAGCGCACCATCCCGGGCCGTGCCGATGCCACTATGCTTTCGACGAGTATAGGAAGACCGCCGATGCGTCACAATTTCGGCGTTCCCCCGCCGACTAGAACCGTGCGCTAAGGCCGAGCACGGGGCCGTGCTGGAGCATGTCGAACTCGTAGCGCTGGCGACCCTCACCCTGGCCATAGTCGACGTACAGCGCCCGATAGCCGATCACGCCCGAGAACGTGATGCCCTGGTACCTGCCGAACTCGAATCCGTAGGCGCAGATCGCCTGCCAGGAGAAGTCGCTGCCGACGCCGAACCCGCCGATGTCACCACGCAGCCAAAATTCATGACCCGGAGCCACCATGTAGCGCACCCGTGCGCCGATCACGGGATCAAGCCAGTCGACGGACCTCGAGCGGGCAAAGGCGCGGCCGCCCACCACTTCCACGTCCCCGATCCCGATAGTACGATCGACCTCGAACGAGAGGTCCGCCTTCTGAAACCAGTAGCGGGCGCCGCCGAGAACGTCGAATGCCAGCGCACCGAAGCGGGCGACCTCGTAGGCTGCCCCGATCTCCGCGATGGCCATCTGGATGTCCAAGCTGAGGGCGCGGCCGACGGTTGTCGTGACGCCCGGCGCGGGAGTGCGCGTCCTGACGCCGTTGCGTTCGAAGCCGATGCTGCTCCAGACGAGGTCGCCATAGAGGGCGAATGGGCCGTTGCGGGCCTCGAAGTTACCCATCAGGCCCACGAGGGTGTCGCTCTTCTCGACGATGTCGATGAAGCTCGCGTCGACCTTTACCGAGCGCCCACGCACGGTCTGGGCGCCGTCCAATGCCATGAGCCATCCATAGGGCGTGATGCGGAAGCTCCACGAGGGCGGCATGGGCAGCGCCTCGACGACGGGCGCCCGGGCCGGACCCGGGTCTGCCGCCCACGCAATTCCTCCCGTCGCGAGCATTACACAAACGGACGCGAGCACGGCACGACGAATTCCCAACGCACGGGTCTGCATGATCGTCCTCCAACGTTCGTGTCGTGTCGGCTACTGCCGACCCCAGAATCGCAGAGCCAGGTCATCCGCGATTCTGGGGTCGGATTGGTGCGCGGCTAGGCCCGGTCGCTGACCTTCTTGACCGGTGGGATCGTCCAGGTGCCGTCGATGATCGAGGGGTTGCTTTCGTCCGGCCAGTACATCCGCAGCATCAGGATGAACTTGCCGGCCGGTGCGGGCAGCCAGTTCGACTCCTTGTCCGCCCCGGGCGAGTCCTTCTGGATGTAGAGGTCGACCGAGCCGTCCGGATTGGCCTTCAGGTCCTGGCGCGCGCTGACGGAGTAGCGGTTGATCGGGTTGGGCACGAAGAAGTAGGCGCCGTCGTACATCGTCAGCGACCAGAAGCCTTCCACCGGCGGCAACTGGCCCTTGGCGAAGCGCATCACGTACTTGTTGGCCCCGTCATACGCACTGCCGTCGCCGTCCTTCTGCGAGGTGGGATAGACGGCGTCCTGCGGGCGGTTGGCCCCGAGCCCGATCGCCGTGACGAGGGCACGCATCAGGTAGTCGGTGCCGTAGATCCCGGTCTTCGTCGTGAAGCCCCAGCCGTCGATATCATGGACGTCCTTGTTGATCTTGAACTGGATCATGATCCGGTCGTTGGCGATCTCCGGGATGCGCCGGGCGAAGTCGGCCCGGAGCTTACTCGCGTCGAAGTCCTGGCCGGGCACGAGCCCGATCTTGGCGAACTTCGCAAGGGCGGGGGCATCCGCAGCCGACGGCGGGTTCGTCTTCATCAGCTCCGCCAGCAGGGTGAAGTACGCCACCGCATCCATGCGGTTCACCTGATCGCGCACGGCGGTCTTCATGTCGATCGACGGGTCGACCTTGCCGGCAGGCGGCGTGTACGGTTTCCCGTAGGCGCTGAGCGGCACCAGCCTGACCTGGTCCTGGAGCGCATGCACCTCGACGTAGTCCTCCGGCGTGCCGGTGCAGTAGATGCGGCCGAGCAGCCAGACGATGTTGGTCGGCGACTTGTACTCCTTGATGCCCGCCGGCAGCGTGCCGCTCCAGCCGGGTCCGGTGATGGCATAGGTCTGGGCACCCGTGCCGGTGGTGCGCTTGCCGGGGACCTGGAACACTGTCGTCCAGCCGTCCAGCATCGGCATGAGGAAGTAGCGGTCCTTCATGTCCGGCAGGCTCAACACCCAGGGCTCCTTGCCGACGTCGAAGAACGCCGTCGTGTAGAGCGTGTCGGCGTTGGGCGCGGTCACGTCCCGGAACGTGGCGTCCGGATAGTGCCGGAGCTTGATGATCTGGCCCATCGGTGCCCGAGTGCCCTCCGGGGCGGCCACGTTGGTGATGACCCGGCGCGTCATCTCCATGGTAACCAGCGGATAGCCGTAAATGTAGGCGTCGGTTGCCAGCCAGAAGTCCTCGAGGCCTTCGTCGATGCCCAACAGCTCGCCCAGGTGAGCCTCACTGACGGTGCTCATCGTGGTGCCGGCAAGCAGGCTCAAGGCACCGATCGCCGCCTGGCGGCGGGTTAGCTTCATCGTCATGACAAATCTCCCTTTGCAATTGGGCTCTGAGGACTGCGCGACACATGGCTTGTCCTCACGGAGGCGATCCTGACCTGCGGCTCCTCGCTCGACGGTACCCGTGAGTGAGGCTCTCGGGTTCGCCATGCCCACTGGCCGGACGTTAGCAACGGATGGAGCGTCGCGCCTGTAGCATCGTGTAGTTTACGTGATGTGAGGATGGTCAGCGCGGGGGCGGCGATGCCTGTAGCATCGCTTCCGCGGCGGTTCGCGCCGGCATCGGAAAGCCCGCCTTGCGGGCTCCCTCGGCGAAATGGGCTGCATCCTCGGGCCGGTAGTTGCGCTTGGCCATTTCCTCGTCCCAGCGTTCGAAGATGGTCGGGCGCATGCGCAGGAACTCGTCACGGGCCTCAGCGGCTTCAACCGCCCTGCCGAGTTGGGCATAGATGACGGCGGCGACGAAGTGGAAGAGGGGGAACTTCTCCAGTGCTGCCTGCCGGATCAAGCTCTCGGCACGGGCATAGTCGTGCTGCATGTAGGCGTAGACCGCCAGCGTGCCGCTATAGTAGCCAGAGTGTCCCGGGTTGCGGGCGAGCGCCTGCTCCAACAGCTCGGCGCCGCGATGCCAAGCGCCCGCCTGGCCCAGCCGGGTTCCGAACTCGCCGAGCAGCTCGGTGTCGTTCGGGTTGAGCGCCACCGCCCGCTCGCCGACCTCCAGCGCCTCGGCAGGCTGCCGGGCGAAGAACAGCGCCATCATCAGGGACTGGAGCGCCCGCACGTTCTCGGGATCGAGGCGGGTGGCGCGGCGGGCCGCATCGAGGGAGCGTTCGATAGCGGTCGCGGGCTCGGCCTTCGGGTTAAACCCGAAGCGGTCCTCGTCGAGATACAGGACGGACAGCATCGCCCAGGCGGTCGCAAATTCGGGATGGGCTGCAACGGCCCGTTCCAGGCAGGACCGGATCGCGGCATGGCTCTCCTCAGACAGCGCCGCCCGGTAATCGTAGAACCGCAGCGTGCAGCCATAGGCCTCAAGGTCGTCGGGCGGACGGGTACCGGTTCGGGTCTGGTGGGCTCGCTGGATGATGCCGTAGGGCTGCGCCACTGCCGTGGTGACCTTGCGCGCGACGTCGTCCTGGATCGTGAAGAGATCACGAGCCTTCAAGTCCTCGTCGTAGATCTGCGACCACAGGACGGCGCCCGTTTCCACATCGAGGAGCCGGCCGGTGATGCGAAGACGGTGCGCTGCGGCACGCACGCTTCCCTCCAGCACGTACCGGACGCCGAGGTCATTGCGGAGACGGGTGGCATCCGCACCCGGCGGGATGCTGCGCGACGTCTCCCGTCCGATGACAGTCACTTCCTTGAAGCGGGCGAACTGGCTCATGACCTCCTCGGTCAATCCGTCCGCGTAGGTCTTGGCGGCGGGAGCCTCCCCCAGGGCAGCAAATGGCATGACGACAAGGGCCGGCCCCCCGGGGGGCAGGTGGACCGATGCTTGAGGCGCACGAGAAGCACTGTCGTTCCACAGATCCAACAAGACGAACCCGGCAAGGAGGATAGCCACGACGGCGGCAGTGGCGAGCCAGGGCATCCGGTGCTGGGGCGGAGAATTGCCAGCATGCCCTGTCGACGCAGTGGTCGGGGCAGGGTCGGCTTCAGCGACCGGCGGCCTACGCCAAGCGAAGTGCGGGATGTACGCTCCCTTCGGGATGGTGATGACGACCGGGTCGGACCGGCCGTCGGAGAGATAGTAGCGCTCCAGGGCCCGGCGCAGCCTTCCAGCCTCGATCCGCACGACCGGATCGCTCTGGGCATCGAAGTCCGGGCTCCGCTCGAACACCTCGGTGCCGATCGCATAGGCCTTGATGCGGTCGGCGCGGCCGGCGAGCGTCTCCTCGACGACATAGCGGAGGAACCTGCGAGCCCGCGCGGGGGCATCGAGGTCGGGGCTGGCGAGGAGAATGGCGAGCTGCGCACGCACGTCCTCCGCCGCAGGTGGCGACTGGGCCTGCGGCGAGGCACCGACAGTGCCGTCGCTTCCGCCGAGCATGGATCGGCCCATTGTTCGAGGGCGCCGCGAGACGCCTCTCTCCGTAACCTACCGTAACATACTCCCCATGCGTGCGGTATGGGGCGATGCTGGCAACCGTGCGACGGCGCACTTGCGCTGTCCGAAACCGGCAACGGGGGTAGCGCCATGCATCACGCCGTCCAGGCCGCCATCACCCGCTTCCCGGACCGGGGACATGCCATTGAGGAGCTGGCTCGGACGGACGATAACTTCCGGTCGCTGTGTGAGGATCTCACCGAGGCACAGGCCGCCCTGGCACGGTGGGAGCGCTCGACTTCCTCCGTGAGGGCGGCTCGCTGCGCCGAGTACCGGATCCTTGTGAGGGATCTCGCGGCCGAGCTCGCGGCCGAGCTGGATCGATACGCACAAGGATAGGAGATTGCCATGAGAGCCTGTCTGCCGAATTGTCTGTTCCTGTGGGGTGCGATTCTGATGTCGACTGCCGCGGCACAGCAACTCCCCCGGCTCGACGTCGAGGCAACCTGCCGGTCGGCGCCGCGCCTTCTAGCGGAGGATGCCAATCCGTACGAGGGCTGCATGCAGGACGAAAGGGATGCGGAGCGCCAGCTTCAGGTAATGTGGAGCGGCGCGGCAGCGTCCCACCGGGAGACCTGCGTAGGAGAGGCCCAGATCGGCGGATCACCAAGCTATGTCGACATGCTCACATGCTTGCAGATGGCACAGGGGGCCGCTCCCACGGCCCCGCTGCGCCGGCAACGTGCAACTCGCTAGAGCGCTTGGGACTTCCGTGGGTCGGCGTGCTATCCTGAAGGCCCTTGTCGGCCCCATCGGGGACGGAAATCTGGTTCGCGCCTTCCGTCGAACTGGCGTAAACTTCCATGGGACCCAGGCTCGCGCGAAAGGCAGGGCCATGCGCGTCACGTTGGCAGGCCCATTGTATGGAATGGTCATTGTGCTTCCGATCCTGGCAGGCACCATGCCGGGTTGTGCCCAGCCTGCCCAGAACGCGAGCCCTCCTCCGGCGCAGGTCCAACAACTACTCGACCTGATGCAGGATCCCGTCGTGCAGGCGTGGGCGGATGAGCAGCGGGAATCCAAGGTCGTGCCGGTTGCTGCGGATGCGCCGACCACGACCTCCGGGATGATGACGCAGCGCATCACCGCCCTTGAGGAACACTTGGCCGCGCTGGCAACGGCCGTGCCTCGTGTGCCGAATGAGTTCCGGCAGGCCCGTCTTCGCCTCATCGCCGAGCTTCAGGGTCGGCGTGGGCTTGCCGTGCTCGTCCTCATCGCCGAGTTCCTGGCGCTCGGGGCCGGAACCGAGTGGCTCTTCGGCAGGCTGACCGCTGCCTTCCGGCGGCGGGAGCTCTCACGGCCCGTGGAGACCGTGGCCGCGCGGCTGCGCACCTTGGTCATGCGCCTCGGGTTCGACATCCTCGGACTGCTGATTTTCGCTACCGGCAGCATCGGCGCCTTCCTGGCCTTCGACTGGCCGCCGCTCCTGAGGCAGGTCGTTGTCGCCTACCTTGCCGCCGCCATCCTACTGCGGCTCGCTCTGGTCGCCGGTCGTTTCCTGCTCGCGCCCGATAGCAGAACACCGCAGGACATCGAGCGCTTACGCCTGCTCCCGATGAGCACCGAGGCGGCACGATTTTGGCACCTTCGCCTAGCCCTGTTCGTCGGCTGGTTCGCCATCGGATGGGCCACCGTCGAAATGCTGGGCATCCTCGGCTTCTCACCGGAGGCGAGGCAGGTGGTGGCCTATGCCCTTGGCCTCGGCCTGCTGACCATCGCGCTCCATACAGCCTGGGCACACCCCCCGCCCGCAAGCCACAGCGCTCAGGAGGCGCCTGCTCAGGTGAGAGGCTCTCACATGCTCAGAGCAGGTCTGCTGTCGCTCTGCTTCGTGCTGCTGTGGGGGCTGTGGGTCGCCGGCCTAATGCGACTGTTCTGGCTTGGTGCGGTGGCCCTCCTGCTGCCGCGGGCGATCGCGATTGCCGAGCGGGCAACCCACGAAGCCGTACGCCTGCCGACCAGGCCGCCCACGGAAACCAGCCTGACGGCGGTGTACCTCGACCGCAGCGTGCGGGCAGTGCTGATCGTCGGTGTCGTCCTGCTGCTGGCCCATGCCTGGGACATAGACCTCGTCGAGATGACCAGCCGCGACACGCTTCTGACCCGTTTGGTGAGGGGAGCCTTGAGCGCCGTGGTCATCCTGCTCGTCGCCGACCTGATCTGGCAGGTGGCCAAAACCCTGATCGATCGACGGCTCGCTCAGGCAGAGACCGCCGCTCCAATGGGTAGCGCGGCCGCCTCGCGTCAAGCTCGGGTGCGCACGCTGCTGCCGATCTTCCGCACCACAATTCTCGCCGTGCTGGCCGCGATGGCCGTTCTGATGGTGCTCTCGGCACTGGGCGTCCAGATCGGACCGCTGATCGCGGGCGCGGGCATTGTCGGGGTGGCCGTTGGGTTCGGCTCGCAGACGCTGGTGAAGGATATCATCAGCGGCGTGTTCTACCTGCTCGACGATGCGTTCCGGGTCGGTGAGTACATCCAGAGCGGCTCTTACAAAGGCACGGTCGAGTCTTTCTCCTTGCGCTCGATCAAGCTGCGGCATCACCGCGGCCCGGTCTACACGGTGCCGTTCGGCCAGCTCGGGGCGGTGCAGAACATGAGCCGTGACTGGGTGATCGACAAGTTCGAGATCAGCGTCACCTACGACACCGATCTGGAGAAGGCCCGCAAGCTGATCAAGAAGATCGGGCAGGAGATGGCGGAGGATCCGGAGTTCGCCCTCAACATCATCGAGCCGCTCAAGATGCAGGGGGTCGAGCAGTTCGGCGAGTACGCGATCCAGATCCGCTGCAAGATGACAACGCGACCGGGCGAGCAGTTCGTGATCCGCCGCAAGGCCTTTGCCCGCATCAAGCAGGCCTTCGACGAGAACGGGATCCGGTTCGCCTTTCCGACGGTACAGGTCGCCGGAGGCGGCGAGACGGCGCCGGCGGTTGCATTCGAAGGGCTTCACCTCGTCAAACCGGCGGGCCCGCACGAGTAACACGCGGAGGCGAGAGCCGCGCCACAAGAGATCGGGGGCGTCAGAAGACCGACTTCAAGAGGAGGATCGGCATGGCTGCATCGCTTAACCCCGCATCGATCATTCCCAGGCAGTTCACCCTCAGATAGTTCCTCAGTGTCAGTACAAGCCAGGGTATGACGGCGATGATTCCGCCGGCTGCGGAGATTGTGAGTAGATTCGGTCTCAAATACCGGCGAAGAAGCAGGTAAGCCGGAATGCCAAGAATGAGCGCCGCTGGAGATGCGCCTACGATGGCGGTGAGTAACAGCCAGATCGGGACGCGCTCGACACTCAGTTGAGGCCATTCCGCGACCAAGGCCCATGCCACTGCCGGTACCATGGGCGCGACGACGAGGCCCAAATGGGCCTGGAAAGCGGAGGATAATCGCGTTCTTGAGAGGGCATTGCCGCAGCATGAAAAAAGCCCTGGCGGAAACCGCCAGGGCCGACGGATTTACGAGCACCCGGTTGTCGATCCGCACGTATCACACTTCAAGCACGTCCCGTTGCGCACCAGCGTGAAGTTGGCGCATTCGGGGCAGGCTTCGCCCACATAGCCCTTCATCTTGGCCTCGGCGCGCTTGTCGGCGATGGAGGGCGCGGAGAAGGCGAGTTTCGCCATTTCGGCTTCGCCGACGATCTGCTCCTGCGCGGCGGGCTGGGCGAGCTCGCCCTTGAGGGCATTCGCGCCGACCGTCACGCCGCCCGCCGGACGCTGAGTCACGCCCGCGCCGCTGGCGGCGGCGCCGCCGGGGATCAGCATGAGGCGGTCCACCGAGCCGCGGGTGAAGCCGCGGGACACCACGGCGGTGGCGGGAGCCGCTTCCGGCGCCTTCGACTGGGCTTCGCCCGAGCCGATGGTGGTGGGGCCGGCCTCCGACGGGTCCACATGGGCGAGGTCGTTGCGGGCGAGATACGAGACCGCGAGCTCGCGGAACACGTAATCGAGGATCGAGGTCGCGCTCTTGATGCGCTCGTTGCCCTGCACGAAGCCGGCCGGCTCGAAGCGCGTGAAGGTGAAGGCCTCCACGTATTCCTCCAGGGGCACGCCGTATTGCAGGCCGAGCGAGATCGCGATGGCGAAGTTGTTCATCATCGCCCGGAAGGCCGCGCCTTCCTTGTGCATGTCGATGAAGATCTCGCCGAGACGGCCGTCGTCGTATTCGCCAGTACGCAGATACACTTTATGGCCACCGACGACGGCCTTCTGGGTATAGCCCTTGCGGCGGTCGGGCATCTTCTCACGCTCGCGCAGAGCCACCACGCGCTCGACCACCTTCTCGACGATCTTCTCCGACACATGCGCGGCCTTGGCGGCGGCCGGCATGGCGGTCACGGCCTCCACCGCGTCCTCCGCATCCTCCTCCTCATCGGCGATGAGGGCGGAGTTCAGCGGCTGCGACAGCTTGGAGCCGTCGCGGTAGAGGGCGTTGGCCTTCAGCGCCAGCTTCCAGGACAGCATGTAGGCGTTCTTGCAATCCTCGACGGTGGCGTCGTTGGGCATGTTGATGGTCTTGGAGATCGCGCCCGAGATGAAGGGCTGCGCCGCCGCCATCATGCGGATGTGGCTCTCCACCGACAGATAGCGCTTGCCGATCTTGCCGCAGGGATTGGCGCAATCGAACACCGCGTAGTGCTCGGTCTTGAGATGGGGAGCGCCCTCCAGGGTCATCGCGCCGCAGATGTGGATGTTCGCGGCCTCGATGTCGGCTTTCGAGAAGCCGAGATGCTGCAGCAGGTCGAAGGACGGATCGTTGAGGCTCGACGCCGGAACGTTCAGCGTGCCGGTCAGGAAGTCCTCGCCCAGCGTCCAGCGGTTGAACACGAACTTGATGTCGAAGGCACTCTTCAGGCCCTTCTCGACCGCGTCGATCTTCTCCGGCGTGAAGCCTTTCGCGGCGAGGGAGCCGGGGTTGATGGCGGGAGCCTGCTTCATGGAGCCGTGGCCGACCGCATAGGCCTCGATCTCGGCGATCTCGGACTCGCGGTAGCCGAGCGCGCGCAGCGCGTCGGGCACGGCCCGATTGATGATCTTGAAATAGCCGCCGCCGGCGAGCTTCTTGAACTTCACGAGGGCGAAGTCGGGCTCGATGCCGGTGGTGTCGCAATCCATCACGAGGCCGATGGTGCCGGTGGGCGCGATCACGGTGGATTGCGCATTTCGGTAGCCGTGCGTCTCGCCGAGGTCGAGCGCCTTGTCCCAGGCGGCCTTCGCATGGGCGATCAGGCCGGCATCGGGGCAGGAGGCGTGATCGAGCGGCACCGGGTTCACGGAGAGACCCTCGTAGCCCTCGCTCAGGCCATGGGCCGCGCGGCGGTGGTTGCGGATCACGCGCAGCATGTGCTTCGCGTTGGCCTTGTAGTTCGGGAACGCGCCGAGCTCGCCCGCCATCTCGGCGGAGGTGGCATAGGACACGCCGGTCATGATCGCGGTGATCGCGCCGCAGAGCGAGCGGCCTGCATCGGAATCATACGGCAGGCCCATGGTCATGAGCAGGCCGCCGATATTGGCGTAGCCGAGGCCGAGCGTGCGGTACTCGTAGGAGAGCTGCGCGATCTCCTTCGACGGGAACTGCGCCATCATCACCGAGATTTCGAGCACCAATGTCCACAGGCGGCAGGCATGCTCGAAGGATTCCGCGTCGAACCTGTGCGCCGCGCGGTCGAAGAACTGCAGCAGGTTCGCGGAGGCGAGGTTGCAGGCCGTGTCGTCCAGGAACATGTATTCCGAGCAGGGATTCGACGCCCGGATGCGGCCACCGGCGGGGCTGGTGTGCCAGTCGTTCATGGTAGTGTTGAAGTGCAGGCCCGGATCGGCAGAGGCCCAGGCGGCGTGGCCGATCTGCTCCCAGAGGTCGCGGGCCTTGAGGGTCTTCACCACCTTGCCGTCCTTGCGGGCGGTGAGCTTCCACTCGCCGTCCGTTTCCACCGCGCGCAAAAAGTCGTCGGTCACGGAGACGGAGTTGTTGGAGTTCTGGCCGGAGACCGTGAGATAGGCCTCCGAATCCCAATCCGTGTCGTAGACGGGGAACTCGATGTCGGTGTAGCCCTGGCGCGCGAACTGGATGACGCGCTTGATGTAGTTGTCCGGGATCTGGACCCGGCGCGCCATCTTGATTTCCTTCTTCAGAGCCGGGTTCTTCTCCGGGTCGAAGCAGGCATCGCCGGGGGCCTCGCAGTTCACGCAGGCCTTCATGATGGCCTTGAGGTGCTTGGAGGCGAGCTTGGAACCGGCCACCAGCGCCGCGACCTTCTGCTCCTCCTTCACCTTCCAGTCGATGTAGCTCTCGATGTCCGGGTGATCGACGTCGACCACCACCATCTTCGCCGCGCGGCGCGTGGTGCCGCCGGACTTGATCGCGCCCGCGGCGCGATCGCCGATCTTGAGGAAGGACATCAGGCCCGAGGAGCGGCCGCCGCCGGAGAGCTTCTCGCCCTCGCCGCGCAGCTTGGAGAAGTTGGAGCCCGTGCCGGAGCCGTACTTGAACAGGCGCGCCTCGCGGACCCACAGGTCCATGATGCCGCCCTCGTTCACCAGGTCGTCCTCGACGCTCTGGATGAAGCAGGCATGCGGCTGCGGGTGCTCGTAGGCCGACTTGGACTTGGTGAGCTTGCCGGTCTTGTAATCCACATAGAAGTGGCCCTGGCTCGGTCCGTCGATGCCGTAGGCCCAGTGCAGGCCGGTGTTGAACCATTGCGGCGAGTTCGGCGCCACCATCTGGTTGGCGAGCATGTAGCGCAGCTCGTCATAGAAGGCCTGGGCATCCTCCTCGGAGGAGAAGTAGCCGCCCTTCCAGCCCCAATAGGTCCAGCAGCCCGCGAGACGGTCGAACACCTGCTTCGAGGAAATCTCCGAGCCGTAGCGGCTCTCCTCCGGCAGCTCGGCCAGCGCCGCCTCGTCGGGCACGGAGCGCCACAGCCATGAGGGGACGTCGTTCTCCTCGATCTTCCTCAGGCGGGCCGGAACGCCGGCCTTGCGGAAGTATTTCTGGGCCAGGACGTCCGACGCCACCTGGCTCCAGGTCTCCGGCACCTCGATGTTCTCGAGCCTGAAGACGATCGAGCCGTCCGGATTGCGGATCTCGCTCGTGGCGAGCCGGAAGGCGAGGGAGGAATAAGGCGATTGCCCAGCTTCGGTATAGCGCCGCTCGATCCGCATCTTTCAAATCCTCAAGTTCAGGGACAAACATCCCCGTGGCCACGGGTTGCCCCTGTGGCTCTTCAGCCCCAAAATTTTGTTCGAACCCCAACGATCCGTTTTCCCAGATCGCCACACGCAACACGCCCGAGTTACGGCCTCCAGACGACAAAGGTCGCGCGGCAGAACACGTCGCCGCGGGCTCTCACGCTCGCCTTCGGGAGATTTCAGCCACCCTTTCGGGCCGGCCGCCGGTCTCGGATCGGAACCCTGGCAAGCTAGTCGTGTTGCGAGCCTCACGTCAAGAACTTGTGCCGCACGTTCTTGTTCCATCTATATATAGTGGGCAAGTGTTAAGAATGTGGAAAACTGGCTAAGCCACAGAGACTCCTTCAGGAATCCAGCGGCGGTCGGTGGAGGGGCTCGCGTTTAGCCAGCTCGAGGCCGGACGGAAGGGGGCGTGGATGAGGCTGCCGGGGCGGGGGTTCCGGTATCTACCCCGGCACGATGAGACACCGGTCAACGTCCCGAAAAACCGTGCCCGGCCAACGAACCAGGCAGATGGCGGCAGGAGAATCGGCCACAGGCTCCCCTATGCGAGGATTGCAGATTCGCAGGTTCGAATCGCTGGGCTCGCGGGCCGGGAAAGGGCCCGACTGCTCCGGTGGTACGGGAACCGCATCAGCCCGTTTAGGAAACAATAGGCGAGAGTTGGAGACAATTCAGCTTGCTCAGTGTTCTCGTTACTGCTCAGGCTGCCTTGTAGTGCCAAACAGGCTGGCTGTGTCAATGTATAACAGGTTGGTGTCACTGTAAGCATCTAATCCAATAGATGACGTTTTTTGGGTGCTGAAAGTAAATATTCGGATAAATCCTGTCTATTACAAATACTGTAACTAGCAGTTTGTAAAGAATACATACTTTAAGGCATATACAACTGGAGATTGTATCTGGCAATTCTTGCGCAGTGTGCGCATTGTTACTTGATAACGTAACTTGCGGCGCTAATCTCGGCTTCGAAACGCCAAGCTTGGTGGCTTGGCATTCCGTCTAAGCAAGCGCGGGAGCAGGGTATGACCGTAACTACCAATAATAGCCTTGAATGGATCTGGGACTGGTTCCAAAAGCGGACCGGTAACGTCTTCGACAATACGGGTGGTGGCGGTGTTGCATATGGCGGCACAGGAACCAGAGATGACATCACTGGCAATCCAACCGGCGGTTCCGGTGCGGGCTCATCCTACGACCAGTCGACCGACACGTCGAATAATCCTGAAAATGATGAAAATGCTCCTAGTGAACAGACCAACTCCGACAGCTTCTATGATAAAGACGGAAAATTAGTTTATGTAGATATACATATTCGAGCCCCTGGTAACCTTGTTAATGTACCTGAGCCAAGATTACTCGAGCGTTTTATTCTAGAATATGAAGAGTTTCAGTATAATCTTCATCAAATTCTATATGGCGAGACAGTGGGCATGCCTTGCCCTCAAGGAGCTTGGCGTGATCCTCTGTGGGATGCGGAGACCTACGATGAACATTTTGATCCCGATCATGTCCATGACGATAATGTCGGCGGCAATGCTACAGATGGGGCATCTGTACTCTCGCTGAATATATTCGTTGGCGCTTCCGGAAACGACGACATCCAAGGATCGGGATGGCTTTTCGGAGCGGAAGGCCATGATACCCTCATTGGTGGCACCGGCAGAGATCTCCTCTATGGAGGCGACGGGGACGACCTTCTGTCTGGGGGCCGGGGCGGGGACATGCTCTCCGGCGGGTCCGGCATCGACACGGTGAGCTACGCGACGAGCGCGGCAGGCATCAACGGTGAGGGTGTCACGGTCAACCTGTCGACGGGTGTTGGCTCTGGCGGCGATGCGATGGGCGATGCCCTCCTGAATGTGGAGAACGTCATCGGCAGCGCCTTCAACGACTTCATCCAGGTCGGCAACAGCAACGCGGCCGATTTCAACGCCGCCGATTACCTGGCCAAGAACCCGGACGTGGAGGCCTACCGGGCCGCCCACAACCTGCCCCAGAGCTTCGCCTGGGACCACTGGAAGAACAACGGCCGCTTCGAGGGCCGCGAGGGCGGCTGGGACGGGAGCACCAAGGCCGCGGGCGCCGATTGGGGCACCGCCTTCGACCTGGCCGGCTATCTGGCGGCGAACCCGGACATCCTGGCCTACAAGATCGCCAACAACCTGGATGATGTCTGGGTGCGCGCGCACTGGGAGAACGTGGGCATGCACGAGGGCCGGGTCGGGGGCGTGAAGGCCGCCGGCGCGGTGATCGATGCGGGCGACGGCCACGACGTGGTGGTGGGCGGCCTCTCCAGCGACGCCCTGCGCGGCGGCAACGGCGCCGACACGCTCTCTGGCGGCGAGGGCCGGGACGTGCTCCTGGGCGGAGCCGGCCGCGACAGCCTCGATGGCGGCGAGGGCGCCGACCAGGTGTATGGCGGGCTCGGCGACGACACCCTCGACGGCGGCGCCGGCGAGGACCGCCTGGAGGGCGGCGAGGGCAATGACGGGCTGTTCGGCCGCGACGGCAATGACCTGATGCGCGGCAACGCCGGCGACGACTACCTCGACGGGGCCAACGGCAACGACACCCAGGACGGCGGGGAGGGCAACGACTTCCTGACCGGGTGGACCGGCAACGACGTGCTGTGGGGCGGGACCGGCGCCGACATGCTCTATGGCTGCGAGGGCGACGACACGCTGCAGGGCGGCTCGGGACTGGATGTGCTCTATGGCGGGGCGGGCCGGGACACATTCGTGTTCAACGTAGCGACGGACCGGGACGCGCAGGCGGTCTCGTACATTCCGGTAGTGGTGGACCGGATCCGGGACCTTGAGGTGGGCGACGTGCTCAAGCTCGAGGGGGCGAGCGCGGTGAGCTTTGCCCGCCAGCAGCACGTCACCTGGAGCGGGGTGACGGCGGTGGTGAGCTACACGACCACGGTGCTGGTGGACAACAAGTACCAGATCGTGCTGGAGAACTACGGCCGCAACCTGCACTGGAACGCCGCCTCCCACGACCTCATCGCCTACTGAGCCCACCATGGCTTCAGCCGGGCACAGGAAAGGGGCGCTCCACGCGCCCCTTCCGCGTGAGCACGGGAGAGCCGGGCGTGTTGAGCTGATCAGGACAAGACCGGCTCTTCCTGAGGGAGGCTTCCCGCGTGGAATATCGAAGCCGGGAACCCGCCCTTCATTCCGGCTCCTGCCGCTCTGAGGACGGCTCGTGAATTGCAGCGACGAGCCTCAGCCCTGTTGCTCTCAGCCTTGCGGCTCGATGCCGAAGACCTCCTTCAGGCCTCGCTGCCCGCTCGCTGTGATGGTCAGGGCGCGACTGTCCTTGATCCGTTCGACCCAGCCGAGATCGAACATCCTCGTGCAGAGCGCGGCTCCCAGGCGGCCCGCGAGGTGAGGGCGGCGCTCGCTCCAGTCGAGGCAGGTCCGGCAGAGGCCGCGCCTGCCCGACTTCCCGCCCTCCTCCAGTCCGATTCCGAAGGAGCAGAGGAAGCGCTGGCCCTTCTCGGTCAGAACGCCGGCGCTGTCGGAGAGCACAAGATAGTCTTGCCCGGTAAGGGCGTCGGCCAGCGCGATGCCGAGCCGTCCCGCCAGATGATCGTAGCAGGTCCGGGCCCGGCGCAGGGCCTCGTCCTTCGGGCCGACCGGGCGGTGCCTTTTCGGTCCGAAGGAGGCGACCGCCATCAGCGCCTCGATGGCCTGGGCCACCTCGGGAGAGGCAAGCCGGTAATACCGGTGTCGGCCCTGCTTCGTCATGGAGATCAGGCGGGCCTCGCTGAGCTTGGCGAGATGGCCGCTTGCGGTCTGCGCGCTGACCCCGCTGTGCCAGGTGAGTTCGCTTGCCGTGAGCGCCCTGCCGTCCATGAGACACGAGAGGATGTTGGCGCGCGCCACGTCGCCCATGAGAGCGGCGATTTCCGCCAGTGCGATTCCTGAAACGATCGGTGCCATGGGCCGATCATAGACCGGGGCGGCGGGCCGGTCAGCCTGGAACGCTTCGGCCGCGGCCGAAGCGTTCCGACGCGACGCAGGCGGGCCCACATGCCAGGGTGCGGCGTCCCAAGATCCATGAACGGATTCATGACCATGGCGCCAAGTTCCTTCCGCCCTCCCGTTTTCGAACTCGCCCTGCTGGCTCTCCTCGCAACGCTCTGGGGGGCCTCCTACACCTTCATCAAGATCGGGATCGAAACGATCCCGCCCGTCACCCTGATCGCCGCCCGCACGCTCATTGCGGGGAGCTTGCTGCTGGTTGTCCTCCATCTGCGCGGGCTGCGGCTCCCCCGGGACGGCGCGACATGGAGAAGCTTCGCAGTGCAGGCCTGCCTCAACAGCGTTGCTCCGTTCACGCTCATCGTCTGGGCCGAGCAATCGGTCGATGCGGGTCTGGCGGTGATCCTGAACGCGATGACGCCCGTGTTCACCTTCCTGATCACATGGGCCTGGTCCCGGCACGAGGCCACCACCTTCCGCAAGTTCGCGGGCGTGATGATCGGCCTCCTCGGAACCTGCGCCATCGTCGGTACGCAGGCTCTGACCCATGCCGGGCAGGCGCTCGCAGGGCAGCTCGCGGTCGTCCTGGCGACGATCTGCTATGCAGGGGCGGCGATCTTCGGACGCAACTTCAAGTCCCTCGATCCGATCATGCCCGCCACCGGATCGCTGATCTCAGGCGCCGTCATCCTGCTGCCATTGAGCCTCGTCCTGGACCGCCCCTGGACGCTGGCGCCGTCCGGGGCCTCGCTCCTGGCCCTGATCGGACTGGCCGTTTTCTCGACGGCCTGCGCCTTCCTGATCTATTTCCGGCTCATCCATACCCTCGGGTCCCTAGGCACCACGGCCCAGGGCTACCTGCGCGCGCCCATCGGGATTGCCATCGGGGCATCCGTCCTGGGCGAGCGGCTCGATTCCTCCGCGTGGTTCGGCCTGCTTTGCATCCTCGCCGGAATCCTGCTCATGACGCTGCCGTCGCGAGGCCATCCGTCTGCGATGCGCGCCACCTGACGGGCCCATGGAAAAGGGCCTGACCGAAGCCAGGCCCTTTGTGGCAGCTTACGCGTGACGCGAGATTACTGCTGCGGAGAGGCCGGTGCCGACGGAGCAGCCGGAGCCGGGGAGCTCGGAGCTGCCGGGGCCGGGGAGCTGGGAGCTGCCGGGGCCGTGGACGAACCACCGGTCGCGCCGGAGCCGGTCGACGGCGACGAGCTTTCCGTCTGAGTGCCCGTGCTGCCGGTCGTGCTGGGCTCGTTGCCGCCATCATAGAAGAGGAAGGCCAGCAAGCCGAGCGCGATAACAAGACCGCCGATGACGTAAGCAAGAGTGTTGGAACCGCGCGAGCTATTATCGTAGACGTTCGTCTCGCGATTGTAGACGTTCGGTTCGCGATCCATGGGATCCATAGCCATTTTAAAGCTCCTTGACCGTTTTACCTCCCGTTCAACGCCTGATGTTGGATGCGGTTTCATCCGAGCGTAACAATAATCTTAAATGGCTGTGCATAAATGAGAATTAATCTTGGGCGTGAACCGAGAAACCTGAATGCCTGTTCATCTTGAAAGGGGTTGACCCGGTATCGCGTCGCTCTTACTCCGGGCGTGAAAGTGCGAGAGATAAAGGCGCAAGGCTCATGAACGCTCCGGTGAACCCGAAGAAGCTCATCAAAGGTGCGACAGGCGATTGGGAAATCGTCATCGGCATGGAAATCCACGCCCAGGTGACGAGCCAGGCCAAGCTGTTCTCCGGCGCCTCGACCGCCTTCGGCGGCGATCCGAACAGCCACGTTTCCCTCGTCGACGCCGCCATGCCCGGCATGCTGCCCGTCATCAACGAGGAATGCGTGCGCCAGGCCATCCGCACGGGCCTCGGACTCAAGGCCGAGATCAACCTGAGAAGCACCTTTGACCGGAAGAACTACTTCTACCCGGACCTGCCCCAGGGCTATCAGATCAGCCAGTACAAGAGCCCCATCGTGGGCGAGGGCGAGGTGATCGTGGACGTGCCGGAGACGGGCGAGACGATCACGGTGCGCATCGAGCGCCTGCACCTGGAGCAGGACGCGGGCAAGTCGATCCATGACCTGCACCCCACCATGAGCTTCGTCGACCTCAACCGCTCCGGCGTGGCCCTGATGGAGATCGTGTCGAAGCCCGACCTGCGCTCGGCGGACGAGGCCCGCGCCTACGTGACGAAGCTGCGCACGATCCTGCGCTATCTCGGCACCTGCGACGGCGACATGGACAAGGGCAACCTGCGCGCCGACGTGAACGTCTCCGTGCGCCGTCCCGGCGAGGAATTGGGCACGCGCTGCGAGATCAAGAACGTCAACTCCATCCGCTTCATCGGACAGGCCATCGAATACGAGGCGCGCCGCCAGATCGCGATCCTGGAGGACGGCGGCGTGATCGAGCAGGAGACCCGCCTCTACGACCCGGGCAAGGGCGAGACCCGCTCCATGCGTTCGAAGGAAGAGGCGCATGATTACCGCTACTTCCCCGATCCGGACCTGCTGCCGCTCGAGTTCGACCAGGCCTATGTGGACGATCTTGCCCAGCATCTGCCGGAATTGCCGGACGCCAAGAAGGCCCGCTTTATGAGCGATTACGGCCTCTCGGCCTATGACGCGAGCGTGCTGGTGGCCGAGCGCGCCTCGGCCGACTTCTTCGAGGAGGTCGCGAAGGGCCGCGACGGCAAGGCCGCCGCGAACTGGATCATCAACGAGCTGTTCGGCCGCCTCAACAAGGAAGGCAAGGACATTACGGAATCCCCCGTCTCCGCGAGCCAGCTCGGCGCGATCATCGAGCTCATCGGCGAGAACGTGATCTCCGGCAAGATCGCCAAGGACCTGTTCGAGATCGTCTTCACCGAGGGCGGCAATCCGCGCGAGATCGTGGAACAGCGCGGCATGAAGCAGGTGACCGACACGGGCGCCATCGAGAAGGCCATCGACGCGGTCATCGCCGCAAACCCCGACAAGGTGGAGCAGGCCAAGGCCAAGCCGACGCTGCTCGGCTGGTTTGTCGGCCAGGTGATGAAGCAGACCGGCGGCAAGGCCAACCCGCAGACCGTCAACGAGATCCTGAAGACGAAGCTCGGGATCGAGTGACCGTGAGCGAAGCGCTGAAAATCTCTGACGATGCTCTCGTCCTGCGCGCCGCCGAGGATCGCGATGCGCAGGACCTGTTCGGCCTTCTGTCCCTCTGCTTTGCGGATTATCCCGGCTGCTTCGTCGATCCTCACGATGATCTGAAGGATCTGCGCACGCCGGGAGCCCCTCGCAGGAACGATGGTGTTCTGTGGGTGACGGAGGACGAGAGCGGGCGCGTCTGCGCTTGCACCTGCGTCGATTTTCCGGAAGCCGGCACGGCGGAGCTGCACCGCCTCTACGTGCGCCCCGACCAGCGTGGCAGGGGCCTCGGCTCGTCCCTCGTGCGGGCCGTGGAGCGCCATGCCCGCCAGAAGGGCGCCACGCGCCTGTATCTCTGGTCCGACACGCGCTTCACCGATGCCCACCGCCTCTACAGGAAGTTGGGCTACACGCAGACCGATCGGCTCCGTGATCTCGGCGACATTTCCAACTCGTCGGAATATCATTTCGAAAAGGCGCTGTGAGGCGTCCCGTCAGCATCGCCATGCTGAGCCGAGATGTCGGCTCAAGGCCGGGCATGACGAGGAGAGGCTTCACGGAATCTCGTAGACCGAAAACTCGCTGTTGATCCCGCGCAGGGTCGTCTTCTTGAGCATCGGGCGCAGGCCCTGAGTTTCGATGATCCCCCGAGTCCCGGGATTGTCCACCACGGCGTCGGTGGCGAAGATGGAACGTGAGGCCGCGAGATTCTGAACCCGCGATGCGATGTTCACGGTCTGCCCAAAATAGTCCTGCCGTTCGTTGAGCACGACCGCCAGGCAGGGACCTTCATGAATGCCGATCTTGAGCAGGAGGTCTTCCTGCCCGCGCTGTTCGTTCAGGCTGCGCATGGCCTCCCGCATCCTGAGCGCGGCCGCAACGGCATGATCCGGCGTCGGGAAGGTGGCCATCACCGCATCGCCGATCGTCTTCACCACGGCCCCCGATTCCGACGCTGCGATCTCGTTGAGCACGCGGAAATGTTCGCGGACCAGATCGTAGGCCACGAGGTCGCCCACGCGCTCATAGAGTTCCGTGGAACCTTTGAGGTCCGTGAACAGGAAGGTCAGGCTCGTGATCTTCAGCCGCTGATCCACGTCGAGCGTGTCGGTGCGGTAGAGATCCCGGAAGGTCTGGTTCGTCAGAAGGCGCTTGGCGGTGAGGAACGGACGGCGATGCCCCATCAGGTCGTGCAGCGGGTCGTCAGCGATCCACACCGCCGGAAGCGTGCGTCTCTTGGTATGGTTTTCGAGCAGGAGGCGGACGGGGCCGGGCTGCAACTGCAGGGTGCGGTTTTCGGGCGCCAGCTCGGTCAGGATCATCGACAGGTTCTGCCGCTCGCGGGTGGGTTCGCCCTTCACGTCGATAAACTGCGTGGCGTGCGTCACCGGATCGAACACGATCACGAAAGCCGGGGGAAGCTGCAGGGACAGGATGACCCGCTCACCCGGCGGAAGCTCGATGGAATCGAGCACGATCTCCTCGATTCGGCTCTCGAAATCCTCCGGCAGATCGACACCGGAGCTCCAGAAGATCTGGCGCAGGTATTCCGGTACGGAAAGCGTGTCCGGTTCGTGGGCCGCGATCTTCCGGATGCGGGGGCTGACCGTGAAGGTCACCTCCACCATTTCATCGAGCGTCGGCTCGTAGCCGGCGGCGCACAGGCCGCAGCAATATTCCTCTTTGGTGAGGGATTTGAGGCTCGCGCCTTCGTCCATCACCCCGCCGCAGCCCGGGCAGAGAACGTTCCAGGACATCTCGAAGAGGCCGAGCCGCGCGGCGTGCAGGAAGGCCGCGATCGTCTTCTCCTCGTCGAGACCGTATCTCGCCGCGAACGCGAGAGCATTGATCCGGTTCAGCTCAGGGTCGGGCGCATCGTGGATCACCCGCTCGATGGCATCGGCGACCTCGGGGGGCGCCGATTGGCGTAGGATCGCGAGAAGTTTCCCGTCTTCGCTCATGATCCAGCCTCCTTCGAGATGCAGGCTTGCCTCGCGTTTACCGTCGACGTCGCGTCGCGCGCCGCTCGCTCGCGGAATGGCGGGCGCTGTCCCTTCAGAATAGCACTTCGCAGGCCGAAAGGCTTCCCAAACAGCGAGCCGAGCGGCGGGATGCGCCGAGGGCAGCTTGACGGTGGATGGGCTTTTCAACGGGCCTTTCACCTGTCGGCCACGCCGAACTCCTCCGCGTAGCGGTTCGCCACCCGCGTCTGCCACAGGCACAGGACCGGCGCGGCGATGAGTTCGACGATCAGGCCGCCGACCATGAAGAGCGAGGGCAGGCCGGTCAGGGCAAGGCCGACGAGGCGTCCCAGCCCACCGACGACGACCAGAAGGGTAAGCAGCCGGAAGCGGTTGGTCTTATTCTCGATTCCGGGCAGCGTGCTCCAGAAGCAGAGGCCGATGCCGAGCAGCAGGCCGGACATGAAGCGGAAATGGCTCTCTGCCGAGATGCTCACCGCATCGCCCGTGAGCGCCTGTCCGAACAGGACGCCATAGAGCCCCGTCGCCACGGGAACGGTGGCGACGATGGCGACACTCTGCTGCAGCAGCTTCCGCTCGCGATTCATGCTGGGCATAACCCCTCCTGCCGGTGGTCCCCAATGCTTCCGAATTGGAATGTAATCCAATAGGGTCTGAAGCGACAAAATTCTCTCAAAGGGACGACGCCATGCCGGCACGCTTCGAACTTCACGGGATCGCCTTCTCGGGCCCAACCTACAAGGTGGGGCTGATGCTGACGCTGGCGGGAGAGCCGTTCGACTACGTGCATGTGAACATGATGCAGGGCGAGCACAAGCAGCCCGCTCACCTCTCCAAGCAGCGCTACGGTCAGGTGCCGCTGCTCGTCGACCGCAACAACGGGCGGCATCTGTGCCAATCGGCGGCGATCCTGGAGTATCTTTCGGATACGCTGGGCAGGTTCGGCGGCGCCACCCTCGACGAGCGCCTGCAGGCGCGCGAATGGCTCTACTGGGATTTCGACCGGCTCGCCTCCCACGTCTATCGCGCCCGGACGATCCGGCTCGGCATCCGCCCGGCCGCGCCGGAGGTGCTCGAATCCTGCATGGCGGGGGGCAACGCGGCCTTGAAGGTGCTTGACGAGCACCTTCAAGGCCGCGCCTGGATCGTCGGGGAGGGCGCCACCATCGCCGATATCGACATCTACGGCGTCATCGCGTTCGCCGACGAGGGCGGCTTCGATCTGGGAGCTTACGCCAACCTTCAGGCCTGGGCGAAGCGGGTGGAGGCCCTGCCGCACTTCGCCCCGCGAAAGGCCCTGCTGCCGATGGAATCTCGGGTGGCCGCATGAGCGCTCTGGATATCCGTGAGGCGAGGGCAGGGGACCTCGAGGCGATCATCCGCCTTCACGAAGAGGACGAACTCGGCACGCACGGAGACCTGTGGTCGCCGGACACGAAGCCCGCCTACGAGGCGGCTTTCGCGGCCATCGCGCGCAGCCCCGAGAACAGGCTGTTCGTGGCCCTCGACGGCGACGAGGTGGTGGGCACGTTCCAGCTCACCTTCATCCCCAATCTCACCGGACGAGGCGCGCTGCGCGTGAAGGTGGAGAGCGTGAAGGTGAAGGCCTCGCGCCGCTCCGGCGGCATCGGCGCGCAAATGATGGCCTTCGCCGAGCGGCAGGCCCGCCTCGGCGGCGCCGCGGCCATGGAGCTGACCTCCAACAAGACCCGCAAGGATGCCCACCGCTTCTACGAGCGATTGGGCTTCGTTCGTTCGCACGAGGGTTTCAAGAAGAAGCTGTGAGCTCGGGCTTTGCGCAGCGAGCCGCCGAACGATCAAGGGGAGGGCCGGTAGGCGGGGTCTTCCTCGCACCGGTGCCATAGGGCTTTGTCGTAATTGAATCGATCGAGGCAGGCGTCAAAGCGGGCAATCTCGTAGAGAAGCCAGCCGCTGATCACGATCAGGGCTACGAGAATGACGAAAATTATCTGCAACCTGCGTCTCAAGCGGATAGGCAGTCCACTGCTGAATGCCGGTTTTCGAGCTCCCTTTTCGAGAGCTCGAAAACCATGATGATCTAAGCCCTCGTGCCGCCCTTCATCCGTGTATTGCAGGCGCTCCAGAACTTCGGCCACTTCATCCCGGGTTCGAGCTTGCCGCCGGCCTTGGCCTGCTTCCACTCGGCGCTGCACTTGGTCAGGCGCTCGCGGGCGGCGAGCTGGGCCGCCGTCGGTTCCTTCTTGGGCTTCATCTGAGCGAGAGCCGGGACGGTGCCGGCGAAAGTCAGGGCCAGGGTGACGGCGAGGGTCGCGCTGGCGAAACGGTTCATCATGGAAATTCCCCCACGGGCGCTTCGAAGGGCGCCCCGAGCATCACACGATGAAACATTGAAACATGCAAGGTGTCCGGGGCAGCCATGCGCTCTATCCACCGCAAAGCGCAGGCCTTGAGGGTGTGATACCGGGCACGATACCTTACGTTAAGGTCAGATCCACAGCGTTACCATAGGAGAGGCCTGCCATGGCGGCATCCGCCCAGCAACCGATCGATCTCTATTACTGGCCGACCCCGAACGGATGGAAGATCACCATCATGCTCGAGGAATGTGGGCTGCCCTACGCGATCCACCCGGTGAATATCGGCAAGGGCGACCAGTTCAAACCCGATTTCCTAAGCATCTCGCCCAACAACAAGATGCCGGCGATCGTCGATCCCCATGGCCCCGACGGGCAGCCGATCTCCGTGTTCGAATCCGGCGCCATCCTGCAATATCTCGGCCGCAAGACCGGCCGGTTCTACCCGCAGGACGAGCGCGGGCGCGTCGAGGTCGAGCAATGGCTGTTCTGGCAGATGGGCGGTTTCGGTCCCATGCTGGGCCAGACCCACCATTTCCGCATCTATGCGCCGGAGAAGGTGCCCTACGCGATCGAACGCTACACCAACGAGACGAACCGGCTCTACGGCGTGCTCAACAAGCGCCTCGCGGACCGGGAATACGTGGCGGGCGAGTATTCCATTGCCGACATGGCCATCGCTCCCTGGGCCAAGATGTGGGAGCGCCAGGGCCAGAACATCGAGGATTTCCCGCATGCGAAGCGCTGGCTCGCCGCGGTGCTGGAGCGTCCGGCCGTCAAGCGGGCTCTCGAAGTCAATACCGACGACCGCGGCTCCTACGACATGAAGGACCCGGCGGTTCAGGCCATCCTTTTCGGCCAGAGGGCGCGGTAATCCTTTCGAACATCTCTCGTTATGCCCTCACGTGTTGCGGGCATCCACGTCTTCGATCCGCTGCGGTTCGCAAGGCGTGGATGGCCGGGATTAGCCCGGCCATGACGAGAAGAGCGCTGGAGTGACGGAAGCATCTCAGTTCAGCTTCGACCGGGTCTGCGAGCGGCAGATGAGGCCTCCAGGGCGCAGCCGGAGAGCTGCAGCAATTTCAAGACACCTTTCGGACGGCTGGCGCGATCTCTACGGCGACGCGCCGATCCGAAACCTCACCGCGCACCGTGGTTGTTCTTATGCTCGTTGGAGGCGACGACCCGGGCCAGAAGGTCGAGAAGAACCTCTCGCTCCCGCTCCGAGAGGCATCCCATCACCTCATCCCTGACCGACAGAATGACTGGATAAAGTCGGGAGAACAGGTCAAGTCCCGCCGGTGTCAGACTCAGGAGAGGTCGGCGACCGCCTGCATTGTTCGCCCGACAGATGAGCCCTTGACCCTCGAGGTGCCTCACCATTCGTTGAGCACTGCCAAGATCAACCCCGATCCGCGCGGCCAGTCGGTGCTCGTCGATCGCGGGAGCATCATGCAGTGACGCAAGCACCGAGGGCTCAATCGATGTCAGCCCCTCGGGTCTGGCGATTTTCAGGACCGAGACTGTCAGAATCCTGTGTAAGCGCCGAGTCAGGTTGAACAGATTTTTGCGGTGAACGGCTGGAATGGCCCGCGACAAGGGATTGGCAGGCGGGCGAGTCACATAAGCGTGGATGGGCGTGGTCAGGTTCTTGAAGAGTTGCGGGCCAAGGTCGTCAAAAGGTACCGACAGTGCCTTGTGGGTGTAATGGTACGCCGTTTCTGACAGGCATATGCATCCGGGTGGGGCCAGTTTCTCCATACGGGCCGCAATGTTGACCCCGTCGCCGAACAGGTCGCCGTCTTTGCTGATGATCTCGCCGACATGAACGCCGATCCGGAAAATGACCCGCCGCTCTGTCGGTATATCTTCGTTGGCCTCAGCTATGCGCTCCTGAATATCCAAGGCGCATTTGACGGCGTTGATGGAACTCGGGAACTCGGCGACAATGCTGTCGCCAGCCGTGTTTGCGGTGCGACCGTCATACCAACCAATCTGCCGATCGATGATTTCACGGTGGGAATGGAGAAGTGCGAAGGCACTGCCCTCGTCAAGACTCATCAGCCGCGCATACCCTGCCACGTCCGCGCAGAGAATGGCCGCGAGGCGACGTTGGATCACTGGCCGCGCCTTGCTCATAGGCAGCGCCCCTAACAGGCAATCTCAATGAAACCAACGCAACCGACGCTCAACCCTCGGTAAGCTATTGCACTAAAAGTCGAACTTCGTTGTCGTTAAACGGCATTTAAAACGACATGTTCCTTAAAATCCATGCTGCCGGATGTCCTGCTCAATACAACGGCAAGGCTTCCGGTCATACAAGTCTGCAGCCGGCCAAGAGAACCCCAGGAAAAACAACGATTAATATTCGAATGATACAAGCAGACTCAAGTATTCGAAACGAGCAAATACTGTCACATGAGCCTGGATCGGAATCGCGAATTTGGCATCATTGCTCGATCGGGGGCCGTAAACTCCCGAGCTTTGATGGTCCGAAAGACAGGTTGCCATCCTCGCAGTTGCGGAGCTGGGCGATAAAGCCTCCCCCAAGGATTGGGTGTTCGAGAGCATCCGGACCCGCACAACGCTGGGGTCCCGCGGATTGGCTTCTGATCGGACAGACCGGCGACACGGCCCAGCCTTCCGATCCGGTGATAACCTTCGCGATGGCGAAAAGGCGCTTGAGGGGGAGGGGGCTCGCCGCTATAAGCGCCGGACTTTCCCGATTTCTTCTCTCATAAGGGTGACCTGTCATGGCCATCGAGCGTACTTTCTCCATCATCAAGCCCGACGCGACCGAGCGTAACCTGACCGGCGCCGTCAACGCCGTCATCGAGAAGGCGGGCCTGCGCATCGTCGCCCAGAAGCGCGTTCTCATGTCCCGCCGCGAGGCGGAGACCTTCTACGCGGTCCACAAGGAGCGCCCCTTCTTCGGCGAGCTCGTGGATTTCATGATCTCCGGCCCGGTGGTCGTGCAGGTCCTGGAAGGCGAGAACGCCGTTCTCCGCTACCGCGAGATCATGGGCGCCACCAACCCTGAGAGCGCCGCCGAGGGCACCATCCGCAAGCTCTACGCCAAGTCGATCGGCGAGAACTCGGTCCACGGTTCCGACAGCGTCGAGAACGCCAAGATCGAGATCGCCCAGTTCTTCTCGGGCAACGAGATCGTCGGCTAAGCCGCCTCGCCTCAGGCAAAAAGACCAGGCCGCCCCCGGGCGGCCTTTTCTTTGGGCCCCCGCTCCGTCATCATGGGCCTGCCATGAACCAAGCTCCCCGCATCGAACGCCGCTCCTCCATCTGCCCGCACGATTGCCCCTCCGCCTGCTCCCTCGACGTCGAGGTGATCGAGGGGCGCAGCATCGGGCGCGTGCACGGGGCGAAGACCAACAGCTACACGGCAGGCGTGATCTGCGCGAAGGTGGCGCGCTACGCGGAGCGCATCCATCATCCGGAGCGGCTGCTCCATCCGCTGAGGCGCACGGGTCCGAAAGGATCCGGCCAGTTCGAGCGCATCTCCTGGGACGAGGCCCTCGACACGGTCGCCAGGGCCTTCCTGGCGGCGGAGGAGGAGTTCGGCTCCCAGGCGGTCTGGCCCTACTACTACGCGGGCACCATGGGCCTGGTCATGCGCGACGGCATCAACCGCCTGCGCCATGTGAAGAAATATTCCGGCCAGTATTCCACCATCTGCACGCCCATGGGCTGGACCGGCTATGTGGCCGGCACAGGCAAGCTCGCGGGGGCGGACCCGCGCGAGATGGCCTTGTCGGATTGCGTGGTGATCTGGGGCACGAACCCGGTTCACACCCAGGTCAACGTGATGACCCACGCCATGCGCGCCCGGAAGGAACGCGGGGCCAAGATCGTCGCCGTCGACATCTACATGAACGCCACGATGAAACAGGCCGACATGGCGCTTCTGGTGAAGCCCGGCACCGATGGGGCGCTCGCCTGCGCGGTCATGCACGTGCTCTTCCGCGACGGCCATGCGGACTGGGATTATCTGGAGCGCTATACCGACCATCCGCGCGAGCTTGAGGCGCATCTGAAGACCCGCGATCCGGCCTGGGCGTCCGCCATCACCGGGCTGTCGGTGGAGGAGATCGAGGCCTTCGCCAGGCTCGTGGGCGAGACCAAGCGCACGTTCTTCCGCCTCGGCTACGGCTTCGGACGCCAGCGCAACGGCGCGGTCAACATGCATGCGGCGGCCTGCATCCCGGCCGTGACGGGCGCGTGGCAATACGAGGGGGGCGGCGCGTTCCATTCCAACAGCGGCATCTTCCGCTGGAACAAGGCGCTCATCGAAGGGCACGAGGCCATCGATCCCTCGATCCGCCTGCTCGACCAGTCGCAGATCGGCCGGGTGCTCACCGGCGACGCCCAAGCGCTCTACAACGGCCCTCCGGTGAAGGCGCTGCTGATCCAGAATACCAACCCGGTCTCCGTCGCGCCTGAGCAGGAACTGGTGAAGCGGGGTTTCGCCCGCGAGGATCTGTTCGTCTGCGTGCACGAGCAGTTCATGACCGAGACCGCCATGATGGCCGATATCGTGCTGCCAGCCACCATGTTCATGGAGCACGACGATCTCTATTCCGGCGGCGGGCACCAGCATTTCCAGATCGGGCCGAAACTGATCGACCCGCCGGGCGAATGCCGGTCGAACCACGAGGTCGTCCGCGCGCTGGCGAAGCGCCTGGGCGCGGAGCACCGCGCGTTCCGGATGGAGCCGCGCGAGATCATCGACTGGACCCTGCGCCATTCGGGCTGGGGCGGCATCGAGGAACTGGAGGCGGCGGTTCACAAGGACGTGCAGCCGCCCTTCGAGGAGGCGCATTACCTGAAAGGCTTCGGCTATCCGGACGGCCGGTTCCGCTTCAAACCGGATTGGACGGCCGTGCCCTCCTACAATAACGGGCCGATGGGACCCCATGCCGAGATGCCCGCCTTCCCGGACCATTGGGGCGTCATCGAGGCGGCGACCGAGGAGTATCCGTTCCGCCTCGCCACGAGCCCGGCCCGCAGCTTCCTGAACTCCTCCTTCACCGAAACGCCCGGCTCCGTGGCCAAGGAGGGCAGGCCGGAGGTGATGATCCATCCGGGCGATGCCGAACGGCAGGGCATTGCCGATGGTGATTGGGTGAAGCTGAAGAACCATCGCGGCGAGGTTTTCCTGCGCGCCCGGCTCTTCGACGGCGTGCGGCGCGGGGTGCTGATCGCGGAGGGGATCTGGCCCAACAAGGCGCATCCCCTGGGCCGCGGCATCAACACCCTGACGGGCGGCGACCAGGTCGCGCCCTATGGCGGGGCGGCCTTCCACGACAACCGGGTGGCGCTCGAGAAGGTCCAGCCGGATGCCGTGCCGGAGGTGCCGCTTGCTGTCGTTCAGGAAAGGACCGAGGCAGTCGTTGGCTAAGTTTTAAGGCTGTTTTCGTGTTGCCCTTGATCGGGGCGGCGAAATCTATTCTTAAAGCTCGGACGTGATCTTGTTTCCGGGGAGCTATCCATGACAACGACCCTGCGCGGGCTGCTGACGGCTGTTGCCATCGTGGCCGGCACCACGGCAGCCTTTGCGGCCTCGTCCAGCGCGCCGACCCAGTATCAGCCCGATCCGGCCCTGAAGACCGAAAGCGTCGCCCAGCTGCGCGTCCGCGTCAGCCAGGCCTGCGCCATCACGCAAGCGAGGCTCCAGAGCGGCGTCAGCGAAGCGTCCCTGAACCGTGGCTGTGACTGCTACGCGGGCCGCACGATGCGTTCCCTGAGCGCCGACGAGTTGCTGGCCTATCGCGAGACCGGCGTGTTTAACGACAGCGCCCGCGAGAAGGCGCTCTCCGCCCTCGATTCCTGCAAGCTGCAGCGTCCTAAGATCTAGCTCGCATCCAGACGCGTGATACCAGAAAGGCCGGGCTTGAGCCCGGCCTTTCCCCATTAGGGTATGCGGGAGCCATTTGAACCGGAATTATCCCGGCAGCAGATCGATCACTCGCATGATGGCCACGGTACTGCCGGTGTTCTTGCTGCGCTCCGGCATGCCTTTGGTGCACGACCATACGTCACCCTTCCTATAAAGGCTGTCGCCGGACCCTGTATCCACGGTCAGCTCGCCCTCCAGCATATGGCAGACCATGTCGTTGGCCATACTTGACCCGCTGGTGCTCGCACCCGGTTGGTAGATGTTGTCGCGCATCGATACCGTCTTGTAGTTCGGGATCATCGTCTCGCGCTTCGTGTAATCCACGCGTCGAACACCGGGCGCGATTTCCCGGCCCTCCGGTGTGCCAGATGTTTGAGCGGCGGCAGATTGAATTGGAAGAACGGATGCTGCGGCAATACTGAACAAGGTTTGGCGACGGTCAAGCTGTTCCATTGCTTCCTCCCGTCTAAAGAGGCCACCCAGCAGCTTTGATTCGACGCCCGTTTCGAGCGGGTGTCAATTGCCTCTTAGGTGTTCAGGGCGATGGCGAGCGCAGCGCCCCGCCTGCATCCCAGTCGTTCGAGAACACAACCCTTCCATTCTCCAGCCGAGCCGTCCCGTCGCAGATCATGCGCAGGGCCTGCGGATAGAGCCGGTGCTCCTGCACGAGAATGCGCGCGGCCAGGCTCTCCTCTGTGTCGCCGGGGACGACCGGCACGGCGGCCTGCGCGATGATGGGGCCCGCATCGAGCTCCGGCACCACGAAATGCACCGTGCAGCCGTGGATGAGCACGCCTTCCTCCAGCGCGCGGCGATGGGTGTTCACGCCGCGGAACAGGGGCAGGAGGGAAGGGTGGATATTGATCATCCGGCCGGTCCAGCGCTCCACGAACCAATCGGTGAGCACCCGCATGAAACCGGCCAGGCAGATGAACTCGATGCCGTGCTCGACCAGCAGCGCGTCCATCGCCTGCTCGAAGCGCTCGCGGGTCGGATGCTGCGTGTGGTCGATGACGGCCGTCGCGATGCCGGCGGCCCTGGCGCGCTCCAGTCCGGCCGCGTCGGGACGGTTCGAGAGCACCAGGGCGATCCGGGCCGGGAAGCCGGGCCCGGAAGCCGCCTCGACCAGCGAGACCATGTTGGACCCGCGGCCTGAAATCAGAACGGCGACGCGACGGGCCATCAGAGCTTGAGGGATCCCGAGGTCTGGACGCGCTCGCCGCCCGCATGGGCCACGGTCTCGCCGATGCGCACCGGGCTCTCGCCCGTCTGGCGAAGGCGCTCCATGACCGCGTCGGCCTTGGAGGCTGCCGCCACCACGATCATGCCGATGCCGCAGTTGAAGGTGCGCAGCATTTCCGCTTCCGCAACCCCGCCCGTGCGGCTCAGCCATCCGAACACGGGCGGAGCGGCGATGGCATTGAGATCGAGCCGCACGCCGACTCCGTCGGGCAGCACCCGCGGGATGTTGTCGGGGAAGCCGCCGCCGGTGATGTGGCACAGGGCATTGATCCCGTCGCCGCCCTTCAGTGCCTGGAGAAGGGACTTCACGTAGATCCGGGTCGGCTCGAGAAGGGCCTGCGCCAGGGTCTTCCCTTGCGCGAAGGGGGCGGGAGCGTCCCAGGCGAGGCCGGAGCGTTCCACGATCCGGCGAACGAGCGAGAAGCCGTTGGAATGGACGCCGGAGGAGGGCAGGCCGATGAGCACGTCGCCCACGCTTACGTCCTTCGGCAGCAGGGTGCCGCGCTCGGCCGCGCCCACCGCGAAGCCCGCGAGGTCGTAATCGCCCCGGGCGTAGAGCCCCGGCATTTCCGCCGTCTCGCCGCCGATCAGCGCGCAGCCCGCCTGGAGGCAGC
This sequence comes from Microvirga pakistanensis, assembly GCF_004458765.1. Taxonomy (GTDB): domain Bacteria; phylum Pseudomonadota; class Alphaproteobacteria; order Rhizobiales; family Beijerinckiaceae; genus Microvirga; species Microvirga pakistanensis. The sequence goes on along the minus strand of NZ_SPJX01000296.1, from coordinate 54,637 downwards.
CCTCTGCGATGCCCTTCACGATGTGGACGCCGACGTCGGGCGAGAGCTTTCCGGTGGCGAAATAATCGAGGAAGAAGAGGGGCTCCGCGCCCTGCACGATGATGTCGTTCACGCACATGGCCACGAGATCGATGCCGATGGTGTCGTGGATGCCGGTGTCGATGGCGATCTTCACCTTCGTGCCGACGCCGTCGTTGGCGGCCACCAGGATCGGGTCCCTGAATCCGGCCGCCTTGAGGTCGAACAGGCCACCGAACCCGCCGATTTCCGCGTCCGCGCCAGGGCGGCGCGTGGATCGCACCAGGGGCTTGATCTGATCCACCATGGCATTGCCCGCGTCGATGTCGACGCCCGCTTGGGCATAGGTCAGGCCGTTCGTCTGCTTCTCGGGCTTCTCGGTCGTCATGGGCACACCCCGTGTTGGGGTGGGGAGTAAGGCGAGAGACGCTCCGAGGCAAGGGTTTTCCCTCAGGGGAGGGCGAGCCTGGGCCGTCATCCCCACCCCCTTTCCGGAGTCATGCCCGGAACGAGCCCGGCCATGATGGGAGGTGTCACCCGTGATTGTCCCAGGAAGCCTCGGACATTGAACTTGGGCCTTCAACCCGGCATCATCCTCTTACGATGACCATCCCGAACCTGATCACCATCGCCCGCCTCATCATGGTCCCCATCGTGATCGTCATGATCATGCAGCAGCAATGGGCGGCCGCCTTCATCCTGTTCGTCGTGGCCGGCATTTCGGACGGGGTTGACGGCTTCATCGCCCGCCATTTCGACATGAGGAGCGAGTTCGGCGCCTATATCGACCCGATTGCCGACAAGGCGCTGCTGGTGTCGATCTATGTGGCGCTCGCGGTCGTGGGAGCGATCCCGAGCTGGCTGGCCATCACGGTCGTGTCGCGGGACGTGATGATCGTGTCGGCCGTCCTCCTGTCCTGGGTCATGAGCCGCCCGGTCGAGATTAAGCCGCTGATGGTGAGCAAGCTCAACACCGTGGCCCAGATCGGCTTCGCGGCCTACGCGCTGGCCGCCAATGCCTATGGAATCGAGCTGGGTGGGCTTGAGGATATCATGATGCTGACCGTCGCAACCTTGACCGTCGCCTCCGCAGGTGCCTATCTCGGAGGCTGGCTGCGGCACATGGCTGCTTAAGGCGCCCAGGGGTTTCGGGTATGGAGTACCGATGACGATCCAACGGCAGATCGGATTCTGGATTGCGGCGCTGGTCTTCGCGGTGCTCCTGCTGTTCGTGCTGCGGGGCATCCTCCTGCCGTTCGTGGCGGGCTTCGCCCTGGCCTATCTGCTCGACCCCCTTGCCGACCGGATGCAGAAGCTCGGGATCGGACGCTTGGGGGCGAGCCTCCTGATCCTGGTGCTCTTCGTCCTCGTCTTCATCATCACGCTCATGATCCTGGTTCCGTTCGCGGTCCAGCAGGTCGGCGCGTTCGTGGAACGGATCCCCAGTTACGTCGCAAGGCTCCAGGAGCTCGCGAACGAGCAGCTCAGGCCGCTCCTCGACCGGCTCGGGGCCAACGGTTCCCTGCCGCAGATGCAGACCTCCGTGGGCAACCTGATCAGCCAGGGCGTGGCCTGGATCGCCACCTTCCTCCAGGGGCTCTGGTCCGGCGGGCAGGCGCTCATCAGCATCTTCTCCCTGCTCGTGGTGACGCCCGTGGTGGCGTTCTACATGCTGGTGGACTGGGACCGCATGGTCAGGACGGTGGATTCCTGGATGCCGGTCCGCCAGCGGGAGACGATCCGGGCCATCGCCCGCGACATCGACCGGGCCATCGCTGGCTTCGTGCGCGGGCAGGCGATGGTCTGCATCATCCTCGGCACGTTCTACGCGGTGGGGCTGACCGTGATCGGCCTGAACTTCGGGGCTCTGATCGGCATGACGGCGGGGCTCCTGAGCTTCATCCCCTATGTGGGCTCGCTCACCGGCCTCATCCTGTCCATGGGCGTGGCCATCGTGCAGTTCTGGCCCGACTGGACCATGATCCTGGCGACGCTCGGCATTTTCGTGTTCGGCCAGTTCGTGGAGGGCAACATCCTGTCCCCCAAGCTGGTGGGCGATTCCGTGGGGCTCCACCCGGTCTGGCTGATGTTCGCCCTTTTGGCCTTCGGGGCGCTCTTCGGCTTCGTGGGCCTGCTGCTCGCGGTGCCGCTGGCCGCCGCCATGGGGGTGATCGCCCGCTTCGCGTTGCAGCAATATCTGGCCAGTCCTCTCTATCGCGGCGGCGCCCCGGTGGTCATCCACCCGAAGATCGAGGACAGGGCCGATTTCGATGCGTGACGCACCCAAGCAGCTGGCCTTCGACCTGCCTCTCGATCCGCGCTTCGGGGCGGAGGACTTTCTGGTCAGCCCCTCCAACGAGCTGGCCTACGGCCTCATCGAGAGCTGGCCCGACTGGCCCGACACGATCCTGCTGCTGATCGGCCCGCGCGGCAGCGGCAAGAGCCATCTCGCCTCGATCTGGGCCACGAATGCCCATGCCTGGACCATCGATGCCCGCGATATCAGCCACGACAAGGTTCCGCACCTGATCTCGAACGGGGCGCTCGCCATCGAGGACATGGACCGCGGCGAGCGGGACGAGGCGGCCCTGTTCCACCTTCTGAACCTCGCGCGGGAGCGGAAGGCCTCCCTTCTGATCACCAGCGAGACGCCGCCCGACCGCTGGGGCCTGAACACGCCGGACCTGCTGTCGCGCCTGCGACTGGCCCCGAGCGTGTCTCTCGATGCGCCCGACGACGCCCTGCTCAAGGCGGTTCTGGTGAAGCTGTTCGTCGACAGGCAACTCGTGGTCGATACTTCCGTTGTCGATTATATTTCGCTTCGGATCGAACGGTCTCTCGCCAAGGCTTCGGAACTGGTGGCGCTTCTGGACAGGGAGGCGCTCAGCCGGGGAAGACGCGTGTCGCGCGCGATCGCCGCCGAGATCCTCGGAGCCTCGCAGGAAACGGATGAAAACGAGTGAAGCCTGACCCGACCGCCCTGTCATCGAAACGTCGTGAAAATGTCACGACCCCCAGAGCAAAACGGACGCCGAAGAGAGAAGCGGCGGAGATCGAAGTGCGCGATGCGATTGCCCTGAGGGATCTGGAGACGATCAGCGAGGCGCCCCTGCCCAAGGCGCCGCCGGATATCGAGCTCGACGGCGCGGTGCTGCGGCAGTTCCCGCAGCGCTTCATCAACCGGGAGCTGTCCTGGCTGCAGTTCAACCGCCGGGTGCTGGAGGAAGCCTCCAACCGCAATCATCCGCTGCTGGAGGAACTGCGTTTCCTCTCGATCTCGGCGGAGAACCTGGACGAGTTCTTCATGGTTCGCGTCGCGGGCCTGCGCGGGCAGGTGCGCTCCGGCGTGTCCACCATCTCGCAGGACGGGCTCACGCCGCAGGAGCAATTGACCAAGATCTCGGTGGAGGTGTCCCGCCTGGCCTCCGACCAGCAGCGCCGCTGGGGCGAGCTGCGCGAGGCCCTGCAGGGGGAGGGGATCGTCCTCATCGAGGGCACGGGGCTGACAAAGCCGGAGGCGTCCTGGCTCGAGGATTACTTCCTCAACCACATCTTCCCGGTGCTGACGCCGCTCGCCATCGACCCGGCGCATCCGTTCCCGTTCATCCCGAATCTCGGCTCGTCAATCGCGCTCAAGCTCGTGCGCCAGAGCGACGGCAAGGTGCTGAACGCGCTGATCCGCCTGCCGTCGCGAGCCGATCGCTTCATCCGTCTGCCGGATTTCTCCGAGACGAGTTCGGCTCGCTTCATCGCCCTCGAACAGATGATCGTTCTCTACACGGGCCGCCTGTTCCCCGGCTACGAAATCCAGGGGCAGGGCGCCTTCCGGGTCATCCGCGATTCCGATATCGAGGTGGAGGAAGAGGCTGAGGATCTGGTGCGCCTGTTCGAGACGGCGCTCAAGCAGCGCCGCCGCGGCAGCGTCATCCGCCTCGAGGTGGAGGCCGCGATGCCGGAGGACCTGCGCCTCTTCGTGGCCGAGGAGATGGAGGTCTCCCAGGACGAGGTCTTCGTGGTCGAGGGCATGATGGGCTTGCGCGACCTGTCGCAGCTCGTGGCCCTGGAGCGCCCGGACCTCAAGTTCAAGCCGTACAATCCGCGTTTCCCCGAACGCATCCGCGAGCATAGCGGCGATTGCTTCGCGGCGATCCGGGAGAAGGACATTATCGTCCACCACCCGTACGAATCCTTCGACGCGGTGGTGCAGTTCCTGCGCCAGGCCGCGCGCGATCCGAACGTGGTGGCGATCAAGCAGACGCTCTACCGCACCTCCTCGGATTCGCCCATCGTGGCGGCTCTCGCGGAAGCCGCGGAGGCGGGCAAGTCCGTCACGGCCCTGGTCGAGCTCAAGGCCCGCTTCGACGAGGAGGCCAACATCCGCTGGGCCCGCGACCTGGAGCGCGCCGGTGCGCAGGTGGTGTTCGGCTTCATCGAACTGAAGACGCACGCCAAGCTCTCCATGGTGGTGCGGCGCGAAGGCAGCCAGCTCATCACCTATTGCCATGTGGGCACGGGCAATTACCACCCGATCACGGCGCGCATCTACACCGACCTGTCCTTCTTCACCGCCGATCCCGCGATCGGCCGGGACGTGTCGCGCATCTTCAATTTCGTGACGGGTTACGCGGAGCCGGCGGAACTGGAGCGCATGGCGGTGTCGCCCCTGACCCTGAGAAAGCGCCTGCTCCAGCACATCGAGGAGGAGACCGCTCACGCCAAGGCGGGGCGGCCCGGCGCGATCTGGGGCAAGTGCAACTCGCTGGTGGATCCCGACATCATCGATGCTCTCTACGATGCGTCCGCTGCCGGCGTGCAGGTCGACCTCATCGTGCGCGGCATCTGCTGCCTGAGGCCGGGCATCCTGGGGCTGTCGGACAATATCCGGGTGAAATCCATCGTCGGTCGCTTCCTGGAGCACACGCGCATCTATGCCTTCGGCAACGGCCATGGGCTGCCGAACCCGAAGGCGCATGTGTACATCTCGTCCGCCGACCTGATGACGCGCAATCTCGACCGACGGGTCGAGGCTCTGCTGCCGATCATCAATACGACCGTGCATCAGCAGGTGCTGGACCAGATCATGCTTGCCAACCTCCTCGACAACGAGCAGAGCTGGGCCGTGCTCCCGGACGGCACGAGCCAGCGGATCGCGCCGGTCAAGGGCGAGGAACCGTTCAACGCCCATAAGTATTTCATGACCAATCCGAGCCTCTCCGGCCGTGGCAAATCCCTCAAGACCTCCAGTCCCCGGGCGCTCGCGAAGCGGGGACAGCGCTGACATGCAGAACACCGTCCGAGAAGCCCAGGGTAGACTCAAGATCGGACGCCCGGTCGCCATCATCGACATCGGCTCGAACTCGGTGCGCCTCGTGGCCTACGAGGGCATGGCGCGCGCCTTGACGCCCATCTACAACGAGAAAGTTCTCTGCGGTCTCGGCCGTCACGTGGCCACCACGGGCCGTCTGGACGACGAGGCAGTGGACCGCGCGCTTCGTGCGCTCGCCCGGTTCAGGGTGCTGTGCGACACGATGCAGGTGTCCGACGTCTTCGTGCTCGCAACCGCCGCCGCGCGCGACGCCACCAACGGGCCTGCCTTCCTGGAGGCGGCCGCCCGGGCCTGCGGGCGTCCGATCAGCCTGCTTTCGGGGGGTGAGGAGGCGCGTTTCTCCGCGCTCGGCATCGTGGCGGGCTTCCATCAGCCGGACGGCATCGTCGGCGACATGGGAGGCGGCAGTCTCGAACTCGTGGACGTGAAGGGCTCGGCGGTCGGCACGGGCGTCACCATGCCGCTCGGCGGCCTCGCCCTGCAGGACGTGAGCGGCGGCTCCCTGAAGAAGGCGCAGAAGATCGTGCGCGCAGCCCTCGAACGCGCGCCGGAATATCTGGAAAACCTGCATGGCCGCACCTTCTATGCGGTCGGCGGCACCTGGCGCGCGCTGGCGCGCCTGCACCAAGCGGCGACCGATTATCCGCTTCACGTGATGCACGGCTACATCCTCAATCCCGAGGACGGTCTCGACTTCCTGCATCTGGTGGAGGAGGCCGACGCCAAGACCCTGAAGGATATCGAGAGCGTTTCCGAGGCCCGACGGCCGCTGCTAGCCTATGGCGCCATCGTGCTGGAGGAGATCATCCGTCTCGGCGAGCCGAAGGAGGTGGCGATTTCGGCTTTCGGCGTGCGCGAAGGCGTTCTCTTCGACAAGCTCGACCGGGACACGCAGAGGCGCGATCCGCTGCTGGCGGCTGCCAGCGACCTCAATCTGCTGCGCTCCCGCTCGCCGCGCCATGGCGAGGAACTGTGCCAGTGGACCGAGGCCTTCATGACGAGCCTTGGGATCGCCGAGACCGAAGCCGAGACCAGGCTGCGGCGGGCCGCCTGCCTGCTGGCCGATATCGGCTGGCGCGCGCATCCCGATTACCGGGGCGAGCAGAGCCTCAACCTCATCGCCTATGGCGCCTTCGCGGGCCTCGACCATCCGGGACGGGCCTATCTCGCGCTGTCGATCTTCTTCCGGCATGAGGGGCTCTCACCCGACAAGGTGAGCGCGCGGATCAGGAGCCTGGCCGGGCCGCGTTACCTGGAGCGCGCGCGCCTGCTCGCGGCGCTCATGCGAGTCGCCTACCCGGTCTCGGTCTCCATGGAAGGCATCCTTCCGCAGGCGCCCTTAAGGGTGAGGGGCAGGCAGGTCGTCCTCCATCTGCCGTCGGATATGCAGGATCTGGCCAACGAGCGACTCGCGGGCCGCATGAAGGCGCTCGGCAAGCTCCTCGGGATGGAGCCGGTGATCGAAATTCAGGATTAGAGCGGCACCTTTGGGTTGCCTTCGCCGTTGGGTGCTGCAGCCTTTGGGGAAGGATCATTCAACCTTGCCATGAGAGCAGGTGTGGGGCGTCGCGGGAGCGGGATTATGAGCCTCATCAATCTGTCGGCTGTGCAGAATGCGCAGCATTCGCGTGATCCCTACGATCACCTTCTGGCGTCCAATTTTCTGAACCGGGACGTGATCGACCAGCTTCGGCGCGACTTTCCCGAGATCAAAAAGCCGGGTTATCTCACGGTTGACGAGGTCAAGCTTCACGGCCGGTTCAAGGAGCTGATCGAGGAACTCGAAGGGCCCGAGCTGACGCAGGCCCTGTCGGAAAAATTCGGTGTCGACCTGAGCCCGTATCCGCGCCTCACCACGATCATGAGGCGCTCGCAGCCGAAATATGGTGCGATCCACACGGACGGCCCGTCCAAGGTCATGACGATGCTCGTCTACATGAACGACGAGTGGCAGCAGGACGAGGGCGGCCGTCTGCGCGTGCTCTACGACGGCAAGAACTTCGAGCCTTTCAAACTCGAGGTGCCGCCGACCATGGGCACCATGTTCGCGTTCCTGCGCTCGGACAATTCCTGGCACGGCCACCTGCCGTTTTCCGGCGAGCGCCGCGTCGTCCAGATCGCCTGGGTGAAGAGCCAGGCGGACGTGGATCGCAAGAAGAAGCACAACAAGATGGCCCAGTTCTTCAAGGGCATCTTCGGACGGTGAGCTGTCCGGTGCGGCTCGCCGGAGCGTTCCCGTCATGGCCGGGCCTGTCCCGGCCATCCCAATGATGAGAAGCGCAACACCTCACTGAGCCGGGATCACCGGCACGAGGCCGGTGATGAGGTGAAGTGGGTCATGCCAGGCGGGTCAGCCGAACGGTAGCGGCCCCTACGGGTCGGAAAGTGCCCGCAGCCTTACCCGGCCCCGCTCCAGAACGAGGCCGAGCTGGCCGTTCTTGAGCGCCAGCGCCTTGTCGCCGAAGAGGGTCCGCCGCCAGCCATGCAGGGACGGCACGTCCGCATGGTCGCTGTCGGCGATGGCCTCGAGTTCCTCGACGGTGGCGACGATCTTGGGCGCGACGCCCTCCTGCTCGGCCACGGCCTTGAGCAGGACCTTCAGCAGGTCGACGACCGCCCCGGTATTGCCGCGGCCCCGGCTGCGCTCGGGCATGGCGATGGCGGACGGATCGCGCGCGAGGCCGCGCTCGACCGCTTCCAGGATGTCGGCGCCCGTGCGGGAGCGCTCGAACCCGTTCGGGATGGAACGCAACCTGCCCAGCGCCTCCACGCTGCGGGGCGCGGAGGTGGCGATGTCGATCAGGGCGTCGTCCTTGAGAATGCGGCCGCGGGGAACGTCGCGTCCCTGAGCCTCGCGCTCGCGCCAGGCGGCGACCTCCATGAGGACGGCGACCTCCCTGGGCTTGCGCAGGCGTCCGACGAGGCGCCGCCAGGCATTCTCAGGGTCGGCCTGGTAGGTCTCGGGGGAGGTCAGAATGGACATCTCCTCGTCAAGCCAGGCCAGACGGCCGTTCTTCTCGAGCTGGACCATGAGCGCCTCGTAGACCTTGACCAGATGGGTCACGTCCGAGAGGGCGTAGGTGAGCTGGGCATCGCTGAGGGGGCGGCGCGACCAGTCGGTGAACCGGGAGGACTTGTCGACCTTCGCCTTGGCGAGATCGTTCACCAGTTGCTCGTACGAGACGGAGTCGCCGTAGCCGCAAACCATGGCTGCGACCTGCGTGTCGAACAGGGGCTCGGGGACGATGCTCCCTAAGTTCCAGATGATCTCCAGGTCCTGCCGGGCGGAGTGGAAGACCTTCACGATCCGCTTGTCGGACATGAGCGCCATGAACGGCTCGAGGCTGATGCCGTCGGCCAGCGGGTCAATGAGAAACGCGTTCTCGGGATCCGGCCCCGCCATCTGGATCAGGCAGAGCTTCGGGTAATAGGTGGTCTCGCGCAGGAACTCCGTGTCGACGGTGACGAACGGATGCTGGCTCAGGCGGGAGCAGGCGTCGGAAAGCGCCTCGGTGGTGGTAATCAAATTCATGGAAACGTCTTTTAACGGAACCTGCTTGTGCAGGCGACCCCTCCTTAAGCGTTCCGAAGGGCTTTCCTCCGCTCTTTTGCTTGTCTTTCGGCCCTCTTCACGAGCCAGTCCAGGATGTTCCGGTCGACCACGAGGCCGGTCTCGGCGTCCTCGAGGCGCTCGATCCGGTCGACCCTGAAGCCGCGATACCCGTCATCGGACATGTCGATGCCGCCCAGCAGCATCTTGCCGGGGCCGACCTTCAGCTCGCGCGCGATCACCCAGCGCCGGGTCGGATTGCCGGCCTGGTCCACATAGTCGATCTCGAGGGCTGCCTCGAAAGGATAGACGTGCCAATTGCCCTCGATCCGCTCCTCGTTGGGGGCGTTCCGGCCGGGCTTCAGCAGGGTCGTGGCATGAGTGAGTGTCATGCAGCGGATATGGGAATTCACGCTTTGTTCCGCAAGGATTTCGAGGGCTCGGAACGCGAAAAAATCATTGAAAAACAAAGAAAAGCGCGGCGCGGCTGCCCTCCGGGACGGGTAAGGGTTCTTCCGCTGCTCCTGGACCGGGAGGTGGATCTCGTGACGGCGATGATCGCGAGCGTCCGGTCGGCGATCGGCAATCCTCGGCCCATGCTGGGCTGGGGGATCTCCGTCGCGCTCCCGCTCTTCGTCGCCGCGCTGCCGGTCTTCCTGGGACTGGCGGCGGTCCTGCCGGTGCTCGGGCATACGACATGGCACCTCTACCGGAAGCCGGTGGTGTAGGCGGGTGCGCCCGGGACTGCCCCGAGGCTTGAGGGAGGGCCGCACTCCCCTGTTCTCGAAGGACAAGCCAGGATCTGCCGGCTGGCACGCGTCGCAGGGCGGAGGCGCCCGAACGTGGCTCTCATGCGTCGTTCCTCCTTGACTTCCCCGGCCTCCCATGGATGTTGCGCGGAACACCGAACCAGCAGGCTTGTTCAATGTCCGCCTCCATGCACCGTTACCGTACCCACACCTGCGGCGCGCTCCGCGAATCCGATGTCGGCCAGGCCGCCCGCCTGTCCGGCTGGTGCCACCGCATCCGCGACCATGGCGGCGTGCTGTTCATCGATCTGCGCGACCATTACGGCATGACGCAATGCGTGATCGACCCGGATTCGGCGGCCTTCAAGCTGGCCGAGACCGCCCGGTCCGAATGGGTGATCCGGGTGGACGGCAAGGTGCGCAACCGCCCGGCCGGCACCGAGAACCCGGAGCTGCCCACCGGCACGATCGAGGTCTACATCACCGACATGGAGGTGCTGGGCCCGGCGGACGAACTGCCGATGCCGGTCTTCGGCGACCAGGACTACCCGGAGGAAACCCGCCTCAAGTACCGGTACCTGGATCTTCGCCGGGAGAAGCTGCACAGCAACATCATGAAGCGCGGCGCGATCATCGACTCTCTTCGCACCCGCATGAAGTCCGGCGGCTTCTTCGAGTTCACGACGCCGATCCTGACCGCGTCCTCGCCCGAGGGCGCGCGCGACTTCCTGGTGCCGTCGCGCATCCATCCCGGCAAGTTCTATGCGCTGCCGCAGGCTCCGCAGCAGTTCAAGCAGCTCATCATGATCTCCGGCTTCGACCGGTATTTCCAGATCGCGCCCTGCTTCCGCGACGAGGACCCGCGCGCCGACCGCCTCCCGGGCGAGTTCTACCAGCTCGACCTGGAAATGAGCTTCGTCACGCAGGAAGACGTGTTCCAGACCATGGAGCCGGTGATCCGGGACACCTTCAAGGAATTCGCCGACGGCAAGCCGGTCACGGAGGTGTTCCCGCGCATCCCGTACTTCGAGGCGATGCTGAAATACGGCACGGACAAGCCTGACCTGCGCAACCCGCTCGTCATCGCCGACGTGTCGGAGGTGTTCGAGCGCGAGGACGTGACCTTCAACGCGTTCAAGAACGTCATCAAGTCCGGCGGCGTCGTGCGCGCCATCCCGGCCACGGGCGCCGCTTCGCAGCCGCGCTCCTTCTTCGACAAGCTCAACGACTGGGCCCGCTCGGAAGGCGCGCCCGGCCTCGGCTACATCGTGTTCGAGGACGAGGGCGGTCAGATCCAGGCCAAGGGCCCCATCGCCAAGTTCATACCCGAGGCCGCGCAGGCGGTCATCCGCGAGAAAGCCGGCATCAAGGCGGGCGACGCCGTGTTCTTCTCGGCCGGCACGGAGGACAAGGCCGCTTCGCTCGCCGGCAAGGCGCGCGTGCGCATCGGCGACGAGCTGGGCCTGGGCGATAAGAACCAGTTCGCGTTCTGCTGGATCGTCGATTTCCCGCAATACGAGTGGAACGAGGACGAGAAGAAGATCGACTTCTCCCACAACCCGTTCTCCATGGCCAATATGAGCCATGAGGAGTTCATGGCCCTCGACCCGGCGGACAAGGACAAGATCCTCAAGATCACGGCCTTCCAGTACGACATGGTCTGCAACGGCTACGAGATGGCTTCGGGCTCGATCCGCAATCACCGCCCCGACCGGATGGTGAAGGCCTTCGAGATCGCCGGCTACGGCGAGAAGGAAGTGATGGAGCGCTTCGGCGGCATGTACCGCGCCTTCCAGTACGGCGCGCCGCCCCACGGCGGCATGGCGGCGGGCGTGGACCGCATCGTGATGCTGCTCTGCGGCGCCCATAACCTGCGCGAGATCACGCTCTTCCCCATGAACCAGAAGGCGGAAGACCTGCTGCTCGGCGCCCCCTCCGAGGCGACGCCCAAGCAGCTGCGCGAGCTGCATATCCGGACGAATCTGCCGGAGAAATAGGCCTCCGGAAACCTGTGATGTCCCTGTTTTCGGCAGCGCTCATGCGCTGCCGAAGCGTTTTTGGGCCTCCCCTGCGAGTGGATGTCAAATAGGTCGCGAGAGAAGAACATTGACGCCGGGAGCCGTGGCGCTCACAAGGGCCTGTGACATGCAACGGTTGGTGTAAGGAGCGTTGGGATGGGAGACAACATCTCGCAGGATCTGAAATCGGGGGCGATGTTCTACCACCAGCACCCGCGTCCCGGTAAGCTCGAGATCCAGCCCACCAAGCCCCTCGGCAACCAGCGCGACCTGGCGCTCGCCTATTCCCCCGGCGTCGCCGCCCCCTGCGAGGCCATCGCGGCCGATCCGGCGCAGGCCGCGAACCTGACCTCCCGCCAGAACCTCGTGGCCGTGATCTCCAACGGCACGGCGGTGCTGGGCCTCGGCGATATCGGCCCGCTCGCCTCCAAGCCCGTGATGGAGGGCAAGGCCGTCCTGTTCAAGAAGTTCTCCGGCATCGACGTGTTCGACATCGAGGTGGCCGAGAAGAACGTGGACAAGCTCGTGGAGGTGATCGCGGCGCTCGAGCCCACCTTCGGGGGCATCAACCTGGAAGACATCAAGGCTCCCGAATGCTTCGAGCTGGAGGAGCGCCTCAAAAGCCGCATGGGGATCCCGGTCTTCCACGACGACCAGCACGGCACCGCGATCATCGTGGGCGCCGCCGTCACCAACGCCCTGGAGCTGGCCGGCAAGAGCATCGGCGAGGTGAAGATCGTCACCTCCGGAGCGGGCGCCGCCGCGCTCGCGTGCCTCAATCTCCTCGTGTCGCTCGGCGCCAAGCGCGAGAACATCTGGGTCACGGACATCGAGGGCGTCGTCCATGCAGGCCGCAACGAGCTCATGGACCGCTGGAAGTCGGCCTATGCGCAGAAGACCGATGCGCGCACGCTCGGTGACGTCATTCCCGACGCGGACGTGTTCCTCGGCCTTTCGGCCGGCGGCGTTCTCAAGCCCGAGATGGTGGCGAAGATGGCGCCGCGCCCGCTGATCCTGGCGCTGGCCAACCCTTACCCCGAGATCATGCCGGAGGAGGCTGAGGTGATCCGCCCGGACGCCATGATCTGCACGGGCCGCTCGGATTATCCGAACCAGGTCAACAACGTCCTCTGCTTCCCCTACATCTTCCGCGGCGCGCTCGATGTGGGCGCAACCACCATCAACGAGGACATGAAGGCGGCCGCCGTGAAGGCGATTGCGAGCCTCGCCCGCGAGGCTCCGTCCGAGGTCGTGGCGCGCGCCTATGGCGGCGAGGCGCATCCCTTCGGGCGCAAGTCCCTGATCCCGAGCCCCTTCGATCCGCGCCTGATCCTGCGCATCGCGCCGGCGGTGGCTGAGGCCGCCATGAGGTCCGGCGTCGCCACGCGGCCGCTGGAGGATCTCGACGCCTACGCCGAATCCCTGAGCCGCTTCGTGTTCCGCTCGGGCTTCATCATGAAGCCGCTCTTCTCGCAGGCGAAGGCGAACCCGAAGCGGGTGATCTATGCGGAGGGCGAGGACGAGCGCGTGCTGCGCGCCGTGCAGGTGATCGCGGAAGAAGGCCTTGCGAAGCCGATCCTGATCGGTCGTCCCAACGTGGTGGAGGCGCGCATCAAGCGCTTCGGTCTCTCCATGAGCATCGGACGGGAATTCGAACTCGTGAATCCGGACGACGATCCGCGCTATCGCGATTATGTGGCCTCTTACGTGGAGGCCGCGGGCCGCAAGGGCATCACGCCCGATGCGGCGAAGACCCTCGTTCGCACCAACTCCACCGTGATCGGCGCGCTCGCCGTGCGGCGCGGCGATGCGGATGCGCTGATCTGCGGCCTCGAGGGACGCTTCCAGTCTCGGGTCAAGCACATCAAGGACATCATCGGCCTTGCTCCGGGCGTCCATGAGATGGCGGCGCTCTCGCTCGTCATCACGTCGAAGGGCGCCTACTTCCTGGCCGACACGCATGTGCAGTTCGACCCGAGCGCCGAAGAGATCTCCGACATGGCGATCGCCTGCGCGAGCCACGTGCGCCGCTTCGGCATGGAGCCGAAGATCGCACTGGTCTCCCATGCGGATTTCGGCGCGGCTGATACCCGCTCGGCGATGAAGATGCGCGAGGCGCTCGCCTGCATCAACGAGCGTGCGCCCGACCTTGAGGTCGATGGCGAGATGCAGGCCGACGCCGCCCTCTCCCAAATGATCCGCGACCGGGTGAATCCGGGCTCGCGCCTGACGGGCGAGGCGAACGTTCTGATCATGCCGAACCTGGATGCGGCCAACATCGCCTTCCAGTTCACGAAGATCCTGGCGGATTCGCTGCCCGTCGGTCCGATCCTCATCGGTCCGGCCAAGCCCGCGCATATCCTGACGCCGTCGGTGACCGCCCGCGGCATCGTCAACCTGACCGCCATCGCCGTGGTGGAGGCCCAGGCTGCCGAGCAGGATCAGCCGACGCTGATCTAGTCTCCATCTCTCCGTCATGGCCGGGCTTGTCCCGGCCATCTTGTTGTGAAGAGCTTTGCGCTTCGTGTGATTGGGATCGCCGGCGCAGGGCTGATGACGTGAAGGACACAAGAGCCGTGTCTCCGTCGTTGTGGCCGCACGAGATGCAGCCATCCACGTCTTCACAGCCGCTACGCCACGAAGACGTGGATCCCCGGAACAAGTCCGGGGATGACAGGGAGGTTACTCCGCCTTCGCGGTGATCTTGAGCTTGTCCAGCGCCGCCTTCGGGTCGGAGGCGAGCATCGCGTCCATCAGGCCGAAGCCCGATGGGTTCTTGGGCTGGGCGTCGATCGTGAGCTTGCCGGGCTTCTCGATGAAGCGGGCGACGGCCCCGCCCAGAATCCGCGCCTGCTCGGAATTGCCGATCATGCTCGACACGATGAGCGGCGTGGCTCCCGCATAGAGCTTTTTCAGCGCATCGGGCGTGGTGCCCTCGTCCTTGGCGGCCTTCTCCAGGTAGCGTTCGACCAGTCCCCGGTTCTCAATCACGACGCTGGCCGATTTCGCCCTGGCGCCGATCAGCGCGGCCGCGGCCGTCGCCTCGTCGGGGCTGAAGAGATCCGGGCTGGCATTGCCGATGAGACCCGTCAGGCGCAGGCTTCCCAACTCTTTGGTGTCCATCGAGAATTCCCGGATGGCGATCTCCTGCGAGGCCTCGTTCCAGGCGGCCGCCACGACGAAGGAGCCCTCGATGGCGTTGTAGCCGAGGCCCTTGAGCTGCTGGGCGAGCTCGTCGTCGCTGCTATCGGAAAGAGGTACGGAGATATCGCGCTGCTCGAAGCGGATATTCGTCGGAATGCCGTTGCGCGGCTTGTCGGCCGTGACCTCCAAGAGCCCCCACGTGACACGCACGCGCTCGTCGGGCTTGTCCTCGGCCGCAGGCGCATCGATGTCCATGTCCGTGATGCGCAGGGTTCCGAGAGTCGGGATGAGACTGCGCCATGCGGCCCTGTCGAGGTCCGCCAGCTGCTTGCCCTCGAGCGCGTTGAGGCCTTCGAGGGTCGGCGCCAGGGAGAAGCCGGACAGGCTGACGGCGCCGATTTTCACGCGGGACTCCGTTTCCGTGACGTCGAGGCCCTCCATGCGGAACTCGGGCGTCTGCGAGCCGACAGCGCCGGTATAGGCGATACGGGCAACGGAGCCGGTTGCCTTGTTCTCCTTCTCGTCGCCTTTGAACGTGATGCCTGTCGCTTCCACGAGGCCGGCGTCGAAGGCGCCGAGAAGGTCGACGACGATGGGCAGGAGACGGATCTGCTCTTCGGGCGCGGTCGTTTCCTTCCCGGCCAGTTCGGAGATGGCGGAGATCGTCCCCTGCCAGGAATCCTTCGTCGGCCTGGCCATGATGTCCCGGCCGCTCAGGCGGGCGATCTGAGCGCTATACAGGCCCGCGCCGTCGCTGATGTCGATCCTGTCGATGGAGAAGGCGCTGTAGATCCGGGTGAGCGGAGCGGAGGCGTCCTTCGTCTCGTAGAGCTTCGCGAAGGCGGGGGCGTCGAAGTCGCTGAGAGTGGTGCGCCCGTAGCTGATGAGGGTCTTGTCCGGACCGCCCGTTTCCTCGATGGCGGAGGTCTCGACCGTCAGTGACGCGATCCTGCCGCGGACGATGTCGTTGAGGGAAACGTTCCGGTAGGAGGCCGTCTGCGTCTCCTTGCCGAGCTTCTGCGTGACCTTCAGCTCGGGGATGCTCACCTGCTTGATGTCGATCCGGGCGAGCTTGTCGGCCAGGGGCTCGGCGGTGGAGGAGAACAGGCTCTCGATCTCGCCGCGCGCCATGGAGGCGCCGCTGAACGAGACCTGCTTGGCCTCGTAGGTGGCGCCGCCCCAGGTGAAGCGGACGTCGTTCAGGGTGAAGCTGTCCGCCGTCTGGGCCAGGGCCATGCTCCAGAGCGACGTCCGCACGGCTCCGACGGAGAGCTGCTGCGGACCGCTGCCGACGACCACGTCCCGCAGGATTGCCGGCTCGAATTGCATGGCCGCCGTTCCGGCCAGGAGGGCGAGGGCGCACACGCCCGAACGGTAACGAAACGTCATCTTGGTCCCCGCAGGAAAAAAGGCCCGGACTTCTGGAAGCCTTCGGGCCGGAATCTCGCAGCGGAGGCTAGAACGGGAGACAGGGTTTCACAAGGAGAACGACGTGCCGCAACCGCAGGAGGCGGTGGCGTGGGGATTCTCGATCTTGAAGGATTGGCCGATCAGGTCGTCCACGAAGTCGATCACGGAGCCATCCATGTATTGGATGGACACCTCGTCCACCACCACCGTGGCTCCGTCCTTCTCGATGATAAGGTCGTCGTCCTGCCGGGTCCGGTCCACGTCGAAGGCATACTGGAACCCCGAACAGCCGCCCCCGTTGACGCTGATTCTCAGCATCGAGCCTTCCGGCTCGGCGGCCATGATCTCGTTGATGCGACGGGCGGCGCGTTCGGTGAGGGAAATTCCGGTCATGGGTACTTCCGGTCCTTGAGAGGACATAAGTATTGGACAAGCTCTTGATTTACATGATTTTGTCAGAAAACCGGGTGCCGCTTTTCCGATTCATGCTCTAAGAGCAAGGTAAGTGCGCCCTGACGAGGCTTCAACCCGGGAATGATCGTGCGGCCCTTTGGCGAGAGATGGCGAGCCCCGTATGCCTGCGATCCGTGGGCGAGCCGCGGACGGCTTTATCCCACGCCGGTCTCGCCGACCCGCAGCGAGTTCCAGCGCGACCGCGACCGGATCATCCATTCGTCGGCGTTCCGGCGGCTCAAGCACAAGACGCAGGTGTTCGTCTACCATGAGGGCGACCACTTCCGGACCCGCCTGACCCATACCATCGAGGTGAGCCAGATCGCCCGGGCCCTGGCGCGGTCGCTGGGCCTCGACGAGGACCTTGCCGAGGCCCTGGCGCTGTCCCACGACCTCGGGCACACGCCTTTCGGTCATACGGGCGAGGACACGCTCGAGGAGTGCATGGCGGGGTTCGGCGGCTTCGACCACAATGCCCAGGCGCTCAGGATCGTCACCCGCCTGGAGCGGCGCTATCCGGACTATGACGGGCTCAACCTCACCTGGGAGACCCTGGAGGGTCTGGTCAAGCACAACGGGCCGCTGCTCGATACGCAGGGGGGGCCGACCCTGCGCTATGCCGAGCGCGGCGTGCCGCTCGCCATCACTGAATACAATGCGGTTCAGGACCTGGAACTCGCCACCTTCGCCAGCGGCGAGGCCCAGGCCGCGGCGATCGCCGACGACATCGCCTATGACGCCCACGACATCGACGACGGCCTCAGGGCGGGCTTGTTCAGGATCGACGACCTGCGCGAGGTGCCGCTCCTCGACGAGATCCTGACCGAGGTCGACGGGCGCTGGCCGGGCCTCGACCTGTCGCGGCGCATCCACGAGCTGGTCCGCCGGGTCATCACGCGCTTCGTGGAGGATGTGGTGGCCGAGGGCGATCGGCGCATCGCGGCCCTGTCGCCCCGATCCGCCGAGGAGATCCGCCGGGCCGGCGAGACGATGGTCTGCTTCTCCAAGCCCATGCGCGAGGCGGACGCCGCCATCAAGCGCTTCCTCTATGCCCGCATGTACCGCCATCCCGAGGTGATGCGGGTCCGGGCCCAGGCCGATCAGGTGCTGCGGGACCTGTTCCGCCGCTTCAAGGCGGAGCCGCGGCTGATGCCGGAGGAGTGGCAGGCGGACCTGCCGGAGGACGACGAGGCGCGCCTCGCGCGCCGGGTGGCGGATTACATCGCCGGAATGACGGACCGATATGCGATCCTTGAACACCGGCGCCTGTTTGACGTGACGCCGGACTTGCGTTAGGCGCGGCTGAGCCTTTTGAAAGTCTGCCCGCAGACCTCATCCTGAGGAGCCGCGAAGCGGCGTCTCGAAGGGTGATCCAGAGGATGCTGGAGACGCCCTCGTCCTTTGAGACGGCCTAAAGGCCTCCTCAGGATGAGGGCTTGCGAAGCGGTTTTGTCGACTGGGTTAGGCCGGTCATTGAGATGAAGTACCATGAACATTTTCGCGTTGTTTGAGAAGCGGGTTGCCGATGCGCTTGGCCGTCTGGCCGGCGAGGGGAAGATTCCAGCGGGGCTCGACGTGAGCCGCGTCGTGGTCGAGCCGCCGCGCGACCCCTCCCACGGCGATCTCGCCACCAACGCCGCCATGGTGCTGGCCAAGGAGGCGCGCATGAACCCGCGCGCGCTCGCCGAGCTGCTCGTGGCCGACCTGAGGCAAGACCCGCGCGTCACCACGGTGGAGATCGCGGGCCCCGGCTTCATCAATATCCGCCTTGCTCCCGCTCTCATGCACGAGGTGCTGCGCGCCGCCGTGGTGGACACCGCCGGATTCGGCCGGAGCGGGCAGGGGGGCGGCACCGCCGTCAACGTGGAATACGTCTCGGCCAATCCAACGGGCCCGATGCATGTGGGGCATTGCCGCGGCGCCGTGTTCGGCGACGCGCTCGCCGGCCTCCTCGACTTCGCCGGCTACAAGGTGACCCGCGAGTACTACATCAACGACGCGGGTGCGCAGGTCGATGTGCTCGCCCGCTCGGCCTACCTTCGCTACAAGGAAGCCCTGGGCCAGGAGATCGGCGAGATCCCCGAGGGGCTCTATCCGGGCGATTACCTCAAGCCCGTCGGCGAACGGCTCGCCCGGGACCATGGCCAGGGCCTGCTCGACAAGCCGGAGGCCGAGTGGCTGCCGCTGGTCCGCGAGGCCGCCATCGACGCCATGATGGAGATGATCCGCAACGACCTCGCGGTGCTCAACATCCACCACGACGTGTTCTTTTCCGAGCGCTCCCTGCAGCTTGGGGCCGAGGATCAGGTGAAGAAGCTGATCGAGGACCTGCGTTCCCGCGACCTCGTCTATATGGGCCGCCTGCCGCCCCCCAAGGGCCAGAAGGACGAGGATTGGGAGGACCGCGAGCAGCTTCTGTTCCGCGCGACCGCCTTCGGCGACGAAGTCGATCGTCCGCTGCTGAAGTCGGACGGTTCCTACACCTACTTCGCCTCGGACATCGCCTATCACCGCTCCAAGTACGAGCGCGGCTTCGCCTCCATGATCGACGTATGGGGCGCCGATCACGGCGGCTACGTCAAGCGCATGCAGGCGGCCGTGAAGGCGGTCACGGACAACAGGGGCGACCTCGACGTGAAGCTCTGCCAGCTCGTCAAGCTCCTGCGGGGCGGCGAGCCGGTGAAGATGTCGAAGCGCTCCGGGGACTTCGTGACCCTGCGCGACGTGGTGGACGAGGTGGGCCGGGACGCGGTGCGCTTCATGATGATCTTCCGCAAGAACGACGCCACCCTGGACTTCGACCTCGCGAAGGTGGTCGAGCAGTCCAAGGACAACCCGGTCTTCTACGTGCAATACGCCCACGCCCGCTGCGCCTCGATCTTCCGTCAGGCGGCGGAGGCCTATCCGGGCGAGGACTTTTCGGCGGCCGAGCTCCAGAAGGCTGATCTGGCGATTCTGAGCGACGAGGCGGAAGCGGACCTCATTCACCGCATCGCTCAGTTCCCGCGGACAGTGGAATCGGCGGCCGAGGCTCACGAGCCGCACCGGGTCGCCTTCTACCTCTATGACCTCGCCAGCGCCTTCCATAGCCTATGGAACAAGGGCAAAGACTTGCCGCAATTACGCTTTGTTAATCTAACTGATAAAGATTCAACGAAAGCGAGGCTTGCTCTCGTGCATGCCCTAAAGGGGGTGCTCGCATCCGGCCTCGCGATCCTGGGCGTTACGGCACCCGATGAAATGCGCTAACATTTTCCCAAGCGGATCAACTGCTTGGGAAGTGTTCGTGCCGGATACCGTAACGTCGTGCCGGCGGAGCGTTTTAGGGCTTCTGTCGCGTAACTGGAGAACCGGCGCATGAGCGAATCACCGAAGCCCCGTTTTGCGGTCGATCTCAACGAGATCGAGCAGCACCTTGCCCAGGCGGGCTCCCCCCCACCCAAGTCCGCCGCCGCAACGCGCAACGATCCGTTGGCGGAACTCGCCCGAATTGTGGGCCAGGACGACCCTTTTCAGGCCATTTTGGCCAATGACGGCGCTGCGCGCCCACGCCAGCAGCCCTCTGCGGTCGATGGCCTCTTCGCAGACCGCGACACTGTGACGCCCCGCTCGCGTCCGGCTCCGCCTCAGGCGCGCCAGCCCTCGTTCGAGGCGCCGGATGTCCAACTGGGCGGTTATGCCCAGCCCGAGGCCCCGCGCGGTCACGCTCAGGCTTACGCCTATGACGAGCCGGCTTCGGCCTACCACCAAGTGTCCGATCATCGGGACGCGCAGGGGGACGGGTATTATGACGAGGAGGGCTACGGCCGGGACGATTATCCTCAGCCCGAGCGCCTCAATTATCCGGCGATCAAGCGGCAGCGCTCCCGCAAGGGCTTGGTGGCCATGGGTGCGATCGTCGGCGCGATCGCCATCGGCGGCGCCGGAGCCTATGTGGTCACGGGTTCCTCCGGCCCGGCAGGCCGTGAACCGATTCTGGTTCAGGCGACCAAGGATCCGGTCAAGGTGCAGCCGCAGAATCCAGGCGGGGTCGAAATCCCCAATCAGAACAAGCAGATCTACGAGCGCACGCAGAACACCGACACCAAGGTGGTGAACCGTGAGGAACAGCCCGTCGACGTGAAGCAGGCGGTGTACTCCAGCGGCGGTTCCGCGACGGCCGACGCGACGGGCGCGACCGTCCCGGGCGCCGCTTCTCCTGGCCGCAGCGGCTCCAACAGCTTGAATCTCGGCGAGCCGCGCAAGGTTCGCACCGTCACGATCAGGCCCGACGGCACCGTGGTCGGCGCGCCGGAAGCCGCCCCTGCGCAACCGGCTCGGGCCCCTGTCCCGACCATGACCATGCCGGCTGCAGCCCAGCCCGCAGCGGCGCAGACAGCTGCAGCCCAGCCCAAGGCTGCCTCGGCCACGCCTGTCGCGGCTCCGGCAACGCCCGCCCCGGCGCCGAAGCCCGCGCCGGTTGCGGCCCCGGTGGACGCCACGCCTGCCGCAGCGCCGGCTCCGCAACGGGTGGCCTCGGCCCAGCCCGTTCCGGTGGCACCGGCGGACACGACGACATCGGTCGGCGGCTATGCCGTCCAGCTGGGTCTCGCCAATTCGGAAGGGGCCGCGGAATCGGCCTTCGCCTCCTATCAGCGGAAATACCCGGACCTCGAAGGCCGGTCGTCCCTGATCCGCAAGGCCGAGGTGAACGGCAACACGATCTATCGCGTCCGGGTCGGACCGATGTCGCGGGAAGAGGCTTCCTCTCTCTGCTCCAAGCTGCAGGGGCAGGGCGGCCAGTGCTTCGTGGCCAAGAACTAGGTTCGCCGGAACGAGGCCGACAAGACTTCTTGACCGGTTCCATGAAGGGACTTAAGGCGCGGGCATGAAAACCCGTGCCTTTATTGCCGGATGCTCCGGCACCGAGCTGACCCCCGACGAGATCGCCTTCTTCAAGGAGGCGGCCCCCTGGGGCTTCATCCTGTTCCGGCGGAATATCGACACGCCCGGGCAGGTGAGGGCGCTCTGCGCGTCCTTAAGGGAGGCTGTCGGCCGGGAGGACGCCCCGATCCTGATCGATCAGGAAGGCGGCCGGGTTCAGCGCATGGGCCCTCCCCATTGGCCGAAATACCCCTCCGGCGCCACCTATGGCGCTGTCCATGCCAACGATCCCCTGGTGCAGCGGGAGCTGGCGCGTCTCGGCGCGCGGCTGATCGCCCACGATCTGCGTGCCGTCGGCGTGACGGTGGATTGCCTGCCGGTGCTCGACGTGCCGTCCCCCGGAGCGCACGACGTCATCGGCGATCGGGCCTATGGCAAGACCCCGGACAAGGTGGCCGTGCTCGGCCGCGCCGCCGCCGAGGGGCTCCTGGCGGGCGGCGTCCTGCCGGTGGTCAAGCACATTCCCGGCCATGGCCGGGCCGGCGCCGACAGCCATCTGGCCCTTCCGGTGGTCGAGGCCTCGCGCGAAGAGCTGGAGCGCCACGATTTCGCGCCCTTCCGCATGCTCACGGACATGCCGCTCGCGATGACCGCCCACGTGGTCTACACGGCCCTCGATCCGGAGCGGCCCGCAACGACCTCTCCGATCGTCGTCCGCGACATCATACGCGGCCATATCGGTTATGACGGGCTTCTCATGACCGACGACCTGTCCATGAAGGCCCTGTCGGGCTCCTTCCGCGAGAAGACCGAGGCTGCCTTCGCGGCGGGCTGCGACATCGCCCTGCATTGCAACGGCCAGATGGACGAAATGGCGGCCGTGGCCGAGGCGGCCCCGGTTCTGGACGGCGCGGCCCTGCGCCGGGCCGAGGCGGCGCTCGCCCGCATCCGGCACGAGCCGGAGCCGCTCGACCCTGTGGATGCCCGTGCGAGACTCGACGCGGCACTTGCGATGACGTCTTAACCGCCGCAAGGTCGAGCCCCCGCGCAGCCGAGTATCGCCCATGGCCAAGCCCCTACCGTTCGAGGATGTCGAGCCTGTCGCCGAGCGCGCGGACGGCGAACCCGCGCTCCTCGTCGACGTGGACGGTTTCGAGGGTCCGCTCGATCTGCTGCTGGAGCTTGCCCGCCGCCAGAAAGTGGACCTGCACCGCATTTCGATCCTGGCCCTGGCCGAGCAGTACATCGCCTTCATCGAGGAGGCGCGCCGCATGCGCCTCGAGCTTGCGGCCGATTACCTCGTGATGGCGGCCTGGCTCGCCTATCTCAAGTCCCGCCTCCTGCTGCCTGAACCTCCGAAAGGCGAGGAGCCGAGCGCAGAGGAACTGGCCACCGCCCTGGCCCTCCGCCTGAAACGTCTGGAGGCCATCCGCGAGGCCGCCAGAAAGCTCGGCGAGCGGTCGCTCCTGGGCCGCGACGTCTTCGCCCGTGGCGCACCGGAACCCGTGGTCGTCAACAGGAACTCCCGCTACGAGGCGGGCCTCTACGACCTGCTCAAGGCCTATGCCCAGCAGAGGCAGGTGCAGTTCAACAGCCGGGTGTCCCTGCACAAGCGGACCGTGTGGTCCCTCGTCGATGCGCGCGAGGCCCTGGAGCGCCTCGTGGGGCATCTAAGCGATTGGGTGACGCTCGATACCTATCTGGTGGAATACATGGTCGAGCCTTCCATGCGGCCGACCATTCTGGCCTCGGCCCTGTCGGCGACCCTTGAAATGGTCCGGGAGGGCAAGCTCACGGTCAGGCAGGATGAAGCCTTCGCCCCGGTCTGGGTCAAGTCTGTTGCCGACCCGGCCGAGACAGGAGCCCCGTCATGATGGACGAGACAGCCGAAATGCAGGATGCGGACGCGTCCGCAGAGACCCTGGCCGAGAGCCGCGTGCCCGATCACGGCGAGGCGATCCGCATTGCCGAGGCCCTCCTGTTCGCCTCGGCCGCGCCGCTGAGCGCGGCGGAGCTGGCGGGCCGCCTGCCGGAGGGCGCGGATATCGAGGCGATCCTTCGCGACCTTCAGGAGCTTTATGCGCTCCGGGGCGTCAATCTCGTCCGGGTGGCGGGCAAATGGGCGTTCCGCACGGCAAGCGATCTGGCCTTCGTGCTCGCCCGCGACGTGGTCGAGCAGCGCAAACTCTCCCGCGCCGCCATGGAGACCCTCTCGATCATCGCCTATCATCAGCCGGTGACCCGCGCGGAGATCGAGGAGATCCGGGGCGTGGCCACCTCCAAGGGCACCCTGGACCTGCTGCTCGAGACCGGTTGGATACGCCTTCGCGGCCGCCGCAAGGTGCCGGGCCGTCCCGTGACCTACGGCACCACGCCCGCCTTCCTCGATCATTTCGGCCTCGACGCCATCGAGGACCTGCCGGGCCTCGAGGAGCTGAAGGGGGCTGGCTTCATCGAAGGCCGCGTTCCGTCGGGCATGTCGGTGCCGGTTCCCTCCGACGCGGAGGCCCTGCGCGCGGACGAGGATCCTCTGGACCACGACGATCTCTTCCAGGAGCCCCTCGAGATGCATCAGACCGACACCCGCGGAACCGACGACGAATGAGCGACAGGCCCGCCGTCTCCGGCCGCGACCGATTCAGGCTTCCCCGATGGGGGCAGCGCGGGACGGCGGGCGCGTCGATTCCGGCCCAGCTCGCCTTCGAGAACATCGTCCAGACCTACAACGCCGTCCAGGCTCTGAACGGCGTGTCGCTGACGGTCGAGCCGGGAGAGCTCGTCTGCCTTCTCGGCCATTCGGGCTGCGGCAAGACCACGCTCCTGCGCATCGCCGCGGGCGTCGAGGCTCCCACCTCGGGCCGGGTGCTGATGGACGGCCGCGAGGTCAGCGGCGCGAAGACCTTCGTGGAGCCGGAGCGGCGGGGCATCGGCCTCATGTTCCAGGACTACGCCCTGTTCCCGCACATGACGATCCTGCAGAACGTGATGTTCGGCTTAGGGGATCTCTCGGCCGCCGAGGCCGGCATCGCGGCCCGCCGCGCTCTGTCCCGCGTGGGGCTCGATCATTACGCGAACGAATTTCCTCATACCCTGTCCGGCGGGGAGCAGCAGCGCGTGGCGCTGGCGCGGTCCATCGCGCCCAGACCCGGCGTGCTGCTCATGGATGAGCCGTTCTCCAACCTCGACAGGCGCATGCGCGATGCCATCCGGGACGAGACCGTCGCGATCCTGCGGGAAACCCGCGCGACGACCATCGTGGTCACGCACGATCCCGAAGAGGCCATGCGGATCGCCGATCGGATCGTGCTGATGCGCGCAGGCAGCATCGTCCAGCAGGGCACCGCCGAGGAGATCTACCGCAGCCCGGTCAATCTCTTCGCCGCCCGGTTTTTCTGCGACTTCAACGAGATCGAAGGCCAGGTGCGGAACGGGCAGGTGAGCTGCGCCGTGGGCGTGTTTCCGGCGCCGCATCTGCCCGAAGGCCCGGCCATCGTCTGCGTGCGGCCGCAGGGGGTGCGGCTGAAGCCCTCCGGCTTCTGCCTGCCGGGACGTGTGGTATCACGCCGCTTTCTCGGCGAGGTCGATCTGGTGCATATCGACGTGCCCGGACTCGAGCGTCCGCTCCAGGCCCGCGTTCACGATCCCGTTGGCGTCAAGGAAGGCCAGGATGTGGGCATCGAGGTTGGACCAAAGGATGTCCTTGTTTTCGCCGCGTCCGACGCATAGGTTGGCCGCGACTTCATATTCCAAAGCCGCGCCTGTCACGGCGCAGGAGGATTGCCATGGGTGGCGCTAGTATTTGGCACTGGATCGTCGTGGGTCTGATCGTCGTCCTGCTGTTCGGACGGGGCAAGATCTCCGACCTGATGGGCGATGTCGCAAAGGGCATCAAGGCCTTCAAGAAGGGCATGAACGAGGACGACGCGCCGAAGCCGGTGCAGCCGTCCGAGCCGGTGCGTACGCTCGACCATCAGGCGGGCGCCACCGGCGCCCAGACGAATGCCGCGACGACGGATCACAAGGTCGGTTGAGTTTTCGGTGGCGGTCACGCTCGTGGCTGCGGTGAGTAAAGGCAGGGTCGGGGCCACGCCATGTTGGACATGAGCTGGGGTGAGGTCATGGTGATCGGCGCCGTTGCGCTGATTGTGATTGGCCCGAAGGACCTGCCGCGCGCCTTGCGGACAGTCGGACAGGTCACGGGCAAGCTTCGCCGCATGGCGGCGGAGTTCCAGGGGCAGTTCAACGAGGCGATCCGCGAGGCCGAGCTCGACGAGGTCAAGAAGCAGCTCCAGGGCGTGAACGACTCCGTCTCCAACCTCAACACCACGAACTTCAACCCCATGCAGAAGATCCGGGACGAGCTGAAGGGGGCCGTCGAGGCGCCGGTGACGGCAGCAGCCGAGCCGCCTGCGCAGCAGCCGACGGGTGATGCCTCGATCCAGGCCATCGTCGAAGGCCGCGCCCCTGCGCCGCCCGATCCGCTGATCGATCTGCCGCCGCCGCCGATGGACGACCCGGCCGAAGCCATTGCCGAATCCCTCCGCCGTGAGGCAGAGGCCGAGGCGCGGAAAGCTGCTGCCGTTCCAGAAGCGGCCCTTGAGAAACCGGACGCAAAGGCCTGATGACCACCGCCCCGATTGAAGAGGATGAGGTCGAGGCATCGCGCGCGCCTCTGATCGAACATCTGACCGAGCTGCGCTCGCGCCTGATCAAGGCGATGGTGGCGTTCGTCGCCATGTTCTTCGTCTGCTTCGCAGGCGCCAAGTACATCTACAACGCGCTGGTGTGGCCCTATGTGCTCGCGGTCGGCTCGCCGGAGAGGGCCCACCTCGTCTATACCCACGGGCTCGAATACCTGTTCACCCAGATACAGGTCGCGGCCTTCGGCGCGGGCTTCCTGGCCTTTCCGGTGATCGCCGCCCAGATCTACAAGTTCGTGGCACCCGGCCTCTACAAGAACGAGCGGCGGGCCTTCCTGCCGTATCTCGTCGCGACGCCGGTTCTCTTCGCGGTCGGCGCGGCCTGCGTGTACTTTATCGCCATGCCGCTGCTGATGCGCTTCTCGGTCGGCATGCAGCAGCTCGCGACCGACAATGCGCCGGCGATCGAGTTTCTGCCCAAGGTCAGCGAGTACCTGTCGCTGATCATGACCCTGATCTTCGCCTTCGGCATCTGCTTCCAGCTGCCGGTGATCCTGACCCTGCTGGCCCGCGCCGGAATCATCGATTCGGAGTTCCTCAAGAGCAAGCGGCGCTATGCCGTCGTGATCGTCTTCGTGATCGCGGCGGTACTGACGCCTCCGGACGTGATCAGCCAGTTCGCGCTCGCGATCCCCACCCTGCTTCTCTACGAGGCGTCCATCCTCTCCGTCCGCATGGTCGAGAAGAGGCGCGCGGAAGCCGAGGCCGCCCGCGCGGCGGAAGGGTAAGGCGCCCCGGGGGCTCAAGCCCGCTGATCCTTGCGCGAACGATGCGCCGCCTGAGAGGAAGCACCGGATTGATCCCGAAAGCGGGTTCCCCTTTCGGGTCCGATGCTTTAGGCAGGGCCGCGTCACCAACAGGCTCAAAAAGTCACTCCCATGCACGACATTCGTTCCATCCGCGACAATCCCGCGGCTTTCGACAAAGGCCTCCGGAACCGGGGCATGGGGCCCTTGTCCGAGCGCCTGATCGCCCTCGACGATGCCCGCAAAAGCGCCGTCTCGGCCCTGCAGGCCGCCACCGAGCGCCGCAACGCTCTCTCTAAGGAGATCGGCCAGGCCAAGGCCAAGAAGGACGAGGCGCGAGCGCAGGAGTTGATGGCCGAGGTCGGCCGGATCAAGGAATCGATGCCCGCGCTGGAAGAGGCCGAGCGCATGGCCGAGAAGGCCCTGTTCGAGGCGCTCGCGGCGATCCCGAACATCCCGAAGGACGATGTGCCTGTCGGAGACGACGAGCACGGCAACGTGGAGCGCCACCGTTTCGGCACGCCCCCGAAGACCAACGGTGCCAAGCAGCATTTCGAGATCGGCGAGGCCCTCGGGCTCATGGATTTCGAGACCGCCGCCAGGATCTCGGGCGCCCGCTTCGTTGTCCTGAAGGGCCAGCTCGCCCGACTCGAGCGGGCGCTCGGTCAGTTCATGATCGACCTGCACGTCAGCGAGCACGGCTACACGGAAGTGAACCCGCCGCTCCTGGTGCGCGACGAGACAATGTTCGGCACGGCGCAGCTGCCGAAATTCGAGGACGATCAGTTCTGGGCCTTTCCGGGCTCCTCGCTCGAGCAGGCGGTCCTTGCCGCCTTCGAAGGGCAGCCGCGCGAGGCCGTCCAGAAGATGATCAGGGATGCCCGCTACGGCATGATCCCGACGGCGGAAGTCACCCTCACCAACCTCGTGCGCGAGCAGATCCTCTCCGAGGAGGAGCTGCCCCTGCGGTTCACCGCGCTCACGCCGAGCTTCCGCGCCGAGGCCGGTTCCGCCGGTCGCGACACGCGCGGCATGATCCGCCAGCATCAGTTCGTGAAATGCGAGCTCGTCTCGATCACGACGCCGGACACCTCCGCCGACGAGCATGAGCGCATGCTCGCCTGCGCCGAGAACGTGCTGAAGAAGCTGGAGCTGCCGTTCCGCACCATGACCCTCTGCACGGGCGACATGGGCTTCTCGTCGACCAAGACCTACGACATCGAGGTCTGGCTACCGGGGCAGGGGGCCTATCGCGAGATTTCGAGCTGCTCGGTCTGCTCCGACTTCCAGGCGCGCCGCATGAATGCCCGCTACCGCCCGGCCGGAGAGAAGTCGCCGCGCTTCGTGCACACGCTCAACGGCTCGGGCCTCGCGGTCGGGCGCACCCTCGTGGCCGTTCTGGAGAACTACCAGAACCCGGACGGCAGCGTCACGGTCCCGGCGGCCCTGCGGCCCTACATGGGCGGTCTCGCCCGCATCGAGGCCAGAGCCTGACATGCGCATTCTCTGCACCAACGACGACGGCATTCACGCTCCCGGGTTGAAGACCTTGGAGACCATCGCCCGCGCCCTGTCGGACGATGTCTGGGTGGTTGCGCCGGAGACGGACCAGAGCGGCGTCGCTCATTCGCTCTCCCTCAACGATCCCCTGCGCCTCCGGGAGATCTCCGACCGGCATTTCGCCGTGAAGGGGACGCCGACCGATTGCGTGATCATGGGCGTGCGCGAGCTGATGCGCGAGCACAGGCCCGACCTGGTGCTCTCCGGCATCAATCGCGGGCAGAATGCGGCCGAAGACGTGACCTATTCCGGCACGGTGGCGGGCGCCATCGAGGGCACCCTGCTCGGGATTCCCTCGATCGCGCTGTCGCAGGCCTATGGGGCGGGAAGCCGCAACGCGCTGAAGTGGCACTGCGCGGAGCATCACGGGCCCAAGGTGATCCGCAAGATCCTGGAGGTGGGCATCGACCGGGGTATTCTCGTCAACGTCAACTTCCCGGATTGCGAGCCGGACGAGGTCCGGGGCACCGCGGTGGTCAACCAGGGGCAGCGCACGCAGGAGCTCCTGCGCCTGGACGCGCGTCTCGATGGACGCGGCAATCCCTATTACTGGATCGCCTTCGCGCGCGGCCCGTTCGATCCCGGGAACGGGACGGATCTCTGGGCGCTGGCCGACAGGCGCATCGCGGTGACGCCCCTGCGCATCGACATGACCGACGAGCCGACGCTGACCCGCTACGCGCAGGCCTTCGGCTGAAAGGGGCCGGGATGAGCCAGGAGCCTTTCTTCTCAGAAGCGGGAGGCCGCGACGAGCAGGAGGCCATCGGCGTTGCATCCTTCATCCTGTCGCTCCGCGCAAAGGGCATCCGCGACACGGCGCTGCTGCGGGCCATGGAGCTCGTTCCGCGGGACGTATTCGCGCCACGGCGGTTCCGCGACCTGTCGCGGACCGATATCGCCCTGCCGATCCCCTGCGGACAGACGATGACGGCGCCCGGAACCGTGGCGGCCATGCTCCTGGCACTGGGCGTCGCCCCGGGGCAGCGCATTCTCGAAATCGGCACGGGCACCGGCTATGTGAGCGCCCTGATGGCGCATCTCGGGGCGCAGGTGACGAGTGTCGAACGGTTCAATACCCTTGCGGAAAGCGCCAGGCTGCACTTGAACATCGTCGAGGCGGGCAGGGTGCGCGTGGAGGTCGGCGATGGCCTCGCCGCGCGCGTGCGCGATCGGTTTGACCGGATCCTGGTCAACGGTGCGTGGTTCGAGATCCCGACGACGCTCACGTCGCTTCTCGGCCCCGGCGGGCGTCTCGTGGGCGCATTGACCCAGGAGGGTGCGCCGCGCATCGTTCGGATCGACCGCTCGCCGGACGGCGCCTTCAGCCAGAGCCTGGGGGCTCCCTTGCGCATTGCCCGGCTGGTGACCGGCATTGCGGCAACACTCTGATCGAATCGAAAAATTTTCGCGACACGGTTACGACAATTTTCTTGGCGTCAACCGTTGCTTAACCTGAACAGCGCTTTAATCGCCCCATCAAGTTGCGTGCGGTTGGGGTATTTTAGTCATGCGGTTGCGTGCGGGTTCTGGGCAGTGGGTTGCGGTATCGCGGATCGCCCTTGTGAGTTTGATCGGCAGCGCGGCGGCCGCCTGTAGTGGCGACAGCCTGCGGTTTTCGGAGAATCCGTTCTCCAATCCGTTCGCCAATAGCGAGCGCGTTGCGCCCGGTACGCCGACGGCGTCTCAGGAGCCTCCCACTCCCTCCTATTCGGCGGCTCCGCTGCCGACCCCTTCCGTGCAGGCGCAGGCCCTTCCCCCGGTGCAGGCTCAGCCGCTGCCACAGCCCTCGCGCATGGCGTCAGCCCCCGCTCCGGTCCAGCCCTCGCGTCCCGCGCCGATGAGCCCGGCACCCAGCCAGCCGAAGGTGCGCTTCGTCGATCAGACGAAGGTCGCCACGAGCGATCATCCGGTTCCGGTCGAGCCCGCCCGGCGCACGCGCCCCGTCATGCAGGCTTCCGCCCCGGCCGTGGCTCCGGCTCCCGCCCCGGCGAGGATGAAGCCCGCTCCCGTCCAGCAGGTTGCCTCGGCCACGAACGAGCCGCTGGTGTCGCCCGCGCGGCCCCTCGAGCCTCAGAAGGTCGCTGCCATCGAACCCCAGCCCATGAAGTCCGCTCCGGTGGCCACGCAGAATGTCGCGCCGGCTCCGGCTCCTGCGCCGGTTTCGCAGCCCGAGACGGCGAAGGCTTCCGTGCAGGAGCCCGAGCAGACGGCAAGCCTGTCCGCCAGCAACTTCCGCTGGCCGGCCCGGGGCCGCGTCATTGCGGGATTCGGCGCCAATGGCGGCAACGAGGGCATCAACATCGCCGTCCCCGAGGGCACCCCTGTGAAGGCTGCCGAGGCCGGCACCGTGACCTATGCAGGCAGCGAGGTGAAGGGCTACGGCAACCTCGTCCTGATCCGCCACGACAACGGCTTCGTCACGGCCTATGCCCATAACAGCGCGCTCAACGTGAAGCGCGGCGATCAGGTGAAGCGCGGCCAGGTGATCGCCACCGCCGGCCAGACCGGCAACGTGACCTCGCCGCAGCTGCATTTCGAAATCCGCAAGGGCGCAAGCCCGGTCGACCCGATCAAGCATCTGGCCGACTGAAGCATCGGACCCAAAAGTGGACCGCCCTTTTGGGATGAATCCAATGCTCTCATTCCAGTATCGATTTGGATTGGCTTCCGAGACCCGAGGCTGATCAAGCAAAGGGACGGTGGAGCTCAGCCACCGTCCCTTTGGCGTTTGACCCGTGGGTTTTCACAATCATCAAGCTCTTGCATTCCTCCTTGCGGCGAGGAGTAGGGTTAGGTCACGGCTTGGCCGGAGACGCGTTGACCACCTCTGCCGGGCGGGAGAGGTCGGACCGAAGGCCCGGGTGAGGGGTGCGCCCCGTCCGGATAAACCTGTAACCCCTCACCCCAACCCTCTTCCTGAGGGAGAGGGAGCCGCGCCAGAGCCGTAGCGCCTCAGGATGATCTTCAGATCACCTTGCCCATCCGCCCCGCAAGATCCTGTATGAACTGCCAGGCGGTGCGGCCGGAGCGCGCGCCGCGGGTGGTAGCCCATTCCAGGGCCTCGGCCCGGATGGCGTCGCGGTCGCCGCCGAGGCCGAGATGGTCGACATAGCCGAAGATCATGTCGAGATATTCGTCCTGGCTGCATTTGTGGAAGCCGAGCCACAATCCGAACCGGTCGGAGAGGGAGACCTTCTCCTCGATGGCCTCGCCCGGGTTGATCGCCGTGGAGCGCTCGTTTTCCATCATGTCACGGGGCAGAAGATGACGGCGGTTGGAGGTGGCGTAGAAGATCACGTTGTCCGGGCGACCCTCGATGCCGCCTTCGAGCACCGCCTTCAGGGACTTGTAGGACGTGTCGTCCGCATCGAAGGACAGATCGTCACAGAAGACGATGAAGCGATGCGGGTCCGAGCGGAGGAGGCCCATGAGGTCGGGGAGGGTTTCGATATCCTCCCGGTGGATCTCGATGAGCTTGAGGGGGCGGGCCTCGGGGGGCTTGGTGGCGTTGATCTCCGCGTGGACCGCTTTCACCAGCGACGACTTGCCCATGCCGCGCGCCCCCCAGAGGAGGGCGTTGTTGGCGGGCAGGCCACGGGCGAAGCGGGCGGTGTTCTCGGCCAGCTGGTCCCGGACCCGGTCGATGCCCCGGAGCAGGGTCATCTCGACCCGGTTCACCTTGGGCACGGGGGCGAGCCTGCGGCCCGCCGCGTGCCAGACGAAGGCGTCCGCCGCCCCGAAATCCGCCACCGGGGCGGCAACGGGCGCCAGGCGCTCCAGAGCGTCCGCGATGCGCTTCAGGAGGTCCAGGGATTCGGGGGAGGTGCGATCGGCGGGCATGGGTGTCTGACTTCAAGAAAAGGTGAGGAGGTCGTGCTTAGCGCAAAAAGCGTCCCCCGGTCCATGGAGGAGAAAGGGCTGATCCTCGCCATTGTGCCTCCTCCTCGTCATGCCCGGCCTTGAGACGGGCATGACGAGGAGGTGAGGAAAGGCAGGGATCACCGGCACGGAGCCGGTGACGGCGCGAGAAAGGCGGCAGGAGCCTTGGGAAAGCCCTCCAACTTCATTGATTTCGTGGAGTCGATCGGTATAGTCCGCCCACTTTCAGTCTCGTTTGGCGCGGGTGGGCTCCCATGAGAAGCCCGCCTCGCGCCTTTATCCATGGAGAGCCGCTTGTTCATTTCACCCGCTTTCGCACAAGGGGCCCCCGCTGCCGGGGGCGGAATGGATGCCATCATCCAGTTCGTCCCGTTCATCCTTATCTTCGTGATCATGTGGTTCCTGATCATCCGGCCGCAGCAGCGCCGCGTGAAGGCCCATCAGGAAATGATCAAGAACGTGCGCCGCGGCGACACGATCGTGACCTCGGGCGGCATCATCGGCAAGGTCTCCAAGGTTCTGGAGGATTCCGCCGACATCGAGGTCGAGATCGCCGACAACGTGAAGGTGAAGGTCGCTCGCGCGATGATCTCCGAGGTCCGTTCCAAGACCGAGCCGGTGAAGGCTTGAAAATAATCGACCGGCCCTCGGGCGGGCGCATCGTGCGGAAAGTGGACCCGGTTTTCCGCCATCAACGATGCGCCATGTTAAACGGGGGAGCATCGGATGGGTCCTAAAAGTGGTGTCCACTTTTGGGTCCGATGCTGAGAGCCCTTGAGGGCCGGTTCGCTGCACGACATGTGCAGCAATAGGGTTTTGAAAGGTTGAGCTGACGATGCTGCGCTTCTCGAAGTCGAAGATCATCGCCACCCTGGCGGTCATCATCATCGGTCTCCTGCTGGGGATTCCGAGCCTGATGTCGCCTGAGCAGCGCAAGGCGTATCTGGACGGGGTTCCGAGCTGGGTTCCGTCCTGGATCGTGCCCTCGCGCGCCATCGTGCTCGGCCTCGACCTTCAGGGCGGGTCCCACGTGCTTCTCCAGGTGGACGAGGCGGATCTCGTGCGCGGTCAGATCACGCTCCTGCGCGACGACGTGCGCCGGATCCTGCGCGACACCCGCGTGGCGTCCCAGAACGGTATTCAGACTATCCAGCGCGGCGTGCAGATCCGCGTGCCCAATGCCGCCGACCGCGAGCGCCTGATCCCGCGTCTGCGGGAGCTCTCTCAGCCGATCAGCAACGCGGTTCTCGGCCAGACCGGCAACGCCAGCGTGGCGCTGAACGAATCGCCCGACGGCGCCATCATGCTGACCCTCACGGATGAGGGCATCAACGACCGCGTGCGTCGCGCCGTCGACCAATCCATCGAGGTGATCCGCCGCCGCGTCGATGCCACCGGCACGACCGAGCCGAGCATCCAGCGTCAGGGCGCGGACCGCGTGCTCGTCCAGGTTCCGGGCCTCCAGGATCCGCAGCAGCTCAAGGCGCTCCTGGGCGAAACCGGCAACCTGGAATTCCGTCTGCTCGCCCAGGCCGGTGCGACCGACGTGGACATGCTGCCCATGCGGGATGCCGGCGGCCAGCGGGTCCCGGTCGAGCGCCGGGTCATCGCCGAGGGCGGCGACCTGACCGACGCGCAGGCGGCCTTCGATGCGCAGACCAACCAGCCCATCGTGAACTTCCGCTTCAACATCCGCGGCGCGCAACGCTTCGGCCAGGCGACGACGGAGAACCTGGGGCGCCAGCTCGCCATCGTTCTCGACAACGAGGTCATCTCCGCCCCGACAATCCAGTCGCCTATCACCGGCGGGTCCGGGCAGATCTCGGGCAGCTTCACGGTCGAGCAGGTGAACAACCTTGCGGTGCTTCTGCGCTCCGGCGCTCTGCCCGCCAAGCTCACAATCGTGGAAGAACGCACCGTCGGCCCGGGCCTCGGGCGCGATTCCATCGAAGCGGGCAAGATGGCGACCTATGTCGCGGCCATCTTCGTCATCGCCTTCATGTTCGCCACCTACGGCGTGTTCGGCCTCATCGCCAATATCGCGCTGATCGTCCATGTGGGCCTGATCTTCGGCCTCATGTCGGTGCTCGAAGCGACCCTCACCCTGCCGGGCATTGCGGGCATCGTGCTGACCATCGGCACGGCGGTGGACTCCAACGTGCTGATCTACGAGCGCATCCGCGAGGAGGTGCATGCGGGCCGTTCCATCGTGTCCGGCATCCAGGCCGGGTTCGACCGGGCCTTCGCGACGATCGTCGACTCCAACAGCACCATGGCGATCGCCGCCGTGATTCTGTTCTTCCTCGGCTCCGGCCCTGTGCGCGGCTTCGCGGTCGTGTTCATTCTCGGCATCCTCACGACGGTGATCACCGCCGTTACCCTGACGCGCATGATGATTGCGCTCTGGTATCAGTGGATGCGCCCCAAAGCCCTTCCGTTTTAAGGAGTGCGTATCGTGCGCCTCGTCCGCCTCTGGCCCGAAAACTCCCATTTCGACTTCATGCGCTTCAGGCGCTTCTCGTTCCCGCTGTCGGCGCTGATCTCGGTGGCGACTGCGCTCATGCTCTTCACGCTCGGCCTCAATTTCGGCATCGACTTCAAGGGCGGCACGCTCATGGAGATCCAGGCCAAGTCCGGCCCGGCCAATGTCGCCCAGATCCGCCAGACCGCCGAGAGCTTCGGCTTCGGCGACGTGGAGGTTCAGGAATTCGGCAGCGCCGGCGAGGTCTCGCTGCGGTTCCCCATCCAGCCCGGCGGCGAGGCCGCTCAGGCGGGCGTGGTGCAGAAGGCCCGCGACACGTTCAGCAACGAGTATGAGTTCCGCCGCGTCGAGACGGTGGGCCCGCGCGTATCCGGCGAGCTGGTTCAGTCCGGCACCATCGGCGTGGTGCTCTCCGTGATCGCGGTCCTGTTCTATCTGTGGTTCCGCTTCGAACGCGAGCTAGCGGTGGCGTCCATCATAGGCACGCTGCACGACATCGTGCTCACCATCGGGTTCTTCGTGATCACGCGGCACGAGTTCAACATGACCTCGATCGCCGCGATCCTCACCATCGTGGGCTATTCTCTCAACGAGACCGTGGTGGTGTTCGACCGCACCCGCGAGCTCATGCGCCGCTACAAGACCATGCCGGCGGAAGAGCTGCTGAACCTGTCGATCAACCACACCATGTCTCGCACGATCATGACTGCGACGACCACGGCGCTCTCGCTCCTTGCGCTGGTGCTCTTCGGCGGGCAGGCGATCCAGGGCTTCGCCCAGGTCATGCTCTACGGCGTGGTGATCTGCACCTATTCGGCGATCTGCATCTCCTCGCCGATGCTGATCTATATCGGCCTGCGCGGCTCCGAGGCCGTGAAGGTGCCGGAGGGCAGGGCCGCGGCAGCGGAGTGATGCGATGAGCAGTGGCCGCCTGTACGACGGTTTCGTTCCGGGGCGTTACCAGATCGACGCTTACGGCAACGGCGGCTTTCGCTTCGCGGAAATGTCCCATCGCGGCTCGATCCTCGCGCTGCCCTCGGGCATCAAGGCCTGGCCGGTCGGCTCCATGCGGGAGCTGACCGACGAGGCGCTCGACCCCATCCTGGCCGAGGCGGAGGAGATCGAACTTCTCCTCTTCGGCACGGGCCAGGAGATCGCGGCGCTTCCCGGGGCCTTCCGCGCGCGCCTCCGCGAGGCCGGAATCGGCCTCGACGTGATGCAGACGGGCGCGGCCGCGCGCACCTACAACATCCTGCTGGCCGAGAACCGCAAAGTCGCCGCGGCCCTCATCGCGGTCGGCTGACATGGCGGATCCGCGAGCGAACTTCGCCCATTGCGAAGCCTTGGTGCGGGAGGCCGATCCCGACCGCTACTGGGCGAGCCTCCTCGCGCCGGAGGAGAAGCGGCCCTATCTGCACGCGCTCCATGCCTTCAATTTCGAGATTGCCCGCGTGCGGGAGGCCGTGCGCGAGCCGATGCTCGGCGAAATCCGCCTGCAATGGTGGCGGGATGCGCTGCAGGGCGAGGCGAGGGGCGATGTGCGGGCCAATCCCGTCGCGGCCGCGCTCGACGACACCATCGTCAAGTTCCGGCTGCCCCGGCAGTCGCTCGTGGATCTGATCGAGGCCCGCATGTTCGATCTCTACGACGATCCCATGCCGAGCCTGAACGACCTCGAAGGCTATGCCGGCGAGACGTCGTCGAGCCTGATCCAATTGTCCAGCATCATCCTGGCGGACGGCAAGGATCCCGGAACCGCGGATGCCGCGGGGCATGCCGGCGTGGCCTACGCCGTCACGGGCCTGCTGCGCGCCTTCCCGATCCATGCCCGGCAGGGGCAGCTCTACGTGCCGGTCGACATCCTGGCGCGTCACGGGGTCGTGCGGGACGACATCGTCACCGGACGCGGCGGCCCCGGCCTCGCAGGAGCGCTCGCCGACATGCGCGCCATCGCCCGCCGCCATCTCGACCAGGCGAGACAATTGCGTGCCACGATCCCGTCCGCGGCCGAGACCGCCTTTCGTCCGCTCGCGCTGGTCGAGCCGTACCTCAAGGGCATGGAGAGGCGGGACTACGATCCTCTCCACACACCCGTCGATCTCCCGCAATGGCGGCGGATCTGGGCGCTCTGGCGCGGGCCGTTCTAGGAAGACCGCTCCGTCCGTGCCACCCCGTCCTTGACGTCATCACCGGCCCTGTGCCGGTGATCCACGCCTTGCCGGCGTTTCGAAAGGACGTGGACGGCAGGATCAAGTCCGGTCATGACGATGTGACAGGCGACGCAGTTTACTCCGCCGCCGCCGGCAGGGTCGTGTCTGCGAGCCACGCCGCGAGGTCGGCGCGGGCCCGGTCCGTGAGCATCTTCTTCTTCGCGATGGTCTTGGCCGAGCCGCGCAGGCGCTTGCCGTCCTCCGCCTTCGGCGCCCGGTCGAGCGGCGGGAAGAGGCCGAAATTCACGTTCATGGGCTGGAAGGAAC
Source organism: Microvirga pakistanensis (assembly GCF_004458765.1). Classification (GTDB taxonomy): domain Bacteria; phylum Pseudomonadota; class Alphaproteobacteria; order Rhizobiales; family Beijerinckiaceae; genus Microvirga; species Microvirga pakistanensis. The sequence continues at coordinate 17,262 of NZ_SPJX01000296.1, read as the reverse complement.
GCGGACCCTCGTCGATGGTCTCGATGTGGCCGCCCGTGATGTGGTTGATCAAGGCGCCGAGGGCCGTGGTATGCGGCAGGGGCTGGATGGGATGGCCCAGCCGCTCGGCGGCCGCGAAGCGGCCTGTCATGAGGCCCACCGCCGCGCTCTCCACATAGCCCTCGCAGCCGGTGATCTGGCCGGCGAAGCGCAGGCGCGGCATCGCCTTCAGGCGAAGCGTCGGATCGAGGAGCTTGGGCGAGTTGAGATAGGTGTTGCGGTGAATGCCGCCAAGGCGCGCGAACTCGGCGTTCTCCAGTCCCGGGATCATCCGGAAGATGCCGGTCTGCGCGCCGTATTTCAGCTTGGTCTGGAAGCCCACCATGTTGAACAGGGTGCCGAGCGCATTGTCCTGGCGCAGCTGCACCACGGCGTAGGGCTTCCGGTCGGGGCTGCGCGGATCGGTGAGGCCGACGGGCTTCATGGGGCCGTGACGCAGGGTTTCCCGGCCACGCTCGGCCATCACCTCGATGGGCAGGCAGCCGTCGAAATAGGGGGTGTTGGCCTCCCACTCCTTGAACTCGGTCTTGTCTCCCGCCAGCAGCGCATCCACGAAGGCGTCGTACTGCTCCTTCGTCATCGGGCAGTTGATGTAGTCCTTGCCCGTGCCGCCCGGACCGACCTTGTCGTAGCGCGACTGGAACCAGGCGATGTCCATATTGATGGATTCGCGATAGACGATCGGCGCGATGGCGTCGAAGAAGGCGAGCGAGGTCTCGCCCGTGAGGCTGAGGATGGCCTCGGCCAGGGCCGGCGAGGTGAGGGGGCCCGTTGCGACGATGACGGACGACCATTCCTCGGGCGGAAGACCGGCGATCTCGCCGCGCTCGATGGTGACGAGCGGATGCGCCTCGAGCGCCGCCGTCACCGCATCGGAGAAGCCGTCCCGGTCCACCGCCAGCGCGCCGCCCGCGGGCACCTGATGGGCATCCCCCTTCGCCATGATGAGCGAGCCCAGCGTGCGCATTTCCTGATGCAGGAGACCGACGGCGTTCGTCTCGGCATCGTCCGAGCGGAAGGAGTTGGAGCAGACGAGCTCGGCCAGTCCTTGCGTCTTGTGCGCGTCGGTGCCGCGCACGGGCCGCATCTCGTGAAGAACGACGGGAACGCCGGCTTGCGCAATCTGCCAGGTGGCTTCGGAGCCTGCGAGGCCGCCGCCGATGACGTGAATGGGTTCGATCTTGCTCATGGTCATTCTCCTAGCGCATCGCGCGAAAAAGTGGCCCGGTTTCTTGCGCCAAGCGGTTTCTTGCGCCAAGCGATGCGCCGCCTAAAGACTTGAGCATTGGATGTCTCCCAAAAGTGCAATCCACTCTTGGACCCGATGCCTGCGGTCTTGTTGACTCCCACGGGATCCCTGGTCAAGCTGAGCCGGTGCTGTCGAAGAGGTTGATACGATGCATTCCACGCGGCCGGTGGTCCTTATAACGGGCGGAAGCCGGGGCATAGGGGCCTCGGTGGCGCAGTTGGCGGCGTCTCGCGGCTTTGACGTGGCGATCACCTATCGGTCCGAGCACGAAGCCGCCGAGTCGGTTCTGGCCGCCTGCCGGGCGTCCGGAGCCAGGGCAACCGCCTGCCCGGGCAACGTGGCGGTCGAGGCGGACGTGCTGCGGATGTTCGCCGAGGCCGAGGCGGCGCTCGGACCTCTCTCGCACGTGGTGAACAATGCTGGCGTCACCGGCAAGTCGGGCCGCCTGGAAGACACCTCCGCGGAGGTTCTGCGCACCTGCGTGGACATCAATGTCACCGGCGCGCTCTTCGTCGCGCGGGAGGCGGCGCGGCGTCTTTCCGTGAAGAGGGGCGGCAAGGGCGGCTCAATCGTCAACATCTCGTCGGTCGCGGCCAAGCTCGGGAGCGCGGGCGAGTATGTCTGGTACGCGGCCACGAAGGGCGCGATCGATGCGCTGACGGTGGGTCTCTCGCGGGAGCTGGCGCCCGACGGCATCCGCGTGAATGCCGTTTCGCCGGGCATGACCCGCACGGACATCCACGAGCGCAGCACCCAGGACCTGGGACGGCTGGAACGCCTGAAGCCCTTCATTCCCATGCAGCGGATCGGAGAGCCGGAGGAGATCGCCGAGGCCGTGCTGTTCCTGATGTCGGACGCAGCGTCCTACATCACCGGCGCCAACCTGCCGGTCACGGGCGGGCGCTAGTCCCCGCCGAAACTGGCCTCCATCGCGCGGTCGCCGTCTTGTCCCGGTGATCCCCGTGCTCTTCATCTCTCGTCATGCCCGGTCTTGTGCCGGGCATCCACGTCTTTGACTCGGCGCGGTTCTCAAGACGGGGATGGCCGGGACCGATCCCCGGATCAAGTCCGGGGACGGCCATGACGGAGAGCTGGCGGTAGAATCATCCCAGGTCATCACCGGCACAGAGCCGGTGATCCCGATAAGGAGAGGCGCGGCCTCGTCCGACTACGGCTAAGGCCAAGCCCGGCCGTGAGACGGCCGAAGCCGGAAGAAGGCGGCAGCCCAAAAAGAAAACGCCCGCTCGAGGCGGGCGAAACCTTTTGCTGCGGTGCAGCTATCTTTACGCGGCAGCGTGCTGGCGAGCGATGCTGTCGATCTGGAAGCGCGAGATGCCGAGATCGTCGAGCTCGCGGTCCGAAAGCAGGGAGAGCTCGCGGACGGTTTCGCGATAACGCAGGTAAGTGCGGACTTTAGCGAGGATATAAGACACGAACATTGGGAACTCCTATCGATGTGCCGGCCCCTGTACCGGCTGGCCTTTGTTCTTGCGTGTGCAATGCAGCATATAGGCCTGTGCGCCGCGAAAGAGGAGCGGTAATAATGTAGGTCAGTTATGCTTTAGTAGCATACCGCCTTAAGGCCCGATTAATGGGCCCGGACCTGCGCCATCGGCTCCCGTCCCGGGCTGACGAACTCGGTCCGGGTGCGGGGCAGCGCCTGCGGATAGGCTTCCAGCAGCCACGCGATGAGCTTCTCGCGGACCTCGTTGCGCAGGTCGGACGAGGCTCCCGAGGAGCCCGCGCTCATGAGGCCCCTGATTTCGATGGTCGTCTCCTTGGCGTCCGTGACATGCAGCACGCCCACCTGCCCGTCCCAGAGCTTCGATTCCTTCAGGATCTGCAGGAACTTGGCGCGCACCTCGTCGATCGGCGTCGCATAATCCACATACCAGAAGACCGAGCCCAGAATGGAGCTGGATTGCCGGGTCCAATTCTGGAACGGCTTTTCCATGAAATAGGAGAGCGGAACGACCATGCGTCGCCAATCCCACAGGCGGATGACCACATAGGTCGTCTGGATCTCCTCCACAGTCCCGAACTCGCCTTCGAGCAGCACCTCGTCGCCGAGCCGAATCGGCTGGGCCACGGCGAGCTGCACACCCGCGATCAGGTTCGAGAGCACCGGCCGGGCGGCCAAGCCGACGGCCAAGCCGGCGACGCCCGCCGACGCGAAAAGGCTGACGCCGTATTGCCGTACGGACGGAATCGTCATGAGCATCGCGGAAAAGGTCAGGAAGCCCAGACCGAACACGACCGTTCGCCGCAGCAGGCGCACCTGCGTGAGGAGCTTTCGGCTCAGGACGCTGTCCTCGGAGCCTTTCAGCGCCCGGCGCAGATAGATCTCCGAGACGGTGTTCACGAAGGTGATCGCGCTCCAGCCCAGGAAGATGATGAACCCGAAGAGCAGGCCCCGCTCGATCAGGTCGTAGCTCGGCCCGCGCCGTGGCAGCGCCTGCAGCACGAGGCCGAGGCCCAGCACCAGGAGGCCGAGCTTGGTCGGCGGACCGATCCTGTGCAGCAGCTTGCGTCCGAATTCCGCCAGTCTTCCCCGCAACGCCAAACGCAAGGCGTTGAAGATGAGGGAGTGGAGGAAAAGAAGCAGAAGGGTTGCGACGGCGAGAAAAGCGATGTTGACCAACCAGCTCGGCCACAAGCTCTGCCATCGCTCGAGAGCGGTGGTAAGGGTCAGCGTGATGTCCTGCATGGGGACGCAACGCCAAGCCGGGGCAGGCGTTCCCAAAAGAAAAAGCCCCGGCTTGGGCCGGGGCCGAGATCTTGCGGGAGCCGCTGACCGCTAGAGCACGTAGAAATCGGCCTTCGTGACGGCGAGTCCAGCCTTGATCTGAGCAAACTTGACGGCTGCCGCGCTGCCCGTTCCGTCGGGATCGTAGAGCAGGGCGCCCGTGGTCTTGTTGTAGATGATCCGGTCGCTCGAATCGTGGGCGCGGGAACCGGTCCAGAAGGCAGCGCTCGAGAGCCAGCCGTCCGGTCCGAGCCGCGTGAAGATCCGGTTGTCGAGCATGACGGTGTCGTAGGTTGGACTGAAGTCCGAGATCGTGTCGACATTGGAGCGCGAGGCCGTCGCATCGAAGACGAAATAGTCGTTCCCGGCGCCGCCAACCAGCGTATCGACGTCGAGGCCGCCGCTGAGATAGTCGCTGCCGTACCCGCCGCTGAGATAATCCTGGCCCGTGCCGCCGTAGAGATCGTCGTCGCCGTTGAGCCCGTAGAGATCGTCGTGCCCGGCGTCGCCGAAGACGATGTCCGCTCCGCCGTAGGACTTGACGAGGTCGTTGCCGTTGCCGCCGCGGATCACGTCCGCGTAGTCGTTGCCGTAGAACGTGTCATGGCCACGGTTGAGCGCGACATACCACTCATAGGCATACAGGTCGTCGATCGTTGTCGTGAGGTTGAGGCCCTTGATCGACAGGACGGCTTGGCCGTTGTTTTCGTAAAGCAGGTCGTCGATGACGATCGTGTATCCGTAGTCCTGGTACCAGACGCTGTACGCATCGATTAGGGAACTGCCGTACACGTCGAAGTCCGCGACGGATCCATCGTCGTACGTATTGACCGTTTCGATGTACGGGCTGACCCGCACGAAGGACCAGCCGGACGGGCTCGTCCCCGACATGTTGAAGCCGACACCTGCGGCATTGAAGGCTTGAAAGACAGCCATGGCGGCGCATCCCCATTGAGAAACTTAGTATCGCTACTCTACAGGAGCGATTCTGAATGTAAGCTGCACCGTTCGCTAAAAGGGTTGGCGGCGTTAATGCTCCGTAAACGGCGCGACCGCGCGGCAAGATGAACAGGTATTCATAAAGTGGTTTGGAGTATTGGTGCCAATCAATACTTAAGGGATGCGGAACACGAATTTGGGATGCGCGTTCTCACTTCACAATTTGGTAAGTGGAGATGAACCCATGAAGAAAATCGCTCTCGGTGCTGCCCTTCTGCTGTTGAGCGGCACCGCCTATGCGCAGACCACGACGAACTCGAACACCTCGTCTTCGTCCACCTCCGACACTCGGATGATTCCTGGCCAACAGCAATCGGGAGACCGGGAGCAGGCGGCGGGCGAGACCCGGCGCAGCGACAGCACGACCTCGCGATCCAACGTGACGACCCGCGAGCAGGGCAGCACTCGCGTGGGCGTGGGCGTCGAGACCCGCGAGCGCACGGGCGTTTCGGTTCGCTCCCGCACCGTGCGTGAGGTCGAAGAGCCGAGCGTCTCGGTCACCCGTCGCCGCAGCGTGACCACCATCGAAGAGCCGGATACCGAGGTTCGCCGTACGGTGATCAAGAAGAAGCCGTCCAAAAAGGTGGCGGTGAAGAAGACGAAGAAGAAAGTTGCCGTGAAGAAGCGGCGCTACCAGGTGGTCGACGAGCCGGTGGAGGTTCGTCGTCGCACGGTGCGCCGCTACGAGGAAGTGAACGAGCCGAGCGTCTCCGTGAACCGCCGCACGACCGTTCGCACCCGTCAGGAAGCGCCGAGCGTCGGAGTCTCCGTCGAGCAGCGCCGCAGCTCGACCCGCACATCGACGGACGTGAACACGTCGAACGCGCCATCCTCGACCGGGTCGGTCTCGACCCGCAGCTCGTCCGGGGCCAACACGTCGTCCGAGAGGAGCAATACCGGGACGTCCTCCCAAAGGTTGCCCCTCCAGCAGCAGGGTGGCTCATCTTCGCAGGGGCAGGGCGGCAGCTCGACCGCGCAGTAAGCCTGAACTTTACATGACGATGACGAAGGGGCCGGTTTCCGGCCCCTTTTGCGTGAGAAACGGAAACCCCTTGCCGGATCCGGAATCAGCGGCAGGCGCCCATGCTGTCGCGAGCCTGCCTGCGCGGCCGCCTCAGGGCCGGATGCCTTCCACCCGGATGAAGGCGCGAAGGGGGCCGTACTCGGTCTGTTTCCTGACGTCCATCTGAACGCGCCCGCTCGCCTGGCTCGTCACCGTGTCCGCTTTGCGGTTGCCGGAGGAGCGCAGGATGGTCTCGGCCCGCACACGGCCGCCGACGCGCACGCAGGTGTCGGAGGCCTGCAGCATCGCGAAGCCGGGAGGGCAGGGGGAGGCCGCCTGGGCAGGGGCGCCCAGGGCAAGCAGAAGGGCCGGAAGAATAAGTGTGACGTGCTTCATGGGCCTTCAGTCTAGCTGCTGAATGCCCACGAGCAAAGATGGACAGGGCGGGCCCTAGAACGTGCCCGTGCCGCTTCGATGATCGACGGTCTCGGCGGCGCGGGTCCGATCCACCTCCACATGGAACTGTTCGACTTGCGGGCTGTCGTCCTGGATGGCCCCGATCCGGTAGCGATAGGCCATTTCGCCGCCGAGCCAGCCGCTGAAGAGCAGAAGCAGGGTCTGGATGACGGACAGCCACAGGCCCCAACCCTGGACGCCCGCCGCCGGGTCGTCCAGACGGACCCCCACATTCACGAGGGCCAGCCCCACCACCAGCAGATTCGCGACCATATGCGTCCAGGAAATCCAAAGATTGCGAACGCGGTCGATGGTCACGAAATCGATCATGCCGGGAACGGCGGCCACGAGCGCCGTGACGATACCGGCGATCAGCAGCCAATAGGAGGCTTCGGCCCAGAACGGATTTCCGGTCGTCACGAAAGCGATGTCGGTGCCCAGCGCCCCGATCAGGAAGGCCACCGGGAAGACGATCAGCATATGATGAAGCGGGTGCCCGGCGATCGCTGCCGTGCTTTCCACCCCGTGACGGTGATAGCGGCCCATGGGAACTCTCCTTCGGAAGCAACCTGAAGAAGAATGCTGCGGCCAAGGCTTCGTTCCTGCGCCGCGGACCATGCGGCGATGTCGCACGACGTATGGGGCTGGACATCCGAGGGTTAATCGAAGATAGCGATAGCAATCATTTCCCTAGGGTAAGGGGCGTGCAGGGGCTCCTTCACTACTGCAGGCCAGCCGAATCCTTGCCGCCGATTCGATGACCCTAGATCCAACCACGCTCAACGTCGCCTTCGTCCTCCTCTCGCTGGTTCTCGGCGTGTTGCTGGTGTTCGCCTGGACGCTCAATCGGAAGGTGCGCGCACTCCTGCCCTGGGGAGCGGCTTTTTGTCTCATCGCGAGCGGTTTCGCAGTCGCGAACCTCGGACGATCCAGCGGTTCCTATCCGGCCCTGCTGATAGGAAACGTGCTAGGACTGATGTCTTATGTGACGCTTTATGCCGGCTGCCGGATCTTCAACGGCCGCAGGGGGTTCCCTCCAGCGATCGTGACGGGGGTGGGACTATGGATCGCGGCTTTCCCGTTCATCTACGAAAGGCAGGATCATCGGCTGATCCTGGTTGCGCTGACGACAGGCGCCTATTCCCTGCTCAGCGCCCGTGAACTCCAGCGGCATGCCAGACAGCCTCTCGCGTCCCAGCGGATCGCCGTTGTTCTCCTGAACCTGCTGGCCATTTTCAACATCATGCGAACTTGGCCCGGAATTGCCCTGACCTCGATTCCCTGGATCGATGCCCTGGCCTATCGCTGGTCGTCCGAGATGGCCCTCTTCCTGGTGGTCTTCGCGCCGACGCTCGCATTCATTTTCCTGTCCATGGCCAAGGAAAGCGTGGAGCTTGGCTATAAGCAGGCCGCGTTCGTCGATCCTCTGACCGGGATCCCCAATCGGCGCGCCTTCATGCAGAATGCGGAGGCGCTGATCGCATCCAAGGCAGGCAAGCCTGTCAGCTGTCTCGTCCTCGATCTCGACAATTTCAAACGCATCAACGACCGCTACGGCCACGAGGTCGGCGATACCGTCCTCAAGCTCTTCGGCCAGGTGCTTGGCAGGCATCTGCCGCAGCAATCCTTTGGCAGGCTGGGAGGCGAGGAGTTCGCAGCCGTCCTGCCGATGAACATGGAATGCGCCGCGGCTCTCGGCGAGGCTGTCAGGGATGATTTTTCCAGAGCCGGCAACGCCATGCTCGGCTCCGAGACGCAGGTTACCGTCAGCGTCGGCTGCTCGGCCTCCACCAATGCCAGCATCGAGCTGCTGCTCCGGGAGGCGGACCTCGCGCTCTACCGAGCCAAGGACCACGGGCGGAACGTCGTCGTCTCGGCCATGACGCTCGCCGATGCCTGAGCGGGGGTCGACCGGCTCACCGGACAGGGTCACCGCCGGGCCGTGACCACGAGCGCCCTCATGCGGTTCTCGATGCTTCCCTCACCGAACCGCGCCGCGAGGGCCTGAGCGGTCCTTTCCGTCACGTCTTCGAGGCGGCCGGGCGCCCGGACCTCGATCTCGCCGCGCAGCGGTGTCCCCTGGGTGAGACCCGTGGCTGCATCGCGAGCCGATGGAGCGTGGCTCACCTTGTCGACGGGCTCCACGGCGATAGTCTCGAACCCGGCCAATTGGAGTTCGCCGCGGAGGCGGTCCTCGTCGAAATGGCCGAACGGGGTGCGCTCGAAAAAGCGCGGCGGGTCGTCGGGAAACATCGCGATCACCTCGTCGGAGACGATCTTGCTCACCAAGTTCGCGTCCAGCCTGTCCCACACATTGAACAGGAAGCGCCCGCCGGGCTTCAACACGCGCAATGCTTCCCGGTACGCCGCCGGTTTGTCAGGAAAGAACATGACCCCAAACTGGCATACCACCGCATCGAAGGAGGCATCCTCGAAGGACAGGCTCTGCGCGTCGGTCTGCTGCCACGTCACGTTTGCGGCCTGGAGCTTGGTCTGTGCCAAGTCGAGCATCGCCTGGTTGAGGTCGGTGGCGACGATCTGGACCTGCGCCGGCAGGAGAGCCGCGATCGCGCGGGTCGCAATGCCCGTTCCCGCTGCTGTTTCCAGAATCCTGCCGGAGGTGATGTCCTTCAGCCGCACCGCAAGGTCTTCGGCAAAAGGCTGAAAGAGCAGGGGGCCGAGATGCCGCTCATAGAGGGCAGGAATCGAGCCGGCAAAGGCTGTATCGGTGGCGCTCATGGCCTCCTCCACCGCAAAAAAGCGCGTCATCATCCTGCCGATGCCATGACGAGGCAAGAGGCTCAAAAAGGGTAGAAAAAGGTTCGGGCGCACCGGCTCTGCTCCTGGACGGCGATGCCTGATTCGCGGTCGCCTACGCCCGAAGATTCGTGGCAGCCCGGCTCGTGACGTGCTCTCCTTGCGGGCACCGGCGCCGGATGAAACGGGGAGGCGGCGGCCAGGAGGGGGATATGGCGGATCTCTTGGCGGGTCTCTTGCAGCTTCCGGTTTGGCTCGGCGCCGCCCTGGCGATGGTGGTGGCGATCGCAGTCTCCGCGGTGCCTTTCGTGATCGTCCGCAGGCGGTTGAGCGACGACCTTCCGGAGAAGGCGCGCGACGTCGCGGAAACGGTGGCGGTTCGCATCGGCGCCATCCACGGCTTGATCCTGGCGCTCGTCTTCGCGGAGGCTCAATCGACGCACACGGACCTGCAGCAGGAGGTTTCGAAGGAGGTTTCCGCGATCGAGCATATCGCCCTGCAGCTGGATCAATGGGGCGGACCGGAAGCGGATAGGCTCCGTGGCCAGCTAGCCGCCTATGTCAGGGCCGTTCTGCAGGAAGAGTGGCAGGAGGTGACCGGGCGCAACCAGGGCAGCCGGAACGTGGGACAGGCCTATTACGCCCTCGACAAAGGAATCCTCGACCTGAAGGGCGACACGCCGCAGCAGCAATCGCTCCGTGGTCGCCTGATCATGAACATGGATGGGCTTCAGGATCACCGGAAGGAGCGATTGGCGCTGTTCCACCAGGGGGTGCCCGCATTGTTCTGGTGGATGGCCATCGCGGGCTTCCTGATCATCGTCGCATTTTTCCTGGTGTTCCCCGCATCGGTCCTGCACACGGCCATTTTCTCCGTTTACGGAGCCTATACGGGGCTCGCTCTTTATTCGATCCTGGCCCTGAGCCATCCCTATGCGGGTCCCACGACCATCGACACGACGCCGTACCAGGCGGTGCTCGACGATATCGAAAAGGCGCCGAGGGTGACCTCGACGCCGTAGGGGATTGCATGATCCGGCTGTGTTCCTGAAGGCCCGAGGCGGCTATTCCGCCGCTTCCTGCCGTGTGACCTTCTTGACCTTTTTCGGAGCTTCCTTGCCGGAGGCATCCTTCTTCAAGGGTCTGCGCTCAAGCACTTCCTTCAGGAAACGGCCCGTATGGCTGGCCTTGGACTTGGCGATGTCCTCCGGCGTGCCCTCGGCCACGACCTGACCGCCGCCGCTGCCGCCTTCGGGTCCCATGTCGATCACCCAGTCGGCGGTCTTGATGACTTCGAGGTTGTGCTCGATCACCACCACCGTGTTGCCCTGATCCACCAGTTCGTGCAGCACCTCCAGGAGTTTCGCCACATCGTGGAAGTGCAGGCCCGTGGTTGGCTCATCGAGGATGTAGAGCGTGCGGCCGGTGGCGCGCTTGGACAGCTCCTTCGAGAGCTTCACGCGCTGCGCCTCGCCGCCCGACAGCGTGGTGGCCTGCTGGCCCACATGCACGTAGTCGAGACCGACGCGGGCGAGCGTCTGCATCTTCTCCCGGATCGACGGCACCGCCTTGAACAGCTCGCGGGCTTCCTCCACCGTCATGTCGAGCACGTCGGCGATGGACTTGTCGCGGTACTTCACCTCCAGCGTCTCGCGGTCGTAGCGTTTGCCCTTGCACACGTCGCAGGTGACGTAGACGTCGGGCAGGAAGTGCATCTCGATCTTGATGACGCCGTCGCCGGTGCAGGCCTCGCAGCGCCCGCCCTTCACGTTGAACGAGAAGCGGCCCGCCTGGTAGCCGCGCGCCTTCGCCTCCGGAAGTCCGGCGAACCATTCGCGGATCGGCGTGAAGGCGCCGACATAGGTCGCCGGGTTCGAGCGCGGCGTGCGTCCGATGGGCGATTGGTCGATGTCGATGACCTTGTCGAGATGCTCCAGGCCTTCGATGCGTTCGTGCGGAGCGGGATGCTCCAGCGCGCCGTTGAGCTTGCGCGCCACCGCCTTGTAGAGCGTGTCGATGACGAGCGTGGACTTGCCGCCGCCGGACACGCCGGTGATGCAGGTGAACGTACCGAGGGGAATGTCCGCGGTCACGTTCTTGAGGTTGTTGCCCTTCGCGCCGACCACTTTGAGCATGCGCTTGGGATCGCGCTTGCGGCGCTGCGCCGGCACCTTCACGGACATCTCGCCCGTCAGGTACTTGCCGGTGAGCGACTTCGGGTTCTTCATGATCTCGTCGGGCGTGCCCTCGGCGACGATCTGGCCGCCATGGATGCCCGCCCCGGGGCCGATGTCGAACACGTAATCGGCCTGGAGGATCGCGTCCTCATCGTGCTCGACAACAATCACCGTATTGCCGAGATCGCGCAGGCGCTTCAGCGTCACGAGCAGACGGTCGTTGTCGCGCTGGTGCAGGCCGATGGAGGGCTCGTCGAGCACGTAGAGGACGCCGGTCAGGCCAGAGCCGATCTGCGATGCGAGGCGGATGCGCTGGCTCTCGCCGCCGGACAAGGTGCCGGAGGAGCGGGCGAGCGTGAGATATTCCAGGCCCACATCGACCAGGAAGGTCAGGCGGTCGCGGATCTCTTTCAGGATCCGGCCTGCGATCTCGTTCTGCTTCTTGTTGAGCTTCTTCGAGAGGCCGCCGAACCACTCGTGCGCGTCCTTCACGGAGAGCGCCGTGGCGTCGCCGATGTCGAAGCCCGCGATCTTCACCGCGAGGGCTTCGGGCTTCAGGCGCTTGCCGCCGCATTCCTCACAGGGTGTCTCGCTCATGAAGCGGCCGATCTCCTCGCGGGCCCAGTCGCTCTCGGTCTCCTTGTAGCGGCGCTCCAGGTTCGGGATCACGCCCTCGAAGGGCTTCCTCACCTCGTAGGCGCGCAGACCGTCGTCGTAGGCCATGCGGATGTTCTCGCCGTCCGAGCCGTAGAGGATCGCGTCGCGCACCTTCTCCGACAACTCGGTCCAAGGCTTCGTCATGGAGGCCTTGTAGTGCTTGGTGATCGCCTCCAGGGTCTGGCCGTAATAGGGCGAGGTGGACTTCGCCCAGGGCATGATCGCGCCGCGCTTCAGGGACAGGGTCTCGTCCACCACCAGAGCCGGATCGATGCGCATCTCGTGGCCGATGCCGCCGCAGGTGGGGCAGGCGCCGAAGGGGTTGTTGAACGAGAACAGGCGCGGCTCGATCTCGGGGATCGTGAAGCCCGAGACCGGGCAGGCGAACTTGGACGAGAAGACGATCCGCTTCGGCTGTCCCTTCTCGTCCTTCTCGTCCGCATATTCGACGACGGCGATGCCATCGGTGAGCTCCAGCGCCGTCTCGAAGGAATCCGCCAGGCGCGCCGCGATGTCCGAGCGCACCACGATGCGGTCCACCACCACGTCGATGTCGTGCTTGAACTTCTTGTCGAGGGCAGGGGCCTCGTCGATGGCGTAGTACTCGCCGTCGATCTTCAGGCGCTGGAAGCCCTTCTTCTGGAACTCGGCGATCTCCTTGCGGTACTCCCCCTTGCGGCCGCGCACCACCGGCGCCAGCAGGTAGAGCCTCGTCTTTTCCGGCAGGTCGAGAACCCGATCCACCATCTGGCTGACGGTCTGGCTCTCGATGGGCAGGCCCGTGGCCGGGGAGTAGGGAATGCCCACGCGCGCCCAGAGCAGGCGCATATAGTCGTAGATCTCGGTCACCGTGCCGACGGTCGAGCGCGGGTTCTTGGAGGTGGTTTTCTGCTCGATGGAGATCGCAGGCGAGAGGCCGTCGATCTGGTCCACGTCGGGCTTCTGCATCATCTCCAGGAACTGGCGGGCATAAGCCGAGAGGGATTCCACATAGCGCCGCTGCCCCTCCGCGTAGATCGTATCGAAGGCGAGCGACGACTTGCCCGAGCCGGACAGGCCGGTGAACACCACGAGCTTGTCTCTTGGGACCATCAAGTCGACGTTCTTGAGGTTGTGCTCCCGGGCGCCGCGCACCGAGATCACGCGCGCATTCGGGTCGCCCGCCTTGGCGCGGTTGAACAGCTCGTCGAGTTTAGCCATGGCGTAAGCGGCCTTCAAAGGGGAAGCGGCCATGAGCGGCCAGCTCCGGGATATGTGACGTCTCTCCCGCCGATGCAATGCGGCGGATGATTCCAGGTCACAAACCCTAGAACAAAGAGGGTACGGAGGGCAATACCACATCGCTCCTGTGCCACGCGGCCTTCGTTGACAGCAGGCGGATAAAAGGCAAACTTTCTTATAGATGATATGTTACAGCATTAAACTATAACAGGTGAGCAACCTGCAGGTCACCAGGCCCAACACTATCGCGCGCCAGCGGGAAATGAAGGAGTTCCAATATGCCTTTCTCAGTTATCAAGACGAGCTCGGAAGAGGCGATCGACAACACTCCGCACCGCGAAGCAGGGGCGAGTGTCGCACCTCTTGGCGGCGGTGGGTGGGTCGTCACCTGGGCAGCGGAGGATTCGCAGGGCGACGGCTACGGGATTTATCAGCAGCTTTACGGAGCCGACGGTGCGCCCATTGGCGCGCCGGTCCTTGTTGCCGATAATGATTTCCGCACCAGCACGTCCGTCACTGTTTTGAGCGATGGCGGCTGGGCGGTAAGCTGGAGTGCAATGGGTGATATTTACCAACAACGCTTCGATCAGAGTGGCGCCCGTATCGGGGTGCCGACGCGGGTCAACACCCAGCAGGCAGGCGTTCAAGATGAACCCGTCATCACGTCCCTTCAGAATGGTGGGTGGACAGTAACGTGGTCTAGCTCCGATGGCTCATCCCCACTCTCGATCCGTCAGCAGCTTTATGATTCCCGCGGTAGTCCAGTGGGCACCGAAACGCAGGTCAACCTAGTTGATAATAACAGTCATCTGAACCCTTCCGTTGCGGCGCTCTCAGATGGCGGTTGGGTTGTCACATGGTACTCCCAGTGGAACATCTACCAACAACGTTATGATCTTGGAGGAAATGCTATCGGTCCTGTCACATTGGTTGACCCGCACAGGGATACGAGCGGCGCACACGACGTGATTGCTCTTGAGGGGGGAGGCTGGGTTGTCTCCTGGTCGGCGACTGACAGCCAAAGCAGCGGCATTTATCAGCTTCGCTATGACCAGAACGGCGTCCCCAGCCTCGGAGGCCCGGTGCTGGTGAACACGGTCATCGCTGGTGGCCAGTCTAGACCCGCTATGACGGCAATGCCGGACGGCGGGTGGATTGTTTCGTGGTTATCGGAGGATGGCTACCTCTACCAGAAACGCTTCAATCAGGAGGGCGTGTCGGTTAGGGGCGAAATGAAAATTAACGTCTTGTCCTCCGGTCCAAATCAATTCCAGTCCGTGGTGGCGCTTTCTGAGGATGAATGGATTGTGGTCTGGACGGTACGAGATGCCGCCGACAATCAACTCCGCTACCGTCACTTTTCCGAAACCACGGGCGCGATCCTGCGTCCTGGGGCCGAGCATGCTTTGGGTACCGATGAAGCTGAGACCTTGTCTGTCTCGGCTGGCGGTCTTGACGTAGGCGACATTCTTGTGGGCGGCGGCGGCACCGACACCCTTCTCATGACCGCGTCCGGAACTCTCGATCTCACGGCTCCGACGATCATGACCGGCTTCGAAATCGTGCGCGGCTCGGCAGGGGACGACATCATCGTCGCCGACGCTACGCATGTCTGGAACTTGGCCCTGGATGGCGGGGACGGCACGAATACCCTGCCCTTGAGAGGGAGCACCTTCAATCTGTCGATCGCTAATTTAAGCAATTTCGCCTCCATTGCCTTAACGGCAACGGGTGGAGCAGACGTGACGGTGGCCGACATCGGCACCGCCCTGCGCCTGCGTGGCGCCGCAAGCAACGACGACAGCGTTACGCTGACCGGCGATGAGACCTTCAGCGTGGAGCAGAGACGTGCCCTGTTCCGAAACGGCATCGAGACGGTGACAGACGGTTCCGGCACTTACATCGCTCCAGCGCCGACTGACATCAGCATCAGCGTGGGCGGCACGGTTGCGGAAAACGCGCAGATCGGCGCCTCGGTCGCCACTCTTGCCACCCAGGATCCCGATGGAGGGACGCATATCTACACCATCGTTGCCAACCAGAACGGCGATGCGTTGCCGAACGGGCATCCCTTCTTCGCCATCGGCACGGGCGTGCACGCAGGCAAGATCGTGCTGAGGGCCAGCCTCGACGATGCGCAGGTCGGCACGCACGATCTCTGGATTAGATCGCAGGACCAGGACGGCTTTTCTGTCGTCAGGAGGGTCACGGTCACCGTCAACAACG
The DNA here is from genome assembly GCF_004458765.1 of Microvirga pakistanensis. Taxonomy (GTDB): domain Bacteria; phylum Pseudomonadota; class Alphaproteobacteria; order Rhizobiales; family Beijerinckiaceae; genus Microvirga; species Microvirga pakistanensis. The sequence goes on along the minus strand of NZ_SPJX01000296.1, from coordinate 1,732 downwards.
TCAATGAGGCGCCGACGGATGTCGCCATCGCGGCAGGAGGACGTGTGCGCCAGGATGCGGAGGTCGGCGCGACCGTAGCAACCCTGTCGACCGCAGATCCCGACGCTGAGAACACGCACTCCTACACCATCGTCGCCGATGCAGGCGGGACGGAAATTCCTGGCGGCCATGCTCTGTTCCAGATCCAGGAGGGAACCAACAGAATCGTCCTTAGAACCGCTCTCGCGGAGGTCAATCGGGGCGCGCATGACGTTTGGATCCGGTCCGAGGATCAAGGCGGTTTGGTTACCATCAAGAAGGTCACCGTGACGGTCACAGAGCCCGCCATGGCGCCCTCCGACATTCAGCTGTCGAACGCGGCGGTGAGGGAGTCGTCGACCAACAATACGTTGGTGGGCGTGCTGAGTGCGACCGACGGCAATCAGGCCGACACCATGACTTATACTTTCACCAACGCCTTGGCCGGCTCGAACGGTCTCGTCAGCGCCGACGGCCGCTTCAAGATCGTGCCGGTGGAGGTCACCGCCGGCGGCGAGATCCGCTATGAGGTCCAGGTGGCCAATGGTTTTCGGCTGGACTTCGAACAGGCACGGGCACACACCATCAAAGTCACTGTCACAGACGAAAATGGCCTAAGCTTTACCAGGGATCTGACGATCAATGTGACCGACTTGGCAACCGAGAGTACCGCCGGCAGCGCTGCCAACGACGTGTTCAAGGCGGGCGCCGGACGGGATGTTCTGCGAGGCAACGCCGGTAACGACAAGCTCTACGGCGGGGCAGGCAATGACAAGCTCTACGGCGATGCCGGCAACGACACGCTCTATGGCAGCTCAGGGATTGACACCCTGTATGGCGGCAGCGGCAGCGATATCTTCGTGATGAACACCAAGCCCAGCAAGACGAGCAATCTCGACACTGTCGGAGATTTCAGCGTCAGATACGACTCGTTCTGGTTCGATAACGCGATCTTCAAAAAGCTCGGCTCAGGTTCGGCGACTTCGCCGAGGAGGGTGAACAAGGAGTTCTTCATCACTGGTACCGCGGCCAAGGAAAGGGACGATTACCTGATCTACAACAAGAAGACCGGCGTGCTGTACTACGACGCGGACGGCTCGGGCTCGGGCAGGGCGGTCGAGGTCGTCAAGCTCGCGAAGTACCTCGGGCTCACCTACAGCGACTTCCTAATCGTTTAAGGCGATCCGCGTGGAGCCAAGGCAGGGCAGACGAAGCCATGCCTTGGGTCGCGCAAAAGGGTCAAAGGCCAGCTCGTCCCGGGTGCCTGGACAATGGTTGCAAGGCGCCTCTCCTGCGGCTCGTTCTTCCACGTTGGGCTTTTACATCATTTCGAGGAACTGGCGGATAGCTGGCGTTCGCCAATATCGGCGTCAGAAAGGCCATCGCCGTCAACAGCCCCATCGTCATCTGATGGTTCTGAACGCTAAAAGCCTCCCCATGGCTTAGGACCCTAGGGGTAAGCTGCTCCTGCGGCTTCTGGGAAGCTTTCCTTCGTAACCGGCAATTTCCCCTGGAAAAGGTCCGATCCGGTTTCCGTTCCAGGGAAAGAAGGACGACGATTTACTTGTCCTACGGGTCTTCCTGTTCCACAACAGCTTCCAGTGAACAGGAGGATGTCCGATGGCGGGCAGTGTGAACAAGGTGATCTTGGTGGGCAATCTGGGGCGTGACCCGGAGGTGCGGCGCCTGAACAACGGGGAGCCGGTGGTGAACC
>NZ_SPJX01000287.1 GCF_004458765.1 Microvirga pakistanensis | reverse complement strand
ACCTGCGCGAGCGGCCTGAGGTAAGCACTACCGCAAGCCCCGGCTGTGCCTTGAGGGCCTGGTGGGCGAGATCGCATCCATCCCGCCCTCCTAAGTCAATGTCCGAGAACATCCTCCGCGCCCGCACACGATTATGTCCGGAAAGGGTCAAGGTGTAACGTTGGGCTGACTAAATCAAGGTTCGCTTGTCGCACCTTTACTGAAATTTGGCTTACTTTCGGGATGTGCCGTTTCCAGACCTTCGTCGGCAAAGATCAGCACGTCTTTCTCGCCAGCGTCAGGACGAAGCCGGACAGGTGGTGATGCGGGGCGCTCTCTCGCTGGTCGTGCAGAACCGGTGCAAACCTCATGATTGAGGCTGCTTCCGGTCCGCGCGACCTAGCTCGCTCTCAAGCGAGTTCGATGGCCCCGACTTCACGGCCCTTGCGCCCCTCCACGATCGCGACGCGAACCGTCTGCCCTTGATCCAATCGGGCCAGGCCAGCGCGTTGCAGAACCGAGACGTGAACGAACAGGTCCTTGCTCTCGCCCTCCACAGCGACAAAGCCGAAGCCCTTCACCTCGTCGTACCACTTCACCGTCCCCAAAGCGTCTGGCGAAGCGACGGGTGCCCCTGCCGGGCGGGGGTGACCCGGACGTCCTGCCGGACGTGGCCCACGCCGCGGTGGCTCAGGCTCTGCCGTGCTGGTGTCGACATGCAGGATCTCGTTAACCTGAGGGCCCTTCTGGCCTGGTCCAACCTGGACAGCCAGGGTCGTGCCGGAGGGCAGATTGCCATGGCCCGCGGCCTCAACCTGCCTGATGTGCAGAAAGGCCTCGCCCGAGCCATCCGTCAGCTCGACGAAGCCAAACCCCTTCTCGGGGTTGAACCACTTCACCCGCGCCTGGGTCTCGCGGCTGGACGATGCGCGTGAGGTCTGTGGGCGCGGCGTCCGGTCATGGGACGGTGGCGGGGCATAATCGCCCCAAGGATCGGCTGGTTGAGCGCCGAATTGGCGCTGGCGGCTGCGGTGCTCGTTACCCCGGCCCATTGGTCTGCCTTCTGACGTCTATTGTTGGTTTCCACCTAGAGGCGTAGCGCTTCAGCCACGTCAGGGCAAGATGCTTGCCGGCCCACGATGAGGTCTCGGATGAGGTATCCAGAGATCGGTGTCCCTATGCCGCGTCGCGGTTGTCTCTTAAACTGTTGGGTAGGGATTGCTTTTTGCTCGTCTTGGACGAGGAAATCCATCACACGGCGTAACATCATGCCAAGGTCGGGCCTCGCCAGGAGGGCGAAAGCCCCCTCTTTCCAGCCGACCACCATCGCCCGCAGCATGCGCCAGGTCCGCCGGCCCGTTCACAGCAAGAGATTGGACGCCGTTTTGCAGGTATTGGTACGCGATAACTATGTCGATCAGGCACTCAGGGCGCTCAAGAGGAAGATGCAGCGCGAAGGCATCTTCCGTGAGATGAAGCAGCGCAAAGCCTACGAGAAGCCCTCCGAGCGCAAGACCCGTGAAAAGGCGGAAGCAGTTCGGCGCAACGTACAGTCGTGATGCACGATCTCCACCAGCGACGGTCAGCTCGGACTCCGCCTCTGAAGCCCCCCTGCCCATTCTGAAGGTCTGCTGAGGCGCGGCGAGCGGACCAAAGCATTACTTCGGCGCCGTGCCAGGAGCCGACATAGCCCACCGGCAGGTCAGCGGACTTTGGCGGAGCGACCTATAACAGAACGGGCCTCGACCCCACCCTGACATACCGGAGGTTGGAGGTTCAGTATGTTGGAGGCAGCCCCTGTCTGACGATGCTGCTGTCGCTGTGCAGCGATACGTTTCATCCGCGCCGGAGCTCGACGTTGATCGGCGGCATCGTGTGGACGTCGAGGCCGGCGCGGAGCGCATTGAACTAATTGCTTTGAGCCAGATCCACTACGATCTTCTGTTCCTGAACGGAGAAGGTATAGATCCGGGATTTGAGCTGCCCATTAGTCTCGAACGTTGCATCGCCAAAGATCGTGTTCTTGAGGCTTCCGCCGCGGATGCGCTTAGCGAGAGGCTCCTTATCGAGGGTCTTCAGCTCATTCGCCGCCATAGCCCAGACCTGCAACGCAAAGGCTCCCACCGCCATGAACTTGTCGGGAGTATAATTGAACAATTCTCTCGTCTTTGCTACGAACTTCCTATTCACCTCATTCGAGGCGAATGGCTCCACGTCGGGAAAGTATATATCGGTTCCCATCAGGCCATTGGCCGCATCGCCAGCAACAGAGATGACGCTTGGCGCAACAGTGCCTAACGCTGCCAGGAGCTGACCCGGCAATCGGATCTGGCGCGATTGGCGGATGAGGGCTGGCATCCCTAAACCTTCATTCGCGTTGATGGCGACAGTGACATCAGGGTTCGCGGCCTTGACGTTAGTCAGAGCCACCCGAAAGTCCGATTGGGTGAAGGGAAATTTCTCCTCTGCCACTTTTTCATACGCGTATCCAAGCCGCTTCAACTCAGCTTCAATAGAAGCCTGGGTGCCATTCCCATAAGCGTCGTTCTGAGTCAAAAATGCGACGCGCTTTGCCTTTAACTTGTTAGCTATGACAGCAGCAACGGCAGCTCCACCCTGAGAGTTCGAGGCATTGAGCCGTATCGCAAGAGGATTCCCTTCACCGGAAAGAATGGCATCCGCACTTGCAAACGCTGTGATATCAAGAATGCCTGCACGGCTGATGACGGGCTGCATGGCTAGCGCCACCGGGCTGTTCCACCCCTCGATAATCACCGAGACACCTTGGGTGAGCAACTCATTCGCTCGAGAGACACCGATCGCCGGCGTCGATTCATCGTCTCGGCTCAGGATCTCGATTGGTCTGCCCATAACGCCGCCGGACTCGTTGATGATCGCCGCCATAGCCTGAATGGCTTGGGTCACATGCTGGCCTTGAGGTCCTGCTCCGCCACTCAGCGGCAGGATCACGCCGACTTTGACCGGGCTTTGCTGGGCATGCGCGCTAGCCCCCGCGAATGCGCTTAATGCAGCTAACGCAAGTGCTTTTAGAGTGGTCTTCATGGCTTCCTCCCTGGGATTCCCTTGCTGGATCAACTCAGTCTTTCGAGAGCACCTTCCATATCCCTTGCGAGGAGGCGACAGAGCGCTCGCCGACTCGCAGCGTCCCGCGCATGAACAGGATCGAGCGCGTGCGCCGGACAACCTCGGCCTTAACGCTGATAAACTCTCCGGCAACGGCCGGAGCGATAAAGTGCGTATCGAGCTGGATCGTTGCCTGGGGTAAGCCGCCTGTGAGCTCTCTGGCAGTAAGCCCGAGCGCCTGATCGGCGAATGCCATCAGCATGCCGCCATGCACCACACCCCGTCTGTTGAGGTGCTTGTCCTCCGCAAGGAAGCCAAAGGTGAGATCCTGTCCGTCGCCCTGCTGCCACAAAGGGCCGATCAGCACCATGAAACCGGGCTCGTCCTCCCGGATGATCCAACCCTCTCGAGCAGGATCGAAGACACTAGGAGATCCAGGCTCCGAGAATGTGGAAGGCATACCGTTCACCCATCTTTCCTAGCGCGATGTCCCTGATCACTGTCGAGTTGTAAGATCTTTTGAATCCTTAGGTTGGCGCTTTGATCCGTCTGATTTCCTCTTCGCTCATCCCGAGCTCTCGCTTGAGGACCTGGCCGGTATGCTCTCCGAGCCGCGGAGGTGCTGCCGGCGGCCGCACAGGCGTTCCTGAGAACCGCAGGGGCGAAGCGGTCATTCGCAAAGTTCCGTGCCGCTCATCCGGCACCTCAGCCACGATCTCGCGTTCCGCCACTTCGGGGCTGGAGAAGACTTCGGACACTTTTCGAACCTGCCCCGCAGGAACGCCAGCCTGCTTGAGCAGCGTAATCCAATCTGCCGTGCCGCGTGTGCGGAACACCTCCGCAAGGGCCGGGATCAGGTCACTCCGGTTCAGAACGCGATCACGGTTCTTCTTATATCGTTCGTCGGACCAGAGATCAGGACGTTCGAGAACTAGAAGGCACAAGTTCTTGAACTGAAGGTCATTGCCGACCGCAAGCGCCAGCACTCCATCGGCGGTGTCGAAGAGTTGATAAGGCACGACCGTTGCATGCGCGTTGCCGTACCGCCTGGGCTCGCTTCCCGTTGCCAGGTACCCTGAGCCGACATTGGCCAGAAGGGCGACGGCGGAGTCGAACAGGGAGACGTCGATGAGTTGCCCCCGCCCGGTCTTTTCGCGCGCAAGGAGCGCCGCCAGAATCGCCTGCGTGGCGTTCATACCAGTCACGATATCGGTAATCGCAACACCGTGCTTCATCGGCGAGCCATCCGGTTCGCCTGTGATGGCCATGAGGCCGCTTTCCGCCTGGATCGCGAAGTCGTAACCAGCCTCCTCGGCGCGGGAGCCGGTGCGGCCATAACCCGAGATGGAGCAATAGATCAGGCGCGGATTGACCGCCGCGAGTTGCTCATAACCGAGCCCAAAGCGGTCGAGCGCCCCTGTCCGGAAATTCTCCACCAGTACATCCGCCTTCTCGGCCAAGCGGCGCACCGTGGCCCGTCCTTCAGGGCCCTTCATGTCGATGGCTACCGATTGCTTCGAACGGTTGCAGCACAGGAAATAAGTGGACTCGCCGTTGATCTCGGGCGGCATCCAGCTTCGCGTGTCGTCACCCTTGGTCGGCTCCTCGATCTTCCATACATCGGCCCCGAGGTCGGCGAGAGTCTGTGTGCACCATGGTCCCGCAAGCACCCGCGACAGATCGAGAACCTTTATTCCCTCTAAGGCCAGCATAGTGCGTTCCTACTCGGCAGCGATCATGTGAAGGCCAGGTCCAAGATGTGCGGCGCCGTCGATCTGGATGAGTTGGCCGGTCATCAAGCGTCCGGCGGGGCTTGCGAGGTAAGCGACGAGTTCCGCCACCTCCTCGACCGAAGTTGGAATGCCCATGGGCGTGGCTTCCACCAGCCGCTCAAGCATGGGACGCGCTGCCTCTCCGGCGAGACCTTCCGTGACCACCGTGCCGGGTGCGATGCAGTTGAGCCGGATGCCGTCCTTCGCCCATTCGAGCGCGAGCGACCGCGTCATGCCGAGAACGCCCGCGCGCGCGGCGATGGAATGCGCGAGCCCCATGGACCCTCGGTCGACGCCTGAGAGCGAGATGCTTGCCACGCTGCCGCGGCTGACCTTGAGGTAAGGATAAGCCGCCTTCGTGACGGTGAAAACCGCACTCAGATTCAGGTCGATCACCGCGTCCCAGCCCTTACGGCTGATCGCGGTAGCAGGCGCGAAGAACTGCCCGCCCGCATTGTTGACCAGAAGGTCGATCCCCCGGCTCTCGCCGGCCTCACGGACAAGCGCCTCGACGGCGTCCGTGTCGCGAACATTGCAAGGCTTGTAGGTGAACTGCCCGGCCATGCCTTTCGTGAGGCCCGCCGTCTCCTCCAGCATCTCGACGCGGCGGCCTGTGCCGAAGACGTGCATGCCGAGCTGCACGAGGCGAAGCACGATGGCGCGGCCAATGCCGGAGCCTGCACCGGACACGAAGGCCGAGCGGTTCACGAGAAGACCCTCGCGGAGCACGGAGGCGTCATAAGGATCGTTGAAGGAGGTTGAGGACATAGCGTTGCTCCGGGTCAATCGGCTCGGCGGCTGCCGCCGAGCGTTGGGGCTGGCGAACGGTGGACACGTTCGCCGTCGAACAGGGCGGGAAAGCTGGGCACGTGCTCGCCGGTCTCGAGCCGGCGACTCACCGCGCCGTCGCGCAAGTTGCGGATCATCTCCACGGCGTTCATGGGGTCGCGCACGGAGCCTGCCGGAATGGCGAGTTCATTCATGACGGAGAGCACGGCCTCGCGGGTATACTGCGATGTCCATGCGCTGACTTGCCGGTCGAATTCCTCCGCCTGGGCGAGACGTTCGCCTGCAGGCGCGTCGCTTCCGCCGACGATGCCTTTCAGCTTTGCCCAATAAGGGTCGAGCCCCCCATAGATGTAGACGTAGCCGTCCTGGCACGGATAGATGCCCGAAGGAGCCGAGGCGCGGTCGCGGTTGCCGGTGCCGGGCGCAGGCGTACCGCCTTCAGAAACCAGAAGGGCTGCGGGCCCGAGCAGCATGGCGGCGGCGATCTCCATCATGGAGATGTCGATGATGCAGCCCTCGGTGCGGTTGGTCTCCGCCAGAGCCATGGCGGTGGAGAGGGCCGCGTAGAGACCTGAGAAAAAGTCGGCGGGCCAGCTCGTGGAGATGCGCGGACTGCCGTCCTCGGCTCCATTGAGCCATGCGAAGCCGCTCTCGCATTGAGCGATGGTGTCCATGCAGGTCCGGTCGTCCTGTTGGCCGTAGCCGGACACGAGCGTGGCGATCAGGCGGGGGAACCGGTGGCGAATGGATACCGCGTCCAGTTCGAGGCGCCTCAGGGCACCCGGCGCGAGGTTACAGACGAGTGCGTCCGCATTGTTCAAAAGGTCGAACAGCTTTGTGCGATCCGCCTCCTGGCGCGTGTCGATGATGAGGCTCTCCTTCGACGTGTTGAAGCTGCGCGTATAGACGCTGCCGAACGCGGTGCCCGGAAGCCCGCGCGACCCGTCGCCGGCCGGAGCCTCGATCTTGATGACCTCGGCCCCGAAGTCCGCCAGAAGTTGCGCCGCTGTCGGTCCGGCAATGAACTGCGACAACTCGATAACGCGTTTACCTTCAAGCGGACGCGGCGCTGCCATGATGCCTACTCCGTGATAACGCGCTTGGCCTTGTGGACCGTGCGAGGCAGGGAACCTGCCGGCAAAACCTCGACTACGAAGCGGACCTGCAGGCGCTCGCGCAGCCGGTATGAGAGCTTCTCGCCCAAATCCTCGGGCGCATCATCCGTGCGCTCGACGCGCAGCTTCACGCCCGTAAGAAAGCCGGACTTCGGATCCTTCACGGAATCGTCGATAACGAGGACGTATTCGTTGGTCGTGCCCGGGAAAGCGCGCACGATGTCCTCGACGGCGCTCGGAAACAGATTGACGCCCCGAACGATGAGCATGTCGTCCGCGCGGCCCAGAACGCCGCCTCTCAGGGTCGCGTGGGTACGTCCGTCCGGTGTCGGCGCGCGGTCGCGGACGACCACGTCGCCCGTCCACCAGCGCACGAGCGGACAGGCCTCCTTGTCGAGGTGGGTAAGCACGAGAACGCCGCGCTCGCCGTCCTCGACGGGTTCCAGAGTATCCGGGTCGAGAATCTCCACATAGATGAAGTCCTCGGCGATCTGAGGCCCGAGCTGCAGGGCGGTGTCCCAGCCGATGGGCTGGCACTCTAGCGCGCCGTAGCAATCGAACATCTTCGCGCCCCACATGCGCTCCAGACGCTCGCGGGTGCCGGGGATGCTCGCGCCGGGCTCGCCACCGACGCACACCATACTGACCGTAGAGGACGCGAGATCGACGCCCATCTCCTCGGCTGCTTCCGCCACATGGGCCATGAAGGACGGCGTGCCGATGACGCACTTGGTGCGGTATTCCTTGATGGTTTCGATCTGCCGCTTGGTGTCCACCGAGCCGCCGGGGATCACCAGCGCGCCGATATGTTGCGCGGCAAGCGTCGCACCCAATCCCCCAACGAACCACGAGTAGTTGAACATGCACTGGAACACGTCGCCGGCGCGCAGCCCCTGGGCGTAGAGATAGCGGGCATAGAGATCGGCCCAACGTTCGATGTCGCGCTTCGACCACAGCACCGGCGACGGACGCCCGGTCGTGCCCGACGAGAAGTGCACGCGCACCGCCTCGTTCAGCTCCACGGCGCGCATGGTCCCGAAAGGCGGATCCTCCTGAAGGCCCGCCACGTAGTCGGCCTTGCGGGTGATTGGCAAACGGCGCAGATCCTCAAAACTCTTGAAGTCCCCAGCCGAGAACCCGACCTGCTTGAAGACCTTCTGGTAATAGGCGCTCTTGGCTTCAACGCGGGCGAGCTGCGTCTTCAGGGCATTGAGCTGCAACTCCTCGATCCGATCCCGGGACCATGTCTCGACGGGATCCCAGACGTCATTGGAATACGGTCGGATAATTTGAGCATTCAAGGGTGAGCTCCTTTAAGAATTCCGCGCATGGCGCATCCGGTCAGGGTACGGGCAATCTCGGCAATGTCCTCCACCGTCTGCAGACGGCGCGGCACGTACCAAACCGTGAGCCAGTTCAGGGCTCCGAAGAACGGCTTGGTCGCAAGGCGCGGCGGAAGATCCACGAACAGACCGTCGCGTATCCCGTCGTCGATGACCTCGGCGAAGATCTGCTCGTAGTCGTCGCGCAGGCGGATGATTGAGCGCAGGGTCTTGGCATGCCGTGCGGCGACTGCGCCGAGAAGCTCCCGCTCCAGACCCCGAACGGCGACCTTCTGCATCGAGAGATCTTCCATGAGGATCGTCGTGTGACGCAACGCCATCGCCTCGAGGCGCTCAGCGGCGTTGCCCGACCCTTTGGCGATTGGCTCGATCTCACGGATCAGCTTTTCCATAGCGGCAATCTGCACGTCGAAGTATAGCTCCGCCTTGCTGCCGTAATAGTGATAGATCCGTCCCTTGGTCGCTCCCAGCCGCTCGGCCACGGCGTCGATGGACGTAGCCGCGAAGCCGAACTCCATGAAAACTTCGGCTGCGGCGCGGACGATTTCGTCCCGCGCCTCGTTGCCGGTCAGCGATAGAAGGGAAGAAGTATTTGCCTCCATCAGGCGCTCCGTCTCTGCGAGGTTTCCCACTGCCCTGCGGCAGCGGCATCCTCGACTTCCTTGCGCACTGCGCGCGCCAGCACAAGACGCTGGACCTCGGACGTGCCCTCATAGATTTCCAGAACGCGCTGGTCGCGATAGAGCCGCTCGGCTACGTTTGGCTTGCAGTAACCGAAGCCGCCCCAGATCTGCACCGCGGCGTCGGCCGCCCTGTGTGCCACTTCCGATGCATAGAGCTTGGCCATTGCTCCGAGATTGGCGACGTCCCGTCCCTCGTCATAAGCCTTGGCGGCCTCGTAGAGCATCATGCGGGCTGCGGAGATCTCGACAGCCATGTCCGCGAGCTTGAAGCCAATACCCTGGTTATCGATGATCACCTGCCCGAAGGCCTTGCGTTCGACGGCCCGCCGCGAGGCCTCGCGATAAGCGGCGAGCGCCAGCCCGAGGGATTGAGCGGCCACCATAACGCGGCCTACATTGAGAGTCTGGAAGGCCAGGCGCAGGGCCCGATTGACCTCACCGATCCGCGCCTCGTCCGGCACGACGATGTCGAGCTTCAGGTTCGATGTCTGGGTGCCGCGAATTCCCATCTTGTCGGAGAGTTCGTCGACGACTGCGCCTTCCTGCTCCTTGTCAACCATGAACGCCGAGATGCCCCGGCCGCCCGCGGCCGGGTCGGTCTTGGCGAAAACCACGTAGTAACGAGACGCGCCGCCGTTGCCTATCCAGTACTTCTCGCCCTTGATACGCCAGCCGTCGCCTTCGCGAACGGCGGTCGCCGCAATGGCGGCGGCATCCGATCCCGCCTCGCGCTCCGACAGGGCGAAACTGGTAGCGACGCCCCTGGTCATCTCGCCCAGATAGAGCTGCTTCTGGTCCTCGCGGCCTGCGAGCAGAACCGGGAAGGCTCCGAGCTGATATGCGCATAGGATGGCGGCCGTGGACGAGCAGCCCGACCCGACGCGCTCGACCACTGCGACCGTCGATGTCAGGCTCGCGCCCTCGCCGCCGTAAGCCTTCGGAATGAAGAGACCGGCCAGCTTGTTGTCGACGAGCCGGCGCACGTTCTCCCACGGGTAGCGCTGCTCCCGATCGAGTTCCTCCGTCAAAGGAGCGAAATGTTCGTCGGACAACTGCGCGGCCAGAGATTGCCAGCGTTGGGCTTCAGCGTCCAAAGCAGGCTGCCAGATGACCGTCATGACTTAGCTCCTTTCAGGAATGGTTTTGCCGACCGGAGTGGCGCGGCGGATGAAAAGATTCCGCAACGGCGCAACAACTCCGAAAAGGCCGTTGGGCAGGAAGGCGAGCGTGAGAATGAGGACACTGCCGAGGATGATCTTGTCCACGTAGCCGCCGAAGGAGAAGAACTTTTCCTGAATCTGGATCAGCGCGACGCCGAGCAGCGGTCCGAGCAGAAGACGGCGGCCCATCACCACGACAGCCGTAAGCATCAAGATGAGGAAGTAGGTCTCGAGCACGTCCGCGCTGATATAGGCCCGCTGGTAGGCATAGAGCCACCCGGCCGATGCGGTGATCGGGGCGGAGACCAGGAAGACCTGAAGCCTGATGCGTTGCGGGTCGACACCGGACGTAACCGCGAGGCGCTGGTTGAGATGCACCATCATGGCTGCCTGCCCCAGCTTCGAGCGACGGAAGGCAGACACGAGATAGATCGCAACGAGCAGCAGCAGATAGGCGACGGGCCAGAGCTCCTGATCATTGCGGGCCTTGAAACCCAGCCACGATAGCTCGAAGGCCGGAATGCCACGCAGGCCGTCGGAGCCGCCAAGGAAATCCCAGTTCTGGGCGATGGTCGCCGCCACCACCGCGACCGCATAGGTCACGAGGGAAAACACAAATTCGCGAAGTTGCAGCGTCACGAATCCGAGCGCCGCCGCGACCAGCAGCACCATGAGGATCGCACCCGCAAGCGACAGGACGGGCCCAAGGCCTGCACTGACCGACAGCAATGCCGTCGTATAGGCCCCTACCGCGAAGAAGACCGTGTGAGCCAAGCTGACTTCGCCAAGGTCCGACACCACGATGTCGAGTCCATAGGACATGACCGCAAAGATCGCGATCAGCACGCAGGCTGCATAGACTGCGCCGGAGCCACCGAGCAGCGTCGGGACGAAGAAGCCGATGACGGCAAGCGCAGCGAACAGGACAGTCTTGATCCCGGAATTCATGCTCATCGTCCTCCTGGGCTGACGGCAAGGCCGCCAGGCCGGACCACCAGAACCGCGATCAGAACTGCGAAGGCGGCGGCGGTCGCGTAGGCGGGTGAAACGAAGGCTCCGAAGAAGGCCGTGAAGAGACCGAGCGCCAAACCCGCCACATAGCTGCCCGTGACGCTGCCGATGCCGCCGAGAACGACGACCACGAAGGTGATGATCACCTCGTCGAAGCCCATCGATGTGAGGATGGGCGTGCGGGGAGCCACGAGCGCGGCGGCCAGAGCGACTGCTGCGCCTTCGAAGGCGAAGACGCCCAGATACACGCGGCGCACATTGACGCCTGCGAGTTGGGCCAATTGCGGATCCTCGGCCACCATGCGGGCGAGCCTGCCGATCCGCGTCCGGTCGATCACATATTTCAGGACCGCGAAGAACAGGATTGCCACGATAACGATGGCGATATCCTGATAGGTGAACCAGAGATCGCCCCAATAGATGTCCTTGGTTGAGAACGGCGTCTCAAGGATCTGGCCGGTGGAGCCGAAGAACAGGGCTGCCGCGCCATGGAGCACATAGCCAAAGCCAAGGGTGACGATCATGATCGACACCAGATCCTGCTTCAGGGTGAGCTGGAGCATGACCCTCTGCATGACATAGCCGACCGCGACGCCGACCAGCATGGCCACAGGAATGGCCACGAAGTACGGAAGCCCGAGCCGGGAGACCCCATACCAGGTCACGAAGGCTCCCAGCATGTACATCTGGCCGTGGCCGAAATTGACCAGCCGAGCGACGCCCAGAAGCACAGTCCAGCCAATGGCGATGAGCGCATAGGCATGGCCGAGGACGATTCCGTTGACGAGTTGCTGCGTGAAATTCATGCCACATGCGCTCCGAGATAGGCTTCGGCAATCCGGGGATCGTCCCGCATCTCCGATGCCGGACCTTCGGCGATGATCCGTCCGCGTTCGAGCAGGACCAGACGGTCGACCACCTCGATCGCGGCCCTCACGTTCTGCTCGACGAGGAGCACGGTGAGGCCTGAATCGACCAGGGAACGAACGGTTTCAAGAACCGTAGAGACGAGCCGCGGCGCGAGGCCGATGGAGGGCTCGTCCAACAGCAGCGCTCTCGGCCCGAGCCTGAGCGCCCGCGCGATGCCGAGCATCTGGCGCTCACCACCGGAGAGCTGCGAGCCGAGATGGTGCCGGCGTTCGTAAAGGCGCGGGAAGAGCGTATAGACATCGTCGATGGAGTAATGACGCCGCCCCTGACCGTCATGAGGCGCATTCACGCTCGCCGCGAGATTTTCCTCGACGCTCATCTGGGTGAAGACGAGCTTGCCCTCGGGGATGAGAAGCAGTCCGGCCTTGACCCGCTCATGAGGCGGAAGACGGGACATGTCCTTCCCGTCCAGCATGACCTTGCCGGAGACTTTCGGCGAACCGCGCGACCAGCCCAGAAGACCGTTCACGAGGGTGGACTTGCCTGCCCCGTTTGCCCCGACGACGCCGACGAGTTCCCGCTCGCGGACCGCAATGCGCGGCACATCGAGGGCGATGTTGCCGCCATAGGCGACCCTGAGATTGGTGGCTTCCAGAACCGGACGGGTGTTCATTGCGCGCGCCCCAGATAAGCCTCGAGAACCCGTGGATCAGACTGGATCTGATGCGGCGCTCCGCTGGCGAGCAGCCTGCCCTGCTCCAGCACCACAAGCTGGTCCGCAACCGACATGATCAGATCCATGTGATGTTCGATGACGACCACAGCCAAACCTTCCTTCTTGAGTGAGATGAGAAGATTGATCAGGTGGGTCATGTCTGCGCCGCCGAGACCGGCGGCGGGCTCGTCGAGAAGCAGGGCCTTCGCCCCGCTCCCGTAAGCCAGCGCGATGGAGAGCATGCGCTGCGTGCCATAGGGAATGTTGGTCGGCTTGAGGTGGTGATAGGCCTCGGGAATGCCAAATCGGATAAGGCGCTGCCTGGCGTCCTCCACTGCGTCCGCCCTGCGGCGCACTTGCGTGAAGGGCAGCAGGGTCGTGGCCAGCAGGCCCGTCCCGTATTGGTCCTGGAGCACCGTGACCATATTCTCCAGAACCGTCAGTTCGTGGAAGAAGGCGTTCTGCTGGAAGGCCCTTTTCAGACCCCGCTCAGCGAGGAGATGAGGTGCGGTGTCTGTCACCTCCTCGCCGTTCAGAAACACACGTCCTCGCCGTCTGACGAGGTGGGTGACAGCATCGTAGCATGAGCTCTTTCCGGCGCCGTTGGGGCCAATGATCCCGAGGATCTCGCCTGCGCCGACACTCCAGGTAACCTCGTCGAGGGCGACCAAGGCGCCATAGGTGACGCCAAGACCCTCGACGCGAAGAACCGGACTCAAACCGCCGGACATCTCACCACCCTCAGTTCGAAACCGGACGGACGACGATCTTCTGGTTCTCGATCGTGAAGAGCTTATGGTTCGACTCGAGCTGACCGTTCGCCGCAAAGGTAACATCGCCGAAAATGGTTCCCTTGAAGCTGCCGCCGCGGATGCGCTTGGCGACCGGTTCCTTGTCGAGGCTTTTCACCTCGTTGGCCGCCATGGCCCAGACCTGGAGCGAGGTCGCACCGAGTGCCATGTACTTGTCGGGCGTGTACTTGAACATCTCCTGGGTCTTGGCGACGAACTTCTTGTTCGCCTCGTTCGACGCGAAGGGCTCCACATCCGGGAAGTAGATGTCAGCGCCGATCACGCCGTTGGCCGCCTCGCCCGCTACGGAGATCACGCTCGGCGCGACGGTGCCGACTGCGGTCACGAGCTGCCCTGGAAGACGGCTCTGCTTCGCTTGGCGAATGAGCGCCGGCATGCCGAGACCCTCATTGGCATTGATGGCGATCGTCACCTCGGGATTGGCGGCGCGCACATTGGTCAGCGCGACGCGGAAGTCGGCCTGGTTGAACGGGAACTTCTCCTCTGCCACCTTGTCATAGGCGTAGTTAAGCTTCTTGAGCTCGGCCTCGATGGATTCCTGCGCGCCGTTTCCATAGGCGTCGTTTTCCGTCATGAAGGCAATGCGCTTGGCCTTGGTGCCAGCGATGTATTTGGCGATCACCGCGCCGTCCTGCGAGTTCGAGCTGTTGAGGCGCACCGCCAGAGGATTGCCTTCGCCCGACAGGATCGGGTCCGCCTTCGAGATCGCCGTAATATCGAGAATATTGGCGCGGCTGATCACCGGCTGCATGGCGAGCGTCACTGGGCTGTTCCAGCCTTCGATGATGAGCGAGACACCCGACGAGATGAGCTCGTTGGCGCGCGACACGCCGACGGCGGGCGTTGATTCGTCGTCCCGGGAGAGGATTTCGATCTGGCGCCCCATGACGCCACCCGCTTCGTTGATGATCGCCGCCATGGCCTGGATGGCCTGGGTGACGTGCTGCCCCTGGGGGCCCGCGCCTCCACTGAGCGGAAAGATCACGCCGACCTTGATGGGCTGCTGGGCTTGGGCATGTCCCTGAGCGGAAAGGGCGAGCGCGCCAAGCGACGCGATAGCGAGAGTCTTAAGGGTCTTGGTAGCCTTCATGAACCTTCCTCCTGATTGTGCGCCGTTACCGGTCTTCTGGTTATGGAAGGTAAGATACCGACGGGTATGTCTGAATGTCAACCAAGCAATCTTGTATCTCATTAGCTAGTATAAAATCCGCGTCCGAGGCATTTCCGAAGCAAAGTTCAAGACCTACTTGCGAACATACCACTGAGTATGTAACCTTCCGTTCAACCTTCGGGAGCTGCCATGACATCAAACGAACCCTCTTTCGTGAAGGCAGAGCGCAGGGGCACTGTCATGCTCCTCGTCATTGATCGCCCAGCCGCGCGCAATGCGCTCAATCCGGCCATCCTCACGAAGATTGCGGAAGAGCTGACAGCGGCCGATCGGGATCCGGCGATTCACGCGGTGGCGCTGACCGGCGGACCGAAGAACTTCTCGGCGGGCGCCGATATCGACACGCTTTCGGGCCATTCCCCTGCAAGCTACCTCGCCTCCCCGACCCGCCGAGCCTTCGAGAGCATTTACGGCACTTCGAAACCCATCGTGGCCGGCGTAGCGGGCTTCTGCCTCGGCGGCGGATGCGAACTTGCCCTTTCGTGCGACCTGATTGTCGCAGGCGACAATGCGGTCTTCGGGCAGCCCGAGATCAATCTCGGCATCATTCCAGGCGCCGGCGGCACGCAGCTCTGGCGGGAGCGCACGGGCGCTGGCCCGCAGGTGGAAGCCGCCCTGCTCGGCCATCTCGTCGACGCATGGACGGCCCGGCGCATGGGGTTGGCGGACGAAATCGTTCCTGCAGAGCGGATAATAGAGGCCACTCTCGACAAGGCCTTGGCCATCGCATCGAAAGCGCCGCTTGCCAGCCGCACGGCGAAAGCCGCCTTGCGCGGCGCCGGAGCCATGAACCTGCACGCGGCGCTCGCCCATGAGGTCGGCCTCATGGCGGGGCTTCTCGGAACCGAGGATGCGCAGGAGGGCACGCGGGCCTTCCTCGAAAAGCGCCGCCCTCGATATCAGGGGCGTTAAATGAGCACAGCACTCCACAGGCTAGAATTGCCAGACCGGACAACGGATGCGGATATCCTTGCCCAGGTGAAGCGCAGCCTGCGCGAAGCGGAGCAAGCCACGGCACTTGTCATCTCCGGCTCGTTCGCCGGGGAGGTGACGGACGCCAAAGCCCATAGCGATATGATCGGCCTTCTACTCGATGCCCCGCTCCCCGTCTTTGCCCTGCCCTCCGGCCCCATCGGCTCACGCGGTCTTGCGCTCCTGCTCGCGGCGGACCGCACCGTCCTCGGGCCTGAGGCGAAGACGGGCGGCGATTGGCGCACGAGCCCCGGGCTTGCCCCCCTTCTCCGTCACAGACTCGGCTCCACGTTGACGGGTGCAATCATCTTCGATCCATCGGCGGACCTCCTCGCGCGTGTCGTGGACTATGGACTCGCGGTTCGCGTGAGCAATCCTGACGCCCATGTTGAGGAGATTGCGGCCATCCTTGGAGACGGCATCGGACGGCGCCTCAAGCGCGCCCTCAAGGCCTCGGGCGAACTGCCCCTGAAAGAGGCCATCGGCTTCGACCTCTGGTTTGCCAAGCCCCAACCCATGAGCGCTCCATGAGCACGGATTCCCGCTTCGACGGTCCCGGACCGGATGAGATCTGGCACTCCTCCCTGGCGGAAGGCCGTTTCATGCTACAGCAATGCCGCCGATGCGGGACCTGCCGCTTTCCTCCTGCTCTCGTCTGCCGCGAATGCGGCTCGGCGGATCTCGCCTGGAAGGAGGCGACCGGACAAGGCACGGTTTATTCCGCCACTACCGTGCGCGAGCGCGAGGGCAACTACAGCGTCGCCCTTATCGATCTCGCAGAGGGCGCGCGCATGATGAGCCGCGTAGAGGGAATCGCTCCCGATGCGGTTCATATCGACTTGAAGGTCGAGGCGCGGATTGTCGATGGCCCAGAGCCAATGGTCGTGTTCGTTCCCACTAAGGGAGACGCCTCATGAGCCATCCGCTTCGCGGCAGCGCCGCCATCGTCGGCATCGGCAACACCAAGCGCTGGAAGGCACCCGGGCGCACACCCTTCGACCAGTTGCAGGAAGCAGCGATCCTTGCGCTGGAGGATTGCGGACTCGGCCTGAAGGATGTGGACGGCCTCTTCTGCGCCATATCTTCCTCGGGCCTGCCAGTTCTCAATGTGGCCGAGCGTCTTGGAATTTCCGTCCGGCATGCGGACGGCACCATGGTGGGGGGCGCCTCGTTTCTGTTCCACCTGCAGAGCGCCGTCGCCGCCCTGGAGAACGGTTTGTGCGATGTGGCGCTGATCTGCTACGGCTCCAATCAGCTCAGCGCGGGCGGGCGGCTCGTCTCCATGCCCGATCCGCAGCCTTATGAGGCTCCCTACAAGCCCCGCTACCCGATTTCGAGCTATGCGCTCGCAGCCGCGCGGCACATGCACGAGTTCGGGACCACCCGCGAGAACCTCGCCGACGTGGCGCTCGCTGCCCGGGCCTGGGCCAATCTCAACCCGGATGCATTCGCTCGAGGGCCTTTGACCCGCGATGAAATCCTGTCCTCTCGCATGGTGAGCGATCCCATCACGCGGGCGGATTGCTGCCTTGTCACCGATGGCGGCGCAGCCCTTGTCGTGACTCGAGCCGACCGGGCGCGCGACCTTGCCAAGCCGCCCGCCTATGTTCTGGGCACCGGCGTCGCCGTCAGCCACAGACAGATCGCCGCCATGCCGGACCTCACCACCACGGCGGCCGTGGAATCGAGCCGCAGGGCCTATGCGATGGCGGGCGTCAGCCCGACTGATATCGACCATGTGATGGTTTATGACGCCTTCACGATTACAACGCTTCTGTTTCTCGAAGACCTAGGCTTCTGCCCCAAAGGCGAAGGCGGAGCCTTCGTTTCGAGCGGAGCCATCGCGCCCGGCGGCCGTCTGCCGGTGAACACGAATGGCGGGGGTCTCTCCTGCAATCATCCGGGAATGTACGGCTTGTTTACGATCATCGAAGCCGTGGAGCAGTTACGCGGCGCCTGCGGCGCACGGCAGGTTCAGGGAGCCGAGATCGCTCTTGCCCATGCCAATGGAGGCGTTCTCTCCAGCCAGGCGACAGCGATCCTCGGCTCGGCAGCAACACTTTGAGACAAAGGGAGGAAACCACCATGCCAGGAATGCTGGAGGGCAAGGTTGCCATCGTCACAGGCGCAGGCCAGGGTGTCGGGCGCGCGATCGCGGAAGGGCTCGCCAAGTCAGGCGCCAGCGTTGTCATCAACGATGTGGGCGTCACGCTCACTGGAGAGACCGAGAACGCCTCCGCAGCGGAAGAAGCAGCGGCCGCCATCCGCGATGCCGGAGGTCAGGCCGCGGCCAATCGCGAGTCCGTAGCGGACTGGGCGAGCGCCCAACGCATCGTGCAGACGGCACTCGACAACTTCGGGCGCGTCGACATCGTCGTGAACAATGCCGGCATCCTGCGGGATGCGATCTTCCACCGCATGGATCCGGATGAGTGGCGGGCCGTGATCGACGTGCATCTCCACGGCAGCTTCAACATCAGCCGTGCGGCCGCCACTCATTTCCGACAACAGCAGTCGGGCTCCTACATCCATATGACCTCGACTGCGGGCCTCGTGGGCAATTTTGGTCAGGCGAACTACATGGCCGCCAAGCTCGGGATCGTCGGCCTCTCTCGCGCCATCGCCATGGACATGCAGCGCTTCAACGTTCGCTCCAATTGCATCGCACCCTTCGCATGGAGCCGCATGGTCAGCTCCATTCCGACCGAGACCGAAGCCGACAAGGTGCGCGTTGCGAAACTCAAGCAGATGACGCCCGAGAAGATCGCCCCCATGGTGGCCTTCCTGGGTTCTGATGCGGCCAAGAATATTTCGGGACAGATCTTTGCGGTGCGCAACAATGAGATCTTCCTCATGAGTCAGCCGCGCCCGGTTCGGTCGCTTCATCGCGGTGAGGGCTGGACTCCCGAGGCGCTGGCAGAACAACTGCCCGGTGCTTTCGGTCCGTCGCTCACACCACTTGAGCGCTCCGCAGATGTTTTCTCCTGGGACCCGGTCTGAGCCATGCCAATCGATCCTGAAAAGCTCTTTGCTCTGCAGTTCCCCGAAATTCGTCAGACATACACTTGGCGCGACAGCGTCCTCTACGCCCTGGGCACCGGATACGGTGTCGACCCCTTGGACGAGCGGCAGCTTCGCTTCGTCGACGAGGCGAAGCTTAAGGCGGTGCCGACCATGGCGAATGTGCTGGCCTATCCGGGCTTCTGGATGCGCGATCTCGACACCGGGATCGACTGGGTGAAGGTGGTGCATGGCGAGCAGGCCATGCGCCTTCACCGCCCTCTGCCGCCCGAAGGCGAGGTCGTTGGACGCACCCGCATCGTCGATCTCGTCGACAAGGGACCGGGCAAAGGCGCGCTCGTCTATGCGGAGCGTGTGATCTCCGATGCGGCGACGGGCGAAAGGATGGCAACCCTGCTCCAGACCGTCTTCTGCCGTGGGGATGGCGGGTTCGGCGGCAAGATCGAGGCTCCGCGCACGCCTCACCCCGTTCCGGAGCGCGAGCCCGACCTGACCATCGATATACCGACCCATTCCCAGATGGCCCTGATCTACCGCCTCTCCGGCGACCTCAACCCGCTGCATGCCGATCCGGGCTTCGCGAAGAAGGCTGGATACGACCGTCCGATCCTGCACGGCCTGGCAACGTATGGAGTGGCAGGCCATGGCCTCATGGCGGCACTCTGCGATTATGTGCCAGAGCGCGTGATCGCGCTCGAAGGACGCTTCTCCGCGCCTGTTTTTCCGGGCGAGACGATCAGTATTGACATCTGGCGAGAGGAGCCGGGCCGGGCGGCCTTCCGCGCCCGCATCTCAGCCCGCAATGCCGTCGTGTTCAACAACGGCCTTTTCGAATACGCGGCTTAAGGAGAGACGAGCCATGGACTTCCGCCTCACCGAGGACCAGCGCGCCCTGCAGGAAAGCGCCCGCCGCTTCGCACAGAACGAGCTGCCGAAGCTCGCCGCTGAGATCGAAGAAACCTCGCATCCGGTGCCCCACGGCTGGTTGAAGCGCTATGCCGAAATGGGATTTCTCGGCGTCAACGCCGATCCAGACCTGGGCGGCCTCGGCCTCTCCCATCTCGACGCGTTCTTGGTGATGGAGGAGTTCGCGAAGGTTTCCGTCGGCGTCGCCTTCCCGATCTTCGAGTGCTGCGCGGGCCCGGTTCGAATCGTCGAGCGCCTCGGCCACCCGTCCCTGCGCGAGCGCGTGGTGCCCAAGGTCGTTTCAGGCGACATGCTGGTGGCGATTTCCATGTCCGAGCCTGATGCGGGTACCGCGCTCACGGATCTTCGCACCCGCGCGCGCATCGACGGCGATACGATCGTGATCGACGGATCCAAGCGCTGGTGCTCCGGCGCGGGGCACTCGGAAGGCTATGTGGTGTTCTGCCGGTTCGACGGTACGCCCGGCGCGAAGGGCATCGGGGCGGTGTTCGTGGACAAGGACACGCCCGGACTTACCTTCGGGCCGCAGGAGCAGCTCATGGGCTTCCGCGGTGTACCGTCCGCCGATATGACTTTCGAGAACGTGCGGGTTCCGCGCGAGCATCTGCTCGTCGGTCCGGGGGGCTTTTCGAGCCTGATGGGCCTCTTCAACATCGAGAGGCTAGGCAACGCCACCATGGCGCTCGGCGTCGCGGCGGGCGCGCTGGAATACGTGGCCGCCTATGTCCAGGAGCGCAGGCAGTTCGGCAAGCCGATCGTGGACTTCCAGGCCGTGCAGATCCGTCTGGCCGAAATGGCCATCAAGGTGGAAGCCTCGCGCCTCCTGATTCATCGCGCGGCCGCCAATGCGGAACAGGGCCTGCCCAATGCGCGCGAGGCCTCCATCGCCAAATGCTACGCCAACGAGATCACCCGAGAGGTCACCGCAGCCGCGCTTCAGCTCATGGGCGGTTATGGCTATGCCAAGGAATATGGCATGGAGCGGCGACTGCGTGACTCCTTCGGCTGGGGCATCGCAGGCGGAGCCATCGACATCCAGAAGGTCAACATCGCGGCCGAACTCGTCGGCCGCCGTTTCGATCAGAGAAAGTGAGGCACGCGATGGCGGCCAAGACCGTTCTGATCGCCGGAGCCTCGGGCGTTGTGGGACACGCCGCCGTGGAGCATTTCACCGGCCTCGGCGGATGGAACACCCTTGCCCTCTCCCGCCGCCGTCCCGAGATTTCGTCGGATCGTACCTGCCAGCATATTCCGCTCGATCTGCAGGATGCCGAGGCCTGCCGCGCCGCCGTCGCGGCGATGCCGGAGGTCACCCATCTCGTCTACACGGCTCTGTATGAAAAGCCGGGTCTGGTCGAAGGCTGGCGCGACCCGAAGCAGATGGCCACCAACCTCGCCATGCTGCGCAATCTGCTCGAACCGCTCATGGAGAGATCCGGCAGCCTGCAACATGTGAGCCTTCTGCAGGGCACGAAGGCCTACGGCGTCCACATCCATCGGATCGCTGTTCCGGCCCGCGAGCGCTGGCCGCGCGACCCCCACGAAAATTTCTACTGGCTGCAGGAGGATTATCTGCGCGAGGCGTCGTCCAGGCATGGCTTCGGCATCACGGTCTTCCGACCGCAGGTGGTTTTCGGCGACGTGGTCGGAGTTGCGATGAATCTCACGCCCGTCATTGGAGCCTATGCGGCGATCTGCCGGGAAGAGGGCCTGCCCTTCTCCTTTCCAGGTGGACCGGCTTATGTGCTCGAGGCCGTTGACGCCCGCCTCATCGCGAAGGCCCTTGCCTGGGCGGCCGAAGCGCCGAGCGCCCGGAACGAGACCTTCAACATCACCAACGGCGACGTCTTCGTGTGGCAAAATGTGTGGCCCGCCATCGCCGCCGAACTCGGCATGGAAGCGGGACCGGACGAGCCGCGCTCCATGGGTGAGTTCCTGCCCGCGAAGGCGAAGACCTGGGACCGCATCGTCGAGAAATATGGCCTGAAACCCATCCCGCTTCCGGCGCTGCTTGGCGAATCCCATCACTATGCCGATTTCACCTTCGCCTATGGTGCGCAACACAGACCGCCGCCTGCCCTGGTGAGCACCATCAAACTCCGGCAGGCCGGTTTTGGCGATTGCATCGACACTGAGGACATGTTCCGCGACCTGTTCCGCAGCCTCGAGGCCAAACGCATCCTGCCACCCACGCGCGGCATGCAGGTACTGTCTGCCCGCTGATAAAACAATGTGAGCAACGAGGGAGGGAAGCATGACGGAGAAGCGCTGGGTTCGACGGCCCGAGGGCTCCAACTGGGGTGATTTCGGACCTGACGATCAGGTCGGACGCATGAACCTCCTGACCCCCGAGCGTCGCCTGCGGGCGATCCGCGAGGTTACGCATGGCCAGACCTTCACCTTGAGTCTCCCGCTCGACTACCCGGGCGGCAATGCGCTGTTCGAGTTCCGCAAGGAGCCGCGCTTCTTCTACGAGCGCCGTGGGCCAGGGCATAACTACAATTTCCGCCTCAGCAATGTCTGTGGCTGCTTCTCCGACATCGTGTCCGACGATGCGGTGCTGCTCTACACTCAATATTCCACACAATGGGACGGCCTGAGCCACGTAGGCCAGCTCTTCGACGCTGACGGCGACGGGATGGTTGAGAAAGTCTATTACAATGGTTACCGCGGCGGAATTGACATCGTCGGACCGGACGATGCGGCGGAGGCCTCCGGCGCGAAAGCCCTCGGTATCGAACATCTTGCCACCAGCGGGGTTCAGGGCCGCGGCGTTCTCGTCGATCTCGAATCCCGCCACGGCCGCAGCCGCGCCGTTGTCGGTTACGACGAGCTGATGCGAATTCTCGATGAACAGCGCTCGCCCGTGGAGCCTGGGGACTTTCTCTGTCTCTATACCGGATTTGCCGACCTAATCCTCGAAATGGGCAAGAAGCCCGACGGGCAAGTTCTCCTGTCGTCCTGCTCCGTGCTTGACGGCCGCGATGAACGCTTGCTCAACTGGATCACGGATTCAAAGATCGTGGCGATCTGCGCCGACAACTTCGCGGTGGAGGCCTATCCGGCCAAGCCCGGTCCCGGCGACACCTATGCCGGCCTGCCCTTGCATAACCACTGCCTCTTCAAATTAGGCGTCCATCTAGGAGAGCTCTGGTACTTTGCCGATTTGGCCCGCTGGCTCCGCAGCAATGGACGCTGGAGCTTCCTCCTTACGGCCCCACCGCTGAGGCTGCCAGGTGCCGTTGGATCCCCGGCAACGCCGATTGCCACCGTGTGAACGCGGCGGCTCACGCCGGCCTAGAGCATCGTGCAGAGAAGTGGACCCGGTTTCACGGACGTGGCCCTTCGGGTCTGCGTCGAATGATGCGCTCTCCCATGGTGGAGCATCGGATTGGATCCCAAACGTGGATCCACTTGTGGGTCCGATGCTCTAGTGTCCCTCTCAGATGCTCGATTGGTATTCTAAGTTCGTTCAGTCGCGTGCTGATCTGCTTGGAACTCACGTCATACTGATCTCGAACGTACTTCCCAGATGTGCCAAATCCGGTCGTTCGCTGCGGTTACCGAGGCATCCTATGCCCGGCTAGACGACCTCAACTCTTTCGAGATGTCTCATCCTCTGGTGGCACTTGAAGTGTCTCGGTTGAAATCCACCCGATGCAGGTTCTCAGGATCGGCGCCAGATAGGCTTGGCTGCCTCGAATTTCCACCACCCGACACGCATAGGCTCGCTGGTCGCCGGCGGGCCGGTAGATCACCGTTGCTCCAGGTCGGAGGTCAGGGACTGCATCAGCCAGGGAGAAGTTATCAACCTTGCGGTTCTCATCCAACGTGGGATCCGGACAGACGGCGGCCTCGGTGCCGGCTCGCATGCGCTCAAGGGCTGCAATGACAACACGGGCCTGCTCCCGATAGCGCTCTGTCACCTCCCTCAGGAGCGCCCCCTGCTGGCGCCCCGGATACCAAGCCGTCCCGCCAATCTTCGCCAGTTCCTCAGCGACGAGCTCGACTTCCACCTCACTCATGCCGCTCTGTTCCTGGTGGTGTTGCGGGTCTGCCCAAGCTCATGCATCGTGCGCAGTCTCTGGAACAGGTAAAAGCCATTCAACCGAATACCGGTGACAGCAGCATGCTCACGGAAACCCGGCGGCGCAGGATCTGAAGGACCCAGCGAGCCTTCAAGCAGCCACTGCTCCGGCAGCAGAAATCCAGGCAGCGGGCGCTCTGTCGCCACGGCACAGATCAATTGAGGCCGCTGCTGATTGCGGAAGAGACGATAAGTGCACTCGCGCTTGGTGCCGCCTGGCTCCTGAGTCCTTGGCAAGGTTCTTCCCCATGGCTGATGCTCTTTAAGCTTGGCAAGTCGCCGCTGAGCAGCATGCACCACCCCGGCCAGATGTCATGGCGGAACATCCCGACGTAGAAACCCGATGCCCTTGTCCCATCCAGGCCGTTAACACAGGTTAATCCGACCGGATCGAGTTAGCTCCGGCATCACCAGTACTCAGTTCATGTTGTTACGGACGCCCCGCATCGGGGCGCCATTTTGATGAATTGCGAGACACAATGGCAAGCAAGGGACGATTCAACCTAACGCCACCTGACAGGGCGAATGAGCTCTTCGAGAGGCTGCTCGCCACCTCGGACAATGCCGTCAAGAGCCGCGAGCGGCTGTTGGCCGACCTGAAGGTGGAGCTGGAGCTCCTTGCGTCTCTCCAGGAGGAGCATCTCTTCCCGATCCTGACACGGCATGGGATGCACGATCTTGTGCGAGACGCTGCCCGTGACAACGAGGAGACCAGTGCCCTCCTGACGAAACTGGAGCGCATGCCGAAGAATGCTGCTGGATTCATCGGTCAGGTAACCGAGCTCAGGCGAACGTTCCAGCAGCACATCCGCGACGACAGGAAGGAGCTGCTTCCGGCTGTGCTCAAGGTCCTGAGCGACGAGGAAGTCAACGCAGTCATCGAGAAAGTGGAGGATGAAATGGCAACCATTGACGAGACCAAGCGAGCCGATGCCCGGCGTGCCCGTGAGCAGGGTGAAGCCGTCCAACGGGTGACGGAAGGCGTCGCGGACACCATGAAGGCAGGAGTGGAAGGCGCTCAAACCATGGCGAAGACCATGCAGGAGACTGTGGGGAACAGCCTTGGCACCCTCTCGGAGATGGCGCGTCGCTCGACTGAACAGGCTGTACGGCTCTTTGGTCTTCCATCCGGGAATGCCGAGGACCTGACTAACCAGACCTCGGAGAACCTCCGCGCTGTGACCCAATCCGGCACCGCTCTGGCGCGTGCTTTGCAGGATGTCTCCCGCGAGGTGTTCGAACTGAGCCAAAAGCGCCTGCAACGGAACCTTGATGGTCTCAACCAGATCGCCCGCTGCCGGTCAGTCGCCGATTTGGTGGCGGCTCAGAGTTCTCTCCTTCGCGACAACCTGGAACAGACCCTCGACAACAGCCGCCGGATAGCTGAGCTCACGATCCAGGTGACCGAGGAGGCGACCAGAAGCGCGACGGTGCAGACCCAGCAAACAGCCCAGCGCTCCAGCCGCGCGGCGTAAGCCTCTATCGGCGTGGTGATGATGTGCTCCTGGCTCGCGGCCAGGAGCACATGTTTTCCGAGATGCCACGGCTGAACATCACCGCACAGCTCACTGCGCTCAGCTTAGCGCCGGTTCACCGCACGGGCGGTTTGGCTTGCTGACCGGCCATAACAGCAATCTGCACCAGTTCCGGCAAACTTTGGGCCCCCAGCCGCTCCATGATGCGGGCGCGGTGCGCCTCGACCGTGCGTGGGCTGAGGCCAAGGTCCCGGGCAATTGTCTTGTTGGTGCCCCCGGCCAGAAGTCCGTCCAGCACCTCCCGCTCACGGGGCGGCAACGCCGCAATGAGCGCCTTCACCCGCTCGGTGGCTTGATCCTGCTCGGCCCTCTCGCGGATGGTCGCCTGGGCTGAGGCGAGCGCATCCAGCACCTGTTCGGGTTGAAGGGGCATATCGAGGAAATCAACGGCCCCGGCCTTCATTGCCTGGACCCCGACGGCAACATTCCCGCCACTGTCGCCCAGCACAATGACTGGCAGCCCGGCCCGGCGCGCCTTCAGCTCCCTCGGGATCGTCAGTCCGCCGGCTCCGGGGCTGCGCGTATTGAGCAGCACACAGCCGGGCACCAGCACCGGCGCCACCTCCAGGAAGGATTGCGCCGAGGCAAAGGATTTCACCTCGTAGCCGACACCTTGGAGCACAAGGCATAGGTTCCGACGGGAGGCCTCATCGCCATCCACCACATAGACGATTGAGCCGTCGTGCTGAGTAATATCCTGGGCGATGCCGCCCACCCGCCGGATCCGTCCCTGCTCATCGCGGATCGGAAAGAACGTGTCCCGAATCCAGCGCACGCCGCCGTCAGGCCGGATGATGTGGTACTCGTGCGTGCCCTCCTCCCCGCGTTGGACGCGCTCGAGGGTGGTGCTCGCCCGGTCACGGTCATCGGGGTGAAGGGCCTTGGCCCAGTGACCCGGATCGCGTAACGCGGCCTCCACAGGCTCGCCCCAGATCGCCTCGTAAGCCGGGCTGACGTACTCCATCTTGAGGGTGTCGAGATCCTGGATCCACAACACCGTGGAGGAGTGCTCGGCAAACTGCCGGAAACGCTCCTCACTATCCCGGAGCGCCGTCTCAGCCCGGGCGCGCAGGATCGAGGTCCAAGTGCGCTCCGCCACTTCTTGGACCAGCGAAACCTCGTCATCGCGCCAATGGCGCGGCTCGGTCTGATGAACATAGAGGGCTGCGACCAGCCGACCGTCCCTGATCAGGGGCGCAATGATGGTGGAGCGCTTTCCCGCCCGGAGGAACTCGGCGGCGCCGGGATTGTCCGCGGTGAGCGGATGCGTCAAGGCATCATCGATGCGCACGGTGCGACCCGCCTTCAATTCATGATCGATCAGGGGGCCAAAGTCACTGATGCGGTGCTCGCCGGCAAAGCTGGGCGTCGTGGCATCGGTCCAGTCGCGCTCAACCGCAAAGGACTCACCGCTTTCGCCTAGTTCATAGTACCCGGCGCGGTTCGCCCTCAGGTGGCGTCCCAGCATCTCCGCGGCCGTGGCCATGACCTCGCGCGCCTCGGCCACCCTACGTAGGCGTGTGCTCAGATCGACCAGAAACCGAAGTCGCTGCTCGGTGAGCACACGCTCTGTCGTCTCCTGCAAGATAATCAGAACACCACCAAGCTGGTCAGTCCCATCCATGACAGGGCTGATTGAGCCGGTCCACCAGGTCTGCTCGGGGTAGCCTCGTCGCTGCACGATGTCGATGGGCACATCTTGAACATAGGTCGTCTCGCCACGAAGCGCTCGCGTGACCATCGGCGACACGATTTCCCAGATCTCGGTCCACGCCTGTGGCAGAGGCTGTCCAAGTGCCTCTGGCCGCTGCCCACGTAGCTTGAGGGCGGGATCATTGTAGAAGGTGATGAGGTCCGCTCCCCATGCGAGATAGGTCGCGAATGCGGAGTGGAGCAGGTTGCCGAGCGTGACCCGGAGCGCTTCCGGCCACGTGTCGATGGGACCAAGCGGCGAGCCTGACCAGTCGTACGCTTGGATGCGGGTCCCCATGGTGCTGCCCTTCAAGAATCGCATCGTGTGCAAGCCGCCGTATCCCCGTCGTTCACCTGTGATCACGACTGGTCAATCTTGGCTATAATAGGTCTGCACCTCAACCCAGGCGCATCAGTCGTGCTCATTGACCATTCTGCTCCATCCGAGACGCCGTATTATCATGACGCAGGTTCACATTGAGCGGCTGGAGGGTATTTCTCCGTCGTAGTGTGCCGACATGACAACGCGGATGCGCCCGAATAGATAAACCATACCGGCACCGATACTTTTGCCCCTACGGGCCGGACCTTGGAGCGCCCCCTGGAACAGAGGGCGCTTTCTCTTTTTAGGGGCGGGATCTTCAGGAAACTTGTCTCGCAGAACGCTAGGCTCCGCTAGGAGCCGGACCTCAGAAGCAAACGCCGGTCCAAGCAGCCTTTGCCGCCTTTGCCCATCACTGCTGTCATCGTCCCGAACGGCAACGCCGACCTGGTTAATTAGCATGTCGAGTGGTGTGCTTTTTCCAGGCTGCGTGCACGGGAAGGGCTGCTCTGGGTCAGGCAACGAAATTCGCGGTCGTCGAGGAACGTCCGGCTACGTGAGGATTGCTGCCCTCAAGCTCTGGTCGCCGGGGGTGCCAGAAGGCGACGTTCCAGGTTAGGGAATTTCGCGCAAGGCCGTTTATGGCACAGCACCCCAGCGGGATCGGGTTTCTTCAGCCGGGCGCATGCTCAGGAGAGGGAGGCCCACAGGAACGCAAGGGATGCCGTAAAGCCGAGTGCGGTTCGCACCGCGTGAAGCGCCCCCCACCGCTTGATCATTGCTCGGCTCTCGGGACCAGCCGCCGCAGGATCGATTGCCATCAGCCTATTGTTTGTGGGCATGATGGCGAAGAACGTCACGGGCCAGTTCGCGACCATGAGCACCCCCCCAATGGCCCAGCCGACGTGTCCGGTCTGCCACCATGCGATGAGACCGAGCAGGAATCCCACGATCGCAAGCGGAGCCTGCATAGCCAAGCCATGCTTGTAAGATGGCTTCCATTCGGTCAGTAAGGATCGGTCGTCTAGCCCCAGGCGGGCGGGCTGCTCGGCCACGTTGATGTAGAGGGCTGCGCCAGAGAAAACGGCGGCGACAAAGAGTGCAAGTTGACCAGTGAGCATGTCCGTTTCCCCTCAGGCGTCGCTCATCATAAAGGCTCCCAGCAGATTGAGCATAGGTCGCACGCCTGTGCGACTATCGCCCGGGAAATTCGCAGGGGCCGTTTATGGAACCGCTCGCTCTATATGACGGGGTCGCCGCCTCATCGGTCCATTTGGACAGGCTCTATCGGAACAGAGCGGCCAGTGCGCCCGATGCCGACGGCAGCTATGGGTGGAATGCGGACTGTCGACTTTCGGGTCTGAGCGGCCTCGCAACGGACGCTGGTCCCGTCTGTGTAGCCAGCTGCGAGGTGTGGACTGAAGGACTGGGCCAGTGTCTCGCAACGCGATGCTCACAGCCATGGGCTGGATCCGGAATGGTGGAAACGGAACGGCGCCGGGGCCGTTCCGTGACGATGCGAAGAAGAGGATCAGGCCTCGGCCTTGACCGGGAGCCGAAAGGGCGCGCCCAGCCGGTTGAACGCGTTCATGGCCGCAATCGTAATCGTCAGGTCCACGAGATCCTTGGGCGCGAAAGCCGCGCTTGCGGCCGCATAGGCATCGTCGGAGGCGTGCGTCTCGCTGACGAGCGTGACTTCCTCCGCCCACGCGAGCGCGGCGCGGTACTTGTCGGGAAACAGGTGAGGCACCTCGGCCCAGACCGGAACGAGGGCGACCTTCTCGAACGGCATCGTGTCCAGGAGGTCCCGGGTGTGCAGGTCGATGCAATGCGCGCAGCCGTTGATCTGCGAAACCCGCAGGAAGACGAGGTGGATCAGTTCATGGGGTAGGTTGGTGCCCGTGGTGATGTAGTGGTGGATGCCGAAAAGGGCCTTCGCACCCTGTGGCGCCACCTCGTTCCAGACCAGCCGTTTGTTCTCGCTCATGATACGTCTCTATGTTCGGAACGCCGGAGATCGACGTTCGAAGCCATGACGGGCCAAGCGGTCAGGGTGTGACATGCCACTCAGCATTTCCGCTCGAAGCGGCCGATGTCACATCCGGGCACGTCCGATCGTCTTATCCTCGGGTTCGGGATGCGCGAGCGATGGGAAAGCGGATATGGTCGGCGAGGAAACGGGGCGGATGGAGGCGATGGACGATCGGCGGACCACCGAATTCGAGGCGGAGCGCAGGCGCCTGACACGCCTGGCCTATCGGATGATGGGCTCGCTCACCGAGGCGGAGGACGTCGTGCAGGACGCATGGCTGCGGTGGGTTGGGGTGGAGGGTGGCATCGATTCGCCTCCCGCCTATCTAACCCGCATCGTCACACGCCTGTGCCTCGACCGACGCCGCTCCGCGCGGGCCCGGCGGGAAACCTACGTTGGACCCTGGCTGCCAGATCCTCTCGTGGGTTCCGTGGAGCCGGACGAGACGGTCGCCGACGACGTCACGGTCACGTTGATGCTAGCCCTCGAGCGTCTGTCGCCTCTAGAGCGGGCCGCTTTCCTTCTCCATGACGTCTTCGACGTGCCGCTGACCGAAGTGGCCATCACCCTCGACCGCGAGCCGGCCGCGGTTCGTCAGCTCGCGGCGCGCGCCCGCAAGCACGTGCAGGCCGCACGTCCCCGCTTCAACGTCGAACCCACGGATGCGGACCGGATCACCCGTGCCTTCTTCGCTGCGGCGCGCGACGGGGATGTGGCGGCGCTTTCGGCGCTGCTGGCAAGGAATGTCGAGATCCATACCGATGGCGGCGGCAAGGTCCTTGCCTTCCGCAATGTCATCCAGGGCGTCGAGCGGGCCCTGCGCCTTTTTGCCAGGCAGCGGCGCAAGGATGCCGTGCTGCCGACGCTGCTTCGTGTTGTCACCATTGACGGCCTACCAGGCTACATCAGCCTCGATCGAGACGGCATGCTTCAGACAACCGCGCTCGACATCCGCGAGGACGGGATCGCCGCGATCTACATCGTCAAAAACCCGGACAAGCTGTCTCACTTGGCGGCAGAAGTGGACTTTCCAAAACGCCTCTCGCCGATGCCACCAGCCTGGTGAGCCGTCTGAGTGACTGCGGAAACGCGGATAACCATTCGATAGGTGGCGCACGTTCCTCGTTCACGGTCGAACGTCCGCTCAGGGTCACATCCAGCCTTTAAGCACAACCACGTGAAGGTCCGCTCAGCCTGCAAATGCGGACCTTCGGCAAACGTCAGGAACGCACCAGGCGCAGGGGTCGCTCAGTTGTCCCCTAGCTTACCCCATTCCGCACTGACATCGCGCCGCGGTGGGGCACTTACAGATGGGCTGGCGCAGCTTCTGAAAGCAGAAGTCGTGACCTCCGCCGACGCTATTGACAGGAATAGACCCGTATGCAGCTGCTCGAAAAACTACTGAAACGAACAGTAGCGGCATTACCTGGACATGCCGATGCCGCACAGGCGGAGGGTCCGGCCGGGGCCGCTCCCATCCCGCCCTACCTGGAGCGTCTGCAGGTTGCTTATCGCGGTCCTTACTGTCCCCTTTAGGACGGCTCGACGCAAAGTCGACAACTCAGGGCAGAAGCATGCGCCGTCGCGTGAGCCGGTCAGGTAATCGCATTTATCTGAGTGCGCCCGATCTCAGTTAACGTGACAACATCTTAAATCAAGTCCGGCCCCAAGGGGAACCCGTAGATGCTGCTGCCCTCCAAGCCTAATTCCCGGCGTAAGACTCGGCTTCGGATCGCACATTTGAGGCGGTTCGTTGTGAGCTCCGAACGCAGTGCGACAAGTTCAGCCTGGCGGCCGTAATATTCCTCTTCGTTATCGAGGAGCTCGGATATTCGCCGCGTTCCCATATCGAAATACTGGCTGCGATAGAGTTCGCGTGTTTCCGACAGAAGGTCGATCTGCCGCCGCAGCATGGTAGTCTTTCGGCCGCCGGCGGAGAGCGAGCGAAGCAATCCATGTTCCGTGACGCTATCCTCTAGCCTGACGACCCCCAGCTTCGCCTCTGCGGCGGCAAGGTGGTTTCGTGCGGCATTGGCTTTCGCGGTGAGCGCGCCGCCCTGCAGAAGATCGGACTGAATGTCGAGATTGACACCGACCGGGAGCTTGTTGATGCCGAGTTCGCCCCCAAGTACCGGCTTTAGCAAAACCCGTGGGTTAAGCGCCGCGTTCTCGGCCCTTTCCAACGCAACGCGCGCACGCGCCAGCTCCAGCTGCGCCATGCGAAGGTTGTCGGTTTCACCGTTCGCCTTACAGCTTGCAGGGGATAATTGAATACGTCCGCCCTGCGACTGACCGCTCAACAGGGTTAGCCGGTCCCGTGCCTCGGCCAGCGCCAATTCCGTGTCGTTTACCAGGAACTCCGCGGACTGCAGCCGCTTGCGGGCTTCCAGCAGATCGGAGGACGAGACCGCTCCACTTTCGGCACGCGCAGCCACGAGAGATTCCAGTTCGCGCAATGCGTTACGCTGTTTCCTGTAAATGCCGAGCAGTTCATTCTGCGTCTGCACATTGTCATAAGCTTTCAGCAGCTCCACCATCGCGTCATCCACCGCCTTCTGGAAGGCGATGTAATTGATCTGCAGGTCGAAGTCGGCCACTTTGACCGCACGCTGGCTGTTGCCGCCATCGAACAGCAACTGCGACCCCGTCAGTTCCAGAGCCGGTTCTCCGCTGCGCGCCGAGCCGATCCCGCCGCCTGCAGACAGACCCAGACCAGGGAAGAGCGCTGCGCGCTGGACCCGAACCTCGTCGGCGCTGGCTGAAACAAGACTGGCGGCCTCGCGTACGGAGGGGCTGAGCAGCAAGCCATTCTGTGCGACGCTTTTTACGTCACTCCCGCGTGCCGGGGTCAACGTGGCGAGCTCTTCGGTTCTTTTAATGATTGCCGCTTCGAATCCGTCTGGTCCTGGCAGCCCTACGCACCCTGCAAGCAAGATGCAGGCGCCAAGGGCTGTAGCCCTGTGCAAGCAGTTTCTTTCCCGGGGCGGTCGTGCGTGGATCATGTGGAGATCAATTCGGTTGCCCGAGAACCAGCTCGGCGCATTGGGGGCGACGCCAGATAGCACGCTCGACCTTGCCCGCGCCATCGAAGAACACGCGATACTGGCAGATCAGCCGATCACGCCTGGTCAGCGGCAGGGACAAGTGAAATTCAAAGGAACCGTCGCCATAGCTAATCGCAGGGCGGCCAAG
Organism: Microvirga pakistanensis; assembly: GCF_004458765.1. Taxonomy (GTDB): domain Bacteria; phylum Pseudomonadota; class Alphaproteobacteria; order Rhizobiales; family Beijerinckiaceae; genus Microvirga; species Microvirga pakistanensis. The sequence continues at coordinate 11,067 of NZ_SPJX01000287.1, read as the reverse complement.
CAGCGCCTGGAGGTCACTTTGCGACTGACCGATCGCAATGCGGCGGACTTGGGCGATCGAATGCTCTGCGCCAACTCGGGCATAACGTGCGTTCATATCAGGGTAGGCGCGGGAAACCGACGAGAACTGCACCCCGGGATTCACTTCGTTGAGACGATTGATTTCCTGCCCGCCAGCAGAGCTGAAAGGAAGAAGGACCAGAAGCGCCATCGCGAGAAAGGTGCTTCGCCTACCGAAACCTCGTGTCATATCAGGAACCTTTTATCGATAATAGGGAATGATGTGGGAAACCACCGGCTGCGGGCTTGGCTTGGTCAGTGCGATCATCGTTCACGAAGCGCCTCTCCTGCCCGATTGAACGGTTTGACAAGATATTGCCAGACAGTCTTCTCGCCGGTCTGGATGTCGACAGTCGCGATCATGCCGGGCACGATTGGAAACCGGGTTCCGGCCTTGTTGACGAGGTAGTCCTCACGGGTCCTGATATAGACCCGGTAATAGACCTGATCGGGTTTGACTTCATCGCGCACGGTGTTCGGCGAAATCGTCACCACCTCGCCGGAAAGGCCACCGAAAATCGCGTAGTCATAGGCTGAGACCTTGACCAGCGCCTCCTGTCCTGGATGGATGAAGGCGATGTCACGGGGCGAGATGCGCGCTTCGATCAAGAGCTGGTCGTTCATCGGAACAAGGGTCATCAGCTGCCCCCCGGGCGGAACGACGCCACCGATGGTCGTCACGGCAACATCCTTGACGATGCCGCGCATCGGTGCGCGAAACACCAGACGATCGAGCTGGTCGGAGCGGCCGCGCATGATCGATGCCTGCACTTCGGCCTCGGCATTGACCTTCTGCAATCCCTCGCCGACTTGCACCCGCGAGTCCGCGCGTAGGCGGGCGATTTCTAGCTCCATTTGGGCGGCCTCCCGGCGCAGCCGGATCACTTCAACCCGACTGGTCGCACCGCGGCTTTGCAGTTGTTCGGCAATCTTTAGTTCTTGGCGGGTGAGCTCCAGCCCCTCGGTCAGTCCCGACAAGGCCTCGCGCAGGCTCGTACGCCGTGACTGAAACAAAGCCAGCTCGTTAGCCCGCAACTGGGCGAACTCATCACCGGCAAGCTCGTCGGGGAATATCACCGTCTCAAGATCGCTCAGCTCGGACCGCATCCGCGCTGCTGCCGCTAGGGAGGCATGATATTTTGCCGCCGCCTCTTCGACGTTCGAGGCGGAGCGTGTGGGATCAAGCCGAGCGATAATTTGGCCCTGTTCGACCAGATCGCCTTCCTTGACGGAAATCGACGCCACGATGCCGCCGTCGAGCGACTGGATTACCTGCTCGCGCGAACTGGGTACAACGGTGCCCTGACCGCTGGAAACCTCGACCAGCGGGAAAAACCATGCCCAGAAGAAGAACAATACGAGCATGGCAAAGACCAGCCAGACGAAGCGGCGTTCGGACTCCGCGTTCGAACGCTCGTCGGTGAATAACAGCGACGCAGTCATGCTGCCGCCTTTCCGGCACGCAACTGCTCCAGCACCTGATTCTTTGGTCCGTCCATGGCGATCGTGCCATTGCTGACTACGATCAGCCGGTCCACGATCCGCAGCATCGCTGGTCGATGGGTCGCAACGATCACCGAGACATTGCGCCCGAGACGTCCGAGCACGTCGATCACCGCAGCTTCGGATACCTCGTCAAAGGAGGCGGTCGGCTCGTCGAGCAGCAACACGCTTGGGCTGCGCAGCAGAAGTCGGGCCAGAAGCAAACCCTGCTTCTGCCCCCCCGATAAGCCTAGCCCGCCTTCCAGAATCATGTGATCCAGACCTTCGGGAAGCCGGTGGACGAAATCCACCAACCTCATCTGGCCAAGGGTCTCCAGAATGGCCTCGTCCGTCGCTAGCGGTGCGCCGAGTGTAAGATTCTCGCGTAGCGTGCCATGAAACAGGCGCGCGCCCTGCCCCATCAGGCCGATATCGCGCCTCACATCATTGGGATCGATCAGTCCCATGACCACGTCGTCGACGCGGATCTCTCCCGCCAGCGGTTCCAGCAGTCCGGCGAGTCCCGCCAGAAGCGTCGATTTCCCTGCCCCGTTGCGCCCGAGAATGGCAATGCGTTCACCCGGGGTGATCGTCATCTGCCCGATCTTCAGCACGGGGGTTTGCGGGCTATGGCCGAACACAACATCCTTCAGTCGGAAGTCGCCACGGATCGACGGCTTATGGATGCGTTGCTCTTCCTCTGGCGCATCGACCGGGAGAGCCATCAACCCGTCCAAAGCCTTGCGCGCGACTTGCGCCTGCTGCCAGCGGTTTAGAATCTGCGTGACTGAAGCGAGCGGCGCAAGCATGCGCGAAGACAGCATCGAAGCGGCGACGAGCACGCCCGTGCTCATTTCGCCTGCCATTACCATAGGCGCACCGAAGAAGAGTACCACGGCGAAGACGCCGCCCTGCACCGTTTGCGCCCAGGAGGACAGCCGGTTCACCAGATCGCGCAGCTCCATCGACGAGCCGGAAGTGGTTTCGTTGTAATGGTTCCACAGATTCTGGAACCGTGTCTCGGCCTGCATCGACTTGATGTCGTCAAGCCCCTGAATCGCCTCGACCAGCATCGCGCTGCGCAACGATGATTCGCGGGTGTTGGTTTCGGCCAGACGACGCAAACGCCTCTGCGCCAAAAGGCCAGGCACGATCAGCAGGATCATCGCCCCCAGCGGGATCCAGACCAGCGGCCCGGAGATGTAGAGGAACAATGCACAGAACAGTAGGAAGAACGGCACATCGGCAATGGCCGCCACTGTGGTGGAAGTCAGCATCTCGCGCACGTGCTCCAGCTCGCGAATCTGCGAGATGAACGTGCCGGTCGAGCGCGGGCGGGCGGTGTTGCGGATGCGAAGCGCGTGGCCGAAGACCCGGTCAGAAATACGTAAATCCGCCGACTTGCCCGCAACGTCCGTGATGCGGCTTCGCGCGGTGCGTATGGCCATGCCGAAGAAGGTGGCCATCATCACGCCAATGAACAGCACCCATAGCGTGCTCATCGATTGACCGGGCACCACACGGTCATAGACCTGCATCGAGAAAATTGTGCCAGCCAGCGCCAGCACGTTGGTGACCAGTGAGGCAACCATAACCGCCCGATAGGGCTTTAGGTCGGATAGAGCGATGCTACGCAGCCAATCGGGTCGCCAGGGTGCGATATAGTCATCGATCCGGCGATCTGGGCGGGATGAGATCGGGCGCAGCACAAACAGCCGGCGCAGGCATGCAGTCAATTCCTCTCGCGAGAAGGGGGTCATCAACCCTTTCTCACCCGCCAGAACGACGCCGAACCCGTCAGCGGTTTCCCGCTCGATCACCCCGACGTCGCCGTGGTCGAACTCGGCTACAAGCGGCAGACGCAGGCCTGAAATCACCTCAACGCCTCCTTCGGTTTCCCGAATGGAAAGCCCTGCCGACCGCGCAAGCGTACCCAGCCGGTCCTGGTCGGTGGACCAGGCCAGTTCGAGCTTCATCCGCTCCACCGAAATGGCCATGCGGTAATGCGCTGCCACGCGCAATACCGCTTCCATCCATCCCCTGTGGGTTAACGCCCCGCCCGAGGCAGGGCGGGGGTTGCTTGTTTCGCCTCTCACCACATCAGACCTCGTAGTGGACGCCCGAACGAAGTTCGTCTTCCAGCGGCGGCATGTGCGCCGGACCGCCCAGATCGACGAAATCGGTTTCACCTGCCGTGACTTCGAACCGCGCCGAATTGTCGTGATGTTCCTCAGGCAGGATCGCCGTCAGATCGTCGCCCCGGGTATCCGAGAACAGAACTTCGTCGGTCGAGATCGGATCGGCCTTGGGCGCGTCCGGCATCGGCGTCTCGTGTGGGCCGATAGAGGCAAGGCCGAAGCTTTCCGCGTGGTCAGAGATGTCGAAGGCCATTAGTGCGGGCGCTTCCGACAGAGCGGAGAACTCACCAGCCGGCGATCTCACTGTGACCCCCTCAACCTTCAGGGTCACCTCGGTACCCCCGTCTATCGTCCCGGTATAGGTGCCATCGTGATTGTCAGCCCAGTTGCCGGACAGCGATACTTCGTCCTCCGAAGACCCTTTGATGGTCATGAAGTGGTTGGCGTCTGTCATATCCCGGACCTGGTCCGGGGTCAGATCCGAGATCAAGTTGCGCCCGGTAACCGCCAGGTCAAGGACTTCAATATTGGTCAGGTTCTGCTTCAGACTCTCGCCACTCAGGTCCTCGCCGTAGCGCAGCGCTACTGTGTCGGTGCCCTCCCTGCCGTCGATTGCCTTTCCATTCCAGATGAAGCTGTCGTTACCGGTGGTCGCCAGTACCGGCGTAACGGACAGCGTCAGCGTATTGGACACAAAGGCAGATTGGGCGCCATTGCTGCTTTCCACCGTCCACGCTGTCACTTTCACTTGCGTTCCCGCGGTCGCTGCATCCTGATCGGTCAGCGCTGACGCCGCCTGCACGACGCCAAGATCGTCAAGATCGTCCTGTGACAGGCCCGTGATCGTGTAGGTGCCGGTGTCTTCGTTATAGCTGAATGAGGTGATCAGCTTATCGCCCACGTAGAAGGCCGCATGCTCGCCGACACCGGTGATTTGCAGCATCGTCGTTTCGGTGCTTCCATCCTCTACGGCCGCCGTCGCCTCGGTTGCGTCGACCATTGCCGCATTCAGGTTCAAGTCGATGACGTGGCCCTCCGTCCCAAAGGACAAGGTCGGATCGATGGTCAGGCCGTTGGCGACAGGTTCCACCGTCACCGGCTCCAATGGGACAGTATCTACCCTGGGCGTGGGCAGGCTGTTCTCACCCGATTCCACCACCAGCAACAGGTCGTTGAGTGTTCCGCTCCAGTTGGGTGCGGGCAGGATTGCCACATAAGCCGGCAGCGTGCCGTTCGTGGAGAGCACCCAGGTGTTGGTTGTGCCATCTCCGCCTGCGTTGGAGGTTTGCTTAGCCAGTGTGGCATCCCCTGCCGTGTCGCCGACATAGAGCAGGAATCCTACCGGCACGCCCGACAGCAGAATGGAGCGGATCGACTCCGACGCGTCACTGTCGTTGAGCACCACCGACAAGCCGCTTAGTTCAATGGCGTTGCTCTTGTCGGACGAAGCGGCTTCGCGGCCTGCCGTGGGCTGGCTTTCCACTGTGACGCCATTATTAGCGATCTCGATGTTGGCCGTTCCGGAAGCCGAGGCCGATTCCGTATTGGCGGCATCAGTCTCCCGCGTTTGAGCCCAGGCCGAGAAGGTAACATCGCCCGGCTCTAGCATGGTGCCGTCCGGTGCCGTGTAGGTCAGCTCGACGGAACCGCCAGTTTCACCAACTTCGATGACATAATAGTTGCCATCCGGTACGCCATCGACGCCGCTGACAGCCGTGAGCGTGAACATCTGGCCATTGCGGTCCGTCACCGTGCCGCCGTCATTGGCGTGGGTCGATACCTGCACATACAGCTTGCCATCGACGATCTTGCCGTCGGCACCATCTGCGAGGTTGAGGGCGGTGATGGTCGCAGTAACGCGGGTCTCACCTTCTGCCACATCGCTGGTTGTCACCGTGATGGTGGCCTCGTCAGACACCGGGATGACAGGCATATCGGCAGTGGTATTCTTCACCACACTAGTCCCGCCCACTGCCGCGGCTGTTAGCTTGGCGCCGAAGTTGAAGTCGGCATTATTATCGTTGGTGTTGTCGGGCGGCGTGATGGTGATGTTGGAAAGCAGATCGTTGAGAGCCGCCTGGCTGTCACCATTTGCTGACACCGTTACTGTAGCGGTCCAGGTGGGCACTCCGTCGATGGTGGTCAGTGTCATACCGTGGACGGTAGCGCCTGCCGGCAGATCAGTGATGGTGACGGTATAGCTGTAGGACGCCGAGGGATCGCTGGTGGAGACTGCTGCATCGATCACGCTGTCCAGCGTGAAGGCTGTGTCTTCCGTACCTGAACTGCCATTATAGCTCCACTCGCCGATGACTGGCGGTAAGTAGGGCGCGCCATCGGCCAGCTCCAGCACAAGGTTCCAGCGCACGGAGTCCGTCTCAATCGCAGCCGGTGTTGTCGCCGCCTCTCCGTCGTCCCGCGCCTGGACCGTCATGATGATGGCCGAGGTGCCGTCTCTGGCACCCACACCGACGACGAACTCCACGGGCACGTCAATGCCGCCGGGGTCAATCGCGAGCGCGTCGCTGCGATCATAGATGAGAACCCACGAGCCCGCGCCGATAAGGGATGCGCCATTCACGGTCACGCCGTCGGGCACGCCGTCGATCAGCACGCGGATCAGATGTTCGCTGCCATCAATGTCGGCCGAGTTAACGTGCAAGTTGACAGTGACCGTGCCGCTGCCGGTGACGGTAGCGGTGTCTGGCTCCGCGTCGTCACCCTGTATGTCATTCGCCGCGGTGCCAGTCGCCGATGTCATGGAGATGCCGGTTATCGAGGCCTCCACCGGATCGGTCACCGGGGTGGCTGCCAGCGCCAGCGTTCCCGGCTTGATCGCTGTCTCCGAAGCCAGTGTGCCGTCGCTGGGCGTGTCGGTGACTTCATACAGGAAGTTCAGCGAGCCCAAGTCGCCGTCCTTGTTGAGCGTGCCTCGGGCGCCAAGCTCGTCCACCTGGTCGGCCGGAATCACATAATAGTCCACTCCGTCGATGGTGGTGGTGTCGAGCCCGGCGGCCGACAGTTCGGCTTCGCCAAGGTAGAGCTGATAAGTGCTGGTGTCATAATCCACTGGCACATAGATCTTGCCCAGCGTCTCATCGCCGTCGCCATTCTGGCGGACGATTGCAAGGTTCAGCAGCGTGACCTCGTCCTCGACCAAGGTGGCGCTGGTGGTGATCGTGGCCTCCGGCGACGGCGTAACAGTAAAGCTTACGTCGATCGGATCCCCGGTGGACGAGTCGCCATCATTATCCGTGGTGACGCCGACCACCTTCAGGTTCACCGTACCGCTATAGTTTTCGGGCACGACGATGGACACGTTGAGCAGGTTGTTGGCCGACACCAGCCACACGCGCTCGGTGCCGGTACCGGATACGACCGCCGTTGCGCCGGTCACCGAGAAGCCCTCAGCCAGTCCCGTGATACGCAGGGTTGTGGCTTCCGAACCATCATTATCGGAAGAAACGACGCCAGCGACTAGATTGGACAACGCGATTTTGTGGTCGCCTGAATCCAGCGAGGCTTCCGTCGTGGTGTAGCGGAGGGCCGGCAGCGTGACCACGGCTGCATCAGCGACGCCGGTTACCGAAACATCAATCGTGCGCGACGCAACGGGAGCGGACGTGGCGGTGCCGTCGACGGATACTGCGCTCACCGTCAGCTTGAAATCATCATTGCTGTTGAGCGGCGGCGTGATCGTCAGCGGCGCGGTGTTGCTGAAGTTCGGAATCACAAAGCTGGTATCACCTGTACCCGCCGTGAAAGTCAGAGCCGAGCCGCCCGTGCCATACGTGATCGTTGCGCCAACCGGAATACCCGAGATGGTGACATTGAACGTTTCCGAAGCGTCAGAGCTGGTGGTCTTGATCGACAGCGGAATAGCACTGTCTTCAAGGCCGGATGCGCGGCCGTTCAGCGCCATCGTCACCGCATCTGCGACGGGATCGAACTTGATCGGGGAAAGCGTAGCCGAACCGGTCACGTCCACATTCACGCCCGCTCCACTGGTGTGAGGCGGGTCGAGAGGCAATGTCGAGACCTCGTCGTCGTCGTCGTAATCCACGGTGCCAGCTTGAACGCCGATTGTCAGCATGCCCGACACATCTGTCGGGAGCTTCACCTGCAGTGTATCCAGATACTTGGCAGGCACCCAGATCGGCTCGCCGACAAAGGTCCGGATCTCCCATGTCGCGCCGCCGTCGGTGGAATAGCGGAACTGCGTGCCAGTAACCGTGTCGCTCGGGGTATCGGATGCCAGCGTGGGCGTGAGCACGGCGTAGGTGAACTCGTCCGTGTCAGCATTGGACCAGGGTGCCGCTAACTGGGCGTTGCCATCGCCTATGTTGGAGGCATCCGTATAGTTTGTGCCCAGCGCGTACCACGTATCTTCCTTGCCAGCGGTCGAATAGGTGTGATCGCTGTTCATAGTCACGTCGTTATTCGCGCCAGCGCCAGCGCTGTCGCCGCCGACCTCCTCGGCTATGGGGGTGACGGTGATTTTTACGTCGCGAATGACTGTCTTCGTGTCGCTGACGGAGGTGCCGTCCCTCCAATTGCTATCGGTGGTCTTAATCGACAGCGTGATCGTCTCGTCTGCGCTGCTGTGCGCGGGAGGTCTGATCGCGAAGGCATCAAGGATGGTCTCGCGATCCGCTTCGTTCAGCGTGTTGTCGAAAGTGATCGTGGCCGTGTTGCCAGCGAGAACATATGTCCAGCCCGACGGCGAGGGTGGTGCCGTGACAACCCAGCCTGCCGGCACCTCGAACGATATCGATTCGATGACTTCCGTCCCGGTCGCGCCAGTCCCTGTATCAGTGACAGTGACGCCTCTTAGGAAGTCCACTGCCCTGTCTTCATACGTGCTCACGTCGCTCGCGCTTACATCACCTGCCACCGGGTTGACGTGCAGATTCAGGGTCACGGAACTGCTGATGGTGGTAGGAGTGCCGCTTGAATCGCTGTCAGTGTCCCTCGAGTTCAGCGTGATCGTGACGCTGGCCATGTCGCCACTGAAATCAGCCGGAGGCGTGATGGTAATGCTCGGTGCGGCCGTAAAGGTGCTGCTTACCGCAGATGTCACTGTACCGGCGGGGCTTGCCGTGTAGTCGACCCCATTGATGCTGACGACCGTGTCGGGCGGCAGGCCAGTGATGGTGTACCAGTAGTCCTCGCTACCGTCGGCGTCCGTGCTGCCGTTGCCGTCGGCATTGTTCCGCTCAGCTCTTAGATAGCCCGATAGGTCGAGCGAGCTGTCTTCGGCGAAGGTCACGCTGGTCTCGCTGCTGGTCCTGGTCAGTGACGCTCCATCAGTTACCGCCTGCACATCGACATCGATGACCTGGGTGCTGGTGGCTCCGTCCACGCGGGGGAGGATCATGCCGCCAGCGTCCACCTCATAGCTAGTCGCGCTGACGGCGACGGTAAAGTCCCGGCCGCTTTCAGCACTTGGATGGACCCTCAGTGCCTCGTACTGGGCCTTGGTTAGATGATAGACGCCATTGGCATTGTCTTCGTTCGGCACGCTTGTGACGTGAGCCACGTCGGTCAGCACAATCGTGATCTTGCCGCCGATGGGCGTCAGTACTGTCCCGCCGGTGGAGAGGGTAACACCGCTCGCGCTCGCACCACCGATTGTCAGCGTGATCTCGCCGAGGCGCTCAGGATAATCGTTATTGTTGGTGCCTGTGCCGGTATCGGTGATTTCTGGTGCTTTCAGGCCAAGCGAATCGGCGGCGTCTTCGTTGGTGTTAATGGTCTTGTCAGCCTCGAGACGAGGTGCATCGGCCACCTTGGTGATCTCAAAGTCGAGCGTCTGCGTTACTGCCTTGCTACCGTTCGCTTCCGTCATCGTGTAGGTAACGGTCGGCACATCGCCGGCATACTCGGAGGCAGGAATGAAGCTGTAACCGCCGTTCTCCTCTATGGTCAGTGTACCCAGAACGTTGCCGAGTCCGTCCTTGAGGGTGACGGTAGCGCCAGGATCATAGCTTTCGTCGGTGCCATCGCCATCGGCATCGACACTGAAGCTCGTCAGTTTGATGACGTCATCCGGATCGGAGACGTAGTCCTGCAGCGTGCCGCTGGCGCGGCCGTGTTCCGCGAGAGACACGATTTCATTGCCGGAGCCTGCGAGGTCGTCATTGGAGCCGCGGACGGTGACCGTGACGACTTCGTCGCGATAGGCACCATGTTCGTCGGTCACGCGCGCGGTGAACGTTTCCGTTTTGGGTTCGTCATCGTCGTTCAGCGCCTGGGTGGCAGACCGCGTGTTGTCGAGCGTATAAGTCCACTGGCCGGTCGCCGGATCGATGGCGAACGTGCCGTAGGTTCCGTTGTTAGTGTTGACGATGCTCCACGTCTGCGTCGCATCAGCATCGACATCGGAGGCTGTCAATGTGCCGGAGACGGTATTGGGCGCGGCGGGATTGGCCGTCCCCTGTTCGATCACTTCACCCGTTGCATCGGCAGACGTCGAGGTAATGACCGGCCGATCGTTGGCGCCTGTTACGGTGATAGTGAGCGTGCTTGTGCTGGTCGCGCCATTGGCATCGACAACCGTATAGGTGAACACCTCAGTGCCGCTTTGGCCCTGCTTCAACGCCTGCGTATCGGCATCGCCGTTGGCAAGCGTGTAGGTGTAGGTGCCATTGCCGTTAAGCACCAGCGAACCATAGGCGCCCATCAGCGCCGAACCGATCGTCCCTACTGAGCCGCCGAAGTTCACGCCACTGACGGTGAGCGTGGCCTTTTCGCCATCGTCCACGTCGGTGTCGTTGGTCAGTACATTGCCCGTTGCGGAAGGAATACCCGCCGATGCGGTGTTGCCTCCGTCCTCGACGCCTGCCTCCGTGGCCGCGCCCGCATCGGCACTCGCCACAGGCGAATCGTTGGTGCCGGTGATGGTGATGGTGACGGTCCGTGTCGCGGTGCCGCCTGCACCATCATCCACTTGCACCTCATAGGTCAAGGGGACACTATCGCCTTCGTTCAGGGCTTGTGTGGCCGTCAACGTATTGTCGAGTGTATAGGTCCACGCCCCAGTCGCCGGATCAATGCTGAATTCGCCATAGGTCGAATCCGGTGTGCCAACTAATGTCCAGGTTAGGGCATTGCTGTCAGCGTCGGCCGCGGTAAAGCTGCCGGAGGCGCTGGGCTCGCCAGCGACCGCTACACCGTTGTCGAGATTGCCTGCCTCGACGACTGCCCCGGATTGATCACCCCCGGCGATCACCGGCGCGTCGTTGACCGGAGTGACGGTGATGACGAGGCTGGCTGTGTCCGAGCCGCCTTCCCCATCGCCGATCATGTAGGTGACGGTCGGGACCGTGCCGTTCCAGCTGGCGACTGGCGTGAAGCTGTAAGCGCCATCGCTGCCGAGCGTGAACGTG
>NZ_SPJX01000510.1 GCF_004458765.1 Microvirga pakistanensis | reverse complement strand
TTCAGGATCATCCAGCAGAACCTTGAGGACATGGCCGGGGGAGAGCTGCGGGTGTCCTTCCCGCATGGCCAGATTTTGCGCGGCCTGGACGAAACCCCGGGCGCGCTCGGTGTACTTTTCGAAATTCATCTCTCATCCCTCCTCAGGCTCGCCCGCCCTCTTCGGAGGCACAGGCAAGCCCTGCGATGTCGGACCTTCCAACGTGAAGCATCCGCTTGCGCTTAAGGTGGTGGCATTGATCGGGAACAACAAGAGGGGAACCCCCGTGACGCCCTTGCATTGACCCCGCAGCGATTTCGATGGATTCGAGGAGGCTTCCATGACGCGCGATCCGCGCTCAGACGCCGAGAAGGCCCGCGCCGACCTGGCGCGCAACGCCGAGATGGGGCTCGCCGTGCCGGAGAGCCCCTTGGAGGAGCAACCCTCCGTGACCCCCCAGACCTTCGGCGACACCAGTGAGAACGGGCGGGTGCTCCGCAACGGAGAGGGCGCCAAGGCTACCGATGCCGGCCAGGATATCGGCGATTCCACCGGCACCATGAAGACCTCCCGGGATATCCCCGAGAACCGTCAGAACGTTGAAACCCCGCCCACCCATCGCAGCGACCGGAGCGATGGCGTGCTCTCGCGCGCAAAGGAGTGATTTATCATGGGATTTTCCGATCTACTTGCCCGTTTCAGCCCGAAGAAGCGCAAGGCCGAGCAGGCCCGCCAGGAGCTGATGGCCAATGCCGAGAAGGCGCTCCGCATGAAGCAGGAGAACGGCGTCGGGGCTAACATTCCCGAGCACCGGACCGCCCACGAGGGCATGACCCCCAAGACCACGAACGAGGATCATATCCCGGCCCGCGAGGGCTATTTCGAGCCCGAGCTCAAGCGCACGAAAGTCGCCCGTTCGGGGGACGCCTCTTAAAAGAGCGCCGCACATCGTTTGTGAGGGAGCCCTGCCGGTGACCGGCAGGGCTTTTCTCTGCCGGAAGCATGCCTTAACGCTTCAGAGCATGAGCATTCGCATCGCCTCCCTCCAACGCTACCCCGTCAAGGGCCTGTCGCCCGAGACCTTGGACATCGCCACCCTCGCCAAGGGCGGCTACTTCCCCGGCGACCGGCTTTTCGCCGTCGAGAACGGCCCCGCCGGGTTCGACCCGGGCAACCCGCAGCATCAGCCGAAGATCAAGTTCCTCATGCTGATGCGCAACGAGAGCCTGGCCCGGCTGAAGACGCGCTATCTCGACAGCATCACGACGCTCTTCATCGAGGAGGGCGGGCGCGAGGTGGCCCGGGGGGATCTCTCGACACCGGAGGGGCGGCTCGCCATCGAGGCCTTCTTCCGCCGCTATCTGCCGAAGGAGCTGCGCGGGCCGCCGAAGGTTCTCACGGCCCCCGAGGGCTTCCGCTTCACGGATTCCCGGCGCGGCTACGTCTCCCTCATCAATCTCGCCAGCGTGCGCCAGCTCGAGGCCGTGGTGGGCTCAGCCGTCGATCCCTTGCGCTTCCGCGGCAACATCCACATCGACGGCCTCGAGCCCTGGGCCGAGTTCGACCTCGTGGGACAGGTGCTGACGGCGCCCTCCGGCGTGCGCCTGAAAGTGACGAAGCGGATCGAACGCTGCGCCGCCACCAACGTGGATCCTCTCACCGGCATCCGCGATCTCCAGATCCCGAAGAGCCTCATGCAGGCCTATGGGCATTTCGACTGCGGCATCTATGCCGAGGTCGTCAGCGGGGGGAGCCTTGCGGCCGGCGACGCTCTGGAGACCGAACAGGCGACACTGGCTCTGTAAGGGACGACGCAACGAAAAAGGGAGAGCGATGCTCTCCCTTCCTCATTCTCGTTTTGGGTTTTCGGCCGTTATTCGGCGGCCGGCGTCTCCACATCGGGCTTGAAGCTCGCGGCCTCCTCGCCTGCGTTCTCCACCACGTCCCGACGGGTGCGGCGGGGGCGGCGGGCGCGCGGACGCTCCTCCAGGGGCTGCTCGCCGCCAAAATCCAGAGTCGGAGCGACCGGAGCCTGATCCTCGACGGGAGCAGGCGCGGCACGCACCGGATTGGTCAGGAAGGCTGGCAGGGCGCCCGTGTCGGAGGCATCGGCCTCCTCGCGCCGGCGATCCCGCTGGAAGCGCTCGCGGCGCTCGCCACGCTCGGGACGATCCTGGCGCTCAGGGCGCTCGAAACGGGCCGGGCGCTCGCCCTCGCCGTTCGACGGCTGGTCGTCCCGCTGGAAATCCTGGCGCGGGCCCCGGTCGCGCTGGAAGCGCTCACGACGGTCCGGGCGGTCACCACGCTCCGGGCGATCGCCGCGCTCGGGGCGATCGCCGCGCTCGGGACGATCGCCGCGCTCGGGACGATCTTGGCGCTCGTTGCGCTCCTGGCGATCTCCCCGGTCGAAGCGGGCCGGGCGTTCACTCTCGCCGCGCGTCTCATAAGGCTGCGGCTGGGAGCCGAAATCCGCGTCGTCGCCGTTGCCGGCGCGCTCGAAGCTCGGGCGCTCGCCCGGCGCGAAGCCGTCCTCGTCACCGTCCTCGTCGAAACGCTGCTGGTAGCCATACTGCTCGCGCAGCTGCTCCTGGGCGGCCGCGATGATGCGGTAATAGTGTTCCGCATGCTGGAAATAGTTCTCCGCCGCCACCGGATCGCCGCTGGCCTGCGCGTCACGGGCAAGCTGGCTGTATTTCTCGGCGATATGCTGAGCCGTGCCGCGGATCTTCACGTCCGGGCCGTTCGACTCGTAGCTCTTGGTCAGGGGATTGGGACCCTTGTTGCCATTGTTGCGGTTGCGACCGCGCATACGCCTGTTCTGTCCTGGTCTCATTTTATGCTCTACGAGCCTCGCTGGTTCTTAAGCCCACGCGATATTGCAAGCCAATGTTCACCGAACGGGCTCAACGCCCACCGTTCGCGTGGCAAACCGTCTGTTGTTCAGCCAGAGCCGACCGGCGTCCGACCATCCTTCAGTATCGGGTTCAGATGACCGCGCCCGGCTGTTCAAAAAGCCCCTGCCTGCGCGGTGGATATCGTTTGGTCTTCCGGCCTATCCCTTCGGGGGCTGCCGTTTTGTTGCGACCGAGGACGATCTCTAGGATCGAATCTAGCGGGTTCCTCCCGGTCCAACAAGCCATTTTTAAGCTTTAACCCCATCCTGAGGCAAGAATGCCTCACCCTGCACGGTCACGCACGCCTCATGGCGACGCATCGGGGGTTGTCAGAGAGATCGTGTGCGATCCGCAGGATTTCAAGACCATGAGCGGCAGCCAGGCCGCGTAAATCTTCGGCCTGGTCATAACCGATCTCGACCGCCAGGAGCCCGCCGGGGATCAGGAGGCGCTTCGCCGCCCCCAGGAGGATCCGATAGGGCTCCAGGCCATCCGGGCCGCCATCGAGGGCAAGAAGCGGATCGTGGTCGCGGACCTCCCGGTCCAGGGTCGGGACGACCGCGGAGGCAATGTAGGGCGGGTTGGAGACGATCAGGTCGAATCGGCCCGTAACCGCGTCCGCCCAGCAGGAGAGGGCGAAACGGCTCCGTTCGCCCACTCCGTTCGCCCAGGCGTTCCTGCGGGCGGTCCGCAGAGCGCCGAGCGACAGATCCGTGCCCAGGCCCTGGGCCTGGGGCAGTTCGTGGAGGAGCGCCACCAGAAGGCAGCCCGATCCGGTGCCGAAATCCGCCATCAGGAGGGGAGCCTGCCGGTCGGGCAGCAGGCCGAGAACGGTCTCCACCACGGTCTCCGTATCGGGGCGCGGCACCAGGGTCTCGGGCGAGAGGACGAAAGGCAGACCCCAGAACTCCCGCTCGCCGACGATTCGCGCCACCGGCTCATGCGCGAGGCGGCGGCGGGCGGCGGCTTCGAGGCGCTCGGCCTCCTCGGCCGACAGCGGAACATCGGGCTGGGTGATGAGCGCCGTCGCCGGGATGCCCAGCACGGAGAGGAGCAGAAGCCGCGCGTCGAGGGCGGCCGTTTCGAAGCCCGCCTCGGAGAGCGTCCTGCGGAGATCCCTGAGAGCCTGGTCGCGGGTGAGGGCGGTCAACCCGCGGCACCCCGGCGATAGCGCTCGAGCCTCTCGTCCAGCGTGCCGGTATGCAGCTCGAACAGGTGGTTGTCGTGGTCGTAGAAATAGAGGGACTGGCCCTCGCCCTCGACGCGCGGCCTCGATTCGCGCATTTCCAGCCCGAGCCTCTCGATCCGCGCGCGATACGCGTCGATGGCCGAAGCCGGGATCTTGAAGGCGATATGGTTATAGCTGCGCGAGGGCAGGCTCTCACCCTCCATGACGGCGATCCATTGCCCGCCCACGATGAAGAATTTTTCTCGCGAGAGGGAGAAGGTGTTCTCGCCCGAGGAGTAGACCTCCCGTCCGTCGAGAACCTGGCTCATGATCGCGCTCATCCGCTCGAGATCGCTGGTGATGAGCGTGACGTGGCTCAGGCCCTCGATCATGCGGCCTGGTCCTGGGCGGCGAGCTGGGCGGCCTGATGCTCGGTGATCAGCGCGTCGACCAGCTCGTCGAGCGCGTTGCCGGCCATCACTTCCTCCAGCTTGTAAAGCGTAAGGTTGATCCGGTGATCCGTCACGCGCCCTTGCGGGAAGTTGTAGGTGCGGATGCGCTCGGAGCGGTCGCCGGAGCCCACCTGCGACTTGCGGTCGGCGGCCCGCGCGGCGTCCTTCGCCGTGCGCTCGGCGTCGTAGAGGCGCGAGCGCAGGAGCGCCATGGCGCGGGCGCGGTTCTTGTGCTGCGAGCGCTCGTCCTGCACGAACACGACGGTGCCGGTCGGGAGATGCGTGATCCGGATCGCGGATTCGGTCTTGTTCACGTGCTGGCCGCCCGCGCCCTGCGCCCGCATGGTCTCGATCTTCAGGTCCGCGTCGTTGATGACGATGTCGACATCCTCCGCTTCGGGCAGCACGGCGACCGTGGCGGCGGAGGTGTGGATGCGGCCTTGCGTTTCGGTGTCGGGCACGCGCTGCACGCGATGCACGCCGCTCTCGAATTTCAGGCGCGCGAACACGCCGCGTCCTTTGACTTCGGCCACCACTTCCTTGTAGCCGCCCGCCGTGCCCTCGCTCTCGGAGACGACCTCGACCTTCCAGCCTTTCAGGTCCGCGTAGCGTGTATACATGCGCAGCAGATCGCCGGCGAACAGCGCGGCCTCGTCGCCGCCGGTGCCGGCGCGGATTTCGAGGATGGCGCTCTTCTCGTCCGCCTCGTCCTTGGGCAGCAGCAGGATTCGCATGTCCTGCGCCGCCTTCTCGAGATCCTCGCGCGCCTGGGGCAGCTCCTCCTCCGCGAGCTTGCGCATCTCGGAATCGGTCGAGGGATCGCCGATGAGCGTCAGAAGACCGTTGAGGTTATCCTCCATGGCGCGATAGGCCCGGATCGCGCCGACGACGCCGTCGAGCTCGGCGAGCTCGCGCGACAGCGCCACGAAGGTTTCCGGATCGGGACCGGCATTGAGCGTCGCCGTGATGATGTCATGGCGGGCCAGGATGGCGTTCAGGCGATCGGAGGGAGGTGCAATCGACATCAGACCGGGATACCACGGGTTTCCGCGAACTGGGCAAGCCTGGGGCGCAGCGTATCGCCGCTCCCGGCATGTTCCAGCTCTTCTCGGATGAAGGCTTCGAGCTCGCCCACGTCGAGGGCGAGGAGCATGGCTTTGACCGGCCCGATGGAGGCCGGAGACATGGACAGCGAGCGGAAGCCGAGGCCCAGAAGCGCCATGGCCTCGAGCGGACGCCCGCCGATCTCTCCGCACAGCGTCGTAAGGCAGCCCGCGGCCCGCGCCTGCTCCGCCACGAGCCGCAGGGCCCGCAGCATGGGCGTGCTCAACGGGTCGAAGCGGTCCGCCACGCGCCGGTTCTCGCGGTCGATGGCGAAGAGAAACTGCATCAGGTCGTTCGAGCCGATGGAGATGAAATCGGCGCGCTCGCAGATTTCCTTGAGCTGGAAGAGGAGGGACGGCACCTCCAGCATCACGCCGAGCTTGAGGTCGGACGGCAGCGGGTGTCCGTGATTCAGGAGATAGCCCTTCTCGCGCTCCACGATGGCGCGTGCGCGCTCGAATTCGTCGCAGGTCGCCACCATCGGGAACATGATCTTCAAGGGGCGCCCGGCGGCGGCCTTCAGGAGGGCGCGAACCTGGGCTCGCAGCAGGCCCGGCCGGTCGAGGCCGATGCGGATCGCGCGCCAGCCCAGGGCCGGGTTCTCTTCCTCGACCGCCTGCATGTAGGGCAGGATCTTGTCGCCGCCGATATCGAGGGTGCGGAACGTGACCGGGCGGTCGCCGGCTTCCGCGAATACGGCGCTGTAGAGGGCCTGCTGGTCGGAGGCCGAGGGCATCCTCTCGGCGATCATGAACTGCAGCTCGGTGCGGAACAGGCCGACGCCCGCCGCGCCCGTCTCGGCGAGATGCGGCAGGTCGACCAGAAGACCCGCATTGAGCTGCAGGGCGATCTCGACCCCGTCCTTGGTGACCGAGGGCACGTTGCGCAGCTTCTGGTACTGCTCCTGGCGCTTGGCGCGAAGCCGCGCCTTCTCGGCATAGGCCGCTTCCACGTCGGCGCTGGGCCGGATCTGGACCTCGCCCGCCGCGCCGTCCACGATGATGGCATCGCCCGGTTCGGTGAGGGACGTGGCGTTCGACACCTCGCCCACGGCGGGGATCCCGAGCGCCCGCGCCACGATGGCGATGTGGCTCGTGGGGCCGCCTTCCTCGAGCACGAGGCCGCGCAGGCGCGAGCGGTCGTAGTCGAGGAGCGCCGCCGGTCCCATGGAGCGGGCGACGATGATGGCATTGTCGGGAAGCGCGCTGCGCTCGGCCACCATGTTGCGCCCGACGAGCCGGAAGAGCAGCCGGTTGGCGAGATCGTCCAGATCGTGGAGGCGCTCGCGAAGGTAGGGGTCCGTCTGGCGCAGCATGCGCGCGCGATTGTCGGACTGCACCCTCTCGACCGCCGCCTCGGCGGTGAGGCCCGAGGACACCGCCTCGCGCATGCGGCGCAGCCAGCCCTGGTCATGGGCGAACATGCGGAAGGTTTCCAGGACCTCGCGGTGCTCCCCGTGATGGGCCACGTCGCCCCGTTCGATCAGCTCGTCGATGGAGGCGCGCACCTCGCCGATCGCCTGCTCCAGGCGCCGCAGCTCCGCGTCGACGTTCTCGGCGATCAGGTTCTTGACGACGACCCGGGGCTCGTGGAGCACCACATGGCCGAGGCCCACGCCGTCGGCCAGAGCCGCGCCCTTCTGGTAGACGGGACGGCGCAGGGCGATCCCGGTCTCGACCGGGGCGAGGGCCTGCAGCTCGCCAGTCGCCAGCATCTCGGCCACCACCATGGCGGTGGTCTGAAGGGCCTCGACCTCTTCTTCGGTATAGATGCGATAGGTTCGGTTCTGGACGACGAGAACGCCGAGCGTATTGCCGGCCCGCAGCAGCGGAACGCCCAGGAAGGCGTGATAGATCTCCTCACCCGTCTCCGGCTTGTAGGAGAAGGCCGGATGGCTCTGGGCGTCGGAGAGGGCCAGAGGCTCCGCCGTGGCGGCGATGAGGCCGACGAGGCCTTCGCCCGAGCGCATGACGGTCTGGTGGACGGCTTCCCGGTTCAGGCCCTCCGTGGCGAAAAGCTCGAGCACGCCGTCGCCGCGCAGCACATAGACAGAGCAAACCTCCGCCACCATGTTGGCGGCGATCTGGATGACGATCTTGTCGAGGCGGTCCTGGGCCCCTACCGGCTCCGCCATAATCTCGCGGAGGCGGCGCAGCAGAAGGCGCGGACCGCCGGGAGCGCTAGGCATGAGCTGTCAGGTTCCCGTCCTTCGGAGCCGGTGAAGCGAACCGGCGGTTGTTGGCCCAAGTGTTGCAGCCCGACGGACCGGCCGTCAATCGGGCCGCTGGCCGATCAGGTCTTGTCCAGGCCGTATAGCGAGTGAAGCGTGCGCACGGCAAGCTCCGTATAGGCCGAGTCGATCAAAACCGAGAACTTGATCTCGGAGGTGGTGATGGCCCGGATGTTGATGCCCTTGTCGGCCAAGGCCTTGAAGGCCCTGGCCGCCACGCCGGCGTGGCTGCGCATGCCGACCCCGATGGCCGAGACCTTCACCACGTCGGTGGCGCCCTGGAGGTCGCGGAACTCGATCTCGTGCTTGTGAGCGTTGAGCACCGCGCAGGCCCGCTCGTATTCGGCGGAAGGGACCGTGAAGGTAATGTCCGTGGTGGTGGTGTCGTCCGAGACCACCTGGATGATCATGTCCACGTTGATGTTGGCGTCGGCGAGCGGCACGAAGATCGAGGCGGCGACGCCCGGCTTGTCGGCCACATTCCGCAACGTAATCTGGGCTTCGTCGCGCGAATAGGCGATGCCCGTGACAACCTGCTGTTCCATGATGTCTTCCTCGTCGCAGATGAGGGTGCCGAGCTTGGGGTCGGCGGGATCGTCGAAGCTGGAGCGCACATAGGTCGGGACCCGGTGCATCATGGCGAGCTCGACCGAGCGCACCTGGAGCACCTTGGCGCCGAGAGATGCCATCTCCAGCATTTCCTCGTATGATACCTTATCCAGGCGCTGCGCCTTGGGCACGATGCGCGGATCGGTGGTGTAGACGCCGTCCACGTCCGTGTAGATGTCGCAGCGCTCGGCCCCGATGGCGGCGGCCAGCGCCACGGCGCTGGTGTCCGATCCGCCACGGCCCAGGGTCGTGATACGCCGGGTCTCCTGGTGGACGCCCTGGAAGCCGGACACGACGGCGACTTCCTTCTTCGTCTCGAAGCCCTCGATGATGCCGGAGCCGTCGATGTCGGCGATTCGCGCCGAACCGTGGGCGTCCGAGGTCATGATCGGGATCTGCCAGCCCTGCCAGGAGCGCGCCTTGATGCCCATTTCCTGGAGCGCGATGGCGAGGAGGCCCGACGTCACCTGCTCGCCGGAGGCCACGACCACGTCGTATTCCTTGGAATCGTAGAGGGAATTCGCCTCCTTCACCCAGCCGACCAGCTCGTTGGTCTTGCCGGCCATGGCCGAGACCACCACGGCCACGTCGTAGCCGGCCTCGACCTCGCGTTTGACGTGCCGCGCCACGTTGCGGATGCGCTCTACGTTGGCGACGGATGTACCGCCGAACTTCATGACAAGACGGGGCATGCGAAGAAGGCCGTGGGTTAAGGGAAAATTTTGCCCTTCGCGAGTTCGGAAAGGCGCGTATACATGACGGCAGGGCCGCGTGCTGTCAACGCGCGGAAATCATTTCTTCGTCCAAGGATTCCGATCTCATGGCTGACGGCGCTTCCACGACCATCGACCCGGCCGAGGTCGCCCGTTTCGAACGGATCGCCGACACCTGGTGGGACCCGAACGGCCCCATGAAGGTTCTGCACAAGTTCAACCCGGTGCGGCTGGCCTATATCCGGGACGAGGCCTGCCGCCGGTTCGGGCGCGATCCGCGCTCGGCCCGTTCCCTGGAGGGGCTGACGATCCTCGATGTCGGCTGCGGCGGCGGCGTTCTGTCGGAGCCTCTCGCGCGTCTGGGCGCCACGGTGACGGGGCTCGACCCGGCGCCCACCAACATCTCGGTGGCCCGGCTCCACGCCGAGCGCGCGGGGGTGCCCGTGGATTTCCGCAATGAGACCGTCGAGGCGGTGGTAGGCCGGGGCGAGGCCTTCGACATCGTTCTCGCCATGGAGGTGGTGGAGCACGTGGCGGATGTGCAGGCCTTCGTGCGGGCCTGCGCCCAGGCGGTGAAGCCGGGCGGCTGCCTCGTCATGGCGACGATCAACCGGACGCTGCGCTCCTTCGCGTCCGCCATCGTGGGGGCGGAATACATCCTGGGCTGGCTGCCCAAGGGCACCCACGAATGGGAGAGGTTCGTCACCCCCGAGGAGCTGACCGACGCCATCCGGCAGGCGGGCTTTGCCCTGAACGACCTGACCGGTGTCGGCTACAGTCCCCTGCGGGACAGCTGGTCCCTCTCGCGGGACCTCTCCGTCAACTACATGCTCCTGGCCTCGCGCGCCTGAAGCTTTTCGCGCGGCGCGAAGCTCAGAAGCGCGAAGCCCGCCAGCGCCGACAAAGCCGAGCCCATGAGCACGCCGATCTTGGTGGCGTCGGCGAGTTCCGGCTGGCCGGGGAAGGCCAACGCACCGATGAACAGGCTCATGGTGAAGCCGATGCCGCACAAGAGCGCCACGCCGTAGCATTGCAGCCGCGTGGCTCCCGCGGGCACGTCGGCGAACCGCAAGTGGATCGCCACCCAGGAAAAGGCGTAGACCCCCACCTGCTTGCCGATGAAGAGGCCCATGGCGATGCCGAGCGGCAGCGGGCTGATGAGAGCATCGAGCGAGAGACCCGACAGCGAAACACCCGCATTGGCGAGGCCGAAGATCGGAATGATGCCGTAGGCCACGGGGCCGTGGAGCGCGTGCTCCAGGCGATGCAGCGGCGCATCCTCCGCGCGCGTCTTCTTCGGGGCGGCGTGGAGCGGAACCGTCAACGCCAGGGCGACGCCCGCGAGCGTGGCGTGAATGCCCGACTTCAGCACGAAGAACCACAGCACCGCGCCGACGAGCAGATAGGGCGCGAGGCTCGTGACGTTGAAGCGGTTGAAGGCCACGAGCACGATCAGGCAGAGGGCGGCCGCGCCCAGCATCGCGAGCGAGAGGTCGCTCGTGTAGAACAGCGCGATGATGATGATCGCGCCGAGATCGTCCAGGATCGCGAGCGCCGTCAGGAAGATCTTGAGCGACGTGGGCACGCGCGATCCGAGCACCGCCAGCACGCCGAGCGCGAAGGCGATGTCGGTGGCGGCCGGAATGGCCCAGCCGTGATGAAGCTGCGGCTCGTTGCGGGTGATGGCGAGGTAGACGACGGCCGGCACGACCATGCCGCCGAGCGCCGCGATGCCGGGCAGGATGCGGCGGGGCCAGGTCGAGAGCTGGCCGTCCAGCATCTCGCGCTTGATCTCGAGCCCGACCAGCAGAAAGAACACCGCCATCAGGGCATCGTTGATCCAGTGCAGCACGCTGAGGCCGAGAACATAGGTTTTCAGGACCCCGAAATAGAGATCCGCGAGAGGCGAATTGGCGAGAACGAGGGCGATCACCGTTACGGCCATCAGGATCATGCCGCCGGACGCTTCGCTGTCGAAGAACTTGCGCATCAAGGAGATGCGCCGCTTCGATGTTACGTGTTTGACCGGCTGATCCATGCTTCCACCTCCTTCGGCAAAACCGGTCATACCGACAAAGGTTCGGCGTGGAAGGCTAAAGAACGGCGTGTCCCATCACGAAACCAGGAGCAACTTAGCTGTTCAGGCTGGCGCAGGCGCTCGACGGCGCCTGGCGGCCAGGATCGTATCGAGGGTCACCGGGCGGTACTCCCAGGCATCGACTCCCACGTCGTATTGCCGGGTCTGAGGCTTCAGCTTGCCGTGGGAATGCCCGTGGAGATCGATCCAGCCACGGCCCATGTTCTTCCACGTGCGGAAGGCATAATGGCACATCACCACCGCGCGGCCATCGAGGTTGAGCTCCGCATAGGCCTGCACGCTGGCCCATGCTTTCGCAGCGAGCGTCGCCGCGCCGTCGTTGTTGCCGACGATCAGGTGCTTGCGTCCGTGGAGCATCGCGAGCAGCTCGTCGATCCGCTCCGGGCGCGCATGCAGGGCGAAATCGCCCAGATGCCAGACCTCGTCATCGGGCGAGACGGCCTCGTTCCAGTTCGCGACGAGCGCCTCGTCATGCTCGGGAATGGTCTTGAACGGCCGCTTGTCGATCCGCAGAACCCGGGGATCGCCGAAATGCGTGTCGCTCGTGAAGAAAACCGCCAACGGGACCCCCTCTGCTAAGCTTCAACTCCAGATGGAGCAGGCGGCCGGAAGGGGAAGGTCGAGAGCCGCTCGCCGTCAGTTCCGGTCGTCCGGCACATGGGGGATCGGCAGCACGTCGATGCCTTCCTCCAGGAGCGCGCGGGCCTCCTCGAGGTCGGCCTCGCCGTAGATCGAGCGCTCTTCCGCTTCGCCGTAATGCATCTTGCGGGCTTCCTCGACGAAGTCCTTGCCCACGTTCTCGGCGTTTTTCATCACATGCTCGCGCAAGGCGCGCAGGGCCGCGCGGATCTCCCGCTCCTTGTCGGAGAGAACGGTCATGGCCTGCGGCTCGGGCTGCATGGAAGGGGCCTTGTCGGGGGCCTTGTCCGTGCGAGCGACGGAGGGCGCCATGATCTGCTTGTCCACCTCGGGCGAGTTGCAGACGGGACAGGTCACGAAGCCGCGCTTGCGCTGCGTCTCGAACGCATCGCTCGACGGGAACCAGCTCTCGAATTCGTGGGCCTGCTCGCAGGCCAGGGCGTACTTGATCATGTCCTTGGATGTTTCAATAAACGCAACGAAAGGTCAGGCGGAGGCCGCCCGGCCGAGAGTTTCAGGGCTGCGCGCGACCGCCACCTTGAAGGCGCGCGCGTTCTTCAAAGTCGGGATGCGCCCGCGCATTTCGGCCACCAGGGCCGGATCGATCTCCGCCAGGATCACCCCGGGCTCCGTGCCCGCTTCCGCCAGCACGCGGCCCCAGGGATCGACGATGATCGAGTGGCCGAAGGTCTCGCGGCCGCTCTCATGCAGTCCGCCCTGCGCGGCCGAGATCATGAAGGAGCCGGTCTCGATCGCGCGCGCCCGGTGCAGGACATGCCAATGGGCTTCGCCCGTCTGCCGGGTGAAGGCGGCCGGAGCGGACAGGAACGAGGCCCCGTTCTCGGCAAGCGCCTTGTAGAGCGCAGGAAAGCGCAGGTCGTAGCAGATGGTCATGCCGAGAAGGCCCCAGGGCGTTTCGGCCAGAACCGCCGTGTCGCCCCCCGTATAGGTGGCCGATTCGCGCCAGCTTTCCCCGTTCGGCAGGTCCACGTCGTAGAGGTGGATCTTGTCGTAGCTTGCTACGATCTCGCCGTCCTGGTCGATCAGGAAGCTCCGGTTGGCGACCTTGTCGCCCTCCTTCACGGCGATCGAGCCGATCTGGATCACGATGCTCTCTTCGCGTGCCGTCTCGCGAAGGGCCGCGAGCACCGGGTCCTGCGCCTGCGGACGGATCTTCTCGAACAGTTCCGCCCGATCCCGGCAGAGCAGGGAAGTCATTTCCGGCGTCTGGGCGAAATGCGCGCCTTTCCCGGCGGCCTCGCGCACCAGGGCCACGGCGGCGTCGCGGTTCGTGAGAACGTCGCGGCCGGAGCGCATCTGGATGCAGGCGGCCGTGAAGCGGGCTGAGGTCATCGGGGCGGTTCTCCCTCAGGCCTGGAGGAGGGGCTCGAGTTGCCCCCGGTCGTCGAGGGCATAGAGGTCGTCGCAGCCGCCCACATGCCTGTCGCCGATGAAGATCTGCGGCACGGTCGCGCGCCCTCCGGCTTTCTGGATCATCTCCGCCCGCGCCTCGGGGGTCCTTTCGATGTCGATCTCGGTGAAGGCTGCGCCCTTCTCGTCGAGGAGCCTCTTCGCAGCCGAGCAATAGGGGCACCAGCCCTTGGTGTAGATCGTGATGGACGGCATGAATGTCTCCGTGCTTGAGGCCTAGATATAGGAACAACGAGGCTCGTATCACAACTCCTGGACAACTCTCGCGAAGGCGAGAATGTCCACGCGGGCTGCCCCACCCCGCAGGAGCGCCCGGGCGGCGGCGTTCGCGGTGGAGCCGGTGGTGAGCACGTCGTCGACCAGGAGCACCCGCTTGCCCTTCAGTCGGGCCCCGGCCTCCGGCGGCACGCGGAACGCGCCCTGCAGGTTCTCTCGGCGCTGCGCCTTGGTGAGGCCGACCTGCCGGCGCGTGCGCTTGACGCGGGCGAGAGCCGAGGGGTCGCAGGGCAGGCCGCTGTCCCGGGCCACCACCTGGGCCAGCGCCATGGCCTGGTTGAAGCGCCGCCGCCAGAGCCGCCAGCGGTGGAGCGGCACCGGGACGATCACGTCCGCATCCCTCAGGAGCTCCGCACCGGCCCTCGTCATCATGCTCCCCAAGGCGCGCGCCAGATCCAGCCGGTCGTTGTACTTGAGGCGGTGCACGAGCAGGCTTGCCGTTCCATCGTATTCCGCCACCGCCCGGGCACGCTCGAAGACAGGCGGATCGGCAAGGGCGGCCGGCGAAAGCAGGGGCTGCCCGAGATCGATCTGGAAAGGCATGCCAAGCCGTTCGCAGAACGGGCGCTCGATGAAGCGGATGCCGGACCAGCAGGCGGCGCACAGCCCATGGGGCTGGCCCGTCGCCGCCTGGCAGGCGATGCAGCCGGGCGGGTAGACAAGGCCGAGCGCGGCCTGCGCCAAGCGCCTGCCGAACGACAGCGCAGGCTCGAGGAGCGCCATGCGGAACCGGGTCTCCATGCTCATGGGGTGAGCTTAGAGCATCGTGCGGAAAAGTGGATCCGGTTTTCCGCTAAGACGATGCTCTCATTGAAGAAAGCATCGGATGGTCCCCAAAAGCGCAAGTCCACTTTTCTCGTCCGATGCTTTAGCCGAGGCGCGCGCCCGGTGCATCTGTTTCGCCGGCCGGCAAGAAATGTCTTGGTTCTCGGGCGGGGAGGGGCCATATCGAGCGCCTCATGAGCACACCCAACGTCTTCGACCGCTCCCTCGTCCGCCGGCGCCTGTCGCGCGCGCTGAAGGCCGGCTATGCCGATTTCCTTCTGGTCCGCGCCGTCGAGGATCTCCAGGAGCGGCTGTCCACCGTGCTGCGCTCCTTCTCGCAGGCCCTCGATGTCGGGACGCCGACCCCCGCCGCAGCCGATGCCCTGCGGCGCGGCGGCCTCGCCGAAAGGGTCGTGCGCCTGTCCCCCACGCCTGAGCCGGGCCATGTGCTGGGCGACGAGGAGCGGCTGCCGTTTTCCGGGGAGCGGTTCGATCTGGCGGTGTCGCTGCTCGCTCTTCAGAGCGTCAACGATCTCCCGGGCGCGCTCATCCAGATCCGGCGGGCCCTCAGGCCCGACGGCCTGTTCGTCGGAGCCCTGCTCGGCGGCGCCACCCTGACCGAGCTGCGCCAGGCCCTGACCCAAGCCGAGGCCGAGATGGAAGGCGGCGTGAGCCCGCGCGTCGCGCCGTTCGCGGATCTGCGCGACATCGGCGGCCTGCTCCAGCGGGCCGGCTTCGCCCTGCCGGTCACCGATACGGACATCGTCCGCGTGCGCTATGCCAATGCCTTCGCGCTCATGCGCGACCTGCGCGCCATGGGCCTGACCAACGCGCTGAGCGACCGCCGCCGGACGCCCCTGAAACGCGCCACCCTGATGCGCGCGGCCGCGATCTACGCCGAGCGCTTCGCCGATCCCGACGGACGTGTTCCGGCGACCTTCGAACTGGTCTGGCTGTCTGGCTGGGCGCCGCACGAGAGCCAGCAGAAGCCGCTGCGGCCGGGCTCCGCCAAGATGCGGCTCGCCGATGCGCTGGGCGTGAAGGAGGGGGATCCCTCGCCGCCCGAGAAGGGCTGAGCCCCCGGCCGAGGCTCCGGCCTGCAACCGGGAGGCGCTCTGCCCGTTTTCAAGCCATCAGTCCTGGAGAGCCCTGCGTCATGAAAGAGCCCGGTCCGGATCATCCGATCACGATCACGCCCAACCCGCACCGCATCCGGGTCATGCTCGGCGGCTTCATCGTCGCCGAGACGACGCAGGCGCTGACCCTCCAGGAGGCCACGCTCCCGCCGGTGCTCTACATCCCCCGCCAGGACGTGCATATGGACCTGCTCGATTCCACCGATCACACGACCCATTGCCCCTACAAGGGCGACGCGTCCTACTTCACGGTGACCGGGGGCGGGCTCGTGCGCGAGAACGCCGCCTGGAGCTACGAGAGCCCCCCGCCGTCCGTCGCCGCCATCAAGGAGCATGTGGCCTTCTACCCTGAGAAGGTCGACGCCATCGAGGAATTCCGGGACTGACGGAAAGAAGCGCGGCTTCACGCCCGGTAGGCGGCCGAACGGAAGGCTTGCCGCCGCCGCTTCCCCGCGCCACTCTGGCGCGGAAACCGGATGATCCCATGTCGCCCTTCACGTTCAACACCGCCCCGTCCCTTGTCTTCGGTTCCGGCAGCGTCGCACGCATCGGGGAGATCGCCGCACGGCAGCTCGGGCCCCGGATCGTGCTCGTGACCGATTCCGGATTGGTCAAGGCGGGCCTGCTCGACAGGGCCCTTCATGCGCTCGCGGAGGCGGGCGTCGCGGTGCATGTCTTCGACGGGGTCGTGGCCGATCCGCCCGAGGCGGTCGTGCTCGCGGCCGTCGAGAGGGCAAGCGCCTTCGAGGCGCGCGCGGTGATCGGGTTCGGCGGCGGCTCGTCCATCGACGTGGCGAAGCTCGTGGCTCTGCTCGTGGCGGGGAACGAGGGTCTCGCCGACGTCTACGGCGTCGGACTCGCGAAGGGGCCGAGGCTTCCGCTCCTCGCGGTTCCCACCACGGCGGGCACCGGATCGGAGGTGACGCCGATCTCCATCGTCACCACCGGAGCGCACGAGAAGAAGGGCGTGGTGTCGCCTCTCATCATCCCGGACATCGCGCTGCTCGATCCGGACCTCACCCTGAACCTGCCGCCCCATGTGACGGCGGCCACCGGCATCGATGCGATGGTCCACGCCATCGAGGCCTATACCTCCACGAGCGCCAACAACAATCCGGTCTCGAAGGCGCTCGCGAGAGAGGCGATGCGTCTGCTCGGGCGCAACATCGAGCGCGCCGTGCATCACGGTCAGGACGGCGAGGCGAGGGCCGCGATGCTGCTCGGCTCCCTGCTGGCGGGCCAGGCCTTCGCCAACTCGCCTGTGGCCGCCGTGCATGCGCTCGCCTATCCCCTCGGCGGTCATTTCGCCGTGCCGCATGGCCTCTCCAATGCCCTCGTGCTGCCGCATGTGCTGCGCTTCAACGCGAGCGCCTGCGGGACGGCCTATGCGGAACTCGCCCCCCATGCTTTCCCGGACCTCGGAGACCGCGCCGGAGCCGACGCTTTCGTCGAGGCGCTTGCTGCGCTCTGCATGAGGGTCGGCCTCCAGCCGCGCCTGCGCGATGTGGGAATTCCTCAGGATGCGCTGCCGCTGCTGGCGGAGGACGCGATGAAGCAGACGCGCCTGCTCGTGAACAACCCGCGCCCGGTGTCGCTGGACGACGCGCGCGCGATCTACGAAGCCGCCTGGTGAGCGGCTCCATGTCCGAGCGTCCCGCGCGGTTGACCCGCTCCGCCTTCAGGCT
Source organism: Microvirga pakistanensis (assembly GCF_004458765.1). GTDB lineage: Bacteria > Pseudomonadota > Alphaproteobacteria > Rhizobiales > Beijerinckiaceae > Microvirga > Microvirga pakistanensis. Next base: position 230,976 of record NZ_SPJX01000510.1, on the reverse strand, counting down.
CTTTCGCCCCGTCGCCACCCGATGGATGGACAACGATGCCTACGGGCACGTGAACAACGTCCATTACTATTCCTATTTCGACAGTGCCGTGAACGCCTGGCTGATCGAGGAGGGATTGCTCGACTTTGCGAACAGTCCGGTGATCGGCCTCGTGGTGGAATCCGGCTGCACCTATTTCGAGAGCGTGGCCTTCCCCGAACGGTTGGAGGCCGGCATCGTGGTCGCGCATCTCGGCCGCTCGTCGGTGCGCTACCGGATCGGCATCTTCAAGGAAGGCGCGGAGCTTGCGGCCGCGCAGGGCCATTTCGTCCATGTTTACGTGGATCGGGCGACGCAGCGTCCCGTCGATATTCCACCGCGGACGCGGGAGGCGCTCAAGTCCCTCACCTAAGCTTTCCTGAGAAGGACACGAGGGCAACGCCCGACAGCACCACCGCGCCGCCGAGGATCTCGCGCGGGCCCACGCTCTCGTTCAGGAACAGCACCGCGAGCAGGATGCTCCAGACCGGCGCCAGATAGCCCACCATCGAAGCCCGGGTCGGGCCCGTGCGGCGGATCAGGTTCATGAACAGCAGGATCGGCAGGGCCGTGGACATGACGCCGAGCGCCAGCAGGGGCGCAAGATGCGCGGGAACGGGCGCGAAGGCCGCCGGGCCCGCGACGGCGAGCGCCAGCACGGTCGCGGCGGAGCCGGAGCCGATCTGCTGGCCGAGCGCCATGCGCGCCGGGTCCATGGCCTTGACGGTGCGCACATAGACGTTCGCGGCCGCGTAGCTGCAGGCGACCAGCACCATGGCGACGATGCCGGAAGGGCTGATTCCGCTGTCGGACAGGGCCGCGGGCCCGATCAGGACCCCCATGCCGATGAAGCCCACGAGAACGCCGAGGAGACGCTGCGGCGTGAGCCGCTCGTCGGCGAAGAGCAGGTGGGACACGAGGGCGACGATCAGCGGCGAGGAGGCCTGGATCATGGCGGCGGGCGCCGTGGCGATCTGGGTCAGCGCGTAGGCGACGAGCACGTTCGGCAGCCAGCCGTTGAACGTGCCGAGAAAGGCCCAGACCCGCCATTCGTGGCGCTGCGGCAGAATACGCTTTCCCTGAATTAGGAACCATGCGGCAAGGGATGTCGCCCCGATCACACCGCGCAGGGAGGCCAGGACGAAGGGGTTGAGGCTGCCGCTCAGCTTCACGAACAGGAAGGCGCTGCCCCACAGGGAGGAGCAGACGAGGAGATTGGACAGGATGAAGGCCGGGGTCGGAGCGGGCGCCGATCCTGCGGGTTGAGACGACATGAAGGACCTTACGATCCGAGAAGATCGAGCAGGAACGGGATCAGCGGCTCGTCCGCGGGCGGCATCGGATAGCGGCGCAGATCCTGCGGCTTCACCCATGCCAGGGCCTGCCTCTCCATGGGTTGCACGAAACCCTCCCAGCGGCGGCAGATGTAGAGTGGCATCAGGAGGTGGAAGCTCTCATAGGCGTGGCTCGCGAAGGTCAGAGGCGCGAGGCAGGGCTCCTTCACGGTGATGCCGAGCTCCTCGCCGAGCTCGCGAATCAGCGTCTCCTCCGGCCTCTCGCCCGGTTCGACCTTGCCGCCGGGAAACTCCCACAGGCCAGCGAGCTGCTTTCCTTCCGGACGCTGCGCCAGAAGGATGCGGTTGTCCGTATCGACGAGCGCGACGGCAACGACGAGGGTGAGCTTGAGAGGGGGCGTGTTCATGGACATGGCGGACCTTCAGCCGATTCGATCGCATAAAACAATTCACCTCTCCTTACTGGGTAACCTAGTAACGCTATATAGGTTTGCCCTAAGGGAGACCTATTCATGCTCGCACCCAAGTCTTTGCTTCAAACCGTGGCCATTCCGCTGGGTTCTGCGCTTCCGGGTATCGCCCAGGCCGCCTGCAACGGGCCACCCGTCACGTTTACCGGTGATACGGTCGAGCTTGAAGCGCCCATCACCGTCAAGTCGAGCACAGGGTGCGCCTTTGGTCTCACCGGTATCCCTGGACCATCACTGACGTGAAGATCGTCCAGGCTCCCAGGATCGGTCGTGCGGGAGTGCAAAATCTGCGCGCCGTTTATGTTGCCAAGGCTGGCTATCAAGGCGCGGACGAATTCGCTTACGCTCTGATCGGCATGAACCAATATGGCGGACCGATGCGGGTGACGATCAAGCGCAAGGTGACCGTTGTTTCTTAAATCCGGCCATCAGCTCCGGTAGTCGCCGTTGATTTCCACGTAGGCCTTGGTGAGGTCGCAGGTCCATGCGGTCGCCTCGCCGCGGCCGAGGCCGAGGTCGACGCGGATCGTGATCTCGTCGCCCTTCATGTAGGCGGAGGTCTTCGCCTCGCTGTATTCCGGGTCCCGCGCGCCCTTCACGGCCACGCGGATGTCGCCGAACCAGATGGCGAGCTTGTCGCGCTCGGCCGGTTCGCCCGCCTTGCCGACGGCCATGACCACGCGGCCCCAGTTGGCGTCCTCGCCGGCCACCGCCGTCTTCACGAGCGGGGAGTTGGCGATCGCCATGGCGATGCGCTTGGCCGACGTGGTGCCCGTGGCGCCGGTCACCTTCACGGTCACGAACTTGCGCGCCCCCTCGCCGTCGCGGGCGACCTGCTGGGCGAGGTCGCAGAGCAGGCTCTCGAGCGCGGCGCGGAAATCCTTCAGGCGCCGGTCGCTCGGAAGCGAAATCGCGGGCGCCCCGCGGCCGGAAGCGGCGCCGGTCGCGAAGAAGAGCAGGGTGTCGGACGTGGAGGTGTCGCTGTCCACCGTCACGCAGTTGAAGCTCTTGTCGGCGCCTTTCTTGAGCAGCGCCTGCAGAACGGGAGCCGCGATGGGCGCATCGGTGAAGATGAAGGAGAGCATCGTCGCCATGTCGGGCGCGATCATGCCGGCTCCCTTGGCGATGCCGTTGATCGTCACCTCGACGCCTCCGAGGGTGGCCGTGCGGGTCGCCACCTTCGGGAAGGTGTCCGTGGTCATGATGGCCTTGGCCGCCTCGAGCCAGGCCGTGGGCTTCGCCTTCTTCTCGCAGGCTTCCAGGACGCCCTGGAACTTGGTGGCGTCGAGCGGTTCGCCGATCACGCCCGTGGATGCGACGAACACCTGCGAGGCGCGGCAGCCTGCGGCTTCGGCCGCGATCTCGGCGGTGAGCTTCACCGCATCCGCGCCCTTCTTGCCCGTGAAGGCATTGGCGTTTCCGGAATTGACCACGAGCGCCCGCGCCGTGCCCTTGGCGAGGTTCTTGCGGCACCAATCCACCGGAGCCGAGGGGCACTTGGAGCGGGTGAACACGCCCGCGACCGCCGTGTCCTTGGGCAGGGTCACGTAGAGCACGTCCGTCCGGTTCTTGTACCGGATGCCCGCCTCCGCCGTTGCGATCCGTATGCCCTCGATGGCGGGAAGGCTGGGAACTGTCTTGGGCGCGAGCGGAGACACGGTTTGGGACATGCGGGGTCTCAAAATGAGCGGATGGAATACCGTTAGGAAACGCGACGTGCGGTTTTTTACGGCTCCTTGTCAAGTCAAAGCTGCACGAAGGATGGTGCCGACGGCAAGGAACGCGTCCGCTGTGTCCCCGTTGACCCGGTCAGTATCAACGGAGGCTGTCATGACGGGTAAGCACCCGAAGACCAAGCCCGAGGAGCGGCCGCGCAGCGACCTCGACGTCGATCCCGGAATCGGACGCTCCAAAGGCACCACCATGTCCGGTGAGGATCCGCGCGATCTCGATGGCGGCTCGACCTTCCAGGGCGACGTGGAGAACCAGACCAGCGACGAGGGCGGCGTCGATCCGAACCGCCTGGGACGGACGAACAAGTGACGGCATCACTTCATTGGCGATCCTAGCCCATCCCGGACTTGGTCCGGGGATCCGCGCCTTTGGCAGCTGCGGTTGCGAAGACGTGGATGGCCGGGACAAGCCCGGCCACGACGAGAAGGAAACGGTATCGAAAGAAAAAGGGCGGTCTCCAGGGACCGCCCTTTGCACACCGGTGAGCCGGCAGATTACGGCTGCTTCTGCTCGACGAGGTTGCCCTTGTCGTCCAGGCGCTCGATCTTGGCGTCCTTGCGCAGGCTCGTGATGAGGTCCTGCTGGGCCTTGCGGCCGAGATAGGCCTCGACCTGATCCTTTGTCTCCTCGAAGCTCGGCGCGGGCTTGGCGCGCTTCTCCTCGACCTTGATCACGTGCCAGCCGAACTGGCTCTTCACCGGATCGGAGATCTGGCCGGCCTCCAGCTTGAAGGCGGCCTCGGCGAAAGGCTCGACCATCCGGTCCTTGGTGAAGAAGCCGAGATCGCCGCCGTCGGTCTTGGATCCGGGATCCTTGGAGAGCTCGCCGGCGACCTTGGCGAAGTCCTCGCCGCCTTTCACGCGCGCGGCGGCTTTCTTGGCCTCATCCTCGTTCTCCACGAGGATGTGACGCGCGCGAACCTCCTGCTCGGCGGGAAGGCTCTTGACGGTCTCGTCGTAGAGCTTGCGGGCGGCGTCCGGGGTCACGGCCTTCTTGGCGGTCTGGTCGAGGTACTCGTCCAGCAGGGTCTTGTCCCGGTTGTAGGCGAGCTTGCGGGCGAAATCCGCGCCGCTGCCGACCTTGGCGGCCTCGGCGGCCTTGGCGCCGAGCTTCAGATCGATCATGTAGCCGGTCAGAAGCTCACGCTTCTGCTCGTCGGGCACGTTCGGCATCTGAAGGGCCGGATCCTCGGCGGCGATGGCCAGATCCCCTTCGGTAATCTCAAGGCCGTTCACCCGGGCCACCACCTTGGAGGGGTCCACGGCCGGCACGGCGGCCGGGGAGGTGGCCGGGGACGAGGCAGGAGGGGACGAGGCGGGGGGCGTCTGGGCGAGGGCGGCGCCGGCCATCAGGGGCAGGGCGGCGCCAAGAGTGAGAAGGCTTTTGCGAACCGAGAGTGCAGACATGTCAGATCCTCTGGTGGGCTGACAGAGCCCACGGACAGCAAGGATCAGATGGCTCAACCTGTTTACGTTTGCAAGCGATGGCATATTTATGTCACAGCATCCCGTAAGCGTGGCCCTTTCGTCGGGGCCTGCTTGCGGAGGCCGGGCTGCGCTGTTCAGGCACGGACTTTAAGATGCGCTTCCGCATAATTAGGTCTATAAGGCGGCGCCAACGCCCCCTTAAATCTTCTGGAATTTCGAAGGCTCTCGATGTTCGGTTCTCTCGCGAAGAAAATCTTTGGCTCGGTTAATGATCGTCGGCTGAAGTCCTACCGGCCCAAGATCGCGGCCATCAACGCGATGGAGGCGGAGCTGGAGGCTCTCTCCGACGCCGAGCTGCGTGCCCGCACGGACGAGTTCAAGGCCCAGCTCGCCGCCGGAAAGACCCTGGACGACATCCTGGTCCCGGCCTTCGCCACGGTCCGGGAGGCCGCCAAACGCACCCTCGGCCAGCGCCACTTCGACGTGCAGCTCATCGGCGGCATGGTGCTTCACGAGGGCTCGATCGCCGAAATGCGGACCGGCGAAGGCAAGACCCTCGTGGCGACCCTGCCGGTCTACTTGAACGCCCTCGCGGGCAAGGGCGTCCACGTGGTCACGGTGAACGACTACCTCGCCCGCCGCGACGCCGAGTGGATGGGGCAGATCTACCGCTTCCTGGGCCTCTCCGTCGGGGTGATCGTCCACGGCATCGACGATGCCGAGCGCGCGCAGGCCTATGCGGCCGACATCACCTACGGGACCAACAACGAGTACGGCTTCGACTACCTTCGCGACAACATGAAGTACGAGATGGCGCAGATGGTCCAGCGCGGCCACGCCTTCGCCATCGTGGACGAGGTGGACTCGATCCTCATCGACGAGGCGCGGACGCCGCTGATCATCTCCGGTCCCCTCGACGACCGCTCCGATCTCTACAACGCCATCGACAAGGTGATCCCGCGCCTCGCCAAGGGCGACTACGAGGTCGATGAGAAGCAGCGCTCCGTGGCCCTCACCGAGGAGGGCACCGAGAAGATCGAGGAGCTGCTGCGCGCCGAGGGCCTCCTGAAGGAGGGCGACCTCTACGACGCCCAGAACGCCACCCTCGTGCACCACATGAACCAGGCGCTTCGCGCCCACACCCTGTTCCAGCGCGACAAGGACTACATCGTCCGCAACGGCGAGGTGGTGATCATCGACGAGTTCACCGGCCGCATGATGCCGGGCCGCCGCTATTCGGAAGGCCTGCACCAGGCGCTCGAGGCGAAGGAGCACGTGCAGGTTCAGCCCGAGAACCAGACGCTCGCGTCCATCACGTTCCAGAACTACTTCCGCCTCTATGCCAAGCTCGGCGGCATGACCGGCACGGCGGCGACCGAAGCCGACGAGTTCCTCGAGATCTACAATCTCGAAGTGGTGGAGATCCCCACCAACCGTCCCGTCGCGCGCGTCGACGATGACGACGAGGTCTATCGCACGATGGAGGAGCGCTACCAGGCGGTCATCCGCGACATCGAGGAATCCTCGGCCAAGGGCCAGCCGATCCTGGTGGGCACCACCTCCATCGAGAAGTCGGAATATCTCGCCGAGCTGCTCATCAAGGAAGGCTACAAGCTCATCGACTTCGAGAACCCGCAGGCGCTCGAGCCGCTCTACAGGGACGCGCGCGCCGGCCGCGGCACCAAGCACTTCGCGGTGCTGAACGCCCGCTTCCACGAGCAGGAGGCCTTCATCGTCGCGCAGGCCGGCGTGCCGGGCGCGATCACGATCGCCACCAACATGGCCGGCCGCGGCACCGACATCCAGCTCGGCGGCAACGCCAAGATGCGCATCGAGCGCGAGCTCGCCGGAATCGAGGGCGAGGAGCGCGCGCGCCGCGAGAAGGAAATTCTCGAGGAAGTCGCCGCGTTCAAGGAGAAGGCGCTCGCGGCGGGCGGCCTCTACGTGCTCGGCACCGAGCGCCACGAGTCGCGGCGCATCGACAACCAGCTGCGCGGCCGCTCGGGCCGTCAGGGCGATCCGGGTCGCTCGAAGTTCTACCTGTCGCTCCAGGACGACCTGATGCGCATCTTCGGCTCCGACCGCATGGACGGCATGCTGCAGAAGCTGGGCCTCAAGGAAGGCGAGGCCATCATCCATCCGTGGATCAACAAGGCCATCGAGCGCGCCCAGGCAAAGGTCGAAGCGCGCAACTTCGACATCCGCAAGAACATCCTGAAATACGACAACGTCATGAACGACCAGCGCAAGGTCGTGTTCGAGCAGCGCAAGGAGTTCATGGCGGAAGACAGCGTGCGCGAGACCATCGACGACATGCGCCACGGCGTGATCGAGGACATCGTCTCCCGCGCCATCCCCGAGAACGCCTATGCGGAGCAGTGGGACGTTCAGGGCTTGAAGCAGAACGTCGTCAACTTCCTCAATCTCGACCTGCCGGTCGAGGAATGGGCGAAGGAGGAAGGCATCGCGGACGACGAGATCCGCGAGCGCATCACCAAGGCCGCCGACGAGGCTTACGCGCAGCGCGTGGAAGCGAACTCCGCCGAGGTGATGAACTACGTGGAGAAGCAGGTTCTGCTGCAGAGCCTCGACCATCTCTGGCGCGAGCACCTGGTGACCCTCGACCACCTGCGCCAGGTCATCGGCTGGCGCGGTCTCGCCCAGCGCGATCCGCTCAACGAGTACAAGTCGGAGGCCTTCGAGCTGTTCAACACCATGATCGTGCATCTGCGCGAGCAGGTGACCGGCCAGGTCATGCGCATCCAGGTGGTGTTCCAGCAGCCCGAGGCGCAGCCGCTGCCGCCCATGTTCGCGCAGCACCTCGACCCCGCCACCGGCGAGAACGAGTTCGACATGCCCCAGGGCGCGGCCTTCGGCGAGGGTGGCCCCCAGGGCTTCGCCGCGACCAGCATCAATCCGGACACGGGCTCCCGGCGCGATCCGAACGACCCCGCCACCTGGGGTCGGGTCAGCCGCAACGAACCCTGCCCCTGCGGCTCCGGCAAGAAGTTCAAGCACTGCCACGGCCAGTTCGTGGCTTAGTGGCCGGACGATCGAGGCGTTTTCAAAGGCGTAGATGGCCGCAACACGTGCGGCCATGACGCGGGCGATCCGTGACGGGCCTTGTCACGGCGCGGCGGTCCTCTCACCCCGATAAAGATAATCATCCGGCAGGCCCAGGCGGCGGCAGGATTGGACGGCGGGGAACGAGGGCAGGACGAGGCGGTCGCTCGCCCGGGCCATGGTGCGGACGAAGGCTCGCTCCAGGGGGCCGAGCCTCCACTGTGCGTCGAGCCCCAGCCGCTCGCGCACCCAGGGCGGCAGGATCTCCACGGCGGCCTTGAGCAGCACCCGTTGCGCCGGACGCGCCGGTGCGGGCAGGATCGCGGCCTGCCTCATGATGTCCAGAAATTCGAACACGATGGGCGAGGGGACGAGCCGCGCCTGCATGGCGTCGAACAGGGCGTCGAGGCCGGCTTGCGACGAGGGAGCCCCAACGGCCCCGTAGAGCCGTGCGGCCGGGACGGCTTCCCTGAACAGCGAGTCGCGCTCGGCGCCGGTCAGGGGCCTCACATAGGCGTGGTAAGCCTCCATGAAGCCGAAGCCGGCCGTGGCCTGGACCCAGTCGAGCAACTCCGGGTCGTTGGCGTGATAGGGTTCCCCCTCCCGGGTGTGGCCGGCAACGCGATCGTGCCGCCGGACGACGCCCGCGATCATCGCCTCCGCCTTGCTGCGGGCGCCGTAGACCGTGACCATGGCGGCAAGGCCGGTGCGCTGCAGCCGCGTGAGCGGGTCGGTCCGGAAGTTGCTGTGCTGCCAGACCCCGTCGCGGACGCGAGGCTCCCCGAACTCGAGCAGCACCGCCGCCACGCCGCCGATGAAGACCGAGACCGGATTCTTGAAGATGCGCCAGGAGACGGATTCCGGCGCAACCAGCGCGGGCTCGAAAGAGGGCGTGGCGAAGTCGAAGGTCCGGACAGGCTGGAGGAGCGACCGGGCGAGGAGGTCGATCTGATGCCGCAGCGGCTTGGGAAGGGTGATGATGCGTGGATCGTCGCGCACAGCTCGGCCTCCGATCTTCAATTCACTCGCGACTCCGAAGTTGCTGGGCAACCTTTGAGGATCCAAACAGCAAAAAGCCCGCCGGTGCGGCGGGCTTTTGGTTTTGAAGCAGGCTCCCGGCTCAGTTCCGGACCTGAGCCACCTTCACGCCGGCTGACGCCTCGGCGCGCTTCTGGGGTTTCGCCGGGGTTCTGGCGGCTGGAGCAATGGCGGGAACCGTGAGGGGCGTGGCCTGGGCCGTTTCGGCGGTGGGCTGCGGCGAGGCGCTGAAGAGATCGGCGACATTGCTGAACATCTTCTTGTAGAAGGGCGTCTCCTCCGAGGCCGTCGCCACAGCGGCGGCGGACTTGGTAGCGGCAGGCGCAACCGCAGCCGTGTGAGCCGCCGCGACGGTCTTAGGCTGCACGGCCTCCACCGGCTCTTCCCGCATGGACGCGAAGGCCAGGGCCGTCGACGGGGTCTCGATCTTCTCGCGGCCGCTGTCGTCGAGCGCGATCTGCTGCGGCCCGGAGGCGATGCCCTCCGTGCGGCTCACATAGCCGAGCTTGCTGTCGGTGACGCCGGTGACGTTGGCCAGCGCCGTGCGGAACGATTCGTGGGTGTCGCCGTCGTGATAGACGAGTTTGACCGGCTTCGTGCCCTTCGCGACCAGCTCGGCCACCTCCTGCTCGTCTTTGACGCGCTTCTGCGCCACGGCCGAGGCCACCTCGGGGTCGGCGTTGAACTGGTAGCGCCGGTTGGCCGTCGCCACCTGCACCTCCTCCTTCGTCACCTCGAAGGTGTCGGACCCTTCCTTCAGGTTCTTCCAGAAGGCGATGTTCGGGTCGAGGCGGTGCTTGGCCAGGTTCTCCGCCGTCATCCGGAACGGATAGGACTGGAACTGGAAGGCGCGCTGGCCGCTGGCGAAGGCCTCGCGGGCGATCGCGTAGATTTCCGCGATGTTCTGGTCCGTCATGGCGAAGCAGCCGCGCGAGGAGCACGAACCGTGGACCATGATATCCCCGCCGTTGCGGCCCAGCGAACGGTCGAAAGTGTTCGGGTAGCCGGTATCGAACGACAGATAATAGGAGGAATTCGGGTTCATCTGCGCCGGGGTGACCGTGTAGAAGCCTTCCGGCACCTGGCGGTCGCCCTCGCGGGTCTTGGGGCCGAGCTGGCCGGACCAGCGGCAGATCGGATAGGTCTTGAGCAGGGCGTACTTGCCGTTGGACCCGCGTTTCCAGACCTCCAGCTCCGATTCCTTCTTGTAGGCCCGGATCAGGATGGGATCGTCCTTGGACATGCCCTTGGTGGACATGAGCGCCATGGTGGCTGGCGGAATCGGAACAAGGTGGCGCGTGGAGCCTCGGGCGAGATTGTCGTCCTGGCAGGCAGCAAGCGCGAGCGCCAGGCTCGCGGCCAATGCGATACGCTTCAACATGGGGGACCCCGCAATTCTGATCTGCCGGCTCTATGCCTGACAGTTCCCCTTAACCCTTAGATCGTTAGCCTTAACTGCTGATTACTGCAAGCGGGGCCGTGATGGAGTCGTCGTTAAAGGGAGGTAAATACACCCGTTGGGAGGAATGTTTGACGGGATCTCTCACCCCGGAGGGACACCTCTTCGGAGGTGCCGGATCTGCGAAGCCTCCGGGCCGCTCCCGCAGGGGGGCAGCCCCGGAGGCGGGGACGCTTCAGAGCTTGCGGCCGATATTGAGGAACTTGTCGGCCCGGTGGTCCCGGATCTCCGCGGGACCCATGTTGCTGAGGTCGTGCAGGGCCTCCTCGATGGCGTTGCCCGCCGCTTGGATGGCGGCCTCGGGGTCCCGGTGGGCGCCGCCCACGGGCTCCGTGACGATGCCGTCGATGACGCCGAGCCGCAGGAGGTCCTGGGCGGTGATCTTCATGTTGGTGGCGGCGTCCTGGGCACGGGCCGCATCGCGCCAGAGGATCGAGGCCGCGCCCTCCGGCGAGATCACGCTGTAGATGGCATGCTCCATCATCAGCACCTTGTTGGCCGTGGCGATCGCGATCGCGCCGCCCGAGCCGCCTTCGCCGATGATGATGGACACGTTCGGCACGCCGAGGCCCAGCTGCATCTCGGTGGAGCGGGCGATCGCCTCGGCCTGGCCGCGCTCCTCCGCCTCGATGCCCGGATAGGCGCCGGCGGTGTCCACGAAGGAGAGCACCGGCAGACCGAAGCGGTCGGCCATCTCCATCAGACGGACGGCCTTGCGGTAACCCTCGGGGCGGGCCATGCCGAAATTGTGCCGGATGCGGGTTTCCGTGTTGTGGCCCTTCTCCTGGCCCATCACGCAGACCGGCTGGCCCCGAAACCGGCCGAAGCCCGCCACGATGGCCTCGTCCTCGGCGAACTTGCGGTCGCCGGCGAGCGGCGTGAACTCTGTGATCAGGCCCGCGCAATAATCGACGAAGTGGGGCCGCTGCGGATGGCGCGCAACCAGGGTCTTCTGCCAGGGCGTGAGCTTGGAATAGAGATCCTTCAGGGCGTCCGCCGCCTTGACTTCCAGGCGGGAGACATCCTCCGTGATGGAGACGGCATCCCGGTTCTCGCCAAGGGCACGGAGCTCTTCGACCTTCGCCTCGAGCTCGGCGACGGGCTTTTCAAAATCGAGGTAACTGCGCATCAGACTCTATGGAAAATGAAGGCCAGGGTGACGGAACAGCCTCGCCAATGGAGGCGGACACTGGCGATTTAGGACTCTCAAGTCAAGTTGAGGCCCGTCTTACTCCCCTGAAACCGGGCGAAATCAAGGAAGCTCTCCGACCCTGGACGCGGTTGCCGGTACGAAAACGGGGCTCGTGCGGCGGGAGCGGCGCACCGCCATGACCGTGCCGGGGCGGTAGAGCTGCTTGGTCGCCTCCACGATGTGAAGGCCGGCGAAGGGCAGGGAGAAGCCGGATCCGATGCTCTCCCAGGCTTGCGCCGTGCCGAGCACGAGGCGGCTGGTGAGGGGTGGCACGTAGAGGGTCTCCGCCCAGCCTTCCGGCGAGAACCAGGTCTGGCGCATGAGGCTCTTGAGCTGGGAGCGGCTGTAGGGCTGGCCGTATCCGAAGGGGGTGGTGTCCATCCGCGCCCACAGGCCCCGGCGGTTGGGCGCCACCATGATGATGCGGCCGCCCGGGGTGAGGATGCGCCAGATCTCGTGGAGAAGCTCGCTCGGGCTCTCCACCGTCTCGAGCGCATGCACCACGAGCACCCGGTCGATGGAGGCGTCCGGCAGGGGCATGGTCAGCGGGTCCACGAGGGCCGAGGCCGACACGCCGGTACCCGGCCAGTTCACCACGCCCTGGCTCGCGGGCATGAAGGCGATCGTCCGCTCCGCTTCCCCTCTTGCAGACGGGAGATAGGGCGGAGCATAGCCGAGGCCGAGCACGCGCAGCCCCGTGAGCGGGCCCCAGAAGCGATCGATGGCCCGGCCCACATAGCGGCGCGTCACGGCCCCGAGAGGGCTCGCGTAGAAGCTGCGCAGATCGGTGATGTCGATGCTCATGGCCTCTCAGGATGTCTGTCGATCCTTACGGACGACGCAGGGCGACGGATCGGGATAGGGTTTCGCTCCTCCATGAACCGGCTTCGTCCCGAAGGCGGATTCCATTTTCGCCCCCGGGGCTCTAGAGCTGGCTCCACGTGCGTGGAATCAGCTCTCTTTCTTGGTATGCCGCATTTTTGACGGCGAACCGGAACCACTTCGCCGAAAAATGCTCTAGTTGACTGTTCCATGATCGCGCGCCGCGCATCAAGACAAGGTTCCGCCATGCCAGCCCAGATTCACGCCTTTCTCTGTCTGCAGGACAATATCGGTGTTCTGATCCACGATCCCAAGACGGGGGACTGCGCCGCCATCGACGCGCCGGAGGAGGGGCCGATCCTCGCCGCGCTCGCCGAGACGGGCTGGCGCCTCACGGACATTCTCGTCACCCATCGCCACAGCGATCACGTGCAGGCCGTCGAGGCTCTCAAGAGCCGCACCGGCTGCCGCGTCGTGGCGCCCGCCAAGGCGCGCGAGGCGGTGCCGGGCGCCGATCTGTGGGTGCGCGAGGGCGACGGGGTGCTGGTGGGCACCCTGGCGGCGCGGGTTCTCGAAACGCCCGGTCATTGCGCCGACCATGTCTCGTACTGGTTCGAGGACGACCGCACGCTGTTTGCGGGCGACACCCTTTTCACCCTCGGCTGCGGGCGCATGTTCGAGGGCACCTATGCCGATTTCTGGCGCACCCTGCAGCGGCTGGCGGCGCTCCCGGACGAGACGAGCGTCTATTGCGGCCACGACTATACGCTCTCGAACGCGCGCTTCGCGCTGGCGGCCGATCCGGACAACGCGGCGCTGCGGGAGCGGGCCCGGGAGGCCGAGCGGGCGAAGGCCGAGGGACGCTTCCTGGTGCCGACCACGATCGGGGTGGAAAAGGGGACCAATCCTTTCCTGCGCGCCGGGGAGCCGAGCGTGGCGAAAACCGTTCATAAGGAAGGCGCTGCGCCCGTGGAGGTCTTCCAATCCTTGAGGGAATGGAAGAACACTTTCTGACGCAGGGCGCATGAGAGGAGCGGCGGATTCCATGAACGACCACGGCCTCATCATCGGACTCGAAAGCCGGCTCCTGAATGCATGGCCGTCGTTCGACTACCAGGCGTATGACGGCTGGATTCTGCGTCTCGCCAACGGCTATTCGAAGCGCGCGAATTCCGCCACGCCCCTCCTGCCGAACGCGGCCCTGGACGAGGAGCTGCTCGACCATATGATCGCCCGCTTCGTCGAGGCGAATGTGCGCCCGACGTTCCGGCTGAACGGGCTCGAGGCCGAGGACGTGGACGAGCGGCTCAAGCTGCGCGGCTTCAGGGCGATCGAGCCCACCCACGTGCTCGTGGCTGCTATCGAAATGGGTGATTGCGAGGCCGATCCGGAGGTCGAGCTGCGGCCTCATCCGTCGAAGAACTGGGTGCGGGAGGCCGCACGATCCTATGGGGGCGACAAGGCCGACGACGCCACCCTGATGCAGATCGTCTCGCGCATCCGGCAGAACGCCGCCTTCGCCACCCTCAGCCTCGACGACAAGCCCGTGGCATGGGGCCTGGGCGTCGTGGAGCGGGGCTATATCGGGCTTTACGACATCGTGGTCGCACCCGATCTGCGCGGCATCGGCCTCGGCCGCCGCGTCGTCTCGAGCCTCATGGCCTGGGGCTGCCAGGAAGGCGCGCGCAGCGCCTATCTCCAAGTGCGCGAGGAGAACGAGGTCGCGCGCTCCCTCTATGGCGCGCTCGGGTTCGAAACCGCCTATCGCTACACCCACCGGGTCATGCCCGGACACTCCGGCTGAGGGCTGCTCCCGTTGGGGAGATCAGCGTTCTCCCGCGCCGCGCCGCACGCTCAGGCGAGCCGGATCCGCTTTGCCTGAAAAGGCCTTGGGCGTCAGCGTCGCCACCAGCGCGCCCGCCACGATGAGGCCGCAGGAGAGGGCCAGCGTCAGCGTCGGTTCCGCATAGCCTGCGAGGACGAGCAGCAGCGTCGACAGAACGGGGGTCGCGTAGGACGCGACGCCGAGCAGGCGGATGTCGCCGCGCTTCATGCCGATGTCCCACACGTAGAAGGCGCCGCCCACGGGGCCTAAGCCCAGCGCCAGAAGGGCGAGCCATTGCGTCGTCGTCTCCGGCCACACGGTGGTTTCGAAGGCCAGGTGGCAGATCCAGCTCAACAGCGCCGTCATCAGACAGAAGCCCGCGACAGCGTCCGTGGGCACCTGGCCGAAACGCCGGGAGAGCACGGAATAGCCGCCCCACACGAACGCCGCCACGAAGGCGCAGGCATAGCCGGGCAGGTACTCCGTCCGCGCGTCGAAGGCGCCGCGCCCGGCGATCAGCACGATCACGCCCGCGAAGCCGAGAAGCGCGCCCACGAGATGCGCGCGCCGCAGGTGCTCGCCAGGCAGGAAAGAGGAGAACAGCACGATGAGAAGCGGCCAGAGATAGTTGATCAGGCCCGATTCCGCCGGCGGCGCCCAGCGCAGCGCCGCGAAATAGAGCGCGTGGTAGCCGAACAGGCCGCCGATCCCAAGCGCCCACACGACCGGCTTCTGCCGCAGGGCCTTGACGGCTTGCGGCCGCGCGATCCAGCTCCCCATCCCCACGAGGCCGCCGATGAGGAACGTCATGGCGTTGAGCTGGAACGGGGGGATCCTGCCCGTCGCTGCCGTGAACAGGGCGAGCAGGGACCAGAGCAGGATAGCGATGAGACCGATGGTGGTGGCTGTGCGCGTCGTCATGATGCCCGCCACCTAGCACATCGTGCGGAAAAGTGGACCCGGTTTTCACTGACGCGGCCCTCCGGGTCCGCATGAACGATGTTCTAATACGTCGTGCGCCCGCCGCTCAGGTCGAAGGTGGCGGCCGTCGTGAACGAATTCTCCTCGGAGAGGAGCCAGGCCACCATGGCGGCGATCTCGGTGAGCTCGACGAAGCGGTCCCGGGGAATGCGCACGCGCATGTATTCGATGAATTCCGGCGTCAGCGTCTCGAGGATCTTGGTCTTGGCGGTGGTGGGCGTGATGCAGTTGACGGCGATGCCCGTCTTGGCGAGCTCCTTGCCGAGCGATTTGGTGAGGCCGATCACGCCGGCCTTCGCGGCGCTGTAGGCCGCGAGGTTCGGATTGCCTTCCTTGCCGGCCACCGACGCGATGTTGACGATGCGGCCGTAATCGTTCTCCTGCATGATCGGCACGATGGACCGGCAGCAGTTGAAGGTTCCGGTCAGGTTGACCTCGACGACGCTGCGCCACTCCTCCGGCGTGTACTCCGGCAGGGGTTTGACCGGGCCCGTGATCCCGGCCCCGTTCACCAACCCGTCGATGCGCCCGAAGGCGGCGAATGTCTGCTGCGCGGCGTGCTCGACGGAGAGGCTGTCCGACACGTCGACGCTCAGCCCGATGCAATCCTTCGAGAGGGCGGCGGCGCTCGCCTCGGCCTCCTCGGGGCGCAGATCCCAGACAGCGACCCTCGCGCCCGATTCGACGAGCCGCTCGCCGATCGCATAGCCGATGCCGCGGGCTCCGCCCGTGATGACCACGGTGCGGCCCGCCATGTCGATCCGATTCATCGATGAAACCCCGTCTGTGAATGCGTGAGGCGCGTACGCGCTCCCGGACAGGCGTCGATCCTCCGTCCGACGGCCGATACCCGGGAGAGCGCCTTTCGTGAGGCCAGGAAACAGGCCGAGAATCAGGCCATGTACTGGCCGCCGTTGAGGCTCAAGGTGGAGCCCGTCACGAATCCTGCATCGTCGCTCGCGAGGAACAGCACGCCGCGCGCGATCTCCTCCGCCTCCCCGAGGCGTCCGACGGGGATGAGCGGCAGGATCTTGGACTTGAGAACCTCCTCGGGCACGGCCTTCACCATCTCGGTGGCGATGTAGCCCGGGGCGATCACGTTGACGGTCACGCCCTTGTTGGCGTTCTCGAGCGCCAGCGCCTTCGCGAAGCCGATCACGCCCGCTTTCGCGGCGGAATAGTTCGCCTGTCCCATCTGGCCTTTCTGGCCGTTGATGGACGAGATGATGATGATGCGCCCGAAGCCGCGTTCGCGCATGCCTTCGATCACGGGGCGCGTGCAGGTGAACATGGAATCGAGATTGGTGCGGATCACGGCGGACCACTGATCGAAGCTCATCTTGTGGAACATGCCGTCGCGGGTGATGCCCGCATTGTTGACCAGGATATCGACGGGGCCGAGTTCGGCCTCCACGGCCCGGATGCCCGCCTCGCAGGCCGCCGGATCGGAGACGTCGAACTTAAAGACGGGGATGTCCGTCTCGGACTTGAACCGGTTGGCCGCCTCGTCGTTGCCGCCGTAATTCGCCGCAACCCGATAGCCGGCCTCCTTCAAGGCCATCGTGATCGCGGCCCCGATGCCGCGAGTACCTCCGGTGACCAATGCAACGCGCGCCATGCTTTTTCCTTCCCTCAAGCCGTTTCATTGCGGATCTCTGGCGGATCCGTTGATGCGGTGGAGGTCCTCCTCCGCCAACAGCTTAATACATGTGGCGCTCTCCGGCACAGTGTAGGCCCGCGATTTTCGTTTAAGCCTTTCGAGACATATGAAAACGGCTTGCGCCTCCTCGAAAGCGCAAGCCGTTCTTGAATCGGGCGGCGCCGAAGCGCCGCCGGTCGGTGGAATGTCTCTTACCGTTCCAGGCACATGGCGACGCCCATGCCGCCGCCGATGCAGAGGGTGGCGAGGCCCTTCCTGGCGTTGCGGCGGCCCATCTCGTGCAGCAGGGTCACGAGAACGCGCGCGCCGGAGGCGCCGATCGGGTGCCCGATGGCGATGGCGCCGCCGTTCACGTTCACGATGGAGGGATCCCAGCCCATGTCCTTGTTGACCGCGAGCGCCTGGGCCGCGAAGGCCTCGTTGGCCTCCACGAGCTCGAGATCCTGAACCTTCCAGCCGGCCTTCTCGAGAGCCTTGCGGGAGGCCGGGATCGGACCCGTGCCCATGATGGCCGGGTCGACGCCGGCGGTGGCCCAGGAGGCGATGCGGGCGAGGGGGGTGAGGCCGCGCCTCTGCGCTTCCGCCTCGGTCATGATCACGACGGCGGCCGCGCCGTCGTTGATGCCCGACGCGTTGCCGGCCGTCACCGTGCCGTCCTTCGAGAAGGCGGGCTTGAGCTTGGCGAGGGCCTCGAGGGTGGTGCCGGCGCGGATGTACTCGTCCTGATCCACCACGGTGTCGCCCTTGCGGGTGGAGATGGTGACGGGCGTGATCTCGTCCTTGAAGCGGCCTTCCTTCTGGGCGGCCTCGGCCTTGTTCTGGGAGGCGGTGGCGAACTGGTCCTGCTCCTCGCGGGTCAGCTGCCAGCGCTGGGCCACGTTCTCGGCGGTGTTGCCCATGTGGTAGCCGTGGAAGGCGTCCATGAGGCCGTCCTTGAGCATCGTGTCCATGAGCTTGAAGTCGCCCATCTTGGTGCCCGAGCGCATGTGCGCGGCGTGCGGGGCGAGCGACATGGATTCCTGGCCGCCCGCCACGATGATCCGGGCATCGCCGTTGGCGATCTGCTGCATCCCGATGGCGACCGTGCGCAGGCCCGATCCGCAGAGCTGGTTGAGGCCCCAGGCGGTCTTTTCCTGCGGCACGCCCGCGGCCATGGCGGCCTGACGGGCGGGATTCTGGCCCTGGCCCGCGGTGAGGATCTGGCCGAGGATCACCTCGTCCACTTCGGCGCCGTCGACCTTGGCCCGTTCGAGGGCGGCCCTGATGGCCACGGCACCGAGCTCGTGCGCCGGGGTATTGGCGAAGCCGCCGTTGAAGGAGCCGACCGCCGTGCGCGCGGCGCCGACGATGACGATGCTGTCCTGGGCCATTCCTCTCTCCTCTGCCTGATATTCGAAAAAGATAGGGCTGGTTCGATCAAAGCCCCAGATGGTGGGATGTCAAGGACAGGATAGAGCAACTCAGGCATGCGGCTCTTAGACTTTTGGCGCTTTGATCGTGGGGCATAAGGCTTATAATCAGTAAAGGCCGCCGATCTCTTGACGGGACCCCGGCCACCGGCCTGCAGGAGTGTATTGGGTGCACATGGCGACGGAAAAACAGCCGACGATCATCAAGAAATATGCCAACCGCCGCCTCTATCACACCGGCACCTCGGCCTACGTGACCCTGGAAGACCTCGCCGGCATGGTCCGCCAGGGGGAGGATTTCGTGGTCTACGACGCGAAATCCGGAGAGGACATCACCCGCACGGTGTTGGCCCAGATCATCTTCGAGCAGGAGAACAAGGAGGGGCAGAACCTTCTGCCCGTCACGGTGCTGCGCCAGCTCATCCGCTTCTACGGGGACAGCATGCAGGCCCTGGTGCCGAGCTATCTCGAATTCTCCATGAACAACCTGTCCCAGGAGCAGCAGAAGCTGCGGGAGCAGATGGCCCAGGCCTTCGGGCCCGGAGCCTTCCAGGCCATGGAGGAGCAGGTGCGCAAGAACATGAGCTTCTTCACCGAGGCCATGCGCATGTTCTCGCCCTTTCCCCCGGGAGGCCCCGGCATGCCCGGGCCGAAGACCCCTCCTCAGGGGGAGGAAGCGAGCGATCTCGATGCGCTCAAGCGCCAGATGGCCGACATGCAGGCCAAGCTCGACAGGCTGGCGAACAAATAAGCGCCCTTCATACCGGCTTGCCATGGCCGTCCCGATTGGAAAGGCGCGGCGCTCAACGGATCGGGATCGCCGGCCCTGTGCCGGCGATGACGTATGGGTTATCCCCCGGCTCGCTTGAGCCTTTCGCCAAGGCTTTGCGGCGGTAGGACGGTTTCAGGCTCGCCGAACAGGGCGCCTTCCAGATAGTCCACGCCCCAGGCGGCGAGCAGCCGCGCGGTCGCCTCGTCGTCCACCCATTCGGCCGCGAGCGCGATGCCCATGTTCTGGGCCCGGTCGACGAGGCCGCGCACGAAGAGGCGGTCCTCCGTCGAGCGCTTCAAGGGCTGGACATAGACCCCGTCGATCTTGAGCATGTCGAAGGGCATGTGGCGCAGGCTCAAGGGCGAGACATGGCCCGAGCCGAAGCCCGAGAGCGCCAGGCCGATGCCGAGGGCCTTCATGGCATGGAGGCGGCCGAGAAGCGTTCCGTCCCGGCCGAGCGCGATCTCCGGCACCTCGATCACGAGGCGGGACTCGATGCCGGGCCGCGCGCCCAGATGGGCGGCCAGCATCGCGAGCCATTCCCCGTCCTTCAGGGTCGCGGGCGCCACCGGCAGGGCGAGGCGCTCGTGCGGATGGCCGGCCAGATGATCCGCCGCCAGTTCGAGCATGCGCCCGTCCACGAGCAGGCTGAGATTCGCGTCGTTCAGGGCCGGGACCGAGCCCAGGAGGATCGCCATTCCGTCGGGGCCGGTCAGAGCCGCCGAGGCCTGCATCAGGACCGGGCCGCGGCTATGGGCGTCCACCATCGGGGCGCAGGCCAGGGCGAGGCGGCGATCGTTGAGGGCGGACACCAGGTCGAAGGAGGCCTTCTCGACCCTGGCCGCACGGGAGGCGGCGCGGGAATCGTAGAGGGCGAAGGGCTGGGAACCGGCCCGGGCCGTCTCCAGGGCCTGCTCGGCGAAGCGCAGCAGCTTGGCGGCCTTGAACGTGTGGTCCGGCGCGCAGGCGGCCGCGAGGGTCAGCACGCCGGAGCAATCCCTCAAAAGCCCCGCCACACGCTTCATGGCACCTGAGGCCTCCGAGGCCGGGCAGCCGGTCAGGGTGAGGGTGAAGCGGCTCGGGCTCAAGGCCCCGAAATGGTCCTGCCGCCGCATCATGGGGCGGAGCCTGCGGGCGATGGTGTCGAGCGCGTCCGCGCCGTCCCCCTCCAGAGCTCCTACGATCAGGGTGCAGGTCTGGGAGAGGCGGAGCGCCTCGTTGATGCCGTTCTGGATCTGGATCAGCAGGCCGGAACGGGCCTGGATCCTCGCCGGGAGGCAGGTTTGCACGGAGGGGTCCACATCGGTCCGCAGCAGGCCGCGCACGAAGGCCGGACGCCCCTGTCCGTCCGGCCACCAGCGGCCGGTATCCTCCACCATCAGCACCTGGTCGGGCCCGAGGCGTAGCGCGTAGCGGGTTTCGAAGCTGCGGGTGGAACCGCTCCGGGCGGCCATGGCCTCGCCGCGATCGGCGCCGATCCCAGGCTCGACGAGCCCGGAGAAGGCCTTGCCGGTCCGTGGCAGGTCCCGGGCCTGAACCCCCAGCAGCGCGGCCGCGTTCGGGCTCCAGGTCAGGGTGTCCGACAGGATGTCCCAGGAATAGGCAGCTCCGCCATGGATGGTCGGGGAGGGGGCGCAGGCCCGACGCTTGTGCGGGGTCCGGGGTGTTCCTTCAAAGATCCCCGCCCGGCCCGGCCGCTTCGTCGCCATCGCCCAACCCTCACACACTCAATGCACGCCGGGGCCGGAAAAGGCAGCCCCTGATCCCGTTGAAACTGAAGGCTCAAGGATCGGGCTTCAGGCTTAATGAACTGTAAAAACAGGCCACAAATCATAGGCTTTGGGGATTATGGGCATAAAAAAACCGGCGCATCGCGCGCCGGTTTTTTGAATCGCATGTCGCGTCTGGATTACGCGTCCGCCTTCACCTTCAGGACCTGACGGCCACGGTACATGCCGGACTTCAGGTCGATGTGGTGAGGACGGCGGAGCTCGCCGGAATCCTTGTCCTCGATGTAGGTCGGGGCCTTCAAGGCATCGGCGGAGCGACGCATGCCACGCCGCGAGGGCGACGTTTTTCTCTTAGGAACGGCCATTTCTCGTCTCCGGTAAAAAAGCGGAGCGCCCGCTCAACCGGGGAACGCTCACATCTCGAACTTGATGAGGTTGCGCCTCATACAAGGTCTTGGAGGAAATATCTAGCCCCTCCTGCCCTGAAAAGGCTTTTCATCGTCGCAGGTCACGGCTTCAGGCAGTCGCTGTAGGGAGCAGCCCCCGCCATCCTGGCCTGGAGCTGTCCCGCCAGGGCATTGAGGCGCGAGGTGGGGCGAGCCGGGTTGCGCCTGAGCGGGTTGGGCAGGGACCGGGCGAGCAGGGCCGCTTCCCGGCGGGTGAGGTTCTTGGCGGATTTGCGGAAATACCGCTGGGCCGCGGCCTCGGCCCCGAAGATCCCTTCGCCCCATTCCGCCACGTTGAGATAGATCTCCATCATCTGCCGCTTGGACCAGATCAGGTCCAAGTAAAGAGCGGCCGGGATCTCCAGGCCTTTCCGGACATAGGAGCGGCTCGGCCAGAGGAAGAGGTTCTTGGCCACCTGCATGGGGATGGTCGAGGCTCCCCGGGCCGGCCCGTCCTCGTCGGAATCCTCCACCACCTCGCGGATCGCAACCCAGTCCACGCCGTGATGCTCGCAATACCGGCTGTCCTCCGAGGTCATGACCGCGAGAGGCAGGTGAGGGGAGATCTCGTCGAGGGGGACATATGTTCGCTCGACGCCCTGAAGCGTGAGCCAGCGGCCGAGCATCAGGGTGGAGACGGGAGGCACGACCCAATACGAAAGCCCTAGCCAAACGACGGCTCCGACCCATAAGAGGATAAGGCCGAGGCCGGCCTGGACGAGGCGGCGGAAGATGCGGGCGGCCGTCATCGGCTGTCCGGACCGCAGCGTCCATCTCCGGTCCGTTCGTCCATCGATGTTCTCCTCGGACGGAGCGGCAGCTCCCTCCGAATTCGGGCTTGTCATGACGCCATCCATCAGAACGTTCAGCGCGCGGCTCGCCGAGTCCGCAAAGCTCATCGAGGCCAATCTCGAAGCCTTGCTAGCAGACAATGCCCGCCACGGCGAGATTGCGCGGCCGCCTCGGCTGATGGCGGCCATGCGGCATGCAGTGCTCGGGGGCGGTAAGCGCCTGCGGCCTTTTCTCACGATCGAGGCGGCGCGCCTCTTCGGCGGCGAAAGCCCGGGAGCCCTGCGGGCGGGCTGCGCCGTCGAGCTGCTCCATTGTTACTCCCTGGTCCACGACGATCTTCCGTCCATGGACGACGACGACCTGCGCCGCGGCCGTCCGACGGTGCACAGGGCCTATGACGAGGCGACGGCGATTCTCGCGGGCGATGCGCTTCAGACGCTGGCGTTCGAAGTGCTCGCCGATCCCGACACCGATGCCGATCCGGCGGTGCGGTCCGATCTGGTGCTGGGCCTCGCGCGCGCCTCGGGGCTCGGCGGCATGGTCGGCGGGCAGATGCTCGACCTCGCGGCCGAGGGCCGCTACGGCGCGGCCGCCATGGGCGAGGGGGAGGTGCGCCAGCTTCAGATGATGAAGACCGGCGCGATCCTCACCTTCTCGGTGGAGGCGGGCGCGATCCTGGGACGGGCCGATGCGGGCGCGCGGCAAAGCCTCGTCGAATATGGACGCGCGCTCGGAGCCGCGTTCCAGGTGGCGGACGACATTCTCGACCGGGAGGCGTCGTCCGAGGCGCTGGGCAAGCGTACGGGCAAGGACCAGGAGAAGGGCAAGGCCACCCTGGTCGATCTGCTCGGCCTGGAGGGCGCGAAGCGCGAGTGCCGCCGCCTCGTCGAGACGGCGGAGGCCGCTCTCGGGGAATTCGGCGACAGGGCGCAGACCTTGCGCGAGGCCGTGCGTTTCGTGGCGGAGCGCGAGGTCTAGAGCATCGTGCGGACCCGGAGGGCCGCGTCAGTGACCCGCAGGGCCATGTCAGTGAAAAGTGGACTCGGTTTTCCGCAACAAACGATGCTCTCGTCCCAGGAGAAAGCATTCGATTGATCCCGAAAGTGCAGATCCACTTTCTCGTCCGATGCTGTAGGGCGCTCTCCAGCTCTAAGCCCGTGCCGATTGCCGGCGCCTGAACCAGCCTGGCGGCTTCATCTCGCTGACGATGACGCCGGCGACGATCAGCGCGGCTCCCAGGAGGGCGGCGGCGGGCAGGCGCTCGCCGAAGAGGCGCCCGACGATCCCGGCCCAGACCGGCTCGCCCGCATAGATCACCGTGGCGCGGGTCGGGGACACCGTTCTCTGCGCCCAGTTCATCGCGAGCTGAATGCCGGCGCTGGCGAGACCGAGGCCGACCGCGCTGAGGACGAGGAGCCACGAGGGCTCCGGCAGTCCTTCCCCGACGGGCGCCATGAAGCCGAACGCGAGAGCCGACGTGACGGCGAGCTGCACCACGGTGACGCGGCGCGCGTCCACCCGCCCGGCAAAGCCGCCGATGAGAATGATCTCCGCCGAGATGGCGACGGCGCACAGTAGCGTCAGCAGCTCGCCGTACCCCAGACCGATGGCTGTTCCGTCCGGGCCGGCGAGCAGCGCGAGGCCTGCGAACGCGAAGGCGATGCCGGTCCAGGCCATGACGCCCGGCGGCTTCTTCAGGACGAGCCATTGCAGCAGGGGCACGATGGGCACGTAGAGCGCGGTGATGAAGGCCGATTTGCTGCTGGGGATGTATTGCAGGCCGAAGGTCTGGAGCGTGTAGCCGAGGAAGATCGCGCAGCCGATCATCGCGCCCGCCCTGATCTCCAGCCAGGTCAACCCGCGCAGCACGGGCGCCGCGACCATCGCCATCGCGGCGGCCGCCGTGCCGAAGCGCAGCCCCACGAAGAACAACGGTCCGCTGACGGCGAGGGCGTTCTGCACGACCAGGAAGGTGCCGCCCCAGATCATCGTGACGGCGACCAGCACGGCCTCGCTGCGGCTGAGGGCGAAGGGGGAAGCTGACGGGGTGGCGCTCAAGGCATGCTCCTGGACGGATGCGCGTCGTTAGGAGCAATCCCACCCACGGTCAAGGCAGGCCGGGCGCGGGACGAGGCTCAGCGTGGGTCCGTGGATACCCAGAAGGAGAGCTTGCGATGACCCGGCCGCGTGAGGTGCGGATAGGCGCCGTCGGGAATCCCTCCATTGGCGAGGATCACCTTTCGCGAGGCTTCGTTGTCGTCGTCGCAGGTGATCTGGACGCGCGCAAAGCCTTCGTCGCGGACCACCGTGAGGATCTGGCGCAGGGCCTCGGTGGCATAGCCGCGCCGCTGCTTCCAGGGGACGATGGAATAGCCAATGTGACCGTAGGCGCTGGGCGTGAGCTCGGTGACGCCCCGCTCGAACCGGAAGGTAATGCGGCCGCAGAACTCGCCGTCGCTGATCCAGAAATCGTGGGCGGGCGGCCGGGGCAGTTCGGCCCCGTCGGGCCTGCGGATCGTCGGACTGTTGTAGAGCTGGTCCAGGAAGCGCCCGGGGTCCGCTCTCAGGGCCGCCAGCTGGGCCGGGCCGTCGTTGTGCTCGGAATTCGGCGACCAGCCCCGCGCCAGGGCCTGCTCATAGGCGGGCAGCCATGCAGGGTCTGGACGAAGGAGGACGATGCTCATGCCTCACACGGTGACCTGGGTGCCCACCTCCACGACGCGTCCGGTGGGAATCTGGAAGAAGTCCGTTGCGTCGCTCGCGGATTTCGCGAGGCTGATGAACAGCTTGTCCTGCCAGAGGGGCATGCCCGATTGGCTCGCCGGACGGATCGAACGCCGCGACAGGAAGAACGACGTCGCCATGATGTCGAACTTGAAGCCCTGCTTGCGCAGGATGGCGAGGCCGCGCGGGATGTTGGGCGTTTCCATGTAGCCGTAGCTCAGGCGGATGCGCCAGAACGAATCTCCCACATGCTCGATCGCGACACGGTCGTCGTCCTCGACGCGGGGGATGTCCTCGCTGCGGACGGTCAGGATCACGTTCTTCTCGTGCAGCACCTTGTTGTGCTTCAGGTTGTGCAGGAGGGCTGCGGGCGCGGTGTCCGGATCGCTCGTCAGGAAGACGGCAGTGCCCTTCACCCGGTGCGGCGGACTCTTCGCCAGCATCTGCACGAGTTCGACGAGCGGCACGTCGATCTTCCGGGTCTTCTCGAAGAGGATCCGGGTTCCCTTGACCCAGGTCCACATGAGCACGAAGAAGGTGACGGCGATCAGCAGCGGCACGTAGCCGCCGTCGAGGAGCTTGACCAGGTTCGAGGACAGGAAGGTGAGGTCGATCAGCAGCAGGGGAATCATCACCAAGCCGGTCTTCACGGGGCCCCAGCCCCAGCTGCGGCTCATGACCACGCAGGCGAGCAGCGTGGTGACGACCATGGTGCCGAACACCGCGATGCCGTAGGCGCTGGCAAGGCTGCTCGACGAGCCGAACAGGACCACGAGGGTCACGACGGCGGCAAGCAGGAACCAGTTCACGCGCGGCAGATAGATCTGGCCCTGGTGGGTCTCGGAGGTGAATCGGACCTCCAGGCGCGGCAGGAGGCCGAGCTGCACCGCCTGCCGTGTCAGCGAGAAGGCGCCGGTGATCACCGCCTGGCTCGCCACGATGGTGGCCAGGGTCGCCAGAATCACGAGCGGCAGGAGCAGCCATGGCGGCGCCAGAAGGAAGAATGGATTGGCGATGGACTCGGGGTTCGACAGGACGAGGGCGCCCTGGCCGAGATAGTTCAGTGCAAGCGCCGGGAAGACGACGGTGCCCCAGGCCATGCGGATGGGATGGCGGCCGAAATGGCCGAGATCGGCGTAGAGCGCCTCCGCACCCGTGACCGCCAGGCAGACGCTGCCGAGGATCGCGAAAGCCGTTCCCGGATGGGTGACCAGGAAGGACACGCCGTAATAGGGATTGAAGGCGAGCAGGACCTCCCAATCGTCCGCGATATGGAGAAGGCCGAGACCCGCCATGGTGATGAACCACAGGAGCGTGAGGGGGCCGAAGAAGATGGCGACCTTGCCGGTGCCGCGGCTCTGAACGGCGAAGAGGGCGATGAGAATTCCCAGCGCGACCGGCAGGACGTAGCTCTCGAAGGCGGGGGCCACGAGCTTCAGGCCTTCCAGGGCCGAGAGCACCGAGATGGCCGGCGTGATGGCGGCGTCGCCGTAGAACAGGGCGGCTCCGGCCATGCCCATCATCAGCACCGGCAGGCTTCGGCGCCCGAGGGCGAGCTGCGTCAGAGCCACGAGCGTCAGGGAGCCGCCTTCGCCCTTGTTGTCGGCGCGCAGCAGCAGGACGACGTATTTGACGCTGACCGTGAGGATCAGCGCCCAGAGCAGGAGCGACAGGATGCTGATCACCAGTTCACGGGTCAGGTCGACCGGAACGCCGTGATGACCGCCGGTGGCCGCCATCACGGTTTCTCGCATGGCATAGAGCGGGCTGGTGCCGATATCCCCGTAGACGACGCCGATGGCGCCAAGGGTCAGGGTCCAGAAACTCGCCTTGTGATGGCTTTCCGGTAAGGTAGCCTCAGGAACCGCGGAGTCCGCGTGTCCGGGGGCAACGGCGTGCTGTTCTGCCATGGGTGCTTTTCTTTGCGGATGTGCCCGCGGACGGCCCTTGTTGAATGACTCTGCGAACGACGAAGGGCGGCCCCTTCTCAAAGAGCGCAGCGGCCGTCATTGCCGGCGCGGCGGCTCTCTAGCACATCGCGCCTGAGCTTAAAACGGAATTTCGCTTGCGGTTCCATGGCTGTGCCGGCCACCTCATTCGGCCGCGTCGCGCCCCGTCTGTCCGTAGGCCTTCTCGATGTAATCGAGCACGATTGCCTGGAAATCCTGTGCCAGCGTCGGGCCGCGCAGCGTCATCGCCTTCTTGCCGTCGATGAAGACCGGCGCCGCCGGCTGCTCGCCCGTTCCCGGCAGCGAGATGCCGATATTGGCATGCTTCGACTCGCCGGGGCCGTTCACGATGCAGCCCATCACCGCCACGTTGAGGTTCTCGACACCCGGATAGGTGCGCCGCCATTCGGGCATGGAGGTCGAGATCCATGTCTGGATGTCCCGCGCCAGCTCCTGGAAGACGGACGAGGTGGTGCGCCCGCAGCCTGGGCAGGCGGCGACGAGGGGCACGAAGGTGCGGAAGCCCATGGTCTGGAGCAGTTCCTGCGCCGTCTTCACCTCGAGGGTGCGGTCTCCGCCCGGTTCGGGCGTCAGGGAGTAGCGGATCGTGTCGCCGATGCCCTGCTGCAGCAGGATGCCGATGGCGGCCGAGGAGGCGACGATGCCCTTCGTGCCCATGCCGGCTTCGGTGAGGCCCAGATGGATGGCGTAGTCGGACCGGCGGGCGAGCTCCTGATAGACCGCGATCAGGTCCTGCACGGCGGAAACCTTGGCCGACAGGATGATGCGGTCTTTGCCTAAGCCGATCTCCTCCGCGCGGGCGGCGGACAGGAGGGCGGACTGGATCATGGCCTCGCGGGTCACCCAGCGCATGTCGCGCGGGTTCGCGGAGGCCGCGTTCTCGTTCATCAGATGGGTGAGAAGCTCCTGGTCGAGGGAGCCCCAATTGGCGCCGATGCGCACGGCCTTGCCGTACCTGATCGCCATCTCGACGATGGCCGCGAACTGGCGGTCCTTCTTCTCCTTGAAGCCCACATTGCCCGGGTTGATGCGGTACTTGGCGAGGGCTTCCGCGCAGGCCGGATGGTCGGCGAGGAGCTGATGGCCGATATAGTGGAAATCGCCGACGAGCGGAACGTCCACGCCGAGGCGGTCGAGCCGCTCGCGGATCTTCGGCACCGCGGCCGCAGCCTCGTCCCGGTCGACCGTGATGCGCACCAGCTCGGAGCCGGCGCGGGCGAGCGCCGCCACCTGGGCTACGGTGGCGTCCACGTCCGCCGTATCCGTGTTGGTCATGGATTGAACCACGATCGGCGCTCCGCCGCCGACCATGACGGAGCCGACCCGCACGCCCACCGTGCGATGGCGCAGCGCGGGCCCTGCTGGGCTCTCGGCGGAGGCGGCTTCGGGGGAGGGGGACATCAAAGACATGCTGCAATCCACGGCGGCCGGCGGGTTCGAGGCCGCTGCCGTTTAGCTGATGCCAAAACCCCGTCCCGTCAAGCGCGGCATGATCGGCAGGCCGGGAAGGACGGCCTTGAATGCGGTCGCAGGCCTCCTCATGCCTGGGGCGATCCCGGCTGCGACGCCCTGCTATCCCTGCCGGAACCGGAAGACGCTCGTCTTCTTGATCTCGGCGTCCTCCAGGGTTCTGGTCACCGGAACCTCGTAGGTCGCAAGCCGATCGAGCCGCTCCCCGGGGAGATAGCTGCGCCCGGGATCGCCGATCAGGACGGTGGCCCCGCGCCGGCTCAGGCCGAACAGCCACTCCGTCACCCGGGCGGCGAGGTCGCGCTCGTAGCAGATGTCGCCCGCGAGGATTGTCTCCCATCCCTGGTCCTGCCCGACGACGTCGGCCTGGAGCGGCGTGACCGCAACGCCGTTCGCTTCGGCATTCAGGCGCATGGCCGCAATGGCGAAGCTGTCGATGTCGCAGGCCGTGACCTCGGCGGCGCCCGCTTTCATGGCCGCGATGGCCACGAGGCCGGACCCCGACGCGAAATCGAGAACCCGCCGTCCGCGCACGGTGTCCGGGTGATCGAGGATGTAGCGGGCCAGGGCCTGACCGCCCGCCCAGGCAAAGGCCCAGAAGGGCGGCGGCAGGCCGATCTCCCCCAGCTCCTCCTCGGTGCGCTGCCACAGCTCCGTCGCCTCGTCGGCCACGTGCAGGGAGAGTTCCGGCGCATGGGGCACCGGCAGAAGCCGCGTCTCGGCGCGGATGAAGGCGTCAGCGTCGGTGATCATGGGCTCAGCATGGAGGCGTATAGCCGTTTGACCTCGTCCATCACGTCCCGTTCCGTGTAACCGTCGAGCACCCGGGCCCGGGCCGCCGCGCCCATGCGCGCCACACGCTCCGGATCACGGGCGAGGGACGACAGCGCCTCCGCGAGGGCAGAGGCATCCTCAGGCGGCACGAGGCGGCCTTCCCGGCCGTCGCGGACGAGGGTGCGGCAGCCGGGGACGTTCGTGGTGAGGATGGCGCGGCCGCAGGCGGCGGCCTCCAGAAGCGTTCGGGGCAGGCCTTCTCCGCCGCGGGAGGGCAGGCAGGCCACGTGATGATCGCGCCAGACGGACGCGACATCGCGGGTCGCGCCGTGCCAGACGATGCCGGGTTCCGCGCCCCAGGCCTTCAGGGTTTCTTCCGGAATGGCCTTCGGATTCGACGGGTCGGGGGCGCCATAGAGGGAGAGCTCGACCTCCGCGCCCTGGCCTCGGGCCTTGCGGACGGCCTCGACGGCGAGGTCCACGCCCTTCGACCAGAGCATGCGCGCCACGAGCGCAACCTTCAGGGGCGGCTCGGCGGGAAGGGGGGAGGGGCCGAGGACTTCGGGATCGATCCCGGCGCCGCCCACCACCGTGACCTTAGGGCCTAACGGGTCGAGGCCGAGGAGTCGGGGGTCGTCCGTATTCTCGACGAGATAGCGGGTCTTTGGGGTTTCGAGGCCGCGAACCAGGAGCCGCACGGCGCGCTGGGACAGGCGTCCGATCCGGTCCGTTCGGGCGCCCAGGAAGCCGAGGCCCGTGAGCGCATAGACCCGGCGGCCGACTCCCGCGAGCGTGGCGGCGAAGCCCCCGACCAGGATGCTCTTGAGGGCGATGCAATGGACGATGTCGGCCTTCTCCGCCTTCAGGATCGCGGCGAGCTGACCCGCGGCATAGCCGGCCGTCATCGGGTTGATGCTGCGCCGCTCGACCTGAAGCGGGATCACCCGCGCGCCGGTGGCCTCGATGGCTTCGCGGTGGTCGCGCACGCGGGCGACGACGGCCACGTCGAGCCCCAGCTCGCGCGCGGCACGGGCCATGGGGAGGAAATGGGAGGCGAAGAACCAGTCCTCGGTGATGACGAAGACGAGCTTGCGGCCTGAAAGATCGGGACGAGCGGACGACAAGGGAGACCTTGGATGAAACTGCGATGTCGTTCTAACGGTCCCGGCCCGCCGTGGGAACCACTCTTTTCCCCGCCCGTTGCATCCGGCCTGGAAGGGAGGCGTGAATGAGCGAGTGGTTGCCGACGATCCTGGCGACGGTTGCGGGAATTCTGTCCACGGCGAGCTTCGTCCCGCAGGTGCTGAAAGCGTGGCGGGAGCGCGACACGGCGGCGATCTCGAAGCGCATGTACCTGGTGACGGTGACCGCCTTCACCCTGTGGTCGCTCTACGGGTTCCTGATCGGCGCCATGCCGCTCATCATCTTCAACCTGCTGAGCTTAGCCTTGAGCGGCGCCATCCTGTTCCTGAAGATCCGCAACGACCGCCAGGAGGCGCGGGTGGACAAGTCTGCCGCAGGCCCGCGGAAGGAACCCGGCATGGCGCAGTCCGGTTGATCCTCTGCTTCAAGACAGGGCAAGACATGTTGCTGGACCCGAATCCCTCCGCCGATTCCATCGTCGATCCGCGCGATGCCGCCGAAACGGCGGGGCTCGTGTACGTTTCCGACGAGGAACCGGGCATCCGGCGCAAGAAATCCGGCAAAGGCTTCACCTATCTGGGGCCCGACGGGAAGAAGGTGGACGATCGGGCCACCCTCGACCGGATCAGGTCGCTCGCCATTCCGCCCGCCTATACCGATGTGTGGATCTGCTCCAAAGCCAACGGCCATATCCAGGCGACGGGCCGCGACGTGAAGGGGCGCAAGCAATACCGCTATCATCCCGCTTTCCGGGAGGTTCGCGAGAGCACGAAATACGAGCGCATGCTCGAATTCGCCAAGGGCCTGCCGGCCATCCGCAAGACCATCGACGAGCACATGAGCCAGCGCGGCCTGTCCCGGGAGAAGGTGCTGGCCACGGTGGTGCATCTCCTCGAGAACACCCTGATCCGCGTCGGCAACGAGGATTACGCGAAGCAGAACAAGAGCTATGGCCTGACCACCCTGCGCGATCCGCACGTGAAGGTGGACGGCAGCGAGCTGCGTTTCCAGTTCAAGGGCAAGAGCGGCAAGACCTGGAAACTGCAGGTGAAGGACCGCCGCGTCGCGAAGATCGTGAAGGCGTGCCAGGACCTGCCGGGGCAGGATCTGTTCCAGTATCTCGACGAGAACGGCGAGCGCCAGTCGGTCACGTCCTCGGACGTGAATGCCTATCTCAAGGACATCACCGGACGCGACATCACCGCCAAGGATTTCCGCACCTGGGCCGGCACCGTGCTCGCGGCCCTGGCGCTCGCCGAGTTCGAGCAGTTCGACAGCGAGGCGAAGGCCAAGAAGAACATCCGCGCGGCGATCGAGCAGGTTTCCGCCCGCCTGGGCAACACCCCCACCATCTGCCGCAAGTGCTATGTGCATCCGGAGGTGTTCTCCTGCTACCTCGATGGCGGACTGCTCATCGAGATCAAGCGGGAAATCGAAGCCGAGCTGCGTGACGACCTCCCGTCGCTCAGACCCGAAGAGGCGGCGGTGCTGAGCCTGCTGCAGGAGCGGCTCTCCCGCGAGATCGACGAGACGGCGAAGAAGCCGGCCAAGCGCCGTCGTTCGCCATCCGGCGGGAAACAGGCCGGCAAACGGGCCAAGACCCTGTCCGGCAAGAACGCGCCCGAGATGCGGGCCTGACCTCTTGACCCGAGCGCCCTCCCCGTGCTCCACCGCGCCGGAACAGGAGCTGCGGGTCAGATGGGCCGTTCGATCACCACACTTGCCGTTCTCATGGCCGCGCTCGCAGGGGCGGTGATCGGCGCCTCAAGCGCGCCGGCCCGGGAGCCGAGCTGGGTCGAGGTGAAATGCACCCGCTACAAGAAGGCCTGGGACGAGGCGCTCGCGCGCACGAAGGCGAAGGGTCTGGGGCAGGAATTTCTCGACCGGCATGAAGCCTTCCTGGCGTCCGGATGCACGGCCGACGGGGATGTCTGTCCCCGCTCCGAGGAGGAGCTGGCGCTGGCGAACATGATGGTCGTGGCCGCCATGAACGCGGGAACGGCCAGCACCTTCCCGCCTTTCGCATGCCGCAAGTAGCCGCCAGAGCCTGACCGCAGGGTTCTTTCGCATCTCGAACATTTCCCTGAGCTGTGGCGTTAGGGTTTCGCTCTGTCCCATCAGCGAGGCCTCCCATGCGCGTCCATCATCTCAATTGCGGCTGCATGTGCCCCGTGGGAGGAAGGCTTTGGGACGGGGTGAGCCGTGGGCTGACCGGACAGCTGGTGTGCCATTGCCAGCTGATCGAGACCGACCGCCACGGCCTCGTGCTCGTCGACACCGGCATCGGGTCCCGCGACGTGGAGGATCCCTATGAGCGGATCAGCCCGTTGTTCGTCCATGTGAACCGGATCCAGCTCGAGCATCGCTACACGGCGCTGGAGCAGGTGAGGAGCCTGGGCTTCTCGCCCCATGATGTCCGTCACATCGTCCTGACCCATCTCGATTTCGATCACGCGGGCGGCCTGGAGGATTTCCCACAGGCAACGGTTCATGTGCTGCGCGCCGAGCTGGAGGAGGCCGAGGTGCGCCAGGGCTTCATCCATCGCAGGCGCTACCGCCCCGAGCAGTGGGACGGGGTGCGCGACTGGCGCTTCTACGATCCGTCCGGGGAGGATTGGTTCGGGTTCAAGTCCGTACGCGATCTCGACGGCCTGCCGCCCGAGATCCTGATGGTGCCGCTGCCCGGCCACACGATGGGGCATGCGGGCATCGCCATCGATACGCCGGAGGGCTGGCTCCTCAATGCGGGGGATGCCTATTTCCATCGACATGAAATGGACGAGGAGCCGTCCTGCACGCCGGGTCTTCTCGCCTACCAGAAGCTGATGGAGGAGAACCGGACCCTGCGCCTGCGCAACCAGGACCGGCTGCGGGCCCTGGCGAACGACCGCGCCAGCAACGTGCGAATCTTCTGCAGTCACGACCCGGTCGAGCTCGAGGCCTTGCAGCGTCTCAGCACCGGCTGGCGGCCGCTTCAGTCAGACTTTATTCCGGGTCGGCAGTACTCATAGCGCCACGGCCCCTGGTTTCACACCGCCTGCTCCGTTCAAAAGTCGAGCATCGGATTGGATCCCAAAAGCGGACTCCACTTTTGGGTCCGATGCCCTAGAAGGCAAGACAGGACGTTGAAGGGGAAGCGGTATGGAACTTGATGCCCTGATGCTGTCGCGCATCCAGTTTGCGTTCACGATCTCGTTCCACATCATCTTTCCGGCTTTCACCATCGGCCTTGCGAGCTGGCTCGCCGCGCTGGAATTCAACTGGCTGCGGACGGGAAATCCGCTCTACCGCAATCTCTTCCGGTTCTGGGTCAAGATCTTCGCCGTCTCCTTCGGCCTCGGCGTCGTATCGGGCATCGTCATGAGCTACCAGTTCGGAACCAACTGGTCGCGCTTCTCCGAATATACGGGCAACGTGCTCGGGCCCGTCATCGCCTACGAGGTCATCACCGCCTTCTTCCTGGAGGCGGCGTTTCTCGGGATCATGCTGTTCGGCTGGGAGAAGGTGGGCGACCGGCTGCATTTTTTCGCCACCTGCATGGTGGCTTTGGGCACGCTGATTTCAGCCTTCTGGATTCTGTCGGCCAATTCCTGGATGCAGACGCCGGACGGCTATGCCATCGAGAACGGCAAGGCGGTGCCGGTCGACTGGTTCAGGATCGTCTTCAATCCTTCGTTCCCCTTGCGCTACGCGCATATGGTGATGGGCTGCTACATCACCACGGCCTTCGCGGTCGCCGGCATGTCGGCCTGGATGCTGCTGCGCCATCCGCACGACGCGCCGGAGGCCAAACTCGCGGCCTCGCGGCGTTCCATGTCGATGGCCCTGTGGTTTGCCGCCATCTTCGTGCCGGTCCAGATCGTCATCGGCGATCTTCACGGGCTGGCCGTGCTGAAGCATCAGCCGACGAAGCTCGCGGCCATCGAGGGCAACTGGGAGCGCATGTCCAACATGCCGCTGCGCCTCTTCGCCGTTCCCGACGAGGAGGCGGAAACCAACCGTTACGAGATCGGCATCCCGAAGATCGGCAGTTGGGTTCTGACCCACGCGTATGACGGCGTGGTGCCGGGCCTCAAGGAGGTGCCGCGGGAGGATCGTCCGCCGGTCTGGCCCGTGTTCTTCTCCTTCCGCATCATGGTGGGCCTGGGCTTCGCCATGCTGGGCATCGGCCTGTGGAGCCTCTATCTGCGTTGGAAGGGAACGCTGTTCACCAACAGAACCTTCCTGACTGCCACGATGCTCATGACCCCGTCCGGATTCGGCGCGGTGCTGTTCGGCTGGTTCACCGCGGAGATCGGCCGTCAGCCTTACGTGGTCTACGGATTGCTGCGCACGGCCGATGCCGTCTCGCCCGTCGCGGCGGGCGCGGTGACGGCGTCGCTGATCACCTTCTTGGTCGTCTACGCCTTCGTGTTCGGGTTCGGGTCCTACTATCTCGCCAAGCTCCTGCGGCGCGGGCCGGATCCGGTCGAGGACATCCGCGGCGACGACATCGGCAAGAAGCCGAAGCGTCCGCTCTCCGTGCCGGACGAGGGCATCGAGGGCAGGCCCGGCCATCGGGCGCAGCCGGCGGAATAGGAGGGCGAGAGCATGTTCGGTTTCGGCAACGAATACGAGGGTCTGGCCTTCTGGCTGCCGTTGATCTGGTCGGGCCTGATCGCGGTGGCGGTCGCGATGTACGTGATCGTCGACGGATTCGATCTCGGCGTCGGCATCCTGTTCAAGGCGGCTTACAGCGAGAACTGGCGCGACCGGATGATGTTTTCCGTGGCTCCCATCTGGGACGGCAACGAGACCTGGCTCATCCTCGGCGGGGGCGGTCTCTTCGCGGTGTTCCACATCGCCTATGCGGTGCTCATGCCGGCGCTCTACGTGCCGATCATCCTCATGCTGATCGCGCTCATCTTTCGCGGCGTGGCCTTCGAATTCCGCTTCAAGTCCGAGCGCTCGAAATTCCTGTGGGACAACGCGTTCTTCTTCGGCTCCCTGCTCGCGACCTTCTTCCAGGGCATGGTGCTCGGCGCCTTCGTGCAGGGCTTCTCCACCGATGGGCGCCAGTTCACCGGCGGCACCTTCGATTTCCTCACGCCCTTCAGTGTGGTCACGGGCCTCAGCCTCATCTGCGGCTATGGTCTTCTCGGCTCGACCTGGTGCGTGATGAAGACCACGGGCGAACTCGAGATCTGGGCGCGGCGCATGGCGGTCCGCTTCCTGATCGCGACGATCATCGCCATGGCGGTGGTGTCCGTGTGGGTTCCGTTCCTCGGGCGGCAGATCGAGGCGCGCTGGTTCTCCTGGCCCAACATGGCGTTTCTCGCGCCCATCCCGCTGATCACGATCTACACGGCCTACCGGCTGTTCCGCGACCTGGAGGAGGGGCGGCACTATCGGCCGTTCTTCCTAGCGATCGGTCTGTTCCTGCTCGGCTATCTCGGACTCGGCGTCAGCCTGTTCCCCTACAACGTGCCGCCGAACCTGACGATCTGGGACACGGCCAACACGGTCAATTCCCAGCTCTTCGCGCTCGTGGGATTTGCGATCGTGCTGCCGATCACGTTCGCCTACACGGCCTATGCCTATTATGTGTTCCGCGGAAAGGTCGCCGACGAGATTCAGGGCGGCGGCTACGGGTATCATTGATGCAGGCGGGTCCCCGGCGTCATTCGGATCGGATGGATCCCAGAAGTGGATCCCACTTCTGGGTCCGATACAGGCGCCTGCTCTGGTTCTTGGCTCTCTATGTCGCAAGCCTCGCGGCCTTCGCGGCCCTGGTCCATGGGTTGAAGCTCATCGTTCCGCGCTGAGCCCTCGCGCATCGTGCGGACCCAGAGGGCCGCGTCGAACGATGCGCTCTCCCAAGAGTGGAGCATCAGATTGGAGCCCAAAGGTGGACTCCACTTTTCACGTCCGATGCTCTAGCGCGTGGTGCCGATGACGCCCTTGGCGGTCACCACCACCCAGCGCCCGCCGCGCCGCTCGATCGCTTCCACGCGGCCCACGCCCGGGATGACGTTGCCGGGCACCACCTCGTAGAGGCCGCGGGTGCGCCCCTCCACGAGAGCCGTGCCGTTGGAGACCTCGCGCAGGACCCAGCCTTCGACGGGTTCGGCCGGGGTCGGGGCCGGCGGCACGGGCGGAGCGGTCTGCTGCGGGGGCGTGGGGGCGGGCTTTGCCGCGCTGAGGCTGTTCAGGCTCGCGGTGATCTGGCCCTCCATGCGGGTCAGACGCTCCTCGAGGGAGGTCAGCTTCTTGCCCGGGTCCTGGACGGCAACCGCGAGGCGGTCGATCTTTTCGGCGAGCTTGGCCTGGCCGGAAGCCGCGATGGAGGAGGTTTGCTGGACGTCGCGGGCGGCCGCCGTCGTGCGCTTGAGCGCAGCCAAGTCATCGGACAGCTTGGCCAAGATCTCGTGGCTGCGGGCCGCCTCGGCTTCCATCTGGCGGATCGCGTCCCGCGTGCCGAGGGTTCCCGTATAGGACGCAAGCCAGCCCGCGCCGATGAGGAGAAGGGCTGCTGCCGACTGGGCCAGAATCGAGCCTTTCACGGGGAGCTTTCGGGTCTTTGCGGGCGCCGGAGGCTCGGTGGCCGACGCCGGCTGGTCCGGGCGGGCGCTCCTGACGGCTGCCGCCAGGGCGGCGCTCGCCTCCGGGTCGATCTGCATGGTGCCGGGCCCCAACTCGCTGGTTCGGGACGGCGTGGCCGGGGCAGGGCGGAAGCTGTCGGATTTGTCCATAATGCGACCTCATTTCTGTGTCACACATGATTAACTATAAATATTTACAAAGAGTTATTCGTGAAATGAAGGTTCCGCTACGCTTCCCCTCTAAATAGAGAGGAAGCAAAGGCAGCCTAAATCTTGACGACACTTTCAGTTGACATTCTAGTACGAAATATGGTTACAAGACACGTGGCGTAACGGAAGACGCCGACTTTGGGGCATTTCAATATCCTTAAGAGCTTATGAGCGTGCCCGGAAATCCAGTCCAGGCCTGTTAATATGTTCTTGCGTTCCAAAGGCCCGCCTCCAAGGCTGTCGCGAGACAGCCAAGGTCGTGCTAGGATATACCGTGCCTTATGGCGCGGAGCTGAACGGTGTGCCGCGGAGCCGGACCATCGATGGAAAGAAGATAAATGAAGCAGGCATCGAGAAATCGGGAAGAGAGCACAGAGGTCCAGGACGCGCTGAAATCGTGCTTACCGTCCTTTACGAACGTGGCCATCTTCTCAGCGGTCGTTAACATCCTGGCTTTGACCGGTTCGATCTACATGCTCCAGGTCTATGACCGCGTGCTGTCGAGCCGGAGCATCCCGACCCTTGTCGGTCTCTCGCTGATCACGCTGGCCGCTTATGCCCTCTCGGGCGGTCTCGACATGCTGCGCGGCAAGATGCTGGCTCGCATCGGCGCCCGCTTCGACGAGATCCTCGCCCCCCGCGTGTTCGACCTGGTGGCCACGATGCCCCTGAAGGGTGCTAAAGCCTCCGAGAGCATGCAGCCGGTCAGGGACGTGGACACGATCCGTGGCTTCCTGTCGGGCCTCGGACCCACGGCTCTCTTCGACATGCCCTTCATGCCGATCTTCCTCATCGGCTGCTTCATGATCCATCCCTGGGTCGGCATCATGTCCGTGATCGGCGGCGTCTGCATCATTCTTCTCACGATCTACACGGACGCCAAGAGCAAAGAGCCGTCCTACGAGGTGACGAAGAGCGGCGCGGAGCGGCACGCCATGGCGGAAACGAGCCGCCGCAACGCGGAGGCGATCCGCGCCCTCGGCATGCTGGGTTATCTCGGCAAGCGCTACGACCAGGTGCATGTCCGTCACGTCAACGACGGTCTCGCGGTCAGCGAAGCCTCGGCCGGGATCAGCGCCTTCGCCAAGGTGTTCCGCATGGTCCTTCAATCGGGCATCCTGGGTCTGGGCGCCCTCCTGGTGATCGAGGGGCAGATGTCGGGCGGCCTCATGATCGCCGGCTCGATCCTGATGTCCC
This sequence comes from Microvirga pakistanensis, assembly GCF_004458765.1. Classification (GTDB taxonomy): domain Bacteria; phylum Pseudomonadota; class Alphaproteobacteria; order Rhizobiales; family Beijerinckiaceae; genus Microvirga; species Microvirga pakistanensis. The sequence continues at coordinate 192,774 of NZ_SPJX01000510.1, read as the reverse complement.
GCGCTCTCGCACCCATCGAGATCGCCGTGGCGCACTGGAAGGGCTTCACCGCCTCGCGTCAGGCCTACCGCCGCCTCCAGCACATCATGACCCTCGTCCCGCCGCAGGGCCAGCGCATGCCGCTGCCGGCTCCGAAGCAGTTCGTGGCCCTGGAAGAGGTTTACGTTTCCGCCCCGGGCGCGCAGTTCCCGATCGTGCAGGCCGCCACCTTGAGGCTCCAGGCCGGCCAGGGCCTGGGCCTGATCGGCCCGAGCGCCTCTGGCAAGTCGACGCTGGCGCGTGCGCTCGTCGGCGTGTGGCCGACCATGCGCGGCGAGATCCGCCTCGACGGCGCCGCGCTCGACCAGTGGGAGCCCGACAGCCTCGGCCGCCACGTGGGCTATCTGCCGCAGGACGTGGAGCTGTTCGAAGGCACGGTGGCCGAAAACATTTCACGCTTCCATCCGGACCCGAAGCCGGAGCACATCATCGCGGCCGCGAAGGCAGCCGGAGCCCATGAGCTGATCCTCAACCTGCCGGACGGCTACGATACGCGCATCGGCGAAAGCGGAGCCTCCCTGTCGGGCGGCCAGCGGCAGCGCGTCGCTCTGGCTCGGGCCCTCTACGGCGATCCGTTCCTGGTGGTGCTCGACGAGCCGAACGCCAGCCTCGACGGGGCAGGGGACGAGGCTCTGAACCAAGCAATCCTGTCCGTTCGGCAGCGTGGCGGCATCGTCATCGTCATCACCCACCGCCCGGCCGCGCTGGGTCAGGTCGATCAGGTCGCCATCATGGAAGAAGGCCGCATCAAGGCCATCGGCCCGCGGGACGAGGTTCTGCAGGGTGTGATGAAACGCAATACAGCTCCGGCGCAAGCTCCCACGGTTCGGGTGCAGCCGGCGCAGGCGCAGGCCGGCAACCTGCGGGAGGTTGGTTAAATGATTGTCATGCAGAAGCCCCAGAAGCCTTCGATGCACGAGAAGGTTCTGCGCCAGTCGGGCGTCGCGGGTCTGGCGATGATCGCCCTGTTCGCGGGGACGATCGGCCTCTGGGCGGCAACCTCGACCCTGTCGGGTGCCGTCGTGGCCGGCGGCCAGTTCGTCGTCGACAGCAGCGTCAAGAAGATCCAGCATTCCACCGGCGGCATCGTCGGGGAGCTGAAGGTGAAGGACGGCGACCGCGTCAAGTCGGGCGATCTCCTGATCCGTCTCGACGAGACGCTGACGCGCGCCAATCTCCAGGTCGTGTCCAAGCAGCTCGATGAGTATATCGGACGCCAGGCACGCCTGGAGGCCGAGCGTGACGGTGTCGGCGAAGTCGAGATGCCGGCCGAGTTCGCGGCTCGCATCAACGATCCGGCGATTCAGAAGATCATGTCCTCGGAGCGCACGCTCTTCCAGGCGCGCCGCGCCTCGAGGGAGGCCCAGAAGGACCAGCTCAAGAAGCGCATCGCCCAGTCGCAGGACGAGATCTCGGGCCTGAAGGCGCAGCAGGAGGCGAAGGCCAGAGAAGCGGAACTGATCAAGGAGGAGCTCAAGGGCGTTCGCGACCTCTACGAGAAGAACCTCGTGCAGCTCCCGCGCCTGAACGCGCTCGAGCGTGATGCCGCCAGCATCGAAGGCCAGCGCGGCCAGCTCGTCGCCTCCGTGGCCCAGGCGGAGAGCCGCATCGCGGAAACCTCGTTCCAGATCATCCAGATCGACGAGCAGATGCGTGCCGAGGCGATGCAGGAACTGCGCGACATCCAGAGCAAGGTCGCCGAGTACACGGAGCGGCGGGTGGCGGCGGAAGACCAGCTGAAGCGCATCGATATCCGCGCGCCCAGCGACGGCTATGTCCATCAGCTGAACGTGCACACCATCGGCGGTGTCATCTCCCCGGCCGAGCCCGTCATGTTCATCGTTCCCATCAACGACAAGCTCGAGCTCGAGGCCAAGGTTCTGCCCAACGAGATCGACCAGGTGAAGCTGGGACAGAAGGCGACCGTGAAGGTGCACGCTTCCAATGCGCGCACGATGCCCGACCTGCACGGCAAGGTCAGCCGGATCTCGGCGGATGTGTCCCGCGACCAGCAGACGGGCGCGACCTTCTACACGATCCGGGTGGAGCTGTCGCCGGAGGAGATCAAGCGCCTCGAAGGACTGCATCTCATCGCCGGCATGCAGGCGGAGGTCTTCGTCGAGGTCAACGAGCGCACGCCGTTCGAGTACTTCTTCAAGCCCATGAAGGACCAGATCGCCCGCGCATTCCGCGAGCACTAGCGCATCGCGCGAATCCAGAGGGCCGCGTCAGTGAAAAGTGGATTCCACTTTTCACGTCCGATGCTCTAAGGTTCTCCAAAGGTTTGCCCTTTACAGACCGCAGCCGGCCCATCAAGCCGGCTGCGGTTTTTAATGTCTGGGTTGCACAGCCGGGATCTAAGCCTGGAAAGTTCCGGAGAAAGGCCCATAACAGGGGCGGGCCGGCCTTCGGGCTGCTCCCGGACGGAAGCAAAACACCGAACCTTTCCGATGTTGAGGCTTCGGTCCTCCGAACTGTCTTGGACATCCTGAGGAAGCAGAGGGTTGAGGATTATCTTTCGCTTCGGCGGTATTGCGTTGCTTGTCGCGGCCATCGTCATCCTGGCCGTTCTCCCGTTCGCCACATCCTTCGTCGAGCAATGGGCGCGGCGGGATGTGGAGCTGCGTTCCCAGCTCGTCTTCAACGCCGCGCGGGATCAGGTCGCCGGCCTCCTGGCGGGCAACGATGCGGGACGGCTCGCGGGTTTCTTCGAGCGAATCGCCTCCGACGAACGGGTTCTCGCCATCGGCTATTGCGACGGAGCGGAATTGCGCGCGCCGACGCGGAACATGCCGCCTTCCTTCTCCTGCGAGCAGGCCGCCAGGGGCGGAGCCGTGAGCTCGTCCACCATCAGCAGCGAAGGCCGCGAGATTCTCGTCAGTTCCTTCCCCCTGACCGCATCGGGGCGGGAAGGGCATCTCGTGGTGCTCCACGATCTGAGCTATGCGGACCGGCGGGGAGGGGAGGCCCGGAACTATCTCTTCCTGGCGCTTGCCGGCGTCGCCTTCGGGGCGTCCGCCCTTGCGGCCCTGATCGCGGCATTCATCATGCGCCGATGGCTGGCCTCCATCCGGCAGGCTCTGGAGAATGCGCGCGCAGGGGCTGCGGGCGCGCCCGCGGAGGAGAACATCATCCCTCTCGGCCAGGAGATCCGGGACGTCCTCCAGGAGCTGGAGGCCTCGCGCCGGACCATCGACGCGGCGCATACGGACTGGAATCCGGACACCCTGCGTGCCGCCCTCTCCAACGAATTGTCGGGATCCGAGGTGATCGTGGTCTCGAACCGCGAGCCTTACATCCACAACCGAACGGCCGATGGCGAGATCTCCCTGCAGATTCCCGCGAGCGGGCTGGTGTCCGCCCTGGAGCCGGTGGTGCGGGCCTGCGGCGGAACATGGGTGGCGCATGGCAGCGGAACGGCCGACCGGGACACGGTGGACCCGAGCGACCGCGTGCCGGTGCCGCCGGCCAACCCGTCCTACACGCTGCGCCGCGTCTGGCTGACGGAGGAGGAGCAGGACGGCTATTACTACGGTGCCGCCAACGAAGGGCTCTGGCCGCTCTGCCACATCGCCTTCGTGCGGCCGGTCTTCCGCGAGCAGGACTGGCAATATTACCGGTCGGTCAACGAGAAGTTCGCCGACGCCATCGTGGCCGAGGCCAAGCGCGAGGATCCGATCATTCTGGTGCAGGATTATCATTTCGCGCTCCTGCCGCGCCTGATCCGCAACAGGCTTCCTCAAGCGACCATCGTGACGTTCTGGCACATTCCGTGGCCGAATGCGGAAACCTTCGGCATCTGCCCCTGGCGCGAGGAGATCATCGACGGGCTCCTCGGCTCGTCGATCCTGGGGTTTCATACGCAGGCTCATTGCAACAACTTCCTGGATGCGGTGGATTCCTATGTGGAAAGCCGCATCAACCGCGAGACGGACACGGTCACGTTCGGCGGCGAGGAGACGCAGATCCGCCCCTATCCCATTTCCATCGAGTGGCCGCCGACGGCCCTGGAAGGCCAGAAGCCCGTCGAGGAATGCCGTCGGGCCGTGCGCGAGCGGCTCGGACTTCCGCCGGAGATGCGCATCGGCGTCGGGATCGAGCGGTTCGACTACACGAAGGGCATCCTCGACCGGATGCAGGCGATCGACGCGTTGCTGGCCGAGCACCCGGAATGGCGCGGCAATTTCTGCTTCGTCCAGGTGGCGGCCCCCACCCGCAGCAAGCTGGCGAATTACCGTCAGCTGCAGGAGGAGGCCGAGGCCCTGGCCCGCGAGGTCAACGAGCGCCATGGCAGCGAAGGCTACGAGCCCATCAAGCTCCTCATCCGGCATCACGAGCCCGACGAGGTGTTCGAGCTGTTCAGGGCGGCCGACCTCTGCATCGTCTCGAGCCTGCATGACGGCATGAATCTCGTGGCCAAGGAATTCGTGGCCGCGCGGGACGACGAGGAAGGCGTTCTGATCCTGTCCGCCTTCGCGGGCGCCTCCCGTGAGCTGTCGGAGGCGCTGATCGTGAATCCCTACAACGCCCATGCGATGGGGCAGGCCATCAACCGAGCGCTCACGATGCCCCAGGACGAACAGCGCGAGCGGATGCGCCTGATGCGCGACCAGGTGAAAGAGCGTAATGTGTATCGCTGGGCCGGACAGATGTTGCTGGCCGCCTCCCGTCTGCGCAAGCGTCAGAGGATCCGGCGCCTGATCGCTGCCGGCAGAAACCGGGCCGCCGCCAATGCATGATGCTCCCGTTCAGGCTTCCGCGATGGAAGACAAATACGCATTGTTCCTCGATTTCGACGGAACGCTGGTGGATATCGTGGAGCGTCCCGACGCCGTTTCGGTGGACCCGGCGCTGCCCGAGATCCTTCTTCACCTTCAGGAGAGGCTCGGCGGCGCGCTCGCCATCGTCAGCGGCCGGCCCGTCGCCTTTCTCGATCATCATTTCGAGCCTCACCGGTTCGACATGGCAGGGCTGCATGGCCTCGAGCAGCGCATCGCGGGCAACCTTCACCTTTGCGATCCGCAGGAACACCCGCAACTGCGCAGGATGGTCGAGCGCCTGCAGAAGGTGGTTGCCGAAAGGCCCGGCATCCTGATCGAGGACAAGGGCTGTTCGGTCGCCATTCACTGGCGACTGGCGCCCCAGGAAAAGGAGTTCGCGCTGTCCACGGCCCATGCCGCCGTGGAAGCGCTCGGGAGCGAATATCGCCTGCAGCACGGCAAGGCCGTGGCGGAGATCCTTCCCTCGGCCGCCGGTAAGGGAAAGGTCATCGAGCGGTTCCTCCACTCCGCGCCCTACAGGGGCCGCCGCCCGATCTTCGTCGGCGACGACCTGACCGACGAGAACGGTTTCAAGACGGTGAACGCCTTCGGCGGTGTGTCCGTCCGCATCGGTGCCGGAGAGACGATCGCCAAGATTCGCTTAGGAACGCCCGCCGACCTGCGACATTGCCTGTCCGGATGGGCGTCGGATGGTTTGCTTCCCTTCAACGTGGATGATCGATGAGATGAGTTCGCTGGACCTTGCCGTCATCGGCAATTGCATGATCTCGGCCCTGGTGGATCGCCGGGCGCAAATCGTCTGGAGCTGCTTTCCCCGGTTCGATGGCGATCCCGTCTTCTCCGCACTGCTCGATTGCCCCGAGGGACAAACGGATGCGGAGCAGAAAGGGGTCTTTGCCATCGACATGGTCGGCATGGTGAGCTGTGAGCAGAACTATCTGCCGAACACGGCCGTTCTCGTCTCGCGCATGACGGATTCCTTCGGGAACATCCTCGAGGTCACGGACTTCGCACCCCGCTTCAAGCATTTCGATCGCACCTTCCGGCCGCCGCTTCTGATCCGCCGCGTCACGCCCATCAAGGGGCGCCCGCGCATCCGTGTGCGGCTGCGGCCGCATTTCGAATGGGGCAGCTATGCGCCGGGCACGACCCGCGGCAGCAATCACCTGCGGTTCGTCGGGCCGCATTCCTCCTTGAGACTCACCACGGACGCTCCCGTCTCCTATGTGCACGAGGAGCGCCCCTTCGTGGTGGAGCGGCCCATTTCCTTCTTCTTCGGGGAGGACGAGCCGCTTCGTTCCGAGGCGGACACGACCGCCCGCGAGTTCCTCGACAGCACGATCGCATTCTGGCGCGACTGGGTGCGCTCGCTCTCCATCCCGTTCGACTGGCAGGAGGCGGTCATCCGCGCCGCAATCACGCTCAAGCTCTGCAACTTCGAAGAGACGGGCGCCATCGTGGCCGCGCTCACCACCTCGGTGCCGGAGGCGCCGAACACGCAGCGCAACTGGGATTACCGGTATTGCTGGCTGCGTGACGCCTATTTCGTCATTCACGCCCTCAACCGGCTGGGAACCACCAAGACGATGGAGGAGTATCTCACCTACATCACCAACATCGTCGACGACATGGATGCCATTCCCGACCAGAAGGACATGCCGCCGCTGTTCAGCATCACGCGCTCGCCGAATCTGGAGGAGCGCGAGGCCACGGCGCTGGCGGGCTACCGCGGCATGGGACCGGTGCGCGTGGGCAATGCGGCCTATACGCAGGTTCAGAACGATGCCTATGGCAGCATCGTTCTGGCCTCCGTGCACGCCTTTCTCGACAAGCGCCTGACCCGCGCGGTCGGCAACCGGGCCCTGTTCTCCCACCTGGAGAAGCTCGGGCAGCGCGCCATCGAGGTCTTCGATCAGCCCGATGCCGGGCCCTGGGAGCTGCGCACCAAGGCGGCCGTGCATACGTTCCCGAGCGTGATGTGCTGGGCGGCCTGCGACCGGCTCGCCAAGATCGCCGCGGCCATGGAGCGCGAGGACCGGGTCGCCTTCTGGCGGGAGAACGCGGATCGGATGCACCGCATCATCGACGAGCGGGCCTTCAATCCGAGAACGGGCACCTTCGTGTCGTCCTTCGACGGGGAGCACCTCGACGCGACCCTGCTCCTGCTCTCCGAGCTCAACTTCGTGAAGCCGGACGATCCCCGCTTCGTCGCGACCGTGGATGCGGTGGGCAAGACCTTGCGGCGGGGAGACCTTCTCCTGCGTTATGATGTGGAAGACGATTTCGGGCGCATGCACACGGCTTTCATGATCTGCGCCTTCTGGTACGTGGATGCTCTGAACGCCATTGGACGCAAGGAAGAGGCGAGAGAGTTGTTCGAGCACATCCTGAGCTTGCGCAATTCCTTCGGTCTCTTTTCCGAGGATGCCGACTTCACGACCGGCGAGTTGTGGGGCAACTTTCCCCAGACCTACTCCATGGTGGGTCTCATCAACTCCGCCGTGCGCCTGAGCCGGAGATGGGAAGACGTGCTCTGAAGGTGACCGCTTCGGCGGGGTGAGACAAGGACGATAGGCTCTCTCGATGTTCGCATTTCCCGTTCTGCTCGGAGATATCGGCGGCACCAATGCCCGTTTCGCGGTGCTGCCCGCACCCGGAGAGCCCGTTCAGCTCCTGCCCCGCGCCCTGACGGCGCAGACGCCCGATCCCGTCGGCGCGATCAGGATCGCGCTTCAGGGCTATGAGGGCGAGGCGCCCCGGTCCGCCATGATCGCGGTGGCGACCCGCGTGGACGCGCCCGCCATCCGCCTCACCAACGCCCAGTGGGTGATCGACGCCGAGGCGATCGGCACGGCGCTGGGGCTCGAGCGCGTCACCCTCGTCAACGACTATACGCCTGTCGCGGCTTCCGTGATGGTGCTCACCGAGGACCAGGGAGACCTCGCTCCCATCGGCGGCGGACATCCGGGGCCGGGCGCCCGTGTCGTGCTCGGGCCGGGCACGGGCCTGGGTGTGGGAGCGCTGGTTCCGGTGGAGGATCGTCTGGCCATTCTGGCAACCGAGGCGGGACATATCGAATTCGGTCCCGCGACCGAGGAAGAGGCGGCGCTCTGGCCGCATCTCGAGCGGGTCGGCGGGCGCGTTTCCGCCGAGGTGGTGCTGTCCGGCCCCGGCCTGTTCCGCATCGCGAAGGCGGTGGCCGCCCATCGATGCGTGAATTGTCCCTACACGAAGCCCAACGACGTTCACGCCGCGGCCCGTGAGGGCGACGAGCTGGCGCAGGCTGCGCTCGATCTCTTCGCACGCTGGCTCGGGCGCTACGCGGGCGACATGGCGCTGACCTTCGAATCCTCCGGGGGCGTGTTCATCGCGGGCGGCATCGCGCCGCGCATGGTGGACATTCTCCAGAACGGCGGCTTCCGGGAGGCGTTCGACAGTAAGGCGCCTCACGATGCCTGGGCCCGCGGGGTGCCGGCTTTCGTGATCGTCAATCCGGAGCCGGCCTTGCAGGGGTTGGCCGCAATCGTTACCAGTCCCGGCCGCTTCGTGTTCAAGTCGCAGGGGTGGGCCGCTTGAGCCAGGCTGCCTCGATGCCTGCGCTCGGTCCACCGGAAATCCATTCAGGCTGACAGCATCATCCGCTCATCATGAAAACAGAACAGATCGCCCTTTCGCCACTCGCCCCCGGCGCCGGCCTGTCCCTCACCGTTCACCGCTTCGGGGAGGCCGGCGCGCGCCCGCGCGTCTATGTGCAGGCCTCCCTCCATGCCGACGAGATTCCCGGCATGATCGCGGCCCATCACCTGCGCGAGCGCCTCGCGGCGCTCGAGGCGGAGGGCAAGATCAAGGGCGAGATCCTTCTCGTTCCGTCCGCCAATCCGATCGGGCTCGCGCAGCGGGTTCTTGGCGGCCACATCGGCCGCTTCAATCTCGCCGACGGCATCAACTTCAATCGCGGCTATCCCTACCTGGTCCCTAAGGTGGCCGAACGGATCAAGGGAAAGCTCACCGCCGATCCGCAGGCCAATGTTCGCCTGATCCGCGAGGCTCTGCGTGCCGAGCTCGAGTCCTGGGAGACGAGCAACCCCGCCGAGGCGATGAAGAAGGCGCTGCTGACACTGGCCGTCGAGGCGGACATCGTCCTCGACATGCATTGCGATTCCGAGGCCGTGGAGCACCTCTACACGCATACCCGCTCGGCGGACGAGTTCGCGCCCCTCTCGGCGCTCATTGGGGCGCGGGCTTACCTTCTGGCGGACGAATCAGGCGACGAACCCTTCGACGAGGCCTTGAGCCGCCCCTGGGCGGAGCTCGCGGACCGCTTCAAGGATCACCCGATCCCCTTCGGCTGCCATTCCACGACCCTGGAATTCCGAGGCGAGCGGGATGTGAGCCATGAACTGGCCCGTCGCGATGCGGCGGCGCTCGTGGCCTACATGACCCTGCGCGGCGCCATCGCGGGCGAGCCTCCCCAGGTTCCGGCCCCGCTCTGCCAGCCGACCCCTCTCGCGGCATCCGAGCCGGTTCTGGCTCCCGCAACCGGCATTGTGGTGTTCGAGGCCCAGGTGGGCGATCAGGTGAAGGCCGGCGACGTGATCGCGGACATCGTCGATCCGCATTCCGGCGCTGTCTCGCAGGCGACATCCCCCTGCGACGGGGTGGTGTTCGCCCGGATCGCGCTCCGCTTCGTCACGCAGGGCACCCGCCTCGCCAAGGTGGCCGGGACCATTGCCAGGCGCACGGGCAAGCTGCTGAGCGCCTGAACCAGTCAGGGCAAAAAGAAAGGCCGCCCCGAGAGGCGGCCTTTCCATTGTCGGTTCCACGGCCCGTTCAGGCCGTTCCTTGCTGTGCGTTACGCACCAATCTCGGCAGAGGCCAAGATCCAGGTCACGGCAACCGGGGACCGTAGGGTATGACAATGAGACACTGGATCACCTCCTTTCGTTGTTGACGGGAAACCCCCATATGGGGTGAGAAGACAGACACGAAAGGTCAGGGCGCTGCGGCGTTCTGTCCCCCACCCGGTTTCCTGAAGAACCTTAAGAGCCATGACCGACCTTCCGGCCCCTGTGGGCCGCCGCCGAACCTTTGCCATCATCTCCCACCCGGACGCGGGTAAGACCACGCTGACCGAAAAGCTTCTGCTGTTCGGAGGCGCGATCCAGCTCGCGGGCGAGGTGAAGGCCAAGAAGAACCGCGTCTCCACCCGCTCCGACTGGATGGGCATCGAGAAGGAGCGCGGCATCTCGGTCGTGACCTCGGTCATGACCTTCGAATATGGCGGCTGCGTCTTCAATCTTCTCGATACGCCCGGCCACGAGGACTTCTCGGAGGACACCTACCGCACCCTCACGGCGGTGGATTCGGCCATCATGGTGATCGACGCCGCGAAGGGCATCGAGGCGCGCACGCGCAAGCTCTTCGAGGTGTGCCGCATGCGCGACATCCCGATCGTGACCTTCATCAACAAGATGGACCGCGAGGCGCGCAGCCCCTTCGACCTGCTCGACGAGATCGAGAAGACGCTCGCGCTGGATACCGCTCCGGTCACCTGGCCCATCAGCCAGGGCAAGAGCTTCGCCGGAACGTTCGACCTGCGCCGCAACGTGGTGCGTCGAATCGACACCGACGATGAACCGACGCCGGTCTCCGGACCCGACGATCCGAACCTGGTGGGCCTGCTGCCGCCGGAAGAGGCGGAAGCCTGGCAGGAAGAGGTGATGCTGGCGCAGGAGGCCTGCAAGCCGTTCGACCTCGAAGCCTTCCGTGAAGGCCATCTCACGCCCGTGTTCTTCGGCAGCGCTCTGCGCAATTTCGGCGTGCGCGATCTCATCGATGCGCTGGCCGAGCACGCGCCGCCGCCGCGCGGGCAGGAGGCCGACAAGCGCCTCGTGGAGGCGGGCGAGAACCGCATGACCGGGTTCGTGTTCAAGATCCAGGCGAACATGGACCCGAACCACCGCGACCGCATCGCCTTCATGCGCATCTGCTCTGGCAAGCTCCAGCGCGGCATGAAGGTGAAGCTCGTGCGCACGGGCAAGCCCATGAGCCTCAACACGCCGCAATTCTTCTTCGCGCAGGACCGCGCGATTGCCGACGAGGCCTGGGCCGGCGACGTGGTGGGCATTCCCAATCACGGCACGCTGCGCATCGGCGATACGCTCACCGAGGGCGAGGACATTGTGTTCCGTGGCGTGCCGAGCTTCGCGCCGGAAATCCTGCGCCGCATCAAGCTCCAGGATGCCATGAAGGCGAAGAAGCTGCGCGAGGCGCTGCAGCAGATGGCGGAGGAAGGCGTCGTCCAGCTCTTCATCCCGCAGGACGGCTCCGGCGCCATCGTGGGCGTGGTCGGCGCGCTGCAGCTCGACGTGCTCAAGGAGCGCCTGAGCGCCGAATACGGCCTGCCGATCGATTACGAGACGACGCGCTTCTCGATCTGCCGCTGGATCACGGCGGACGACCCGAAGGAGCTCGACAAGTTCATCGAGAGCCACCTCTCGGCCATGGCGCGCGATCTCGACGAAGCGCCCGTGTTCATGGCGGCCAATACCTTCAACCTGCAATACGAGATGGACCGCTACAAAGCGATCCAGTTCTCGGACGTGAAGGATTACCAGAAGAAGGCGGCCTGACGACCGCCTTTTCGTCCTGCTCTTAAGAGGTCTTTGCTGCTGTCCCCGTCATCCCCGGGCATGATCCGGGGATCTACGTCTTCCTGCGCGGCGGCTCTCCAAGACGTGGATGGCCGGGACGAGCCCGGCCATGACGATCCGGTGTAGTGCCGAGGGATCCTATGCCGCCAGCTTGCGTTCCGAGAACCGGGCCTGCGTTTCCTCGACGTCCCTCAGGCTCGGCAGGCTCGCCTCGTTGCCGAGGTGTTGGATCGCATGGGCGGATGCCGCGCGGGCGAAGACGAAATGCTCGCGCCAGGGCAGCTCGGGGCGTGCCATGGCCGAATAGACATAGGAGCCGTGGAAGATGTCGCCCGCGCCGTTGGTGTCCACCACCAGAGAGCCCGGGACGTCGAGCGCCGGCAGCACGCTCTCGGCGCCGCTCTCGTCATACCAGAGCATGCCGCGCTCACCCATGGTCACGCCACCGATCCTGCAGCCGCGGCCTTTCAGGTAGGTCAGCATCTCGCCCGGTGTCATGTTCATCTGCTCGCAGAGACGCTCGGCCACGATGGCGACGTCGATGAATTCGAGAAGCTCATGGGTGTTGGAGCGCAGGCCGCCCCCGTCGAGCGAGGTGAGAATTCCGGCCTCGCGGCAGGCCCTGGCATAGTGCATCGCCGCGTCGGCCTGGTGGCCGTCGAGATGGAGCGCGCGGCAGTTCTGCAGGTTGAGCGGCGGCACCGGATGCAGGTAATGATCGTCGCGGCAGCGCACGATGGCGCGCTTTCCGCCCCGGGGCATGATGAAGGAGAGCGAGGATTCCTTCACTTTCCGGTGATGGACCGAAATGCCGTATTTCGCCGCCATGTCGATGAACATGCGCCCCAGCCAGTCGTCTGCGATGGAGGTCAGAAGGTCGGGCGCGATGCCGAGCTTGGCGCAGGCGAAGGCTGCCGTTACGGCATTGCCGCCGAAGGAAATGGCATAATCCCGGGCGACGGTCTTGTCGTCTCCCGTGGGGAGCTCGTCCGCCAGGAAGGTCACGTCGATATAGGTCTGGCCTACGAAAAGAGCTTGCATGGCTTCAACAACAGTCTCGGTCCGAACGGAGACAGCAGTCTTGGACGAGGAGCGGGCATTAGGCAAGCCTCGCGGCCATGCTCACGTCCTGGTCAATGTGGCCGCGAGCCGTGCGGCCGTGAGCCCCGCGTCCAGATCGGTGGTGATGAGCTCGACCGGGGCGATGAGAGCGTGCCGGAAGGCTTCCGCGACGATCGGGTGCAGGCGGGAGCTGCCGCCCGCGAGGGCCACGGGCTTGGGCCCGATGCGCTTGGTCAGGCTGTTGGCCAGGCGGGCAAGCTCCTCACCGGCCTCACGCAGGATGCGCAGGGCCGTCGCGTCGTCCGCTTTGGCCGCCTCTCCGACGGCCTTAGCCAGCAAGCCGGTTCTACCCCTATCGCCGCCATAGACATAGGAGCGCACGAGGTTCCAGTCCGTGCCGCCGAGCGCCTTCTCGAGGCATCGGCCGAGGGGCGTGGCCCATCCTTCGCCGGGGCTCTCCTCTTCCTTGCGCAGAACCGTCTTGAGGGCTTCGCGGGCGATCCAGAAGCCGGAGCCGCCGTCATCGATCAGGTTGCCACGTCCGCCGACGCGGATCACGTCCTTGGTCTCGGACAGGAAGTAGCCGATGGAACCCGTGCCGCTGTAGACGAGGATGCCTTCGCCCAGCGCGAAATAGGACAGGTACGCGATCCACATGTCCTCGGCGACGAAGACCTTCTCGGGCCGAAGTTCGAAGATCTCCGCGAAGAGGGCGCGCATCTTCGCTTCCGACGGCGTGTCTCGGGTCAATCCCGTGATGCCGGCGATGATGCCGAGGGGCCTGCCATGGCGCAGGACCGCTTGAGCCATGTCGAGGATGATCTGGCGGGCCCGCTCCTCGGCGGCCGCGGAGAACAAATGGCCGGTGAGCGGATCGGCATCGCCCTTCGCGACGCAGCTGCCCTGATCGTCCGCCAACCGCCAGCGCGTCGCAGTTCCGCCCGCGTCGATGCCAAGCCCCAATGCCATGACGCTTCTTCAAGCCCTTCCCGCCGTCAGCCCTTTGCGGCGTTATGTCTTTGTCTGATGGAAATCTGCCAGGGCCTCGCGCAAATTGCCATCGTGGCGCATGAGCGCCTCTCGGGCCTCGTTCGGATCGGCTCCCATGGCGATGAGAACGGCCGTCTTCAGGTCGCCCCCGGCTTCAAGGATGGCGTCCGCGGCGACGGCCTCGCCGCAATCGGTGATCTGGCAAACCATGATCTCGCTGCGCCGACGCAGCTTCGCGTTCGTGGCGCGCATGTTCACCATGAGCCCGCGATAGACGCGGCCCATCCGCACCATGATCAGAGAAGAGAGCAGGTTCAGGATGACCTTCTGCGCAGTGCCCGCCTTCATGCGGGTCGAGCCCGCGATCACCTCCTCGCCCGTGTCGGCGAGAATCGGATGGGAGCAGGCATCGAGAAGGGGCGCATTCGCATTGTTGGAAATGCCGATGGTCTGCGCACCGCGCGAGGCCGCCTCCTTCAGGGCCGCGATGGTGAACGGTGTCCGGCCGCTCGCAGCGACGCCGATCACCACGTCGTTGGGGCCGATATCGTTGTTGCGGATACCGGCGCTGCCTTCCTCGACCGAATCTTCCGCGTTCTCCACCGCCTTCATGATGGCGCGATCGCCGCCGGCGATGAGATAGACGAGCCTGTCCTCGGGCCAATCGAAGGTTGGGGGAAGCTCGGTGCCGTCCTGCACGCAGATACGGCCGGAAGTGCCGGCGCCCACATAGACCAGACGCCCCCCGCGCCGCAGGCGCGCCGCAGCCTCCTCGGCCGCCGCGGCGATGGCCGGCAGCGACGGCCTCACGGCCGCGAGGGCCGAGAGCTGTCCCTCGTAGAAGGCCGAGAGGACATCGAAACTGGTCCAGGTGTCGAGATCCTGGAAGCGGGTGCTGAAATGTTCTGTCGCCATCCTGCCAACTTTCTCCCAGACCAATATAGGACCAGTTGGGGGCTCCAGCAATCGGCGGCGGGCCTGCTCAAGGTCCGCATCACCACCTTTTTGCAGGCATCCTTAAAGTCGGGTCCGGCCGTCGAACAACGCGATGACCCGCTCGCTCGTTTCACGTCGCAGGCTCAGGATGCCGCTGTCCTTGTGGCGGGATGGATGGACCCGGTTGGTCAGGAGCGACCAAGCGAGCCCGCGCTCGAAATCGATCCAGAGGCCGGTGCCCGTGAAGCCCGTATGTCCGATGGTTGCGGGTGAGCAGGCGTCACCCCCGTGCCAGCCGGGGTAAAATCCCTCCCAGCCCACGGTCCTCTTCTCCGATTGGCGGGTTCGGATCGCCTCGAGCGATTCAGCCGACAGAACGGAGCCGTCGAGAAGGCCATGGGCGAAGTCCAGCACGCCGTCGATGGTGCCGAACAGGCCCGCATGCCCGGAGGCGCCTCCGAGCGCGAAGGCGTTCTCGTCATGAACCTCGCCACGGATCACACGCCCGCGCCACGTGCAGCGTTCGGTTGCCGCGCACAGGCGCGGGTCCGGCCGGAAGGAGAGGTTCGCCGCAAGCGGCTGATCGATGAGCGGCTGTCCCGTGATGCGCTCGATGGCGATGCCGAGCAGCATGAAGTTGATGTCGGAATAGACCGGCGGACCGCTCTGCCAGACGCGTTGGAGGATGAAGGCCCGCAACGTGTTCGGCTCCTGGCCGTAGGTGTAGAGCGGCTCGACGGCCGGCAGATGCGTCTGATGCGCGAGGCATTGCCGAAAGGTGAGCTGCCGCTCGGCGGCGTTCATGTCGTATTGGCGCAGATCCGGAATCGCCGTGATCAGCGGATCGTCCAAACTGACGCGGCCTTCCTCGACGAAGTGCAGGATCCTCGTGGTGGTGAAGATCACCTTCGTGAGCGAGGCCAAGTCGAACCATGTCCCGCGCGAGAGGCTCTCCTCATGCGGCTCGATCTGCGCGAGGCCCTTCCAGCAGACGGCCCGCTGCCCGTCCGCGGTGACGATCCCGAGCACCGCGCCGGGAATGTCGCGGCGCTCGATCGCAGCGGCAACGGGCGCGAAGGCTCGAGGGGCGACATCCGTGAGGGACATGGATCTCACGTTGCGCGCTGGAGTTCGCCGCCAGGCATGGGATGCGGCACGCCCGTCGTGGTGGGCAGGCTAAGGGGAAGGCCGAGGGTCGAGCGGACCGCGAGGTAGCCGAAGGCCTGGGCCTCCAGGAAATCGCCGTTCCAGCCGACCGTCTCGACAGGATCGACAGGAACGCCGAGGCGCTCGTGAAGCCGGCGCATGAAATGCGCGTTGAGGCGTCCTCCGCCCGTTACGAGCCAGCGCAGCGGCGCGCGCGGAACATGGCGAAGGGCGGCAACGACGGATTCGACCGTGAAGGCCGCGAGCGTTGCGGCGCCGTCCTCGTCCGAGAGGGCCTCGACGCCTTTGGCGCGCGCGTGGAAATCCTGCCGGTCAAGGGATTTGGGGGCAGGGCGGTCGAAGAAGGGATTGCTCATGAACGCGGCGACGAGCTCTTTGTTCACCGTGCCGGAGGCGGCGAGTCTGCCGTTCTCATCGAAGCTCAGCCCCCTGCGGCGCAGAACGAAATCGTCGAGCAGGGCACTGGCCGGTCCCGTGTCGAAGGCGATCACCGTCTCGCCGTCGATATAGGTCACGTTCCCGACGCCGCCGAGATTGAGAATCATGACCGGCTGCGGCAGGCGGCTCGCGAGGGCGCGGTGATAGAGCGGAACGAAGGGCGCCCCTTCACCGCCCGAGGCGACATCCGCATGGCGAAAGCGGTACACCGTGTCGATGCCAAGCTCCCGCGCCACCAGGGCGCCGATGCCGAGCTGGCGCGTGAAGCGGATCTCCGGCCGGTGATAGACCGTCTGGCCGTGAAAGCCGACGAGGCTCACGTCCCGGGAGGAGATGCCCGTCTCGTCCATGAAACGGCGGATAGCGGCGATGTGAGCCTGCGTCACCGCCCGCTCGAGGTCTTCGAGCGGTTCGCTTTGCGCGCGCTCCGGCTGTGCGATCAGATCCTGCAAGGTCTTTCTGAGTTCGGTGGGGTAGGAGAAGGTGCGTCCGGGCCCCGGCTGCACGAAAGCCTCGCCATCCGTCTCGACGATGGAGACGTCGATGCCGTCCATGGACGTTCCGCTGATCACCCCGATGGCTTTGACGGGCGGGCGTTGCGACATCGATTCCTCCAGATTTCCGGCCATTTCCGGACCATAGCACAGGACACCAAGTGGTCCAGAGTGGTATGAGATTGGACCATGACAGGGGGTGCGACCTGCTCTATAAATTTCCCGCGGCTTCCGAGGGAGAAAAGACGCATGTTCAGGTCAACGTTGCGCGGCGTAGTCGGCGCAGGCTTCATGGTGGCGGCGATGGCCGCAGCCTCGGCCCAGGTTCTGGAGATCGGAGCGGATAACGGTCCCACCGGTCTCGATCCCCATCTGATCACCGCCTTCCCGAGCGTCATGGTGGTCAGCGGCAACATCTATGAAGGTCTCACTGCCGTCGACAAGGATCTGAAGATCATCCCGAGCCTTGCCGAATCGTGGACCGTGTCGGACGACGGCAAGACCTACACCTTCAAGCTGCGGCCGGGCGTGACATTCCACGACGGCTCGCCCATGGAGGCGGCGGACGTGGTGGCTTCCGTGAAGCGCTTGCTGAGCAAGGACATGGCCTCGCCCCTCGCCAGCCGTCTCTCGGCCGTGGAGAGCGCCAACGCCGTCGACCCGCAGAATGTGGAGCTGAAGCTCAAGGAACCGTCTGCGGCGCTCCTCAGCTCGCTTTCCACGATCGCCATCGTGCCGCGCGCGATGGAGACGAACAAGGACGCGCTCCAGAAGAATCCCGTGGGCACAGGTCCGTTCAAATTCCGGGAATGGCAGCCGAACGGCTATATCCTCCTCACCAGGAACGAAGCCTATTGGGACAAGGGACTGCCGAAGCTCTCGGGGCTCAAGTTCAACATCGTGCCTGAATCGGCCACCCGTCAGGTGGGCCTGACCAACGGCCAATATGCGCTCCTGCCCCATATCGACGCGGCGACGGCTCTTCAGCTCAAGGGCAAGCCGAACGTGAAGCTCGCCGAGACCATGGATCTCGCCTACACGCTGATCGGCCTGAACGTATCGAAGCCGCCCTTCGACAACCCGAAGGTGCGGGAGGCCGTGAACTACGCCCTCAACCGCCAGGAAATCGTCGATGCAGCGCTCTTCGGCGCGGGCGTGCCGGGCGGTCCTCTCTCGCCGGCGCTCAAGTCCTGGGCGCTCGACGTGAAGGAGTTCGGCTGCTACGCGCACGATCCGGCGAAGGCGCAGGCGCTTCTGAAGGAGGCTGGCGTCACGATGCCGGTCGCCGTCTCCATGAAGGTCCTGCCGCGTCAGGACATCAAGGACATCGCCCAGGTGGTGCAGGAGCAGCTGAACAAGGCGGGCTTCAAGGTGGAGCTGATCAATCAGGAGCAGGGTCAGTTCATTCAGGACTGGCGCAACAGCAACTTCGACATGTTCGCCTCCATCAATGCGGGCCAGCCCGACCCGGACGAGTATTTCTACCGCACCTTCCGCACGGGCGGCTCGACCAACGTGTTCAAGTATTCGGATGCGGAAATCGACACCTTGCTCGACAAAGCCCGAGCCTTGCCGGATCAGGCCGAGCGCAAGAAGGCCTATGACCAAGTGCAGAGGAAGCTCGCCTGCACGGGGCCGGTTGCGCATCTGACCTACGGCACGTTGTTCTCGGCCATGAACGACAAGCTCAAGGGCTATGACGTGATGCCGAACCGCTCGCTCATGCTGCTGCGCAGCGCTTCCTACTGATCCCTTCGGCACCGGCGCGGTGGCTTGCCGTGCCGGTGCATTTTTTGTCGTCAGGAGAGTTTGTCGTCGATGAGCCGCGTCCTGCTCGCCCGTCTGATCGATCTCGTCATCGTGCTCTTCGGCGTATCGATCATCGTGTTCCTGATGATCCGTCTGATCCCGGGCGATGCGGTGGCGATCATGCTGGGGGCGAACACCGAGATCACGCCGGAACGGATGGCGGAACTCAACCGTCGCGTCGGCCTCGACCGCCCGATCGTCGAGCAGTACCTGCTGTGGGCCGGATCCGCCCTGCAGGGAGATTTCGGCACCTCGCTCTGGACGGGCCGTCCGGTGGCCGATGAAATCATCCTCCATCTCTGGCCGACGCTCGAGCTCACCGTTCTGGCGCTCGTCATCGGTGCGGCCCTGGCCGTTCCCGCCGGGTGCGCGATGGCGCAGACGCGCGGCGGCGCGGCGGATGTCGCCATGCGCATCGGCGCCATCGCGGGCCTCACGATCCCGTCGTTCTGGCTCGGGATCGTCATGATCCTCCTGCTCTCGGCCTGGGCCCCGGGTTTCGCGTCGCTGGGATATGTGCCGTTCTCAGGGGATCCCATCGGCAATCTTCAGCGCATGCTGCTGCCGTCGCTTGCGCTCGCGCTCCCGATCCTGGCCAATCTCTCGCGCCTCGTGCGCTCGGCCATGCTCGATGCGCTGGGGCAGGATTATATCCGCACCGCGCGGGCCAAGGGCCTGCCGGAGCGGCGCGTGGTCTACAAGCATGCCCTGCGCAACGCGCTCATCCCATTCCTGACCTCCGTCGGCATCATGACAGGCTACCTTCTCGGTGGCGCCATCGTGGTCGAGCAGGTTTTCGCCATTCCCGGTCTCGGGCGCCTGATCCTCGGGGCCATTGCCGAGCGCAATTACCCCTTGATCCAGGCGACGATCCTGGTGGTGACGGCAGGCTTCGTGCTCGTGAACTTCCTGGTCGACTTCCTCTACATCCTCGTCGACCCGCGCGTGAGGGCCTGAACGGTGGTCAGGTCACTCACCAGGAACAAGCTCCTCGCCTTCGCGGTTCTGCTCGTTGCGGCCCAGCTCATTCTCGCTGTCGGAGCGCCTCTGATCGCGCCCTACGATCCCATGGCCCAGAGCGTTGCGCGACGCCTGAGAGGACCGAGCGATCTCAACTGGCTCGGCACGGATCAGCTCGGACGCGATGTGCTCACCCGCATTCTCTACGGCTATCGCACGTCCCTGATCGCCTGCGTGCTCGCCGTCGGCGTCGCTCTGCTGGCGGGTGGAGCGCTCGGGCTCGTCGCGGCCTATTATCGCGGCTGGCTCGGCCGCATCATCATGCGCCTCATGGACGTGCTGTTCGCCTTCCCGGTCATGCTGCTCGCCATCGGGATCATCGCCGTTCTCGGACCTCATACGTACAGCGCCGCCGCCGCCATCGCCGTCGTCTATACCCCGATCTTCGCAAGGCTCCTGCGCGGACCCGCGCTGGTGCTGTGCGAGAGCGAGTTCGTGGCCGGCGCGCGCGCCATCGGTTCCTCCGACGGGCGCATCATCTTCCTTCATATTCTTCCGAATCTCGCATCGGTCATCCTCGTCCAGACGAGCCTTCTGCTGTCCGCCGCCATTCTGGTGGAGGCGTCGCTCTCCTTCCTCGGTCTCGGCACGCAGCCGCCGACGCCGTCACTGGGTCTCATGCTCTCGGAAGGCCGCAACTTCCTCATGCTTTCGCCCTGGAGCGCGATCTTCGCCGGATTTGCCATTCTCTTCCTGTCCTTCGGCTTCAACCTGCTGGGGGATGCCTTGCGCGACACGCTCGATCCGCGCCTGAGGGGGCAGCCGTGATCGTGCGTCAGGCACAGGCCGATGATATTTCCCGGCTCGCGGAGATCGCGGCACGCTCCTATCGCGCCGCGTTCGCGACGATCCTGGAACCGGACGCTGTGGCAAGCCGCGATGCGGCTTACTTTGCCGAGCGCTTCACAAGCGCATGGGAGCGGATGCTGGTCGTCGCGCGGCAGGACGATGCTCTGGGCTTCCTGCTCATGACAGACGGCCATATCGACATGTTGTTCATGGACCCTGCCGCGATCGGGCAAGGCGGGGGCGCTCAACTTCTCGAGGCGGCCGAAGCCCGGGGCGCGAGAAGCCTTGAATGCTTTCGCGACAATCATGGTGCGCGGCGCTTCTATGAACGGCATGGCTGGCGCGTCACCCGCATGTATGAGCGCGAGTTCGCAGGAACGATGCGCAGCTTCGTGCTCTACGGGAAGGGCGCAGCCGTCTAGGAGGACGCCTCGCCGCCGATCCAGGTGTCCTGCACATGCAGCCCCTCGTCGAGCAGCACGAGATCCGCCCGGTAGCCCGGAGCGATGCGCCCGAGTTCGTGATCGAGCCTCAGGAAAGCGGCAGGCACGTGGGAGGCCATGCGCAGCACGTCCGGCAGGGCGAGGCCGAGCCTCTCCACGCCGTTGCGAACGGCCGAAGCCATGTCGAGGTCGGAGCCGGCGAGCGTTCCGTCCTCTGTCGCGAGCTTGCCTTCCCGGCGATAGATCGTGCGGCCGTGAAGGTCGAAGGTCTTCATGTCCGTGCCGGTCACCGCCATGGCATCGGTCACCAGCATCATGCGCTCGGTTCCCTTCGCCGCGATGGCGAGACGCAGGGAGGCGTCGCTGACATGGTGCCCGTCGACGATGATGCCGCACCAGGCGTCGCGAATATCGAGAGCCGCTCCCACCGGTCCGGGTTCTCGCCCGGCAAGGGGTGGCATGGCGTTGTAGAGATGTGTGAAACCCCTGAGCCCGTGGCGGAAGGCCTCCATCACCGTATCGTAATCGCCCGCCGTGTGGCCGGCGCAGACGAGAATGCCTGCCGCCGCCAGCTGGGCAATGAATTCCATGCGGTTGCACTCGGGGGCGAGCGTCACGAGGGTGCGGCCCTCCTTCAGCGATGTCAGGATGTCGAGATCCGCTTCCTCCATGGGCCGCATGAAGGCTGCATTGTGCACCCCTTTTCTGGCGGGGTTGATGAAGGGACCTTCGACATGAATGCCGAGCACCCCTGGGACGCGCATGGAAAGCGCGGCACGCACGGCCTCGACGGCCTCGGCCATCTTGTCGCGCGTATCGGTGATGAAAGTTGGGAGCAGACCCGTTGTTCCGTATTTCCGGTGCGCGGCGGCGATGGTCCTGAGGCCCTCCACGTGGCGCGCATCGTTGAACACGATGCCGCCGCCGCCATTCACCTGCACGTCGATGAAGCCAGGTGCGAGCAGGCCCGCCAGCGGGCGTCGCTTGACGCCCGCGCCGAGGTCGCGCTCCGGCGGAACGGCGACGATGCGGCCATTCTCGATGACGACCGCACGGCCCTCGAGCATGTGCGCTCCATCGAAGATTCGAGCTCCTGTCAGGGCAAGAGGCATCAGACCGTCTCCGTGACCTTGCGCAGACGCGGCGGATTGTCCGGGTTGCGGCCGCGCGCCAGAGCGATGGCATTCACAAGCGGATAGAAGCTCTGGATCATGGCGATCGGAGCAAGATAGGGATGCGCGTTCTCGACCGAGGGAAGCATCACGGTCGCAGGGCCTTCGGCCGCACCGGCGACGACGACGGGAACACCCTGCTCGTTGAGCTTCGTGACGAGGTCGTTCACTCCGTCCAGGGTCTCGTCGCGCTGGCTCAAGACCAGGATCGGGAAGTGATCGCCCGCCAGGGTCCAGGGGCCATGCATCAGTTCGGCGGCGCTCATGGCCTCCGCATGAATGCCGGAGGTTTCCTTCAGCTTGAGGGCCGCTTCCTGCGCAACGGCAAACCCGACGCCGCGCCCAACGACGAAGAGATTGTCGGCCCGGGCCAGCCTAGGAAGCGCCGCCGACCACTCGATGGCGGCCGCCTTGTCGAGAACCTCCGGCAGGGTGTCGAGTGCCGCGAGCAGCTCCTGATCCTGCGACCAATGCGCGACGAGCTGAAACCCTGCCGCCAGTGCCGCGATGAAGGACTTCGTCGCCGCCACGCTCTTCTCGGGGCCCGCATGGAGCGGCAGCACGACTTCGCAGGTGGAGGCCAGAGGCGACGCCGTATCGTTGACGAGCGCAACCGTCAGCGCTCCGTCGGCTCGCCCGGCCTGCGCCAGATTGAGGATGTCGGGGCTGCGTCCCGATTGGGAGACGGCGAGGAAGAGCGCATCGCGCATGCGCGGGCGCGCCTCGTACACCGACGTGACGGACGGTCCGACCGAGGCCGTCACCAGGCCTGAATGGATCTCGAGCAGATACTTGATGAAGGTTGCCGCATTGTCCGAGCTGCCGCGCGCGCAGGTGACCGCGAAGGGCGGCGGCGATTCGCGAAGACGCTCGCCGAGATCGCGGCACAGGGGCGCATTGCTGTCGAGTAGGCGCGCCACGACCTGCGGCGCCTCACGGGCCTCGCTCAGCATGGCGGTCATGGTGGGAGAACTAAGGTCAGGCATCATCATGATGGATCCGCTCGGGCTGGGCGATGGTCAACTCGGCCACGAAATCATAGGCATCGCCCCGGTAATAAGACGAGGTGAACTCGACAACTTCGCCCGCAGCCGTGAACGAGCGGCGCTCGATGTAAAGGGCCGGGCTCTGGGGTGCAACGTGGAGCAGGGACGCCTGTTCCTCATTCAGCAGCACCGCATGAAGCCTCTGCAGGGCCCGGACGGGCATGCATCCCTGCTCGTGCAGCACGGCATAGAGCGACTGCTTCACGAGACTCGGATCGGGCAGAAAGCGGGAGGGAAGAACCGCATGCTCGATCGCCATGGGAATGCCGTTCGCCATGCGCAGGCGATTGACGCGGCTCACCGTCTCGCCCGGCGACAAGCCCAACGCCATCAGCTCATCGGTCGAAGCCTGTCCTGTGGAGCGGCTCAGCAGAATGGCGGACGATTGCAGGCCGCGCGCCGACATGTCGTCCGTGAAGCTCGACAGGCGCGAGAGCGGCTGCTCCAGGCGCATCTGCGGGGCGATGAACGTGCCGGATCCCCAGCGTTGGACAAGGACGCCCTTCTTGACCAGCCCGGTGATGGCCTTGCGCACCGTGACGCGCGAGATGCCGAGCTGCCTGGCCAGGTCGCGCTCGCCGGGAAGTGCGTCGTCCGCCTTCAGGGAACCTTTGCGAACGGCCTCCTCGATGGATTGCTGAAGCTGCAGATAGAGCGGTGTCGGGTTGCTCTCGTCGAGGGGAAGGGTGAGAGCCGCCGCTGTCGCGTGGTCGTTCATGCCCGCCCTCGCGAGGCGGCGCTCCGCCCGAGAAGAATGGCTCCGTCCAGGGCATCCGCTGCCGGCGGCACGATGGTCTGCTGAATCGGCGGCGGCATCCATGGGAGCAGGGGCTCCGCGAGGCCGCCGAACAGGCACAGATTCGGCGCGCCCAGTTCCAGGAGACGCATGGCGATGCGTGTCGCCCCGGCGGCGGCATCCTCGACCAGCGCGATGCCGAGCGGATCGCGCCGGTTGGCATAGTCGAGCACGAGCGGCGCATATCGGGCATAATCGCTGGGGCGCGCAGCGCCGACCCAGTCGATCAGCTTTTCCAGATCATGGCTGAACTCGGCGAGGAGGGCCTCCGAGAGCGGCGTGGAGGGAATCCGCCCGTCGTGCGCCCAGACGCAGCGTCGCAGAAGCTCCCGCCCCATGGCGGCGCCGCTGCCTTCGTCGGAAATTTCGAAGCCCCAGCCGCCGACATAGCGGCATTGCCCGCCAACCCCGCCATAGCCGCAGGACCCCGTGCCCAGGATGAGGATGGCACCGTCGCCGCCGTTGAAGGCGCCGAGCCACGCCGTGTGCGCATCCGTGTCGATGGCAAAGGACGCGAAGGGGTGCGGGCGGGACAGGAGCCGCTCGACGGCGCTCGCCTGCCCCGCGCCGGCGGCTCCCATGCCCGCATGCACGGCTCCAAGATCGCTGTCCGAGAGCCCGGCTTGGCTCAGGGCCTCGCGGCAGGCCGTCAGAATGGAGTTCCAGACCAGATCGGGGTCGAGGCGAATGTTCGAAGGGCCGCCGGAGCCCTCCCCGAGCAATGCTCCATCCGCATCGCGCAGCCGCGCCCGACATTTCGTGCCGCCGCCGTCGATGCCGAGGAAAAAGGACTTGCGCATAAGGAAGGGGAGCTCTCGAGAGGGCCGAAGATCAGGCCGGCATGATGCCACTTAATGTCCAGTTCTGGAAGAGGCACGGCAATGCCGTGCCCGGACCTTTCAGGCCTGGAACCCTTGATGAATGCTCGAAGCGGCAGGCGGTTCAAGGGAATCAGCCATCCGAGACGGCAGCGGCGATCCTGGACGCGAGGGTGCCTCCCAGGATGGCCGAGGGGCTATCCGATGCCAGGACCCTGCCGTCGGCCACGAACACCATCTGGTCGGCCAGAGAGGCCACATCTTCGGGTGTATGGATCGTCATGAGGATCGTGACAGGACGTCGGCGGCGCAGATCGCCGACGAGCTGGACCATATCGCGCCGAAGGCCTGGGTCGAGACTGCTGAAGGGCTCGTCGAGGAGGATCATCGGACGACCCGAGACAAGGGCGCGTGCCAGCGCCACCCGCTGGCGCTGGCCGCCGGACATCTCGCCGGGCTTGCGCCCTCCGAAGCCCTTCAGGCCGACCGCCTCCAGCATCTCGTCGATGAGCCGGATCTCATCCTCGGACATGCGCAGCGATGGGCGAATCCCCAAGGCGACATTCTGCGCCGCGCTCAGGTGCGGAAAGAGGTTGTGATCCTGAAAGACGATGGCCACGGGGCGCTTGGCCGGTTCGAGGGGCAGGAGATCGACCCCGTCGAAAGTGAGCCGTCCGCTCTCAGGGATCTCGAACCCGGCGATCATGTGCAGCAAGGTGGTCTTTCCGCCGCCCGACGGCCCGATGATGGCGCAGAGGGCGCCCGTTTGCACCGTCATGGAGTAATCGGCCGTGAAATCCGGCCATGTGAGACGGCAGTCTTCAATCACCAGCATGAGACAAACGGCCCGACATGTGAGCGAGGGTAAAGGCGACGAGCACGATGAAGAGACCGATCGCCGCGGCTTCATCGAGCCTGTATGACCCCAGGCGCTCGAAGAGGAGATAGGGAAGGGTGACGAGATCCTGCCCGCCGAAGAGGGCGATGATCCCGAAATCGCCGAACGAGAGCGCCATGGCCAAGGCGAAGGCAGCGCCGAGCGGGCGCCTGATCAGGGGCCAATCCATGATCATGAGCTTGTTCGCGCCGATGACGCCCAACGACGCGGCAACGCGGCCGTAGCGCTCCTCTGCCGTCAGGAGACGGGGGGCGAGGGAGCGATAGGCGAAAGGCATGGCGGCCAGACCGTTGATCAGCGGCAGAAGGATGATGCCTGCGGCTGAAGGATCGACAAAGCGCCGCAGGATGAGGAACAGGCCGGCCGTCAACGCGAAGGGCGGCACGGCCAGCAGGGTATTGGGGAGGAAATCGTAGAAGGCTGCGACGCGCGGCGAACGCAGGGTGACGCGCCACCGGCGCGCGGCGGACGCAAGAGCAAGGGCGAGAAGGCAGGCGATCATGGCCGCGATGACGGCGATCGTCATGCTCGTCGCGAAGGCCCGCAGGAGGTCCGCATCGACGACATCGGGAATATCGTTCAATCCGCTCAGCAGGCTGAACGCCAAGGGCGCGATGAAAAGCGCAGCCGCCGTGAGAATGACGGCATCCAGGAGTTGCAGGGCACCGCTTCGCGCATCGGGACGCCGGATCAGGCCTCGGACCGTGTGTGCGGTCGGAGGCCGCGTGAAGGCCCAGTTGAGAACGCCCGTCAGCGTCAGGCAGATGGCGAGCTGGATGAGCGAAAGCCAGGCCGCGCGCCCGAAGTCGAGATCGATCTTGAGGGCTTCGTAGATGGCGACTTCGAGGGTGGAGCGGCTCGGTCCCCCGCCGAGCGCCAGCACGATGGCGAAGCTCTTGAAGCAGAGCAGGAACACGAGTCCCGCGAGGCCCGGCAGTTCCGCGCGCAATACGGGCCAATCGAGATGGCGGAAAACATGCGCGGGCGAAAATCCGAAGGCCGAGGCGAGCCGCCAGTGCTCGGCCGGCACGAGGCTCAAGGCATCGAGAAGAATGCGCGCCACGAAGGGTCCGTTGAGGAACACATGCGCGATCAGGATTCCGGGATAGCCGAAGATGCTGAAACTGTTGTTCCAGCCGAGAAGGGCGGCAATCTCGGCGGCCCATCCGCTCCGCCCATAGACGGCGAAGACGGCGAAGACCGCCACGATGGTGGGGATGACCATCGTGGTGCCCAGAAGCGCCAGAACCATGCCGCGTCCCGGGAAACGGCGGCGCGCCAGGGCCAGCGCCAGCGCAAGTCCGAGAGCCAGCGACAGGAGAGTGGAAAGAGCGGCCTGAACGATCGAGAAGGCCAGCACGCGCCAGAGATAGGGACCGATGGAGAGAAGCGTCGGCCTCTCTCCGCCGATTGCCGCGAGTGCGACGAAGCCGCCCGCAACCAGGGCCAGGAGGGCAAAGGCCACCAGGCTTCCGGGATGCGGCAGCTTTCCCCTCATGACGACACGCTCAACGCGCCGTGGCGTTGAGCCAGACGTCCGTGAAGGCGCGGCGGTTCTGCTGCACGTCCTCGGGCGTGAAGAGCAGCGCTTTCTGAGGCTGCGCCAGATCCTTGAAGGCTGTGGGCAGTCCGGCAGCCGGTGCCTTGGCCGGCATCATCCAGTTGCCTTCCGGCATGGCCGACTGGAAGGGCTCGCTGAGCACGAAGGCCATGAACTTCCTTGCGAGCTCAGGCTGCTTCGTCGTGCGCGTCATGCCGGCGATCTCGACGTGAAGGTAGTGCCCTTCCTGGAAGATGGCGGCCTTGTAGTTGTTCTTCTTTTCAACGGCGATGTGGTACGCGGGCGACGTGGTGTAGGACATCACCATGTCGGCTTCGCCTTTCAGGAACAGGCCATAGGCTTCCGACCAACCCTTGGTGAAGGTGACGATCCGTGGTTTCATCTGGGCCCATGCCTCGCCCGCCTTGTCGCCGTAGACCTTCTGCATCCAGAGCAGGAGGCCGAGACCCGGCGCGCTCGTGCGGGGATCCTGCAGCACCACCTTCGGACCGTTGGGGCTCTCGACGAGTTCTTTCAGGCTCTTCGGCGGATTGGGCAGCTTGTCGGCGTCGTACACAAAGGCGTAGTAACCCCAGTCGAAAGGCACGAAGGTGTCGTCGCTCCACGCGATCGGCAGCGACAGGTCCTTCACCTCCACGCCATGGCGCGCGAAGACGTTGAGCGCCCTGGCTTCCGCCGCGAGGTTCACGTCGAGCCCCAGGACCACGTCGGCCTTCGTGTCCGCTCCCTCGAGGCGCAGGCGCCCGACGAGGCTCCCGGCGTCCTCGGCGGTCACCCAGCTCAGTTCGCAGCCGCAGGTTGCCTCGAAGCGCTCCTTGACGGTCTTTCCAGGACCGTATTTTCCGGCGAACGAGCCGTAGGTGTAGACCGTGAGAGTGGGTTTGCCCTGCGCGACGGCGGCATTCGCCGCCAGGCAGAGAGAGGCAAGGGTGAGAAGAAGTCGGCGTAACATCAAGATTGCTCCCATGCATGATGCAAGCCGGGTTGGCGGCACAACTCGCACGGGGCGCAGCGTGATCTGCGATGTCGCATGCTCATTCCCTCCGCCGGCATGACCCGGATCAGGTTCGACGGGTCGGCGGCCCTTCCGCCTCTCAGCCTTGTACGAGGCTCCCCGTGAGACGAAAGCGGTTCTAGGGCAGATCGCCGGTCAGCACAAGACAAGGCCTGAGGACCTATTCCTGTGTCCCTCGCGTCAGCCTTGCGACGGAGGATCGATTCTGGTTGGAATGGGACAAACAGGGACCTTCCTCAAATGAGCTTTCCTCACTCGTGCGATGTCGTCGTTATCGGTCTTGGCGCCATGGGCTCCGCTGCGCTCTACCAGCTGGCGAAGCGAGGCGTGAAGGCTGTTGGAATCGACCGGTTCTCTCCACCTCACGACCGGGGCTCGACCCATGGCGAGACGCGGATCACCCGCCAGGCCATCGGCGAGGGCGAGGTCTATGTGCCGCTGGCCCTGCGCTCCCACGAGATCTGGAAGGAGCTGGAGGCCGCGACCGGGGAGCGGCTGCTGGTGCAGAACGGGTGTCTTGTCGTGGACTCGGCGATCCCCGCATCCGGCGGCGTCATCCGCACGGCCTTTCTCGAGCGCACGCGCAGGGCCGCCATGGCCTACAAGATCCCCCATGAGATGCTGGATGCGGACGAGATCCGCCGGCGCTACCCGCAATTCACGCCGGGGGAGAACGAGATCGGCTATTTCGAGCCGGGCGGCGGCTATCTCAACCCGGAGCGCTGCGTCGCCGTTCAGCTTGAGCGCGCCCGCGCCATGGGCGCCGTGACGCAGCTCGGCACGCGTGTGATCTCCGTGTCACCGGATGGTGACGGCGTGCGGATCGTCACCGATCAGGGGGAGCTTTCGGCCGGGCAGGCGATCGTCTCCGCCGGATCCTGGGCTCCGTCGCTTCTGGGGGCGCCATTCGGGCAGCTCCTGTCTCCCACCCGCCAGGTGATGCACTGGTTCCAGGTCGATCCGGATCATGCCCGGCACTGGTCGACGAGCCCCGTCTTCATCTGGTGCCATGGAGCCAATCCCAGTGATTTCTTCTATGGCTTCCCGTCCTTGAGCGGCAGCGACGCCGTGAAGACGGCCGGGGAGCAATATGACGCCTCCGTTCATCCCGACGAGGTCGAGCGCGCCGTCACGCCGGACGAATCCGCCGCCATGCGCGAGGCGCATCTCGCCGGGCGGGTAAGGGGGCTTCGCCCCCATGCCGCGCGCGCGGTGACCTGTCTTTATACCGTTACGCCGGATTCCCATTTCCTGATCGACCGGCATCCGGAGAGCGACCGCATTCTCGTCGTGTCGCCGTGCTCCGGGCACGGCTTCAAACATTCTGCAGCCATCGGCGAGGTGGCGGCGCAATGCATGGTCGATGGGGCCAGCGAGATCGACATATCCGCCTTCGCCCTGTCGCGGTTCTCGCGCTGACGCCATCATTCATCGCGGTTCATAGGAAAGGCCCGCGCAGGCTTCATACCTGCGCGGGCCCGCCCGGAAACGGCCATCTCGGCCGGCATGCGCCATCAGCGGCGGGCGTTCTTGTCCTTGCCCGGGGGCGAAGCCATTCCCGCACGCCGCAAGGCATCCGCCAAGGCGCCTCCGGATGCAGCCGGAGCGGACGCTTTCTTGTCGTTCTGGGCGCGATGCTTCTGGACGGCGCCGCGATTGTCGTCGGAGCGGCCGGATGAACGCTTCTCGGCCGGATCGCTCATGCGCATGCTGAGAGAGATGCGCTTGCGGGGAATATCCACCTCGAGCACCTTCACCTTCACGATGTCGCCTGGCTTCACCACGTCGCGCGGGTCCTTCACGAAGGTGTCCGACAGCGCGGAGATGTGAACGAGGCCGTCCTGGTGCACGCCGACATCGACGAAGGCGCCGAAGGCCGCCACGTTCGTCACGACCCCTTCGAGCATCATGCCCGGCTTGAGGTCGCTGATCTTCTCGACGCCGTCCATGAAGGTTGCCGTCTTGAACTCAGGACGGGGATCGCGGCCCGGCTTTTCCAGCTCGCTCAAGATGTCCTTCACGGTGGGGACGCCGAATTTCTCGTCCGTGAAGCTCTCGGGCTTCAGTTTCCTCAACGCCCCGCCGTTGCCGATCAGGACCTTGATGTCGCTCTTGGTGGCCTCGAGAATGCGGCGCACGACCGGATAGGCCTCAGGGTGCACGCCGGAGGCGTCCAGCGGGTCGTCCCCGTTCGGGATGCGGAGGAAGCCCGCAGCCTGTTCGAAGGTTTTCGGACCAAGGCCCGAGACCTGCGTGAGCGCCTTGCGCGTCTTGAAGGGGCCCTTGGCGTTGCGGTGCTCGACGATGTTCTTCGCCACCCATTCGCCGAGGCCCGACACACGGGCCAGAAGCGGCGCGGAGGCGGTGTTGAGGTCGACGCCCACCGCGTTCACGCAATCCTCCACCACGGCATCGAGCGAGCGCGAGAGCTTGTACTCGGCGAGATCGTGCTGATACTGGCCGACGCCGATGGATTTGGGATCGATCTTCACCAGTTCCGCCAGCGGATCCTGCAGGCGCCGCGCGATGGACACGGCGCCGCGCAGGGACACGTCGAGGTCAGGCAGCTCCTGGCTCGCATAGGCCGAGGCCGAATACACGGAGGCGCCCGCTTCCGAGACCATGATCTTCGTAAGCTTCAGATCCGGATGCTTCGACACGAGTTCGCCTGCGAGCTTGTCGGTCTCGCGCGAGGCCGTGCCGTTGCCGATGGCGATGAGCTCCACCCTGTGCACGCGGCACAGGCGCGCGAGGGTGGCGAGGGATTCGTCCCATTGGCGCTTCGGCTCGTGCGGATAGATCGTGTCGGTCGCCACCACCTTGCCGGTGGCATCCACCACCGCCACCTTGACGCCGGTGCGATAACCGGGATCCAGACCGAGGGTCGGGCGCGTGCCCGCAGGCGCGGCGAGGAGAAGATCGCGCAGGTTTCCGGCGAACACCTTCACGGCCTCGTCCTCGGCGATCTGCCAGAGCTTCATCTTCATGTCGAGTTCGATGGAGAAGCGCAGCTTCGTGCGCCATGCCCAGCGGACGGTTTCCAGAAGCCACCTGTCGCCGGGGCGGCCCTGATCGGCGATCCCGAAGGCGAGGGCGGTGCGGCCTTCGTAACGGCTCACATAGCCGGGCTCCGCTGCGTCCTTGTCTTCTTCCATCCGCAGATCGAGGATCTCCTCCTTCTCGCCGCGGAAGAGCGCGAGAATGCGGTGGGACGGGAGCTTGGGCAGAGGCTCGGCGAAATCGAAGTAGTCGGCGAACTTCGCGCCGTCCGTCTGCTTGCCGTCGCGCACCTTCGAGGTGAGGCTTCCGCGCTCCCAATAGATCTCGCGCAGCGCAGCCAGGAGTTCCGCGTTCTCCGCGAAGCGCTCGACGAGAATGGAGCGTGCACCTTCGAGGGCCGCGTCTGGGGTTGCCACCGCCTTGTCTGGATCCACGAAACCGGCGGCCGCTTCCTTGGGATCGCGCTGCGGCTCGGCGAGGATGAGGTCGGCCAGCGGCTCGAGGCCCGCTTCCTTGGCGATCTGGGCCTTTGTGCGCCGCTTGGGCTTGTAGGGAAGATAGAGGTCTTCGAGGCGGGCCTTGGTATCCGCATTGCTGATCTGAAGAGCCAGCTCGTCCGTGAGCTTGCCCTGTTCGCGGATGCTGTCGAGGATCGTCTTGCGGCGGTCCTCCATCTCGCGAAGATAGCGAAGGCGCTCTTCCAGGGTGCGCAGCTGCGCGTCGTCGAGGGTGCCGGTGACTTCCTTGCGGTAGCGCGCGATGAAGGGCACGGTTGCGCCGCCGTCGAGCAGATCGATGGCCGCCTTGACCTGCCATTCCTGGACGTTCAGTTCGCTGGCGATGCGCTGGCCGATGGATAGCATGGACCTCTCCGAATTCAGGTAAGGTGCGGCTTCTACGGGGTGCGGGCCCCTGGGGTCAACGGCCTATCCCCAGCCCCGGGGTCGCAGTGTCCCATGGGAAAGCGTGGGCCGGATTCCTCGAAAAACCGCTTGGCTCCAAGGGTTCAGCCGTATAGACCGTCCGGCCCTTCCACTGAAATCTGCCAGGTTCCCATGTCCCTCTCCCACGACCTGTCCATCGGCATCGACTTCGGGACCAGCAACACCGTGGTGGCCGTTGCCGATTCGCGCGGGAACGTGGAGGCGTTGACCTTCGATCACGGTGGGGAAAGCCTCAAGGTCTTTGTGACGGCGCTCTGCTTCTGGGACGAGCGCCACGGAAACGGTCTGCGGACCCAGGTCGAGGGCGGCCCCTGGGCCATCGAGCAGTTTCTCGAGGGGCTCGACCCGCACCGCTTCATCCAGTCGTTCAAGACCTTTGCGGCCAGCGCGACATTCCAGGAAACGCGGATCTTCCGGGACCGCTACCGCTTCGAGGATCTTCTGAGCGCCTTCCTGCGCACGCTCGTGCGCCACGGCGGAGCGCAGCTGGACTGGGGCGCCCGCCATGTGGTGATCGGCCGGCCGGTGCAGTTCGCCGGCTACAACCCGAACGACGACCTCGCCATGCAGCGCTACCGCGCCGCCTTCGGCAAGCTCGGCGCCGACCATGCGCGCTATGTCTATGAGCCTGTCGGCGCCGCCTTCTTCTATGCGCGCCAGCTCAATCGCGACTCCACCGTGCTGGTGGCGGATTTCGGCGGCGGCACCAGTGACTTTTCCGTCATGCGGTTCTCGCGCGCGAGTGGCGATCTGCGGGCGGAGCCGCTGGGGCATTCGGGAATCGGCATCGCGGGCGACGCCTTCGATTATCGCATCGTGGATCACGTCGTCTCGCCCCGGCTCGGCAAGGGCGGGTTCTACCGCTCCATGGGCAAGACGCTGTCGATCCCCAATCACTACTACGCCAACTTCGCGCGCTGGAACCAGCTCGCCATGATGAAGAGCAGCGGCGATCTCAAGGAGCTGCGCGAATTGGCCAAGGCGGCGCTCGAGCCCGAGCCGCTCGAAAAGTTCATCGACATCATCGAGTACGATCTGGGCTTCGCGCTCTACCGCGCCGTGTCCGCCGCGAAAGTGGCCTTGTCGAGCGAGGAGGAGACGGAGTTCCGGTTCAAGGCCGAGAGTCTCGACATCAAGGCGCGCATCTCGCGCGCCGATTTCGAGAGCTGGATCGCCGACGACGTGAGACGGATCGCGGAAACGGTCGACGAGGCTCTCTCGAAAGCCGGAATCCCGGCGTCGGAGATCGACAAGGTCTTCCTGACCGGCGGCACGTCCTTCGTGCCGGCCATCCGCCGCCTGTTCGTGGAGCGCTTCGGAGAGGAGCGGCTGACCTCGGCCGACCAGTTCGAGTCCATCGCCTACGGTCTGGCGCTGATCGGCCAGACCGACGATCCCGGCCGGTGGGCGGTATGAAGCGGCGCCGTGGCCGCAACATAAGATTGCGCTTGCGGCCTGACGGGAGAGGGAGTTTATTTTGCGGTGCAGCATGAAGGCTTGAACCGGGAGCCGACCCTTGTCCCTCATCAATCCCGACGTCACTCCTGAAAAGGATTTTCCCCTCCGCGACGATATCCGGCTCCTGGGTCGGCTTCTCGGCGATACCATTCGCGAACAGGAGGGCGAGGCGGTTTTCGAGATCGTGGAGCGCATCCGCCAAACGTCGATCCGCTTCCATCGGGACGAGGACGAGGCGGCGCGCAGGGAGCTGGAGACGATTCTCGACAGCCTGTCCCGGGGACGCACCAACCAGATCATCCGCGCCTACAGCTATTTCTCTCACCTGGCGAACATCGCGGAAGACCAGCATCACGTGCGCCGCTCCCGGGCCCATGCCATGGCGGGTGCTCATGCGATGGCGGCTCCGGAGCCGCGCGAGGGCACGCTCGCCCGCGCCTTGAAGCTCGCCCGGGAAGCCGGTGTCGGTCAGGAGGCTCTCCAGGCCTTTTTCGCCTCGGCCCTGGTCTGTCCGGTGCTGACGGCGCATCCGACCGAAGTTCGCCGCAAGAGCACCATCGACCGGGAGATGGAAATCTCTCAGGTGTTGGCGCAGCGCGATCGCTATGCACTGACCCCGGAGGAGGAGGCCGCCTCGGAGGAGGCTATCCGGCGCGCCATCCTCACCCTGTGGCAGACGAGCATCCTGCGCCGCAATCGCCTGAAGGTGATCGACGAGGTCGTGAACGGATTGTCGTACTACGATTATACCTTCTTCAGGGAGCTGCCGCGCGTCTATGCGTTGCTGGAGGATCAGCTCGCCGAGATGGATCCCGTCTGGCAGACCATAGAGATCCCATCCTTCCTGCGCATGGGGAGCTGGATCGGCGGAGACCGCGATGGCAACCCCTTCGTGACCGCGGACGCGCTCAGGCAGGCGCTCCTCCTGCAGAGCAAGCATGCCCTCGGCTTCTATCTCGAGGAGCTGCATTGCCTCGGGGCCGAGCTGTCGCTGGACGAGCGATACGTGAATGCGTCCGAGCAGCTTCACGAGCTGGCCAAGGCTTCGCCCGACCCGTCGCCGCACAGGAAGGGCGAGCCCTATCGCCGGGCGATCACGGGCATGTATGCGCGACTGGCCGCAACGGCCGCCAGCTTCGGCCACGAGGATGTGGCGCGCCATGCCGTGGGCGATGCACCGCCTTATGAGAGCGTCGAGGAGTTTGGCGGCGATCTGTCGGTCCTGCACCGTTCCCTGGTGTCCAATGGATCGGGCGCTCTCGCGCGCGGACGCCTGCGTCGCCTGCGCCGCGCGGTCGACGTGTTCGGCTTCCATCTCGCAAGCCTCGACTTGCGCCAGAACTCCGATGTTCACCAGCGGGTTGTCGGAGAGCTGTTGGAGAAGGCCATTCCGGGCACGGCCTACGAGACGCTTCCGGAAGAGCAGCGTGTCGCTCTTCTGTTGGAAGAGCTCAGGACACCTCGGCTTTTGACCTCGCCCTACCTGGATTACTCGCCGGAGACCGCATCCGAACTTGCCATCGCGCACGAGGCCGCCCGGGCGCATCGGCGCTATGGGCGGGCGGCGGTTCCGAATTATGTGATCTCGAAGGCGAGCGATCCGTCCGATATCCTGGAGGTTGCGCTTCTTCTGAAGGAAGCGGGCCTCCTGCGCCCGCGTGAAGGGGAGATGGCGGTCAACATCATCCCGCTCTTCGAGACGATCGCGGACCTGCGCAATTGCGGCCGCGTCATGGACGATCTCTTCGGGCTGCCCGACTACATGCGCCTCCTGCGCAGCAGGGGGCAGGCGCAGGAGGTCATGCTCGGTTATTCCGACAGCAACAAGGACGGTGGGTTCCTGACGTCGGGTTGGGAGCTCTACAAGGCCGAGATCGAACTCATCGAGGTGTTCAAGCGTCACGGCGTTGCGCTTCGTCTCTTCCATGGCCGCGGTGGTTCCGTCGGTCGCGGCGGCGGGCCGAGCTATCAGGCCATTCTCGCGCAGCCGGGCGGCGCGGTGCAGGGCGCCATCCGCATCACCGAGCAGGGCGAGGTGATCGCCGGCAAATACTCGAACCCTGATCTCGGACGGCGCAATCTCGAAATCCTGGCCGCCGCCACCCTGGAGGCGTCCCTGTTGCATTCGGGGCAATCCGCGCCGCGGGACGAGTATCTCGAGGCCATGGAGGAGCTTTCGGAGAGCGCCTACAACGCCTACCGTGCCCTCGTCTACGAGACCGAGGGTTTCGAGCGCTATTTCTGGGAATCCACCGTGATCGGCGAGATCGCCAATCTCAACATCGGCAGCCGTCCGGCCTCGCGCACGAACTCGCGGCGCATCGAGGACCTGCGTGCCATCCCCTGGGTGTTCGGCTGGGCGCAGTGCCGCCTCATGCTGCCCGGCTGGTATGGCTTCGGATCCGCCGTCAACGCCTTCCTGGACAAGCATCCGGAAACGGGGCTCGGATTGCTGCGGGAGATGTATCGCGAATGGCCGTTCTTCCGGGCGCTGCTGTCGAACATGGACATGGTGCTGGCCAAGAGCAACATCGCCATCGCGTCGCGCTATTCCATGCTGGTGGAGGATGAGGCCCTGCGGCAAGCCATCTTCCCCCGGCTCCGACGCGAGTGGGAGTCCTCCATCGAGACATTGCTTGCCATCATGGAGCAGCAATCCCTTCTCGACAAAAATCCGCTTCTCGCGCGTTCCATCCGCAACCGCTTT
Source organism: Microvirga pakistanensis (assembly GCF_004458765.1). Taxonomy (GTDB): domain Bacteria; phylum Pseudomonadota; class Alphaproteobacteria; order Rhizobiales; family Beijerinckiaceae; genus Microvirga; species Microvirga pakistanensis. The sequence goes on along the minus strand of NZ_SPJX01000510.1, from coordinate 156,738 downwards.
CCCTATCTCGATCCGCTGAACCATCTGCAGATCGAACTCCTGAAGCGCCACCGTTCCGGAGACGCGGACGAGCAGGTGGTGCAGGGCATTCACCTCTCCATCAACGGCATCGCTGCGGGCCTGCGCAACAGCGGCTGACCGGCGCACCCGGGAACCCTCCCGCCGTGCTCGGGTTGAAACAATGGAGCGCCGCCAGCTTTCGGAGAGGACGGTGGCGGCCGAGAGATTTCAATTGAGGAGAGCACCATGTCCCGTGGCGACAAGTCGGCCTATACCGATAAGCAGAAGCGCAAGGCCGAGCACATCGAGGAATCGTACGAAAGCCGTGGCTTATCGGAAAAGGAAGCCGAGCGGCGTGCCTGGGCGACGGTCAACAAGCAGGACGGCGGCGGAAAGAAGAGCGGCTCCGGGCGGCACTGACAGGGTCGGCTGCCTGCCGCCTCGCCGTGTCCTAACGGCATTGTCGCCCCAGGGTGCGACGAAGACGATAGCGCTCATATGAAAGACAGCGTTAAGCGCAGATACGCTGCTTGGGAGCTGTTTTAGGCCTGTGCCGGAGCCGGTATGACGGCAGAGGGAGCCTTCTTCTCCTGAACGTACGGTTCCGGCCGGTTCAGCGCTGCGATCATCACGTATGAGATGATCATCAGCAGGAACCAGGCGCCAAGCTTGGTGAGCGGCACCATCGACCATTCCTTCATCTGATGCGGATAGAGCCACGCGCCCGTGACCGTGCCGATATTCTCGGCAAACCAGATGAAGAGCGAAACCAGCAGGAAGCCGAGCAGAAGCGGCATCCGGCGATGCTGGCGCCAGACCTTGAAGTAGACCACCGTGCGGCCGAAGAGCAGAGCCGTGAGGGCGAACAGCACGAGCCGGACATCCGTGATGTAGTGGTGCGTGAAGAAGTTGATGTAGATCCCCACCGACAGGAGGATCGTGGTCCAGACCGGCGGGTGATGGGTGAAGCGGAAATCGAAGAGGCGCCACACGCGAGCAAGGTAACTGCCCACGGCCGCATACATGAAGCCTGCAAAGAGCGGTGCCGCGCCGATCCTTAGCAGGCTCGCCTCGGGATAGGCCCAGGAGCCGACGGAGGTCTTGAAGATCTCCATGGCGGTGCCGACGGCATGAAAGAGCAGGATGACCTTGGCCTCTTCCAGGGTTTCCAGGCGGGTTGCGATCAAGGACGCCTGGATCAGGATGGCTGCGATGAACAGGAAATCGTAGCGCTCGAGCGGTGAACCTGCCGGATACCAGAGCTTCGTGGCGATCAGCAGGGCCACCATGAGACCGCCGAACAGGCACGCCCATCCTTGCTTGATGCCGAAGCGCAGGAACTCGTAGAGCCCGGCCATCCAGGGGCCTTTGCTCTCGAACGATCGAGCGAGCCTGTCCTCCGCGGCGATGAACCGGGCAGTGAACGGCCAGAGCTTGGCGGAGCTGGGTCGGAGGCTGGCTGGCTTTTGAAACAACATTTCTTTCCTGTGCCATGGACCAGGATCATTGCCAAGCCTAGGGCCCGTATTGCCCCTGGAGAAGCCCCCCAAGGGCGTGTAAGGAGGGAGCCCGTTGTTCTGCCAGGGAGGAAGCCTTGCTCACGAGTTCTGCCGCCGGGGTTTATGTCATCTGCCCCACCCCCTTCGAAAGCGACGGGCGGCTCGATATGGCCTCCACCGACAGGATGGTCGAGGCCTATCTCAAGGCTGGCGCGACGGGCCTGACGATCCTCGGCATCATGGGCGAGGCGCCGAAGCTTACGGCCGATGAGTCGCAGGCCTTCGTCCGCCAAGTCATGAAGGCCGCGTCAGGCCGCGTTCCGGTGATCGTGGGCGTCTCGGCCGCGGGCTTCGCCGCCATGTCGGCTTTGTCCGCAAAGGCGATGGATGCGGGCGCGGCCGGCGTCATGATCGCGCCGCCTTCGACGCTCAGGACCGATGATCAGATCGTGTCCTATTATGCCGATGCGGTGGAGGCGATCGGCGCGGATGTGCCTTTCGTGATCCAGGATTACCCGCTGACCACCAATGTGGTGATGACGCCCAAGGTGATCATGCGCATCATCGAGCAGAATCCTTCCTGCGTCATGCTCAAGCACGAGGACTGGCCGGGCCTCGACAAGATCACGACCCTGCGGCGCGCGAGCGATGCAGGGCAGGTACGCCGCGTTTCCATCCTCTGCGGCAACGGCGGTCTCTTCCTCCCCTTCGAGGTGGAGCGCGGGGCCGACGGCGCGATGACGGGTTATGCCTACCCCGAGATGCTGGTGGGTGTCGTCAATCTCATCAAAGAGGGCAAGCGCAAGGAGGCGCACGATCTCTTCGACCGCCATCTGCCGCTGGTGCGCTACGAAACCCAGCCCGGTGTCGGGCTCGCCGTCCGCAAATACGTGCTCAAGAAGCGTGGGATCATCGCTCACGATACGCTTCGCAAGCCCGGGCCGAAGCTGAGCCCGGAGACCATCTCAGAAATCGACTGGCTGATGCAGCGCATCGAGCGCCCGGAATAAACAAGGAGTCCAAGGGCATGAAGACAGGATTGGAAGGAAAGCGCGCGCTGGTGCTCGGCGCCAGCAAGGGGCTGGGCTTCGGCATCGCCCAGGGCTTGGCGGAGGAGGGCGCGTGCGTCGCCATCGCAAGCCGCACCATGGAGGGTTCCAAGGCGGCCGCCGAGAGGATCGGCCGGAACGTGCTGCCCCTCGTCTGCGATACGGGCAAGGCGGATCAGGTCGACGCCCTCGCCAAGGACGTGACGGACGCCTTCGGGGGCGTCGACATCCTCGTGCTCAACAGCGGCGGCCCGCCTCCCGGAAAGGCGCAGGGCGTATCGTCCGATCAGTGGCGGCAATCGTTCGACGCCATGTTCGTCAATCTGGTACGCATCGCGGATCATCTGCTGCCCGGCATGATCGAGCGCAGGTTCGGCCGCATCATCTCGGTGATCTCGTCCGGCGTCATTCAGCCGATCCCGAATCTCGCGATCTCGAATGCCATCCGCCCCGCGCTGGTCGGCTGGGGCAAGACGCTGTCGAGCGAGGTGGCCTCCTCCGGGGTGACCGTCAACGCCATTGCGCCGGGACGCATTGCGACGGATCGCCTGAAGCAGCTCGATGCGGCGAATGCCGAGCGGACAGGCCGGTCCGTCGAAGACGTGGCCGCCGCCGCTCGGGCCGGGATTCCTGCGGGCCGCTATGGAGAAATCGAGGAGTTCGCTGCCGCCGCCGTGTTCCTGGCGAGCGAGAAGGCTTCCTTCATGACAGGATCGATCCTGCGCGTGGATGGCGGGCAGATCTCGTCCGTGACCTGATCCCACTTAGGGAGAGGCGGGCCCGTGCCTCTCCCGCGGGCCGCCAGGGATAAACGTCCGGCGGTGCCGGTCTGCCTGACCAAGGCCTACTCGGACGTGGGGACGATGAGGCCATTTTCCACCAGCGTGGTCCATGTCTCTTCGGCGCTTTCCGCGAACTGAACCAGCTTTCGATCGTCGGCGCTCACCATGCCGTGATCGAGCAGGGCGTCGAACTTGATGACGGATTGCCAATAGGCCTTGTCGAACAGAACGATCGGCAGAGGCGGCGCCTTGCCGGTTTGGCGGAGGGTCAGGATTTCGAAGAGTTCGTCCAGGGTGCCGAAGCCGCCCGGGAACACGACGAGCGCATTGGCGCGCATCGCCAGGTGCATTTTGCGCATGGCGAAGTAGTGGAAGCGAAAGGTGAGGTCGGGCGTCGAATAGGGATTGGGCTCCTGCTCGTGCGGCAGGGTGATGTTGAAGCCGATGGATGGAGCCCCGACATCGGATGCGCCGCGATTGGCCGCTTCCATGATGCCGGGGCCGCCGCCCGTCGCGATCACGTTGTCACGCACGCCGCCGTTCGCCGTCAAGGCGCCGCCCCGCTTCGAGGCGATGGCTCCGAAGGCGCGGGCCTCTCCGTACCAGTAAGGATGCCGTCCCGGCCCATTCTCTCGCACACGGGCACTCCCGAACACCACGATGGTGGAGCGCACGCCCCAGATGCGCAGGCTCTCCTCGGCTTTCGCATATTCGAGCTGGAACCGGACGCCCCGCATGGAATCCCCCAACAGGAAATCCTGATCGAGGGCTGCCATCCGATAGGAGGCAGAGGCGAGATGGGCCGCGTTGGAGGGCCTTCCGTTATCCATGGGCAGGAGCTCCTGTGTCATGGTCCGCAGAAAGCACATCTCTGTGCTGCGGTTAAGAGCCCAGAGGTCCGGTGGGGATTTCCTGAGGGCTGGACGGAGGAATGCCGACAGGCTCGCCCGGGCTGGGCGCTTCGCTGGGCGTTCCGGGCGGAACGCCCAAGGGCTCGCCGGGGCTCGGAATGCCGGCAGGCCCCGGATCCGGATGGACAGGCTGAGGGGCAGGATTGGGCACGTCGGGCTGCGGCGGCGTCGGATTTGGCGTGTCTGACATGGCCGACCTTCCTTTCAAGATTGGGCAATGCTCCGGTTCGCAACGGAGGATAAAAGGCGTTTGTTCCGGCCGCGTCTTTCACAAGACGTGAGTCGATCCGGCATTGCGTTTTTGTCCCTGGGCTCTACCGTCCCGTTCGCTATATTCACCGCTAGGAAGAGCGAGAAAGCTCTTCGAGGAATCAAGGAGCGCCCGCCTGTGAACCGTCTGTCTTCATTGAATGCCGCGGAGATCCTTCCCATCGACGGCTATCGGGGAGCCCTCGCGGGGCGAGTCTGGCGCCCGGGCATCGGACCCTGTGTAGTGGCCGTGCGGGAGGAGGGGGTGTTCGACATCTCCGGGACCTTCGCGACGATGAGCGAATTGTCCGCGACGGAGAACCCCGCACAGGCGCTGAAGGCGGCACAGGGCGAGAAGATTGCTTCGCTCGACGAGCTCCTGGCCAACACGCCTTCCGGGCGCGATGCCTCGAAGCCTTGGCTGCTGGCTCCGATCGACCTTCAGGTGATCAAGGCGGCCGGCGTCACTTTCGCCGTCTCCATGCTGGAGCGCGTCATCGAGGAGCGGGCGCGGGGCGATGCGAGCGCCGCGGCCGCCATCCGCGCGGAGGTTCTGCGTCTCGTGGGGGATGATCTCAGCCGCCTCAAACCGGGCTCGCCGGAGGCGATGACCCTGAAGGACGTGCTCGTCGCCCAGGGAGCATGGAGCCAGTATCTTGAAGTGGGCATCGGACCCGATGCGGAGGTCTTCACAAAGGCGCCGACGCTTTCGGCTGTAGGCGCTTTCATGGATGCGGGTCTGCACCCCAAATCCACTTGGAACAATCCGGAGCCTGAGGTGGTGATCGTCGTCACGGCCGATGGCAGAATCGTCGGGGCGAGCTTGGGCAACGATGTAAACCTTCGCGATTTCGAGGGCCGATCCGCGTTGCTCTTGTCGAAGGCGAAGGACAACAATGCCTCCTGTGCGATAGGACCGTTCGTACGCTTCTTCGATGAGAGCTTCTCTCTGGACGACGTGCGCAGCACGACGGTGACGTTGACCGTGGAGGGCGAGGATGGCTTCAGGCTCGAAGGCTCGTCGTCCATCATGAAGATCAGCCGCGATCCCGAGGACCTCGTTGCGCAGACGCTCGGGCCTCATCATCAGTATCCCGATGGCTTCGTGCTGTTTCTTGGAACAATGTTCGCGCCGACACAGGATCGTGACCAACCGGGAATGGGATTCACGCACAAGGCAGGCGATATCGTTACGATCGCGGCGCCACAGTTTGGGAGGCTCGTGAACCGGATGAGGCCGAGTTCAGAATGTGAGCCGTGGACATTCGGCCTCGTCGCTTTGATGCGAAATCTCGCAGCGCGTGGTCTGCTGCGGTCTTGATGTTCTTCCTGCGGGTGCGCACGCACGTGAGTATCGTGTGCACCCCATGGATATGTATCCGCGAAATGTTCTGAAATACCTTTACGGTGGGTGTTAACCCCGTTCGCAATTCCTTAGAACCTTCTGATGTATTCCATTGAAGTTTGATTCCCGAGCGCCAACATAAGCGAACACAGGATGTTGTCGGTCTGAAAAGATCCGCTTGTCATCACGCCGGAATGTTTCCGTCTTGCAAGGTATGCCTGCCCGGCATGCATGATATGAACGGAACCTCATTCTGTTGAATGTTGATCAGGCGCGTTCTAAACGCAGACAGAGACCTCGCGCATTGTATCAGAGAGCTTAAAATGGTTGCTTACAGACGTTATCTCATTGCCTCGTCTCTTGCGCGCCTGATCAGGAAAGAGAGAGGCGGCAACCGGGTCACGGAAGGTCATTTCCCGAACCAAGCCGACCGGAGCTCTTTCGTGATCGTAGATGGAGACAAGGGAAGTCTCGTTCTCGTTCACACGGGAGCGAACGGTCCTGTCGAGGAGCGTACGGATGTGCCGCGGGCACATGCGGAGGCCCTTCTCGATGTAACGCCGGGAAAGATCGATTACCTGCTGACGCATCTGACCGTCGGTACGCGTGACGTTCAGATCGCTCGCTTCGTGACGCCGGGACCGCTCGACATGATCTCCGTCTCGTTCGAGAGCGAGGAAGAGGCCCGCGACTTCCGCCCGCTCTCCTGGTTCGGGCCCGACATCACGTCAGATGCCGCTTACCAGAATCGCTCGATCGCCCTCAACGGCCCGCCGCAAGTGCCGGAGGTTCCGCTGACGAACGCATCGCTCAACAGCCTGCTCGACACGCTGGAGAACCGCTACAGCGGTGGACGTGCCTATCCCCAGCAGCCGCCGCAGACCAGGCTCCCGGCTGAGGTCGAACCCGTCCAAGCCCCTGCATCCCCCGCTGGGCCGGCCGACAGAGCGGCGCCCGCCGCGCAAGGCAGGCCCCAGGCGCAACCGGTGCCCCAGCCCTCGACCGACGTGGAGATTGCCGAGGATGAGAGCGACGATCTCAATCTCAGCATCGAGGACAACGTTATCCGCGAGCTGGCACGGTCCCTGCGGCCTCAGAGGCGATAAGAGTTTCAGAAAAAGCCCGGATCGAGAGATCCGGGCTTTTTCAACTTGGCAGAACTACGCAGCTGCCGCCTAGGGACCGGATCTTCTGGCAGAGCTCCTCTCCGCTCTTGCGGGACTCGGCAGGGATGCGGACGCGATAGAACGCTCTTGTTCCGCGATAACGCAGCCTCGTTCCGATGATCATCGGCCGCATATCCTTCAGTACGGATGCATAGGTCGTGCTGGCACGCCTATATGAAGATAGAGCCCGCGCTTTCGAAAAGTTGCCGGCCAACTGAACGCCCCAAGGGGCGAGCGGAGCCTCGATCTCGTCGCCACGTCCGGGCTGACGCAGGACCGCGACGATCTGCAGGCAACCTTCCGGCTGCCTCTCTTCCGGCTCCTGCGCACGGGATTTCTTCAGATCCTCCGCCCATTCCTCTGCCGACCGCCCCGTGATGGAGGCCACATAGTTTCTCGTCTCGGCGGGCAGCTCGCCCCGTCCTTCCAGCCACGAGGAGACCCGTGCGGGCCCGCCGTTATAGGCCGCTGCCGCCAAGCCGAGATTGCCGAAGCGCTTCGAAAGCTCGGCGATCAGCTCCGCGGCTGCGGGGATTGCCTGCTCCGGGTCGAACGGGTCGGCCAGTCCGCGCTCCCTCGCGGTGCCGGGCATGAATTGCGCGACGCCTTGAGCCCCGGCCGGGCTCACGACGCTCGTGCGGAATGAGCTTTCCTGCCAGATCAGCCGGGTCAGGAAGCCGCGTGGAAGGTCCTGGCGTTGCGCCGCTCCCTCGATGAGACGGCACAACGCCTGCTCGACGGTTTCCCCCGCATTCGACGTGGCGGCCCAACCCGTCTCGCAGACAGCGAGAACTCCACAGAGTGGCAACAGCCAGACACGCATGTCACATCCCGTAAGAACAAGTCTTGCCGTAAGAACAAGTCTTGCAGCTTGAGAAGAGTCGAAGCCTAGAGCATCGGACCCAAAAGTGGATTCTACCTTTGGGATCTCATCCGATTCTCCACCTTTAGAGGAGAGCATCGTCCGGCGCCCTCCGGGTCCGCACGAACGATGCTTTAGAGATAGGCGATCATTCTTCCGGCCAAGAGGGTGGCGATCCACGCGATCAAGGAAGTGAGAGCATAAAAGCGTGCGTCCGGCGGCAACACGCCTGTGCGCAGCGCAGCGCCGAAGCGGAAATGGAAGAGGGCGACGTTGGCGAGTCCGACGGCGATGAATGCCAGCTTCGCATAGAAGGCCGGATTGGTGCCGAGGGCCCGCGCCTCGACGGCCAGAAGAAGAATGCCCGAGGGAACTTGCAGCGCGAGCCCCGAGGCCGCAAGCGGGATGGCATAACGGCCTACCTGCTGCGCATTCTTTCCGTGCTCCGCCAGGACCTTGAGATCGAAGACCGCGATGCCCCCCACGACAAAGGCGGCTCCGAGGACGTGAAGCAGGTTAGCGGCCGTATAGAGCCATGCCGAATGGCGACCGGCATGGCCCAGCCAGGATGTCTCCAACGCGGCCAGTATCTCGAGATACATGACGCTAGCGCAGTTCGAACGTCTTGCCGCCGACGACAATTCTCTCTGCTCGCATTTCGCCCTCGACCCGGGTCGAGGGATAGCCTTCGAGGGTGACCCGAGTACCGGGCTTGATCATGTCGGGGTCCAGCCCGCGGGCGTTCATGCGGAAGGGGGGCGCCAGAACCGCCTCCCAGTTCTCGTTCCCATGCCTGACGGCGACGGTCACATGCGGGTTCTGCCAATTGGCCTGTTGAACTGCGCTCGTGATGGAAATCGGTCTGGCTGCGTCGTAGCTGCCCCAGCCATGGTGGGCGAGGGCGAAGCCGCCGGTCAACAGGCCGCCGGTCAACGATAAGACGAACAGAGGACGCTTCATGGTGGAATCCCTGTGCTCTGTCGGGCCCGAACGAGCCCTCCTCCTGCACAAGCGTTCCCGTGAAGAGCGGCGCCGTCAAGACGCGACGCCGGAATTCCGGCTCGGATCAGTGACTTGTGATCGAATGCAACAGGGTTGACCCTTTGAGCATGTCCGGGGATATGCTGGCTCCAGCGAATCACAACTCTGTTTCCGGTGGTGTCATGGCTTCCTTCTTGAAAGATCTTTGGGCGCGTTTTTCGGGGGCGGGTGAACGGGACAGGGCCAGCGAGGTCGTTGCTGACGCGGTCGAGTACAAGGGGTTTCGCATCCGGCCCGCGCCTTATGCATCGAAGGGGCAGTATCAGACCGCCGGAGTGATCGAGAAAGACTCCGAAGCGGGCGTGAAGGAGCATCGTTTCGTGCGCGCCGAGACGCATGCAAGCAAGGATGACGCGGTGGCCTTCGCCATCGTCAAGGGCAAGCAGATCATCGACGAGCAGGGCGAACGCATTTTCACCTGACGGAGATTGTTGCAATTGCTTCCGGTCTATTCCCTTTCGTGAGGCCTGCATCAGGTAATCCCTTTCGCCGCATCTGAACAACGCCGCGAACCTCGTGGTGTCGTCGAGTGTTGGCTCGGAGCCGGCCAATCGCCGCATCAGGAAGGGAGCACCAGATGGCTAAAAGCCCCAAAGAACCCACACCCGGCAAATCCTCGGCATCGGAGGCATCCGACCAGGTTCTCACGAACCGGCAGGGTCATCCCATCACCAACAACCAATCGCAGCGTACGGTCGGCTCACGTGGTCCGGCGACGTTGGAAAATTACCAGTTCCTCGAGAAGATCACGCATTTCGACCGCGAGCGGATTCCGGAGCGTGTGGTCCATGCCCGGGGCTTCGTATGCTACGGAGAGTTCGAAGCCACCGGCAAGATCGGCGATGAGCCTGCGTCCAAATACACTCGCGCCAAGCTGTTTCAGGAGGCCGGCAAGAAGACGCCGCTCGCGATCCGCTTCTCGACCGTGATCGGCGGCCGCGATTCCTCCGAGGTGGCGCGCGATCCGCGCGGCTTTGCCGTGAAGTTCTACACGGAGGACGGCAACTGGGACCTGGTGGGCAACAACTTGGCCGTTTTCTTCATCCGCGATGCGATCAAGTTCCCGGATGTCATTCATTCCCTCAAGCCCGATCCCGTCACATTCCGCCAGGAGCCGAACCGGATCTTCGACTTCATGAGTCAGACGCCGGAATCCATGCACATGCTGACGCACCTGTTCAGTCCGCGCGGCATTCCGGCGAGCTATCGGCACATGGAGGGCTTCGGCGTCAACACTTACAAGATGGTCAACGCGCAGGGCGACACGGTGCTGGTGAAGTACCATTTCCATCCGCGTTGCGGCCTGGCGAGCCTGACCGCCGAAGAGGCTGCCAAGGTTCAGGGGCAGGATCTCGGCTCCGCTTCCAAGGATCTCTACGAGGCCATCGAGCGTGGCGAGTATCCGCAATGGGACGTCTATGTGCAGATCATGGAAGATCATGATCACCCGGAGCTGGATTGGGATCCGCTGGACGATACCAAGATCTGGCCGGAAAAGGATTTTCCGCTCCGACACGTCGGCGTGATGACGCTCAACCGCAACGTCCAGGATCACTTCAACGAGAACGAGCAGATCGCCATGGGGACGGGTGTCCTGGTGGACGGTCTCGACTTCTCGGACGACAAGATGCTGGTCGGGCGCACCTTCTCCTACTCGGACACCCAGCGCTACCGCGTCGGCACCAATTATCTCCAGCTGCCTGTCAACCAAGCCAAGAACGCCAAGGTTGCCACGAACCTGAATGGCGGCCAGATGTCGTTCGGTCGTGATCTCGCACCGGGCCAGAACCCGCATGTGAACTTCGAGCCTTCGATTCACAACGGCCTGCACGAGTCGCCGCGCGAGGAGCCGAACAATCCTCCCGAGATCCGCGGACGCCTGACCCGCAGCGTGATCGAGCGCCGCAATGACTATATTCATGCACGCGGGCGCTACTGCACCATGATGGATTGGGAGCGCGACGACCTGGTGCTCAACATGGGCACGCTGCTCGGCCAGTGCGAGCGGGACGTGCAGGAGCGGATGGTGTGGCACCTGCTGCTGGTGCATGACGATTACGGGACCCGTGTCGGGCAGATGATCGGCATCACGGCCGACGACGTTCGCCACCTTCCGCCGTTGCCGAAGCAGGTGCTGACCGACGAGGACAAGCGCCGGCTCCAGAACCTCGGCAACAACGGCGACAAGATCGACCCGACCGTCTGGGGTCAGTGGACGAGCTCCGTCAAGAACTACAAGGCCTCCGCCGAGGAGGTCCTGGGCGGCATGCGCAATGTGCCGACCGAGCCGGCGACCCGTCAGGCGGCGGAGTAGGGAACGTTCGACGGAAACGAGCCGGATCGGACCGGCTCGTTTTCAGGCGTGATGTCTGCCCTCGGCGCTTTGGCTTCCGTGCCTTTCCGCATACACCTTCGTGAATTCGGCGCCGAACAGCAGGATGAGCGACGAGTAGTAGATCCAGAGCAGAATCGTGATGATGGAGGCCGCTGCCCCATAGCTCGAGGCGATATTGCTCTTGCCGAGATAGTACCCGATCAGGAACTTGCCGAATGTGAACAGCAGAGCCGTGACCAGAGACCCGGTCCATACGTCGCCCCAGGTGATGTCCACGTTCGGCAGCAATTTGAAGATCATGGCGAAGAGCAGGACGGCGATCACGAAGGCGACGAGGCTGTTGAGAAAGCGCAGGATCATCGTCGCGCCGGAGAAGCTGGGCTCGATATAGACGCTGACCGCGGACAGTCCGGCGTCGATGATCAAAGAGACGAGGAGGAGAAAGCCGATCCCAAGGACGAGGGTGAGGCTGATGAGCCGGGTCTGCAGGAAATTGATTAGGCCGGAGCCTTCCGGCATCTTCGCCTTCCAGATGATGTTCAAATTGTCCTGCAACTCGATGACGGCACCCGTGACCAGCAGCAGGAAGGTGACGATGCCGACGGCTGAGCCGATAATGCCTGATCCCACGTTGCTGGCGCTGGCGATCATCGCCTCCAGGGTGGAGGCCTCGTTCTGTCCGATCATCCCGCCGAGCTCGGACACGATGGCGCCCTGCGCGGCCTCCCGGCCAAAGGCCAGTCCCGCCACGGCGATGGCCGCGAGCAGCATCGGCGCCAGGGAAAAGACCGTGAAGAAAGCAATCGAAGCCCCAAGGCTCATGGCGCGGTCGTTCCACCATCCCTCGAACGCCGCCTTGAGAAGTCGCCCTGTTTCGGAAAGCATGCCTGCGCCGTCTACTGCCGCTAAGGCGGGGATGTGAGCCGTCTGCCTTGGCCGTTAACTGGCAGGATCCTTGTCTTGTTCCTCGTCGAAGCCGAGTCGATGCGGATGGTCGAGATAGCTCTGCAGCAGGGCACCATAGTTATGAGCGGCAAGGCGCAGCCGATCTTCCTCTTCGGTCCCCTTGAGGGCATCCGCCGCCATGTCATGGGCGCCAAGCTGGAAGGCGAGATAGCAGGGGAGCATGAACGAGAGGAGAGCAAGGGAAACTGGGCGGGCGCTCTCTTCCTGAACGACTGCGCAGAGGTCTCTGGTCCGCCGATCCGACAGGCCGAACTCGACGGCCGCTCCGGCAATGTCCCACGTGATGTCCTGGCAGCCGACCAGATCATGCGCGGCGCAATGATCGAGCGCGTCGGTTTTGATCATCTTACCATCGACCAGGATCCATTCCCGGGCCTGCATGCGGTTGTCGGTCAGAACCCGGTTCACGGTGCCGGAAAGGGTGGTCGCATTCTGCAGGAGGGGAGCCAGAGCGGCGCGGGCCGGCTCTCCCAAGGCTTGCTTGACGTTATGGAGGGCCATGTCGCGAAGCCCGATCAGCGATGCTCCCTGACGCGACCGGGCCGGCAAATGCCGCGCCCGGAAACCGAGATAGGCTCCAATGCGTCTCACGAGCCGATCCCGGGCGATCGGGTGCCGGTCGAGGGAATGCGCTTGCTCGTGCCAGCGCTCGACAAGGAAGCCGTGGCAACGGCCCGCGACTTCGGGTGTGAAGCCCGCTTCATACAATCGCCGGGCCAGCGCATGCTTCTCCAGGCCGATGTCGCCGAGTCCGGCAAACTTGACGAGCCAGATTCCACCCTCGGTGCGTGCCAGAAACTTCCGGCGCTCCTGCTGGATATTCGCGGCAGGCCAAGTCGAACGGTTCCGGTACCGCAGTTCACGCCACGCCCCGCCGGAGATGTCCCGGAAACTCCCCTTCAAAGGACCGACAAGCCCCTCTACCCAGCGTCTGAGATGCGGGTGATCTTCATGGCAGAGCAGCTGGTCCATGCCGACCACATGGCGCGGCGCGCCGTCCCAGCGTTCGCGATGTTCGGGCCTCGCCTGCGGGCCCAGCGGTCCCGCGTGGCTCGGGAAGAAATGGATACGCTGCCGGGAGACCCCGGCCGCCTCAAGCCAGTCCGCAACCGCGCCGAACGAGCTGCCGGACAGGCCGGGGCCCTCATCCACGACGGCGAAGGCTGCGTCCGGATCCTGCGTCAGCATCGCGGTGACCTCGGAGTCGACGTCGACCTCCCGCCGGAAAGGATGGCCGACCGGACGCAGGGTCAAGGCGGCGCGGGCGCCCAGGGCCGCGGCGACGAGGGCGCTCAGGCCCGCGCCGATGCTGCGAATGCCGATGACCTGCGTATTCGTGCCGAGGCCGGAGCGTACGGCTGCCTCCACATAGCTTTCCGGGTACAGGGCGTAGAACGCGTAACCCTCCGCCTGTTTGGTCCGTATCGTCAGGCTGGAATCGAAGCTCAGCAGTTCGTCCCTGAAGACTTCCGGCAGGGCGGCCTGCGAAAAGCCGCTCTGCCAGGATTGCACGATGCCGTGCGCCAGAAGGGACAGGCACTCGATGCCCTTGGCGTGGACGGCTGAAAGGGTGTCGAGCCCACGTGCCTCGAAGTCGGCATCGATGACGGCCTGGACCAGCTCGCTCGTGCCGATGAAGGCGGCGACCAGGGCCGCATGCCGCTCGCCGCCGGGCGGCAAGGCGCTCATCCTGTCGAGATGGGCCAGGATCGAGTCCTGCTTGTCGCGCACCGTCTCGATGCATTCCACATCGCCAAAGACCAACATCGGATGCCGTCCGGGCGCCGGTCGATCAAGCCGCCGCTTCCTGCTTCAGCGAGGCCATGTCGATCACGAAGCGGTATTTGACATCGCTCTTGAGCATGCGCTCATAGGCCTGGTTGATGGACTGGATCGGGATCATCTCGATCTCCGACGTGATCCCGTGCTGGGCGCAGAAGTCGAGCATCTCCTGCGTCTCGGCGATGCCGCCGATCAGCGACCCGGCCAGTTGGCGGCGCTTCATGATGAGGTTGAACACCGTCGTCGCGGGATGCGGCTCGGCAGGTGCGCCAACCAGCACCATCGCGCCGTCGCGGGCGAGAAGCACAAGGTAGGAATCGAGGTCGTGCGGCGCCGCGACCGTATCGAGGATGAAATTGAAGCTGTTGCGGTGGGCCGCCATCGCCTCCTTGTCCCGAGAGACCACGACTTCATGCGCGCCCAAGGCCAGCGCGTCGTCGCGCTTGTTGGGCGAGGTGGTGAAGAGCACCACGTGCGCCCCCATGGCGCGGGCGAGCTTGACGGCCATATGGCCCAACCCTCCGAGCCCGACGATGCCGACCTTTTGGCCCGCTTGAACCCGCCAGCGGCGCAGGGGGGAATAGGTGGTGATCCCGGCGCAGAGCAGAGGGGCCGCCGCCGCAGGATCGAGGCCGTCAGGAATGCGGAGGACGAAGCCCTCGTCAACGACGATCACATCGGAGTATCCGCCATAAGTGTTGGCTCCGGTGCCCTGCTCAGGGCCGTTATAGGTTCCCGTGAAACCGGCCTCACAATACTGCTCCAGGCCCTCGCGGCAGCTGCTGCAGGTGCGGCAGGAATCCACCATGCATCCGACACCGACAAGATCGCCTTCCTTGAACTTGCGAACGCCACTTCCGACCCGGGTGACACGACCAACGATTTCGTGACCGGGAAGGCTGGGATAGAGCGTGCCTCCCCACTCGGCACGAACGGTATGGAGGTCCGAGTGGCAGACGCCGCAATAGAGAATGTCGATCTGAACATCGCGCTCCCGCGGTTCCCGGCGTTCGAAGCTGAACGGAGCAAGCGGTGTTGTGGCGTCCTGAGCGGCGTAGCCGAAAGCTTTGAGCACGGGAATCTCCGTTTTTGGGATGAGCCTGAGAGAGGCGGCAGCGGGGGCAGGTCACAGCCTTCTGCTGCACCAAACGATAGGTTAGGCGGCGGTGACGTCAATGAGCCTAGGTCCCATTCCAGCCTGCTCCTGTGCCGAGACTGCGCTGGATCCCGTTGACAGTGACACTATAACATGAAAAATCGGGTGTGTGCTTCTAGTATTCGCCGGCTTGCGATCTACCTCCATAAGAAGAGGGTCTTTCCAGGCCGAGCGGATACAGCTGCTTTAGATCCGGCGGCAAAGCGGCACATCAGAATTCGGTGTTTGATAAAAACTTTAACTTGCCGTGCCAGCATCAATCCGCGAGGCTAGGTGGGAAAGACGGCTCGCTATCATCACGGGCGCTCCTTCGCAGATCCGAGCGCCGTGATCATATCGCGGAAGCTGCCAGCAAAGAGGGGAAGCTGCCATAGGCACGTTCTGACGCATCATCGCACCGCCGGTCTGGGCAACCTTAGCGGTGCAGAATCGTTATCTCTGAGAGGGATCTGAATTCGGTGGCGCCATGCATCACTCCGACGACCTGTTCTCGAGTTTCCTGAAGTCCTACGAAAACCGCCGCGAGGCGGACATGTCCCTTGCGGAGTACCTGAACGGGTGCCGCGACAACCCCATGATGTATGCCAGCGCTCCGGAGCGAATTCTGGCGGCCATCGGCGAGCCCGAACTCGTCGACACGTCCAAGGACGCGCGCCTCGGCCGCATCTTCATGAACCGGACCATTCGCGTTTATCCGGCCTTCTCCGAGTTCTACGGCATGGAAGAGACGATCGAGATGATCGTGAGCTTCTTCCGTCACGCCGCTCAGGGGCTGGAGGAGCGCAAGCAGATCCTTTACCTCCTTGGCCCCGTCGGCGGCGGCAAATCCTCTCTCGCCGAGCGCCTCAAGGCGCTGATGGAGGTGCATCCGATCTACGTTCTCAAGGCCGGCGACGAGATCAGCCCCGTCTTCGAGAGCCCGTTGGCTCTGTTCGATCCGGAGCAGATGGGGCCGGGGCTGGAAGAGCGGTACGGCATTCCGAGGCGGCGCCTGACCAACCTGCTGAGCCCTTGGGCCATCAAGCGGCTCGACGAGTTTCGCGGGGACATCTCCAAATTCCGGGTGGTGAAGATCAACCCGTCGCGGCTACGCCAGATCGCAATCGCAAAGACGGAGCCGGGCGACGAGAACAATCAGGATATCTCCTCCCTCGTCGGCAAGGTCGATATCCGCAAGCTCGAGACTCTCTCCCAGGCGGATCCGGATGCGTACAGCTATTCGGGCGGTCTCAACCGCGCTAATCAGGGCATCCTCGAATTTGTCGAGATGTTCAAGGCGCCGATCAAGATGCTCCACCCCCTCCTGACAGCGACTCAGGAAGGGAACTATGTCGGGACGGAAAATATCGGCTCCATTCCGTTCACGGGCATCATCCTGGCGCATTCCAACGAAGCGGAGTGGCAGAGCTTCAAGTCCAACAAGAACAACGAGGCGTTCATCGATCGCATTTATGTGATCAAGGTGCCGTACTGCCTGCGGGTCACCGAGGAGCAGAAGATCTATGAAAAATTGATCCGGAGCTCCGAGCTGGCGGAGGCCCCGTGTGCTCCTGCCACGCTGCAAATGCTCGCCCGATTTTCGGTTCTGTCGCGGCTGCGGCCTCACGAGAACTCGAACTTCTATTCCAAGATGCGGGTCTATGACGGCGAGAGCTTGCGCGAGGTCGACCCGCGCGCGCGCAGCCTTCAGGAGTACAAGGATGCGGCCGGCGTCGACGAGGGCATGGACGGGATCTCCACCCGCTTCGCCTTCAAAGTTCTGGCGGCGACCTTCAACCACGATACCATCGAGGTGGCGGCCGATCCGGTCCATCTCATGTACGTTCTCGAGCAATCGCTCCGTCGCGAGCAGCTGCCGCAGGATGTGGAAAGGCGCTATCTCGAATTCATCAAAGGCGAGCTCGCCCCGCGCTATGCCGACTTCATCGGCCACGAGATTCAGAAGGCCTACCTGGAATCCTACCATGATTACGGCCAGAATCTCTTCGACCGCTATGTTGCCTATGCGGATGCCTGGATCGAGGATCAGGACTTCAAGGATCCGGATACCGGCCAGCTTCTCAACCGTGAACTCCTGAACCAGGAGCTCACCAAGATCGAAAAGCCGGCAGGAATCGCCAACCCGAAGGATTTCCGCAACGAGGTGGTGAAGTTCTCGCTGCGGGCGCGGGCTGGCAACAACGGGCGCAATCCTTCCTGGACGAGCTACGAAAAGATCCGTGACGTCATCGAGCGGCGCATGTTCTCGCAGGTCGAGGAGCTTCTGCCGGTCATCAGCTTCGGATCGAAGAAGGACAGCGAAACCGAGAAGAAGCACGGCGAGTTCGTGCAGCGCATGATGGAGCGTGGCTATACCGAGCGGCAGGTGAGACGCTTGGTGGAATGGTACATGCGTGTGAAGCAGGCGGGCTGACAGAAAGCGGAGGCAGAGCAGGCGTTCCTATGTACATCATCGACAGACGCCTCAATCCCGGCGGCAAGAGTCTTGCCAATCGCCAACGCTTTCTCCGTCGCGCCAAGGCGCAAATCCAGCGAGCCGTGCGCCAGACGGCCGGCGACCGCGACATCACCGATCTGGAAAGAGGCGGAGAGGTCTCGATTCCGGCCGATGGGGTGCGCGAGCCCAGTTTCCGGCGCTCGGGCGAGGGCGGCATCAACGACCACATCCTCCCGGGCAACAAGCGCTTTGTGGAAGGCGATACCATCGATCGTCCTCCGGGCGGAGGCGGTGGGGGCTCCTCCGCCGGCAACAGTGGGGAGGGAGAGGACGACTTTCGCTTCGCCTTGAGCCGCGAGGAGTTCCTGGACCTCTTCCTCGAGGATCTGGAGCTTCCCGATCTCGCCAAGCGTCGTCTGGCAACCGTCGAGGTTCAAGGCATGCGGCGTGCGGGCTATTCCGTGACCGGGTCACCCGTCAACCTCGCGCTGCTGCGCTCCATGCGTAACGCTCTTTCCCGGCGCATCGCCATGCGGCGGCCGAAACCGAGCGAGATTGCCAAGCTCAAGGAGGAGATTGCGCTCCTCGAACAGGAGGGGGAGAGCGAGAGGATTCTGGAGCTGCGCCAGGAGTTGGAGAAACTGAACCTGCGGGCGCGGCGCTTTCCTTACATCGATCCGGTCGATCTCCGATATCGCCGGTTCGAGCCGGTCTCGCGGCCTGTGGCCCAGGCCGTCATGTTCTGCCTCATGGACGTGTCCGGTTCCATGACCGAGCACATGAAGGATCTGGCCAAGCGGTTCTACATGCTGCTCTACATCTTCCTGACCCGGCGCTACAAACATGTGGAGATCGTCTTCATCCGGCACACCCATGAAGCGAAGGAGGTGGACGAGGACACGTTCTTTCACAGTCCCGAGACAGGCGGCACCGTCGTCTCTTCAGCCTTGCGCGAGATGCAGCGGATCGTGACCGAACGCTATCCGCCGGAGAACTGGAACATCTACGCCGCCCAGGCTTCGGACGGCGACAACTCGCCCAACGACGGCGCAACCAGTGCCGCCCTGCTGAGGGATGTGATTCTGCCCGCCTGCCAGTACTATGCCTATCTTGAGGTCGGAAGCGACCATGACCGCATGCAGGCTGGCTTCATCAATCACAAGACGGCCCTGTGGCAAACCTACGAGTCGCTCCAGGACGACGGCCTGAATATCGCCATGCGCAAGGTCAACCACCGCCGCGAGATCTATCCTGTCTTCCGCGAGCTGTTCCGGCGTCGCGATGCCGAGGCACGGGCGCCATGAGCCTGATCGAGAAAGACACTCTGCTGTTCCATGGCGCCGATTGGGATTTCGGTGCCATCCAGCGCGTCTACGACGCCATCCAACAGATCGCGATCGATGAGCTGGGGCTCGATGTTTATCCCAATCAGATCGAAGTGATCACGGCCGAACAGATGCTCGATGCCTATGCGTCGATCGGCATGCCGCTGTTCTACAAGCACTGGTCCTTCGGCAAGCGTTTCGCGACGCATGAGGCAGGGTACCGGCAGGGACTCATGGGCTTGGCCTATGAGATCGTCATCAACTCGAACCCGTGCATCTCCTATATCATGGAGGAGAACACGGCGACGATGCAGACCCTGGTGATCGCTCATGCTGCCTTCGGGCACAACCATTTCTTCAAGAATAATTACCTCTTCAAGGAATGGACGGACGCGGACGGCATCCTCGACTACCTGCAATTCGCCAAGAGCTACATCGCCCGGTGTGAGGAGCGCCACGGACAGAACGCGGTGGAGAAGGTGCTCGATGCTGCCCATGCGCTCATGTCGCACGGGGTTCACCGGTATCCGCGCAAGAAGCGTCCGGATCTGCGCTCGGAGGAGCGCCGTGAGCGGGAGCGGCAGATCCACCGGGAGCAGACCTTCAACGACTTGTGGCGCACAGTTCCTTCGAAGGGCGGCGCCCCGAAGGTTGCCCTAAGCGACGAGCGCCGGCGTGCGCTCTTGGAGCTGCCTCAGGAGAATATCCTGTACTTCCTGGAAAAATCAGCGCCCCGCCTCCAGCCTTGGCAGCGCGAAATCCTGCGCATCGTCCGTCAGATCGCGCAGTACTTTTATCCGCAGCGTCAGACGAAGGTCATGAACGAGGGGTGCGCCACCTATTGCCACTACCGCATCATGACCCGGCTCCACGAAACGGGGCAAATCAGCGACGGCGCCTTCTTCGAGTTCCTGCAATCACATACCAACGTCACCCGCCAACCGGAATACGACGATCCTCATTACGGCGGCATCAACCCTTACGCTCTGGGATTTGGGATGATGCAGGACATCGAGCGCATCTGCACGCGCCCGACCGCCGAGGATCGTGATTGGTTCCCGGACATCGCAGGCTGCGACGATGCTATGGGGGTGCTTCGCAATGTGTGGGCGAACTACCGGGACGAGAGCTTCATCTCGCAATACTTAAGTCCGCACCTGATGCGGCAATGGCGTTTGTTCCACCTTGTGGACGACCCCGATCATCCGGAGCTCGTCATCGAAGCCATTCACGACGAGCGCGGCTACCGTCGCCTGCGCCGCTCGCTGTCGCGCCAATACGATGTCGGGTGGACCGATCCCGACATCCAGGTCGTGGATGTGGACCTCGCCGGCGATCGGCGCCTCATCCTTCATCACCACGTTCTCAATCGCACCCTTCTGCACAAGGACGATGCGCAGCGCGTTCTGCAGATGATCGCCAATCTCTGGGGCTATGACGTCGTTCTCAAGGAGGTAGAGGCCGCGACCGGAGCTATCTTCCAGGAGCATGTCGCTCATCCTCATGAGACGCTCTTTTGATCGCCATTGACGTAAAAAAGCCTATGACTCATTTCAAGCTCTCTTCTCCAGGGCTAGGCCTTGGCTTCAGGGCCGGCTCCCATTGCGGAGAATACCGATGGAACACAAGCCTGTAGAGACACTGCGTGGCGTTGCTGAGGTACATGAGTTCAAGCAAGGTTTCCTGTCCCGGCGCGAGCGCCTTGAGCGCTGGGCGGAACTCCTGGAGCGCCAGCCGAAGCGGCGGCTGCGCTCGCTCGGCGAGATCGAGTTCACGCCTGAAGAGAAAAGGCCTGAGCTGAGATCCGACGAATCTCCCATCACGGTTGCTTTCGAAGACCCCATTCTCCGCGCGGACGGCCTGAAGGGCGACAGATTGGGCGACGCCATGGAGTATTTCGATCTCTCCGAACGCTCGGCCCATCGGCTCCTTTGCTCCTGCATGAATGGCTGGAGCATGGAGGCAAGCGTCACAGCCCGCAAGGTGCGCCGCCTGGCCAATCCCGATCATCGTCTGGCATTGTTCACGTCGGCCGGCATCCTGGCCACGGTTCCGGCGGTGCTCTACCTTTTCAGTTGACGATCCGAGACTGCATCGAGCCCTCGCGCGCTAAAGGCTGCGAGGGTTCGGTGCCCCTTGACGTGTGGAAGAACCTGGTGCCGGAGCCAAAACGAAAGATCGGACTGCCGTGGTACAATCGCGAGGATTACCCGGACATCCGCAGCATGATGGCCGACCGCCATAACCTCGCCCCGACCTATGAGCAATGGCTTGCGGCCGCAGAAAACAACGAGAACGTCGGGAAGCAGGCGGGTCTCGACATCGAGCGGATCCTGATCGAGCCTTCCCGGTTCGCCCGCTGGTGCGACGCCGAGGGATTGGCGCCCGACAGCGCGGCACGCATGCGCTATGTCGCGCACGTGCAGGAGACAACAGCCAAGCCTTGAAGTCTCTCACCCTGTCCCTAATTGCTCGGGAACAGAGGTGGAGATGAAGACTTGTTGAACGATAAGCTATTGGACAACGACGCATTTGCCGCTTCCGCGGAAGCTGGCACGGACGCCGCAGGCGGTCTGTCGAGCGAGCCGGCAGCCAGGATGCGAGCAGCCGTTCTCACCGGTCCGGGGCAGATCGAAATCAAGGAGATCGGGCTTCCTGCGCCTGGCGCGAGGCAGGTGCGTCTTCGTCTCGAAGGATGCGGCGTGTGCGCGTCCAATCTGACGCCCTGGGCCGGGCCGGACTGGATGCAGTTCCCTACAGAGCCAGGCTCCCTCGGGCATGAGGCCTGGGGTGTCGTGGACGCCGTCGGCGAAGGCGTGGAAGGACTGGTGGTCGGCGACCGGGTCGCGGCTCTCACATACAAGTCCTATGCGGAATACGACATTGCCGACGTGGATTCCGTGGCTCGCCTGCCCGACGCTCTTGCGGGGCAGCCGTTTCCCGGCGAGCCTCTCGGCTGTGCCATGAACATCTTTCGCCGCAGCGATATTCAGGCCGGGCAGACGATCGCCGTCATCGGGATCGGCTTTCTGGGCGCGATCCTCACCAAGCTCGCAACCGATGCCGGAGCACGGGTGATCGCCATCTCACGGCGCCCCTTCTCACTCGACCTCGCCCGGCGGATGGGCGCTGCCGAAGTGATCCCGATGGAGGATCACCACGCCATCATCGAGACGGTGAAGGATCTGACGGGCGGCATCTTCTGCGATCGCGTGATCGAGGCCGTCGGGAAGCAATGGCCTCTCGATCTTGCCGGCGAGCTCACCCGCGAGCGTGGCAAGCTGATCGTCGCCGGTTATCATCAGGACGGACCGCGGCAGGTCAATATGTGGCTCTGGAATTGGCGCGGGATCGACGTGATCAATGCTCACGAGCGTGATCCCAAGCTCTATATGCAGGGCATCCGCGAGGCCATCGATGCCATCGCGTTAGGGCGGCTCGATCCGCGTTCGCTCTATACCCATACCTACCCGCTGGACCGTCTCGACGAAGCGCTCGACGCCACCCGTGATCGGCCGGACGGCTTCCTCAAGGCTCTGGTGACGTTCCAATGACACGGCAGGCTCTGATCAAGACGTCCACGAAGACCGTTCCGGCTCGCCCGCGCCTCGGATTTCTTGGCGTGGGCTGGATCGGCCGGCACCGCATGCGGGCGATCCTCGGAACGGAGGCGGTCGACGTGGCGGCCATTGCCGACCCGTCGCCGGAGATGGCCGCGGAGGCAGGAAAGCTCGCGCCAGGGGCGACGCTCGTGTCGACCCTGGACGACATCCTGGATCTTGGCGTGGATGGCGTGGTGATCGCTACGCCCAGCGCGATGCATGCGGAGCAATCGATCCATGCCCTCGAACGCGGCACCGCCGTATTCTGCCAGAAGCCTCTTGGACGCAACGTCGCGGAGGTGAAGGCCGTCGTGGACGCGGCCCGGCGGGCCGACCGGCTGCTGTGCGTCGACCTTTCCTATCGGTTCACGCAAGGCATGCGCCGCATCCGCGAGATCGTGGCTTCCGGTGAACTGGGCCACATCTATGCGGTCGACCTCGTGTTCCACAACGCTTATGGACCGGACAAGCCCTGGTTCTACGATCCCGTGCTTTCGGGCGGTGGATGCGTCATGGACCTCGGCGTTCACCTGGTCGATCTCGCCTTGTGGGTGCTCGACAATCCCGGAATCGGTTCGGTTTCCGGAAAGCTCTTCGCGGCCGGCAAGCCGCTCCAGGACAGCGCTGCTCAGGTGGAGGATTACGCGGTCGCGACCGTGGAGCTCGACACCGGCGCGGTCGTTCAGCTCGCCTGTTCGTGGAAACTTCAGGCGGGCTGCGACGCCGTCATCTCTGCGACCTTCTACGGAACGCAAGGTGGCGTATCGCTGCGCAATGTGAGCGGCTCGTTCTATGATTTCACGGCCGAGCAGTATCGGGGCACGTCACGGGAAACGCTCACCACGCCACCCGACGAATGGGGCGGGCGCGCCGCCGCCGATTGGGCGTCCCGTCTGGCGGCCGGAGAGCGGTTCGATCCCGCCGCCGACGAACTCGTGACGGTCGCCCGCGTGCTGGATCGCATCTACGGCAGGTGACCCAGGATCGAGGAGGTCCTCACGAACAAAGGCGGCTGATTGTTCAGCCGCCTTTTCCTTGGCCCGCATTCCCGTTGCGATTGGCCTCAGAGATGAAGAATCGTCACAGGATCTCCAGCACCTTCTTCTCGTTCGGGCTTGCGCTGTCATGGGGCGCATAGCGGCGAATCATGCTGGCGCAGAATTCGGCGAATTCCTCGTTCACCTGCGGTGGGCTGGTGTGGTGCGGGGCAATCCCGCGATGTTCCGGCGTGAAGCAGAAGGTGACCGTGACGTCGAAATCCGCGAGCGCTTCCATCTGGCGGTCGAACCAATCGAGTGCGTTGGGGCGGAAGCTGTCCGCCCAGGAAAGACCTGTGCGCAGATACTTCACGCCGAGACGCTTCATCCAGGCAACCGCATCGTCGAGGCGGTGGTCCTCGAAGTGGAACCACTGGCAAAGACCCATCTCGGCGGCGTATTTCTCATATTCCTTGAGGGCGGGTTTCGGCGTTCCGTCCTCCCGCAAAAGGCCCATGTAGAAGTGCCTGTAGTAGGACGAGCCTTCCGCTTCCCGGTGGCGGGTGGTGGCTTCCCACGCTCGGGGCAGATCGTAGAGACTGTACCAATGGATCTTCGGAACGTGCCCGATGAGCAGTTCCGCCGTGCGGTTCAGGCCCCAGGCCTGCACCTCCTCCGCGCCGAAGGTCGAGATGCCCACCTCCGTAACCCAGATCGGCTTGTCGGTGACCGCACGGATCTCGTCGACCTTCGCAGGCCACTCATGGATCTGCCACAGGTTCCAGTCGAGCGGGAAACCATGGACCGCGACCACGTCGATGTGGTCGAGCACGCCGCGTTCCTTCAGGTTTCGGATGAAGCCGGGGTCGATGGGCGAGATGCCTCCGAGAACCCGCGGCAAAGTGGGATTGACCTCTTTGATGGCCCGCCCGGCGGCGATCGCCATTTCCGAGAAGAGCCGCCAATCCGGATCGATTTCCGGGTCCCAATGGGATTTGTTGTTGGGCTCGTTCCAGATCATTGCAGCTTCAATCATGCGGTTCTCCCCTGGGCCGGATAGACCGCTCCCGCGCCAGGCGGGGCGTCGACACGGCGGCAAATGTAGACTTCGGATTCCGGATGCTCGACGATCTCGAAGCCGGCGCTGCGGAGCATGGCTTCCACGCAGGCCGCATTCGGCGCCCACCAATTTGTCGGATCATCCGCGTAGCGATGCTCGATGAAGTGCATCTTCGGGTAGCGCGGATCATCGAAATGATCGGTCTGCCAGAAGGTATAGTTCTCCTCGACCGGCATCGTCTCGCTCGAGCCGCGCTGCATGGATTGGAACACCAGCATGTCCTTGGCTACATGCTGGTGGATCAGGTCGAGAGCGAGGAGCGGGTGACGCAGATGATAAAGAACGCCCATGAAGATCACGACGTCGAACGTCTCGCCGAGCTGGCCGAGGTCGTAGACGGAGAGCTTGCGAAACTCGATGTCGTAACCCATCACCTCGGCCGCGAAGCGGGCCTGTGCGAGATAGGCATCGTCGAAATCGACCCCGAGCACGCGTTCAGCGCCGCGCTTCTTCATCTCGATCGAGTAGAAGCCGCCATTGCAGCCGATGTCGAGCACGCTCTTGCCGGTGAGATCCTGCGGGATCGCAGCGGAGAAACTCTTCCACTTGATGGCCGGGTAATTTCCGAGGAAGTGATCGGGGGCCGTCCACACGCCCTCCCTGATTTCCATGTTGTGGAACCAGGGTCCGAGAGCTTCGGCCTTTCTTCTGATTTCGTCGGGAGACATAGGGTCCATGGCATTCATCGGAAAGTTACTCCCTGCTCAAGTCGTGGAGCCCGCGGGGCAGGCGCCCTGCGGGCCAGCCAAGGGCGACGCGTGCGCCGGTGATCGTGTCGTGCTCGGCGGCTTCGCTCAGGAGGCCGATGGCCGATCGATAGCCGTGAAGCGTTCCAACGTCGACATAGGCCTCTCCGGCCTTGACGCCGACAGCCTGGCCGCCTTGCGCCAGATAGGCATTGACGAGAGTGCCGAAGTATTCGTCCTGGCGATCCCGCGAGAGCCAGAGCTGCCGCAAGGCTTCCAGGATGTGTCCGGGCATCTTGAAGGCGCCCCAGATCCACTGCGATGAGGCATCCTCCCGCTTCACCTGGATTTCCTGGACCTGCATGGCTTCGTCGAGAACGACAGCGTCGAAGACCTGCGGATTGTCGACGGGAAAGAGAAGGAACGAAAGCTGGCCTTCGGGAAGCTCCGCCAAAGCCTTCTCGGGGAACCACACCGTGTCCGGCAGTCCGACGATCACGCTTTCGTCGGATGGGATGAGCGGAGCCGCCTGGAAGATCGCGTCGCACAATCCACGGGCCTGTGGCTGAACGACATAGGCTATGGAGGCGCTGCCATAGCTTGCTCCATAATATTCCATGATGTCCGACTTGCCCGGGGAGATGACGAAGCAGATCTTGTCCGCGCCCCCATGGATCATGCGCTCCACGAGGTATTCGCTCACCGCGCATGGCCGCTCGACACCGTTGTCGAGGCGACTTCCGACAGGCAGGAGTTCCTTTGAGAAAGCCAATGGCTGGATGCGGCTGCCGAGCCCGGCTGCGGGTATGATTCCCCACATGGTTCACGCCTCCATCATGATGCTGGAATGCCCCGGCCGACATGGTGTTGAACTCGCGCCTGCAAGGAGGGATTCGAGCTCTCTCGCGCGATGCTCGGATGTGTGCTCGGCCAGTGTTCGTTCCCGGCTGGCCCGGGCGATGCGGTTCAATTCGGCATCGGACAGGTCGAGCGCCGCGACGGCATCCTCGGTCGTTCTTGCAATGAGAATTTCGCTGCCAGGATCGAAGAAACTGTCGAGACCCTCCCAATCGTCCGACAGGATGGGCACGCCGCACGCCGATGCCTCGAAGAGGCGCCCAGACGGGCACCAGCCCATGTCCGCCATGGCCTGGCGCGTCACGTTGAGGGTGAGCCGCGAGGACGAGAAGAAGGCCGGGTGCTCTGGCGGCGGCAGATGCCGAACAAAATGGATGTTCGACTGCCATGGGAAGTCGTCCGGGTATTGCGCGCCTCCGATCAGGAAGCGCCGCTTGGGACGAAGCCCGGACGGATCGATGAAGAGCCGCTGGAGAGTGGCCTGCCGATCGGCGGCGTAAGTCCCGAGGTATGAGAGATCGGAGGCGTAATGCGCCACAGGCGCCACAGGGTGGTGAACTTGCGGATCGACATGCCCGTAAAGTGGCACCACGCGTTGCGCGCCAAGTTCCGATTGAAGCCTTGTGAGGGCACCGCCACCCGTGTAGCTGAGAACGAGATCGAACTCCTGCAGCCCGCGCTGACCGATATAGCTGAGCGCCTCCCTGGCCTGGAGCTTCGACAGGGTGACGGGAGTATCGAGATCGTAGAACGTGCGAACGATCCCCGATGTGTCGAGCACCAGGTCCGTCGCCTGCAATCCGTCCGGGCAATAGGATGTCACCATGGCCGCATCGGCGTCGGCCAGCTCCGCCTTCGCGCGCGCTGCGATGGAATCCCAGGTTTCGTACAGGACGAGGTCCCCGTTTGGAATTTCGAAGACATCCCTGTTGGCGGCGTAATAGGGAGCGTCCTTTTCGAAGAAGACGACCCTGTGCCCGTGACGGGCGAGAGCGCGGCACAGGCCGCGCCAGAGGGTGGCATGGCCATTGCCCCAGGACGACGAGATGGTGAGACCGAATACGACCAGCTTCATGCGGCGATCACCTCGTTGATCCGAAGAACCTTGGAGCCCCAATCGCCGACCACGAGCGTGCTGATGGAAGCGGGTGAAATTTCAAGCCGTCCATAGGAATCGATCGGCATGCCGAGGTGATAGAGCAGGGCAGCCTTGATCACGTCGCTGTGGCTGACCAGAATGACGGAGCCTTCGGCATGGAGGCTTCGCAGCCGCTCCATGCCGTGGATGATGCGTGCCTGCGCCTCCAGCATTGTCTCGCCGCCGGGCGGACGGCTGGTGCTGCGGCTGCTGTTCCAGGCGCGCCACCGCTCATCGTCGGACAGCATGTCGAAGGTTTTCCCCGACCATGCGCCGAAATCGATCTCGATGATGTCGTCGGAGGGTTCGGCGACCCTGCCGAGACTGGCCGCGATCGGCGAGGCCGTCTCGACGGCCCTCTCAAGCGGAGAGGTGTGGATGCTGACCACGTTCTCGCTCTCGAATCGTTGCGCCAGGACACGGGCCTGCGCCCGACCTAGCTCGCCGAGCCGGACGCCCGGCATGCGCCCGCACAGTACCGTGCCGACCCGGTCATGGGCCGCATGGCGCACGAGGAAGAAGGTGGTGCTCACGGCCGACGCCTCCTCACGCGTCTTCGTCATCACCTGCGATGAAGCGGAGCGTTCTCTCGCGGGCCTCATTGTCGGTGAATTGCTGCGGCGGCGACTTCATGAAGTAGCTCGAGGGTCCCGTCAGGGCTCCGCCGATCTTGCGGTCCATGGCGAGCTTGGCACAACGCACCGCATCGATGACGATACCGGCGGAGTTGGGCGAGTCCCAGACCTCGAGCTTCAGTTCCACGTTCAGCGGAACGCCGCCGAAGGAGGTTCCCTCCATGCGGATATAGGCCCACTTGCGGTCCGTGAGCCATGGCACGTGGTCGCTCGGCCCCACATGCACATCCTCGGCCGGAAGAGGGATGTCGAGCTGGCTCGTCACGGCCTGGGTCTTGGAGATTTTCTTGGATTCCAGCCGCTCGCGCTCGAGCATGTTCTGGAAATCGGTGTTGCCGCCGAAATTGAGCTGGTATGTCCTGTCGAGACGCACGCCTCGCTCACGGAACAGATTGGCCAGGACGCGATGAACGATGGTGGCGCCGACCTGGCTCTTGATGTCGTCGCCGACGATGGGAAGGCCGCGCTCCTCGAAGCGCCGCCGCCATTCAGGGTTGGACGCGATGAAGACGGGAATGCAGTTCACGAAGGCGCAGCCTGCCTCCAGGGCCTGCTCGGCATACCATTCGGTCGCCTTCTGGGATCCGACCGGAAGATAGGACACGAGCACGTCCGTCTTGGACTGGCGCAGGACTTCTGCGACGTCTGCCTCGTCCTCCGGCGATTCCTCGATCTCGTCACGCAGATACTTGCCCAAGCCGTCGAGGGTCCTGCCGCGATTGACGATGATGCCGCTCGGGGGGACGGCGGAGAAGCGCTGCGTGTTGTTGGGCTGTGCGAAGATTGCCTCGGAGACGTCACGGCCGACTTTCGAGGCGTTCACGTCGAAGGCTGCGGAAATCTCGACGTCGCTGATGTGGTAGCCGCCGAGCTCGGCGTTCATCAGGCCCGGGATCGGCTCGTTGCTCTTCGCGCCCCGATAATAGGAAAGGCCCTGTACGAAGGATGAGGCGCAGTTGCCGACGCCGACGATTCCGACGCGGACCTTTCGTGAACTCATGACAGATCTCCCTGATGGGGCCTTCCCTGGCGCCGAGCGCCGGGCTTCCGATACAGAATGCAGGCATCAGGCCCGGGCGAGTCTCCCGAAGCTTGGCCGTCAACGCAGCTAAAGTGTTTGTTGTTCCCTGGAGGATTCCGGACTGAGACTCTTGTCTTCATGGAAGAGTGCCTAAGCTAGAGCTAGGGCCGAACGCTCGAGTTCAAGTCCAAGGAACAATGATGATGATGGAGCGTTTGTTCGGTGAAATGCCAAGCTTTGAGAGGGAGGAATAGGGCGGCCGCCACGGGTCGTGCCTTGCCCTGACGCCCCGTATCCGCCTGGAAAATGCGCATGTCCCGCGTCGCTTCTCCAGCCGGAGGAGGCGGATTCTCTTGTCTCGATCGTGGCATGGTGACCACCAACTGATCCGGAGACCTCTCGTGACGGATACCATCCTCATTACTGGCGGCGCTGGCTTCATCGGCCGGTATGTTGCGCGTGCGTGCCTGGAGCGCGGACATCGCGTCCGTGTGCTCGACAGCCTGATCGAGCAGGTTCACGGCGATAAGACACAGGCCGACGGTCTCGATCGGGATGTGGAGGTCGTTGTCGGCGACGTACGCGACGAGACGGCGGTCCTGAAGGCCCTGAAGGGGGTCACGAAGGTCGTCCACCTCGCCGCGGAAGTTGGCGTCGGGCAGAGCATGTATGCGGTGGACCGCTATGTCTCCGTCAATGACTACGGCACTGCGGTGCTGTTCCAGCAGCTCATCGACAATCCGGTGGAGCGGGTGGTCGTCGCTTCGTCCATGAGCATCTACGGCGAAGGTCTCTACCGTGACGCCGACGGGCGCGTCATGGAGGATGTCGTGCGCGTTCCCCGCACGAGCGAGAACGATCCCTGGGATCCCCTGGATGCGCAGGGTCGCCCGCTCCTTCCGGTTCCGACGCCGGAGTGGAAGAAGCCGGCGCTCGCATCGGTTTACGCGCTGTCGAAATATGTGCAGGAGCGCCTGACGCTCACCCTCTGCCCCGCCTATGGCATGAAGGGCGTGGCCCTGCGGCTTTGGAACGCCTATGGTCCGGGTCAGGCCTTGTCCAATCCCTATACCGGTGTTCTCGCCATCTTCGCCTCGCGGCTCCACAATGGGCAGCCGCCGATGATCTTCGAGGATGGCCAGCAACGCCGCGATTTCGTCCATGTCGAGGATGTCGCGCAGGCCTTCGTCCTCGCTCTGGAGCATGAGAAGGCGCCCGGTGGCGTCTTCAATGTCGGCAGTGGCGTCGACCGCACGGTCTCGGAGGTGGCGGAGCTTCTGGCGAAGGCCATGAACCGCCCGATTGCTCCCGAAATCGCCGGCAAGGCGCGCATCGGCGACATTCGGCATTGCATTGCGGATATTTCGAAGATCCAGCACGAGCTTGGCTACAAGCCGCAGAAGGACTTCTCGGAAGGGCTGGCGGAGCTTGCCGAATGGGTGGCCCATCAGGAGGCCAAAGACCTCGTCCAGGAAGCCCGCAAGGAACTCGAAGCGCGAGGCCTTGTCGCATGACAGAAGCGGATTCAAAGACTGGCGCACCCGCCATTCTTCGCCGTCGGCCCATCCTGGTGACAGGCGGTGCGGGTTTCATCGGCTCCAATCTGGCGGATCGGTTCGCCAGCGAAGGTCATGACGTTCTGGTTTATGATGCATTGGCACGCCCTGGCGTCGACCGGAACCTTGAATGGCTGAAGAAACGCCATCCCTCGAAGATCTCCGCCGCCATTGCCGATATCCGCGACGAGGCGGCAATCGCCGATGCAGCCTCCGATGCTCAGGCTGTCTTTCACATGGCCGCGCAGGTTGCGGTGACGACGAGCCTCGCCGACCCGCGCGAGGACTTCGAGATCAACATCCGCGGCACCCTGAACGTGCTCGATGCTTTGCGCAAGCGCGGCGCCCCCGTTCCCCTCGTCTTCGCGTCCACGAACAAGGTCTATGGCGACCTTGCGGACGTGGAACTCGACATGACGAACGATGCCTATGTGCCGCGCGATCCCTCCATTCGCGACAATGGGATCGGCGAAGCGCGTCCCCTCGACTTCCACACGCCATATGGTTGCTCGAAGGGAGCCGCTGACCAGTACGTCCTCGACTATGCGCGGTCCTACGGCATTCCCACCTGCGTCCTGCGGATGAGCTGCATCTACGGACAGCGTCAGATGGGAACGGAGGATCAGGGCTGGGTTGCTCATTTCCTGATCCGTGCGCTCGAAGGTCAGCCGATCACCATCTATGGCGATGGCTGCCAGGTGCGCGACATCCTCGACATTTCCGATGCGGTGGATGCTTATGCAGGCGCCTGGAAGCGGATCGAAGCTGTTCAAGGACGTGCATTCAATCTGGGCGGCGGACCATCGAACGCGATCAGCCTGCGGCAGCTTCTCGTTCACATCGAGGATGTGATCGGGCGCCCCGTCGACACGGTTTACTCCGAATGGCGCGCGGGAGATCAGCGCTACTACGTGTCCGACACCCGTCAGATCTCACGCGAGCTCGGGTTGAAGTCTCCGACGCCATGGCGCAGGGGCGTCGCTGCTCTGGCTCACTGGCTGCAGGAGGAGAGGGGCCTTTCCGGTGCCGTTCGCCAAAGTCCGCGGCTTCGCGAAGCAGCGGCCTTGTCGTGAGGAGCGGATCGATCGCCGACGCGCAGCGCTTTCGCCGAACCCGCTCGCTGTGAAGGAGCTGGAAAACACATGTCTGCATTGAAACAGGCCGCAGCCCCTCTTCGTGTTCTGATGACGGCCGACGCTGTGGGCGGAGTTTGGCAATACGCTCTGGACGTGGCTGAGGGGATGCGTGCGCACGGCATCGAGACGGTTCTCGCCGTGCTCGGCCCGGCACCCTCCGAGGACCAGATGAGCCAGGCGAGGCATGCCGGCATCGAGGTGATCGAGACCGGTCTCCCCCTTGACTGGACGGCGGACGGACCTGCCGAGATGAGGCAAGCCACGCGCGCCGTCCTGCGCCTCGCAAGCGACATCCGGCCGGACATCGTGCATCTCAATAGCCCGGCGCTCTTGGCGGATGCAAAGTTTCCCTGCCCGGTCGTGGTGGTCTGCCATTCCTGTGTCGCCACGTGGTGGGAGGCCGTGCGCGGCGGTTCTCTTCCGCAGGAATTCGTTTGGCGTACGGAACTCGTGCGCAAGGGCTACCACAAGGCGGACAGGCTTTTGGCGCCGACGGCCGCCTTCGCCGGCGCGACGGCTCGCGTCTATGATCTTCCCATACCGCCAGCCGTCGTTCGGAACGGGCGGCGGGTGACCCAGGTGAGAGACCCGGAAAACCGCGAACTCTTCGCCTTCACGGCTGGACGTCTGTGGGATGAGGGCAAGAATTTCGCCGCCATCGATCGGGCCGCGGCTCGCCTGCCCGTTCCTGTCTTGGCTGCAGGCCCGCTCGACGGGCCCAACGGCGCGCGGATCGCCGCCCATCATGCGGCCCCGCTGGGACGCCTGAGCGATGATGAGGTTGCTGGTTATCTGAGTGCGCGGCCGATCTTCGTCTCGGCTGCGAAATACGAGCCTTTCGGGCTCGCGGTTCTCGAGGCGGCGCAGGCCGGCTGTGCATTGGTCCTGTCCGATATCCCAACCCTTCGCGAGCTGTGGGGAGACGCGGCCCTGTTCGTGGCCCCGGACGACGATGCGGGCCTTGCACGAGCCATCGACCGTCTTGCGGAGGATGAAGATGCGCGCTGGGCCATGGGAGAGGCCGCGAAGCTCCGCGCTTCGACCTACAGCCTGGAATCCATGAGCATGGGTCTCCTGTCTGCCTATCGGTCTCTGCTTCCGTCGAAGTTCAATTCCATCTCCCTCAAAGGGGCCGCCGCATGAAATTTGCCTATTTCACGCATTCCCTCGCGTCCTGCTGGAACCACGGTAACGCGCATTTCCTGAGGGGGGTCTTGCGGGAACTCGTCCATCGCGGGCATGAGGTCGTGGTCTACGAGCCCCAGGGTGCCTGGAGCCTCGACAATCTCTTGAAAGACCACGGCGAGGCTGGGCTTGAGGCCTATCACCGCCATTATCCCGAACTGTCCTCGGTTGTCTTCGAGGCTGACGCCGATCCGTCCGGGCTGGTGACGGATGCCGATGTGGTGATCGTTCACGAATGGAACGATCCCGCGCTGGTCGCCGCTGTCGGACGGTTGCGGCATGAGGGTGCGCGTTTCACGCTTCTTTTTCACGACACGCACCATCGTGCGGTCAGCGACCCGAACGCCATTCGTCAATTCGACCTCAGCGGATACGACGGCGTCCTCGCATTCGGCGAGACGCTGGCCGAGGTCTACCGCCGCTGGGGCTGGGGCGACCGCGTGCATGTCTGGCATGAGGCGGCCGATACGCGGCTCTTCCGGCCGCCGGTCGAGGAGGTCGAGCGCAGCGGCCTCGTGTGGATCGGGAACTGGGGCGACGACGAGCGCAGCGCCGAGCTTGAAACCTATCTCTTCCGTCCGGCTCGAACCGTTGGACTCCCACTTGAGATCTACGGCGTGCGTTATCCGGAGCATGCGCTAGAGACCCTGGCACGCTATGGCGTGACATACCGTGGATGGCTGCCGAACGCCCGGGCTCCGGACGTTTTCGCGCGGCACCTGGCGACCGTGCATGTGCCCCGCCGCTTCTACGTGGACATGCTCCCGGGCATTCCAACGATCCGCGTCTTCGAGGCGCTCGCCTGCGGGATCCCGCTGGTGTCCGCTCCTTGGAGCGACTCGGAAGGCCTCTTCAGGCCCGGCACGGATTACCTGGTGGCACGCGATGAAAGCGAGATGGAGCGTCATCTCACGGCGATCGTCAACGACCTCGATTTGCGCCGCTCATTGGTGGAAAATGGCTTGGCGGCCATCCGCAACCGGCATTCCTGCGCGCATCGTGTCGACCAGTTGCTCGCAATCTTGAAGAACGACGGCGCCGAAGCGCCGATGGAGATGACCGCATGAAGATTGCCTTTTACGGCTCAAGCCTTCTCTCCTCTTACTGGAACGGAGCGGCGACCTATTACAGGGGCATGCTGAGCGAGCTCTCTCGGCGCGGCTACAGCATCACGTTCTATGAGCCTGATGCATTCGATCGCCAGAAGCACCGCGATATCGAGCCGCCGGAATGGGCCGAGGTCAAAGTCTATCCCGCCACCGAGGAGGCCATGCGTGCCGTCGTGGCAGAGGCGGCGAGGGCCGACGTGGTGGTGAAGGCCTCGGGTGTCGGCGTGTTCGACAACGAATTGCTGGAAGGAGTCATGGCCGCGTCCCGGCCCGATGCGATCAGGATCTTCTGGGATGTGGATGCGCCGGCGACACTCGCGGAACTGCGTGACAGCACTGATCATCCGCTGCGCCGCACGCTACCGGTTCTCGATTTCGTACTCACCTATGGCGGAGGTCCGCCGGTGATCGAAGCCTATGAGGGATTCGGGGCGCGCCGTTGCATTCCGATCTACAATGCCCTCGATCCTTCGACACATCATCCGGTTCCCGCCGACGAACGCTTCAGGGCGGACCTCTCCTTCCTCGGGAACCGCCTGCCGGATCGCGAAGCGCGCGTGGAGCAATTCTTCCTTGAACCGGCCGCACGCCTGCCGAACCGGAGCTTCCTGATCGGCGGAAACGGCTGGGAAACGAAAGGCATGCCCTCGAACGTGCGCCATATCGGGCATGTCTATACGCGCGATCACAACGCCTTCAACACGAGCCCGCTCGCAGTGCTCAACATTGCGCGGGATTCCATGGCGACGACCGGCTACTCACCGGCAACGCGCGTGTTCGAGGCGGCCGGCGCGGGGGCATGCCTCATCACCGATGCCTGGATCGGCCTTGAGCTCTTCCTGAAGGAAGGCGAGGAGGTTCTCGTGGCTCGCGACGGCAAGGATGTGGCCGATCATGTGGAGGTTCTGAACCCCGAGCGTGCGAAGGCCATCGGCGATGCCGCGCGTCGGCGCATCATGGCGGAACATACCTATGCCCGCAGAGGAGCCGAAGTGGATGTGATCCTCCGCGAGGCGGCATCCCGGAAACGCGAGAGGAGCGTGGCGTGAGCGGGTTGCGCGTTGTCGTTCTCGGCTTAAGTCTATCCTCCTCCTGGGGCAACGGCCATGCCACGACGTTTCGTGCCCTGCTGAAGGCCTTTGCTGCGCGGGGACACGATGTGCTGTTCCTGGAGCGCGATGTGCCCTGGTATGCCGCGCATCGGGATCTGACCAATCCCGATTTCTGCCGGCTGGAATTCTACACCGGCCTTGAGGATCTCGAACGGTACAAGGATGTGATCGCGGCTGCCGATTCCGTGATCGTGGGATCCTATGTACCGGAAGGCGTTGCCGTCGGGCGCTGGGTGCAGGAGGCAGCGGGTGGCGTCGCGGCCTTCTACGACATCGATACGCCGGTGACCCTCGCGAAGCTCGAGAGAGGAGATCACGAATATCTCTCGCCGCAGCTGATCCCGCACTACGACGTCTATTTTTCCTTTACGGGAGGCCCGACGCTCGACTGTCTCATGAATCGATACGGCTCGCCTGCGGCGCGGGCACTCTATTGCTCGGTCGATCCCGAGCTTTATCCCGTGCTGGACCGGGAGAAACGCTGGGACCTGAGCTATCTCGGAACCTACAGCCCGGACCGTCAGCCGACCCTCGAGCGGCTTCTCATCGAGCCCGCACGTCGTGCGTCGCACCTGCGCTTCGTCGTGGCAGGACCGCAATATCCATCGGATATTGTGTGGCCTGACAATGTGGAGCGCATCGATCACGTTCCGCCCCGTGAGCACCCGGCTTTCTATGCGGCGAGCCGCTTCACCCTGAATGTCACCCGGGCGGACATGATCCGCGCCGGCTACAGTCCGAGTGTTCGCCTGTTCGAAGCCGCGGCCTGCGGAACGCCCATCATCTCCGACAAATGGGACGGCATCGGCACGCTTCTGGAGCCCGACCGGGAGATTGTGCTCGCCGAGCGTGCCGACGATGTGATCCACGTTTTGCAAGGCTGGGACGAGGCTCGGCGAGACGGGATGGGACAGGCATCCCGCAAGCGCATCCTGTCCGAGCACACCGCCGCCCACCGGGCCGCTTCCATGGAGCGGGACCTGTTGGAAGCCATGGAGCGCCGGAAACAGGAACATCGTCTTGCAATGGAAGTTGGCGCCTGAGGGGGGCTGAATAGATTCTGAAGCCGGCATTGAACCAATGCCAAGCTTCGACGTTGGACCGGTAAAGGTATGTTCCTCGGGATCGTTGTTGTTGGTCCCATACGGAGATGGTCTTCATGAAGAATGGCAAGAGCAAGCTCGTCCTTGTCGCGGGTGGAGCCGGCTTCCTCGGATCGCATCTGTGCGATGCATTGTTGAGTGAAGGCGCGCATGTGGTGGCTCTCGACAACTTCCAGACAGGCCGAAAGCAGAATCTCCGGCATTTGGAACGCGAACCCCGCTTCGACCTGGTCGACAGCGACATCATCAAGCCGCTTCCGGCGCGCCTGCGCTCCAAGAAGGTGAAGTTCGACGAGATCTTCAATCTCGCCTGCGCGGCATCGCCACCTCATTATCAAGCCGACCCCGAGCACACGATGCTGACCAGCGTCGTCGGCACCCATAATCTCCTGACCTTTGCCGAGGCCACGGGAGCGCGCTTCTTCCTGGCTTCAACAAGCGAAATCTACGGCGATCCGGAGGTGCATCCGCAGAAGGAAAGCTATTGGGGAAACGTGAATCCGACCGGACCTCGGGCCTGCTACGACGAAGGCAAGCGGGCTGCGGAAACGCTGACCTTCGATTTCGATCGCGCCGGCCGCGCGGATGTGCGCGTCGCGCGGATCTTCAACACGTACGGCCCCCGCATGCGCGCCGACGACGGGCGTGTGGTCTCCAACGTGATCTGCCAAGCGCTGGCGGGCGATGACATTACGGTCTACGGCGATGGTAGTCAGACACGTTCGTTCTGCTACGTCTCCGATCTCGTCGACGGCTTCATGAGGCTCATGGCCTACGAGGGCGCATTTCCGGGCGCCGTGAACCTCGGCAACCCGAACGAGCTTACCGTCGGCGACCTGGCGCAGAAGGTGCTGGCGATGACCGGATCCGCCTCCCGTGTGGTCTCGCGGCCGCTGCCGGTCGACGATCCGCGACGGCGCCGTCCGGACATCACGCTCGCCAAGCAAATTCTCGGCTGGTCGCCGAGGACATCGCTGGATGTCGGGCTGAGGGCGACCATCGCCTGGTTTTCCGACGAGCGCTCTGATGCCAGCAAGGCTCCTCGTGCTCCGACCATGCTCCACGGTGCCGTTGCGGCAAGGCAGTCCTAAAACGATTCTTCTTTCCCGTCAGACCAAGGGCGCCGGGATCACCCGGCGCCCTTTCCTGTTGTGTGTGTGGCTCAGGCCTTGGCGACGCCAACCGTGTCGGCCATCTTGGCCCCACGTGTGCCCAGAGGTTGCTGCGCCCCTTCCGTGGTATCCTTGACCGTCTGATGTTCCATCTCGGCATTGATCTCGGCGCCCAGCAGAACGATGATGCTCGACAGCCATATCCAGGTCATGAAGCCGATGACCGCGCCCAGGGACCCGTAGGTTTCGTTGTAGTTGCCGAAGTTGGAGACATACCACGAGAAGAGCATCGACGCGGCAACCCACAGCACGGCGGCCACGATTCCGCCCGGCGTCACCCATTTCCACTCCGCCTTGTCACGGCTTGGTCCAAACCGATAGATCAGCGACAGGCCGAAGATGACGCCGGCGAGCAGAATGGGCCAGCGCACAAGTGAAATCAGCCATTCCATGCCTTGACCAATGCCGATGAAGTTGAGAACGATCGGCAGGACCACGATGCCGCCCAGGGCGACGAGGATGAACAGAATGGCGCCCAAGGTGAAGGTGAGGGAGGTCAGGTTCAGGCGGATGAAGCTGCGCTTTTCCTCCTCGTCGTTGACGATGTTGAGAGCATCGAAAACCGCTTTTATCCCGGCATTGGCGCTCCAAAGCGACACCGCGAGGCCGAAGATGAAGCCGAAGCCGAGTGCGCCGCCCCCCTTCGAGGCGATGCGCTGTACCTGTTCTCCGATGATCTCGAGCGCACCCCCCGGAAGGACGCCGGACATGGCATTGAGATGATCCTGAATCGTGGCGGGATCCGCAAAGAGGCCGTAGATGGACACAAGCGCGGCAATAGCCGGGAAAACGGCAAGCAGAGCATAGTACGTGACGCCGGCCGCCACCGATGTGACCCGGTCCTTGCCGAATTCCTCATAAGTTCGCCAGAGAATATCCTTCCAGCCCTTGGCCGGAATGTCCGTCGGAGTGTCGGCTTCGCGTCCGCGACCTCGTTCGCCCGCGGCTGCGCGGGGATCGGCATGTTGCTTCTCGGTGAAGCCGGTATCCTTTTCCGATGAGGCCTGACCGGTGCGCCGCGCCGGTGCGCGCGCTCCAGGGGGCGCGGGACCGCGCTCTCCTCCGGCGACCAGTCTGACCAGAGCCCAGCCGACCACGACGGCGGCCATTGTTGCAATCGCTGAGGGAGGTCGGGCTGGACCCTGCTGAGCTGCCGGATTGTTTGCCATCGACGGACTGAACCTTTTTTTCACCACAAGCCAAGCGGAATGGCTTGGCTCATGCGTAAACCTCATTACAGACTCGACGGTTCCAAGTTCCCTACGGGCCAGGCTTCGTGAGGGGGCTGTGCCCGCATGAGCAACGCCCTAGTTCTATCCTGCGTAACCTCAAGCTTCTTTTGATTGGAATATTGCGGATGGCGGCATCGACGCGCTGGCTCATCAATCTTATCGTGTTGGTTCTGTCCTTTCTTGCAATTTCGGCAGAGTTCCCTCGCATCGCCCATGATGACGGCCTGTGGGATTTCGGCTCCTTTGTTGCCTCGGGCCGGGCTGCGGCTGAAGGGTTGAACCCTTACGGGATCTATCCGCTCACTCTGCATGTCGAACTGCCAGGCTTCGAATCCTGGAATCCCAATCTCAACCCGCCCATCTCGGCGCTTCTGTTTCAGCTCTTCGACGGGCCGGAGCCGCGCGCAGCCTTCGAGACATGGCGCTGGATCTCGATCGCGTTCTATAGCGCGGCGGTTCTTCTCCTCGTTTGGCGTTTCTGGAGTCCGCAGGCTCCGATCATGGCCCTCTGGACCTTCGCCCTCGCCGGGTTCTGGGACACCCTGTTTCTGGGCCAGATCTACCTGCCGCTCGCCTTCGTGGCCATCGCAGGATGGCTTCTTCTCGAGCGCGGGCAGGTTTGGGCAGCCGGAATCATGATCGGACTGCTGGTCTCGATGAAGCCCAATTTCCTGGTGTGGCCCGTCCTGCTGTTGCTCGCGGGCTCCTGGCGGCCGGCGCTCGCCGCGCTGGCCACCGCTGCCCTTGTCAGCGCCATTCCTCTGTTGGTTTACGGATTCGAGGTCTATCGG
This sequence comes from Microvirga pakistanensis, assembly GCF_004458765.1. Lineage (GTDB taxonomy): Bacteria > Pseudomonadota > Alphaproteobacteria > Rhizobiales > Beijerinckiaceae > Microvirga > Microvirga pakistanensis. The sequence goes on along the minus strand of NZ_SPJX01000510.1, from coordinate 117,400 downwards.
CAGTGGTTCGAGCTGATTGCGTCGGACAAGGAGCGGGCGTTCTTCCTTACCAATACCTCTCTGGCAGGTTTCGCGGCTCGCGCCGGCATGCCGCTCATCGGGGTGATCGCGAGTCTTGCGCTCCTTGGGGGGCTTGCGGCATGGGCGTTCTGGCGTCGGCCGAATGCCATGGCGGTAAGCGCCCTTGGACTGGTTGCGTCGCTTCTCGCTTCGCCGCTGGGCTGGGTTCACTACACCCTGTTTCTCCTGCCGGTTTTCCTGAGCCACTGGCATAAGCCTGCCATGCGCATCGTCACCTTGCTGCTCATCGTGCCGGTTCCCATGATCATCGACCAGTTCACGAAGCCAGCCTGGAACCAGCTCACCTTCGGCTCCGTCTACGGGTGGGCCATGGTGCTTTGCCTCGCCCTCCTTGCCGCCATGGAGATACGTCGGCGAAACGAGACATCGTCTGTCAGTGTTGCCCTATCGGGGCTGGGTGATGTCCGGGGAGCCTCCTGAAGGAAACGTCAGCCGCCGCTCGGGAGAATGTCATCTTCCCGATCGTCGGGGTCCGAGCCATGCGAGCGACTGACCGTCTCGGCTGGAGCTTCGCGGAGCCCATAGATCTTCCAGTCAGCCGTCTCTCCGACCAGTTCGAATTTGTCGCCGATGTATTCAGCATAGATCGCCTTGAGGCCCTCGGTCGTCGAGCCGTCCACGGGCCATTTGGGCTCCATGACGATCCGCACATCGCGAAACAATGTCTTTGCCGGAAGGAAGCTGTGTTCGTTGACCGTGCGGCCCCAATGATGCCAGGTGCTGTCTCCGGTTGGAGCTTCGATGCCGAGACCTGCGGAGAAGGGGCTGACGAAGTCCAGAACGAGCACGCGGTCCGTTTCCTGTTCCAGGCCCGACAGAGCACGCGCGCCATCGGCAATGCTGTCGAAATAGCGGGCGAACGCAGGATAATCCCCATCGTTCCAGAGCCGGACGAGCTTGACCTCTTCGAAATTCGGCAGGGGGGCGGCTTGTCCGCGATCCAGGCTCGCCAATCCTGCATGCAGTCCAAGGGCTGCCGCGTGCTGGAGGCTTCCCGGCAGCACGAAGGCGAAGAGCAGAAGCTGTGCGCCGGCGGTGAGGGAGCGGCGGTGCCCTTCGGAGGCCGGCCGATCGCTGCGGGCCAGGCGTTCGACCGCTACGGCCGCCCCCGCCACAAGGGTGACGATGCCTGACGTCTGGAAGTTCTGCATGATCAGCAGAAAGCCCGATCCCCCGCAAAAGCCGAAGAACAGAAGGTCCCGGGCGCTCCTGGTGCGCCAGAGAGCCAAGCCCGCGAAGGCGACGAAAATCGTGAAATCGGGAAGATTTCCGAAGAGGACCTGCGCGATCTGATCGATAGGTTTCAGGCTGCCGCTGACCTCGCCGGCGAGAAGGAGATCGGCGATATGGGCCTTCGTGCCACCCCAGAAGAGTTCGACGACGAGGCCGCCGATGGCGACGAGGCCGAGAGCGGTCAAGGACCAGAGGCGCTGGCGGGAGTCGAGGAGCAAGAGGATCAGAAAGCCGATACCGACGATCCCGTAACTGATCTTGATGTAGAGCATTAGGATCACCAGGAAGGTGGCACATGCCGCGTCGAGCCCATGCTGGAGCCGGCCGAACCCCTCCGGGCGCAGATGCATCACCAGCAGAAGGCCGAGCCCGGCCCACCCGATGCGGTTGTAGAACATCGCAAATGACAGGGCGCTGACGCTCTCGCCCAGATTGATGGGCACGGCGGCCACAAGGATGAGATAGACGCCGAGAGGCAAGGCGATCGCCGGCCGCAGGCGCGAGCTGAGGATATGCGCTGCCGGGAGTGCCAATGCGGCAACGATCACCGCCATTCCGACCGGCATCGCACCGCCGAACGTGCCGGACAGCCAGTATCCCAGGGCAGGGGCATAATACACGAGCGGGCCTAGGGCGGTGTGAAAGTCCCGATTGGGAACCTGGCCCGTGTTGATCCGGTGGATTCCATCGAGGAAGATGAAGAGATCATTGACGTACTTGGTCGTCACCGTCTGGCCGGGCCAGGCGAGCACGAGGGCGCAGATTGCGGCCACGATGATGACGGGCAGCGCGACAGGTGCTGCTGGGCGTTGCGTCCAAAATGTCATGGTCGAGATCCATCCCCCAGCCTCAACCATGAATGGGGATCCGTGTTCCCTGGAGGCGGAGCCTTGGCGGCAACTTCCTGGTTCTTGCGACGATAGACGGTCCAGCCGTCGCTCTCCTGAATCAACTCGAAGGCCGCATCGATATAGGACTGATACAAGGTTCTCAGCGGGATGTTGTTGATACCCCATTTGGGAAGCATCAGCACCTCCACGTCGGCAAACAGTTTTCCCGGAGGGGTGAAATGGGTCTCGTCGATGTTGCGCCCCCAGTGGAGCCATGCGCTGTCGCCGCGTGGGGGCGGAAGATCAAGACCTGCCGAGAAGGGATTCGAAAAGTCCAGCACGGACACTTTCGCAGGGCTCTGCGGCAGGCTCGTCAGGGCACGGGCACCATCCTCGATGGTCGAAAGATAGGTGTGCATCATGGTCTTTTCATCGCCCAGCCATGGTGAGATGAGCCGTATCTCTCCGAACCGGGGTAGATCGAAGGCTTGGCCGGCCCGCGACAGAGCCAGGGCGGTGTGGAATCCCAGGGCCAGGAAGCAGTGGAGAAGCGTCGGCAGGATCAGCGCCATGAGCAGGAGAGGGGATCCCGAGCCGAGCGACGGCTGTGTCCCGCTGCTGTCGGCCGGAGATGCCGGGAACCGCAGGAGCATCTGTGCCGCGACAGCAGCGCCGGCATGGATCGTCAGAATGCCCCACGGCTGCGAGTTCTGGCTCTGGATCATGAGACCCGGGAGAGTGCAGAACCCGAAGAACACGAGATCCCGCAGGCTGCGGGTTCGCCAGAGCACCAGAATCGCGAGAATGGCCAGAAGAGAATAGTCGGCCAGGTGCCGGAGGAAGGCGGACGCGAGATCAGCGATTCCGCGCGACCCACTCACTCGGCCTGTCAGAAAGAGATCATCGAAATAGGCCGCCGTGGATTGCCAGAAAGCCTCGATGACGAGGCCGCCGATCAGGATCGAGCCAAGAGCGGTTGCCGCCCAGCGGCGCTGCCGTGAGTCGAGCAGGAGAAAGACCAGGAAGGCGAGCGCCACGAGACCATAGGTGATCTTCGTATAGAGCATCACCACGATCAGCACCGTCGCGCAAAGGGCATCGAGGGAGTTCTGCCCTTGCATCGGCCGCACCGGCCGCAGGTACATGACCAGAAGGGCACCGAGAGCCGCCCATCCGATCCGATTGTAGAACATGGCGAAGGACAGCTCCGTGACGCTCTCGCCGAAATTCGTGGGAACGGCCAGGACAAGAATCAGGAAGAGCCCGTAAGGAATGGCGATGACCGGTTGCAGGCGCGAGCCGATCACATGGGCGATGGGTAGGGCCAGGAACAGCGTGATCAGGGCCATGCCGTACGGCATGGCTCCGCCCATGGTGCCGGATATCCAGTAGCCGAGTGCGGGAATGTAGAAGGAGAGCGGACCCAGGGCGGTATGAAAGTCCCGGTTCGGAACCTGCCCCCAGGCGATCCGGTGGGCGCCGTCCAGGAAAATGAAAAGGTCGTTCACATAGGACGTCGTGATCGTCAGGCCCGGGCCCGCCAACAGGCATGCAAAGAGAGTGGCGCCAGCCAGAATGATTCCCGCGGACAACCGCATTCCATCCGCGTGCGCGCTCATGAGGGATCCGCGGAGTTCATGCCGATCTTCGGCTGAATTCCCGGACGGCGGCGGTGGATCGTCCAGTCATCCGTCTCACGCACGCCTTCATAACGATCGGCGATGTATGAGCCGTAGAGCGTGATCAGACCCTCGCTTTCCGATCTTGCAGCGGAGTTATCCGCGGGAGGCTTGGGCACCATGACGACCTCGGCATCCGCCAGCAGGGTCTCGGCGGGAACGAAGGTCGATGCGTCGAGCGTCCGCCCCCATTGCAGCCAAGGCATGTCGCCTTCGGGAGGAGCCGCTCCGAGGAGCATGGGGAAGGGGTTGCTCCTGTCAAGGACGAGGACTTTGCGGCTTCCCAGACCCATCTCCGAGAGAGTCGCCACGCCCCCACGCAAGGTGGTGAGATACAGGTTGGCGGCATCGTAGTCACCCCATGTCCACAGGTTGGCAAGGCGGATGCGGTCGAGATGGGGCAGGTCGAGAGATTGGCCGGCCCGCGTGCTCGCCGAGATCATGTGCAATCCCAACGCGGCCGAGCAATGCACGATGGTCGGCAGAACAAGAGCCAGGAAGAGCAGCCGGGCGCCGGCTGCGGTGGACCATGCATTGCTCCCGGATCCCGGCGCGGCTTCCTCCTCTCGCCGCAGGATGGTTTCGGCCGCCACTGCGGCTGCGGCATGCAGAGCGATGATTCCCCAGGCCTGAAAGTTCTGATTGATGATGAGAAATCCCGCGACGGCGCAGAAGAGATAAAAGAGCCCTTCGCGAGGAGAGCGGGTCCGCTTGAGCGACAGGCCGGCGAACAATGCGAGGAGCACATAGTCGGTCAGGTTCACCAGGATGTGATCCGCGATCTGTCCCCATGAGCCGCGCAGGCTCCCTCCGACGTCGTGAGCCAGACGGAGATCGTTGAGGTAGGACAGGGACGATTGCCAGAGCAACTCGACCGCCAAGGAGGCGAAGACGATCAGCCCGAGAGCATAAAGGACCCAGCGTCTCTGCTGTCGATCCGTCAGCATGAACATGAGGAATGCGAGGGCGACGATGCCGTAGGTCGCCTTGGTGTAGAGCATCACCAGCGTCAGGGCCGTGGCGCAGAAAGCATCCGCAAGATCCTGCTTCACGCGCGACTGCCGCGGGCGCAGGTACATGATAAGCAGGATGCCAAGCGCCGCCCATCCGATCCGATTGTAGAACTTCGCGAATGACAGAGCCGTGATGCCCTCGCCCAGATTGATGGGCACGGCGAGAATCAGAAGCAGAAATGCACCGAAGAGAATGGCGATGATCGCATGCAGCCGCGAGCCGAGGACGTGAAGCATCGGTATCGACAGAGCAAGCGTGACGAGTGCCATCGTGACCGGCATGGCGCCGCCCAGGCTACCCGACAGAACGTATCCCGCGGCCGGAAGAAGATAGGTCAGCGGGCCGAGCGGCGTGTGGAAGTCATGGCCCGGAATCTGACCGGCCGTGATGCGATAGGCTCCGTCGAGAATGAGGAGCAGGTCGTTCAGATAGCGCGTCGTGACGGTCTGGCCCGGAAAGGCGAGAAGGATTGCGCAGGTTGCCGCCACCACGAGGAGGAAAGCCCGAACGGGGATGCGGCGATCCGACAAGGCTCTCATCGGCTGCTCTCCCGAATGCTAGAGGCGAAGGCGTTTGAAGATGCGCTCGGGAATGGAGCCGATGATCATCATCACGGGCCGCCAGACCGGGCGCACATAAACGACGTCGCTGCTGCCTTTCTCGGCCGCCGTGAAGATGGCGCGCCCGACCTCCTCGGCCTCCGCCGTGAGGACGGGAGGGAGTTTCATGCCGGCGGTCATTTGCGTTCGCACGAAGCCCGGCTTGACCGTGACCACACGCAGGCCCGCCGGAGCGAGGCGGTTTCGCAGGCCCGACAGGAACGCCGTGAAGCCCGCCTTCGCGGCGCCGTACAGGTAATTGGAGCCGCGCCCACGGTCGCCCGCCACCGAGCTCACGCCGACCAGGGTGCCCGACCCGCGCGCGGCAAAGCGTTCCGCGAACACGCCGAGCAGCAGCGCCGGGCCTTCGAAATTCGTGCGCAGGATCTGCGTTGCATGGGCGAGATCCTTCTGGCCACGCTGCTGGTCGCCCAGTTCGCCGACCACGCACACCACCGTATCGGGAAGCTGCGGGAGCCCGTCGACGAGGGCTTCGAAACCGCTGGTTTCGAGAATGTCGAGATGCAGAACGGCCACGTCGGCACCCGTGCGGGCCGCGATGTCGTCGGCGTTGCGCCGCGCTTCGTCATCCCGGCGGGCGGCCAGCAGCACGCGCCAGCCGGCCTGGGCATAGCAGAGCGCGGTGGCGCGTCCGATGTCGGACGTGCCGCCGACGAGAAGGAGAGTTCGAGGTGCGTTCATCAGATGCCGAGCCGTGCCGATAAGCGGGAGGAGATCCGGCCGGTCGCTCCGATGGCCCGCCGCAGGTCGCGGAAGCGGGGCAGTCCGGAGTAGCCGGCTTCGAAAGTCGCGGGTGATTGCCGCGCGTCCTTGGCGAGATAGAGCCGCCCCCCCGCTTCGACCACTGTCCTGTCGAGCTCGTCGAGCAACGGGAAGGCGGCGTCGCTGACGGGGAGATCGAGCGCAAGGGTGAAGCCTTCCATCGGGAAGGACAGGTCACCCTGGCTGGGGCCCATCTGCTTGAGGACCGCCAGGAAGGAGGCCAGACCCCGTTGTGCGATCCGCTCCAGAATGCGGCTCAAGGCTGGGCCCGCCTGAGCCGTCGGGATGACGCACTGGTACTGCAGGAAGCCGCGCCGGCCATAGATGCGGTTCCAGTCTCCGATGCCGTCGAGCGGGAAGAAGTACGGGTTCCAATGGACGAGAAAGGGATATCCGGCCTTCATCGCTCCGGCCCGGAAATACATCTCGTTGAAGGCCCCCACCGAAAGCCGGTTCAGGGCGAAAGCGGGAAGATCCAGGGGAACCGAGAGCCGCCCGGATCGCGCTGAGGGAAAGGCGTCCGCTGCTGGTTGCAGTGCCTCCAGGTCCCGGCGCGTCGCGTGCTCGGCTGCGAAAATCAGGGAGCGGCCGAGGGACCGGCCCTTGGCCAGGCAGTCGATCCAGGCCACCGAATAGGTGGCTTCGCCGCTCGCCCGCAAGGCATCGAGCGCCTTGTCGAGATCGGTCGCGACGATCGTCTGCTGGCGCATCCATCCGGTCTCGACGGGCCGCATGCGAAAGGTCGCCTCGAGGATCGTTCCGGTCAGCCCCATGCCGCCGATCGTCGCCCGGAAGAGATCGCCGTTCTCCGTCGATGAGCAGGTGGCGATGCCGCCGTCGGGTGACGCGAGGGTCAAGGATTCCACGTGATCGCCGAAGCCACCGTCCCGGTGGTGGTTCTTGCCATGCACGTCGGACGCGATCATCCCGCCGACGGTGACGAATTTCGTGCCCGGCACCACGGGCGGGAAGAAACCCTTCGGCACCATCACGTCGAGGAGATCCGCGAGCAGCAGGCCCGCCTCCACACGGATCCGGCCCGTCGAGGGATCGAATGCCCGGATCCGGTCGAGCCGGCGGGTGACGAGCGTCACCTGCTCGCCGATGGCGGCATCGCCATAGGCGCGCCCGTTCCCTCGTGCGACCAAACCGGTATGGGAGGTCATGAGAGGCGGCACTGCGGAGGGCGATGGAGGGGAAAGCACATCTGACGGATGCCGAGGGTATCGTCCCCACCCGGAAAGCTCCGTCATGCCTGCCGCTCCTTGAACACGAAACTCCGATCGAGCAGGAACTTGGCGGCATACCCCACCGCAAGGCCCAGCACGGCCCCAGTATACTTGGCGAAATCGGTCTGCCAAATCGTCCAGAAGGCGATCTCGAAGCCCCAGAAAACCAGCGTGGTCAACACGCTGAAGGCGCCGTAAAGACCGATCTTCTGCAGCTCCTGGCGGTGGCCGGCATAGCTGTCCTCGAAGACCCACTTCTTGTCGAGCACATACTTGAGAATGAAGCCGGCGGCCGTGCCCAGGAGAATCGAGACGCTCAAGGGGGTTCCCGGAACGAGGCGGATGCTCGCCTCCTGGGTGAGCAGGTTGGCGAGAGTCGCAAGGATCGCGAACACCACATACCGGACGAACATCGCCGGAGCCGTCGAGTCGGAACGGTGCACAGGGCCCGGGTCGCGCAAGTCTCGCCTCCGCGACATGATCATATGGCGGCGAGGACGAGGAGAGCCGTCGCGCCAACCGTCATCAGGCTGACCTTGTCCTTGACCGCGAACACGACCGGATCATCATCCATGAGACGGCGGCTGGCCAGCATCAGCGCGCGCGCGATCCAATACATCAGCAACGGCCCGACCAGCCAGAGGATCTGCGGGCGCGTATACAGCTCGTTGACGGCATCGCTGGAGATGTACAGGGTGAAGATCGTCACCGCATTGAAGCCGGCTCCCGCCGCGAGCGCTGCAACGATCTCGAGATCACTGTTCTTGTAGTCGCGGCTGGTCGGGTCGGGCAGGTTGGCGTCGCGACGGGCAGCAAGCTCCACATAGCGCTTGATCAGCGCAAGCGACATGAAGATCATCATGCAGAAGGCCAGGAGCCATTCCGACACCATGATGCCTGTCGCCACGGCGCCGCCGATCACCCGCACCGAATACAGCCCTGCGAGCGTGATGACATCGACGATCATCATACGCTTGAGGACGAAGGAATAGGCCGTCGTCAAGGCGAAGTAACCCAGCAGAACGCCTAGGAATCCAAAGGAGAGAGTGGCCGCTATCGCGACAGCGCCCAGGAACAGGATCGGGATCGCGATGACGCCGTGCATCAATGGAATGGCGCCGCAGGCCAGGGGACGGGTGCATTTGCTGCGGTGTCGCCGATCGTCTTGAAGATCGACGAGATCGTTGAGGATATAGATGCTGGAAGCGCACAGGGAGAAGGCGACGAAGGCCAGGAGCGCCTGCGCCACGGCCTCGACCGTAAAGAGATGGGAGGCGAGAAGCGGAATGAAGATCAGGGTATTCTTTGCATATTGATGAACTCTGAGCATTCTGGCCCAGGTCCGCCAATCAGGGCGAGAGCAGGAAAGATGCTCGACCTCCGATCGCTTCAGGGACAATTGCTTGCGGACTCGGGTCGGAGCCCGGATCGCAAAGACACGATCGGCTTTCTCCCAGACCGGCAAATCCGCTGCATCGTTGCCGACATAGTCGAAGCCTCCCTCGCCGAAAGCCTCGACAAGCTGCGCCGCCTTCCTCTCGCCGGCGAGGTTCGTGGTTTCGTTGGTGGCAAACCAACCCGTGAACAGGCCAAGGTGGCTAGCGACCTTGCTGACGAGCTTCTCATGGCTGGCGGAGGCGAGATAAACCGGCCGACCCTGCGCCCTTGCCGAACGGATGAGAGCAAGGACCTCCGGATCGTAGGGAAGCGTGCGGGGATCGAAATCGACCGGCTCCGCGAGCCGGTGCTTGAGGGCCGCCTTGCCGGACGCGAGGGCGCGCAGCATCCCGATGAGGGAGTGCGGGCGCCGGCCCAGCTCGGAAAACGCGGTCTCGATCAGGAGGTCCGATGCGATCAGTGTTCCGTCGAGATCGACCACGAGCGGGCGGCCTTCCGCCCGGTCTGGCGTTTCGACTTCGATGGTGTCCCAGCGATCCTCAGAATCCTCGTACGGCCTCTCGATCGAGTCACCATAACGGGCACGTTGGGCTGTATGGTGCAAGACCTGCGGCTTGAATTCATATTGCGCCAAGAGCCCGTGCTCCCTTCGAACGAACCTAAGAACGGTCGCCGGAATTCCGACGAGGTGTGGTGATGCGACCCCAAAAATAGTTAGGGCGCGGGTGCGCCACTTCCACTCTGCGATCCTCCCGGGCTCGGTGCCCGTGCAGCCAAAGAAGTCCGGCCGCTACGATCTTTCATCGCACATGTGGTGGCTGGACAGCGCATCGCGCCCCGGCGCAGTCCGATGAGCTGCGACTTGACCGCTCTTCAACAAGCGGGGCCGGCAAAAGTTGCAGAGGCTCGGCCGAATGACAGAAGGATCAAACATCTCGCCCCGGTGCGTAACAACGTTGGCGTGCGCTCCGATGCTTCCGGAGCTGCAAGCTGACGTTGCGTTTGTCGCCTTCGAAGATCCTGGGTGCCGGTTCGGACGCTCGTCGGCGGGCAGGGGCAAAGGCATTGTCTGAGCGGACGCGCGGTGCGTCACGGCTAAGCCTGAGCGTCTTCGTGTTTTGAAGCCCCGAGGAGGGCCTGCGCCTTGAGGACTTTGCTGCTGTCGTGACCGGGGGATTGCACAGGTTTGCTGCGGATCGTCCCGTCCGGATCGGCCCTCGCCCGGTCTGTCGTCACAAAACTGTATCAGACCTTAGTCTAAACCCCCTTGAGTGCTGCTCGTTGAACGGATCATAATCTTTGCACGCCTGTGCAAAAGGGTCCGAAGTGGCCTGGCCGGGGAGGAGAAAAATCGTGAGCGCCTTCCTTGAAGTCGTGAATGCCCGTGTTCTCTATGGGCAGAACGAGGTTCTCAAAGGAGTGAATCTCGCTGTCGAGAAGGGGGAGTTCGTGGCCCTCCTCGGTTCGTCAGGCTGCGGAAAGACAACTCTTTTGCGCAGCATTGCAGGCTTCAACACCCCGGCGTCCGGGGCCATCCGCGTCAATGGACATGACGTAACGCGATTGCCGCCCGACAAGCGGGGAATGGCCCTTGTCTTCCAATCCTATGCGCTCTGGCCGCATATGACCGTCGACCAGAATATCGGCTACGGGCTCAAGCTCCGGAAGATGCCGAAAGTCGCGATCGATGCACGGGTTACCGAGATCAAGAGGCTTCTGGGATTGGACGCGTTCGGCGCACGCAAGCCCGCGAACCTCTCCGGCGGACAGCGGCAGCGCGTGGCGCTCGGGCGGGCACTGGCGATCCAGCCGGACATCCTTCTGCTCGACGAGCCGTTGTCCAACCTCGATGCACGGATACGCTTGACCGTGCGTCATGAAATCAGCGCGCTGCAGCGGCGCCTCGGGATCACGGCCGTGCATGTCACGCACGACCGCGAGGAAGCCATGGTGATGGCCGACCGCATCGTCATTCTCAACAATGGCGAAATCGCGCAGGTCGGCACTCCCGAGGAGGTGTACAACCGCCCGGCATCCGATTTCGTGGCGGCCTTCATGGGGGCTGAGAACCTCGTCGAACTTTCGGCGGTGCTGCATGGCGACCGGATCGAGATCGCCGCAGGGGCGTTCAACACGGCCGCTGTGGTCTCCGCACGGGGGCGGGCTCTTTCCGGCCCGCTCAATGCCCGGTTCCGCGGGGAATCCGCCGAGCTGAGCGATGCCGAGAGCGCAATCCCGTCCCTCCGGGAGGAGGGGGCTCTGCGATTGACCGGCACCGTCGAGCAGACGAGTTATCCGGGTGGTCTCTGGCGTCACGTGATCGCTGTCGGTTCGGCGCATGTGATCGTCGATTCTCCCCGCAGTTTCGAGATCGGCAAGCGCGTCTCGGTTCGGATCCCGGAGGAGGCGCTCTTCCTGTACTCAAAACAATAGACCGGCGGATTTCAACCGCCGGCGAAGAGGACATGTGGGCACCTGGTGGCCCAAGGAGCATAATCATGAAGACTCAATTGATCGCTTCGATGCTGGCGGCCGGCATGCTCTGCACGCCGCTCTCCGCTGCGGAGCTGACCGTTCTCACGGCGGGCGACAAGAACATGGTCGACTATGTGAACGAGTATCTGGGGCCGCTCTTCGAGAAGGAGAACCCGGGCACCAAGGTTCGCGTGGTCGGCACAGGGCCGGGCGACGCCGGATCGCAGAAGATCCTCGAGCGTTTCGAGGCCCAAGGCAAGGCGGGCGTCGAGAAGTGGGATGCCGACGTTGCCGTGGTGCACGAGAAGTTCGTCGGACCCATGGTCGAGCAGAAGTTCCTCGAAGCCTATCGCAGCAGGATCCCGACGGGCTCCCTCGTGACGCGCGCGAACGCCAAGATCGCCCTCGGCACGAACGTGGACGGCTATGTCATGCCCATGTTCAACAGCCAGACGGCCCTTGCCTACAACCCGGCACTGGTTCCCAACCCGCCGAAAACCTACGACGAGATCGTGGAATTCGCCAAGAAGAACCCGAAGCAGTTCGGCTATAACGGGATCAAGGGCGGAGCCTCCGGCGTCAGCTTCGTCATGGGCTGGATCTATGCCTATGGCGGAGGCGATGCGCAGAAGCTCATGAATGGTCCCTTCGATCCGAACGAGGCCAAGAACTGGGACAAGGCCTTTGCGTCCCTCAAGGAATTCACCCGCAACGCCACCCTCACCCCGGGCAATGCCGGCACGCTGGACATGCTCAGCCGCGGCGAGATCGCCGTCGGTCCGGTCTGGGTCGACATGTTCTATTCCTGGAAGGCGAACGGCCAGCTCCCGCCGGAGATGAAGCTCGTTCTGCCCGCTCCCGGCATGCCCGGCCAGCCGATGCACTACGTCGTGCCGGCCAAGAGCGCGAACAAGGAGCTCGCCGAGAAATTCGTGGCCCTCGCCACGAGCCCGAAGGTGCAGGCCGAGGGAATCGTCAAGCGCTTCAACTGGTATCCGGGCATCGATGCCCAGCATGTTCAGGCGAATCTCGACAAGGAGACCTGGGCCAAGCTCTTCACGGATATCTCGCCCGAGGAGCTGGCCAAGTACGGCAAGCCGTTCCCGATCTCTCCCTACAACAGCGCGATCCTGGAAGCCTATGAGCGCCAAGTTGGAAACTAAGGTCAGTGACGCCTGGGGAAGCGAAACGCCTCCCCAGGCCCGCTCCGCCGATACATCGGGCATGGTGCAAGCCACCGGCTCGGCCGCGGAGAGCGGAGGATGGGCCATGCCCGTTCAGGCGATCGGCCTCCTGCTGGTTGCTCCGGCGCTGGCAGTCGTCGTTTTTCTTTTCATCGTTCCGCTCATCAGCTCCGTCACGGGCGCATTCGATGTCGGCGGAGCCCTCAGCCTCGGAAATTTCGCGAAGGCTTTCGAGCTGTACAGCGGCGACATGCTGTTCACGCTGGCCATCGTACTGCTGTCCTCGGCCCTGATCGCCCTTTTCTCCATCATGATCGGCGGCTACCTGACGCTCGGCTCCAATCCGCGCGCCGTCGCGATCCTGCGATGGATTTATCGATGGCCCCTGTTCATTCCGTTCATCGTCGTCGGTCAGATCCTGCGGACCTTCCTGGCCAAGAACGGACTGATGAACAACATCTTCATCGAACTCGGCCTGATGACGCCCCTGTCGGCCATGTCCTTCCTCGACTGGAGAGGCATCGTCATCGCCTTCGTGTGGAAGCAGACCCCGTTCGTCGCCCTGCTGCTCTCCGGAGCCATGGCCTCCATCGACCGCAGCACCATCGAGGCAGCGCGCAACCTGGGCGCCAATCGCCTGCGGATCCTCGTCGAGATCGTGCTGCCCCAGGTTCGCACGACGCTCCTGGTCGGTCTCATTCTCAGCTTCGTGACCATGATGTCGGTGCTGTCGGTTCCGCTCATGATCAATGCCCAGTCTCCCACCATGATCACTGCCAACATGGCTTTCCGCATCAATGCCTACAGGGATTACGGCGTGGCCAACGCGCTCGGGCTGATCTCGCTTCTGATGACGAGCGCCGTGGCGTGGATTTATCTGCGCCAGACCATGAGGGAGCATAGCCGATGAGCGCTTACCTCGACTGGAAATGGATTCCCCGGGGGATTGCGCTCGGTATCCTGGCCTTCATCATCTTCGGCCCGCTGGTCAATCTGCTCCTCTGGACCGTGACGGAACGCTGGTACTTCCCGCATGTTCTGCCGCTGAAATACGGGTTTTCCTTCTGGGCCAACGTGTTCTCGCCCCGCGGCAATGCGATGTCTTCGCTGGGAACGAGCATCTTCATCGCAATCCTCACGGTCGTCCTGTCGCTTGGGCTCGCCATTCCGGCGGGGTATGCCCTCGCGCGGCTCCGCCTGCCGTTCCGCGGCTTGATCCTGCTTGCCCTGCTCATCCCGCAAGCCTTTCCGAACCTGCCGGTCTACGTGAACATCGCGCGCATCTTCTATGAGTACAATCTCAACGGCACGATTCTCGGCGTGGTTCTCGTTCACGTGACCCATGGACTTGTCTATGCGGTCTGGATCGCGACGGCAGCGTTCTCGGCCATCGACAGGGAGCTGGAGGAGGCTGCCCGCTCCATGGGCGCAAGCGCCCTGCGCGGGTTCTGGGACGTCACGTTGCCGATCGCGGCGCCAGGGCTTCTGGCCAGCGCGATCTTCGTGTTCCTGGAATCCCTCGACGAGTTCACGGGAACCTATTTCGTGGGGGCTCCCGACGTCTCGACCCTGCCGCTTCTGCTCTACACCGCCGGCTCCGGCGGCAATTACCAGATCGCCTCCATCACGGCCTTGATCCTGCTGATCCCCTCGATCGCCTTCATGTTCGTCGTCGAGCGCTTCCTCCGGTCGGACGTGCTCTCCAAGGTTGGACACTGAGCGGGCCATGCGGGATTCGGACACGGAACCGGACGAGATCGAGCCGCGCTTCATCAGCGCCCACATGGTGGCGGAGCGCGCGGGCGTTTCACGCTCGGCCGTTTCCCGCGCCTTCACCCCGGGCGCGAGCATTGCGCCAGAAACCCGCAGGAAGGTGATGCGGGCGGCGGCGGAGCTGGGCTATCAGGTCAACGATCTGGCACGGGGGCTTCTCGCGAACCGCAGCCGCCTGGTCGGTCTCGTTGCCGCAGACCCCGCCAGTCCCTTCCGGACACTGCAGATCGCGGCCTTGTCCCGACGCCTGGTGGAGCGGGGAAGCGTTCCCGTTCTCATCCCCACGGGGCCCGGGGAGGATCAGGTGAAGGCTGCCCATTCGACGCTTCTGCGCTACAGGGCGGAGGCGACGATCGTTCTGTCCGGTATGCCGTCCTCGTCCCTTGTCGACCTGGCCCAGCGCAACGGTCAGCCCCTCATCATGATGGGCCGTACGGAGGACGGTCCCGATCACGTGCGGATCGACAATGCCGGCGCAGCCCGGATGGCCGTCGACGTGTTTCTTGCTCGCGGGTTGACGAAACTCGGCTTCGTGACGTCGGCGGTCGGCAGTCCCAACCTGATCGAGCGAGAGGAGGCGTTCGTCGAAGCGGCCCGGAAGCACGGCCTCGAGGTCAAAGTGCGGAGAGCCGCCTATACCGACTACGATGGTGGCCAAGCGGCCGCGTCATTGCTCCTGGGATCAGGCGATTGTGTCGAGGCGGTCTTCTGCGTCAACGATCTCATGGCTCTCGGGGTCATGGATTATGCCCGCGACGTGCTCAATCTATCTATCCCTGAGGATCTCTCGATCATCGGTTTCGACGGGATCCCACAAACCCGGTGGAGCGCCTATCGTCTGACCACGTTCCATCAGGACGAGGAAGCGCTGGCTGCCGAGACCATCAGGATCCTGGATCAGCGGCAGGCCGATCCCAAGGCCCCGCCCATCGTGTCGGTGCTCGAGGTGCCGCTGGTGTACCGGGGAAGCGTTCGATCGCTCAAAGGCAGCCTTTAACGAGGAGCTCCATGAAGACTGAGTATCATTCCATTTGGCTAATGCCCCGCCTTGAGCAGGAGAAGATGTTCTCGGAAATCGTTCAAGACTTGGCGAGACGTTTCGCCAGTCCGGTCTTCCAGCCTCACCTAACGCTGGTCGAGGACATGCCGAGAACCTGCGAGGAGCTCGAGCCGCTCCTGACGCAAGTGGCAGAGGGCGCAGCGTCCTTCGAGGCTGGCATCGAGACGATTGAGGAGAGCCCGCTCTATTACCGCTCGTTCTATGCTCGCTTTCCCGTCGTCGCGCCTCTCAGGACCATGAAGGAAAAGGCGGTGGCTGTCTTCGGGGTGGGGGATGTCGAAGCCTTCATGCCGCACATTTCCCTCGCCTATGGCGTTCCGGAGAGCAGCGAGAAGTCTCAGGCCATGGCGGTTCTCCACGGCAGAATGGCGGGCATGAACGTGCATTTCGATCGCGTTTGCATGGTTTCCTCTTCGCAGCATACCCCGATCGAGGAGTGGGGCATCCAACGCAGCATTGCCTTGCGCGGCTGAGCTACGGTCGTCGGGGATGCGGGCGCGCCTCACATCTCGCCGAAGTGACGGAGCATGCGGGCTGCGTCCGGCTCCCTGCCCGTGAAGAGGCGGAAGGCGTCGACAGCCTGGAAGACCGCCATGCCGCCGCCGGACATGGTGCGGCAGCCCCGTGCTCTCGCCTGGCGCAGCAGTTCCGTCTCCAGGGGGAAGTAAACGATATCCGCCACCCACAGGTCGGGACGCAGCAACTCCGCAGAAACGGCCATGCCGGGATATTTCGCCATTCCGAGCGGCGTCGTGTTGACCACGCCGTCGGCCCTCGCCAGAGCGGATGGGAGGCTTGCACGCGCGCAGGCGCGATCCGCGCCGAAGCGCCTGTTGAGGGCGGCTGCGAGATCCCGGGCGCGCTCCACATGGGTATCGATGAGAACAACCTCGCCAACGCCGAGGGTCAGCAGGGCATGCGCCACGGCCGCACCGGCACCGCCCGCGCCGAACTGAACCACGCGGTTCCTGCCGACATCGGATAGCTCGCGCTGGAAGCTCTCCGCAAATCCCGACCAGTCGGTGTTGTATCCGACGCGCCGGCCGCCCTTGAGCACGACGGTGTTCACCGCCCCGAGAGCCGCCGCATCGGGCGAGAGCTCGTCGAGAAGCGGGAGCACGGCCTGCTTGCAGGGATGGGTGATGTTGAGGCCCGCGAAGCCGAGACGCTCCGCCGCCGCGAGAATGTCCGCAAGCGCGCTCGTCCCGAGACCCAATGCCTCCAGATCGATCAGCTTGTAGACATAGCGCAGCCCTTGACGGGCTCCCTCGCGCTCATGAAGCCGGGGCGTCCGGGAGGCCTGAATGCCGGCGCCCACCAATCCGACGAGAACGGAAGGCCAAGACGACGGGTCGTCTTCGGAAGGCGCGCCCGTCATCGGGGTCGCTCATTCGCGGATGCTCCGGCGATCATGCCGAGCAGCGCGCTTACAGCAAGCGGATAGCCTTGCGGGCCGAGCCCGGCGATGACCGCTGTCGCGACCGGAGACACATAGGATCTGTGATAGATCGGCTCGCGCCGGTGAATGTTCGAGATGTGCAGCTCGATGATGGGACCAGGGAACATCTTGAGAGCATCCATGATCGCCATGGACGTGAACGTGAACGCCGCGGGATTGATGATGATCCCGCTGCCATCATCGATGGCCTCGTGAACCCAGTCGATGATCTCGTACTCGCGGTTCGACTGCCGGAAGATCAAATCCTGCTCCGGCGCGGCATCGCGGCACAGACCTTCGATCTCGGCCAGGGTCGTCCGCCCGTATATGGCGGGTTCGCGTGTTCCGAGCCGGTTCAGGTTGGGTCCGTTGAGAATGTAGATCGGCTTGTTCATCGGCATGGATCTTCCGAAATGGGGCGATTATCCCTGGTATCCGAACAGCCTCGGCAGCCACAGGACGGTCTCGGGCACGAAGGTGAGGATCGCAAGGGCAAGAAGCATGGCGCCCAGGAACGGGAGCGTATCGCGGACGATGTCGCGCAGCGGCGCTCCGGAGATGTTCGCCATGATGAACAACAGCAGTCCATAGGGAGGCGTGATCAGCCCGATCATGATGTTGACGACGACCACGACCCCGAAATGGACCAGATCGATGCCGAGCGCCTGAGCGGTCGGGATGAAGACCGGAACGACGATGAGGAGGATCGCCGTTCCCTCGAGCACGCAGCCGAGCGCCAGCAGGAGGAGGTTGACCAGGATCAGGAACCCGGTCGGGGAAAGATCCCAGGTGGAGAGAAGGGCCTTCACGCCATCGGGGATGTTCTCGACCGTGACCACATAGTTGAACACGAGCGATCCCGCGATCAGCATGCCGATCGAGGTCGTGGTCCGGGCGCTGACCGCGAGCGCGTTGTAGAAATCGCTCCAGCTCACGCTGCGATAGAGACCGGCCGAGATGACGAGCGCGTAGGCGGCGGCGACGGCCGCCGCTTCGGTCGGCGTCATGACGCCGCTGTAGATGCCGCCGAGCAGCACCACCGGCATCATCAGGGACGGGAAGGCGTCCCAGGTGATCCTCGGGATCTTGCGCAAGGGGACGGGCTTCTCGACGGGAAAGTTCCTGCGCTTGGCCGTCATGGCCACAATGGCCATCTGGCTGGCCGCCATCAGCAGACCCGGAACGACGCCGCCCAGGAAGAGGAAGCCGATGGAGGCGTCGGAGACCAGCGCATAGAGCACCATCGGAATGGACGGGGGAATGATCGGTCCGATCACCGAGGACACGGCCGTGACGGCGGCGGCATAGCTTGGCGTGTACCGGCCGCCGCGGGTCATCATCACCTGCATCATGCGTCCGGTGCCCGCAGCGTCCGCGATGGCGGAACCGGACATGCCGGCGAAGATGATGCTCTGCAGGATGTTGACATGGGCCAGTCCGCCCCGGAAGCGTCCGACCAGGGCGTTGCAGAACGTCATGAGCCGGTCGGTCATGCTGCCGATGTTCATGAATTCGGCGGCCAGGATGAACAGCGGCACAGAGAGGATGACGTAGTTGGAATACATGCCGTTCAGAAGCTGTTCGGCCGCCGTCCCCATATCCTGACCCGCGAGAAGCAGATACAGGATCGACCCGGCGATCATCGAATGGCCGATCGGCAGTCCCAGGAACGCGAGAATCGTGATCGCGACCAGCGCGAGCGAGAAGGGGCTTGCAAGGTTCATACGCCGGAACTCGCTCTCGTCGGATCGAACTCATCCGGCGCGACGCCGCGCATCGCCTGCCACGCGAGCCAGATGTAGCGGATGATCGTGGCCACCACGAAAAGGATGTAGATCGAGAACAGGAGGTCGAACCGGATCTTCAGATAGGCGGTCTTCTCGACCTTCATGAAGGCGACATAGTCCAGGACGGCCGGAAACGAGACGGCATAAAGTGCGATCAATGCCACGGCGGTGACGATGCACATGACCCGGCGGGGCCTCGGGCCAACAGCTCCGTAGATGATGTCGAAGCGAATCTCTTCACGCTCGGTGATGACGAAGGCCGCGCCCCACAGAACGAGCCAGACCCACAGGATGACGCTCACCTCGTGCGTCCATCCGATCGGCAGTCCGAAGACATAGCGGAAGACGATTTGGAGAATGAAAGCCAGGAACATCGCGGCCAGCATCGCGCAGGCCACGTTCTCGGCGCGACGCGCCAGCCAGGGGCCGATGGCTCGAAGGTGCGCGGGCATGACGAAGGTTCCCTTGTTGAGGCTTCCGGCCGCTGTTTGGACAATGGTGAAACGTCAACGGGATGCCGTCGGAACGCGGCGTTCCGACGGTCCCTGACGACGGGCGTCACATGGCGTTGATCTTGTCCAGCATCCCCGGTTCCCAGCTCTTGGCCAAGTCGGAGGAAAGGTACTTCTTCTGAGCGAACTCGCGGAAGGCCTTCTGGTCGGGCGTGTAAACGTCGAGGCCCTTCTCCTTGAAGAAGGTCGCAAGCTCGGCTTCCTTTTTCCGGTGCTCCTGCGTGCTCCACTCGATGGCCTTGTCGGCGGCCGCCTGAAACGCGGCCTGCTTCTCGGGGGACATGGCGTTCCAGACTTTGTTCGAAACGGCCAGGAGGTCGAAGCCGACGAGGTGCGATGTCAGCGCGATCTGCGACATCACCTCGTAGAACTTCATGTTCTCGACATTCGGCAGCGGATTGTCCTGTCCGTCGATGGCTCCGGTCTGGAGACCGGTATAGACCTCCGCATAGGCCATGGGCGTGGGATTCGCGCCGATCGACTGCCCCAGGAACTGCCAGGCATCGCCGCCCGGCATGCGCAGCTTGATGCCGGCGAGATCCTCGGGGGTGTTGATCTTCTTCTTCGGCTTCAGGCCCACGTGACGGGCGCCGAAATAAGTCGGCCCCAGGATGTGAATGCCCAGCTGGTCGGATGCCATCTTCTTGAGCTGCTGGCCGACATCGCTGGCGAACACCTTCTTCAGGTGGTCGGCATCCCGAAACAGGTAGGCGGAGGTCACGATGGACCAGGCCGGGATCTGATTGGAGATGTCCTGCGGGGCGATGTTGCCCATCTCCAGGTTGCCGCGCTGCATGGCGACGAGTTCGGTGCCCTGCTTGAACAGGGTGCCGCCGTAATAGGGCTGGAGGGTGAAGCCCTGCGCTTTGATGTCCTCCGCGAAGCGCTTCATCATCCCGGCCCGGATGTCCTGCTCCGAGAAGACGGCCGAGAAGCGTAGGTTCTGCGTGGTCTGGGCAGCGGCCGGTCCGCTCATGCTCCAAGCCAGGAAGGCCGCGCCGGCCGCGACGAGCAGGCGGCGATTGATCCTCTGTGACATGTGTTCCTCTCCTGAATGTGGCGCGCGTTTTTCATGCGTCTTATCGGGACTATCTTCTCTGATGATCGTCAAATCAATAGCTTTTTTCAAAATCATCTGATAATTTGACGATCATCATGTCACCAGGACGGGGTTCCATGGGGTGACAGGCGGGAACCTGAGGTGTTCGCGAGCGTGGCGGCATGAAGATCGAGTTGTTGGCAACGTCGATTGCGGACCTGGCCTATGACAGGATCCGGGCGGATATCGTATTCGGCCGCCTCAAACCTGCGAGCCGGCTCCGTCTCGATCGACTGGCGAAGGATTACGGCGCCAGCGTCAGCACCGTCCGGGAAATCCTGAGTCGCCTCTCCTCGGAGGGTCTGGTGATCGCCGAGGACCAGCGCGGCTTTCGGGTTGCCCCGGTTTCCCCTGCGGGACTGCGGGATGTCGCAGCGATGCGGCTCCTCCTCGAAACCTACGCGCTTCCTCTGTCCTTCGCCGCCGGCGACCTGGAATGGGAAAGCCGCGTGGTCGCCGCCCATCACAAGCTCGCCGTGATGGAACGGCGGATGCTGGCGGGCGAAACGGCCGGAACGGAACTCTGGAAGAGATACGATCGGGAGTTCCATCAATCGCTCATCGAGGCCTGCGGATCGCAGACCCTCCTCGATCTCTACGGGGGCGTCTTCGACCAGTATCTCCGCTATCAGATGGTGGCGCTCGTCTTCCGCGGCGAGATCGCCGCCGCAGAGCATAGACTCCTTCTCGAATGCGCCCTGAGCCGAAATGCCGAGCGGGCCTGCGACGTGCTCACCCGGCACGTGAACGGATGTGTGGACGACACATTGAGCAGCGGGGTCCTGCGATGACCACCGTTGTGACGACCCCGCAGCTTCAGGGAATCGGCGAGAATGCCTATCGCAGGATCCGGACGGACATCGTGTTCGGCCGTCTCGCTCCCGGCAGGAAGCTGAAGCTCGAGCAGCTGAAAGCGGATTACGGTGCGAGCGTCAGCACGCTCCGGGAGATCCTGAACCGTCTTTCGTCCGAGCGGCTCGTCGTCGCCGAAGGCCAGAGGGGCTTCGAGGTCGCCCCCGTCTCGATCGCGAACCTCAAGGAGATCGCCGCACTCCGGCAATTGCTGGAATGCCGCGCCCTGGAGCAATCCTTCCGCGTGGGCGACATGGAATGGGAGGGCCGTGTCGTTGCCGCCCACCATCGGTTGGCGCGCATGGAGGCGCGGATGGCCGAGGGGGACCGAAGTCATACGGAGGAGTGGAAGCAGTATGACTGGCAGTTCCATCAGGCGCTGATTTCCGCCTGCGGTTCGAGGATGCTGATCGACACCCATGCGGCGGTGTTCGACAAATACCTTCGCTACCAGATGATCGCCCTGAGCTATCGCGGGGACATCGCGGAGCAGGAGCATGCGCTTCTTCTGGAATGCGCCCTGAAAAGGGACGCGGCAAAGGCCGGCGAAGTCCTGACGCGCCACGTCGCGGGCGGGGTCGAGCACGCGCTCGCCACGGGAACGATCAAATAGCGGAGAAAGAGCGATCCTGACCGGCAACGCTCTTCCGAAACCTTGAGGGAACTGGGTCGACACGCATGCGCACTGCCATCGCCACCGTCTGTCTGAGCGGAACGCTGACCGAAAAGATCGAGGCCATCGCGGCCGCGCAGTTCAAGGGGGTCGAGATCTTCGAGAACGACCTTCTCTCCTTCAACGGCACGCCGGCCGATGCGCGGCGCATGATCGAGGGCCTCGGGCTCAAGACGATCACCTTCCAGCCGTTCCGCGATTTCGAGGGCATGCCCGAGCCGCAGCGGTCCAAGGTTTTCGCCCGTGCCGAGCGCAAGTTCGACGTGATGCAGGAACTCGGCTGCGATCTGTTGATGGTGTGCAGCAACGTCTCGCCTGATTCCCTAGGCGGTATCGAGCGCGCCGCGGCCGATTTTCACGAACTCGGTGAGCGCGCCGCGAAGCGCGGCATGCGCGTAGCCTTCGAGGCTCTCTCCTGGGGGCGCCATATTCACGATTACCGCGACTCCTGGGAGGTCGTGCGGCGGGCGAACCACCCTGCCGTCGGATTGGTGCTCGATTCCTTCCACATCCTCGCACGCGGAACCGATCTGTCGGCGATCCGCTCGATTCCCCCGGACAGGATCTTCCTGGTGCAGATGGCCGACGCGCCCAAGCTCGACATGGATTATCTCTCCTGGAGCCGGCATTATCGCTGCTTCCCGGGCCAGGGCGATCTGCCGGTCGACGACTTCATGCAGGCTCTCGGCGCGACGGGGTTCGACGGGCTGCTGTCTCTGGAGATCTTCAACGATCGCTTCCGCGCAGGCTCAGCCCGCAGCGTTGCCGTCGACGGGCAGCGATCTCTCATGGTCATGCTGGACGAGCTTCGCAGGCGAACCGAAACGTCCGTTCCCGGTCTGCCGGAGCTTCCGCCGAAAGCAACGTGCTCAGGCATCGAGTTCATCGAATTCGCCGTCGACGAGCGAAGTGCGGCCGGGTTCGAGCGCGTGCTGAGCGGGCTTGGATTCCGCAAAGCCGGCATGCACCGTTCGAAGGCAGTGACGCGCTGGCGGCAGGGTGACATCAACATCGTCGTGAACGCCGACAAGGAAGGGTTCGCTCATTCCTTCAACATCACGCACGGGACATCCGTGTGCGCCCTCGCGCTTCGCGTCGATGACGCGCCGGGGACGGTGAAGCGGGCCGTCGCCCTCCTCGATCAGCCCTTCCAGCAGCCGGTCGGCCCGGGGGAGATGAACATCCCGGCGGTCCGCGGACTCGGTGGGAGCCTTCTTTATTTCGTGGATCACGGGAGCGGTCTCGACCGGCTGTGGGATGTGGATTTCGCAGCCGTCGCAACGGAGGATTTCACGGGAGCCGGACTGATAAAGGTCGATCACGTGTCCCAGTCCATGCATTACGAGGAGATGCTGACCTGGCTTCTGTTCTACACGTCCCTTCTCGACGTCCGGAAGACGCCGGTTCAGACGGTGATCGATCCCGGCGGCGTGGTGCAGAGTCAGGCTATCGAAACCGGCGACGGAGCATTGCGCCTGATCCTCAATGCATCGCAAAGCCAACGCACGCTGTCGTCCCGCTTCCTGAGCGAGCTTTTCGGCTCGGGCGTCCAGCATATCGCGCTTGCAACCGACGACATCTTCGCGACCGTCGCCGCCCTCGAGGCCCATGGCGTCGACCTCCTGCCCATCCCGGAGAATTACTATGACGATCTCGAGGTGAGAACCGATCTCTCCGCCGAGGAGGTGGAGCGGCTTCG
Organism: Microvirga pakistanensis; assembly: GCF_004458765.1. GTDB lineage: Bacteria > Pseudomonadota > Alphaproteobacteria > Rhizobiales > Beijerinckiaceae > Microvirga > Microvirga pakistanensis. The sequence continues at coordinate 94,002 of NZ_SPJX01000510.1, read as the reverse complement.
GGCGTCCCATATTCTCTATGACCGGGAGGGGGGCGCCGAGTACTTTCAGGTCTATACCAAGACCATGGAGGGCGGCTTCTTCTTCGAAATCGTCGAGCGGCGCGCCTACCAGGGCTATGGCGCCGTCAATGCGCCGATCCGACTCGCCTCGCAGACGCGCTTGGCATCCGCTGCAGGTCCCTCCGGGCTGTGAGGGTCTCCCGGGAGGCATGAAGCGATCTGCCACGACGCTCGCCGGGCCTTGCCGTATACAGCCTGGCTCCCGCACCCGAAGATAAAGCCAAGCCAAAGGTCCGGAGCGGCAACAGGGGGCTCCGACCCTGCCGTCAGGCATTGACGGGCCGCAATGTCGTTCTTAAATTATAGTCCAGAATGGAGTATTCCAGTTTGGACACAAAAACGCTGTGCCTGGCTGTCCTGTCGATGGGCGATGCCTCCGGCTACGAGATCAAGAAGCGCGTCGAGGAGGTTTTCTCACGCTTCATGGATGTCGCCCCGAGCGGGATTTATGCCGCCTTGAAGCTCCTTGAGCGGGAAGGCTTCGTGTCCGCACGGGTGGTCGTCCAGGACGGACGGCCCAACAAGACCGTCTATACCCTGCTCGAACGGGGCCGCACCGTGCTGGCCGCTTCGCTCCAGGCTTCCGAGGGGCGGCACAAGATCCGCTCCGAACTCGTCACGCTCCTGATGTTCGCCGATCTGCTTCCCCCCGCGAAACTGCGCGATGTCCTTGCTCATCGGATCGCGGAACTCGAACAAATCAAGGCCGAGACGGAAGCCGCCACGGGGGTCTGCCGCCCGGGGCATCGTTTCCTGGTGCGCATGGGGATGGAGCTGGCCGATGCGGAGCTCGCGTTCCTGCGCAGGAACGTTCCCGGTTTCCTGGACGAGCTCGGCCGCAGCCAGAACCGTCAAGACAGGAAAACATCCGACGATCTCGTCGGGTCTGATCTCTGAGGGCATAGCCGTGAAGAAGAAAGTCACCTTCGCGCTCGCCGCGATCGGCATCGTTGCTCTCGGGGTCGGGGGCGCCCGCACCATGAAGGGCGATACCGCCCAGGCCGTGATCCAGCCGAGCGCGCCTGCCGTCACCGAGCTCGCCGCGAGCGAGACGTTCGCCGTGCGTGCGACCGATCTGCACTTCACCGTGCCGCTTGCCGGAACCTTGCGTCCCATCGACCAGACGACGCTGAAGTCCGAGGTGGCCGCGAAGGTGTCCGACGTTCTGGTGCAGGAGGGTCAACCGGTGAAGAAGGGTGACGTTCTCGTGCGCCTCGACACCGAGGACCTGACCTCGCGCCTGAACGAGCGCGTGGCGAACCTGGAATCCTCCAAGGCCCAGCTCGCGCTGGCGGAGAAGAACCGCTCGATGAAGCTCAGCCTGCAGCAGAAGGGCTATGCGGCGCAGGCTGCGGTGGACGAGGTCGAGAGCGCCTATCGCACCGCGCAGGCGAGCGTGCGTGCCATGCAGGCGCAGGTCGATCTGGCCCGCAAGGCGCTCGAGGATGCTGTCGTCAGGGCTCCCATGGATGGTTTCGTGTCGGAGCGTGCGGTCAATCCGGGCGACAAGGTCCCGGTGGACGGAAAGCTCCTCGTCATCATCGATCTGTCGCGGCTCGAGATCGAGGCTCCGGTGCCCACGAACGAGATCGCGCGCGTGGCTGTCGGGCAGAAGGCGCTGTTCCGTGTGCCGGGTCTCGAAGGGCGCGAGTTCACGGGCCGCGTCGAGCGGATCAATCCCACAACGAAGACGGGCTCGCGCTCGATCCCGGTCTACATTCGGGTCGAGAACGGCGACACGATCCTGCGCGGCGGCATGTTCGCCTCCGGCGACATCGTGGTGCGCGAGGTGCGGGATGCTGTCGCGGTTCCGCCGGAGGCGGTCCGTGGCGACCGAGGCCGCCGCTACGTTCTTAAGATCGACGGCGAGACGATCGCCCGGCAGCCGGTCGAGGTCTCGCAGGACGCCACGGCCAATTTGGTCGCCGTGACGTCGGGCCTTGGGGCGGGCGACATCATCGTGAGCGCCCCGTCCATCACTCTTGAACCGGGCACGCCGGTCCGGATCGGCAGTCGTTGAGATGTTCCTGACTCGCATCAGCATCAACAATCCGGTGTTCGCCACCATGATGATGGTGGCGATCCTCGTGGTCGGGTTGTTCTCCTATCAGCGCCTCGGCGTGGATCAGTTCCCCGACGTGGACATTCCGACCGTGGTGGTGACCGCCACCTATCCAGGAGCGTCGCCGGAGGCGGTGGAAAGCGACGTCACGCGCAAGATCGAGGATGCCGTCAACACGATCAGCGGCCTTGACACGCTCACCTCGCGCTCCGTCGAGGGACGCTCCATCGTGATCGCGCAGTTCACGCTCGACACCCTCGCCGCCGTCGCGGTGCAGGATGTGCGTGAGAAGGTGGCGGGCATCCGCGGCCAGCTGCGCGACGAGGTCGACGACCCGACCGTCACCCGGTTCGATCCCGACAGCGCTCCCATCGTGTCGATCGCCGTGGAATCGCCTTCGCGGTCCCTGCGCGAGCTGACGACGCTCGCCGACGAGATCGTTCTCAAGCGCATCCAGACCGTGCGCGGCGTGGGCAGCGCCACCATTGTGGGCGGCGTGAAGCGCCAGGTCGAGGTGCGGCTGAAGCCCGACCGCATGCAGGCGCTCGCCATCGGAGTGGATCAGGTGGTGGCGACGATCCGCTCCGAGAACCAGGATCTTCCGGCCGGCAACGTGACCCGCGGGCGCGAGGACAAGGTCGTGCAGATCGAGGGATCGGTGAAGGAACCGCGCGAGATCGGCAGCTTCATCGTCGCCCAGCGCGGCGGCTCGCCCGTGCGCCTGTCCGAAGTCGCCGATGTGATCGACGGTCAGGAGGAAAAGACGAGCCTCGCGCTCTACAACGGCAAGCCCGCTCTCGCGGTGGACGTGGTGAAGGTGCAGGGCGCCAACACGATCGAGGTGGCCGACGGTGTGTTCCGCGCCGTGAGCGAACTCAAGAGCTCCCTGCCGTCCGATGTGGCTTTGTCCGTCGTGAAGGACTCGTCGAAGGGCATCCGCAGCTCGGTCGAGAACGTCAGGCACACGATGCTCGAAGGCGCGGCTTTGACCGTGGCCATCGTGTTCCTGTTCCTGCACTCGTGGCGCTCGACGGTGATCACCGGCCTCACGCTGCCGATCTCGGTGATCGGAACCTTCGCGGCGCTGGCCTTTATGGGTTTCACCCTGAACACCATGACCCTGATGGCGCTCTCGCTCGCGATCGGCATCCTGATCGACGATGCCATCGTGGTCCGCGAGAACATTGCCCGTCATCTTGAGATGGGCGCCGGCCATTTCGAGGCGGCTCTCAAGGGCACGCAGGAGATCGGCCTCGCCGTGATGGCCACCACACTTGCCATCGTGGCCGTGTTCGCGCCCGTGGCCTTCATGGGCGGCATCATCGGCAAGTTCTTCTACCAGTTCGGCATCACCGTCTCGGTCGCGGTGCTGATCTCGCTGTTCGTCTCGTTCACGCTCGATCCGATGCTGTCGAGCGTCTGGCACGATCCGTCGATCGGCCGGAAGCCGCGCGGCCTTTTCGGCCGGATCGCGCGCCTGTCCGATACGCTGACGGCGGGAATCCTCGCCGTATACCGCCCGCTGCTGCGGTTCAGCCTACGGCGTCGGTGGGTCGTGATGGTGGCGGCCATCGGCATCTTCGCGGGCAGTTTCGCGCTCGTGCCGCTGATCGGCATCGAGTTCGTGCCCTCCGCCGACATGGGCGAGATGACCGTGAAGGTGACGGCTCCCGTCGGCTCGTCCCTGGATTACACGCAGACCAAAGCCCGCCAGGCGGAAGCCGCCATCAAGGAATTTCCGGAAGTCGACTTCACCTACACGGCGATCAACAGCGGCCAGGCCGCCGGCAGGAACGAGGCGAGCGTGGCGATCGCCCTCAAGCCGATCGCGGAGCGGACCCGTTCAGCGACGCAGCTCGTCGACGTGATGCGCGAACGCCTCAAGGCCATTCCGGGCATCGACCTCGCGGTGAGCCTGCCCGGCGTCGGCGACGGCAAGCCGGTGCAGGTCTCGATCCAGGGCCCGAATCTCGACGAGCTTGCCCGCATCGCACAGGAGACCGCCGCGATCATCGCGAAGGTTCCCGGCGTGGTCGATATGGAGTCGAGCCTCAAGGCGGCCCGCCCGACCATCGCGGTCAGTCTCGACCGCGAGCTGGCGAGCGATCTCGGCATCAGCCTGCAGCAGGTGTCCGACACCCTCCGGCCTCTGCTCTCCGGCGAGGACGCCTCGAGCTACCGTGCGCCCAATGGCGAGAACTACGACGTCAATGTGCGCCTACCCGAGACGGGACGCGAGTCGCGCGAGGACCTGTCGCGACTCTATCTCGCCAGCAAGCTGACGAACGAGGACGGCACGCCGCGCATGGTGGCCCTGCGCGAGGTGGCGAAGCTGGAGCCGGGCGTCGGCCCGTCCCAGATCAACCGCCGTGATCTCGCCCGCGAGGTGCAGATCACCGCCAATGTCAGCGGCCGCGCCGCCGGCGACGTGACGCGGGAGATCGGCGCCGCCCTCAAGGAGATGAAGCTGCCCGCAGGCTATCAATTCGTGTCGGGCGGCTCGGCGAAGAACATCGAGGAGACCTCCGGCTATGCCGGCTCGGCGCTGCTTCTGGCCGTGGTCTTCATCTACATCATCCTGGCGTCGCAGTTCGGCAGCTTCCTTCAGCCGCTCGCGATCATGGCATCCCTGCCGCTGTCGCTCGTCGGCGTGTTCCTGGGCCTCCTGGCCTGGGGCTCCACCCTCAACATGATGTCGGCCATCGGCTTCATCATGCTGATGGGACTGGTAGTGAAAAACGCGATCCTGCTCGTCGATTTCGTCAATCAGGCGCGCGGGCGCGGCATGGAGCGCTCCGCCGCGATCATGAAGGCGGCCGAGGTGCGTCTGCGGCCCATCCTGATGACCACGCTGGCGATGATCTTCGGCATGATTCCCATGGCGCTCGGGCTAGGGGAGGGCGGCGCGCAGCGCGCCGGCATGGCCCATGCGGTGATCGGCGGCCTGATCAGCTCCACCGTGCTGACCCTCGTGGTGGTTCCGGTCGCGCTCACCCTGCTGGAGGACATGGCCGGGAAGATGGGGTTCGGGCGGAAAGCCCCTGCGCCTCATGGCGAGGAGCGCGCCGCGCAGGCGTTGCAGGCGGCCGAATAGCTGAAACCGCAGGACGACAGAATGGGGCGCAGCAGCGCCCCTTTCTCCATGCATTTGAAGATTCGGCTCGCAGAGAGGCAACTTGCGCCGCCTGATCCGGCGAGGATCTTACGCGCGCTCCTCCCAGAGCTTGGCGAGCTCGATGATGGTCTGCACCGCCTTTTCCATGTCCTGGCTGCTGACGAATTCCAGCGGGGAATGGAAGGCATGACCGCCGGCGAAGATATTGGCGCAGGGCAATCCCATGAAGGACAGGCGCGAGCCGTCCGTGCCGCCCCGGATGCTCCCGCGCAGCGGTGTCATGCCGGCCCGTCTGACCGCCTCCAAGGCATGCTCGACGATCTCGGGATGCCGGTCGAGCACCACCTTCATGTTGCGGTACTGCTCCTTCACCGTGAAGGAGCAGCTTGAGCCCGGATAATCGTCCATCACCTCCCGGGTGATCGTTTCGAGCAGTCGTGCCTTCTCCTTCAGGCCGTCCTCCGTGAAGTCGCGGAGGATGAAGCTCAGGTGGGCCTTTTCCATGACGCCCGACACGCCGGTCGGATGGATGAACCCGTCGCGGCCTTTTGTCGTCTCGGGCGCCATATCTTTCGGCAGACGATCGATGATGGCGCCGGCGATCCTGATGGCGTTCTCCATCTTGCCGTAGGCGAAGCCCGGGTGGATCGCCACGCCCTTGATGGCGATCTCCACCGCGTCGGCGGAGAAGGTTTCGTCCTCGACCGTGCCGGCCGTCTCGCCATCCATGGTGTAGCCGAAGGCGGCCCCGAGCTTGGCGAGGTCGACCTTGTCGACGCCGCGGCCGATCTCCTCGTCGGTGGTGAAGAGGATGCGGATCGTGCCGTGCCGGATCTCCGGGTTGTTGATCAGGATCTCGGCCGCCGCCATGATTTCGGCGATGCCCGCCTTGTCGTCGGCACCCAGCAGCGTCGTGCCATCCGACGTGACGATGTCGTGGCCGATCATGGTCTCCAGAACGGGGTGGTCCGCAACCCGAATGATCTGGCTCGGGTCGCCGGGAAGCCGGATGTCGCCGCCCCGGTAGTTCCTCACGATCTGCGGCTTGACATCGGTGCCGCTGAAGTCCGGCGCGGTGTCCATGTGGGCGCAGAAGCAGATGACGGGAACGTTGGGCTTGGGCGTATTCGATGGAATCGTCGCATAGACGTAGCCGTGCTCGTCGAGATGGGCGTCGGAGACGCCGATCGCGAGAAGTTCCTCGACCAGCAGACGGCCGAGGTTCTTCTGCTTCTCGGTCGAGGGCTGGGTCGCGGACGCCGCGTCGGACTGGGTGTCGATGACGACGTAACGGAGAAAACGATCGGTAACGCTAGCGGCCATGGGCTCGATCCAAGTTGCGCAAGAGAATGACGGAAGAGAACGACAGACTTGTATCCGGACGGCGCCGTCTCGGGAATACTCCCCCGCACCCCTTATCCTCCGGACCGCGATCCATGGGCCAGACCGGTTGCTCCGGCGGCGGCTTGGGCGCTATGTGGACCCATGTTCACGCTGGACCGCACCACATCCCTCGAGCAGATCGTCAAGAAGAGCCGGTTCCTCGCCGTCGCCGGGCCGGTTGCGAGCGAGCAGGAGGCGAAGGCCTTCATCGCCGACCATTCCCACGCGGGTGCCAACCACAATTGCTGGGCCTGGCGGGTAGGGCAGAGCTCCCGGTCCAGTGACGACGGCGAGCCTGGCGGCACGGCCGGCAAACCGATCCTGCAGGCCCTCGACCGTCTTCAGGTCGATCGGGTCGCCATCGTCGTGAGCCGCTGGTTCGGAGGCGTTCTCCTCGGGAGCGGCGGCCTCGTCCGGGCCTATGGCGGGACTGCCGCCGCGTGCCTGCGGGCCTCGACTCTGGTGGAGATCCGCGCCGTCGATGAGGCCATCATCGTCACCACGTTTTCCGATCTCGCCCTGGTCAAGGCGCGGCTCGCGGGGTTCGAGGGAGTCCATGTCCGGAACGAGAGCTTCACGGACACGGGCGCTGTCATCACGGCGGCTCTTCCCCAGGAAGCCGTCCGGGAGATCATTCGGACGATCACCGACGTCACGAGCGGACGCGCTCGAATATCGCTGGCTTCTTGACCGGGGCAGCCCATGGACGGAGACCGGCTCGGGCGCTGCTTGTGCCGATGTTAACCTTCGCAGAAGGAAATGCCCGCCGGCAGGAGACCTTTTGTTGACTTGTCGCGTCCGTCGAACAATCCTGAGCAGCCAAAGACTGACAGAGCGATGGCGGATTGAACGTCGCCCCAAGGGCCGTTCAAGGCATGATGCCGCTCCGCCATACCGGTGCGAACCCGGTATGTTCCCCATTTTATCCATTCCGGATCAAGGAATCCGAGTACCTCGCGATGCGCCGCGAATGCTCTGGTCGATGGAGACGTGAGGCCTTCCATGCTGACGGTCTATAACTGCATCGTTTCAGAGCATGACCTGCGACTGGTCGTCCTCGCGGCTGTCGTGTGTGGACTCGCGTCGATCACGGCGATCCATCTTCTCCATCAGGTCCGCCGGTCGGATGCCTCTCGACGCCTTATGTGGCTGAGCATTGCTGCCGTCGCAACCGGCTTCGGGATCTGGTCGACGCATTTCATTGGGATGCTGGCATTCTCGCCGTCTCTGCCGGCGGGATACGATGTTCCTCTGACGATCCTGTCCCTCGTCTTCGCGGTTGCGATGACCGGCATCGGCTTCTCGATCGCTCTCCTGCCGAGGTTTGCCGGTGCGATGTGGCTGGGCGGGACCGTCGTGGGAGCGGGCATAGGCTGCATGCACTACACGGGAATGGCGGCCCTCAATGTCGCCGGCACGATCGCCTGGGATCCGATGTTCGTGGTCGCATCGATCCTGCTCGGAGCGGTGTTCGCTGCCATTGCCCTGCCGGCGGCCTTTGGAGAAGCCGCTGCGCGGAGGAGGCTCGCCGGCGCGGTACTGCTGACGCTCGCAATCTGCATCCATCATTTCACCGCCATGGCGGCTGTTGCCATCACGCCCGACAGCACTGTCGAGCCCTCGGCGCTCGCGGTTCCATCCCATTGGCTGGCGATCGGGGTTGCCGTCGGTTGTCTCGCCATTCTCCTGCTCGCTGGCGTGGCGCTGATCCTGGATTTGAGGGAGCGCCGGCGTATGGCTCTCGAGATGGAGCGGATGCGCGATCTCACCGATGCCGCCGTCGAGGGTCTCGTCCTCTGCGACGGTGAAACCGTCGTTTCGGTCAACCGGAGCTTCACCCGGCTCCTCAATGCTCATCCTGAGGATATCTGCGGACGGGCTTTGAGCTCATGGGTGCCCGATGCTGCCCTTCGTCAGGCGCTTTCCGACACCATGGGAAAGGCTGTCGAAACGGACCTGGGCGACGACCAGGGGACGCGCGTTCCGGTCGAATTGATCGCTCACCAGATCACATATAACGGCCGGCCGCACAACGTGGTGGCTTTCCGGGACCTGCGAGACCGCAGAACCGCCGAAGCGCAGATCAGGTACTTGGCGCATCACGATCCGCTGACCGGACTGGACAACCGGGCGAGCTTCGACGAGCGTTTGGATCGCGAGATAAGATTGCATCAGAGAGCCGGACAGAAATTGGCGCTGCTGTGTCTTGATCTGGATGGCTTCAAGGACGTCAACGATATCTACGGCCATGCGGCCGGAGATCAGCTGCTCCGGGACATCGCCGTCGCGTTCTCGGCGATTATAACGAAAGATTGCGTGCTGGCCCGTCTGGGCGGCGACGAGTTCGCCGTCATAGCTCCCCAGGTCGCAGACCCGGCTCAGGTCGAAGCACTGGCCGAGAAGCTCCTGATGTGCATGAGGACCATAGGTCATCGATCGAGTGCGCCGACCGGTTCCATTTCCGTCAGCATCGGCATTGCGCTGTATCCATCGGATTCTCGGGACCGCACGGGGCTTCTCTCCAACGCCGACACGGCCCTCTACCGCGCCAAGCAGGAAGGGAAGGGCATATACCGGTTCTTCGAACCCGAGATGGGTGTGCAGATCAGGGAGCGCCGCGGGATCGAGCACGATCTTCGCAACGCAATTGACAATGGCGAGTTGAGCCTGGTCTATCAGCCGCAAGCACAGGTCGCGTCCGGCACGGTTCTCGGCTTCGAAGCCCTGCTGCGCTGGAATCATCCGACCCGCGGAAGCGTGCAGCCTTCCGTCTTCATTCCGATTGCCGAACAAAGCGGAATGATCCTAACAATCGGAGAATGGGTCATGCGACAGGCTTGCCGCGAGGCGGCCGGATGGCTGCGGCCGCTGACCATCGCCGTCAATGTCTCACCGCTGCAGCTGGGCAGCGAAGGCTTCGTCGCCTTGGTCCAGGGCATCCTGAGCGAGACCGGTCTTCAACCCGAGCGGCTCGAAATCGAGATTACCGAGTCGGCTTTGATCCGGGATCCCAATCGTGCGCTGCTGGCTCTGCGGGACCTCAAGGCGATCGGCATCAACATCGCCATGGACGATTTCGGAACCGGCTATTCGTCGCTGTCCAATCTTCAGGCATTTCCGTTCGACAAGATCAAGATCGATCGATCCTTCATTCAAGCCGTTCACACGAAACCGCAGGCCGCTGCCATCGTCCGCGCGGTCCTCGGCCTCGGACGGGGACTGGGGCTACCTGTCATCGCCGAAGGAGTGGAGACGTCAGAGGAGCTGAGATTCCTCGGATTGGAAGGATGCGCCGAGGCTCAGGGCTATCTGTTCGGTCGACCGGTCCCTATCACCGAGCTGACCTCGCTCATCTTCGGCAACGTTGCCGCGAGCCAGTCATGCTGACGAGAGCCTATGATCGTATCGAGCGTGGGTCCGGTTCCTTGATCCAAAAGGAGCATACAGGCTTGACCGGCACCTTCTTACACTTAACTACCGCCGTGCCGCCTCCCGGGCGCCGCCATGGTGTTCTTCTTTTGCATCACATCTTCGGGAGGCCAGCGGTGGATGAGTTCCTTATCAACAGCCGGGCAGACTATCGTTGTCGATGAAAGTTGTAGTATTGGATCGCAGCAGATGACGGAAGATGAAATCGAGGCGGTTGCCCTGGAGCTTGCAAAAGTGGGTGGCTCCTCCTGGTATCCGGGGCGCACGAGCGGGCCTCTCTTGAGAGCTGTCAGCGAGCGTTATCGGGACAGGGCGCGTGTGGCGATCGCTGCACTCGAGCGCTTCAGAGCCGCAAAGGATGTGGTCTTGGCGGCGAACGATTCTCCGCCACAGGACAGTCTTCGGACGCGAACGGACTCGGAGCATCAGCTTCGCGCCGGCATGGTGGTCGTCTATCGCCCTCCAGGCGATCAAAGAGCGATTGCCTGCCGGATCGAGAGCATTGAAGCCGATCAGGCCTTTCTGATTCCGCTGCCCCAGCCCAAGATCGGCTGGGTGTCGTTGCAGAGCCTCCAACCTCTCGAGACGCCCGACTCCTCCGCCACAGCCAGAGATTCGGCAGAATAAACTATTCCGATTCCCGATGACCACTGTTACACGCAGCGCTACGGTTCTGAATTTCGTGGACACGCCGATGCGCTGCTATTTCCACCTCGTCAATGGTGCTGACATCATCCCGGACGACACGGGCATCGAAGTGCCGGATCTTGAGAGCGCCAGAGCCTCTGCTTTGCAGGCCATCGGCGAGTTGCGACGGGAGGCTGACGACCGCCCTCAGGATTGGGCCGGGTGGCAGCTGCAGATCGTCTGTCCTCAGGGAAATATCCTGGCTTCGATCCCTCTTCACAATTCTCTCCACTGACCGGGGAGGCGTCGGCGGAGAGAGTGAAGATCTCGGCCGCTGCCGTCTCGCGAAGTTAACCGTCCATTAACCATCGCAGGCCGATGATCGCTGCAGCCGAAAGGCAGGCGGGGAGCGCGCGGATGGACCGCCTCCTCGCCTTTTTGCCTTATGGCATCGTCAGGCCCCAGGGGAGACACGGCGTGAATGAGATCCTCAGACATCGAATTGGCGAACGGGTCGGTGCGCTCAAGATCTCCTGGCGCAAGGCTTCCCTGGATTCGGGCCTCGGACCGGGTTTCATTCAAGATATCGTAACCGGCCGGTTCGACAGGCCGTCCGAGCAGGATCTCGCAAGTCTTGCCGCAACCCTCAAGTGCAGTCCTGCCTTCCTCACGGGCGAGTCCGACGAGATCTCCGGCGCACCGGGCGACATGCCTGCGGCATCCCCCTCGGTCGCGGAAATACCCCAGCGTCCGGATGCGGTCATGGCGCTCCGGATCGTGGAGGAACTGCTCGCCGGAGGTCACGTCGAAGCGGCCCGCCTTGCGGCTCGCCGTGCTCTCAAGGCGATCGCATTGGAATAGAAACGCAGATCAGCGGCCTGGTCGTCTGTGGATTGCGTCAGATCACCGCAATCGAGGAGTTCAGAAGATCGGTCACGAGCATGTGCCCCGGCGCATGGGTGATGCAGAACTCGGGGCGAATATTGGCGATGACCGACTGGGGCGTGACGCCGCAGGCCCAGAAGACCGGAATCTCGCCCTCGCGGATCTCGACCGCATCGCCGTAATCGGGCTTGTTGATGTCGGCGATTCCGATCAGGGACGGATCGCCGAGATGCACGGGAGCGCCGTGAACCGAGGGGAAGCGGGACGTCACCTGCACGGCGCGGATCGCGTCGGCGGCCTTCAGCGGGCGCATGGACACGACGAGCGGCCCCGAGAAGGGGCCGGTCGCCACGGTGGGCACGTTCGTCCGGTACATCGGCACGTTGCAGCCCTGCTCGATGTGGCGCACCGGCAGACCATCCGCCAGCATGGCCTCCTCGAACGAGAACGAGCAGCCGATGAGGAAGGCCACCAGCTTGTCGCTCCACAGGTCGCGGATGTCGGTCGGCTCCGCCACCAGCTCGCCGTCGCGCCAGACACGGTAACGGGGGACATCGGTGCGAATGTCGATGTCCTGCCCCAGCTCCGGCAGCGACGGGTCGCCCGTCTCGGACACCGCGACGAGCGGGCATGGCTTGGGGTTGCGCTGGCAGAAGCGCAGGAAGTCGTGCGCGAGCTCCTCCGGAAGGATGGCGAGGTTGGCCTGAACATGACCCGGAGCGAGGTTCGCGGTCGGGCCGGTCAGGAGACCGGCGCGGGCATCCAGGCGGGCTTTGTAGGCGGCGCTGTTGTCGATCGTTGCGGGCATCGTCCGGTCTTTCTGGGAGGTCGTGGGTTCAAGCCGGCGTTTGCGAGCGCAGGGCTTCGACCGCCAGACCGATGCCGAGGATCCGGCGATCGCTGCCCGCAGGTCCCGCGATCATCAGGCCGACGGGAGCGCCCCCGGACGCGTGGCACGGAACGGACAGGGCGGCGCCATCCAGGAAGTTGATCAGCGTGGGGTTGCGCAGGATCAGGCCGTTGGCGGCGTAATATGCTTCGTCGCTGGCGGCGAGGTCCGCGATGGGCGGTGCGACGACCGGGACCGTCGGAAGCAGCAGCGCATCATAGCCCTCGATCCGGGCCTCCACGCCCGCCCTCCAGGCCCTGCGGGCTGCCTGCAGGTCGAGATAATCGGCCGCGGAGATGTCCTTGCCGCGCCGGATCCGAGAGACGACGCGCGGATCATAGCGGTCGCCCGCACGCTCGATCAGGTCCCGATGCCAGAACCAGGCCTCGGCGGCCGTGAATCCGCCCTTGGCGTTGATGGCCGCGAGGCCTGCGAACTCCGGCACGGCGATCTCGTCGATCCGGGCGCCGGCCGCGGAAAGCCGCGACAGCGCGGCCTCGAAGGCCTGCGCAACGTTCTTGTCCATCCCTTCGAGAGCGAGGGTTGTGGGCACGGCGAAGCGGAGCCTGCCGAGGTCGGCCGGGACCGGAAGCGGCCGCTCGTCGGCGGCCATGACCGCATCGAGAATGGCGCAGCACGCGACCGAGGGGGCGATCGCCCCGATGGAATCGAGGCTGAACGACAGCGGCAGAACGCCGGTCAGCGGAACCCTTTCGGCCGTCGGCTTGAAGCCCACGAGGCCGCACAAAGCGGCCGGGATGCGAACAGAGCCGCCGGTGTCCGATCCGATGCCCGCGACCGCCATGCCGTCGGTGACGGACACCGCCGCGCCCGACGAGGAGCCGCCCGGAATGCGCCCCGTTCCGCGGTCCCAGGGGTTGCGCGGAACGTCGTAATGCGGGTTGAGGCCGAGGCCCGAATAGGCGAACTCGGTCATGTTGGTGCGGCCCACGATCACCGCGCCCGCCGCGCGCAGGCGCTTGACCACCACGGCGTCCTCCGGGGCCGCAGGCTCGCCCGCCCGGGCGACGGATCCGGCCATCGTAACTTCACCCGCCACGTCGAACAGATCCTTGATCGAGATCGGCAGGCCCTCGATGGGCGAGCGGGCCAGGCCCGCCTTCCTCAAGGTGTCGGAGGCCTGAGCGGCGGCGCGGGCCTCATCGGCGTAAAGGCGCGTGAAGACCCGCGAGCCCTCTCCGGCCGGATCGGAGGCGCGCTTCAGCGCCTCCTCCGTCAGGGCCGATGACGTGGTGCGGCCCTCTGCGAGCGCCAGCTTCTGTTCGTTCACGGTCGAAATCATGTCTCATCCACCATCGTGGCAGGGTGCGTCGGTTCGCCGATCAGGCGACTTCCGGCAGAACCTCGATATCATAGCTGTGGCTCAACGTCCGCCCGCGGCGCGGATCGAACAGCTCCATCGTGAAGGATGGGGCTGGCCGGATGCCGCCCTTCGCGCCGACCGTGCCGCAGATCATGGCGACGCCCTCGGGAAGCGTGTCCCCACCGGCAAACCCCGAGATCAGCTCCAGCGGCGGCCGGAGCGAGGCGAGGGTGCCCTCCTGGTAGAGCACGCACTCCCCGTTCTCCTGGATGTACGAACGGATGACGAGTTCGTCCCAGTATTCCGCGACGTCGCTGTAGAGCCACGCCTCGGCCGCCACCGGCTTGGCGCAGACCTGCTTCGACAGGGCGACGCTGTGAGTCTCGAGCTTGCGGTCCGTGTGATCGGAGGCGATGCTCACGTAAAGCTCGCCGCCCGCCCGGAACACGAAGGTCTCCACCTCTCCCGAGGTCTGGTCGCCGACGACCTGGATGCGCGAGGCCTGGGTGAGCTGGTTCTCCGCCACACGGTAGTAGAGCGGGACGGAGCTCGGGCGCGGGACGCCGATGGCGAACAGCTCCTCGATGTGATGCTCGATCGCGTGCTGGTCGCGCCCGGCCCATCCTGCGACGACGAGGGACGAAACCTCGGCGTCGATCGTGCGGGAGCCCGATGGGCTTTCGGCTTTGAAGGACAGTTTCATGGTCAATCCATTGCTTTGAAAAACGGCGGTTGAGTGCGGGCGGCTAGCTGAAGACGCTCGGGAGCCACAGGGCCAAGCCCGGGAAGAACGACAGCAGGGCGAGCAGGATGAACATCGCCAGCACGAAGGGCAGCGCCCCCGTGATGACGGCGCTCATCGAGCCGCTCTTGCGCAGGCTCTGCACGACGAAGAGGTTGAGCCCCACGGGCGGCGTGATCAGGGCAGCCTCCACTAGGACGATGATGATGATGCCGAGCCAGATCGGATCGTAGCCGAGGGCGAACATGATCGGGGCGACGATCGGAATCGTCGTGATCATCATGGAGAGCGTCTCCATGAAGCAGCCGAGCACCAGATAGAAGACGATGATGATCAGCAGCATCCATCCGGGCGAAAGTCCCAGGCCCGTGATCGAGCTGGTGATCGCGTCCGTGAGGCCCGTGGCCGACATGATGAAGTTCAGGAAGGCCGCGCCGATGACGATCAGCATGATCATCGCGGTGGACCGCATCGTCCCCTCGACCGATTCCCGCAGCATCGTCCAGGTCAGGCGGCGGAACCATGCCGCGAGGATGAGGGCGCCCAACACGCCGAGAGCGGCGGCTTCCGTCGGCGTGGCGAGGCCGGCATAGATCGAGCCCACGACGAGGAAGAAGATGCCGAGCGGCGGCGCAAGATGGATCAGGCTCTTGAGCCGCTCGGCCCAGGTGGCGTGAATCTTGTGCCCACCCCAGGACGGCTTGGCGATGCAGCTGACCATGATCACCACCATGAACAGGCCCGCCATCATGAAGCCGGGAATGATGCCCGCGAGATAGAGCTTGGGAACGGAGGAGTTGGTGAGCACGCCGTAGATCACGAGATTGATCGAGGGCGGAATGAGAATGCCGAGCGTGCCGCCGGCCGCGAGGCTGCCGAGGAAGAGCGGCTCGTTGTAGCCGTAGCGCTTGATCTGCGGGATCGCGACGGTGCCGACCGTCGCGGCGGTGGCGACGCTCGACCCGGAGGTTGCGGAGAACAGGGTCGACGCGCCGATATTGGCGTGCATCAGCCCGCCGGGCAGCCAGGAGAGCCACAGGCTCATGGCGCTGTACATCCGCTCGGCGAAGCCGGCGCGCAGCAGAACCTCTCCCAGGAGAATGAAGAGAGGCACGGCCACCATCAGGAATTCGTTGTTCGTGCTCCACGCCAGCTCTCCGACGGCGCGGGTCAGGGGCAGCATGGAATACAGCGGATCCAGAATCAGTCCGAGCACGCCGAGTGCCGCGCCGACAGGAATGCTCAGCCCGATCAGGACGAGCAGGAGGATGAGTGCAGTGGCTACCATGACGCTTTAACCCTTCACCATGCGCTCGCCGGCGGCGGCTTCTTCTTCGGCTTCTTCCTGGCTCGAGCGGACGCCTGCGATCTCCTTGAGATCGTCGATCCGGCCCGTGACCAGGGCGGCGGAGGCGCGCACCAGCATGAGCGCCAGAACCAGGCACATCCAGATCAGGCCCAGAAGCCACAGCCCCTGCGGAATCCAAAGGGGCGTCGCCAGGGGCGTGTTGGCGGCGGAGTTCTGCGCCCAGGAGGTGGCGGCGACGTCGTAGGCATAGAAGGTCAGCACCACAAGGAAGACGCCGAGCGCCACGAGGGAGAGCCAGTCGAGGACGGCCGACACGCGAACGGGCAGATATTGGTAGATCACATCGACGCGAACATTCGCGCGCTGGAGCGTCGCGAAGGCGAGCGCCCAGGACGTGCTGATCGCGAAGGCGTAGCTCGACAGCTCGTCGGCACCGCCGGTGCTGAAGCCGAAGAACTTTCGCACGAGAACGTCGAAGGAGATCAGCAGCACGCTGCCGATCGTCAACGCGCCGCCGAACCATACGGCCCAGCGCGACATGTGTTCGGCTGCACGAAGAAGGCTGCCGAGGAGGGAAGGTCGTATGGTGGGTGCCATGGGAAACCCTTGGGAGATGCCATCGTCGGCGCGCGTCGCGCCGCATTGGATCGGAGTCCGGGCGGCCGGACGGCCGACGAGGGCGCGTCGAACCCATGATGAGTCCGACGCGCCCGTTCGTTTACTTGGAGACCGTGACGTTCAGCGTCTTGCCGATCGTGTCGTTGAAGCTCTTCACGCAATCGGCCGAGCAGCGCGCCGCCCATTTCGGCAGGATGGATTCCTGCAGGGCCTTCTTCAGAAGCGCGCGATCGGCGTCGGACGGCTGAACCAGCTTCATCTTGCCCTTGACCGGCAGGGTGCAGGATTCCGCGCCCGTGTTGCAGTCGTAGCCCTGCTTGGTCTGCTCGTCGGCGGCCTTCCAGATATCGTCCATCAGGGTCTTGACGTTGGTCTGGATGAACTCCTGAACCTTCGGGTCGAGCTTGTCCCATGTGGCCTGATTGACCGCGTGGATCTGCTGGTTCCAGTTGATCGGCAGCGCGTAGAGGTGGGTCGACACCTCGTACCACTTGGCCGAGTAGCCCGACAGCGAGCCGGTGATGGCGCAGTCGACGACCTTGTTCTGCAGGGCCGGCACCACCTCGCCGAAGGCCATCGTCACGCTCGAGCCGCCGAAGGCTTCCACGAACTCGGCCTGGGTGCGGCTGCTGGTGCGCACCTTCTTGCCCTTCAGGTCGGCAAGGCCGTTCACCTCTGCGTTGCAGAACAGCACCTGCGCCGGATAGGTGGAGATGCCCAGAAGCTTGACCTTCGAGCCTTCGCCGTAAAACTTCGCATAGACCGGCTCGAAGGCCGCGGTGACGTCGCGCGCGGTCTTCACGTCGGGCGCCAGGCCCGCGAGGTCGATGGCCTCGTTGATCGGGTTGTCGCTGGCGAAGTAGGACAGCGTCGCCGTGCCGAACGGGATGACGCCCTGCGACATCAGGCGGAGGATTTCAGGCCCTTTCAGGCCCATCTCGTTGAAGCCCTTGATCTCGGCCGTGACCTGCCCGTTCGAGCGCTCGGGGATCGTCTTCGTCCAGAACGGCTTCTCGAAGTCGTTGTAGGCGGTGAGGTTGCTGAGGCCTCCGACGATCTTGAGCTGGGTCTTCGGCAGTTCCTGAGCCAGTGCGGCGCCCGACAGGGTGAGCAGGGCCGCCGCTCCGGCGGCATAAATCATTCTTTTCATGATGTGTCATCCTCTGGTTCGGTTTTGCTGCTGAGTGAAGACACATGCAGGTCGAGCGAAGCGTCTCTCCCGTCTCCGTTTTTCAGAGACTTCGGACGATCACCGAGGGAGCGGTGTCGCGATATCGCGCCTTATCGATTTGGACCTGGCCGTCGTTCCTCAGCCTGAGCGCATTGCATCCTAGGAACCTTTAGCTTGTCTATTCGAATGTTTTGATAAGGGGTATAAACCCTACTTATACCCTCGCGGCGCCCGGCCGCCGGTTCGCGCTGCGACCTCCTGCGCGAGAACGGCGATCGAACGCATCGAGCGACTTTCAAGGCCATCGATCCAGCTCGCAGTAAAGCTCAGATCCGGAAGTGGGTCGCTTTCCACATCGAGGATCTGCAGTGCCCCGGAAGCAAGCTCCCGATCAAGGAACACCGGGGTGATCGCGGCGGTTCCGATCCCGTCGAGCGCCATGCGCACGATCATTGAAACGGATGCGCTGCCATACATCCGGGGCGTCCTCACGCCTGCGCGCATGAGCATGTCGCGCACCACGCGATAGGGACTGCTGCTGGACGGGAACGTGATGATCGGCCACTCCGCAATCTGTTCCAGTGTCACGCGCGACATCCCGAGCTGCAGCGTCGGGCTTGCGACCCATGAGAGGGAATAGGTGCAGAGCGGCAGGTTCCCGACGCGCTCCTCCAGGACGGGCCCCATCAGGAACGCGATGTCGATCTGCCGGGACATCAGATGAGAGCGAAGGACGTGCGTGCTGTCCACTTCGATCTCCAGGACGAGCGCCGGATAGGCCCGATGCACCTCCTCGATGAATGTGGACAGCCAGGTCTGCACGATCGTCTCCGCGACGCCGATCCGGATCGTGCCGCTCATCACGGTCTGGTCCTGGGCGGCTTTCAGCATGTCGCGGCGCGTCTGCATCATGCGCTCGGCATGCGAGAGCATTTCCTGTCCTTTGGCGGTCAGCGTCACGCCGCGCGCGTCCCGCTCGAACAGGCGCACGCCGAGCGCGGCCTCCAGGGAGGCGATCCGCTGGGACACGGCGGGCTGCGTCGTTCCGAGTTTCTCGGAGGCCGCCCTCAGGCTGCCGAGGGCCGCCGCCCAGAAGAATGTTTCAATGTTTCTGAAGTCGATCATCGGCTGTCGGGGTGATCCTGCACCGTGCGGACACCATAGCTGGAGTCACGGCAGGCTGCGATACGCTCGATGTCCGCTGCTCGCCCGGCCGACATCAGGCGCCTACGCGGTTGAGCCGGCGCCAGCGCCGCGCCGCAACCAGCGACGCGTTCCATCCGATACTCACCCCGAGCGCCAGCATCAGCGCCACGGCGGTTCCGAGCGGCACCGCGCACAGGTGCAGCAGGCTCAAGGCGCCCACGAAGCCGATCATGCCCGGCACCCCATTGGCCACGACGGATGCCGCCGCCAGGCCGCCCACCCGCGGGTGCAGGATGAGAGCGAGGCTCACGAGGACGACGGGCGCCAACGCGGCGACGGCCGCAATCGAGGGGCCGAGCGTTCTGCCCGCGACGACCGTCACGCCGACCACGCTCATGACGAGGGCGGCCCGGAAGGGGATGTCCCATGCCCGCTTCTTCGCAGACGCCGGCACCGACACCGCCGAGAATCTTCGCGCGAGCGGGATGGCGAGAGCATAGACGGCCACGTTCAGGGCAAGCGCGCCCCCGAGAGACCAGTCGCTCTTCAGGATGATCCCGATCGAGAGGGCCCAGACCGCCAAGGCGGAGCCGACGCTCGCAAGAACGCCGAGCCTCTGTGCGGCGGCGGCATAGACCATCATGTAGATCACGGTCGCGGCGGAAACCGTCAGGCCCGCCAGGGCGCTCGTCGCGATGAAGCCGGCATCATGGTCGAGGGCCAGGAACGCATAGGCTGGGCCCGCCGAGATGGGCAGCGTCGCGATCATGGCGCCGAGGAACGGACCGCTCCTCTCCACGACCACGGAAGCGGCAACGACAATGGCCGCGCTCGTCAGCATCTTCATGACGAGCGGGCCCCAGAAAGAAACGTCCAAGATTGGCGACCTTTGAAGAACCGACCTGCGAGCGGGAAGATGTCGTTAAACCGGCATGGCCGCCCATGGCAATCGGAACATGACGCGATCGGATCGGTGTTCCCAAGGCAGAGCGCAAAGCGAAGGTGTCTTGCGGCGTGCCGGAGACGGGCGCGTCAGTATGTCCGCCCGGGCCGGTCCGGATTCCACGATGGCGAATCGTCGTAGGGCGGCATCTCCTCGTCGTACCGGCTGCGCGGTGGGCGGCGGAACTCGGAGGAGGGCGGCGACGGCTCGGATGCCCGGGGATCCGCGGCACGGTCGAGCAGGGCCAAGGTCCCGCGCAGCACGGATTGGGCCGCAGCGACAGCGGCATCGGCGATGTCGCGAAGGCGGAGGTCTCCCAAGCGAGGCTCGTCCTCCGGCATGCGGCGATGCTGATCGTAGGGCTGGCCGTGATCCGCACGGGAGGGGCTCGAAAGATCGCCCGGCAGGATGTCCGTGAAGACGCCCGCGCCTGCGAGGATCACGATCAGAACGACCGGGACGACGAGCCGGAACGCGAGGCCGACCACCTTGGTGATGACGACGTAACCGATGATGAGGAGGATTGCAGCGGTGATGATGCCCATGGCCTGAGTCTGTCTGATTCCTGTCGAAGCGTCGGGGAGGACGCATCCACGCCATCGACGGCCATTTTGTGTCCTGCGCGATCCGGAGGGGACGCCGCAATCCTCCGCCGATGCTAGCCTTGGCCCATGATGGGAGTTGATTGTACGATCATGCCGGCGGGATGATGCCGCACAAGCCGTGATGAAAAGGAAGTGAACCATGTCGCGATCGCCAGGAGGGCGCCGCCCGTCCGATCCGTTCAAGGCAGCCGAGGCCGCCTTCAAGAAGGTGACCACGAAGCCGGTCGAGGGTCCCGCCCGGGCACCCGCGATCCCGGGCGTGAAGGAGACCGTCACCCTGCGCATCGACCAGGAGGTGCTCGAATTCTTCCAGCAGGACGGTCCCGGCTGGCAGGACCGCATCAATGCCGCCCTTCGCAAGGCCGCCGGCAAGCCGGAGTGAGCCCTTTCGATTGCGGGTGCCCTGCCGATTGCCGAGCTTCGGCGGTGCTCCATAATGGTCCTTCCCCGTTCCTCCATCCGCTTCCGACATGACCACTGAGCTGACCCTTCTCGCCTGGACCCTCGTCCTTGCCCTTGTTCAGGTTCTCCTGCCCGCGACGCTGCGCACGGGCGAGACGGGCGTGAGCTACAACGCCAGCGCGCGCGACAACGAGGGGCCGCCGGTCGGAAAGGTCACGGGTCGCCTTCGGCGGGCTCAAGCCAATCTCTTCGAGACGCTGCCTGTCATCGCGGCCGCCATCCTCATCGCTCACGTGGCGGGGCGCAACGGGGCGCTGACCTGGTGGGGGGCGATGCTCTATTTCTGGGCGCGCGTCGTCTATGTGCCGCTCTATGCTCTCGGCATTCCCTATGTCAGGTCGCTCGTGTGGCTCGTGTCCCTCACCGGAACGATCCTGATTCTGGTTGCTGTCCTGCTTCCGGCGGCCTGACGCAAGAGGGCGGCGGCAGGCACGGCCGCCGCATCGCGCCGGGCTGCGGCCGGTGGCCTCGCCGGTTCCGATCGGGGCTCAGGCGTCGCCCGCCAGTCTCTGCCTGACCCAGGCCTCGGCGTCCTCGAGGGCGGTGAAGGCCGGGGGTGCAATGCGCGCCTCGCACCGGCCGAACCCCGCCTCCAGGTGCCAGTGGCCCTTGTGCTCAGTTGCATGGGCCTGTCCGTCAAGCCGCACGATCACGGCGGCGAGCTGATCGTCCGCAAAGATCAGGCGGCCCTCGCTCTCATGGCCGTCGATGAGCACCTTGACCGGCTGGAGTGTGATGTCGAACGGCATGAGGCGCTGCACGGCTGCAGGCGGGAGCACATGTCTCTCAGCCGCCAGCGCCTGGGAAACCCGTGCCGACGATCAAAGATAACGGCCAGCCTGCGCATCGGCTCGGCACAATCGCGGCGCGGCGTCGTTATTGCTCTGTCGCCTGTCGGTCAGAGCCGCTCTTGCGGCAACTGTCAGGACCCAAAGAATGGCCGCTGGTCTCCACTCGCCTCAGACCCTGATGATCCGCAAACTGGAGAGCATCTTTCCCCTCTCCGACGCGGAGAAGTAGGCGCTCCAGGGCGTGCCGGTGCAGGTCAGGATCCTCCAGGCCGACGAGGACATCGTGCGCATCGGCGACCGTCCGTCCCAGTGCTGCCTGCTGCTGGAGGGCTTTACCTGCGTGTACAAGATGACCGCCGGGGGCAAGCGCCAGATCATGGCCGTGCATGTGCCCGGCGACATCCCCGATCTGCAAAGCCTGCACCTGAAGGTGCTGGACACCAGCGTCGCCACCCTTTACCCCTGCACGGTCGGATTCATCCCGCACGAGGATCTGCGCCGGGTGTGCGAGCGCCATCCCCGCATCACCGCCGCGTTCTGGCGCGAGACCCTGGTGGACGCGTCGATCTTCCGGGAATAGCTGCTCAACATCGGACGGCGCGAGGCCTACACCTGGCTGGCTCATCTTCTCTGCGAGTTCCTGGCGCGGCTGAAGGCCGTCGGCTTGACCCGGGACAACCGCTTCGAACTGCCCATCACCCAGGCCGAGCTGGCGGACGCCATCGGCACGAGCACGGTTCATGTCAACCGGGTTCTCCAGGTGCTGCGGGCCGACGGCCTGATCCAAACCAAGGGAACGCAGATCACCGTTCCGGATTGGGCGAGGCTGCAGGAGGCGGGCGAGTTCGACCCGCTCCACCTTCACTTGAAGGAGGACGAAGCCGCATGAGCCTGACCCTTCAACCCGTGCGGGTGAACACCGGCTTCGAGGAAGAAGGTGTGCTGGTGTTCGACGAGCAGCAGCGGCTGGTGGCCGTGCTGGTCCGTCTCTCCGACGGGAACGAGGTGGCTCCGGGACAGTGGTTCCTCGAGGTCGCTCTCGGCCCGCTGAGCGGAATGAGCGAAGCCGCCTTTGCCAATCTGGATGCGGCACAGGAATGGATCGGTCAGCGCCTTGCTTGCCGGGTTCGGCGCGAGTGATGAAGCCCCGATGGGCCTTCGATTCCGCTTCTCACGCCGATGCTCTCGTCGCCGCCTTCTTATGCCGCATAGTCGACCGCGAACCGGAGCCCCATCCCCGGAAGGGTCTCTAGGCCGTATCGATGCCGGGCCCGTGGTGCAGGTAGGCAGGATCGAACTCGCCCGCCTGTTTGAGCCCCTCCCAGTTCAGGATCGTCAGGAGATGACCCCGCTCGCTGATCAATCCTTGGGCCCGCAGGTCCTGCAGGGTGCGGTTCACATGGACGTGGGACAGGCCAATAGCATCGGCGAGCTCACTCTGGGTGATCGGGAACTCGAATGAGCGATCCTTGACGAGCCCCACCGCCTTGTTCCGCAGGAACAGCTCGCACAGAAGATGCGCCACCCGGGCCGGCGCCTGACGCGTCCCGATGTTGACCACCCACTCGCGGAAGATCGCGGCCTCGATCAGCGTCTCGCGCCAGAACACGCCGCAGAGGCGAGGATGTCTCTCGAACAGCTCGCAGAGGACCTAGTGCGGGATGCAGGCGAGCGTGCACGGGGTGAGCGTGCTCAGGCTGCAATCCATCGTCCGCAGGTGGAGGCTTTTGAGATCGGGAATGTCACCGGCGAAATGGAAGGACAGGATCTGCCGCTTGCCGCTGTCGGTCATCTGATAACGGAAGGCCATGCCATCGAGGATGAGACAGCCCGATGAAGAGCGGTCGCCCTCCCGCACGATGTCTTCGTCGGCCGATGCCTCCCGGATGGTCAGGGGCAGGTGGGCCAGAGCGTCCTTCTCCTGCTCCGACAGATCAGCGATGGCCTCCAGCCTGTGGATCAAAGGGTGAGGTTCGCGAGCCAGGTTCATGATGCAGCCTCCCGAACCGAGCCGGAACGGTTCATCGGCTCCGGTTGAACTCAATCGTAGTCCTGATCCGGCCAAAGCTGCGGCCACCATGCTACCATATTGAGAATCGTACGGTATCGTACTTTCCCGGATCCTCCCCAGGTGTCCACCGGCAGCCCATGCGGCGGCCCATGCGGCGGTGCAGGGCTGCCGTGACTGACCGATCAGGAATTTTACGTGTGGAATGCAGCTGGCGTGCGGCAGATCCGACAGGGGCCGGACGCATCGGCGTCGCTTCAGCGGGAGGGGCCGATCAGACGCTCGCGTTCGGCCCCATGCCGCAGTTCCGCATCGCCCAGCGCGGCCAGGGTATGCTGCAAGTCACTCAACAGGTGGTCGCCTTGAGTGTCCGTCAGGATGATGCTCGCCGGGCTTCGGCGCATGGAGCGCTCCTGTCCCGCGGGAATCGGTCGGGGCAGAAGGGGCGGGTCACGGATCGCGGCGCGCCGGCTGACCATCTCCGGCCCTGCCGTCGGCAAGCGACCGCATGACGTTGCAAACAGACAGGTCCGACCGCTGCAGCAGGCGCTTGCCAGGACCGGCGCTCCGTCGAGACCGTCTCGGATCCGGAACTCGTACGGGAGCCATCGGACTGCGCACCATGTCCGCCCGGCTCATGATGTCCTGCTCGATCATAAGCATGTCCTGGTTGTTCCCGGATCTTCGGATGGTTCCAGGCTCCGGCGTCAACGGCCGGTTGCCTGTACGGTTCCGTACGAACGGAGCTGTTGCCGTGTATGGGAAAGAACGAAACAGACGCGAAATTGTACGTCACCGGACAATGAGCCTCCAGGATCTCCAGCACCGTCCCGTCATCCTCCTGGTCGAGGATGAGCCGCTGCTGCGCTTCATCGTGTCCGACCTGCTCGACGATGCGGGCTTCGAAGTCATCGAGACCGGCGCCGCCGACGAGGCGCTCACCTGGCTTGAGGTGCGCGACGACGTTCGCGTGATCGTCACCGATATGCAGATGCCGAGCGCGGCGGAGCTCCCGGCGGGTGGACGCTTCGTCGCCAAGCCTTGCGAGGGGAGTCTGGTTCTCCATCATCTGCGGGAGATGATCGCCTCCACGCCCTGATGCCCCTGGAGGAGCTTCGGCCGCAATCTGATCCGTCTCTCCTGCGGCCAGGCGAGACGGCTGGTCAGCCGGTCATCCGGTCACGTCCGTCTCTGGCCGATCCTTTCCCGGAGAGACCTCTTCGTGCCAATCCCCGGCTTCGTCCTGGTACTCGATGTCTTCGGTCTCGCCCGGCAGCATCTGTTCGGCGGCGGCACGCTCCGCGGCCTCGCGTGCCTCGTCATGGGTCGCGTAGCGTTCCGAGAACACGTCGCCGACTTTGTAGGCCCATCCGCCCTCGTGCTCGACGATCCTGTAGTGAACATTGGCCATCGCCCTCTCCCGTTGTGGCCCCTTGAGGTGAACTGCATGCGAGAGGAGACAAGGGCTCCCTCAGGTGCCGAGGTGCCGTCGACTCCAGAAGAACACCTCTTCTCCGCTCTCACCAAGGATCCGCAGGGCGTCCGGCTTTTGCGGCAGGTCCAAGGTCTCGAAGAGAGACTGCGCTCTTATCTTGGCGTCCTCCAGATCGGTCGTGTCATGTTCAACGCGGCCGAGCGTGGCATGGGCCTGGTCGGAGGCCCGGATCCGAAAGAATTCAATGATGAACATGGCAGGAGCATCGCCTTGCTAGAGGAACCCATGGGCCGCCTCTCCCTTGGAGACTGCCTGGAAGCCCGCCCCGGGCCGCCGGAATCTTCCTGGAATCGGGACCTCATGGTGCGCCCAATTCCGCTTCCGGCAGAGCCGCCGCATCGGCATCGCTTCGCGCGAGGAGCGCCTGCAGGATAGCCAGAGCGGCCTCATCCGCTGCTGCGGCCGCAAGTTCAAAGACCGCAATGGCGTACTCCTCCGCATCGTCGGCCCTCGCTTCCAGCCGATGAGCCTTGTGGCGTTCCGTCCATGGCTCCCTGCCTGCAACGGAGCCTGCCTTCCTCTCCGCGAGCCACGTCTTGACCCTGACGTTGGCAGCCTCGACGACGACGCGGTTGTCGTAGATACGCTGCTCGACTCGGTCGAGTTGGCTTTCAAGGAGGTCTTGAGACTGGTCGAAGGTCGCCGCGCCGTTCGATTTCAGAGCCTCGAGACGGCGGTCCATTCCGTGAAGCTTGATCCGCAACTCGTCACAAAGGCGACCGATCCGCTGGCTCATCCCCGTCTCCTGTCAGATCGCGCTGGGGCGATGGCCAGAATGCTCCGGGATCGTCTCTCGAGAGCGGATTGGCAATTCCCATGCTGAAGACCTCGGTCCCTGGCCCCGTCCGGCAGCGACCGTCTCAAAGCTGCTTGTCCAGGGCCCAGAACTCAACGTCCCTGGTCGCCTGCTCGTGAGAGAGGGCATAACTCTCTTCCACCTTCTCGATGAGTTCCGACGTGGTTCGGATGCCCGTCATCTCGACAATCGTGAACCGGTCCCACCGGGCCTGCACCGTCGACAATGCGTGAAGCGTCAGCCCGGGACCGTCGTCGGCTTGATAATGCCGAAGATCAAGCATGAAGCGACTGTTCAAACACATGGGCAGCCTCCGCAATCGCTCTCAGATGTCAACCTTGGCCGATCGCGAAAGCCGCGACACCGAAAGTTCATCCCAGCATTATATGGAGGAGCAGGGTCCATTTACATCGGATAACATAAATAAAATCCAAATAAACCTGATTTGCGTATATAAGATCTACATGGTCGACTATGATGTAGTCCGTCGAATGATGCGGCAGGCAAGGTCATCGACTTGGCATGCTCGCCTGGCTTTCAGTCGAGGAACAGGACGAGGTTCATTCGAGCGACTGTCTCGGTTCTGCTCGTCGTGCGCGGCCGGTCCTGCTGACGGATCTGCAGGATCAACGCCTTCGCCCGAGTGCCGGAAAGGGAGCCAACCATGAGCAAGAGCTCTGTCAGTCTCACCCAGAGACTTGTGAACTCGGTTTGGAAAGCCGTGAGGATGCTCGAGGATCGCCCCGAGCCGCCTCCGAAGGCGAAGCTCGACGGCCGGCGTGGTTATGGCGACGGCGACATTCCTGCGCCGGACCGGACGCGCGACCGCGAATGATCCGAAGCCGGTGTCAGCATGGAACGTGCCGTGCCGCCGTTATGCCGGTATCGGCTCAGGCGTGAACGGCGAGCGCTCCACCAGGAGAACCTTGACGGTCACGCCGAGCGACCGCAGGCCGTCCAGAACCGCCCGCAACTGCTCGGAGGCCTGCGCCCTGCGCGTGTCCTCCACCGTTCGGAACTCCAGCATCGTGATCGTGTCCGGGCTCGTCCCATCGAACGTGCGATAGGCCATGAACGACACGGCACCCGGGACCTCAAGAAGCTGCGCGATCCAGTCCCGAACCCGCTGGTTATAGTCGTTCCAGCGATGCGACTCGGTTGGACGGTCATATTGAAACATGACATAGGCCATGGGATGACTCCCTCATGGGCTCGCGCCATCACACCACATGAGAGCGGCCATTCATAGCGCTCGGAGGGATGCGCCCCGCTTCCTCCCGCCCGCGTGCGGCGGACGAAGTCCCGAAGTTCAGCGATGAGCGGACCTTTGTTTCGAACCGACTGGTGCGATTCAGGTGGCGATCGGTTGATTCTTTCTGCAATCTGATGGGGCCCAGATGAAGCTATGCTGCTGGAGTTCACTTTGACGGGAAGCCGGATCGGTGTCGTTGTGTTTGATCGGGAGGGTCGTCCCGATGCGGTTCTGCGCCACGTCGTCCATGGCTTGAAGTCCGTGGGCTTGCGCGTGGGCGGGCTTCTCCAGGACGGGCAGCCCGGCGATGCCAGCCGCTGCGGGACCTTGTTCCTGGAGGACATCGGAACCGGGCGCAGGATCCAGGCCTTCGAAATGCGGGGGAGCGGCACGCGAGGATGCCGCCTCGACTTTTCCAGCCTGGCTCAGGCCGCAGGATGGCTGCGGGATGCCATGGAGGGGACGCCCGATATCCTGTTGATCAACCGCTTCGGTCGCCAGGAGGCGGCCGGCCGAGGCTTGCGGGATGAGATCGCCACCGCCATCGCGACAGGTCTTCCCGTGCTGATCGCCGTCGGTCGCGAATTCCTGCCGGAATGGCGTGAATTCGCAGGTCCGGACTTCGTGCCGCTCGATGTGGATCCGGAGCGGATCGAAGCCTGGTGCCTCGCCTGCATGGAGCCTGCTCCATCCGCTTCGGACGAGATCATTTCATGACAGGGCCTGAGGCTATGCCGCCCCCCGAGAGGGATCGTGGGTGTTGCTCCGCCCGCGTCGAGCCGAGAAGAAAGCCAATAGCCTACGGACGAGGCTTCCGTTGAGGAGCGTCAAGGTTTGACACTAGAATTGTTCGAAACTACTCTAGTTGCCTAAGAAGACGTTGCTGCAATGCAAACCATAGGGAGGGTTACCATGAACATGGAACTCTCACGACGCGGCTTCCTCAAAGCCGCCGGCGTGGGTGTTGCCGGTACCACGTTGGGAGCCTTCGGGTTCTCGGAGCTTGAGGCGGCGCAGGCCGCGGCCGTGAGGCCCTTCAAGCTGACGAACACGATGGAGACGCGCAACACCTGTCCCTACTGCTCGGTCGCCTGCGGCATCATCATGTATTCGAAGGGCGACCTTCGGAAGGGCGAGACGGCCGAGATCATCCATATTGAAGGCGATGCCGACCATCCGACCAACCGTGGAACGCTCTGCCCGAAGGGCGCGGCGCTGAAGGACTTCGTGAAGGCCGAGACGCGCCTGAAGTACCCGATGATCCGCAAGCCCGGTTCCGACAAGTTCGAGCGGGTCTCCTGGGACCAGGCGCTCGACCGCATCGCGCGGCTGATGAAGGATGATCGCGACGCGAACTTCATCGCCGCCAACGCGGCCGGCGTTCCCGTCAACCGCTGGACCACGGTCGGCTTCCTGGCCGCCTCCGCAACCACCAACGAAACCGCCTGGCTGACCTACAAGGTCGTCCGCAGCACGGGAATCGTCGCATTCGATAATCAGGCGCGCGTTTGACACGGCCCCACGGTGTCCAGTCTGGGCCCAACTTTCGGTCGTGGCGCGATGACCAACTCTTGGACGGATATCCGGAACACGGATCTCGTCGTCATCATGGGCGGCAACGCCGCTGAAGCGCATCCGTGCGGATTCAAATGGGTCACGGAGGCGAAGGCCAATCGCGGCGCCAAGCTGATCGTCGTCGATCCGCGCTTCACGCGCTCGGCATCGGTCGCCGACTTCTATGCTCCCATCCGGCAGGGCACCGATATCGCGTTCCTGCTCGGCGTGATCAATTACTGCATCCAGAACGACAAAATTCAGTGGGAGTACGTCAAGGCCTTCACCAATGCCAGTTATGTCGTGAAGGAGGGGTTTGCGTATAACGACGGCCTGTTCACGGGCTATGACGAGAACAAGCGCGATTACGACCGCTCGAGCTGGGAATACGAGATCGGGCCGGACGGCTTCGCGGTCGTCGACGAGACGCTGCAGAATCCGCGCTGCGTCTGGAACCTGCTCAAGGCTCACGTCGCGACCTATACGCCCGAGATGGTCGAGCGCATCTGCGGCACACCGAAGGACAAGTTCCTGAAGGTGGCGGAGATGATCTCGGAATGCTCGTCGCCCACGAAGACCATGACGTCGATGTATGCGCTCGGATGGACGCAGCATTCCAAGGGATCGCAGAACATCCGGTCCATGGCAATCCTGCAGCTCATCCTCGGCAACATCGGCGTGCGTGGCGGCGGCATGAATGCCCTGCGCGGGCATTCGAACATCCAGGGCCTCACCGATATCGGCCTGATGTCGAACCTCATCCCGGGCTACCTGAACATTCCGGTGGAACGGGAGACCGACTTCACGACCTATATGTCGAGCCGGACGTTCAAGCCGCTGCGGCCGAACCAGACCAGCTACTGGCAGAACTACCGGAAGTTCTTCGTCAGCTTCCAGAAGGTGATGTGGGGCGATGCGGCGACGCCGCAGAACGAATTCGCCTATCAGTTCCTGCCCAAGCTCGACGTGCCGGCCTACGACGTGCTGCGCTATTTCGAGATGATGCACCAGGGCAAGGTGAACGGGTACTTCTGCCAGGGCTTCAACCCGCTGCTCGCCTTCCCGAACCGGCAGAAGATCACGGAATCGCTGTCGCGGCTGAAATGGCTCGTGACCATGGATCCCCTGGAGACGGAAACGTCCCGCTTCTGGGAGAACCACGGCGAGTACAACAACGTGAACCCCGCCTCGATCCAGACGGAGGTGATCCAGCTTCCAACCACGTGCTTTGCGGAGGACGAAGGCGCGCTCGTCAATTCGGGCCGCTGGCTGCAATGGCACTGGGCAGGCGGCAGCCCTCCGGGGGAGGCGAAGCACGACACCTGGATCATGGCGCAGATCCATCTCCGCTTACGCGCGCTCTACGAGAAGGAGGGTGGTCCATTCCCGGACCCGATCCTCAACCTCACCTGGAACTACCGGGACCGGAACGAGCCGTCGCCGGAAGAGCTCGCCCGGGAGCTCAACGGCTACGTGGTCGAGACGGTCTACGACCAGGCGGACCCGACCAAGGTGGTGCTGGAGAAGGGCAAGCAGGTCGTCAATTTCTCCGCCCTGCGCGACGACGGCACGACCGCGTGCGGCTGCTGGATCTATTCCGGCTGCTTCAACGAGGCCGGCAACAACATGGCGCGCCGGGACAACACGGATCCGGACGACACCGGCGCCTATCCCAACTGGTCGTTCTCCTGGCCGCTCAACCGGCGCATTCTCTACAATCGCGCCTCCGCGGACCTGCAGGGCAATCCGTGGGATCCGTCCCGAAAGCTGATCGCCTGGGACGGCACGAAATGGTCGGGCTACGATGTTCCGGACATCGCGCCGACCTCGCCCCCCAACGTGGTGGGTCCCTTCATCATGAACCAGGAGGGCGTCTCGCGTCTCTTCGCCCGCGGGCTCATGCGCGAAGGGCCGTTCCCCGTGCATTACGAGCCGTTCGAGGCTCCGATCGCCAACGTGGTCGCGCCGAAGGTCCGGGGCAATCCGGTAGCGCGGATCTTCCAGAACGACGTGGCGCAATTCGCCACGTCCGAGGAGTTCCCTTATGCGGCGACCTCCTACCGGCTGACCGAGCATTTCCACTACTGGACGAAGCACAACAGCGTGAACGCGACGCTTCAGCCGGAGTTCTTCGTGGAGATCTCGGAACAGCTCGCGGCCGAGAAGGGCATCGCGCAGGGCTCATGGGTGCGCGTGTGGTCCAAGCGCGGCGAGGTGAAGGCGAAAGCCGTCGTGACGAAGCGCATCAAGCCTCTCATCTGCGACGGCAAGCCCGTTCACGTGGTCGGCATTCCGCTGCATTGGGGCTTCACGGGCCAGGCGCGGAAGGGCTGGGGGCCGAACTCCCTCACGCCCTTCGTGGGCGACGCCAATATCGAGACGCCTGAATACAAAGCGTTCCTGGTCAATATCGAGCCCACGACGGCGCCAGCGACGGTCTGAGGAGAAGTGGAATGGAACCAAGTCCCCATACCGCAACCAGCAACCCGCCGGTCGCCGCCACGGCCGCGAACCTGACGGAGCGGGATCTCGTACGCCGCTCCGCCTCGACGGTGCCGCCACCCGCAAGGCAGCTGGAGCCGGTGGCGAAGCTCATTGACGTGTCGAAATGCATCGGCTGCAAGGCCTGTCAGTCCGCCTGCGTGGAGTGGAACGACACCAAGCCGGCTCTCGAGGCCAATACGGGCATCTACGAGAACCCGCACGATCTGACACCCGACATGTTCACCCTGATGCGGTTCACCGAATGGGACAATCCGCAGACGGGCAATCTCGAGTGGCTGATCCGCAAGGACGGCTGCATGCACTGCGAGGACCCGGGCTGCCTGAAGGCCTGCCCGGCGCCCGGAGCGATCGTTCAGTACTCGAACGGCATCGTGGATTTTGTCCACGAGAACTGCATCGGCTGCGGCTATTGCATCAAGGGATGTCCCTTCAACATCCCGCGTATCTCGAAGGTCGACCACACGGCCTATAAATGCACCCTCTGCTCCGACCGTGTCGCCGTGGGGCAGGGACCGGCCTGCGCCAAGGCCTGCCCGACTCATGCGATCACCTTCGGGACCAAGGAGGACATGAAGAAGCTGGCCGATAGCCGGATCGAGGATCTCAAGTCCCGCGGCTACGAGAACGCCGGCCTCTACGATCCGCCGGGCGTAGGCGGCACGCACGTGATGTATGTTCTCCACCACAACGACCAGCCCGAGATCTATTCGGGACTGCCGAAGGACCCGAAGGTCAGCCCCGTCGTGAATGCCTGGAAGGGCATGACCAAGTATATCGGCTTCGCCGCCATGGGTCTGGCGGCGGCGGCCGGCGTTCTTCACTCGGCGTTCGTCAGCCCCAACCGCGTCACGCGGGAGGATGAGGAGAAGGCCGAGGAGCTGGTGAAGGAGAAGACCTGATGGCAACGACGAGCATCGCGAAGGAAGATGCCATTCATCCGGGCAAGCCGGTCGTCGTCGGCCGGTACAATCTGGGCGCGCGGATCAACCACTGGATCACCGCCATCTCGCTCATACTTCTGGCCCTGTCGGGGCTCGCCTTCTTCCATCCGTCCCTGTTCTTCCTCACGGGATTGTTCGGGGGCGGGCAGGAGGCGCGGGCGTTCCATCCCTGGATCGGTGTTCTTCTGTTCTTCAGCTTCGCGGGCCTGTTCATCCGCTTCTGGCGCGCCAACCTGCCGGAGAAAGCCGATCGGGAATGGCTCGCGCATGCCGGCGACATGATCAAGGGAGACGAGGCGAACGTGCCCGAAGCCGGGCGCTACAACCCAATCCAGAAGTTCAATTTCTGGTGCATGTCGCTCCTGATCATCGCACTCATCGTCACGGGACTCGTGATCTGGGATCAGTACTTCTACGACTGGACCACCATCCCGCAGAAGCGCGTCGCGGTGCTCGTTCATTCGCTGGCGGCCGTCGCGCTCATCTGCATCTGGATCGCCCATGTCTATGCGGTGATCTGGTCGCGGGGCACGCTGCGCGCTATGACGCACGGCTCGGTCACGGGGGGCTGGGCCTGGAGGCATCATCGCCTCTGGTTGAAGGACCTGGCGGAGCGCCATAGAATCAAGAAGCCGGCAGCGCCCGCGGAATAGGGCGCTCCATCACACGTGACCCGTGCGGTTCGTGAGGTTGCATGACACATTCAGGTTCCGTCGAACCCAACCTAGCGTCCATCGGCCGTGTTCCGGCGCCGGCGTTCGTCCGGCTGCCGGATCCCCGCAGGCTCTTCGAGGCCCGCCGCGCGCGGCTCGAGTTTCTGGCGCAGACGAGCGACCTTGCTCCCTACCTGCGGCTCGTCGCAGGCATCGCGGCGGCGCAGACCAGCATTCAGGACGGTCTGCCCGAGCCCGAAATTCCGCCGCCGGATGCGCTCGACCGCGCCCGCGACTTCGGCATGCCGCCTCTCGACCGGAACCGGATCGAGCTGGACGATCCGGTGAGCGAAACCCTGAGCCGAATGTTCGATGCGGTAGCGGCTCTCGAAAAGCCGGCGCAAGCGCAGGCGGCCCTCGAGCGCGTGAAGGCGGCCTCGCCGGAGCAGATGCGCGGCATGGTGCGTGACGTCCTCTCGGATGCGATCCCGGCCGATGCCATTGCCGAGCATGTTTACGTGGCCGCGGGATTGCAGGTTCATTTCGCCCGGCTGGCAGGCAGACTCGACAAGGACAAGCTCACCCGGATCGGCGACGGCGCATGCCCCTGCTGCGGCGGTCCTCCGGTCTCGTCCGTCGTGGTCGGGTGGATGGAGGCCGAGGGCACGCGGTACTGCTCCTGCTCCCTGTGCGGCACGCTGTGGAACGTGGTGCGCGTGAAATGCATCCTGTGCAGCTCGGGAAAAGGGATCGGCTACCAGGAGGTCGAGGGCGGTCCGGGAACGATCAAGGCGGAATGCTGCGAGAACTGCCGGGGCTACGTCAAAATCCTCTACCAGCAGAAGGATCCGGCCCTCGATCCGGTCGCGGACGATATCGCCAGCCTCGGGCTCGACCTTCTGCTCCAGAATGGAGCGTACCGGCGCGGCAGCTTCAATCCCTTCCTGCTCGGGGTTTGAGCATGGCCGAAGCGGCTGTGTCGCCCCTGCGCCATCTTCCGTCCGTCGATCGGTTCTTGCGCCACCCGGATATCCTGGTTCTGGTGGAACGATACGGTCGTGCGGAAACAACGCAGGCTGTCCGCGAGACTCTTGCCGCCGTGCGCGAGGAGGCGCGATCGGGTGTCGGCATCGACGAAGCGATGATCACGGCCTCCGTGCTGTCCCGTCTCGCCGCGCGCGCGGGCCCGCGGCTGAGGCCGCTCTTCAATCTGACCGGCACCGTGCTCCACACCAATCTCGGGCGCGCGATCCTCGCGGAGGAGGCGATCGCGGCCGCAACGGACGCCATGCGGCAGGCCGTATCTCTGGAATTCGATCTTGCCGGCGGGAAGCGCGGCGAGCGCGACGACCACGTCAGAGCCCTCGTCTGCGAGCTGACGGGCGCGGAGGACGCGACCCTCGTCAACAACAATGCGGCTGCGGTGCTCCTCGTCCTCAACACGCTCTCCCAGGACAAGGAGGCCATCGTCTCCAGGGGAGAGCTGATCGAGATCGGCGGCGCGTTCCGCATGCCGGAGATCATGGCGAGAGCCGGAGCGCGCCTGCGCGAGATCGGCACCACGAACCGCACCCATGCGCGCGACTACGCCGATGCGCTGTGCCCCGAGACCGGGCTGATCCTGAAGGTCCACACGTCGAATTATCGCATCGAAGGTTTCACGGCGGAGGTCGGCGCCCGCGATCTCGCGGCGATCGCGCATCGTCACAACGTGCCTCTGGTCAACGATCTCGGTTCGGGAACGCTCGTCGATCTCTCGCGCTTCGGATTGCGCAAGGAGCCGACCGTCCGCGAGGCGGTGGAGGAGGGGGCGGATCTCGTCACCTTCTCCGGAGACAAGCTCCTCGGCGGACCGCAGGCGGGCTTCATCGTCGGACGCAAGGATCTCATCGCCGCCATCAACCGCAATCCCATGAAGCGTGCTCTGCGCGTGGACAAGGTGCGGCTCGCCGCCTGCGAGGCGACCCTGAAGCTCTACCGCGATCCCGACCGGCTCGCGCACCGCCTTCCCACCATGCGCTTCCTGGCGCGGCCCGCGGAGGAGATCCGGCAGCAGGCGGAGCATCTTCTGCCGGTGCTGGCGGATGCCCTGGGAGGCGATGTCGTGGCCGACGTCGTGCCATGCCGCAGCCAGATCGGCTCGGGAGCGCTTCCGCTCGATACGATTGCAAGCTTCGGGCTCTCCCTGAAACCCGAAGGAGGAGGGCGGGCGGTCGAGGAACTGAGCGCTGCCTTCCGGCGTCTGCCGCAACCCGTGATCGGCCGCGTGGCCGAGGGCGCGCTCGTCTTCGATCTCCGGTGCCTGGACGACGAGGCCTGCTTCCGGCAGACGCTGCTGTCTCTCCGGTACGGGGGGAGCTGATGATCGTCGGCACGGCCGGTCATATCGACCATGGCAAGACGGCCCTCGTCAAAGCGCTGACCGGCATCGACGCGGATCGCCTCAAGGAGGAGAAGGCGCGCGGCATCACCATCGATCTCGGCTTCGCCTACTGGCCCCAGGACAACGGCGACGTGATCGGCTTCGTCGATGTGCCCGGTCACGAGCGGTTCGTTCACACGATGGTCGCCGGCGCCAGCGGCGTCGACTTCGTCATGCTCGTGGTGGCGGCCGACGACGCCGTGAAGCCGCAGACCCTCGAGCATCTGGCGATCATCGACATTCTCGGGATCGATCAGGGCGTCGTGGTTCTCAGCAAGGCCGATCTCGCGGACAAGGAGCGCCGGGCGCAAGCATCGGCGCAGATCCGTGATGTTCTGGCGGGCACGACCTTGGCGGCGTGTCCGATCATTCCCGTCTCGTCCGTCACCGGGGAGGGGATCGACGACCTCAAGCAGCACTTGCGGGCGGCGGCTTCCGCCCAGCGGGAGCAGGATGCCGCCGGGCCTTTCCGCCTGTCGGTCGACCGCAGCTTCGTCCTGTCCGGCGCCGGCACCGTGGTGACGGGAACCGTTTTGTCCGGCACCGTTTCCGTCGGCGATCAGGTGGTCGTCAGTCCGTCGGGGCGTTCGGCCAGGGTGCGGTCGATCCACGCCCAGAACCGCGCCGCGGAGCGCGGCGTCGCGGGGGAGCGCTGCGCGCTCAATCTCGCGGGCGAGGGGGTCTCCAAGGACAGCGTCGTCCGCGGCGACATGGTGCTGGATCCCGGGCTTCACGCGCCAACCGACCGGATCGATGCGAGCCTGCGCATCCTCTCCGGCGAGAAGAAGCCGGTCGGCCAGTGGTTTCCCGTGCGCCTGCATCATGCGGCAGCGGAGGTCGGGGGGCGGATCGTTCTGCTCGAAGACGATCCCATCCAGCCCGGCGAGAGAAAGATGGTCCAACTCGTCCTCGACAATCCCATCGCGGCGGCGGCCCACGATCCATTCGTCCTGCGGGACACGTCCGCCCAGCGGACCATCGGCGGCGGCTTCTTCATCGATCTGCGCGCGCCCGCGCGCCACAGGCGCGGGGACGAGCGCCGCGCACAGATCGCGGCCCTGGCGCAGGCCGATCCCGCCGCTGCCATGAAACGCCTCGCCGGCGCGCGCCCGCATTACTTCGACCTCTCGGCCTTCGCCCGCGACAGGGCCATGCCTGTTGCGGCCGCGATGGACATGGCTGCGGACCTTCGTCTGGTGCGTCTCTCCGCCGGTCGTGCGATTCTTGCGCTGGACGAGGAGCGCTGGCACGCCTTCGAGGCCGGCCTGATCGGCACTCTCGACTCGTTCCACAGGGACAACCCCGATCTCCAGGGCATGGGCTTGGAGCGCCTGCGTCTCCAATGCGAGCCGCGCCTGCCGGCGCCGGCCTTCCGGGCCGCCCTGCAGTCTCTCGTCGATGCGGGTCGGGTCAAGGTCGACGGGTCATGGGTCCGGCTTCCGGAGCATGAGGTGCGCCTCGATGCCGACGAGGAGCGTCTGTGGCAGGCAATCCGGCCGCTTCTGGGCGGCGAGGAGCGCTTCCGTCCTCCGCGCGTGCGCGACATCGCCGGCCTCATCGGCGTGGACGAAGACGAGATCCGTCATCTGTGCAAGCTGCTCGGCCGTCTGGGGCAGCTCGACGAGGTGGCGCACGATCATTTCTTCCTGCGCGACACCGTGGCCGAGATGGTGCGCATCGTCCTGGATCTCGGCGAGCATGCTCCCGACCGGCAGTTCACGGCCGCGCAGTTCCGCGACCGGGTGCAGAACGGGCGGAAGGTCGCGATCCAGATCCTCGAATTCTTCGATCGCCACGGCGTCACCTTGCGTCGCGGCGATCTTCGTCGCATCAATCCGCATCGGCTGGATCTGTTTCGCGCGATTCAGCCGGCCGAGGCGGATCATGGAGGAGAATCGTCCCTGGTGGGGCGTCCGGACTTCAAATCCGGGTGGGGCCGCGAGCCGGTCCTAGGTGGGTTCGACTCCCACTCTCTTCCGCCATCGTCACCGGCTTAGCCCTGTGCCGGGCTAAGTCCCTGTCGGTCCGCGCCGCCGTCACCGGGACGGCGTGCAGCTGCTCGACGAGCCGGCTGCCGCCGCGCTTTTCATGGGATCGACGCCGCTCGCGGTTTTGGGATGATCCGACGGCGATTCCGGCGTCGGCCCTTTCGGAGCCGTGCCGATATAGGAACCGCCGAGTCCGCCCGTCCAGCCGGATGATCCCGCCGTTCCCGGCGAGGTGCCGGAGGCCTGGCTGTTCGGGTCGGGCGCCGTGGCGGCGGTGGTCGCCGGCTCCTGCGGGCAGGGACCCGGTGCCGCCGTTTGCGCCCAGCCGGGGGTCGACAGGCCGATGGCTGCGACGGCAAGGATCATAGGAACACGCATGGCATCCGGCTCCTCCTAAGCTAAGCTCTCGGAGCAACGTCGCGGGGCGCGGCGGGTTCCAACGACCGTCAGATCACCCTGACCTGCGCGGGACCCTCCTCCGCATGGCCGACGATCCTGGCGGACGGATATCCTGCCGCGACGATGCGCCCGAGAATGTGCTCCGCTCGATCCGGCGCGCAGGCCACGAGGAGCCCGCCCGAGGTCTGGGGATCGGTGAGAAGCTGTCTCTGCCAGAGCTCGATTCCCTCAGGCAGACGCACGCTGTCTCCATAACTGTCCCAGTTGCGGGTCGAAGCCCCCGTCACGTAGCCGCTCCGGGCCAGGGACGCGGCCTCCCGGAACAGGGGCAGGCGGGCGCGGTCGAGGATCAGGGCCAGTTCCGACCCGCGCGCCATTTCGAGGCCGTGTCCGAGAATGCCGAAGCCGGTCACGTCGGTGATGGCATGCACGTCGGGATCCTGGGCCAGTTCGGCGCCGATCCTGTTCAGGAGGGTGACGGAGCCCATCATCTCCGCATAGGCGGCGGCCGAGAGGGCATCCTTCTTGAAGGCGGCCGAATAGACGCCGACGCCGAGCGCCTTCGTCAGGATCAGCGCATCGCCTGCCCGCGCGCCGCTGTTGCGGCGAACCTCGCCGGGCTTCGCCGTTCCGATCACCGCGAGGCCATAGACCGGCTCGGGGCAGTCGATGGAATGGCCGCCCGCCACCGGGATTCCCGCCTCGGCGCAGATCGCCGCGCCTCCTTTGAGAATCTCGCGGATGGTCGCAGGCGCAATCTTGCCCAGCGGCATGCCGAGGATCGCGAGCGCCATGATCGGACGGCCGCCCATCGCATAGACGTCCGAAATGGCGTTGGTGGCCGCGATGCGCCCGAAATCGAACGGATCGTCCACCATCGGCATGAAGAAGTCCGTGGTCGCGATGATGCAGGTCTCGTCGTTCAACTGCCAGACGGCCGCGTCATCCGCCGTTTCGGTGCCGACGAGGAGGTTTTGAAACGGTCCGGCCGTCGGCTGCTCCGAAAGGAGCTGCTGGAGAACGGCCGGCGCCAGCTTGCAGCCGCAACCGCCGCCATGGGACAAATGACTGAGCCGAACGTCTTGCGTGACCATCTGAATCCTCCGCTCTCCGGGTGATGGTTCCAGAGCTTCGCGGATTATGCAAATGCCAGGGCGCCAGTCGGCGGCTCCCCGCCGGGCTCGTTCGGGTGAAGAACTTGCATTCCGATGCCGAGATGTCCCTAATGCAGGACCAAGACGCACGTCCAAGAAGGCGCTCGAGCGGATCGACCGGAGAGGAGCGTATGATGCCGGGTGATCACACCAAGTCCGAGACGCTGATCGTCGCGCCGAGGAGCAGCGGGCCGCAGGCTCCGGATGGCGAGCTGAGCCATTCCACGGCGGTGGACATCCCGGCGACCGTGAT
Source organism: Microvirga pakistanensis (assembly GCF_004458765.1). GTDB lineage: Bacteria > Pseudomonadota > Alphaproteobacteria > Rhizobiales > Beijerinckiaceae > Microvirga > Microvirga pakistanensis. The sequence continues at coordinate 55,021 of NZ_SPJX01000510.1, read as the reverse complement.
CTCCTTCGAGGGACGCGATCCGCTCGACATCGCGAGAGCCATTCCCTCGGAGGTGCCGGTCAACCTGGTCTATGGTGGCATCCCGTTTGCCGTCATGATGACGACGCCGTCGGATCTGGAGGATTTCGCGGTGGGCTTCAGCCTGACCGAGGGCGTCATCCGGGAGCCGGAGGACATCCGCGGGATCCGCATCGAACCCGAGGAGAACGGCCTTCGGCTCGCGATCGAGCTGAAGCCGAACAGGCTGCATGAGCACCTCGCGCGCAAACGCGCCCTGTCGGGGCGAACGGGCTGCGGATTATGCGGAATCGACGATCTGAAGGCCTTGCCGCAGGCCCGCGCTCCGGAAGGGCGGGCGCCGGTCGTCGCGGTGTCGGCCATACGCTCGGCTCTTCTGCGCCTCGATCGCGAGCAGGCGCTCAACGAACGCACGCGAGCCGTGCATGCGGCCGCCTGGGCCGATCTCGACGGAACGATCCGGTGCGTGCGCGAGGATGTCGGCCGGCACAATGCCCTCGACAAGCTCATCGGCGCGGCCTGCCGGGCCGGCACAGAGCCGGACAGCGGTTTCATCCTCGTCACGAGCCGCTGTTCCTTCGAGCTGGTGGAGAAGGCGGCCGCCTTCGGCGCACGGACCCTCGTGGCGATCTCGGCGCCGACCTCCCTTGCCGTCGAGCGGGCCCGGCGCCTCGACATCGCGCTCATCGGCATCGCCCGCCGTGACTCCATGACCGTTTTTCACGGACTCGATCGGATCGCGTCCTGAAGAAAGGTGCCCGGCCTGTTCCCGAACATAGCGGTGGAGGAAGACATCTGCGTCGTCTCATCCTTGAGGCCGCCGAGACGCTCATAGGACGCGGTGCCAGATCGCTTTCGGCTACGGGGCCTCAAGCTTGGGCTGAAAGAAATAAAGAGCTAATCCGGAAAGGTCTGGCCGGAATGAGTGTCAAGGCACAACCCTGACAAAGTTGTCGGGTCTTTTCAAGCATCTCTGACAGCTTCTCGGTCTTGGCACTCAAACTATTTCGGTACTCCGCAGGCATTGCGCCTATCAACAGTCCCTTGGGGAACTCCCATGATCCCACAATGCAGTTCGCTTCCAGGTATCTCGGGCTACAGCAAGCAGGATTCGAAGGCGTTATGGGCACGGTGGGCTTCTATGCCATTCGCCATTGCGTTGGGTGCATTGGCATTCTCTTCGCACGGATTCGCATCCGACGCCGCCGGCACAGCAGCGTTCCGCCCGTTCGAAACTGGATCTGGTCAGAGGGAATATCATGCACAACTGGTCTCCGATCCGGCAGAACAGAGCCCTGCAGCGTCTCGGCACAATGGTTCATCACAGAAGGACTGGGCCACCCTTCTCAAGCTCATGGTGTCCGGCCCTGAGAGAACCGAGCTCGCAGCCAATGTTGGGGAGTTGCTGCAGCGGGGGGATTTGACCGGAGCGCAACAGATGCTCTCCGCCGCTGTCGAGGCAGGAACGTTCGCCGTTGCCATCGTTGACAGCATTCGAGATCCGGAAGTGCAGAGGACGTTGCAGGCCATAGCCCGCGAGCGCAGGGGCGTTTCCTTGGAGACGGGCGTTCATACCGGCGATGCGGACGTCGATGGAGCCGAGGAAAGAGAGCCCGGCGATGCTGCCGAACGGGAGAGAGTTCGTGCGGAAGCAGCACTGCAGGAGTTGCACGCTGCACAGGAGCAACTCACGGCTCTCAGGGAAAAGGAGGCTAGAGCATCAGCGCTGGAGCAGGCCTTGGAGCAGGAAAAGGAACGAACGGCCTCGGCCACGCAGGATCTGGACCACGCGCGAAAGCAACTTGCAGCAATGGCGGAACAAGTCACAAGAGCCGCTGACGAAAGGGACGAGCGTGTCCGAGAGGTGGAAGCGGCCAAAGCTGCATTGGTTGACCTGACCATAAGATTGAGGGCAGCGCAGGAGCAACTTGCGATCTTGATGGAAAGCCCCGCGGTGACAGGCGCATCGAGCGCAGATCTCGAGCGGGAAAACGATGCGGCAGACCTTGCTGCCCGCGAGATAGCGGCACTGAAAGAGCAACTTGTCACGCTCCGGACAGGCCAAGTTGACAACAGCCGACTGATAAACTCAGTCGCTCAGGAGAAATCGCGAGCAGATGCCGTATCCCAGCAGTTGGGTACCCTGCAGGACCAGCTCTCTGCTCTCCGGGCGAGAGAGGCCAAGATCCAGGATGAGCTCAAGCAAGAGAGAGAAAGCAGCGCTTCGTTGACACGCAGGCTGGTGGACACCCAGCGAGAGCTTGCCTCTCAGACCATCAGGGCAGCAAGTGTTGCTGAAGCCCAGGGTAGGCTTCGCCAGGAGAGGGAGAGGACCGCTGCTGCACTCCGTGAGGTGGATGCGCTAAAACGACAAATCGCAGACTTGGGAGCCAGCGCAAAGTTCAAGCCCGCTGCATTGCCTGTCCGAACCACCCCTGTCCCTCCATCCTCGGGGCGCGCGAAACCAGATCGCGGCGCCGATAGAGAGGATGCCGTGCCTCAGCGCCAGTCCCGGCAGGCGGCTCTGCCGCCGCAAGACCAGACGCGGAGCAGGTTGCCCGATGAAGCAGCTGCGCAGGCCCGTCGCCCCAGCGTGCTACAAAAATCTGGAACTGAAGAGGCGGGCAGGCGATCCTCCGGCAGTCTCAGGTCGAGTGCCGCATCAGGGAAAGGCGCCGTGACCAAGCTCAAGCGCCCCTCTCGCGTACTGGCCCGGGAGAATTCCGCCACGGAGGTCCTCATCCCGGATTTGCCTGCAAGCCTACGCCCTGCTGGCGAGCTCTGGTTGTTCTTCTAGCGCTCAGAAAATTGAGTGGCGGCGTCGTATGGTTCGATTGCTTGCCAAAAATTGTACTTTGCGTCGGCACAACGGTTGAGCAGGCCGAGTACATCCATCGGAGCTGCGAAGTGGAGACTGCATGTTTCGGATAGCGCTTATTTCCATCACCGCGCTGGCATTCATTTCAGGAGCCCCCGGTTTTGCCAAAGAGGGCGGTGGCAAAGGGGGTGGTGGAGGCAAGGGTAGCCAAGGCAACGGGAACGGTGGGGGAAACAGCCGCGGCAGTGAGAAGAGCGGCGGCGCTGGTCGCGGGAACGACAATGCTGGTAAAAAGGGTGGCCCAGATGCAGGACGCCAGAACAGCGGCGCCGATACCGGAAACACGACCGGCGCAAAGAATGGTGGCTTGGGTGACGCCGGTTTGGGCAGCGGAGGCAGCCTGAGTGGCACGAGCAGCACTGCGCCTGGTGGAGGGGCAGGCGGATCCACGGGCGGCCTAAGTGGAGGCAATCAGCCTACCGGCAACAGCAGCAAAGGTGGCATTGGCATCAGCGGTGGAGACACCAGCAGGCCTCGCGACGCAATCAGCAGCAGTCTGGGCGTCAGACGTGACGCTGCACCAGCGCCCGCACCCAATCCAGCAGCATCCGAAAAGACGCCTTTTGGAAGTCTACCTTCAGTTCGAAGAGCTCCGGTCACGGTCTTATCCGCACCAATCATTCTCCGGCGGGAGTTGAATGCAGGAGATTCCGAGCCACGCCTGCCGGCCTCTCTTGCCCCTGTTATCGACGGCTTAAACTACGCTGTGGCGAGCTTCGGACAGCCGCTCATGCCACAGCCTGGTGTTCCATCCCATGTTGTCCAACTCTGCCGCACCTCTGTCGTCAGAGCGGCGCTTCCTTATGGAGCCGTGCGGGTGGATGCAGCGAGCGCCGGCAGATTGAGCCGCACACGTGATGGGGGAGCTACGGCCCCCATTGAGGTCCGGGTCGAATATGCTCGCGCGAATGCGCGGCAAGTACGCCAATCCCGCATCGCGTGCCAACTCAGCGCGGAAGGATTGGTTGTTGCCTTCAGGGAGTGATGTCTGCCGAAATAGATTAAGACCCGATATCCAGCTCGTCGAGATCGCTCTGCGGGCGCTGTCCCCGGCATCGACGATCCTTACACGGCGCTCGCGGTTGTCAACCAGCTCGGTGCCGCGCTCGAGGACATCTTCCAACGCTCACTGCCGCCCGTCGTCCTTAGAGATGATGCGGGCGAGGCGCGCATCATTGCCCAGCGCTCGGACCAGCAAGGACTGGTCAAGCTGAACGCCTTCGACTTAGTGGTCACGGTGGCTCTCGGTTCGACGCTTGCCCCGATTCCAGGATCTGGTGAAGAGCGAGCCCACCCTGGTCGCGCATCGGGGGCGGTTTCTTGACGGTGCTCTGCGTATGCAACGAATGACCCGGGATGAGGTCATGGGGACGCTACGGGGCAATGGCGTCTCGGATGCCGCTCAGGTGGCGGCAGTCGTTCTGGAGACAGATGGATCCATCAGCGTCATCAGGACTACGGATCAGGATGCCTCCGCATCGACCCTGTCAAGCGTGCGAAAGCCGTGATCCGGCTGCCGATGGTGGTGGTCGCATGACTTACCGTTGCAATTCATGCTGCGAGCGTTTGCGGGTCAGGGCCGGCGAGGTCCAGTGTTGCCCTCCGAAGACGTTCCTGACAAGGCCAACCGGGCCAGTTTGGTCGCCATCCTGCGGATCTCATCCTCGGCGTAGTCGCTTGCCTCGGTCTGGGGTTTCATAGCGGAGGGTTCCGACAAACGACCATCCTCGATCCGGAAGCTGAAGGAGCGCCCGTCTGGCGTGTCAATGTCTCCCGCTCTTCAGTGAGACTGAACGACACATCGTAGGCGGGTACCCGGCGATATCTCGTACGCTGGCCGGTAGTGTGGACCAAAAGGAAAAACAGCCTGCTCCGAAACCGACCAACCACTGATGCGTTAACCTACGGAAGCTTTGCCGGACGTCGGTCATGCGACTAAGTCCACAAGCGCAAGGAGACGCTGTGGTTACCCTATCTCGTCCAGGTGTTCTGAGGCCGCTGCACCCTGTTCATGCGATTCTTCTAGCTTTTCCGCTCCCGCTGTTCGCGGGTGCGTTGATCAGCGACTTCGCTTACTGGGCGACCTTTCACATTCAATGGGCCAATTTCTCGTCCTGGCTCATTGCCGGAGGCCTAGTTGGCGGCGGCTTCGCGATGCTCTGGGCATTGATCAATCTTTTCCGCCGGGGACCGGCGCACAAGGGGCGGATGATCGTCTATTTCGTCGTGCTGCTCGTCATGTGGGGGCTCGGCTTCGTCAACGCCCTCGTCCACGCGAAGGATGCCTGGGCGACCATGCCGGAAGGCCTTTATCTGTCGGCGATCACGACGCTTCTGGCCGTCGTTGCCGCCTGGATCGGCTATTCCGGTTTTCATGCAGGAGAGGTGAGATGATCCGCTCGACCCTCCTCGTCAGCGCCCTGACCATTGCCCTCTCCGCCTGCAACAGCGAGGCCGCACCGCCGCAATTCGGACCCGACCCGAACCTGCCCGAGCCGGAGCGCGGTCTGCTGCCCAGCATGAAGATTCCGAGACCGGCGAACTGGGGCAACGATCTGCCGAAGGTCCCACAGGGATACAAGATCCAAGCCATCGCCACGGATCTCAAGATCCCGCGCCAGACCCTGGTGCTTCCCAATGGCGATATTCTGGTGGCGGAAGGGTCGGGCGGCTACGCACCGAACCTGCGCCCCAAGGACATCATTGCAGGCTTCATCAAAAGTCTCGGCAAAAGCTCGGTCAAAGGCGGCAATCGTCTGACCTTGCTGCGCGACGCGGATGGCGACGGCACTTACGAAATGCAAGGTGTCTTCGCCGATAATCTCAACGCACCTTATGGGCTCGTGCTGATCAACAACGTCATCTACGTCGCCAACCAGGATGCGCTGGTGCGCTTCGACTATCGGGACGGCGACACCAAAGCGAGCGGCCCTCCGACAAAGGTCGCCGACCTGCCTGCCGTGATCAATCATCACTGGACGAAGGCGATGACCGCCAGCGCGGACGGGCGCTTTCTTTATGTCGGCATCGGCTCCAACAGCAACATCACCGAGCGCGGGATGGATGCTGAGGAAGACCGGGCCATGATCTGGCAGATCGATGCGCAGACGGGTGCGCACAAGCCCTATGCGACCGGCCTTCGCAACCCCACGGCGCTGACCATTCAGCCGGGTTCGGGGCAGCTTTGGGCGGTCGTGAACGAGCGGGACGAAATCGGTCCTGACCTCGTTCCCGACTACCTGACGTCGGTGAAGGAAGGCGGCTTCTACGGATGGCCCTACAGCTACTGGGGCCAGAATGTCGATCCGCGTGCGCAGCCGCAGGACCCCGAAAAGGTCGCCGCAGCCATTCGCCCGGATTACGCCCTGGGATCGCATGTGGCGGCGCTTGGCGTGGCCTTCTCGATACCTGCCATGGGTCCCGAGTTTGCCGAAGGCGTATTCGTGGGTCAGCACGGCAGCTGGAACCGCAGCGTTCCGGTGGGCTACAAGGTGATCTTCGTCCCATTCCGCGACGGTCGTCCTGCCGGCGATCCGATCGATTTCGTGTCCGGCTTCCTGGTCGACGACGGCAACACGCGGGGTCGCCCCGTCGGCGTGACAGTGGACCCGCGCGGGGCCCTGATCGTAGCAGACGACCTGTCGAACACGATCTGGAGGGTTACGAAAAACTAGAAGCACCAAACCAAAAGGGTATTCACCTCGGGGGCCATTCGGTATTCATCATCTCAGGAACGCAACGTCTCCCGAAGGATCGAGCAGCCGGTGCCATATAAAATCGACGGCGGTTTCGGCGGTGGCTGGTTCCTGTCGGACTTCAACTCCAGAAACCCCGCCGCGCAGGCATGACTGCATGCTGCCTAAGTGATCCCCTTCAAGGAAGTGTTCTTCTGACTGGGCTCTCCATTGTCTTTCCGGATGATGCTGATCCTGCCATCACCTTCGATGTAAGCTCTCTTCACCTCGGAGCAGTGCTCGATACCCTGTTGGCGAAGTTGGCTGTTCAACTCCTCGGTCGTGATCATCTCCTGGCGCATGTTTCGGAAGAGCATCTCGCCATCCTTGATCAGCAGGAGCGGCGGCGGCCGTGTCAACCGCTGGAAAGCGGGAAACCGGAAGCCAAGCCAATCGACGGCATAGTTCCAGAAGACGATGGTCACCACCAGGATTGCGCCCTCCGTGATCGATCTATACTCGCTCGCCATCGCATTCTGCGCAGCGTCGGCGATGAGAACGACGACGAGCAGGTCGGCAATGCCGATCACTCCCGATTGTCGCTTAAGGAAGAATCTAAGAATCAGGAACAGCATGATGTATGTGATCGTCCCGCGAAGGATGATCTCAGGGATGGGGTGCACCGGGACGAACAGTTCTTGCCAGTTGAACATTCTGGAAACTTACCTCGTTAGGTCTATGCGCAGGCTGGAAGAATGACGGCCGGTACGCCATGCCAGAGGATTACGACAAGCGATAGACCATTGATCAGAACACCTGACTCGTTCAGGAAAGTATCCGTCGCCGAGGCCGGATGGTCCCGCTGTTGCCGCTCCTGACGAAGCGAGACGATCAGCAGGATGGCAGCGGCAGCGAGAGCTGTAAGGGTCGCCAAGAGGATCGTTATTTGAACGGCGCCCATGCCGAGAAGCGCCGTATCCGCCCATCCACGGCCGCACAAGGTCGATGTCACGCCGTAGATGATCGTGAACTGGATCGCCCAGGCGATCAGGCCGCCAAGCGTCAGACAAACCTGCGCTGTCCGCCGTCCGGTCATGCTAGGCACCCCCGGTCAGCCGAGGAAATCCATGGATCATCAGGAGGCCGGCCAGTCCCTGACCCACAGTGTAGTACCAGAACAGCATGCTGTTATCGAAGGTCGTCCGGCGCACGCTGTCGAGCTTGCCAGCCAGCCAACGGGCAATGGTGTAGAGCCCCATGATCAGGGTCGTCAGAACGAAGAAGATCTGCAGAGACAGGATCGCATAGACGGCGGCCCCATAGGCGTGGGCGGATGGGCTCAGGCCCGCTTGCCATTGCGCCCTCAGGTCGATTGCGGACGCGCCGGCGAGGAGAAGCATCGCTGCGCCGATCAGGATCGGAACGGAGCGCGGGCTCCGCCGGTCATCCCCCTTCAGCAACCAACTGGCGCGCGCGATCAGGATTGCGCTACCGACGTAGAGAACGGTGGACAGCGATGGCCATATCCATTGTGGAAGTTCGACGCCTCGAGGCGGCCACGCCCCCGGGTTCACGAGCCACAGGAAGAGATAGGAGAAGATCAGGCAGGTGAAGACCATGCCTGAGACCACCATGAGGACGATCATCGCCCACCAGGAGTGGTTCATAGGGCCCGTGACATAGACCGGGATCACGATGCCGCCGCCGATATCGGCGGGTGGGCGAACGGGCCCGGGGTCGGTCTCCCAGAGCCACCAGATCACGCATCCGACGGCAAGAACGCCGCAGATGATCGAGGTGAACACGAATTTGACGGTCAGGAGCAGGAAAAAGGCCGCCGTGAACACCGCGGCGAGCACCGGCTGCCAACCTGGTCCAGGGATCTGGAGAATGTACTGGGGCCGCGCATCGAAGGGACTCGTCACCAAGGCCTCACGCCCGCCTGTCGCCGTCCCGGGCAGGTAATAGCGGCCATCCTCCACGTCCTTCGGCAGATTGGGCTGGTCCCACAGGGGATCACGGCTGACGACGCTCGGGATGCTGCGCGTCGCATAATTGCCGTTCGGCAGCCATTCAAGCGTCCCAGCGTTCCACACGTTGCCGGCATTGTCCTCACTCGCGAAGCGGAAGTTGCGGGCCATGTCGAACAGGAAGACCGCGACGCCCGCGGCGATCATGAAGGCCCCGATGGTGGAGACGAGATTGAGCGCGTCCCACCCCATGCCGACCGGATAGGTATAGACCCTGCGGGGCATGCCGATCAGCCCGGTGATGTGCATCGGCAGGAAGGTCACGTTGACGCCAAGGAACATGAGACCGAAGACCCAGCGCCCGAGCCGCTCCGAGAGCGCCCGTTTGCTTGCCACGGGCACCCAGTAGTAGATGGCGGCGAAGAGCGGGAACACCATGCCGCCGATGAGCACGTAGTGCAGATGCGCCACCACGAAATAGCTGTCGTGCGCCTGCCAATCGAAGGGCGCCATGGCGACCATCACGCCGGTCAGCCCGCCGAGGGTGAAGATGAACAGGAAGCCGATGACGAACAGCGACGGCGTCGTCAGCCTCATGCGTCCGGATGCGATGGTCGCAATCCAAGCGAAGACCTGGATGCCGCTCGGCACCGCTACCGCCGTGCTGGCGGCTGAGAAGAAACTCAGGGACATCTTCGGCAGACCCGTTGCGAACATGTGATGCACCCAGAGCCCGAAGGAGAGAAAGCCCGTCGCAATGAGGGCGAGCACCACGAGGCGGTATCCCACGAGCGGTGTCTGCGCCATGGCCGGCACGATCATCGACACCATGCCGGTCGCCGGCAGGAAAATGATGTAAACTTCCGGGTGGCCGAAGAACCAGAACAGATGCTGCCACAGGAGCGGGTCTCCACCCCTCTCGGCGATGAAGAACGGCCAGTCGAACGCGCGCTCCATCTCGAGCAGCAGCGTGCCGAGGATGATCGCCGGGAAGCCGATCACGATCATGACGGCGAAGACCAGCATGGCCCAGGAATAGACCGGCAGCTTGTCGAGGCTCATGCCGACCGCGCGGGTCTTCATGACGCCGACGATGATCTCGATGGCCCCCGCGATGGCGGAGATCTCGATGAAGCCGATGCCGAGGAGCCACCAATCGGCATTCTCGGCCGGCGAGTATTTGGTGCTGGTGAGCGGCGGATACATGAACCAGCCGCCATCCGGCGACAGGCCGACGAAGATTGTGCCGAAGAACACGAGGCCACCGACGAAGTAAGCCCAGAACGCATAAGCCGACAGGCGCGGAAATGGCAGGTCGCGCGCAGCCTGCATGTTCGGCAGGAGATAGACACTCGCCGCCTCCACGGCCGGGACGGCGAAGAGGAACATCATCACCGTGCCGTGCATGGTGAAGAGCTGGTTGTAGAGATCGTGGCTGACGAAATCGCTCTCCGGCGCCGCCAGCTGGACGCGCATGATCAGCGCGAGGATCCCGGCCAGGATGAAGAACAGGAAAGCCGTGCCCACATACCACAGGCCCACATAGGTATTGTTGACCGCCGTGATGAAGCTGAGGCCGCGCGGCGCCTTCCAGGCCTTCTTGAGCGCCTCGAACTCGCCTTCCGGCCGCGGGAGCGGGTTGGGAAGCTCCGCCTCCTGGCGCTCGAAGGATTTCGGGAGCTCGGGTGCGTTCATTTCAAGCTCTCCAGATATCCGGCCATCGCCCGCAGATCCTCGCCGGTGAGCGAGCCATAAGAGGGCATCTTCGCACCCGGCTTGATCTGCTGCACGTTGGCGATCCAGCCCGCAAGCGTGCCGACATTGTTCGGGAACTGCCCCGCACCGATAGTGCGCCGGCTGCCCACATGGGTCAGGTCTGGCCCGAACTGCCCGTTGGCCTCGGTGCCCCGCACCATATGGCAGGAGCCGCAGCCGCCGGCACGGAACAGGTCGCGGCCCCTTGCCAAGTGCGGGATCGCCGGCTCTTGGGCAGGCTGTGCCTGAGACTGGCGCCACACCTCAAACTCCGTGGGCTCCAGCACCATCACGTCGAAGGCCATGCGCGCATGCTGAGCGCCGCAGAATTCGGCGCATATGCCGCGATAGAGGCCAGGACGCTCCGCCGTGAAGTTGAAGCGGTTGATACGTCCCGGGATCATGTCGATCTTGCCGCCGAGATTTGGAATCCAGAAACTATGGATCACGTCGGCGGCCGTGACGGAGACAGTGATCGGTCGCCCGATCGGAACGATGAGTTCGTTTGCCGTTGAAAACTCCGCCTGATCGCCCTCGGCCGGATAGCGAACCCGCCACCAGTACTGTTCGCCTGTCACTTCGATCTGCAGTGCGCCGGGTTGCGGGACGTCGGTATCCCGCATGACGACGAGGCCATAGGGGAGAAGCAGCGAGAGAACGACGATCGGGAAAGCGAGCCCGCCATAAACGATAGTCCTGCGGGTTCCGAGCCAAGCACGGCGCTCAGGCGGAGCAAAGACCGCATAGAGCAGAAGGGCCGTCACGAAAACGAAAATGAGGGTTGCGCCCACCGTCATGACGATTGTGAGCCGATAGAGATCCCACGCATCGCCTCCAGCCGGATCAAGGGCCGACTGCACGCCGCCGCAGCCTGCGACAGGAACAGTCCACAGAAACATGCCTGCGCACCTCGCAACGGAGTTCCACCGCCATCGCAGGCGCATCAGGGTCGATTCGTGGTCCATCCGCCCTAGGTCATCTCTGCACGCGATGAATGGAAAAGCTTGGCCGTGAGACTTGGTTCCCGAAAGGCGTTCCCGAACAGGCCCATCAAGACCAAACTAGGCCCCGCCGCAGGATTGGCCACCATCCTGTTCGACATCCCTGCTTTCGCTCATGGGGCAGCACGTCACGAGGCAAGCGATCTCTGGCATGCATGGCATGCGGACCCGCTGATTTCGGTTCCGTTGCTCGCATCGGGTCTGCTTTTCATCCGCGGGGTCTGGCATCTGCGGCGGCGCGTCGGGCGATTTCCACCCGGCTTTGGCATGCGGCAGATTGTCTGCTTCGTCTTAGGAGTGGTCCTGCTCGTCATCGCGCTCCTCTCGCCGCTTGAGGCGCTGTCCTCAATCCTTCTCTCGGCCCACATGGTGCAGCACATCCTGCTGATCGCAGTCGCGCCGCCGCTTCTCGTTCTCGGCAAGCCTGAGGTTGCGTGGCTCTGGGCGCTGCCGCCCACTTGGCGGCGTGGTGTCGCGCGCCACGGCCCGCTGCGATTCATGCTCGCGATCCTGTCGCCCTGTGCGAGGCCCATCCCGGCAGCTCTGATCCACATGGCGACCCTGTGGGTCTGGCACAGCCCGATGCTGTTCGATGCGGCGGTCGCCTCAGACGGGCTGCACTGGCTGGAGCATGTCCTGTTCTTTGGCACAGCGCTGCTGTTCTGGCGGGCCATCATCAAGGCCCATTCCGGTCGGGAGGCGGCCGCTGCCGCGCTGATCGCCTGCTTCATCACCCTGCTCCAGAGCGGCCTCCTGAGCGCCCTTCTCAGCTTCGCGCGGGAAGCGCTGTATCATGCGCCAGACACGACGGATTGGGGTCTGACGGCTCTGGAAGATCAGCAACTGGCAGGAGCCATCATGTCCCTTCCCATGTGCGCGCTCTATCTCGCGGCAGGGCTCATCATGGCGCTTCGCCTCCTGACGCCGCGCGGATCGGAACGGGTGCGGCCTTCGCCGGTTGCCATGACAGATGTCCTGAAGCCAAGCCGATGATCTTTCGCTCTATCCTCGCCCTGATGCCGATTGTCCTGACGGGACTTGCCGCATGCAGCGACACGCAGGACCAATCCTCGCGCCTCGCGATTGCAGGCGGTGAGCCGGAGCAGGGCCATGCGCTCATTCAAGCCTATGGCTGCGGCACCTGCCATACGATCGAGAATGTCCGAGGAGCGCGAGGCAAGGTGGGGCCGGGCCTGGAGGAATACGCGCAGCAGCATCTCCTCGCCGGCTTCCTGCCGAATACGCCGCAGAACCTGATCGCCTGGCTGATGGACCCTGTCGCCCTGAAGCCCACAACCGGCATGCCCGCGCAGGGATTGACCGAGGCGGAGGCTCGGCACATCGCCGCCTATCTCTATTCCCTTGGGCGCGACGGGATGCGTGTGTATCCGCCCGACCCGCCTCTGCCCCTCCGCGGCGGGGATGAGGTGGCAGCGGACATCCCGGATGCTCCGGTCGTTCCCTCGGAAAACGATGTCCGCACCCGCCGCCTCGTTCCCGATCCCGATGGAAGTGAGCCGAAGAGCTAGGGCTCTTCCGCAGCCTCATCGATATAGGTCGGACGAGCGCGCATGACGGCCGCATAGACACCGACCCAGAGAGCGGCAACCGCGAGGATCAACCCGAGAGCGAACCAGGAAAGGCCCCCGCGCGGCTGCAGCACCCAGATCATATGCGTGGTATGATGCAGGAGCGCCAGCGCGCTGCCGATGAGCATCGCCATGCGGCTCACGCCGGAGGGCACGAGGATGACGATGGCGGCAAGCATCAGCACATAAGACGTTCCGAGGAGGGCCAGGCTGCTGTCGTCCGAGCGCTCCAGATACCACGCGACCTCGTGCGGCAAGTTCGCGAGCCAGACGATCAGGAACTGCGCAAACCATGTCCAGGCCGTCAGCAGCAGCAGGGTCAGCAAGGCACGCTCAAGGCTTGCCATGCGCCTGGGAGACGCGGGCTCCCTCTTGAGGAGCGTGATCAGGATCGCGCTCGCAAGGGCTGCGAGAGCCTGCCCCAGTCCGAATGCGAATCCAAACAGGCTCGACCACCAATGCGGCTCCCGTGAGAGCACCCAATCATAGGCCGAGAAGGTCATGACCGGCGTCAGCAGCGCGAGACCTATGGCGCTGGCGCGTCGCAGGTGGCGAGTGTGCGTCAACCAATATGCAAATCCTATGCAGATCAGAAGATACGCGGCGCTCCGGATCATGAAGAGGCCGGGGCTCAGATAAGTCGCCCGTGCAGAAGGAAGATCGAGTGGGCGGCCAGCCCAAGGGAAAAGTTCGCCGAGACCAAAGGCCAGTACGAGTCCTAGCAGAAGAAGCAGGGGAAGCGTCAAGGCGGCAGCCTCCGCTTCGGCACGCACCGGCGCGAGCCAGTGCTCGTTCATGAGATGTCCGACCATCAGCACCACGAGGCTGCCCATCCCGATGCCTGCAAGGACAACGAAGACGATGTAGAGGGCTTCCATTGCGCTCATGGTTCAGCCCCTTCCTGTCCTGACGCAGCCCCGATGCCACGCTCCTGCAGTTCCTTCACATAGTGGGCGATCGCCCAACGGCCTTCAGGCGGAACACGGTCGGCATAGGGAAACATCCGTCCTCTGCCCTGGGTGATCACCTGCACGATCTGCGCGGGCGTCAGGACCCGGAGGCGCTCCTCGTGATAGGAAGGAGGCGGGGCGAAGCCTTTTGAGACGACGGGGCCATCGCCACGCCCGCTTACGCCGTGGCAGGGGGAGCAGAAAGCCTTGAACTGCTCTTCCCCGCGGGCGAGCAGAGCCGGCGTACGCTCCGGCCCCGGAAGTGCGAGCGCAGCAACCTGCGCGGACGTTCCTCTCGGGACCGTACCGGGAGGAACGGGCACGTAGCCTCGCTGGACCGTGCGCGTCGAAGCAACGGCATCCCGCTCCTCGGTTCCGGTGTCGCAGGCGGCCAGCAGAACAAGGCTCGCGATGGCTGTCGCTAGTCGCACGCCGGAACCTCCTGTACGGCCAGGGGCGAGAGCGCTCCGAAGAACGCGTGCACGGTTGCACTGTCGAACATCGGATCGTCCTGCATGATGCAGAGGAAGAACCGGTCCTCCGACGCGCGTTCAAACCCCGGAAACGCGAAGACCGGATGGTGCAGGCGCGGCAGTCGCAGGATCAGGAGAAGGCCGATCAGGGTTGCTGCGCCCGCCCAGAGGATGGCGACGATCAATGACGCGGGAATGTAAGCTGGCCAGCTGTGAAGGGGTCGCCCGCCCACATTCAACGGATAGTCGACAGCATTCATCCAGTATTGCGAGCCGTACTGAATGGCTGCTCCGACGAGGCCGGCGACGAGCGCAATCCAGGGGATCATACCTGTGCGGACACCGAGTTCCCTGGCGAGGTCTGCCAAGGGAAAGGGACTGAACGCATCGAGCTTCGTATAGCCCGCGCGCTTGGCAGCCCTGACCGCCTCCATGAGGGCCTCAGGGCTCTTGAACTCCGCCATGATGCCATAGGATTGCTGTGTCATGAGGATTTCTCCTCGTGCTCGTCATGGCGTGTCTCGAACATGGAGATCACGGGCAGAAAGCGGACGAAGAGCAGCAGAAGAGCTACGAACAACCCAACCGTTCCCAGGAAGAGGCCTGTTTCCGGCAGCGTCGGGCTGTAGCTGCGCCCGATGGATGGGAGATAGTCGGTCTGGAGGCCGCCGACGATAATGGAGAAACGGTCGAACCAGATGCCGATTCCGATGGAGACTCCGACGAAGACTCCACTCACGGTGCTCAACCGGGCGCTCCTGAACCAGAACAACTGCGGGATCAAGATCGAGTAGACGATTGCCGTCCAGTAGAGCCCCGCATACTCGCCTGTCATGCGGGTGAAGGTCGCCTTCCGCGCCAGTCCTCCCGACAGGAGGGCCGCGGCGATCTCGTCGATGTAGAGATAGCCGGAGACCAGAGCGCTTGCGAGCACCAGCTTGCCCAAAAGGTCGATGTCTCCCTCGTCGATGTAGCGCCCGAGCCGCAGGCCCCAGCGGAGGAGCACCGCGACGAGGAGCACGATGGAGAGGCCCTGCGCTAAGCCTGTCGCCACGAAGTGGAGCGGCTGGCGCGTTTCGTGCCAGTCGGGCACCAGGGTCACCGCAAATTCGAAGGCGACGGTGCTCTGCATGATCAGGATCAGGGGCAGCACCAGGATGGCCACGAGACGGTAGGCGCGCTGGTGATAGGCCCAATGGCGCACGGAGCCGCGCCAACCGAGCGCGAAGACGCCATAGATTCGCTGCACGCTCGGGCGCCTGGCACGGTCGCGAAGCGTCGCCAGATCGGGGATCAAGCCCACGTACCACAGCAGGCTCGTGACGATCACATGAGTGCTGATGGCCCAGAAATCCCAGGTCAGGGTGCTGCGAAACTGCGGCCAGACCTCGAAAGTCGCCGGGTAGGGAAATGTCCAATAGAACAGCCAGGGGCGCCCGAGATGAAAGATCGGAAAGATTCCGGCGCAGATGACCGCAAAGAGAGCAACGCCCTCCGCAAAACGGTTGACCGCCGTGCGCAGATCGTGACGCCGCAGGACCAGGATGGCGGCAAAGAGGCTCGCGCCGTTGGCGATGCCGATCCACCAGGCATAGTTGATGAGATCGAAGCCCCAGACGTAGGGGATGTTCACGCCCCAGACGCCGACGCCGATGATGGTGACGGAAATCAGCGTGTAGCCGAGGAGCGCGACAAGCCCGCCAGCGAACAGAAGCGCAAGCCACCACGCCCAGCCAAAGTGCGGAGAGAGTGGGACATCGGCCACCCGGCTCGTCGCTGCATGGGCGTCGCTGCTCATTTGCCTATCCGTTCCCCTTCGGGTCTTCGACACGCGCGAGATAGGTGGTGCGCGGCTGGGTGTTCAGCGATCCCAGCAGCGCATAATTGCGTGGACTCTGTTTGAGGCGGCTCACGGCGCTGGCGGGATCGTTGATGTCACCAAACACAATAGCCTGCGTCGGACAGGCCTGTTGGCAGGCGGTCATTACCTCGCCGTCAGCCAGACGCCGATCCTCCACGCGGGCATTCGCGCGCGCTTCCCCAATTCGCTGGACGCAGAAGGTGCATTTTTCCATCACGCCGCGATCGCGAACGGTCACCTGCGGGTTCATGGCCTCGAAAGGGGCCGAGACCTCGGTGGCTTGATAGTCGACGAAATTGAAGCGCCGCACCTTGTAGGGGCAGTTGTTCGAGCAGGTTCGTGTGCCGATGCAGCGATTATAGACCATGTCGTTGAGCCCTTCCGAGGAATGCACCGTCGCGTTGACAGGACAGACGACCTCGCAAGGGGCCTTCTCGCAATGCATGCACAGGACCGGCTGGAAATAGACATCCGGCGTTGCGGGGTCGCCGGCATAATATCTGTCAACCCGAAGCCAGTGCATCTCGCGCCCTTTCGCGACCTCCTCAGGACCGACGACGGCAATATTGTTCTCAGCTTGGCAGGAGATTACGCAGGCATTGCAGCCGATGCAGGCGTCGAGATCGATGGCCATGCCCCAGGCATGCTCCTTGTAGGGCCATTCGGGATAAACGGATGGATGTGCAGGCTCAGGAGGCACGGCCTCACCGGGCGCCACCACGCGCACGATATCGCGTCCCTGCAGCGAATGGTGCTGCTGCGTTGAGATGATCGCGACCTTTTCGCCCACACGCCGCATCTCCCCGACCGCCAGCCATAGGGCCTTCGAAGAGCGAACGGTATAAGCGTCGAAGCCGATCCCGTTGCCGATCCGGCCAGCCAGTCGGCGACCATAGCCGAGAGGCAGCGTCACGGCGCCAGGGACATGGCCCGGCAGCACCCACACAGGCGCTCGCACGACGCGCCCGTTGACTGACAGGTCGACGGCATCACCCGAGGCGAGCCCGAAGAGTTCCGCCGTTTCCGGAGCAATCAGGGCGGCATTGCCCCAGACCTGCTTCGTGAGCGGTTTCGGCAATTCCTGCAGCCAGCCATTGTTGGCATAGGAGCCATCCCATACGGACGGATCGGGCGCGAACAGAACATCGATTCCCGAGGATGGGACCGGTGCAGCGGGTTCCAGTCTCCAGTCCGGCCGGATTGCGACATCAACGCTTGGGGCCGCGGAGCCATCGATTACGCCGTCTTCCAGAGATCGTGCCCAGCGTTCGTCGAAGGCCTCGCCCCAGGCCTCGCGCCATGTGGCCTGGACGAGTCCGCGTCCATCCACGGTTTGCCCTGCCATGAGGCCGAGGAGCTCTTCCGCGCTCAAGCCCGGCTTCAGCCGTATCGTCGTCGGCTGACGTAACCCGACCGTTCCGTCGAAGGCCCGCAGGTCACCCCAGCTTTCGAGCGGATGGCTCTCAGGGATATGCCAGTGACAGACGGCAGCCGTCTCATCCCGGTGTTGACCGAGATGCAGGGACAGCGGAACACGTTGCACGAGCGCGGCGAGGTCGATGTCGGCCGGCGCGGTGTAGACGGGGTTTCCGCCCAGGATGACGAGACGCGACACCTGCCCGGCGCTGATCGCCGCTGCCAAATCATCCAGCGACCGGACCTCGCCACCCAGGGTGCGCAGGGGCTCGATGGCGCGTATTGTTGCGCCGAAAGCTCCGAGCCGCGCATTGATGACGAGCGCGAGGGCATGAACGCGGGCGGGTTGCTCGCGTCCTGCTGCAACGAGGCTGCGGGGCGCGGTGCGGCGCAGCGCATCGGCCAGAGCGGGAATGGCGGGATGGGATCCCGATGGCGCAGCCCCCGTATCGAGAGTTGCTGCGAGTGCCTCGGCGAAGGCCTCGAAGTCTCTCGGTCGGAGCGGGATTCGCTCGTCCGCACGGGTGCCCACGAGGCTCATGCGCGTTTCAACAGCGAATAGCCGGGGAAGACCTCGCTCCAGAATCCGCCGTCGCGCCTGATAATCGGCTGCGTAGCGGATGTGGCCCGGCTCCTCAGCAAAGAGATCTCCCCCGAGGGTGACGATGACATCGGCCTGCGTCAGATCATAGACCAGCTCCACGTTGCGTCCGAATACGGCCATGGCCGCAGCCTGGTGGTTGCCGTCGTCGAGCGGTGAGAACACATGCCATTGCGCATGCGGGAAGAGCTGTCGGGCCTGCCCGACCAGCCTGTGCAGACTCGGCGAAGAGGTCGGCGGCATCAGGATGTGGAGCCCTCTACCCTCGTCGACCACGAGTTCGTTGCGCACGGGGCGGATGAAGTTCGTCAACTCCTCCCAAGTCCGCGGCCGATCACCTTGCAGCGGAGTATCCGATCGGTCCGGATCGTAGAGCGACAAGATCTCGGCCTGCGCGAACACATCGGTCGCGCCGAGGCTCGCGGGGTGGAGCCGATTTCCCTCGATCTTGATCGGGCGGCCTTCCTGCGCCTTGACGAGCACGCCCCTGCCATAGCCGTTCAGGGGCAGCGAGGTGGCGATCGTCACCGGCACACCCGGCACATAGCCTGGCATGTTGTGGCTCTGCGACAGGAGCGGTGCCCTTGAGCTGGCATCGCTGCCGTTGCAAGCCGCCAAGCCTCCCAACGCCAGAGAGGCGCCCATCAGCCTCAGCAGCGTGCGCCGATCAACGTGGGACGCCTGCATGATGTCGGGAAACTCGGCCTCGATGTACCGACGCACCTCCGGCACATCCGCGAGCTCCTCGAGGCTGCGCCAGAGACGCGGGCCCTCCTCTGACGCGAGACGGGCCCTCACGGCTTCGAAATCGATTGTCGTTCCCTCGCTCATCGAACCTACCGGTGACATGTATTGCAGCTGGTGAGCCGTCGGGAAGCCTCCCGGTAGAACTCGCGAATGTCTTCGGGCAGTCCATCGCCATGAGGCTGGTAGCCCATGGCGAACACTGCCTCGTGAGGACGAAGGTTCGGCACCGGATCGCGATGGCAGTCCAGGCACCACCCCATGGAGAGTGTCTGGGCCTTCACCGTCTTCGGCATCTGGTCCACACGACCGTGACAGGTTTCGCAGGCGACGCCCTTCGTCACATGAGCCGCGTGATGGAAATAGGCATAGTCCGGCAGGCGGTGAACGGACGCCCACTGGATCGGCTGACCGAGCGCGAAACTCGAACGCACAGGTTCGAGAACGCTCGCTCCCACCCAGACCTGGGAATGGCAGGACATACAGGTCTGGGCCGATGGCATACCCGCATCGGCCGCGTGTTCGACAGTTGAATGGCAGTAGCGGCAGTCGATGCTGAGTTCGCCCGCATGAAGATCATGCCGGAATGGGACTGGCTGAGGCGCGGGCTTGCCGACGTTCCAGGTGCTATCGGCGCGTGCCCATAGATAAGCGGTCACGCCCGATCCCAGGAGTCCAAGCCCCGTGAGCACGATGACCACCCGGAACAGGGTGGTGGCTGCCGGTGTGAAAAGCTGCGCCATCGGCTGTGCTGCGCACCCCTCATGTGTCGGGTCCGGTGCCCGAGGTGAAGCTTCGCTGTTGAACAATCGATTTGGAGCTGGATCGTTCCCTAACGCCTTAGATCCCTTCTGGCTCAAAGCCTGTTATCAGACTTGGCAACCTGTGCCCGACCGGTCGGTCAATCAGGGTAGCATCGCTATTGGAGTTGCCCGGCCTGTCGCCCGCCCAGGCTTTCGATCAACCCCATGCTCTTCGAGGTCGAAGCCACCGTTGTTCTAGAATAGGGCGGTTTCAGATCAGGGTTCGAGTTGCCGAATCCTCGTGAGGGCGTGTAAGTACGTGCCCTTGCGAAGATGAAGGTCGGTTTATGCAAGAACAAGCCTCAGTCAAGAATCAGCCGCTCGCCGGTCGTCGTGAGTGGATCGGGCTCTGCGTCCTGTCGATCGCCTGTCTGATATACTCAATGGACTTGTCCGTTCTCTTTCTGGCGATGCCTGCCATCGTTGCAGATCTCGATCCATCGGCATCGGAACTTCTCTGGATTAACGACATCTATGGCTTCATGGTCGCGGGCTTCCTCGTGACGATGGGAACGCTTGGCGATCGGATCGGTCGT
Source organism: Microvirga pakistanensis (assembly GCF_004458765.1). Lineage (GTDB taxonomy): Bacteria > Pseudomonadota > Alphaproteobacteria > Rhizobiales > Beijerinckiaceae > Microvirga > Microvirga pakistanensis. The sequence continues at coordinate 34,752 of NZ_SPJX01000510.1, read as the reverse complement.
CGGCGTGTGCTGCTCATCGGTGCCTTCGCTTTCGGTCTGGCGTCCGCACTGGCCGCCTTTTCAAGCACGGCTCAGCAGCTCATCGTTGCTCGCGCGTTGCTTGGGATCGCCGGCGCGACCATTGCTCCGTCGACACTGTCTCTGGTGGTTAATCTCTTTCAGAACGAAGCCGAGCGAAACCGGGCGATCAGCATTTGGGGCACCGCCTTCGCCTTGGGCGGGCTGGCGGGGCCACTGCTCGGCGGGGTGCTGCTGCAACACTTTCATTGGGGTTCGGTGTTCCTGATCAACATCCCAATTATGCTCGCGCTGCTGGTCGCAGGTCCCTTCCTGTTGCCAGAATACAAGAATGAGGGCGGCGAAAGGCTTGATCTGCTCAGTGTGGCGTTGTCACTTGGGACCGTACTGCCCGTCATCTACGGCTTCAAACATATGGCAGCCGATGGCTTTGCGCCGCGTCAGCTGCTTGCGATTGCTGCCGGCATGCTGGTGGGTGTGCTGTTCGTGCGCCGCCAGAAAAGCCTCGCGCATCCGCTGATTGACCTCCGCCTGTTCCGCATCCCCGCATTCACCGCCTCGCTGATCGTCAATCTGGCTGGTGTGTTTTTCGTGTTCGGTGTGTTCCTGTTTCAGAACCTGTTTCTGCAACTGGTTCTTGGCCTATCACCGCTTGAAGCGGCCTTGTGGTCTGTGCCATCCGCACTCGTCTTCACGATCATGTCGTTTCAGTCGCACCGTTTCACGAACCGACTTGGGCCGATCAAGACCGTCCTTCTTGGGCTGCTCGTCAATGCCGTCGGCGTATCTGTGATGGCAGCCGCCGCCTACGCCGAGAGCTTGGTCGGCGTTCTTACGGCAAGCATGCTGGTTGGCCTCGGCTTCGTGCCGGTTATCCTCACCACGACGGGTCTGATCGTGGGGACTGCGCCACCGGAGCAGGCAGGTTCGGCCTCCGCAATTTCCGAGACAAGCGCAGAGTTCGGCGGAGCACTTGGCGTTGCTCTTCTTGGAAGCCTTGGGACGCTTGTCTACCGCATGACGATGGAAGGCGTGGACCTGAGTGGGCTGACCACGGCTCAGCAGCTAGCAGTCTCCAACACGCTCGCTGGCGCGGTTGAGACTGCCAAGGCGTTGGGTGGAGCTACACCTGCATGGTTGGAAGTAGCACGAAGCGGCTTTTCGCTGGGCTTTGCAGCTTGTTGTGCTCTCGCATCTGTCACGCTGCTCGGTTTGGCAGCTCTTGCTCACAAGATTTATTCTAGAGCTCATATTGATGGGAACGCTGCGATGCATCGCTAGGCGTCACTTGAGGCATCCAAAGCTTACTTCTTCGCATATGTCATGAGGAGCCAGGGCGTACAAAAGTAAGCCACACCTTCCTGCCACGCCACAACCGGGCTAGGCGGTAACGGAGGCAAAGTTGGCGCCTGAAATGCCTCATTCGACTCTGAATATGGGCGCTTCAGAGAACAGTCATCCTGAAAAATGTCTGAAGGATATCGCGCCTTGCGAATACTAGCGCAGAGCGCAAAAGACTGCGACTTCAGGGACTTGGATAATGGCGGTGGACGGAGTCATCTGCGAACCTGTCTCTGCTATCCCCTTCCCTGATACGTCATGAAATACAGGGATTCCTGCTCAATATGAGTTCGCCCCGATAAGCAGGCATGTAGAATTCCGAGCAATAACAGTGCGTTGGAGGCAAGTTCCCTACGGATAAAAACAGGGAATTTCTTTGGTGAACAGCGAGATAACTCTGCCAAAGAAAGAAACTGAAGTGTGTTCCACTAGCAAACAAAGGGGATCGGGAGAGTAATTGTGCAGGTCCAGCCTCCGAGTCTTCACTGCCGCGGCAGTTCTGGCGCTAAAGTACACTCACAATTGCATTTCCAACTGATCGTTTGAAGACGCCTCGCAAGTCATTCTATTAACCAAGAGGAGAGGGAGTGCTTACCCGCAGCCGGCGAAAGTGCATTGTAAGCAAAGACGTTAGTGTCTCGGCCGGCTATGAGAGGCCTACACTGACGCTCGAAATTAGATCTCAGATGAAGCAGCTCATATGGCAGCCGAGGAAAGCTGCACTGATTTGGCAAACAAGCTGTAGCTATGCCTCGCATAACTTCAACGAGAAGAATTATTTTATTTACATACGAAAACTAAGGATTAGATCTAAGCATGGCTTTAGGAGGCGCTAGGTCAGAAACCTCAAGCGAGTAAAGCCTTGCTCAGATCCATGCTGCTTCGGCCGCGATGGGAAGGGGAGGGCAGAAGTTGCTTGCTGGGCGTTCACGACAGCAGGCGAGGGAGGGCCGCTCAGGGTCGAGAAGCAGACCTTCACACGGCCAAGTCGGAGGGCAGTCCGTGGCCCGTAAGAAACGTTCCGGCTACGCAGGAACGACTTGGCTCCTGCCGGATGGTGGAGCGAGCTGGGCGACCTAGATCAACCCCTGTTGCATTAGCCTTCTGGCTTGGAGAGATCTGCCGCATGATGCCCAGGTCTGTGAGATTTCCATTCACGCTTGCTCCGGCCGTGGTTCTCGCGCTCGGTATCCTGCTGCTGGGCGCGCTGGAGCTCCTGCAAGGCTATAGGGACACCGCAAGGCGCGGCGAGCAGGACGCTCACAACCTTGCCGCCGTGCTCGCCGAGCAAACCGAGCGGACCTTCCAGGCCGTCGACTTTACCCTCCTTGGCATCCGTGATGCCCTGATGGCTGCCCCCGGCCTGCCCGACTACGATCCCCTCTTCCGGGAGGCGCTGAAGGAGCGGCTCAAGGCCCTGCCGTATGTTGGCGCCCTCTACGTCGTTGGACCGGACGGGTTCATCACGCACACTACCGACTATCCCCCCAGGTCAAGACCAAGCGTGGCAGACCGGCCCTACTTCAAGGCCCATCAGGAGAATCCCGACCTCGGGTTGCATGTCGGGCAGCCGCTGCGCAGCCGCGCGGTCGGGGTCTGGTTTGTCAGCTTCAGCCGAAGAATTAATCGGCCTGACGGCAGCTTCGGCGGTGTCGTCGCGTCCGCCGTCGAGCCGCGCTACTTCGAGCGGTTCTACCAGGGACTGTCTGTCGGGGAGAACGGCACCATCGCGCTCCTGATGCGCGACGGCACCCTTCTGGCCCGCAGCCCGGCCTCCGAGGATGCCATCGGCAAGTCCTTCGGCTCCGCCGGACCCCTTTACACCTATCTTTCGCACAGCCCGCAGGGGGTCTACTGGGGAACGAGCCCGATCGATGCCACGACCCGCGTCATCGGGTACCGCGCCCTTGGCACCATGCCGGCCGTCGTCCTGGTAGGCTTGACGCAGCAAACCGTCTTCCAGCCTTGGCACGAGCACGCGACCGTGGTGTCCATCAGTGCAGCCATCCTTCTGGGTCTCATCGGTGTCCTCATCTTCCTTGTCCAGCAAAGCCGTCGGCGTGAGCGGGCCGAGCAGGCGCGGCTCAGCCGCGTTCAGCGGCTCGAGGGACTCGGGCGCATTGCCGGCGGCATCGCGCACGATCTCGGGAACACCATCAGGATCATGCAGTCGACATTCCTGCTCCTGAAGCCCTCCCTGGCTCAACATCCGGATGCTCTGTCCCTGGTCAACGATGCCGACCATGCCCTCAAGAGCGCACGGGCCATGATCGAGCGTCTGCTGGCCTTCGCGCGGCGGCAGGACCTTCGGCCCGAGCTGACCGTGATCGACGAGCGGATCGCAGGATTCGTCCCGATCCTGCGGCAGGCCGCCGGCCCCCGGATCGCGCTCGACCTCAAGCTGAACTGCAAGGGCAGCGCAGCCCGCCTCGATCCGGTGCAGCTCGAGGCGGCGCTGCTCAATCTGGTGCTCAATGCCCAGGATGCCATGCCGGACGGCGGCACCATCACCCTGGCGACCGAAACCACCGGCCCGTCTCCCAATCCGGCGGAATTCCCCGGCAAGTCCATGCCGGACGGGCGGTGGGTTCGGATCACCGTGACGGACACCGGCATCGGAATGCCCGTGTCCGTGCTGGAGCGGGCCTTTGATCCCTTCTTCACCACCAAGGGGCAAGGCAACGGGCTCGGCCTCAGCCAGGTACTAGGCTTCGTCCAGCAGAGTGCCGGCGACGTGGAGCTTGACAGCCAGGAGGGCCGGGGCACGACGGTGTGTCTCCTGTTCCCGGCTGTGCCCGTGGGGGAGCAGGTTGAGGAAGGCCCCTTGGCAGGGACGGCTATGAGTTAGAATGGCCATCCTCCCAAAGACGGGAGACGGCACTCAGGAAAATCCTGAGCTGCTGCTCGGGTCCGGACCCGATGGGGCCGATGCAGCGGAGGAGGTAGGGATTGTTGGATCCCATGAGGGCACCATGACCGTGAAACTTCTTGTTGCCGACGACCACGCCATCGTGCGCCGGGGCTTGCGATTTCTGCTGGAGGCCCAAGCCGGCTGGCAGGTCTGCGCTGAGGCCGAGAATGGCCAAGTGGCGGTTGATCTGGCCGCCGAGCACCGACCGCAGGTGGCCATCCTCGATTACTCCCTGCCGGGGCTGAACGGCCTCGAAGCGACCCGGCACATCCGCCTCGCCAGCCCGGGCACCGAGGTTCTGATCTACACGATGCACAACAATGAGGACGTCATCCGCGACGTGCTGCGGGCCGGCGCGCGCAGCTATCTGCTCAAGACGGAGGACGATGCCGAGGTCGTCCGGGCGGTGCACGCGCTACTGCGGAAGCAGCCCTATTTCTCGCCGCGGGTCTCGGAGACCCTGCTCGACACCTTCCTGACCAGCGACAAGGTGGTGGCCTCACAAATCCTGACTTCCCGCGAGCGGGAGGTAATCCAGCTCGTGGCGGAGGGGAAGAGCAACCGCGACATCGCCGACCGCTGGAAGGTCAGCGTCAAGACAGTCGAGAGCCACCGGACCGCGGCGATGCGCAAGCTGAACCTGCGCTCCGGTGTCGAGCTTGCCCTCTATGCCGTGCGCAACAAGCTGATCGAACCCTGACCCCTGTGCCAGAGGTAGGGCAATCCTGACCCTCTCCTCGGGTCCTCACCTGATTCCAATCCAGGGGACGATGGGGTTTCCTGCACACCGCTGACGACCTAGAGGCGGCGCGCGAACGGCCATGTATCCAATCGGCTGGTAGCTGGACCTTCAGAGGCCTTCAAAGGCATCAGGCCAAGAAATCCTAGTCTGCGGGGCGCCCGGTGCAGCTCAAGAAGGGAACAGGGCCATGTGGATTGGCAAGCGCCTGATCAGCCTCTGGCGAAGGGCAGTGGTCCGGATAGACAACGTGATCATCGGTTGGGCCATCGACGGTATGGAGGAAAGGGCCGGAGGGACGGACATCCGCCCCCGACCTTCAGGAGAACACAATGAACGCAATGCTCGGGACTACAGGATTTCCCATCGGCCTCGCCGGAGTCGGGATGAGCCCTGACGACATCGAACAGCGCATCATCCGTGCCTACGTCCAGCTTGCTTACACGCTGGAGATCGATGGCTCCCACACCGTGGCGGTTGCACGATTTGGGGCACTAGAGGCGCGGCTGACCGAAGTTCCGGAAGCGCAAAGGCTGCCGGGTTTGCCATGGTTCTGGCTGGAGCTTTACTCTCATGCACAGCAGACTGTTATTGACAGTTGCGGCTGCACCGAGCTCGACGAACCCGAACTGGCGCAGGCAGTGGAACTCATCGTCAAGGCGCAGCAGCAGGTTTACAACCTGCACTAGAAGCATGTGTCCCGCCGACTTTTATTGGTTCCTTTGACCACGCCTATTTCCACCCTTTTCATAGAAATCATATCACCGGGAGCATAGGGGCAGGACGAAACCCGTGGAGCGAAATCGAACCAGTAGGCGCAGTTAAGCCACCTACGTTTATTTTAATAACCAAATAATTTTCCCATTTCCGGCCGGCCTTTTAGATCGACTACAAATCCCAGTTTCCGGCTCCGTAGGGGCAATGTTGAGTAGCGGTGCCGGAGTCCCGCCCGCCTTCAAGGGTGCCAACACGAGCATCTTTGGCGGGCGGGACACCATCGTCACTTCAATGACCTGAGGTAAGCCTGCCAGCGCCTTTGCGGTCGTCCTCCCCTTCATGGTGCAGCCCGACGCGAACCGCGCCGCGCCGCAGGTCGGGAAAGGCATGCTTGAGGGCGTTGGTGATCGCCTCGCCGGCAATCAGGGCCACGTTGATGGCCCGATCAACATCCAACGTGATGTCGTCCGCGTCGCTCATGAGTTCGATGCGCTGATCCTCCGGGCTCCGAAGATGGCCGAAGTTCCGGCATAGCTCCGTTAGATACGCGGCCATATCGACCGACTGCACGTCGTTGCTGTCCTGCCGGTAGAGGAGCTCGTGAATGCGGGCGAGATGGTCGAGCCGCTGGATGGCGTTCTCCAGGGCTTCCGAGACGCCGGGATTGCCCTGGCGGACCATCTGAAGGCGCAGCATCGAGATCGCCATGGCGATGCTGTTCTTGGCCCGGTGGTTGACCTCGTGCAGCAGCACGTTTCTTTGGCCCAGAAGCTTGTCCTTCTCACGGATGCTCTCCGTCAGGACCCCTTCCAGGGCATGTCGGCGGTCGAGTTCGTTCTGGAGTTCCTGGGTGCGTTCCTTGACGCGGCTTTCCAAAACCTCGTTCAGGCGCTGGGTGCGCTGCTCGGCCCTGATACGGCGGGTGATGTCCCAGAACGAGGCGAAGTGCTGGATCACGCGGCCCTGGTCGTCGTGAACAGGGCTGACGAACTGTGCCGCCCAGACCTGCCGGCCGCTTTTGGCCCGAAGCTGAACCTCAAGGTTGAGAGGCTTGTCTGCCATCATGGCAGCCCGGATGTGCCGCTCCACCTCAGGATCGGTGTCAGGACCGGTGAGAAAAAATAGTTCTGGCCGAGGACCTCCTCGCGGGAGTGCCCGAACAGGTCGATGAAGGATTGATTGACGTAAACGATGGGATTGCCATCGACCGTGGGATCGGTGACCACCATGGGCATGCGGGTGGCCTCGACCGCAGCGACGAACGGGCCGCCGCCGCGCTGGAAGGAACTCACCCGCTCTTCGGCTCGCCCCTGAAGGATGTCAGCGGGTGTCGGGTCAAGCGTCAATTAATTTTGCTCCCGTGCGGTTCAGCTACGATGTCTTCTTGCCGCCGGCCAGTTTGGCTGGAACGCTGCCCTTGCCTTGGCTCACGAAGGGAGAGGCTGGGATCGGGTTCCTGGGCTTGTCCTGCTTCGGCTTCTTCGCTTCGCGGTTGCCGCGCTTTTCGCCTCTGGCCAAAGCTTATCTCCATTGTCAGTTGGGGCTTCGGAAAGATCGTCTTAGTCGTGGGGTGGCTTGTCGAGCAGATGATCGAAGTCGGCCAGTACCCGGTCGATCAGCCTGCGGCGACGCAGGTCGGATGCGTCCAAACTCCGCGCAAGCAGACCCAGCAGGTAGCGCGCCTTTTCGACAGCCTCGGGCCAGTCGGTGGCGGGTGCAGCCGCAAGCAGATCTTCCAGTTCCGCTTGTCTTGCGTGGAGTGCGGCCTGATCGGCCTCGACCTCGGACCGCAGCCGGCGAAGGTCGGTGGCCTTCTGGGCCGCCATGCCGCGATGCGCATCAAGATTGGTTGGTTGATCAACCATGGTGAGCCTCCTGCGGGTTGGGAGGTGAACCTGTTGCCGGCGATGGAATCTCGTTCATCCATTTGCCTCCACCCTGGTCGTTGTCAGGTTCGCTCCGTCAGCAGCCGCGCCAACATTCTGGCCTGTTGCGTACTCTCGCCCATAGGCTCGGGCGCAACGAGATGCCAAGCGTGGGCTCGAAGGGCCCAGGCGACGTTGGAGAGGCTGCCGAGCGGCTCATGCGGCCATGCTGGCTCGCCTGTTGGCGTCAGGATCATAAATTGTCGTGACGCCTTCCGGCCGACGCGCGCAACGTAAAGGGTCTCTTGGCCTTGACGAAGCAGAGCGACAGGATCGTAAATTTGCGATCCGCGAAAGAAGGCGTCTGCACTTGTCAAATCGTTCACGCCTGTGCCGTGATCTCGCTCTCGCGCACGGCGCGCTCGCCGAAGCCGGACGACTTGATGCGGTAAGAGACCTCACCCGTCTGATCGGCCGGCATGAGGCGCGTGACCTCATAGATGCCGCTTGTCGTTGCGCGCTTGTCCGAGAAGTTCGGATGGGTGATGCGGACCAATTGACGGACTTTGTACTTGTGAGACATTCTTTTCTCCTGGAGCCCAACTGTTGTCGGGTAGGGCAAGGCGGATAACCGCTGCCGGGGGTGATTGCAGGCGCAAACAGAAAAGCCGCCCCACGGGGGAGCGGCTTCAAGACCAAGCGGCACAGGCCTGTGTCCTGAGCCGGTCATCAGCGATTACGCCGTTTCGATGTTGTTAACGGCGATCTTGCCGGAGCGGCGGTCTTCCGCCGTGTCGAAGGAAACCTTCTGGCCTTCGACGAGATTGCGCATGCCGGCGCGCTCAAGGGCGGTGGCATGAACGAACACGTCCTTGCTGCCATCGTTCGGCTGGATGAAGCCGAAGCCCTTCATGTCGTTGTAGAACTTAACTGTGCCCGTAATCATTGGGGTAGCCTTTCGCGATTGTTGCAGATGCACGTGAGGGAAGGCGCGCAAAAGCACGGCCTCAACTCGGTTTGTCGATGTAATGGTAAGAAAGTCCGAACGTGCGCCTGGCGATACCAAAAGCGAAACGACCCGATTGTCCGGCCAAAATCCGATAATATCTATATAGGTCTCTTCCAGGTTGATAACAAGTGCCGTGTGTCTTTCCCGTTGATTTAGACAAGTCTTGGCTGTTTTCGACGAAATTCAAAGACAGAACTGTGCTGAGCAAGGGTGCGGGGCTTCAGTATCGATCAAACCCATCCCGTGAACGGTCGCCCACTGCCGCAGGCCTCAACATCCGGGAGAACGACGGCGGCTTGCGATGGGCCTTAAGGATGGGCGACGCTATCCATTGGACTGGGGAGAGACATGCGACACGGAAGCGGTACCGCCACGTGCGCCCGCAGCCCTTCCGGTTCGTAGGAGATCATGGCGCACGCACCGATCTGATTGCTCAGTACACCTCAAGATCTGGGAGCCAAAGCCCTTCCGAATCGGCGGGCTGATGGCCGGACGGCTCCGCTCAATCCAGTCGATAGTGAGCTTGGAATGGTCGGATTCTTTCATAAGTGCCCATGGGACCGGGACGGATCCGCCCAGCACAGACAATGCCCCGTACCTGACCGCGTTCGAAGTCAGCTCATGAATGGCCATTCCTAGTGGAATGGCTGCATCCGTTGTGTACACCGCCGCCGGCAGGGCATCGAGCAGTTGGCGTAAGCGACGGTCGCGTGCCCGATCCCGAAGTCGTGCATCGCCCGGACTGTTACCCTTACGGGCCGATCCACCACGTGAACCGTTTGAGTGCTCATCGAACACCCGGTCGAACTCCGACCCAAAGAGCGTAAGGTGGAGATCCTTGTTTGGCATGAAGGCGCCATCAGCCGGGCCTCACCGGGCTGCTGAATAATCCTTGATAAAGAACCGCCACTGGAAAGGTTCCCGGTGCCTGACCCGTCACGGTTTTCGGGAGACGAGTGGCTTGGGGAGCTGACAAGCCTTGATGCCACCACACGACAGAGCAATTCGGCTATCGCGCATGTCCGGATGGAGCCATGGTGAAGGGCAAATGCGGAGCATGCCCCGAGTGCCCGCTTCGAAGAGCTTGATTGATGAACCGATCGCACCGGTCGAGCGTATGTCTTAGTGGGACCGTCTGGTCGGGTGAGGCTTAATCGGCGTCAGGTCTCCCAGGAGCACTCTATGTGGCTGTATCAACTCCTCACGCGGCTGGTGTTCTGCGCCGTCAGCATCGCCTTGATGGTCGTTGCGGGCGGCCTCATCGTCTTTGCCGGCCTGCAACAGGTCTCCGCCTTCAGCGCGCCGGAACAGGATATTGGCCGAGCACTTCTTGACTTGGTCGGCTACATGGTAATCGCCATCGCTGTCTTTGAGGTCGCCAAGTACATTCTTGAAGAAGAGGTCATCGACCCCGCTCAGATGCGGAATGCTGGCCAAGCGCGGCGCAGCATTACCAAGTTCGTTTCCACCATCAGCATCGCGGTATTCCTGGAGGCACTGGTGGCCGTCTTCCAGACAAGTAAGGGGCAGGACATGTCGATGATGCTCTACCCCACGCTCCTGCTGTTTGGCGGGGTTGCCATGGTTGTCGGGTTGGGCGTGTATCAGCGGCTCAGTACAGCCGCTGAGGGAGTGGTGCGGAGTTCGCCACAGGCCGCGGCTGAGGAACAGGCGGAGCTAGACAAGTTCTAGCTTACAGCCTTGTGATATCTCCACATCGAGCACGCCGATCATGACTGGCGTAATAGCTATATTTCTCTGGACCCGCTTGGCGGCCCAGTGCTTTGCTATGCTCGGGGCTTCGCAAAAGCCGCATCCTCCATCCAAGGCAAAGCCGGTTCTCTACTACTTCAACGTCCGGACCGGGGGCGGCGTGATCGAGGATCCCGAAGGGCAGGTATATTCTGACCTTCAGGCTATGCGAGTTGCTGTCACCGCTAAGGTTCGCGACATGATCGCAGAAGGGGATCAAAAGGGCGAGGATCTCCGAAGCTGGCGCATCAAGATCATGGACAGAGCCAATCAGCCTGTCTTGACGATGATGTTCTCGGAAGCGCTGGATCCCAAGGCCGGGTGGTTAGGCTGAGCGGGTCAACCGCCTCAGGGTAGCTGTGTCGCAGGGAGTGTGACCGGTATGCATAAAGGTTTTTCTCGGAACCGCTCAGGATGTTGTCAACGCCATCCGGAAAGCAGTGAGGCGCCTGGAAGGGCAACCCGCTCCGGCATCGCAGGTTTAGCTTAGCGGCCGGCGGGGCTATGGCGATGGGGAAATCCGTCCTCGATCAGAAGGTGGTCGAGCACTAATCCCGAGCGACGTCCTCCTCTAAGGGACGAACACGAGGAACATGAACGTCGCAAAGATCACGAGATGGACGAAGCCGTTGAGAATGTTGGTCCGCCCGGTACCGAAGGTGAGAAGGCTCGCGACAGCCGTGAGCATGAGCAGCACGGTGTCCTCGCCATCAAGCCCCAACACGAGGTCCTTCTGGAGCCTGAAGTTGACCGCTACAACCGTGGGAATCGTCAGGCTGATGGTGGCCAGTGACGAGCCGAGGGCCAGATTGAGGCTCTTCTGCAGCTGATTTTCCTGCGCCGCCCGAACCGCCGCGACGCTCTCCGGCAGCAGAACCAGCAGGGCCACAACGACCCCTACGACGGCCTCAGGAGCGCCAACGAGCGTCGTGCCCGCCTGCACGACAGCAGCGAACATCTTCGAGAGCAGGATGACGGCGCTGAGCGACAGGACGAGCAGAGCCGCGCTCACCAGAACTGCGCGGTTTCGAGGCACCTCCGAGCTTGCGCCCAGACCCTCTGTGTCGAGCACGAGGAAGTAATCCCTGTCGCGCACAGTTTGGATGTAGAGGAACACGCCATAGAGAGCCAGGGTGATCAGGGTCACGAAGATGAGTTGGCTGGGCGAATAGAACGGCCCGAGGCGTGCCTGCGTGTAGTTCGGCAGAACGAGGGTGAGGGTTGCGAGCACGATAAGAACGACGAGGTAGGCACTTGCGCCCGTCACCCGAAAGCCTTGTTCGCGATAACGCAGCCCACCGAGCAGGATACATAGGCCGACGAGGCCATTGCTAACGATCATGATTACCGAAAACACCGTGTCACGAGCAAGCACCGGGCTGCTCTCGCTGCTCAGCATGATGGAGGCGATGAGTGCAACCTCGATCACTGTGACGGCAACGGTGAGGACCAGGGTGCCGTAGGGCTCTCCCGTGCGGCGCGCGATAACCTCGGCATGGTGGACCGCCGCGAACACGGTGCCGATCAGGAGAGGGATCAGTGCGGCGGCGAAAAGGATCCCAATCCGCGAGGAGATGGTGTCACCGTAAGCTTTCGCCTTTGACCTGATCCAGACCTTTGCTGAGTGTTTTGAGCAGCGAACACCCAGTCTCGGCCGTCGAAAGCACGCAAAGTCCACGTGGCATTGTCTCTCTGGCTTTGCGCCTGCGACGCAGGTTAGGCACCTTGCTTGGTCGCAATCCAGATCGTGTGTCTTGCGCCCCTACGTGCTCCATTGGCGCGAGCGCTGACCTCATCCACACGAAATCCCGCCTTGTGCAGGCGCTGGGTAAAGGCTCTATTCGGTGCGGACGACCAAACAGCAAAGACACCACCAGGAGTCAGTGCTGTCCGAACAGAGCTAAGTCCGGATAATTCGTAGAGGCTGTCATTGGCCTTGCGTGTCAGACCCTCGGGTCCGTTGTCGACATCCAACAGGATCACATCGTAAGCGGATCGGCTCGATCTTATCAGGCTACCGACATCCCCTTCGACGATGGTGACGCGGGGATCGGCAAGGCTATCGCCGAATACTTCGGCCATGGGACCTCGCGCCCATGTCACAACAGCCGGTAGTAGTTCAGCCACAGTGACCTGAGCATCAGGCCCGAGTTCGGCGAGCGCAGCACGAAGCGTAAAGCCCATCCCCAGTCCCCCAATAAGGACCTGCGGCTTCTGACACTGACGAATTCTCGAACAAGTTAACTGAGCAAGCGCCTCCTCGGAACCGCTGAGGCGGCTATTCATCAACTCGTTGCTGCCCAACATGATGGAGAACTCGGCCCCACGCTTCTTGAGGCGCAACTCGCCCCAGCTACCGGGGATCTTTGCCGTGTCAAGGAGGACCCAAGGGATCATGATCAGCTCTTCAGAAAGCGCTACTGACTTTAATTTTACTTGCCGAGCAAATGGTCGAAGTCGGCCAGTACGTGGTTGATCAGCTTGCGGCGGCGTAGATCGCTTGCATCCAGCGGTCTCATTCACACGAGACCGCTGGATGCAACCCGCTACTTCCGTGCTTTGCGGGCCGCGTAACGAGCATCACGAGCGGCCTTGCGCTCGGCCCCCAGCCTGATTTCGTTCTCTGTCTTTTCGGCAGCCGCACGCTTGTCTTGCTCGGCTTGTTCAGCCGCAAGGGCCTCACGCTCCGCGGCAATGCGGGCGTTCTCGGCAAGGCGTTGGGCTTCCCGCTCTGCTGCACGAGCATCCCGCGCGGCGCTCACGGCCGTCCGAGCAGCCCGCCGTTCCGCAACCGCAGGGTCATCTGGACCGGGCCTCTGACGGAACTTGGCCGCCATCGCCTGCTTTGCGTCCCTGGCGGCATTCAGCCGTTCGCCAAAATCTTTCTGTTTCATTCCGCTCATTGATCTCAATACGTCTGCCTCATCTGATCTGTGCCGATTATCGGACACGCCTGATGCTGGTGATGGTGCCTTCCGGCAGGGAGCCTTGCTCTTGCTGGGCTTGGGCAATCACGCCGACGGCCCAGGTATCGTTCGCCTTCGCAGGATCGTCGATCCACAGATAGGCCGTGCGCCCATCGTCATAGTTCACCATGAACATGACCGATTTTGACGGAGTTGATTTTCGAAACGTGTTCATCGCTTCCTCGTCAGTCTGACCATCATTCGATGGAGCTTTGCAAAGAAGAAGCCGCCCACAGGGGAGCGGCTCCGTAGACGGCGCTCAAGGTTGGCGCCCAAACATCCTTACGCCTTCTGGATGTTGTTGACGGCGATCTTGCCGGAGCGGCGGTCCTCAGCCGTGTCAAAGGAGACCTTCTGGCCTTCAACAAGGTTGCGCATGCCGGCGCGCTCGAGGGCGGTGGCGTGGACGAACACGTCCTTGTCGCCGTTATCCGGCTGGATGAAGCCAAAGCCCTTCATGTCGTTGTAGAATTTCACAGTGCCCATGATCATGGGGGTAACCTTTCGCGGTTGATGCAGATGCACGTGAGCCAAGGCACGCGAAAGCGCGACCTCAGTCTCGGGTTCGTCGATGTTTGGAAAGAGTGTCTGAACGTGCGCCTGGCAGAGCCAACAGCGAAACGGCCCGATTGTCCGGCCAAAGTCGATAATAAAAATATAGGGATTGGCGGGATTTTTACAAGAGGAAGGATCGGGATTGCTCGAAGAGCATGGGACAGAAGGATTTGCTTCCCTATTTTGCTTTCCGATAACGCTAGGACAATCTCTGACGACGAGCCCGGGATCTTCCGATCTCACCGGCAATGACTATGATCGCAGGGAGGACTTGCCCTGTGCCAAGCATCAGCTGGGGCAAGCCCAGCTCCGCTCCCCGGGCGGCGGGGAGCGGCTCACGCTAGACGGGTGAGCGCGTAATCTCCTTGATCAGAACGCGGGGGCGGCCGGCTCTCTCGGCGAGGGCGTTGTCCTGCTCCTCGAGGGCTTTCCGGGCCGGCTCATCGCCGTCGAGCCCACCCAGAAGGGAGCGCGGGACGCGCCAGTTCGAGCTGCGGGAGCCATGCTCGTGGAGAACGTCGAAGAGGGCATAGCCGCTCTCTAGGAGCTTTGACTTTTTGCGGGCCAATGGTCAGGTTCCTTTGCATGGCTGTACGCACCAGGATGCCTCATAGGCCAAAACGCAGAGGCCGCCCCAAGTCGGAGCGGCCTCTCTCGCGAAATGAATGACCAGAGGGTTCGATCAGGCTGTCTTCAGGTTTCCTGCCGATTCCTTGCCCGTGCGGCGATCGGTTTCGATGTCGTAGGAGACCTTCTGGCCCTCGGCCAGGCTACGCAGGCCGGCGCGCTCCAGCGCGGTTGCATGGACGAAAACGTCCTTGCCACCGTTGTCAGGCTGAATGAAGCCATAGCCCTTTGTTTCGTTGTACCACTTCACCGTACCTGTCGCCATGGGGAACTCCTTTCCCATTTGATAAGCAACCTAAGCCAAGATGCGTCAGCGGCTTGGCTGGATGAGTATCGATACTTGGGGAGATCGCCCGTGCAGGTGCACGGAAGGGCACAGCAGCTCAGTCGTCAGCCAGTCTCGATCTCGGGACAATAGGACGGCTTCGTAGCCGCTACAAGGCATTGATCCGGTCTGCCTACACTGACCGCCAAGTTGTACATGCCGGAAAGTCGGCTGATAGCACATCCGAGACGTTGCGGCTTGGTCTGCTTCAACGCTCAAAAGCCGACCTTCGTTGAGCAGACGGAATGTGAAAGTTTGACCTGAAGCGGCCCCTTGCCTCAATGCCCGGAGCTTCGGCTGACGATCGACATGATCGTCTCGAAAAGCTCGTCCTGTGCCTGTCGAGCCGTAATCTCGCCGGTGACGGCGGCATGGGACAGGGCGTCGGCGGCTCCAAGCATGGCCCAGAAGGCGGCCTGCGCAACACCTCGCGGCCCGGTGAAAGCAGTCAGCGCCCTGCGGCACCTTTCAATGAAGGCCACTTGGTACTCCCGTTTCACCGCTTCCATCTCGGGCGAGCCCACTAAGGCGGCCAGCACGCCCGGCATCTCGCGCCCTTGCTCAAGGACGCATTCGACATAGGAGGTGGCGATAACCCTGGCTGTCCCTTCCAACGTCGGCTCGCTGGACCCAAGTGCTGCGTCGAAGATTGCCGTCTGTCGGGTGTCGAAATCCCTGTAGAGCGCGATCAGCAGGCCGTCGCGTGTGCCGAAATGATCATAGACGACCGGCTTGGTGACATCGGCCTCATCCGACAGCCTCGGGAGGGTCAAGGCGTCGGTGCCTTCCTCGCGCACCAGCCGCCAGGCCGCATCCAGGAGTTGGCGATGCCGCTCCTCCCGGGACAAGCGGCGGCGTGGCCTGAGCTTGGAAGCCTGTTCTCTCGTGCGGGCGGTTGACATGCTTATATACCATTAGTAACTTACTAAAAGTATATTAGCTTTAGCTCTAAGCTGCAATCACTTACCAGGAGTGTTGCCATGCACGCCCTCATCGTCGTTGCGCATCCCGATCCCAAGTCACTCACCCACAGTGTCGCCGACCATCTTGCCGAGGGCGTGTCCTCCTCCGGCCATACGTTCGAAATCGCGGATCTTGCGGCGGAAGGATTCGATCCGCGGTTCACGGCAGCCGACGTCGCTCTCTTTCGCAGGGAGGCGCCACCCCCCGCTGATGTTGCCGCCGAGCAGGCGAGGATCGATCGGGCCGACGCGCTCGTGCTGGTCTATCCCGTGTACTGGTGGTCGATGCCTGGCCTGCTCAAGGGATGGATCGATCGTGTGTTTGCCAATGGCTGGGCCTACGATGAGGGCCCGGATGGCAAGATCGTAAAGAAACTTCGCCACCTTCGGGTTCACCTCGTTGCCATTGGCGGCGCCGATCTGCGAACTTATGCCCGTCACGGCTACTTCGGCGCCATGAGAACACAGATCGATCACGGGATCTTTGATTACTGCGGCGCACCCATTGGGGCGTCAGAGCTCCTTGTCCCAGCGGAAACGCAGAATCCATGTTCTCATCCCGATGCTGCGTATGCCGTCGGCCGCAACCTCTTCAAGGCATCAAAGCGACGCGAGGCTCCCGAGGCGGCATAAGCGCGTAGTCCACAGGGCTGCCGACCCACCACGAACGCGATCTCGTCGCTCCCAGCAGCATCAGCCCCTCCGGCGTGGTCAGGGTCGCCACGCCTCCGGCCGCTGCCCGCTTGCACATCGCCCGCCGGCTGAAGGCACGAAAAGCCCCGCCCTTCGTTGGAACGGCCGGGCTTTGATGGAGCCTTCGGTAGCAAAGACCACCAGAAGCCTTTCAACCTGCTAAATTCGCGTACTTTTTGGTCGCGAAAATTCCGGTTACGTCCGACTCAGCCACCGGAGATGATCCTGGAAGGTGATCCAACAGCGGCCGCTCGTCAGGACGTAAGCCAGACTCAGTCCAGGGGAACGAAGGCAGGGTTCCACACGATTTCCCAGACGTGCCCGTCGGGATCCTGGAAGTATCCTGCGTAACCGCCCCAAAACGTGTCGTGGGCTGGCTTCAGAATCTTAGCTCCAGCCTTGCGGGCCTGCTCCATGACCTGGTCCACCTCGTCCTTGCGGGTCACGTTGTGCCCGATCGTGAAACCCGTCGGGCATGGAGGTGTCTTTGGCAGTCCCGTGTCGTGGGCGACATCGTCACGCGCCCACACGGCCAGCTTCACCTGGGACTGAAGGTCGAAGAAGGCTACCGCTCCGTGCTCGAACTCCTTGCCAACGATGCCTTCGGTCGGCAGCCCAAGACCATCGCGGTAGAACGCAACAGCCCGTTCCAGATCATCGACCCCAAGCGTCAACACCGAGATGCGTGGTCTCATTCGTCCTCCGTTCTATGCTCTGACAGCCACAACGGGCCACAGCATGGCTGTGCCAGACGGAGCCGTCTTGAACAAAACGGCCACTCAGTCCATCAACTGGCGCACGAACTCGCCTGCCGTCATCCCACAGAGGGACTGGACCTCGCGCGCGAGGTGGGCCTGATCGGCATACCCGGCGCGGAGCGCGAGACAGGCCAGACCCTCATCCGCTTGCGTTCGCGCGAGAGCCTGGACTCTCTGGAAGCGCAGGATCCGGTCGAGGGTTTTCGGGCCGTAGCCGAAAAGCTCATCGCATTGGCGGCGCAAGGTTCTCTCGCTGACCCCGAGCCGTTCGCGCAGCGCCTTGATCTTGCGCCCTTCGACACTCGCGCCAGCCTTGAGAAACCTGAAGATCATCGTTGCCTCTTGGCGTGGGTGCTCCATCCTCAGTGCCTCGACGGCCAGAAGTTCCTGCAGGACGCGGAGCTTATCTCTCGTCGAAGACGCTGCTGCGATCCTGTCCGCGACGCGGTCGGCCCTGCTCCCCCAGAACTCTGCCATCGGAACTTCCCGCCCGATGATCTCCGTTAGAGGCCGGCCTAACCACTTGGCTGCGGCCCCGGGCATGAAGCGAATGCCGAGAACGATGGAGCCGGGTCTCAGTTCCGGGGTCGCTGCGGTGATGTCGGGACCTACCACCGTGAACCGATCGTCCCGCCAGAGGAGATCGACACAACCGTCGGGAACGACGGCAACAGGTCCTGAATGGTCCGGGGAGATTGAACTCATCCACACGCACTGGAAATGCGGGAGCAGCCGGGGGATCGGATGAGCCTCGACGTATCGCCCGGCCCGGCTGGCCAGGATCGGCGCGTGTTCACGCGGCATGGCAGATCAACCCTCCTGAGCGGTTCCGGGCCATCGGCAACATGCCATTCGGGGCGATCACCTTCAATGGGCTGAATGGAGTTCCGAGACACCCCAAGGGACGGGATCAAATCTGGTGGCCTTTGCTACCGAATGCCGCGAATGCCTGCGCCTCACGGGGTGCAGGCCTGGGCGATCGAGAGACTGTTCTCGTAGAGGCGGTGCCGGGTGATGCGACCGTTCTCGACGGTGAGGTGCAGCGCGAACGGCCCCTCGAAGGACTTTCCCGTCGCGCGGACGGTCCCTGACACGTGCCCCATCAGGACCGCCTCGGCGCCGTCGACGAGGAAGGTGTCGACAGAGGCACGCGCATCCTTGGGCACGGTGTATTCCATCAATTCAGTGAACTGGGCAGCGCATTCGGCGGCGGTGGAGCGCGGGCGGATCCACGGAGCGGCAGGGTTCTCGGCGAGCACCCAGTCGACCTCGTCGGCGAAAAGCGCAACGAGCCGCTCGGTGTCCCCGGCCAGTCGGGCGGCAAGGAACTCCTGCACGACGGCTCGGGTGGTCTCGGCGACGGAGCTCGGGGTGGCGGCGGCGGACGTGACGGTCATGGTGCTCTCCTGGTTTCAGCGGCCGGAACTCGGCCGCAGATCGTTGATGGGCTTGATCCTGCCGGGGCAAAGGAGAGCGGTCGATTACCTCTGGGGTAATAAACGCCAAACAGTGCTTGCTCCACTGCAGGTAGCCGCCGGCAGGCTCGCCCAGCCACGCGTCGACCGTGCTTCAATCGAGGGACGGAAAAGCACGGCAATCGATAGCAAAGACCGCCAAATCAGGTGTGCCTTCGTCCGAGATCCACTCTGCGTGAGATCCCGATGGCCTTGAGGAATGCTTCATCGTGGCTGACGACCAGTAGGGCGCCGTCATAAGCCTGCAATCCCGCTTCAACAGCCGCGATGGAGTCGATGTCCAGATGGTTGGTCGGCTCGTCGAGGATCAGGAGTGAGGGCGGGGTCGGCCCGCCCAGCACGCAGGTCAGGCCCGCCCGCAGCATTTGCCCGCCGCTGAGGGTAGACACGACTTGGAGCGCCGCATCGGCCCGGAACATGAACCGGGCGAGGGCTGTACGGCAGGCATTCTCATCCGCCTTCGGATTGATCCGCCGGAAATTGTCCCGGATCGAAGTCGACGGATCGAGAAGGCTCACCTGCTGGTCGAACACCGCGAAATCCGTCATGACCCGCACGGTTCCGGTCCAGGGCCGCAACTGCCCGGTGACGAGCGCCAAAAACGTCGTCTTGCCGGAACCGTTCGGGCCGACAATGGCGATGCGCTCCGGTCCGGTGACGGCAAGGGAGAGATCCCTGATGATGGGCTGACCCGGCTCGTACCCGACGCTCACGGAGTCGATCGTCAGGACGGACCTGCCGGATGGCAGTTTCGTCGGCGCAAGAACGACGGAGAGGGGTTGAAGGACCTCGATGCGCTCGCGGGCCGATGCTGCTGCCTCGAGAGCCCGCGTGCGACGCCGCTCGGCGACGCGGGCCGTCTCGCCACCCGTGTCCTCGCTCCGGTCTTTCCGCATGCCTGCGAGAATCCGGGGCATGTCCCCCCTGGCACCCTTCCTCTGCCCGGCACGATCCTTGCGCGCCTTCCTCTCGGCTGTTTCCTGCGCCTTCCGGTCGATCTCCTCGACGCGTTTCTCGGCGTCCGCCAGATCGCGCCGGGCGGCGGCGAGCTCAAGGGCCTTTCGCTCACGGTACTCGCTCCAGTTGCCGCCGTAGCGAGTGGCTCCCAGCGATGTCAGCTCGACGATGGCGTCCATGGCTTCGAGCAGCTCCCGGTCATGGCTGACCGTGATCGCGCCGCCCCGCCAGTTGGCGAGAAGATCGATCACCGCCGTGCGCCCCTCGCGGTCGAGGTTGTTCGTCGGCTCGTCCAGCAGCAGGAAGTCAGGCTCCGCGAAGATGAGCGCGGCAAGGCGGGCCCGTGTGCATTGTCCGCCCGATATCGCGGTCAGGCGGGTCTCAGGTTCCACGTCGAGCCCGACGCGGGCGAGCGCGGCGGCAACGCGGGCCTCCAGGGTCCAATCGGCATCGGCAAGTTCTTCGGCAGTGGCCGCGCCGCTCTCGGCCCGGCGAAGAAGCGCCAGCGCTTCGGCAATGCCGAAGAGGTCGGCAACGGTTTCGCCCGGGTCGACCTGAACGGCTTGGCGGAGGATGCCCAGCGTGCCGTTGACCGCGACCGTGCCAGAATGCGGCCGCAGCTCGCCGGAGATCAGCTTGAGGAGCGTGGTCTTCCCAACGCCGTTGCGACCGACGAGACCCGCTCGTTCCAGGCCGAACGCCAGATCGAGGTCGGACAGGAGAGCACGCCCGTCAGGCGTGGACCATGAAAGCTTGGAGAGGATGATGGAGGCAGGCATGGAGGCGGATCTTCCCGGTGGCAATGCAGATTGGCAGTGCTGTCGGGTTGAAATCCATCGGTGCTCACATCCTGTTCTACATGACGCATCCTGATGAGTTGTGCATCACCCGACTGATTTACAGTGACTACCAGCCTGCTGCAAGCTCCCTAGAGGACGGCAGTGCCATCAATGGTCTGGTGGTCTCTGCTGCCGAATGCCCGGTAGTTTCCGTTTTGAGAGATCCTGTCGGCTGGACGCTTCAATCCCGACCATCCGTGAATTGAACGAGATCCCACAGATTGCCGTACAGATCCTCGAACACGGCGACGGTGCCGTAGGGAGCCTGCTTTGGCTCGCGAACGAACTTGATGCTCTGCTCAACCATCGCAGCGTAATCCCTCTGAAAGTCATCGGTCCGAAGGAACAGGAAGACGCGGCCCCCCGCCTGGTTGCCGATGAATGTCTCCTGGTGAGGAGTGGAGGCGCGTGCCAGAAGCAAGGACGTCGTTCCATCGCCTTGAGGGCGCACGACAACCCAGCGCTTGTCCTGCTCCGGCTGGTACGTGTCCTCGACCAGCTCAAAGCGGAGCTTGTTGACGTAAAAGTCGATGGCCTCGTCGTAGTCGCGAACCACGAGAGCAATATGCGCGATACTCTGCTTCAAACCGACCTCCTGTGTAAGATAGACCCTGCTGAAACATGCTGTTGTCACCTCGGCTCAGGCATTCTGGGCAGCAGCAGAAGCAAGCCGACGGACAAGGCATGAATCGCGCAGGTCACTATACCAAGGGCCCACAAACCCTGGTTGATCAAAGGCGCGGCTATGATCGTGCCCAAACTGGTCATCGCCAGGATGAAGAAAACGATCAGAGCCGAGCCGCGAGCGCTGTTGGGGCCGGACGCAACGATCCCGCGGTAGAACCCGAGCGGGCCACGAAGTCCCAGACCCACGTTCATCGGCAGGAATAATGCCGGGAGCAGCGCACTGTCGCTCCCGCCGGCGAGAGCATAGGCCAGGATCGTTGCGGCGCTGGCCAGAGCCATGGCCGTCCCGAAGAAGATGATGCGCTCGGTGCCCCACCGCTCGGCGAAGCGTGACGTCAGATTGGCCGCAACGATAAATCCGAGGACGCCGCACACCTGCATGGCAATGAAATCACCCAGTGTGCCGCCCATGGTCCCGACGATCACGGCCGGGGCGCCGAAGACAAAGACAACGAGGCCGGCCAATGTCATTGCCTGTGATAGGGCATACCGCATGAATACCGGGTCCAGAAGGAGCGCACGATAGCTGCCCTGTGCACCAGCCGCTTTCGACTGCTGCGGCAGCCCGAGCACGAAGATCAGCACTGCCGTGACAGTTGCCACGACTCCAAGAACCTGGAATGAGCTTTGCCATCCGAACCTGACGAGCAGAAAGACGCCGAGGATGGGCGCGAGAGCAGGAACGAGGGACTCGACGCTGCCGAGAAAGCCAATGGCACGAACACCAGCCTTTTCGCTGAAGATCTGCCGGATGATGGCAGGCCCGAAGACAGGTGCGGCTGCCGATGCGGTGCCCTGCACGAAGCGCAGCACGATCAGCGCCCAAATACTCGGTGAGAGGGCGCAAGCCACCGATGCGATCGCAAAAACAACGAGCGAGGATACGACCAGGGTTCGCGGGGTCAGGCGATCTGCCAGCGCCCCGAAGAGCAAGAGCCCCATGGCCGTCCCCGCAACATAGGACGCCAGCACGAGCTGAGCGGTAGCCTCGCTTGTCGCAAAGATCGCCGGCAGCGCAGGCACCGCGGGCAGGATGAGGTCGGTTCCTGCCAGGGACATGACTGCGCAGAGCATCAGTAGGACGAAGATGGTACGACGACGGGAGCCGCTTACCGGGCCTTCCCGCCGATCTTGAAGAGATGCGAGCATGATGGAAACTGTCTTTGATGTCAGGGAGGCCGCTTGATGCATCGTCTCCGGGCGGGAGAGGACGGCCAAGCCGAGTCCCGCTGCTATCCGGAGACGCACATAGGGAACGCGCCCGCCGGGCGACCGGCGAACGGAACATCGGCGGCAGCAATGTTCTGCATCAAAAACATTAGGATCAAATACCGGGTTCCAAGCAACGAGACAAGCCTCTTTCAGTCATGGCGCCTTTGGCCGGGCTCACGCCTTGTGTTGACGAGATGACTCTTTGGCATACCCCATCTCGAGATGCCTCCAGTCCTTAGGCCAAGCGCTGACGGATTGATTGGTGGCCTCGTTAGTTGGTGATGCCGTTCTGAGGTGCAATCATGTTAGGGGCCGCTCCTCGACGGATGCAATCCTTAACAGAGCGTAAATGCACTCGAAGTATTCCATGCTTTCAGCTCATGGGCGGGTCGGCGTCGCTGCACTTTCTGTCGGTCCGATCCGCTCTAGATTGAATTGAGCCAGCGTGATCTTCGATGCTGGCAGTTCTCTTCACCTTCGGTCGCTCTTTGTGAGCGGGCCCATTTTCGAGCTGCAGTTTGCGGCGGGCCGATGCTTGCTTTGGTCACAGGAAGAAAGGTGCATTCCTTTGCTGGTACTAATCCTATTTGGCCTTGCCCGGTGGTCGCGCCGCCACGGAACGGCGCAGACAATGTCTGAGCGAGCTTTCGTTCCACTGTCGGATGTTGGGATCGAGCAGACTGACCTTCAAGTTGTCGCTCGCTCCAAGCCCGATGTGTAATCAGAACAGCAGGAGACCGGTTTGATGCAAATCTCATGGAAGCTGACCCGCGATGCCATCCCTGACGCCCTCTGGCAGGCTCAGGATCTCACCGCATTGGATGGTGATCAGGTCATTGGCCGGGTCTACCAAATCGAACATGGTCCCGGCGAAGGGTTGTGGCACTGGGCCCTGACAGGAGCCCCTCAGAGCTCGTGCTCCACATCCGATGTATCAGGGCACGAGCGGGAGCGGGGCAGGGCGGGCCGACGCCTGCTTGAGGCTTATCGGCTTCTCCATCAGTCACACACTCGCGGAGCAGCCTGAGGAGAACAAGGCTGGACCAAACGTCGGGCCCGGCGCTGCGTATTCCATCTGCCGCAGCGCTGGCCGCTGTCGGAACTCGGTGTTGCGGACATGGGTTATCGTCTGTCTGCTTGTGTACCGCGGGCCAAAAGCAGGACAGGACGGGTGGAGAACCCACCCGATAACCGTTCATCGCATCTGGCGTTCCACCTCGGCGACCTTCATGCGGTCATCGACCAGATCGCCGATGGGGCCGAGATCAAAGGTTCTCAGCGCTCTTCAATCGAAGCGACCCTGTTAGCCCTTCCCAGCTTCTATCGCCGTCGCGTCGTGCTCGCCCTCCAGAGCCGAAAGGCCTTCACTACGGATCCGGAGCTCCAGACTGCCCGCACAATCCTGCTCGAACAGGCGGCAAAGCTGTGGGCCCAGGCCGAGGCCGCACCGGTTCAGCCCATAGGCCTCTCTCTTTCTCTGGCTTCGGATCTGCCAGTCGCCGCAAAGGCATCGACCACGTAACGCCAGCTTCTCCTGGATTTGCCCAATCGACCTTGTTCCCACGAGCGATCTTGTCGGATCAGTTCACTGAGAGCGCTGTCTCGCACCCGCCTCCATCTCGCCCCTCGTGTGATGGATTTTGCGACGGCTCTCGTCGCCCGATGCGGGCTCGGCTATGAGCTCCCTGGAAAGGGTGAGTGTACGCTTCCACCGCAATCCCCTTCGACGAATGTCAAGCTGTTGGCCGACGGCGATTGCCTCCTATAACTGGAGGACGCGCAACAAACGAATGGCTTCGCATGCGACGCTGGAAACGGGCAATCTGGTACGGGCGCCTGGGACTGATCGTGGCCGCTTTTGCCTTGATCAGCGGGATTGTGGCTGCACCTCTCCTCCAGCGAATCTGGTCTCCGCAGGGCATCACTCCACGCGTGATGATCACCGATAAACTCGCAGCTATGGTGCGGCCAAGCGCGAGATCATGCCGAGTGTCGAACATCGGCAGCATCGGGTCTGAACAATCGAGCGGAGAGCAGCCATCAGCCCACCCGACGACGCGAGCGCATCATGAAACGCTCCAAGTCAGCCGGACAGGCGCAGCACTTCCTCTCGGTTCATGATCAGATGGCAAACCTCTTCCGCCGCTCTACCAGCTCTACTGCCGCTGATCATCGCTGTGCACGCGCTCGGGCCTTTCAAATTTGGGCTGAGGTGACTGGCATCGCGGGTGCCGCCTGATCCTGACCTGAACCATGGATCAGTGCGTCTCTCACCAACAACTTGACGGCGCCCTCTGCACAGCTTCGCTGCTGAACATGGCGTCAGTTGCCGATCCGCACCGTCAAAGTGCCCAGCTTGTCAATTGAGCCCACCAGTTCGTTGCCCGGCCCCACCGGTCCGACGCCCGCGGGCGTGCCGGTTAGGATGATGTCGCCCGGCTGCAGCGTGAAGTACTTGGAGAGATTGGCGATGATCTCCGGCACCTTCCAGATCATCAGCCGGAGGTCCGAGTCCTGCTTCGTCTCACCATCAACTGTTAGGCGGATGGGGCCCTCCAGTACGTGCCCAACCTGCTCGACCGGGTGAATAGGTCCGCAGGGGCAGGAGTGATCGAAGGCTTTGCCTGCTTCCCACGGCAGGCCGCTCTTGCCCAAGTCCATCTGGAGATCGCGCCGTGTCATATCGAGGCCGATCCCGTAGCCGTAGATGTGATCGAGCGCATCGGCCACAGGGATGTCGCGGCCGCCCTTCTTGAGCGCCACCACCAGTTCGAGTTCGTAGTGATAATTGCTCGTCATGGGCGGGTAGGGGATCGTGGTCCCATCCGGAACGATGCTGTCAGCGGGCTTCTGGAAAAAGATCGGCGGGTCGCGGGTCTCGTCGCCACCCATTTCGCGCACATGCGCGACGTAGTTCCGACCGACGCAATAGATGCGGCGCACCGGGTATTTCTGAGGTGTTCCCGCGACCGGCAAAAGAGCGCGAGCTGGCGGCGTGATCACGCACGCTTCCGTGTCCATGTTGATGTTCCTCCCAGGACGCACCTGCTTCCGAGGTGTCGCTCTTCAGCATCCACATTTCTGGCGCGCTCGCAAGAAAATGTATTTTCCAAAGGTGTGTTGTGACCGTCATTCCTTCTGATAAGCAACTGGGCTTCTTCGCAGCCGCAGCAATTTACTCGCGCTGCACAAGGAAATGCTCAAGATTACCTGTTGGCCGGCAGCAATCAGGCAGCAACATGTCTTATTCCGACAAGTCTTGCTTTGCATTTCAGCATACATTTTTTGACAAGATGCTGAGACTCATACATCATCAATCGTTGCGTCGAGCAGAGGCGCCGCCAAAAAGAAGAAACAGCAACATAGTGTAGGAGAGGAAACACTGATGAAGATGAGCAAGGCCCTTGGTTTAGCTGTCACGCTCGCGCTCGCCCCTTGGGCAATGGGCGCGGCTCACGCACAGAATGCGCCCACGAAGATCACGGTCGTCCTTCCGAACCCGTCAGCCGTCAACAACTTCCCCCTTCATGTCGCTATCGGCGAGAAGATGTTCGAGAAGGAGGGACTCGACGTAAAGGTCGAGGCGGTGGATGGCTCCTCGCAGGTTCTGCAAGCGATGTCGGCCGGTCAGGCCCAAATCGGCCAACCCGGACCAGCGCCCGTTATGGCCGCTCGGGCCCGCGGCGTCGACGTGGTCTTCATCTACAACCACTTTGCCAAATCGGTCTTTGGCCTCGTCGTCCAGGAAAAGTCACCGATCAAGACCCCGGCTGATCTCAAGGGAGCGGTCATCGGCGTTGGCACGGCCGACGGGGCCGAGGTCGGCTTCACCCGCGCGATCCTGACCGACCTGAACATGACCGAAGGCAAGGACTACACCTTCCTGCCGGTCGGCGACGGCGGCTTGGCGGCGGCGGCGTTCCTGCGCGGTGACATCAAGGCCTATGCGGCGGCCGTCAGCGATGCGGCGATCATGGAGACGAGGGGCATCGACCTGCGGGAGATCACGCCGCCCCAGTATCTGAGCTACTTCGGCAACGGCTACGCCGCCATGAAGTCGTTCATCGACCAGAACCCGCAGGCCGTCGAGAAGTTCGGTCGCGTCCTGGTCCAGGCAACCGAGTTCAGCTTGAAGCCGGAGAATAAGGCCAAGGTGTTGCAGCACGCTAAGGCAGGCAACCCGCAGGAGGGTGAGGACACGAAGCTGGCGACCGCCCTGTTCGAGCAGGTCAAAGACCGGATCACGCCAGCGGACAAAGCAAAGGGCTGGGGCTACCAACCGCCGGAGCACTGGGAGCTCTGGCACAAGAGCGCCGTCGCCTCGGGTGTCCTCAAGGCGCCGCTGCCGGACCTCAAGGCCGCCTACACCAACCAGTTCGTCGACGCCTGGAACAAGGGCGCCAAGTGATGGCTGTGCTCTCCATGTCTGGACAACCCGTTGCACCGGTCGGCCTGATGGGCCGGCCGGTGTACGAACTGCGCGGCGTCAGCAAGACATTCGCCAAGCGCAACGTGCAGGCGCTCGACAAGGTCGATCTGACGCTGCGGGAAGGCACCTTCTCGGCCATCATCGGGCCGAGCGGGTGCGGGAAGTCGACCCTGCTCAAGATCATGGCCGGCCTGCAACCACCATCCAGTGGCAGCGTCATCCTGGAAGGCAAGCCGGTGATGGGACCACGCCGGGACATCGGCATGATGTTCCAGCAGGCGACCCTGTTCCCGTGGCGGACGACCCTTGAGAACATCGTGCTGCCGATTGAGATCCGCGACGGCAAGGCGGCGGCGCGGGCCAAGTACGACCAGGCGCGCCAGCTCCTGGACCTAGTAGGCCTGAACGGCTTCGAGAGCGTCTATCCGAGCGAGTTGTCCGGCGGCATGGCGCAGCGGGCGGCAATCTGCCGGATGCTGATCACCGAGCCGGCGGTCCTGCTGCTCGACGAACCGTTCAGTGCCCTCGACGAACTGAGCCGCGACTTCATGAACATGGAATTGCAGCGCATCTGCCTAGAGCGAAACGCGACGACCTTCCTGGTCACCCACTCGATCCCGGAGGCGGTGATCCTGTCCGACGTGGTCTACGTCATGTCGCCTCGGCCGGGACGCTTCGTCGAGGCCATCACCGTCGACCTGCCCCGGCCCCGCACCCTGGACATGATGACCGATCCGCGCTTCGGCGCGCTCGTCCATCGCATCCGCAGCCATCTCGACAAGGGAGCGTTCCAATGACGCAAGCGCAAAGCACCGCAGCCGCGCCCCTGATGCCGGAACAGACGGTCTGGAGCGAGCACGTCTCATGGATCGACCGGGTTCCGCGCTGGGTGTCGATGGTTGCCCTGATGGTGGGTTTTCTCGCCGTCTGGCAGCTTGTCTACCTGATCGAGCTGGTCTCACCGATCATCCTGCCCTCACCCCTTGAAACCATCGAGGACCTGTTTGTGGTCGGCCGCAATCTCCTGACCGGCGACTACATGCTTAAGGCCTTGTGGGTGACGACGCAGGAGGTGCTTCTCGGCTTCATCATCGCGGTGGTGTTCGGGTTCGCCCTCGGTGTGCTCGTGGGCGAGACCTCCTTTGGTGAGCGGGCGGTGATGCCGTACCTCGTGGCCATCAACACCATGCCGAAGGTGGCCTTTGCGCCGCTCTTCGTTTCCTGGTTGGGGTTCGGCATTGCGTCCAAAGTGGCGCTCGCGGCATTCATCGCGTTCTTTCCGGTGATTGTTGGAACGGCGGCAGGCTTGCATGCCGCCGATCAGAACGCCCGCATGCTGTTCAAGACCATGGGGGCCAGCCGCTGGCAGACCCTCGTGCAGCTGAAGCTTCCCATCGGCATGCCCCACTTCTTTGCGGGGCTGAAGAACGCTGCGGTTCTGACCGTCGTCGGCGCGGTGGTGGGCGAGTTTCTCGGCGGTGGCAAGGGCTTCGGCGAGTTGATCCGTGTGGCGGCCGCGCAGCTCGACACGCCGCGCGTGTTCTCGCTGATCATCTACCTGAGCCTGCTCGGGCTGGCGACGTTCTGGGTGGTGGCCTGGGCCCAGCGCCGGTTCGTCTTTTGGCACAAGGAAACCGTCACAGAGGAGACTCTTGGGCAATAAGGTGCCGGAGCGGCGTCCTGGCGGTTGACCGCGGTCCCGTGCCAGGACATTCCGCTTCGACCCCAACTTTGCGCAGGTTGCGTCATGAACAAGATTGAAAAAATAACGGCGGCAACCTCCGTCTACGAGCGGCTCCGGCAGGACATCCTCCATGGCGACTTGCGGCCAGGACAGAAGCTCCTGATCGATTTCGTCTCCGAGCGCTACGGGGTAGGGCTCAATCCGGTCCGGGAGGCGCTCAACCGCCTCTCATCTGAGGGGTTGGTCGAGCGAAAGGATCAGCGCGGCTTTTTCGTGCCGTCGGTCAGCATCGAGGGCTGGCGCGAGCTGGTGAAGACCCGCTGCTGGCTGGAGGGCAAGGCCCTCGAAGAGTCCATCCAGAATGGCGATCAGGCGTGGGAGGAGCGCATCGTCGTGGCTTTCCACCACCTGTCGCGCACGCCCTGGAAGCTGTCCGAGCAGGACACCAGCACCAACCCGGCCTGGGAGGAGCGGCATCGGGCGTTTCACCTCGCCCTCGTTGCCGCGTGCGGCTCCTCGATCCTGATCGGGATCTGCAAGGACCTGATGGATCAGGCGCAGCGATACCGTTTCATCTCGGTCGCCTCCTCGCACCGCTACCGCAACACCGTGGAGGAGCACCGCGGGATCATGGAGGCCGTGCTCGACCGCAAGACGGAACTGGCCGTCGAGCGGCTCGTCGAGCATTACCAGACCACCCTCCGGCACATCGAGGACCAGATCCAGCCCTCATCCAAGATCAAGTTCAATCCACCGTTGGGATGAAGCAACCAAACAGTGTCCTGGCGGGCGGCCCTTCTATCGCCATTCATCCCGATTCCACCCCCACAGGCTCAAAGGAGCAAAGAAGTCCCATGAAGCTGCTGCGCTACGGCTTACCCGGCCAAGAGAAACCCGCCCTCCTCGATCAGGATGGCACCATCCGTGACCTCTCCGGCATCGTTCCGGACATCGCAGGTGACGTCCTTTCGTCTGCGGGCCTTGAGCGGCTGCGCGGCATCGATCCCGCCACGCTGCCGCGCGTGGACGGCGGGCAACGCATCGGTCCCTGCGTCGGGCAAGTGGGCAAGTTCATCTGCATCGGCCTCAACTACTCCGACCATGCAGCCGAATCCGGCATGGCCGTGCCGCCCGAGCCCGTGATCTTCATGAAGGCGACCAGCGCCATCTGCGGTCCCAACGACGGCATCGAGATCCCGCGCGGGGCCGAAAAGACCGATTGGGAGGTTGAGCTCGGCATCGTGATCGGCAAGGCCGCCAAGTACGTGGACGAGGCGCAGGCGCTTGAGCATGTTGCCGGCTACTGCGTCGTCAACGACGTCTCCGAGCGCTCCTTCCAGACCGAGCGCTCCGGGCAGTGGACCAAGGGAAAGAGCGCCGACACCTTCGGCCCTCTCGGTCCCTGGCTCGTCACGCGCGACGAAGTGCCCGATCCCCAGAACCTTCGCATGTGGCTTGAGGTGGATGGCAAGCGCTTCCAGGACGGCAGCACTGAGACCATGGTATACGGGGCCGCGTTCGTGGTCAGTTACCTCAGCCAGTTCATGAGCCTTCAGCCGGGAGACGTGATCGCGACCGGCACGCCGCCTGGCGTCGGCATGGGCCAGAAGCCGCCGGTGTATCTGCGCCCGGGCAACCGCGTCCGGCTCGGCATCGAAGGCCTCGGGCAGCAGGAGCAGCTCGTCAGGAGCTGGAATGGGCAGAGCTAGGCTTCTGAGAGCAAACGCATGAAGGGGTGTCTCGGCTGAGCCGGGAGACCCTTCCAGATAACTCTTAGCGCAAGAAAAGAGCACGCGAAGGATCGGGAGACGTCAATGAAGATCGGGATCATCGGATTGGGGCGCATGGGCGCGGCCCTTGCCACACGGCTTCAGGGCTGTGGCCACGACCTCGTGGTCTGGAACCGCACTCCGGACAAGGCGAAGGGACTTGTTGAGGCCGGCGCGGTCTTGGCGGACTCGCCGGCGGCCGCCGGCGAACAATCCGAAGCGATCATCACGTGCCTTCTTGATGAAGACGCCCTGGAGGCCGTGTTCGGGGGCAACCAGGGCGTCCTGGCTGCCGATGTGTCAGGCAAGCTCTTCATCGAGATGAGCACGGTTCAGCCCAGGACCCAACGAGCCCTGGCTGCCAGGATCACCGCGAAAGGCGGAGTCTATGTGGAATGCCCGGTGAGCGGCTCCACCGGGCCGGCCCGCGAGGGGCGGCTGATCGGCCTTGCCGGCGGCGCCCCGGAGGATGTGGCCCGGGCCCGCCCGATCCTTGAGCAGCTCTGCCGCCGGATCGAACACGCCGGGCCGGTCGGATCAGGGGCGAGCCTGAAGCTCGCCGTCAACCTGCCGCTGGTGGTTTATTACCAGGCCCTGGGCGAGGCCTATTCGCTCTGCCGCCATCTCGGCCTCGATCCGGAGCGGATCGTTGACCTGTTCTCCGACACGTCCGGCGGCGCCAACATTCTCAAGGCACGTGGGGGCATGATCGCCAATGGAATGCGCGGCGACGATCCCCAGCCGGTGACCTTTGACGTGGACTCGTTCCGCAAGGATCTGCGGACCATGATTGCGGAGGGGCAGGAGCTGGGCCTCTCACTTCCGGTCGTCGAGCGGACCCTCTCGGTTTACGATGAGGCCAGTCAGCAGGGCTGGGGCTCCCGGGATGGAACGAGCCTTGCCGGATACTGGTCGAGCCGCTCGACGGAGAAAGCATCAGGAGAGAGCATCTGATCCACCCATTGTCTGCTGTTCGGTCATGATGGGAGCAGTCGGCGCGGCTTTGTCGCAAATGCGGTTTTTACTTGCCTATGCTGGTGAGTTCACGCCGGCCGACTGCCGTGAAATCAATGACTTGACACCTCTGCCATGACCAGAAATGACGCTGTAAAACACCTCTACTTTGAGTTTGCCACAGAACCGCGCTGCGAGGACCGCTGAAGAATCGGCGGCCGAGCATGCGCGCCGTTGGCTCTTTTGCAAATTCGGAGCAATGGCGAGAAAGCAGCAGATCTTTATGACATGCTCAGGCAGCGAGCAGATCGAACTGTTCGGCCAATGACGGCTGCGGATTGGAGGCGTACTTCCCCTGCTGCTTACGCATCATATGGATCATCTCTATGCCACCCAGGATCACACGAGCCGTGACCGCAGACTGGAGCCCGAGCATGGACCTCACCCGCCGCTTGATGGCCCGATGATCCTGCTCAATCCGGTTATTCAGATAGCGGCTCTACCAGGTCCTGATTGTCTTAAGCCAGCGCTTCGATCGATCCTGTAGACGGCTCTCTACATCACACAACAGCATCGCTTCTCGAGTGGTTTGGCTGCCGTCGATCACGAATTCTCTCAGGCCGGCCATTCCGCTTAAGTGCCTTGCGCATGAACTGCCTGGCGGCAGTCAGATTGCGCTGTTCGCTGATCCAGAATCCGACCGTATCACCGTTGCTGTCGATGGCTCGGTAAAGATACCGCGCTCGGCCATCCACTCAAGATTTCTCAAGCCCAGATTATAGGCCAAGTACCAGCGGACGCACAGCAGGATCACTGAGCGATCAATGTGACGGCCTTTGGATAGCTGAACCCCCGGAGTTGACCCGCAGGCTTAGGCTGAACTGAGTTGCTGAGCGGTTTGCGACAGAGCCTATGGAGTCGCCTGCACACAGGTTGCGCCCCACCTGATGCCATATTCCGTTATCTTATTGCGACAAATCTGCTCCGAACTCTTCCCATTTGCACAATCATCTCTTTGTGACGGAATGGAAGATTTACATATGCCCTGGGCATTCGTACCTAAAAGCCGGCGGGACACTGCTTCTTGGACAGCAGGGCTCACCATCTCGCGTCATGAAACGATACTCCGCTACAAGGCAGGTGCAATGGCAGCAGGGGCAAAGTCAGGTATGGGGCACTCAGTCGAACACGCCAGGAGACACAGCCGAACGGCAGCAGGGGCAGGGCCTGCTGATGCTATGCTCCGAACGATCCCGCAATCTGCTGGGCCGCGCATCGCAACGGCCCGCGGCAGTGCCGTGCATTCTATCCGGCCTCCAAGCGAGCAGACGTTTCGCGCTGTAGAACACTGCGCAGCCGTTATGCTCGCTCCCTCTCCCCAGATGGAATCGGCTTTTGCCAGCGACAGAATGCACAGGTTTGACGCGCCAACCGGGTTGCTGGTCATCAGCCCAGCCCAGATCGAGAGCCGATCCATATGGAAATCGATGCGTGAGAACATCACGATCGCCCTGCCGCCCAAGACGCTGTTGGAATTGGCCGAGCAGGAGCTTGATCGAGGCACCTTGCACCTCGAGCCGGTTCCGTTCGGAACCATAGACCAGAAGGCGCTGTCTTTTGCACAAATGTTAAAGACAGAACTATCACAGAGAGAGGTAGCCAACGAACTTTATGTGGATGCCCTAATCACCTTGTTCGGCATCCATCTTCTTCGCACGTACGCGGGTTCTTCCAAGCCTTTGGAAACCCCGAAGGGCTCATTGCCCCAGTACAAGGCGAAAAGGGTTCAGGAGTATCTGCAAGCTAACTTTTGCCAGAAGGTATCAGTTGCCGAGCTTGCTGCCGTTTGCGGCCTTTCGCCGGGGCATTTCATCCAGGCATTCACAAAAACCTTTCAGCTCTCGCCGCACCAGTATTTGATCAACCTCCGTCTTGCGGCCGCTGAACGATTGCTTGGTGAAACTGACCTTCCGATAGCGGCGATTGCTTATGCCAGCGGCTTTTCGAGCCAAAGCCATCTCACCACCACCATGCGCAAGTACAAGAACCTGACGCCTGCTCAAGTGCGTGGCGTCAAATAGAACGTCGTTCGGTCAAACTCAAAGCTGGGGATGAATTTGTACTCGCAGGGAGATCTCTCCGTTCGCGATCTTATGAAATTTGCCGTCACGACCCATTTCGGCCTCAAAGGGTCAGACAAACGCGTCCTTACGATTTTGAAAAGATCTGAGGATTCTGAAAGACGACAGGACGATGTTCTGTGCAAACCGAACTCAGCCTAGTTCCAACCCTTTTGAGGTGGGGTCGTGTCACGCAAGTCTGAATCCAAAGACGTTCTGTAAAGGTGGATTGGCCTCCGAGGCATGCCCCAGAACATCGAAATAGCTCCTACAGCTGGCTGGCTCTATGCCGATCCCCTACGCCAATGATCAGGCAAGCCACAACTTGTGCCGGGTAAGGATGCATCGGCAACAGGTGCTGACGGGCATATGCCTGCCGATGTCGGTCACGATCGGCGGTGAAATCGACATGAGCACATGCATACGCCCCATGGGCGCATATGCAGATTGGCGCAACAAGCCAGAATTTCCAGACAGGTCGCAGACATGAAAGCAGCAGTAGTTCTTAAGGCCCAGGATACGGCAACCCGTACTATCGACGGAGACCATATCACGCTCGAGGCGCCAAGCGTGGTCCAGTTGCAAGTTGGGCCGGAGCAGGTTGCTCGGTTCGAACGGAAAGGAAATGATCTGTTGCTGATCCTCGAGGACGGCACAGTTCTGGTGATCGAGAATTTTTTCGTCCTGACCGCTGGCGAGCGCAATGACCTTGTGTTCGAGGACGGGAACGGCGTCACTTGGTGGGCACAATACGGCGATGACTGGACCGGATTTGATATTGCCGAGATCAACGACGATGTCATGGTCAAGCCGCTTCCTCCGGTGCCACTTTCTCCGGCGTTGCTGGCGGGGTTAGGGCTTTTGGCGGGTGGCGCTGTCTTGGCTGGGGGCGGCTCCGGCTCTTCGTCCAGCACGCCGACCAACACACCCCCGAACACACCTCCGGTTGTGGCGCCGGAGCGCGAAACGGTATCGGAGGACACCCCGGTCAGGGGCAATGTGCTGGCCAATGACAGCGACCCCGATGGTGACCCGCTGACGGTGACCTCGTTCGAGGTCGGCGGGACATCCTATACTCCAGGCCAGACCGCTACGATTCCTGGCGTGGGCACGATCACGCTCGGCAGCGACGGCAGCTACGTCTTCACGCCCGTTCCCGACTGGAACGGCACGATTCCGACCATCACCTACACAGTGAGCGACGGCAATAACGGTGGTGCGACGACGAGCACGCTGGACATCGAGGTCACGCCGCTTGATGACACACCAGTGGCTATCGGCACGATTGCCGATCAGGCCAATGAGGATGCGCAGGGCATCACGCCGCTTGACGTTTCGACCTTCTTCTCCGACCCAGATGGCGACACGCTGACCTACAGCGCCAGCAA
>NZ_SPJX01000463.1 GCF_004458765.1 Microvirga pakistanensis | reverse complement strand
TACTCTTTGGGAGGCGACCGCCCCAGTCAAACTGCCTACCATGCGCTGTCCCGGACCCGGATAACGGATCGCGGTTAGACATCCATGTCTACAAGGGTGGTATTTCAAGGATGGCTCCACCAGAGCTGGCGCTCCGGCTTCAAAGCCTACCACCTATCCTACACATGCCGACACGAATGCCAGCGCAAAGCTACAGTAAAGGTGCACGGGGTCTTTCCGTCTGACCGCAGGAACCCCGCATCTTCACGGGGAATTCAATTTCACTGAGTCTATGTTGGAGACAGCGGGGAAGTCGTTACGCCATTCGTGCAGGTCGGAACTTACCCGACAAGGAATTTCGCTACCTTAGGACCGTTATAGTTACGGCCGCCGTTTACCGGGGCTTCGATTCAAAGCGTGAACCTCTCCTCTTAACCTTCCGGCACCGGGCAGGCGTCAGACCCTATACGTCGTCTTCATGACTTCGCAGAGTCCTGTGTTTTAGGTAAACAGTCGCCACCCCCTAGTCTGTGCCCCCCTGGCCTGGTTGCCCAAGCCAAGGGCCTCCTTATCCCGAAGTTACGGAGGTAAATTGCCGAGTTCCTTCAACATAGTTCTCTCAAGCGCCTTGGTATGCTCTACCAGTCCACCTGTGTCGGTTTCGGGTACGGTCTGATGCAGGGGCTATTTCCCGGGACCCGGAAGCCGCCCAACCAATCCGATAAGGTTGAACGACGATAAGGATCCGTCACCACCTGCTGGCGCACGAATATTCAGCGTGCTTC
Organism: Microvirga pakistanensis; assembly: GCF_004458765.1. Lineage (GTDB taxonomy): Bacteria > Pseudomonadota > Alphaproteobacteria > Rhizobiales > Beijerinckiaceae > Microvirga > Microvirga pakistanensis. The sequence continues at coordinate 2,100 of NZ_SPJX01000463.1, read as the reverse complement.
CCATCGACTACGCCTTTCGGCCTCGCCTTAGGGGCCGGCTAACCCTGCGAAGATTAACTTTACGCAGGAACCCTTGGACTTTCGGCGACAGTGTCTTTCACACTGTTTGTCGTTACTCATGTCAGCATTCGCACTTCCGATGCCTCCAGGACCCCTCACGGGTATCCCTTCACAGGCCTACGGAACGCTCCGCTACCGCGCATGCAAAAGCATGCACCCTAAGCTTCGGCTCGTGGCTTGAGCCCCGTTACATTTTCGGCGCAGGAACCCTTGTTTAGACCAGTGAGCTGTTACGCTTTCTTTAAAGGATGGCTGCTTCTAAGCCAACCTCCTGGTTGTTTTGGGATTCCCACATCCTTTCCCACTTAGCCACGAATTGGGGGCCTTAGCTGTAGGTCAGGGTTGTTTCCCTCTCCACGACGGACGTTAGCACCCGCCGTGTGTCTCCCGCGCACTCCTCCCAGGTATTCGGAGTTTGGTTAGGTTTGGTACCGCTGTGGGCGGCCCTAGCCCATCCAGTGCTCTACCCCCTGGGGGATTCACGCGAGGCGCTACCTAAATAGCTTTCGCGGAGAACCAGCTATTTCCGAGTTTGATTGGCCTTTCACCCCTAGCCACAAGTCATCCGAGACTTTTTCAACAGGCACCGGTTCGGTCCTCCAGTGCGTGTTACCGCACCTTCAACCTGCTCATGGCTAGATCACCCGGTTTCGGGTCTAAAGCAACGAACTCAAAACGCCCTGTTCAGACTCGCTTTCGCTGCGCCTCCACCTATCGGCTTAAGCTTGCTCGTTACTTTAAGTCGCTGACCCATTATACAAAAGGTACGCCGTCACCCAGGACAAACCTTGGGCTCCGACTGTTTGTAAGCATCCGGTTTCAGGTACTGTTTCACTCCCCTCGTCGGGGTGCTTTTCACCTTTCCCTCACGGTACTGGTTCACTATCGGTCGCTGAGGAGTACTTAGGCTTGGAGGGTGGTCCCCCCATGTTCAGACAGGATTTCACGTGTCCCGCCCTACTCAAATCCTGCAATCACCCTGACCTGTACGGGGCTATCACCCGTTCCGCCGGCTTTTCCAAACCGTTCCAGTGAAGATCATGCAGGCATTGGCCTGGTCCGCGTTCGCTCGCCACTACTAACGGAGTCTCAATTGATGTCCTTTCCTCCAGGTACTTAGATGTTTCAGTTCCCTGGGTTCGCTCTAAACCCCTATGGATTCAGGGTTCAGTCCCTTCATCTGACCCTCCGACTTGCAACACCACCCGAAGATGGCGTCACAAGACAAAGGGTCGAAGGTGGGTTTCCCCATTCGGAGATCTTTGGATCAAAGCTCGTTCGCAGCTCCCCAAAGCATATCGCAGCGTACCACGTCCTTCATCGCCTCTCAGCGCCAAGGCATCCACCAGATGCTCTTACGACACTTGATTACTCTCATGATCGGTGTCCGCTCGGCAGCAGACACCGACAAAAGAAAGACCTGTCTTCGGATTTCTCCAAAGACATGTTTTGCTTGCCAGGCATATCCGGCGCTCACGGCTNAAGCGCAAAGAATTCCGGAACCCACCCCTTAAGGAATGGTGGAGCCTGTCGGGATCGAACCGACGACCTGAAGCTTGCAAAGCTACCGCTCTCCCAGCTGAGCTAAGGCCCCGTTGACAATGGTGGGCCTGGGACGACTCGAACGTCCGACCTCACCCTTATCAGGGGTGCGCTCTAACCACCTGAGCTACAGGCCCGATCCGCCTTACAAAAGGGTTCCGGAGAAGAAGAAGCGAAGACGGCAGCGTCCCGCAAAAAGGGCCTGACTTGACCCTGTATGTTCCAAGAGATCCGATAAGACCAACTCAATGTCAGCCTTGAGGGATCATCCTTAGAAAGGAGGTGATCCAGCCGCAGGTTCCCCTACGGCTACCTTGTTACGACTTCACCCCAGTCGCTGACCCTACCGTGGTCGCCTGCCTCCTTGCGGTTGGCGCAGCGCCGTCGGGTAAGACCAACTCCCATGGTGTGACGGGCGGTGTGTACAAGGCCCGGGAACGTATTCACCGTGGCGTTCTGATCCACGATTACTAGCGATTCCGCCTTCATGCACTCGAG
>NZ_SPJX01000321.1 GCF_004458765.1 Microvirga pakistanensis | reverse complement strand
GTGACCACCAGCGTCAGCCATACTCTGGCGGCCGGGAAAACGGACCTGACCGCCACCGGGTCCGCCTCGATCAGCCTCACGGGCAACACCGGCAACAACACGATCACGGGCAACACCGGCAACAACAAGATCATCGGCAACGCCGGCAACGATACGCTCAAGGGCGGTGCAGGCAATGACAAGCTCTACGGCAGCACGGGCAACGACACGCTCACCGGCGGCACGGGCAACGACGCCTTCGTGTTTCACACCAAACCGTCCTCTGGCAATGTCGACAAGGTTACGGACTTCAATCCAGTGTACGACAGCATCTGGCTTGACAACGCGGTGTTCACCAAAATCGGCAAGGTCGGCTCATCAACCCAGCCTGCGACCCTGAACAAGGCCTACCTGGCTTTGGGCACCAAGGCGAAGGATCAGAATGACTTCATCGTCTATGACAAGGGCACCGGCAAGCTGTTCTACGATGCGGATGGATCGGGTCAGGGAGCAGCTGTGCATATTGCGACCCTGACCAACAAGCCGACCCTGACCAACTTGGACATCTTCGTCATCTAAGTTGGCTCTCTCATGCCCTCCTCAAGCTCCACTCGAGGAGGGCATGTCGATTCCAAAGGGCAGACGCTCACCTGAACCGGTAGAGAATGTTTCCGACCGTCGCTCCCACCGGGTTTGAGCATACCAATGATGCCCAGAAATACGGAAGAGTGTGCGCCACGGGCGCGCTGAAGCGGCGTCTCAGATCGGCCGCATGCCGCCAATTCCCCCAAAGTCCCAAGATGCAAGCGGTCTTATAGGCACGAATGGCCAGGATCTTGCGCAAGAGGGGCTTTAGCTCTTCGGGGCAAGAGCGTTCGATTTCCTCTGGCTCGCTCAAGAAGGGCTCGACGGGGCGGGAAGCGGCCAAATTGCTACTCAGCTCGGATGCGTCTCGATGATACCTGACGGCCGGATTCAAGCTGAAGAAGACCGGCTCGTTCAGGAGAACCTTCAGCCACAGGAACGCATCCTCTCCGTACAGGCATCTGTTCTTTTCGTAAAAGCCTCCGTGCTTGCGCAGAGCATCGATGCGCGCGACCGTCGACCAGGGCGACATATAAGCCAACATGTGGACGGCCAGCATGGGATCCGTCCGGGGGTCGAGGCGGTGAAGCCCCGGGCGGATCCCCCGGTTACGCCACATGGGCTCGGTGGATGATCCGCCCGGCATTTCGTAATAACCGGAGGAGACCGTCGCAGCGTCAGGATTCTCAGTCAGAAGCCGGATGCTCTCGGCCAGATACGATGGGAGCCACTCGTCATCGGCGTCGAGGAAGGCGACAAGCTCACCGCGAGCAGCCTCGACTCCGCGGTTCCTCGCATGCCCAGGCCCGCGGTTCGCCTGCGTCATCACTCTCACGCGGTCGTCGGGAAAACGGCTGACCTGCGCCGCTCCATCGTCCGTGGAGCCGTCATCCACCACGATCACTTCGAAGTCGGTGTAGGTTTGCGACGCAATCGATTCCAGGGTCCGGGTGATATAAGGGCCCTTGTTGAAGAGCGGAATGACCACTGAGACCAGCACGACGGCTCCTCGTCAATCATTGTCTGCCAAATCGCCGGCAGCGCCCTTGCCTTGTCCGGGGCTGCAAGCATGTACGAACCGGAATGCGCAATGTGGGCCTCAGCCCGCGCGATCCGCGGCGCGGGTCTGGTATGCGGGTGAATGAGGCGGCGGAAGCAGCCAGTCCCTCAATTCTCCCGGCTCGCCATCCAGACCCGCCTCGGCCGCTGCGATGAGGTTGTACATCTCCCGGGCGGTCACGTAGTGAAGCCTGAACCGTTCGCCATCATTGTACCGCGCTTCGGCATCCGAAAAGAGAGCTTCGAGGTCCCTGCCCAGCAAGGCTTCGCGATCCCCGTCTGCCGCTCCATGGCACGAAAGCTTGATGAACAGCCAATCGGGACGTCCTTGCACGTGAACCCTCGCCTGAACCCAGCGATCAAGGCGTTCGGGGCTGTAACCGAGATTCGTGGTCAGTGTCCCGTCATCCATCGCCGGACGGGGCAGGCCTCCTTTGCCGGGCTTCCAATGCGGCACGAGGGGACCCTCGACCAGCACGACGCCTGACGCGCGCGGAGACATATGCTGCGCCGGAACGCCTCTGTCGTAGCATTTGGGGCATGTCGGATCGCCCGATGCGTAGTAGATGCTATTCAGCTGGCGAGGTTGAGCCGTCGTCCTCCATGCCGGGAACGTAAAATCCGCATAGCAGCCTTCTTGCTCCAGCACGGCGAGCTCATTGTTCACACCACAGAAATTGACGCCTCCCTCGCACCGGGAATTGGCCAAGGCGAAATTGCCGTGGATGAACCCCCAGGCCGGACGCCCGCTGGGCCATGCGGATAGTGCGCCGTGAGCCTGGAAGGTTTCAATCCCCTGTCGAATCTTTCGATGAAGGGATTCTTCGGTGTCGTCGCGATGATGGAGATGGAATTCGATTTCACCCCATCCCCCGGCGCAGAGCTCCACGAGGCGCGAGAACTCCCATTCATCGAACTCGTCCCACGGATAGAAGAAGCCATGCGCAGGTGGGCGCCCCTCGCAGTCCCGGTGCCTTGCCGCGATAAGCGGATATTCCCGAAGCCATTGCTCAAGCCGCTTCCGCGCGATGTGCTGTCCGGGTTGGTGAACCTGCGGCTCGAAATGATCAGTGATCGCCAAGAAAAGATGAACCGGGCCCTTTCCTGGCGATGCAGGCTGGCCAAACGCCCGCCTCGCAGCCGCACGAAGGGTGATGTCAAGCATATGAAAGCGATTGCCCCCGTTCATGCCTTGGACGCTCTCACGATAAGATGGCGGGATTGATGAGTGGTGAGAGGCTGCAACCCTTCCGCAGCCAGAATGCGCTGCATTCCCGAGTAGGTTTGCACGGTCTCGCAGAACTCACCGATGCGGAACTGCCGTCCCAACATATGAAGCATGAGGCTGTTGACGCCGATGTACCCGCAGACCGCGAGGTCCTTTATTCTTCCTGATCGGACATTTTGGCGGGCCCGGTCCCACAGCATGCTGGGAGGGTGCAGCATGGCCCAGAACTCGCCTCGGGGCCGCAAAACGCGGGCGACCTCGCCAATGACCTTTGGCACGTCCATGTACGGCAGGGCGACGCGAGAGAAAACGAGATCGAAAGACTGATCGGGGAATGGGAGAATTTCACCGGTCGCGACGAGAAGGTGGACATTCTGCGGAACGAACCGGGATCCCGCGGCGATGGCCGTGGCATCGCAGTCGATGCCCCACGCCTCGACCTGGGCTGTCAACGGCAGGGCCATGAGGCTCTGCCCCATGCCGCACCCGATATCGAGAATGTGACGGTAGTCAGGTCGGATTGGCGGCAAGGCGTGGCTGGGATGCGCTGGATCCTTCGCAATATCTAACTCTCCGTAGTGATATTGCAGCACAGGATCCATGGAAGTCTGTGACGCTCCGCTCGTTTCGTTGCAGCCGCTCGTCATTGGCATTCACCCCCTCTTTCCTTCGCGTGCCGCCCCTGCAGGCCATAAGAGCTCACCATCCCGCCGTAACGGCAAAGCTCACGCTCAAGCCGGCGTTGAGACATCACAGCCTCAGGACGATCTGGACCGAGCACAGGGTTCAGCAACCTGTTCGCGGGACAAGCACCATAGATATGCTTTCCGAGATAGCCGCCAATTGAACGAAACAGCCTTGGCGCTTTCTATTGAGAGGTACCCTTTCAGGGCGGTGTCAGGACCATTTCCCCTCACTCGATGCTCGCTGGCCCGGAGGTGCCAGACCTTGCTCATGATGGGTCAGCCAGGCTCGCCTTTCAGCCCATATTGATCCCGCTCGCCTGAAAACCGCAGTCGATTCGAACCATTCGCCCCTGTGGTATGCCCCTTCCCGGAGAGGTTGACGGCTTACCCCCGCAATCCTCAGCCTTTCTTGTCGACTGCGGCTAGCCTTGCCGTTTCCGGCATGATAATTGCAGTCTATTGGTCCATCTTCTCGAACCAAATCTATCAGGCGGGCGAGAGTGATTATTCTCTACGGCGTCCTTGCGATCTGCTCAGGATTTCTCACAGCGGCCTTCCTGTGGACGTCTGGGCCTTATCTTGCTCTCATCGCAGGCATCTTTGCAGGTGCCTTGGCTATCCTCGGAACTGCCATCTTACATTACGTTGCAACGACCGTTTTTGCTCCGCGAAAGACCCTCCCCGGCGCAGCCGTGCATCAGCCTCCTCGAGCAGAACCGGAAAGATACCGGAGCCCCTGAAGCTGGGCAGCAGAACAGCAGGCGACTCCCCGGAGGAGCGCCCCCGCAGTCTCAGATTTAAAGGCGAGGATCGCGTGCAAGCCCCTGACGTGGCGGCGTTCAGGGATCTGGGTTGTGAGGCTGTGGTTGCGGCGCTGTGGTGTTGGAGCGCCGGCAGCTCCGTGGGTTCCGTCGCAAACAATTTGTTTCAGAGTTTCAGCTACTGAGACCGTAGTCACAGGAGCGGAGACAGGGATGTTCAAGGGCAGGCATTTTGATCGTTCGGTAATCCTGCTCTGCATCCGCTGGTACTTGGCTTACAATTTGAGTCTGCGGAACCTTGAGGAGATGATGGCTAAGCGCGGCATCTCAGTCGACCACGCGACCATTCACCGATGGGTCGTTTGGTACTCGCCTGAATTTCTTAAGCGCCTCAATGCACGCAAGAGGGCCGTCACCAGCAAGTGGCACGTCGAGGAAACTTACATCAAGGTCAGAGGTCGCTGGATGTACCTTTACCGGGCGATTGACAGCAATCGGCGACACGGTTGAGTTCTGGTTCAGTGAATGGCGTAACCTAACTGCTGCCAAGCGGTTCCTGCGCAAGGCGCTCAAGCGGCACGGTCGCCCCGAGCGGATCGTGATCGACGGCAGCCAGACGAACCGGGAAGCCATCCTGTGCTGCGGTACCGCTGACCGGCTCCAGGACAGTTCAGGGTGCAGGCTGAAATTTATTAGGATCAGGCAGAGTCAATATCTCAACAACCGCATCGAGCAGGATCACCGTGCCGTCAAACGCCGTGTGCGTCCGATGCTCGGCTTCAAGTCTGCTTGCAGTGCCCGGTTGATCTCAAGTGGCATCGAGTTGATCCACATGATGCGTAAGCAGCAGATGATGCGTAAGCAGCAGGCGAAATATGCTTGCAGTCAGCAGTTGTCGCTGGCCGAGCAGTTTCACCTGCTTGCCGCGTGAGGGCGGCACGATGAACCTGCTGCTTTCTCGTCCCTATCCCGGATTTGCGACAGAACCTGCGGAACAGCACCGCGCCTGATGCATCCGCCCCATGGACTTGGAACACGTTCTTCGCCAGATCCACGCCGATTGTGCTAACCTCTCCCATGGACGGCTCCCTCAAGTGGTGCTCAACACCTCCACTTTGGCACACCAAGGCCGTTGGGGGCGTCCACCCCATCAGAGCCGGTCCCGTGGGGGACGCGGTTGTTCCTGAGTCCGAGGTAGGCCAAGGGCGGACTCCCGAAAGCGCGCCTGAACATGATCGTGAATGCCGCCGGGTTCTCGTACCCTAGATCCATCGCGACCGTGGTCACGGGTTCGCCGGCAGCCAAGCGCGGCATGGCGCACAGCAGGCAGGCTTGCTGCCGCCACGCCATGAAGCTCAGCCCAGTTTCGCGCCGGAAGAGCCGTGTGAAGGCGCGCCGGCTCATACCGATCGCCGTGCTCCAATCGTCGATGGTCTCGTGGACGGATGGCCGCTGGATGAATTGCCGACAGCGCTCCGCCAGGGGGCCGTCGGTGGGATAGTGCAGCGACAACGGCAGGACCGGGAGTTGCTGCATCTCATGCCGGATCAGCTCCATCAGCGCACCGGCGCGACTGTCCAGCTCGTACTCCAAAGGCAGGTTCAGGGCCTCGGTCATGAGGCTGCGCATGAACGGTGAGATGCCCACCACCTGGCAGCGGTCTGACATACCGGGAACCGCATCCGGCTCCGAATACAGGCTCTGCATGCTGACCGTTCCGACCATCCGCACGTGGTGCACGGTCCCGGGCGGGATCCACATCCCCCTCTGCGGCGGCATGACGTAGGTACCCTCCGGCGTCGTCAGCACGATCACGCCTGACGCGCTGGAGATCAGTTGGCCGCGCCGGTGATGGTGCGGCTCGATGATGAACCGATCCGGATAGACGCGGCCGAGGGCAAGGATCGGCTGGGGCACGCGGTCAACCGTGTCAATGCGGAGGTCACGCATTTGGCCCACTCTCGTAGTACATAGGCCCAACAGTGGTGGCAGGCCCTATCTGAGTTCTGTATCGTCGTGTCACATCGGCCGCAAGTGCCTTGCCCAAGCCATCCCATAATCGAGAAAAGAACTGAACGTGTCCAGCCAAGCATTACCCGTGAGCGCGAAACCAAAAGGAACGGTTTTCCCGGTTCTTATCTCTGCCAGCGTCTGCCATATGCTGAACGATATGCTGCAGGCTTTGCTGCCTGCCGTGTATCCGACTTTACAGGGTGACTTTAACCTCACCTTCGCGCAGATCGGGTTGCTGACCTTTATCTATCAGCTCACGGCGTCGATCTTCCAGCCGTTTATTGGCCTATACACGGATCGGCGGCCGATGCCCTACTCGCTGCCGCTCGCCATGGTGTCCTCGATGAGCGGGCTGCTTACGCTCGCCTTCGCGCCGAACTATGAGATCCTGCTCGCCGGGGCCGTGCTGCTGGGCCTTGGCTCATCCATCTTTCACCCTGAAACGTCGCGGATTGCCCGCCTGTCCTCTGGTGGGGCGCACGGCTTGGCCCAGTCGCTGTTCCAGGTCGGGGGCAACTTTGGCTCCGCGCTGGGTCCGTTGGCCGCGGCGTTCATCGTCCTGCCGCGTGGCCAGCACGGCCTCGCATGGTTCGCAATTGCCGCCGTGGCCGGCATTATCCTGCTGACCGGGTTGGCGCATTGGTACCAAGCGAACGGCCACGCGGTGCGCCCGACGAGTAAAGCGCCCGCGCGTCATCCTACCCTGTCGAGGGGACAGGTCTCGCGCGCCATGGCGATCCTGCTCGCGCTGCTGTTCTCGAAATGGGTCTATCTGGCGTTGTTCACCAGCTACTACACGTTTTTCCTGATCGAGCGGTTCCAGCTCCCCACCAAGGACGCACAGATCCTTCAATTCGTGTTCTTCGCGGCTGTAGCGGCCGGCACGATCGCAGGCGGCCCGATCGGCGACAGGCTCGGCCGCAAGATCGTGATCTGGGTCTCGATCCTGGGTGTGCTGCCCTTCACGCTGATCCTGCCGCATGTCGGTCTGACGACGACGGTCCTCCTGAGCGTGGTCATTGGCCTGCTCATGTCCTCGGCCTTTCCGGCGATTGTGGTCTACGGTCAGGAGCTGATGCCCGGCCGCGTCGGCATGGTTTCCGGCCTGTTCTTCGGGTTCATCTTCGGGATCGGCGGCATTGGTGCAGCCTTGCTGGGATGGGTGGCCGACTGGAAGGGGCTGGAGTTTGCCTTCCTGATCTGCTCGTTCCTGCCGGCGATCGGTATCCTAACAGCCTTCCTGCCGAACCTCCACCAGCCCAAATCCAAGCTGTCCTAGACAGGGACGCCAGCGCCCGCGATCGACGCGGGCGCTGGCGGCGGGAGGAACAATGGCTCGGCGGACCAATCACATCCATGACGAGTCGCGGAAGACCGTTCATGGGGCCGGGTTTCCGATCAAGGGAAGTGCCACTCCTCGTCTAGGACGAAGGGTGGCTTTGCACCAGCTTAGGGAACGTTGCCCCTTATCTTTCGCCAGGGCCGAAGGATGACTGCAAAACATCCGCATTGCGTCGCATCGCGCCGGCAGCATGATGGCTGGGCTGCCCAGGTTTTCGCGCTGGACGGCGCCATTGCACTCGAACTGACAGGCTGGATCCATCCATGAACGATACGCTGCTTCTGCTGCTCGCCGGCTTACTCGCGGGCAGCATGAATGCCCTCGCGGGTGGGGGCTCCTTCGTGTCCCTGCCCGCCCTGATCGGCGCCGGGGTGCCTTCGGTCAGCGCCAACGCCACCAGCACGGTCGCCTTGTTCCCCGGTGGTCTCGCCAGCACCTGGGTTTATCGGGACGGCCTGGCCGGCGTGTGCGGCGTGCCTCTCGTGCCGGTCGCGATCGTCACCCTGGTTGGAGGTCTCGTCGGAAGTCTGCTGTTGCTGTGGACGCCTGTCGCCCTGTTCGATCAGGTCCTGCCGTGGCTGCTGCTCGTCGCGACAATCATGCTGGCATTTGGTCGGCGGATCGGGCCTGCGCTGCGCGCTCGCTTTCGGGCCGGCCTTGCAACGATCCTGAGCCTGCAATTCCTGCTCGGCGTCTACGGAGGCTATTTTGGCGGTGCGGTCGGGCTGATGATGATGGCGGCCTGGAGCATTCTCGACGGAGCGGAGGTCAAGGCATTGAATGCGCCGCGCACGTTGATGGTGAGCGCTGCCAACGGCATTGCCGTCTTGTCTTTCGTTGCCGCCGGCGCTGTTGCCTGGACGGCCTGCCTCCTGGTGGGGCTCGGTGCCGTCGCAGGCGGATGGTGTGGGGCCCATGTCGGGCGGATCCTGCCTCCTACGGTGGTTCGGGCCGGGACGCTGTTGCTGGCCGCCGGCACCACGGTGGCGTTCTTCGTATGGGCCTACGTTTGATGCCACTCGCCGCGGTGAGACTGGGCAGTGCTCGGGACAACGACAAGTGTAAGTACTGCAAGTAATGTCGACAACATAGTCTTCTCCATTTAGATGGCTCAACGATGGCAGCACGCGTTCGGCGGGCCGTGGCGCAATGGGTCGGCTCGCCGGTCCTCTCCAAATCTCGTGCCGCCCTTGTGCCAAGCGTTCCCACGCAGTGCCGTCACACTCTGCGAACCGTTACGCCGAAGGTCTCAAGTCGCCGAACCAGATGCGCCGGATCGATCAGCGTTTCCGGAAAGAACAGCCCGGACTTAGGCGCAGGCCTCCCGGACAGGCCCAACAGGCATTCGACAGCGACGGCAACGCCGCGCGCACTCATGGCGGCATATCCTTCCGGGTCTATGAGCTCGTAGCGAAACCGGCCGGACTCACCGGTTGCCCGGGTGCCGGAGATCTCGATAATGACCTCATTGGAGGCGGCCTCACCGCGCTTCGTCGTGGCTGTCGGACCTGCCGCGAGGTCGATGCGCACGCGGTCCGCCCGAGTTGCAGATCCGAGGCTCAATACATCCAGCAAGCCTGCGGCATGCGCCTCATGGGGCGTGCCATCGACGCTGGTCAATCTGCCTTTGGAAAGGGTTTTGTCGGCCCATTGCCAACGGCCGTCATTCTTGACGAGCGGCAAGGGTCCAATCTTCTCGATACGCTCAAGATCCTTCCCTGAGACCGCGCCAAACGGATCGCCCGGATCGAAGAGGATTCCGATCTCGATCGCATCAATCGTCGTGAACTCGTTGGCGAAGTGCAATGTCGCCAGAGTAGGAGAGCCGCCGTTGCTATGCCCCAGCAACAGGATGGGAGCAGACGTTGGATTATGGGCGTAATGAGCGACGATCGGGCCCAGCTCGAAAACGCCATCCGACAACGCGATGTAGGGAATCCCTTGTCCTTGCGCATAGCGCAAAGTGTCGAGGGAGTGATCTCGCAGTGCCGTCACAACGATGCTGTGCTTCTCGCCGGAACCGGAACCAAGCCCGGGGGAGCCAAGGTCAATCTGTGCGGTGTTTGCGTTTCCGACCTCTCGTGCGAGGGCCCCGGCCTTATCCATGTCCCGCGCGGCGATCGTGATGGGCAGCTCAGGATGGAGCTTGCGGAGCATCCTGGTCGTGCGAGAACCAAGACTTCCGGTGGCGCCGAGGATCAGAACAGGGCGGTTAGTGTTCTGGGTCATGTTAGCAGATCCCTTCCTCTGCCACGTCAAAGTGCGTACCGATCACTTTCATCTGCTCCACGAAATACTCGGGCTCAATCAGCAACTCCGGGAAATAAAGACCTGGCGGCGGCGCTTCGCCGCGCAACCCGAGCAAGCGTTCTAGACCTAGAGAGACGCCAAGCGCGGTAAGCGGCGCCTGTCCCTGCGGATGGACGATCTCCAGGTGCGAGGATTCCTCCCGGCCGTCCTTTCTGGTTCCCGTCACGTCAATGACAATTTCGGTCGAATAGCTTTCACCGCGCCGTCGGCTGGCCGACATTCCGTAAGCAAGATTGAAGCGTATTGAGGAAGCACCGGTGGCTGCCCCCAAGCTGAGCACGTCGAAGGGTGAGTAGGCTTGGGCGTCCAGTTCAGTGCCGTCGATACTTTTGACGGTTCCCTTCGCCTCCTCGCCGGTCACCCATGACGCCCCGCCATCCTTGATCGTCAGGGCTGCCGGCGCGACGGAAGTGAGCCGTTCAAAATCATCGGACGCCGCAGGGCCGCCCATATCCTGTTCGTCGAGCACAACGCCGATGCGAATCGATTTGATCGTCTCGTAGTTGGCCGCTGTTTCGAGGACGGGGAACACTGCCGCCCCGGCGAGCCATTGGCTTGCCATCAGGATTGGAGCCCTGTCAGGCTGGTGGATGAAAAGGCCCACCTCCGGACCGATCTCGAAGGTGCCCGTCGATATGCTCAGGTACGGGATCTTGTGATCGAGCGCATAGCGGAATGAGTTGAGTGTGTGATCCTTCACAAAGAGTGCGATCGCCGAGAACGTAGACTCTTTGCCTAGCCCGAGATCGGGACGCGTCAGGTCGATGACAACGGCCGCCGCTTGTCCCACTTCGGCCGCTAATCTCTCGGCGCGGCGAAGGTCTCGCCCGCCGATGGCAAGAGGCAATTCAGGGTGGCGGTAACGGAGCATGCGGACGGCTTGGGAGCCGACGACGCCCGAGCCTCCTATGACCAGTACGGGAGCTGTTGGAAGTGACATTCGTTTCATCCTTTTTGGGCGATTGCCGCTGTAGGGTGCTTCTGTTATATTACCATTAGTAACTTACCGTTGGTAGGTATGCGCGCCGAGACGGTAATAGTCAAGCGGTCATTGTTGACGAGGTGGTGAATGGCAGTAGGGGAAAAACCCGGCTCGAAACGTCGGCTATCAAAGGCCGACAGGAGGGAGCAATTGATCGAGACGGCACTCGAAATTATCCGTGAGCATGGGGCTGACGCGTTGACCCTCGGGTATTTGGCGGAGCGAGCCGGTGTCAGTAAGCCGATCGCCTATGAACACTTCGAGACGCGATCTGGCCTTCTGATCGCGCTCTACCGTCGAATCGACGAGCAGCAGGTCAGAGCACTGCTCGACAGCCTAGCGACTGCCCGACACCAGTTGGATGAAGTTGCACGCCTGATCGCGCGGGCCTACATGACGTGTCACTCCGCTTCAGGACCGGAAGGACATGCCATCTCGGCCGCCCTGAGGGGCGATCCTCAGATGGAGGCCGTTCAGCAAGATCTTATTGACGGCTGCATCGGGATCTTCGCCAACGCCCTAGCGCCGTTCTCGAAGCTCTCCCGTGACGCACTTCAACAGCGCTGTGTTGGAATCGTCGGCGCTGCCGAAGCGCTGTCGCGTGATATGACGCGGGGGAAGCTCGATGAGATGGCAGCAATCAACAACCTTACCGCGCTAATAGTAAGCGGAATCGATCCGCAATGATCCATGCAACTGGCAACGGAACACGCTGGCGTGACCGTCTGGTGCTGTGCGCATCGCTGCTGGCTCCAGTTTGGTTGCCCTCCGACACGCACTCCAACCTAGATCCCGGGCGTCTGGCATAGGACGACCCGCCAGCCGTCTGGATCTTCGAATGTCACGCTCTGGCCGAGCCAATACGGGTTCTCCGGCTCAAAGGTCCATGACCTTGTTGGATCAGCCGGTCGCGGGCGCGAGCCAACTCCACCGCATCGGGGATGTACAGCACCAGAAGATTGTCGCGGCTCGGGGCCGGGCATGGACTTCCATCCCGATGCTGCGTGAACTCGAGATGATACGTGCTGTCAGGGCGTGGTCACATTAACTCGGGTTTGACTGCGACCGTGTAGACGGGCCAGGATGAGTAGATCTATCAGCTACAAACGCCACCGCTTTCCGCCTGAGATCATCACCTATGCGGTGTGGCTGTACTTCAAATCTCCACTGAGCCTACGTCTGGTTGCGGAGATGCTGCTCGAGCGTGGCATTGTCCGTCCCCTCTGAGACAGTTCGCCGGTTGGCGCTGAAGTTCGGGCCGGCCTACACTCGCCGCCTCAGGCGAAAGACGCCGAGCCGCCGCGATGCCAAAGCGGCCAAGCGCTTGCCGAGGCGTCTTTTGAAGAACCAGGGCCGCCCGCCCAAGCGGCTGATCGCCGACAAGCTCGGCTTCTATGCTGCCGCCCGGCGCCAGATCATGCCGAGGACCGAGCACCGCTCGCGTAAGGGCCTCAATAACAGGGTGGGGAGCTCTCACCTGTCGCTGCGGCGACGAGAGCGGGTGATGCAGGGGTTCCGGTCACCGGGAGGTCTGCAGCGGTTCGCCACGATCTTCTCAGCGGTTCGCAACCTATTCGTTCTCCCTCGCTCCCACCGCTCTGCCCTTGCTGCCCGTCTTCATCGCCTGAACGCCATGGCGGAGAGGAACGTCGCGGCTAATGTCGCCACTTGAAGCTGCCAGACGGCGGACTTTGCTCCAACGCGCCTACTGCTGGTTAAAGTGACAACGCTGCTTGGACGTCACTCTCGACTCCTTGGGGATGAACTCGGGGATGACAAGGGCATGGAGACCGGCGACGCACTCCCGGTCTCATCGGAGCATGGTGGCTGGACAGCCTCACAGAGCGTTGCCCGCAGCGCGTCACGGCGGCGCTCAAGGTCGGCGATCTGCCGCTCGACCTCATCGAGCTTCGCGCGATGCGCGGCCGTCACCGCACGGCAATCCGACGCCCGCGCCGCCTCGCCGGAAATCTGAGGCAGGAACAGCGCGATCTCGGACGTGCTGAAGCCAAGGCCGATCATCCGCCGGATCCGACGGACAAGCGCGGCGTCATCCGGTTCGAAGTCCCGGTAACCGCTTGCCGTCCGCGTCGGGCGGATGAGACCCATCGCCTCGTAGTGACGGATGGACCGTACGCTCGCACCGCTTCGCCAGTTCGCCAATCTTCATTCCGTGCTCCTGAACGAACCCTAAACCCTGACGCCAATGTGAGGGTCAAGTGACGCAAGTATGAGACAGGTTGTTGCCGTTCCCACTCAGGGGACATCGAAAGTAGAGCCAAACGGCATGAGCGATGATCTGGGACGGAATCCAGTGGAGCTTGTAGCTGATGGGATTGGTCATGCCGCGGCTCTTAAGCCACAAGCCGCTGACCGAAAGTTACCGTGACATCACCGGTACGACACGCCAATGGCAGGAGCGCGGCGCGCCCCCGCCGGGATATAATCGGCGGACGGGATCAAGTCGAAGTCCTAGGTCTCGTGATGGTTGCCGTTGTACCAGTCGGCGATCTCGCTGCCGGTCGCCAGCCAGACATCGCGGCGCGAGGTAATGTGTGCCAGTGCCTCGGCGAAGTGCTTGCTGCGGTGAGGGTGACCGATCAGGAACGGGTGCAGGCAGATCGACATCACCCGGCCCGTCCCGGCGCCATCTTCGTAGAGAACATCGAACTGATCTCGGAGGGCCTGGGCGAAGTCCTCACCGCTCAGCCCCTGCTCGAGAAAGGCCGTATAGTCATTCATCTCGACCGAGTATGGGAGCGACAGCATCTCACCATTTGCTACCCGCATCCGGTAGGGCTGTTCGTCGTTGACCCAGTCGGCGACATACCGGATGCCGGCAGCGGCCAGGATGTCGAGGGTGCGATGGCTTTCGGTCAGGGCAGGACTCAGCCAACCGCGCGGACGTGCCCCGGTGCTGGCCTCAATGGTGTCGAGCACACCCGTGATGAGGTGTCGTTCCTCGTCCTCCGACTGCCCGTTGATCACCGTGGAATTGTTGGTGCCGTGCCCCATCCACTCCCAGCCGAGCGCCTTGCCGGCCTCGATGATGCGAGGGTAGAGACGGCAGACATCCGCGTTGAGCGCCACGGTTCCCTTGACGCCGTATTTCTCCAGCACGTCCATCAGGCGCCAGATGCCGACCCGGACGCCGTAGTCCCGCCAGGAGTAGTTCAATACGTCGGGAACGAAGCCCATGGTCGACTGGATGATCGAGCTGGAGGGGCGGTCGAACAGGAAATGCTCGATGTTCGGTATCACCCAGACGGCGACACGGGCCCCATTCGGCCAGTGCAGTCGCGGGCGGTCGACAATGGCCGAATAGGGAAAGCGATCATGCTCCTGAGGGGGGATCATAACCTCGAACGACGCAGTGCCGAGGAGGGGCGCAGGGTTGGTGGGGGTCGGCCCGGCAGCGGGAGTTTGCA
The DNA here is from genome assembly GCF_004458765.1 of Microvirga pakistanensis. Lineage (GTDB taxonomy): Bacteria > Pseudomonadota > Alphaproteobacteria > Rhizobiales > Beijerinckiaceae > Microvirga > Microvirga pakistanensis. Next base: position 37,308 of record NZ_SPJX01000321.1, on the reverse strand, counting down.
GGAATTCTCGTGTCGTCATGGTGTCCTTCAGGATCTCGTGAAACCTCGAGGCCAAGTTAGGGCCCTCAACCTGGGCGGAGAATTGGGCTATAATTCATAAGACTTCGGACAATCTTGTCCGCAATCGCGGGAAGCGTGAATGGATCGTCTTGGCTCTCTTAACGCCTTCGTTCAGGCAGCAGACACCCGCAGCTTTACCGTTGCCGGACAACGCCTTGGCGTGTCGTCCTCGGCCATCGGCAAGGCGGTCGCCCGGCTGGAGGAACGGCTCGGCGTCAGACTGTTTCATCGTTCGACACGGACGATAACTCTGACAGCCGAGGGGGAACTGTTCCTTGAGCGGTGCCGGCGCATCTTTGGCGAGGTTGAGGCCGCCGAGCAGGAACTCGCGCAGACGCAGGGCGCGGCAAGGGGGAAGCTGCGGGTCAGCCTTCCCTTGGTGGGCATGTTGATGATGCCGACGCTGAGCGCCTTCATGCACTGCTATCCCGAGGTCGAACTCGACCTCGACTTCACGGATCGGCTGGTGGACGTGATCGATGAGGGCTTCGATGCTGTCATACGTGCCGGAGAGGTGAGTGACTCACGCTTGATGACCCGCACACTCGGGACGTTCCGTTTCAGGCTCGTCGCCGCGCCCGAGTATCTCGCCCGGAGGGGCACACCGCGGAAGCCGTCCGATCTGGCAAGACACGCTTGCCTGCATCATCGCTTTGCGACAAGCGGCAAGCTCGAACCATGGCCCTTACGGATCGGCAAGGCCTTCACGCTGCCGATAGCCACGGTAGCCAACACGATCGAGCCACTGATTTATTTGGCTGAGCAGGGACACGGCATCGCCAGCCTGCCGGATTTTGCAATCCGGCAGCAACTCGAGAACGGCACCCTGGTGCCGATTCTTGATCGGTATATCCATCACGAAGGCATCTTCCGGATGCTGTGGCCGTCGAGCCGCTACCTGTCGCCGAAGATCCGCGTTTTCGTGGACTTCATGGCAGAACGTCTTTTTTCCAACACATGAAGCGCTCCTCGCAGGCAACTCAATCGACCCCGTGAAAGCCATTCACGAGGCATCTGGGATGCTCCTCCCTCATTGACGGCTCTTGCGCGAGGGATTGTCACCAAGGCATAGAAAGTCAATATACCCGATCTCTGTCCCACCAGGATGAGCCCATTTAAGAGCCACGTCTTGGAAGGTGTAGCGGGTGCGCTCTACGAACGGGTTCAGGAGCTAAGCCCACCTCAGAGCATAAGGCGGGCTTAGCGTGCTGCATCAGGCGGCGAGCGCCTGCTGACGCAGAACGTCGTCCAACGTGACTTCGCCCAGGAACCCGCCTCCGCTGACAGCGGTCTCGCCCCGCTCGACCGCGTGCGCGAACCGGACTGCCGGATCCGCCTCCAGCTTCTCGAACAGCCGCTGCAAGCCGGGGTAGTCGCGGCGATCGACAACGTCATGGTACTTGGTCCACCGCGCGATGCCGATAAAGTACGCATCGGCCAACGTGCGCCGATCTCCCAGCAGCCATTCCTTGTCACCCAGCATCCGCTCCAGATCGGCATGGGCCTTGGTGACCTTCGCCGCACCATAGGCCCTGAGGGCGTCCTTGTCGGGGCCTTTAACCCCATGCTCAAGGGCGTACCAGAGCGGGCCGAAGCTGGCGAAGAAGCTCGTGTTGAGGAATGCCAAGACTTGGTTGAGCCGGTCGAACCCGGCCGTGCCCTGGGCGAACGACAGTCCCTTGCCGATCCCCCGAGCTCCGAGGTGGTTGAGGATCGCCATGCTCTCGCTGATCCGCTCGCCCGTGGCAGTCACCAGCGTCGGCGTCTCGCCCACTGGATTGATCCGGCGGAACGCGTCGGTCTGCACGCCCTCCGGCATCTCGATGCGGCAGAGCCGATAGGGCTCCCCCAGCCACTCCAGGGCAACGATCGAGCCGAACGAGCATCCCGACGGGACGCCATACAAGAGGGTCTGAACCATGTGTGTCTCCTTGTGTCTGTGACGACACCAACATGGCACCATGGACTTTGCGGCTGAAGCCGCTACTTTGGAGACCCAAAGTCCACAAACGTGAACAATAGGGCATGAGGTTCAACTTCAACGACCTGCACATCTTCGTCCAGGCGGTCGACAACGGGGGCTTTGCCGCGGCCGCCCGGTACCTGGGTGTTCCCAAATCAACGATCAGCAAGCGGGTCGCTGAACTTGAGGCGGATCTCGGCATCCGCCTGATCCATCGCACCTCTCGCAGCTTTGTGCTGACCGACGTCGGCCGGGACTTCTACGACCATGCCCGGGCAGCGGTCATCGAGGCCGAGGCCGCCGAGAGCGTGGTGCAACAGCGGCAGGCAGAGCCACAGGGTACCGTCAGGATCACGGCCTCTGTGCCGGTGGCGCAGTTCCACCTCGCCGACCGTCTGCCGACTCTCGCCCGCGCCTATCCCAAGCTGGACCTGCAACTCCACGTGACCGACCGCTTCGTCGACCTGGTCCGGGAAGGCTTTGACATTGCGATTCGGAGCCATTTCGCGCCGCTGCCCGATTCCGATCTCATGCAGCGCCGGATGAAGGTCGAGCGGATCATGCTGCTCGCTTCGCCGGACTACCTGGCACGGCGGGGCACGCCCGGATGCCCCGAGGATCTTGCCGGACACGACGGATTGATGACCGGGCCCGCGTCGAGGACATGGTACCTGAGGGACAACGACGGTCGGGAGGTTCAGGTCACTCCGGTGGCACGGATGGTAGCCGACGAGTCCTCGGTGCTGTTGAAGGCGGCGGCTGCGGGACTGGGCATCACCTGCCTGCCAGAAGCCATGTCGGCGCGAGCAACGGACAGCGGAGAACTGATCCGGGTGGTTCCGGACTGGACGGCCGGCAGCGTGACCTCCACGATCCTGACGCCGCATCGACGCGGCCAGCTTCCGGCCGTCCGGGCCGTCATCGATTTCCTGGCGAGCGGCTGACAGCCGGATGAGCGGCCGCAAGCACCTGATCCCTATACAGAGGTAGTGCAGTTTGCCGCGGATGTGGACGAACACCTCATCCAAAAACCACTTGTCGCCGGGCTTCGGCCGCCGCCGTTTGACGCTGTCGGCGTAGCTCCGTCCGAAGCGCAGGCCCCACTCGCGTATGGTCTCGTAGCTGACCTCAATGCCTCGCGCCGCCAGGATCAGCTCGACCTCCCGCAAGCTCAGACTCAAGCAGTGATACAACCAGACGGCCTGGTTGATGATCTCGGCCGGGAAGCGGTAGCCGCGGTACGGGTTGGACGTGGTGCTCATGCCCAGTCCCTGCCACAGATCCCGAACCTTCCAACCTGACAGTACCCTCCGCCGAGCTGGCCAAGCATGGGATTGGCGGCTTTCGGCGTCGAATTCAGCTTTGCTCCGAGCGGCAGCGGTTACAAGCGGACGGGACAGGAGCTGATCGGCCGGCTCAGAGAGAATGAGGTTTCGCGAGTCAGTGCAATATTCTGGCTGCTTGAGGCTTGCGGTTAGAATAGCCCTCATGCTGTCTTAATCGGAAATTCGCTGCATTCTCACCTGCGCTTCACGTCTGCATCAACGCGTTAGCTCAGGTGTGCATGGAAGTCGGCTATAACCGGGAAAATTGGATGGATCTCGCGCTCGCCCTTAGGGCCTTCGTTCGTACGGTCGAACGCGGCTCAGTGACCGCTGCGGCAAAAGACCTCGGCGTATCGCAACCTGCCGTGACAAAGCATCTGCGCAATTTGGAAGCTCACGTCGGAGCACGTCTGGTCGAGCGGTCGTCGCGTATCGTTAGACCAACACGGCTCGGACAGATGCTCTATGAAGCAAGCCAGCCTGCACTTGCTTCCATCGAGGCTGCACTCGAAGGCGTCAGGCGCAATATGGGAGTCATCGAGGGCCTGCTTCGGGTTCACGCTCCAACGTGCATCGGAGCCAAGCACCTTCATCCGATCGTTATGGAGTTTCAGGATCGGCATCCGACCGTTACGATTGATCTGGTGCTCGAAGATCGCGTTGTGGATCTTGTCTTCGAGAACTTCGATCTGGGGATCAAGTATGGGCGCCCCGACGGGCACGGGCTCATCATTAGGAACCTGGGCCACATTCGGCGAATTCTGGTCGCGGCGCCAGCTTTTTTGGCCAAGCATGGGCCTGTCGATACGCTCGCCAGGCTCGCCGAGATCGACATGGTAACAACTGCGGCGGTGCTGTCACCCCACGACACGCTCTTCCTTCAGCGCGGGGCCGAAGAAGCCGAAGTACGCGTTCGCGCGACCCTTAGAACAAACAATTCAAATGTTATCGTGAACTCGCTCATGACAGGGCGGGTCGCAGGGCCAGTCCAGCATCTGCTCGTCCATGACGAGCTGGAGGGCGGCACCCTGGTGCACATCCTCCCCGAGTACGAGGTCAGGTCACACGGTATCTTCATGGCTTACCCATCCGTTCGCTTCATGCGCCCCGTGGTCAGAGCGTTCACCGACTTTGTAGTTCCGCGCTTGAAAGCTGTTGAGGGCGTTGACACAGTCAGGGAGCCACCCGCTCGACACGATGCTGTGACGGTCGAAGTGCGTGAGGATGCGCCTAAGAAGCCATCCACTTTGCTGGTCAGCTCGTAGGAGATCAGAGGAACAGAGATGCATGCGGTCTGAGGCATCATAACTCACAGCTATGATGCCTATAAACGCATAGCTAATGGACACATGTGCGCGATCAACCTTACTTGCAGTCCGGCCTACGGGAACTGACAAGCAATGATGACGAGACGAACTGTATTGCTAATGGGGACGGGAATGCTCGCAGGGTGCGTTTCTCGTCCTGAAACCGCTACGATCGAGCCGGCTACCGCCAAAATCGATACCTTCTACTTGCAGATGTATGCTGCTCTGAATGATGAGCCATTTCCCGTTCAGACAGTCGATCTCACGCAAGTCGACCCGAGGTTCTGGCGCCGCGAGGTCTCCTACTCCAGTGCGGAACCGCCGGGCACCGTAGTCGTCGATCCGGGCGAGCGATATGCCTATCTGGTGTTGGGCGGAGGTCGGGCGATCCGGTATGGAGTTGGAGTCGGCAAGGAGGAGGCATTCAACTTTCAGGGATCTGCAACGATCGGGCGAAAGGCGGAATGGCCGCGTTGGACACCGACGCAAGACATGATTCGCCGAAACCCAGAACGCTACGCAAAGTTCGCGGGCGGCTTGCCGGGCGGACCCGACAATCCTTTGGGGCCGCGCGCCCTGTATCTCTATAGAGACGGACAAGATACGCTCTACCGACTTCACGGCACAATTGAGCCATGGACTATCGGCACGATGGTCTCCTCCGGTTGCATTCGTTTTCTCAACCAGGACATTATTGATCTGTATCGCCGCGTCCCTGTGGGAAGCAGGGTTACCGTTCTGCCGCCATCCGGCAGTCAGGTCTGAGCGGCAAAATCCCATTGATCCATTCGAACAAAGAAACCAAGCAAGGAGGGGTCTGTCATGCAGCGCAACTCAATCGATATCGTCCAACGCTTCTGGAATGAAGTCTGGCGCTCGCCACAAAATCCGCAAGCTATAGACGCACTGGTCCATGAGGAATTCGTGATCACATCGGGGGGGCACGACATTCGCTCACGTGATGCGTTCAAACAATGGGTCATAGGTTTCCAGTCTCAGGTGCGGGACCTGGAATTCGAAGTTCTCGATATCTTCCAAAGCGACGACGGAAGACGCGTTGCCACGCGTTGGCAGCTGACTGGCCGCAACAATGGATTTCTTGCGACCGAGGCGGATGGGACGCCCTTCACAATGGTCGGCAACGCGATCATTGCTGTCGGTGAGGACGGCTTGCTCCGTCATAACTGGGTTGATCGGAACGCTTATGAGGTTCATGGCCATCTGACCGGAAGCCGGCGCACCGTCTAGAGATTGGATGACTACCAATAACGCAGCGGCGATGGATATTTCCATCTTTGCCTTCACTTGGCGGTGGAGCGAATGGAGGGATTCGCCGCATACTTGAAGCATAGGCATTTTCAGCGCTATATTGGCTTTGAGACAGCATCGCTAAGCGGTTGATTTTGCAAAGCGCCGTTGCGGCGGGTCCGCAGGTATAGGCAAATACAAATCAGTTTGTGACAGAACCTACGGACTCGCTGCTACACCGTCCAAGCCCATTAGTGTTGCGTGCTACTCACGCAAGGCGCTTGACCTTCGCTTGCACCCCGGAGGCAAGCCATGCAGCCAAGGAACCGATGGCGGATGCACCGCCGAGCTCAGCGAAGGATTCCAGCGTCGGCGCCGCATGGGCAGCGAACACGCTGATGACTCCAACAAAATAGCTTGGGATATTGCTCAGCGTCGGCAACGCCCGGAGCGACACAATCAGCATGCCGACACTGAACACAACGACTGGCAGCGTGAAGGTGGTGAGAACCGGGCCGAGCACGGCCAATGCCGCCGCCGCCGCGAGGCCAATGAGAAGGCCGAGCGCGAGACATAGATAGTTGACCAGCCCATCGCGGGCCGAATGCCCCCGCGTAAAGTAGGCGACCCAGCCCATGAACATTGCCCAGACCGGAACTGCCGCGAGCGTGCTGAGATAGGCGGCAGCGGCCGCCACCACACCGGCTATTGCGCTTACGGCGAGAAACCGGCCAATTAGGGTGATGCCGTTGGGCGTCGCCGGATTGCGGGTGGCGGTGATCTGCTGCGAGCCCCCGTGAGGCACTGTCACGGCTGCTTGGATAGGTTTGACTGACATATTTCAACTCCTCTGTTTGCCTGCCCCGACATCGCTGCTGCCGGGATGTGGATGTGGTTGAGAACAACCCGGCCTAGACCTCGCGGCCGATCAGACGATCGGCGGACCACTTGCCGCCGCCGTGGATGGAAATCAGCAGCGCGACGAAGCCCAGGATCAGCGGATATTCAAAGCCGCGATCGATCCAGGGATAGGTCGGGCCAAGGGCGATGCAGATGAAGGCCATCTGGATCGCCAGCATCGGCGCGACTATCCGGGTGGCAAAGCCGAGCGCCACCGCCAGGCCGCCGAACGTCTCCAGCAGCGCGACGAATAGGGCGAGCTGCGGCGCGAACGGCAGGCCAAGCACCTCGCCAATCATGCGTGTTGATCCCGCCATCGGGTCGGCCATCGAGCCGTGGGCCGTTCCCAAAAGCTTCGGAATGCCGTGGGTGACGATCGTTATGCCGAATGCGGCCCGAAGAAGGGTGTAGGTCAGTGGCCCGGTGGTCACGTAGAGCCGTGCCAGGCCGGGAAAGATAAGGGTGGTTTCATTCGACATTGGATGCTCCTGTTGCTCTGGGTCATGCCAGGAAGGCAGGCCCGCGCTGATCGCGGGCACTGCCGTTCGTTGGCGTCAGACAAGCTTTGCGGGCTTCAGCAGGTCCGCGAGGCCGACGCGGTGCAGGAACTCGGAACGCACGCGATCGAGGACCGCGAAACCGACGCTCGCGCCGTCTTCGGCCGGGTCGTAGTGGATCCGGAAGGGGCGCGCGCCAAAGGGCGCATCGACCGCCGCAACGATCCGCTCGGCCACGCCGGCAGGGTCAGCGTCCTCGGGAACGGTCGCCGCCAATTTCGGCGGCAGCTCGGTCATGAAGCCCTTGTAGGGACCGGCCTCGTATTCAGCGACGCGCGCGGTGTCGGCCGGGCTGCCGGAATGCGCGAAGTGGTTGGTGCCCTTGGTGAAGGCGCCGGGGACCACAATCGTTGTCTCGATGCCCCAGCGGGCCAGCTCACGGGCATATTGCACCGCCAGCGAGTCCATCGCCGCCTTGGCCGCGAAATAGGGCGAGAGATAGGGCGGCGTCCCGCCGGCCGAGCTGGAACTCGACACCCAGACCAGGAGCCCCTGCCGCTGGCGGCGCATGTGCGGCAGGGCGGCCCGATTGACTCTCTGAGTTCCGAGCACATTGACATCGTACTGCTGAGCGAACTGCTCCGGGGTGAAGGCTTCAGCCGGGCCGAACATCATGTGTCCGGCGTTGTGAACCAGCACATCGATGCGGCCGCTCTCGGCAATGATCTTCGCGACCGCTTCATTGGCCGATGCGTCCGACTGAACGTCAAGTTCAGTCGGGCGAATGTCTCGGCCTTCGATAGCAGCCAGCTCGCCGGCGTTCTTTGCGTTGCGCCCGGTGATGTCGCGCATGGAGGCATAGACCGTGTGGCCGGCCTGAGCCAGCGCTTCGGCGGTCATGCGGCCGAAGCCGCTGGACGCGCCCGTGATGAGAATGATCTTCTTGGACATGACGAACTCCTTCCTGCGACTTAGGTTGGTTTCAGATGATCCCGCCGTTGGCGCGCAGGACCTGACCGTTGATCCAGGCTCCGTCGGGGCCGGACAGGAACGCGACGGCCGCGGCAATGTCCTCAGGCCGGCCGAGACGCTCCAGTGGGGCGAGCTTGGTGAGCCGCTCAATGGACTCCGGCGTATTGGCGTCCAGAAACAGTGCGGTCGCGGTTGGTCCAGGGGCCACGGCGTTAACGGTGATGTTGCGTCCCCGCAGCTCCTTGGCCAGGACGTGGGTCATTGCCTCGACGCCGGCCTTGGTAGCGGCATAGACAGCGTAGTTCGGGTGATAGAGACCCACGACGCTGGACGAGAGGTTGATGATCCGGCCACCCTCGCGCAGTCGACGGGACGCCTCACGCAGGGTGTTGAAGCTGCCCTTCAGGTTGACGGCCACCTGGCTGTCGAACAGCGCGTCGTCGCACTCCGCAAGCCGCGCCACCTTCATGATACCAGCGTTGTTCACCAGCACGTCCACGCCGCCGAACGCGGCCTGCGCGGCGTCGAACATACGGGCCACGGCGTTTGCGTCGCTCACGTCCGCCTGCGCCGGAATGGCCTTGCCGCCCGCGGCTTCGATCTTCGCAACCAACGTCTCTGCATCGGCCGCGCCGCCGGCATAGTTGATGACGACCGTGAAGCCGTCCGCCGCCAGGCGCTCCGCAATCGCAGCGCCGATGCCCCGTGAGGCGCCGGTAACAATTGCTACTTTGTTCGTATCTCTGTTCATCTCGAAAGCTCCTTGTGGTCACCACCCTGCCGGGCTGGTGCAAGCAAGATGCCTCCTGGAGTCGCAGAAATAATTATGCTAACTACAGTTAGACTGTTCGTCCTGATGGAACAATCGAGCGAGCCATGGACAGACTTGACGCGATGCGGCTGTTTACCCGGGTTGTCGATCGCTGCAGCTTCACCGCGGCGGCGCACGACCTCGACATCCCGCGTTCCACCGCCACCCAGGTGATCCAGGAGCTCGAAGCCCGGCTTGGCGTGCGGCTGCTCCAGCGAACCACACGCGCCGTGCGGCCTACTCTCGACGGCGAGGCCTATTACCGGAGATGCCTCGCGATCCTTGACGACGTCGAGGATGCGGAGGGCGCTTTCCGCGGCGCGGCACCCAAGGGCATGCTGCGGGTCGAAGTGCAAGGCACGATCGCGAGGCATTTCCTTTTGCCGGCCCTGCCGGAGTTCCTCGCACGCTACCCCGATGTCGAAATCGCGATGAGCGAGAGCGACCGCTGGGTTGACGTGGTGCGTGAGGGCGTCGACTGCGTGCTGCGCTATGGGGCGCTCCCAGACAGCGAGCTTGTGGCGCGGACGGTCACGACGCTTGATCGCATCACCTGCGCTGCGCCCGCCTATCTGGAGCGATACGGCTGCCCACACACGCCGGACGATCTAACCCATCATCATGCCGTGGGCATCCGTTCCATCACGACTGGCGCGCTCACCCCGTTTGAATTCGTGCAAGCTGACAGCATGAAGCGAATCGAGCTGCGCGCTCCCCTCTCGGTCACCGGAACAGAAACCTTCCGCAGCGCAGTCCTGCTGGGACTGGGGCTTGCCCAAATGCCTGTCTTTCATATCGATCGCGATCTGGCAGAGGGACGCCTTGTGCGTGTCATGGCTGACTATCCAACGCCATCGGCCCCGGTCTCAGTACTCTACCCCCGCAGCCGGCAGCTCTCCCCGCGAGTGCGGCTCTTCATCGACTGGGTGGTTCAGCGCTTCCCCGGCACGCGGAACTTGTCGTGAACCAGCAAAGCCGATGGCGGAATTGTCACCTGAAGTCCCATTCAGATTTCGCTTGACCTCGCTCCGGCGTTGCAACGGAACCTGTGGCGTGCCATTTTGGGTGGGTGGACTTGACCAAAGCAGCTCCAATCTTGGATTTCGTGACTGAGGCCGGACTCTGTGGTCTCAGTGAAGTCGAGCTCGTTCATGGTTTTTGCGAGCGCCTCCGAACTTCTGGCATTCCAGTTGCCCGTGTGCTCGTCCTCATAGATACACTGCACCCGACCCATGAAGGCCACGTTTTTCGGTGGCGGCACTCCGGTGAGTTCACACCTTTCAACGAATACGGACGTGTCAGCGACGGGGGCGACGCTGCTCAAAAATGGGCAAACAGTCCGTTCAACTATATGCTCGGCACTGGAGCCACAGAATTGAGGCGCCGTCTCGCTCAAGGTGAGACAGCCGAGTTCCCACTTCTTCAGGAATTGCGGTCAGAGGGGCAGACCGACTATATCGCACTAACCCACCGGTTCGGTAAGGGTGCCCTTGGTGAGATGGATGCGGTCCACTCGTCCTGGGCGACGGACACGCCAGAAGGCTTCGAAGAGTCCCAGCTCGTCTTTCTGCGCCAACTGTTGCCGACATTTGCACTAGCCTTGAAGTGCATTTCACTGGGTCGCGTAGTGGAAACAATCGTTGAAACCTACCTCGGCCGCGATGCCGGTCAGCGGGTGCTGTCTGGCCGCATCGCACGTGGCGTAGCTGAGCGCATCAGCGCAGTGATTTGGTATAGTGACCTACGAGGCTTCACGCGCATCACAGATGCTGCGCCGCACGATGTGATCCCGTTTCTGAACGATTACGCCGACGCGATCATCTCCTCGGTGCATGAGGCCGGCGGTGACGTCTTGAAGTTGATTGGAGATGGCGTCCTTGCAATATTCAAGGCTGATGACCCGAGCACAGCATGTGCATCCGCCCTTCGCGCTGAGGCGTTGATGCGGGCCGAGGTTGATACCGTAAACGCGAGACGCTCATCTCAGGCTCTGCCGACCACGGATCCGTATCTGAGCCTCCACATAGGAGAGGTCTTTTACGGGAATATCGGAAGCAAGGACCGGCTTGATTTCACGGTCGTGGGTCCCGCCGTCAATGAGGCAAGCCGCATCGCAGCTTTGTGCCGGTCTGTTGAGAAGGACGTTCTAATTTCCTCCGCCTTCGCGGCTGCGACTCAAGCTGAGGATCGGGCTCGCTTTGTTGGAGTCGGCCGGTATGCGCTGCGAGGGGTCGAGAAGGCGCAGGAGTTTTTCACGCTGGAGCGGGTATAGCAGCTGCCACCGGGTATTCACGACTCACGATTGGCACCTGCGTACGCGAGCGTCGCCTCCGCGGTCAAGGAGGCACGATGCAAGGCTTCGCAGCGATCCGAGCGCGGCGTTCTCATCGCCTGTGTCCAGGCTTCCGAGGCGGCGTTGCGCAGCCGCAGGTACTCCTGGCACGGTGTCCGCGCTTCGGCCTGCACCGTCAGGCTAACCAACGCGGCCGTTGTGAAGGCCGCCACTCCTTGAAGGGTCATGGTCTGTCCTCGCACGCGTTCGGTTCACCGGATACGCGACAATACGGGAGAAATTGATCTCATCAGAAACGGGCGCATATACGGCCACACCTGGTCACACGGGCCGCCAATTACCTACCGGGTGGCTTCAGCGGTTTGGCTGCATCAGCTCGATCCGATTGCCGAACGGGCCGCTCACATACCTGCGCTCAAACCCCTCCAGAGGCTGATCCTCTTTCAGCTCGTAGCCGGCCTCTTCCAGCCGCCGTGACACGGCCGCCAAGTCCCGGACAATGAACGCTGGATGAGCCTTCCTCGCCGGGGCAAAAGGGTCTTCCACTCCCAGGTGAACCTTCACGCTCCCGCTCTCGAACCAGCAACCGCCTCGGGCAGCCAGGTGAGGAGGCCTTGCGACCTCCGGGATGCCCAGGAGGTTGTCGTAGAAGGCTCGGGCATCATCCTCGCGCCCAGCCGGCATGGCTAACTGGACGTGGTCCATTCCGACAATGTGCATCGTGTTCCCCATCGACTGGCTCGACTTTGCATCAAGCTGACGGGCTTTTTCGCCGAACAGGAGTTGTGGAACAAGGCCCCATAGTCCGGAACGGTCGAGATCCCAGGACATTCGTTAAACTTCACGTTGATCGGCTCAGGCGAGCCGTGGAAAACCGTCGATGTCATCAAAGGCGTGAACTGGCTTACCTTCGAGGGTGGAAAGTTCTCAACGTGCGAGCGGCGAGGCATCTTCCTTGATCAGGCGCTCGATCTGCTGCCGGCGGACAACTGGCGTTGGTGGCTGGCCGCAAATGCTCCCGAGGGGAATGATACCGACTTCACCTTCGACCGCTTCGGGCGGGACGTGAACAATGATCTCGCCGATACGTTCGGCAATCTGGTCAACCGGACGCTTACCTTCGTCGCCTCGCGCTTCCAGGGGACGGTGCCCGAGGACGGAGTCCCGTCCGAGCCGGAGAGCGGGTTGGAGCGGGAGTTGGAGCAGCATCTCAATGCTCTCAGGCGCTATCACGCAAGCTGCTCCTTGCGAAAGGCGGCGGACGAGGTGCGGGCGATCTGGCGGCTTGCAAACGGCTATCTTCAGGTAGGGTTCGATCAGCTCGGGTTCGGTGAGCATGAACCCATCCGACTGCACGAGGCCGTCGACCCGGGCATAGGTCGGCAGCTCCGGCGCTGCGCAGAGGTATTCGCGCGCCGCGCCGATGACCTCGTCGGGAACATCGATGCGTTCGGCACGATGCCGTATCGCTGATGGGCCCGCCACTTGCCGGGCGCGAGGTTCCGGCGGACGGCATGGGAGAACTCACCGTCGATGAAGGTGAGGGTCGTCTCCCCGAGTGCACCGATGTCGGCCAGGTACTCCTGGAGCAGAGTGTCTGCGGTGCCCTCGTCGTCCAAGGACCACCCCAGACGCTGGGCAAGATCCACCTTTCGAACGCCGTATCCGCTCTGGCCCATGGCAGGCTTCAGAACGGCCACGTCCCAGCCCCGGTCCCGCATGTGCCGCTCGATGGTCCCCTCATCCGCCGTCGGCAGGTGGATGGCGGCCGGAACGGCGAGCCCGCTTTGGGCCGTCCCGAGCAGGTAGGTCTTGCGCAGATTCCACCTGAGGGTCACGGGTGGATTCAAAAGCTGCCCTCCCATGGCCTCCAGATCGCAGATCCAACGAAGGAACCGCTGTGGATCCGCATGGTAGTCCCAGCAGCAGAGCGGCAGGACCATGTGAGCCGATGCGAAGGTCTCCATCGGGGTATCCGTCCAGATCCGATGACCGGACCGAACACCTTGGGTCTCAAGAGCAGCGAGCAGCGCCTCCAGGCTCGGGGTAGGATCGGCGTATTCCCGGCAGGTGGCGACCAGGACAACGGGGGCAGACGGCCTCACGACCTGAGATGCCCCACCCAATGGTCCTCGCCGATGATGGAGATCGGGACGCCGCCCGTGCGCATGTCCACCGCCTTCTCGATCTTGCGGCCGAAGGACGAGTGCGCCCAGCTCTCGGTCGCATAGGCGCCGATCACGAGATAGCGGGTCGTCCGGGTCAGCGATCCGGGAATGCCGCCGAGATCGATGATGGCCTTCTCGCAGTCCTTGCGCGAGCCGAAGGCGAAGGTGCCCGTGAAGCAGAAGGTCGATCCACCGACGCTCACGGCTGGCGCCGGATCGCACAATGGGAGCGAGGTGGATTTCTGGGTCTCGCCGATCTCGAAGTCGCCGGCGCAGAAACGGGTCAGCGTCTCAAGCAGGTCGGCGGCCTCCTCGGGATTGAGGACGCCGTCAGCGAGCACGGTCTCGACCCGGCCGTAGAGGAGCCTGAGCACCGGATCGTCGGTCTGCTCCGCGTTGGCCACGATCCACTTGAACAGGTACTCGGCCTCGGCCTGGTTGACCGCCCCGTCGGCAAGGATGCCGTGCGCCAGGCCGATGAGTTCGTTCACCAGGCGATCATCCATCCTGGCCCGGTCGAACAACCGGTGCAGCCCCGTCTCCGACATGCCGTCCCCCATTCATTGGCAGGACATTCTTACAGGGCTCGCAAAAAGCTTCCCAGCAGGCCTTCGGGGGATCCCGAACGGCTCCAGTCCCAGTAGTCAAGCGGGAAGGCGGCTTTGGGTGAAACCGCCCTCCTGCCCGATGGTACTGGAACTGACGGATTAGATCGTGTTCTGGCCCATCTGACGGGACGGTCGCGTCGGAAGAGGCGATCCCGGTCGGGATGGACCAGACAAGAAAAAAGCCGGGCCAAGGGCCCGGCATGAAGTGAGGTCCGACAAATCAGTCAAAACCTTCCAGAGGGAACGGCCGATACGGCAGCGTCGGGAGGAAGAAAAGCGCTGCCGCGTTGAAATCGGCCACTGCTGATTTCAGTCACATTCGACCGATATGCAATGCAACATGCCTCATAAAAAGACTGCGTCACCGACATCGCATGAAAGCCGATGATGCCATGACGCTGTCTGGTTCAGCGTCGCGCCCGCGCCGCCAGTCGGTCCTGCAGGGTCAGCCAAGCGAAGACTGCGGGCATAAACCAAGCCTTTCCGCTGAACAGCGGCACGGCGGCGGGCGGCCTGAAGTCGAGTGCGGAGCCGCCCTCGTCTAGCCCGAGCACCTGCATGGCGGCCTTCTGCCCGGCCCATCGCGCCCACACGACCCCTGAGCCGCAATAGCCGGCAGCATACCGGACACCACGCCGGGAGAAGATCCGGGGCACCATATCGCGGTTCATGGCCACATGCCCATACCAGCTATGCGTGATCTCGGTACTGGCGAGTTCCGGGAACAGGTCGACGAGAGTGCGGCGGAGCGCTTCCGTAGGCCAGCTCGGCTCCCGAGCGATGGTGCCGTCCCGCCCACCGAAAAGGATCCGCTGGCCGTCCGGAGACGGACGGTAATAATAGCTGAGTTGGCGCGTGTCGCCACACATCATGCCCCGCGGCATCAGTCTGGCCATCAGGTCCGACGGAAGCGGAGCGGTGACGATAATCCGGCTGCGCACGGGAACCAGACGGCGCCGAAGCCACCGGTCCGATGCGTCCGTATAGCCGTTCGTCCCCGCGATGACGTCCCGCGCACGGACCTTGCCGCGCGCAGTCGTAACCTCGTAGACGTCGCCCTGCGAGGTGAAGCCGAGAACGGGCGTCTCCGCATGGATCACGGCGCCCGCTTGCTGGGCAAGCCGCAGCATCCCTGCATGCAGCTTGGCCGGATGCAGGCCACCCATATCCATCCGGACGTATCCACCATGGTACAGATCGGTGCCGAGAACGGTGCGCTGCTCGCTTCTCGGCACGGCATAGGCTTCGATCCCGAACGTCCGCCGAAGCTGCTCGACTCCCCGGGCGAGCCCCTCGTAATCACGCCGGGATGCCGCTCCCGTAAAACGACCGACCAATCGGAAATCGCAATCGATGTCCTCGTCGGCGATGAACCGATAGAGATCCTCACGCGCGACCTTCGCCTCGGCCTCGAGCGCGGTGGCCCTTGCTTCGCCAAAGCGCCGGGCCATCTCCGCATGGCTGAGGCGAAGATTCCCGCTTGTGATTCCGCCGTTGCGCGTCGCGGCCCCCTCACCTGGCCGGAGCTTGTCGAAGACCTGCACGGAGCGTCCGGCCCGCGCGAGAGTGATCGCGGCGCTGAGCCCCGTATAGCCGGCACCGACGATGACCACGTCGCTTGCCGGTTCGACCGCTCGATGCTCCACGACGCCGAGCGGCGCCGTTTCCCACCAGAGCGGATTGCTGTGTCCCATCATGGCCTCATTCCGGTTCGATGTCTTCGGTCGTTATTCCATGGAGATCCAAACGCTGATCCGTCCAGCGAGGCGGATGTCAGCCGACAATGCAGAAAACCTTGCGGATCGTCTCGTGGCTCGACCATTCATTCGTCGCGCCGGCCGGCACGATGACGGTCTCGCCGGCACCTATCGTCCAGGAGCGGCCGGATGGATGTGTGAATGTGACGGCGCCCGTCAGAATGTGCATCAGTTCACAATATGTGGGCTTCAGGGCCTTTCGAGAATAGGGCGTGCACTCCCAAACGCCGATCTGAAGGTCCCCCGATGCGTCCTCGAACCAGACCCGACTGTGCGCGACGGGCGGTGGGCTGGTGAGAAGCAGCTCACGGGCGGGTCCCTTCGAAGCGTGAAGATCCGACCCGGGATCAATTTTGACGATTGCGGATGACGATCCGTTCCGCAGCCCGGGGAAGATCATGAAGGTGCGGCTGACGGCCCCCGATTGCGTCCAACGCACCGAAAGCCCTGCGGGAAGGACAGCGCAATCTCCCGCCACAAGGGTCACGGATGTCCCGTCGCTTTGAAGCAGCGACACTTCTCCGTCGTTGATGACGGTGAATTCCGTGTATGCAAGCCTCACGTCCTCGTTGCATGGTCCGGAACGACTGACGCCTGCGCGGTAGCCGAGGGTTTCGTCGGACAGATGATAGCTGCGCTCATCAGCCAGCGCATCTCCGTCGAGCGCCGGAATGAGCAACGGCGTCGCTGCATCCGCAGGGACGCCCGCGCGCAAGTGAAGGTAGGACGGATTCGAGTCGTGTGTCATCGCGATATGGCTCCTCGTTTGAGCGGCCTTCAAGAGCGGATGAAGCGCCTCTGCGCCCTTCCGGCGCGTGGGGCATGGGAGGGGTCCCGAAAGTGCAGGTCCACGTTCGGGGCCGATGCTCTAGAGGCCGCCATCGTTGAGGCGGTACCAAGCAATGACTGCCGAGACGTAGAGCTTATGAAGCGCATGAAGTGGCAGGGGTCGGATCGGTGAAAGCGGAACCGGAAGCACCTCCGCATCACCAGTGGCGATGTAGTTCGCCATGGCCTGACCCATCGCGGTCTGCATGCCGACACCGCGTCCCTGGCAGCCGATGTCGATCAGGAGGCCCGGCGCGGGTTCGTGAAGATGCGGCAGGAAATCCCGCGTGATCGCCACGCGGCCGCACCAGCGAAACTCGACCGGCACGTCTTTGACCTTCGGGAACAACTTGCCGACGATCCGCTCAAGATGCGCCCAGTCCTCCGGTCCCTTCGGCTCGCGGAACGGTCCGCGGCCGCCCATGAGCAGGCGCCCTGTGTGATCGAGCCGGAAATAGAGCAGTAGCTTGCGGGTGTCGGAGCTAACATGCCCCTCGGGCAGGATGGAGCGCCGCAGGTCTTCCGGCAACGGCGCGGTCGCGATCTGGAAGGAGTTCGCCGGGATGATCGTTTCGTGCAGCCGCGGCCAGAGTCCCCTGGTGTATCCGTTGGTGCAGAGAACCACGCGGTCCGCCGTGGCCGTTGCTCCTGACGCGGTTCTCACCGTCCAGCGCCCGCTGTTTTGGGCAATACTGATCGCCGGACTTTGGGTATGAATGGTCGCTCCCGCTGCCTGTGCGGCTCGCGCGAGCTCCCGGGCATAGCTCAGGGGCTGAATCCCGCCTCCCCGTCCGTCGATCCAGCCACCGACATACCGCCGGGACCCGAGAAGACGTCCAGCCTCGGATTCGTCAAGGACGCGAACCTGGACACCGCGCCTGCCCCATTGCTCAGCACGGCGGCGAACCTGTTCCAGGCCTTCCGGCGTATGCGCGCCCTGGATCCAGCCGTTACGCACATAGGGTACGTCCATGGCGTATTTGTCGATCAGGCCGAAAACCGCGTCGGCCGTGCCGCCGCCGAAGGCAGTCAGCCGCTCGCCCCGCTCGCGGCCGAACTTTGCGATCAGTTCATCGGGGTCGTATTTCAGACCGGGGATCACCTGGCCGCCATTGCGGCCCGAGCCGCCGAAGCCGACCTCCCGCGCTTCAAGCACGATCGGCTTGAAGCCGCGTTCGGCCAGATGCAGCGCTGTCGACAAACCCGCATAGCCACCGCCGATCACGACGATCTCGGTCGAAACCGAGGTCACCAACGGCGAGGTTTGGGGTGGTGCGACAGCAGTCGCTGCCCAGAGGGAGGGCTCAAGGGGAAAGGGGTCGGCCATGGGGCTTCTCGCAGGTCTGGAGCGTTCTTGGAGAAAAGCCTGGTTCGACTGAAATCGAACCAGGCCTAGAGCGGATGCAGGACGCGCCGCAGGAAATCCTGCGTACGCGCGTGCTGGGGCTGATTGAGAACATCCTTCGATGGGCCCTGCTCGACGATGACGCCGCCATCGATGAAGAGCACCCGGTCGGCGACCTCTTTCGCGAAGCCCATCTCATGGGTGACGACCACCATCGTCATGCCGTCGTCCGCGAGCTTGCGCATGACGCCAAGAACTTCCCCGACCAGTTCCGGATCGAGAGCAGAGGTCGGTTCGTCGAAGAGAATGGCCTTGGGCTGCATGGCAAGTGCGCGGGCGATGGCGACCCGCTGTTGCTGTCCGCCGGAGAGCTGCGGCGGATAGGCATCCGCCTTTTCGGCCAGCCCGACCTGCGCTAACAGCAGCCGGGCTCTCTCGATGGCCTCCCGGCGGGGCTCCTTCTTCACGAAGACCGGTCCCTCGATGACGTTCTCGAGCACGGTGCGATGCGGAAAGAGATTGAAGCGCTGGAACACCATCGAGACCTGTGTCCGGATGGAAATGATGGACCGCGCGTCGCGATCGACCCGCTGCCCTTCGACGAGGATGTCGCCGCTGTTGTAGCTCTCCAGGCCGTTGATGCAGCGCAGAATGGTCGATTTGCCCGAACCGGACGGGCCGATGATGCAGACCACCTCGCCCTTCTCGACAGACGCCGAGATCCCTTTCAGCACCTCGAAGCTGCCGTAGCTCTTGCGTACGCCCTTCAGCTCGATCATGGGCGGCTTCCCTTCTTCTCAAAGTGACGGACGAAGAGGATCAGGGGAATGCTCATGACGAGGTAAAGAAGCGCGACGAGGGTGAAGACGCTGGTGTTCTTGAAGGTGGAGGAGGCGATCAGCTTGCCCTGGAGAGCGAGCTCGGCGACGGTGATGGTGGATGCTTGAGACGAATCCTTCAGCATCATGATCATGGTGTTGCCATAGGGCGGCAGAACGAGCCGCACGGCTTGGGGCAGCACGACCCGCCGCATAGTCATCCACCAACCCATGCCGATGGACTGGGCTGCCTCGATCTGTCCCTTGTCGATGGCCTCGATGCCGGCACGGAAGTTTTCCGCCTGATAGGCCGAATAGGCGATCCCAAGGCCGATGATCGCGGCCTGAAGGGCGGTCAGCGACACGCCAAGATCCGGCATCACGAAATAGATGTAGAACAGCTGGACGATGATGGGGATGCCGCGGATCACGTTGATGATGCCCGCACTCGTCTGAGAGATGGCCTTGATGCTCGAGACACGCATCATGGCCCATACGAGACCGAGGAGAGTGGACAGGATGAGCGATCCGATGGTGACTAGGATCGTCAGCCTTACGCCTTCTAAGAGAATCGGCAGAAATTCGGCGGCATCGCGCAGAAAGGCTTGCATGAGCGCGGGTATCCGAGAGGGTCAGAAAAAGGTGGGAAGCGGCGGCACGCAAACCGCGCCGCCGGGGCTTTCAGGGTTAGGAAGCCTTGAGGCCCCACTTCTCGAGAACCTTGTCGATCGTGCCGTTCGCCTTCAGCTTGACGAGCGATGCGTTGACCTTTGCAAGAAGCTCCTGATCCTCCTTGCGGGCTCCAATGCCGACCGAGCCGAGCATCGTGGACTTGTAGCTCTCGACGAGGCGCGCCTGCGGGAACTGGCCCTGCTTCAGACTGTAGGCGACGACCGGATAATCGGCGAAGCCGGCCTGAAGGCGGCCCGCATTCACGTCCCGCATGATGTCCGGGATCGTATCGTAGATCTTTACCTCGGAGAACAAGCCAGTTTTCTTCAGCGGCTCGACGAAGGCCGTGCCGACCTGAGCGCCGACGGTCGCGCCTTTCAGATCGTCAAAGCCGACATAGTTCTTCGTATCGGATTTCGGAACGAGCAGACCCTCGCCGTAGGTGTAAACCGGGTCGGAGAAGTCGATGACTTCCTTCCGCGCGGGCGTGATGAACATTGCCGCCGAAATGAGGTCGATCTTCTTAGAGGTCAGAGCGGCGATCAGGGACGAGAACTGCATCGGCTCGATCTGAATCTGAAAGCCTGCATCCTTACCGACTTCCGTGATGATATCGACCATTACGCCTTGAATGGAATTCGTCTTCGTGTCGAGGAAGGTGAAGGGTATGCTCGTCGGCGTTGAGCCGACCTTGACAACCTGTTGGGCAAGAGCGGGCGCTCCTGCGGCGACGGCAAGCGAGAGACAGGCCGCTTGCAGGAAGGATTTGAACATGATGATCTCCCTCAGCAGTCACAACGCGAGAAGGTCCCTTACC
Source organism: Microvirga pakistanensis (assembly GCF_004458765.1). GTDB lineage: Bacteria > Pseudomonadota > Alphaproteobacteria > Rhizobiales > Beijerinckiaceae > Microvirga > Microvirga pakistanensis. The sequence continues at coordinate 16,919 of NZ_SPJX01000321.1, read as the reverse complement.
TCTGCAACATTGATCGCGTTTGACACAATTTCACATATATGAAAAAAGAGTGCATAATCTGTAGCGAAATGCAAGCGGATTCACGTAAGTGAAAAAATCAGCATCGATCAAGGCAGTTTCTGCGTGAGCAGCACCAGCACACCATCCCCGGAGAGCGCGGTCGATCATGCGGTCGGGCGACGGCTTCGTGATTTGCGACGCATGCGCGGCCTTTCTCTCGAAGCCGTCGCGGCGCGCGCGAACCTCTCGGTCGGCTTCATCAGCCAAGTCGAGCGTGGTCTTTCGTCCCCGTCATTGCGCGTGCTCGCAACGCTCGCCGACGTGTTCGACGTGAGCATCGCCGCATTGTTCGATGCGACTCCTCAGGAGAGCAGCCCCGAGCAGATCGTGAGGCGGGAACATGAGCGCGCGGAACTCAATCTGTGGCGCACGGGCATCTCGAAGCAGCTCTTGAGCCCGGCGGGCCAGGATGGTCGCCTCAACCTGTTTCTGATCTTTCTTGAGCCGGGGGGCAACACCGGAGACGAGCTATACACTCACGACGGCGAGGAAGCAGGCTTCGTTCTCGAAGGCGAGATGGTGCTCACCGTCGGTGCCTCCACAATGATTCTCAGAAAAGGTGACAGCTTCCGCTTCGCCAGCCGCAGGCCGCACCGTTTCGGCAACCCGTCCGGCACCGACAAAGCGATTGTCCTGTGGGTGAACTGCGTCTGAGCCGCACCCTAGGCGTGGCCGTGGAAGCCACGCTCCTTCGCACCGCAGCTTAATGCCGGATCGGCATCCGGCCTAAATCTGTCTCGGAACTGTGCACGGCATGGCCTCTGAACGACGCTTTGCAGATGGGAATGTCACGGCAGGTTTGAGGCAACGGCCCGGCTCGGGAACCGCGGCATGAGCAGATCCGTCATCTACAGGCGCCATCGCCTTTCGTCAGAGATCGCCGATCACACCGGATGGTTCCATCTCAGGGTTCCATCGAGCCTGTGGCTGGCCGAGGAGTGGCATTCTTCTCCGATGAATGCCTTGGCTGATTAGCCTTCGATCAAAGCCGACGATGCCCTGCATCGTCCACCGCCTGATTAGCTTGCGCGCTTTGGCCGGTAGACCCGATTGGTGTTCCTGCGGGAAGTGCGGAATGATGGGCCGTCAGCGCCCTTCCCTCTTCTGGTGAAACGACAGTGCTGCCGCTCCGAACGCCTGGAAGAGACGGCGGGAGAGTTCATTTTCGGATGCCTGGAACTCGGGATGCCGCTGAACACCAATGCTGAACGTGCAGCCTTGAACGCTGACGGCCTCGATCGTTCCGTTCGGCGCGCGCCTCGATTGTCAGGCCTTCACCAAGCCTGTCGATGGCCTGGACGTGAAGCGAGTTGACCGTGAAGGGTTCACCCTGAGACAACATCTCCATGTGTCCGCCGGGCGTGACGAGCAGTTCATGAGCCGGTCCGTATAATTGATCGAGAGGAGCACCGGATACCCAAGTGGTGTGACAGTGATGCTCGTCGTCGACCGCGATGTTCGCGTAGAGGCTTCCCCCGAATGCAACATTCAGTTGCTGAATGCCGCGGCAAATCGCCAGCATCGGAAGATCTCGGTCGCATGCCGACCGGATAAGCCTCAACGCAGCGTCGTCACGACCGGAATTGCCCGACCACTGGAAGGTCTCCTGTGGGTCAAACTGGGAAGGTTAGGTGACCCTGAGGAAGGTCTGCTCTGGCTGTATCAGCTGTCCTGCACCAAACTTCTCAGCAGTGCCAAGAAGAGACCTTCCTGGAGGTAGCGCCTGCCAGCAGCAGAATAGCGCTAAATCTTGAACGCGGACCCCGTGGGCAGTCACCACCCCTTGATCACGAACCGAATGAAGTTGCGAAGCTCTGTTAATCTGCAATCCACCTCAGTGACCTGCTCATTCAGCCCAAGAACCCAAGCGAGATCCTTGCGGTCAGGAGCTTGGTGGAGGGCGTCCACCATGGACGCATACGTCTCGAGAGCCTCAGGACTGCTCGCATATCCCTCGCTCACCAGGTCCTCACACTGACGCCGCAGGGCTCCCGCCACCTCATACAGGTCAAGCTCGGGATGGTACTGCACGCCCCAGAACACTCCGGCTCCATGCCGGATCTCAACCGCTTGCACAGCGGTCACGGTGTTGAAGGCCAGTAACGTCCCTCCCTCCGGCAGCGTCTCAACCTCGTCGGAGTGAAAAGCCGGAGCGTCGAATGAAGCCGGCCTCCCTGCAAGAAGCGGATGTCGATGCCCTGCTTCTGTCAGCGTGATGCGGCGGGCAAACCCTGCTTCCCGCCCATTGCGGCTCGGGCGAACCACTCCGCCGGCCGCCACGGTGGCGACTTGCAATCCGGCACATGAGCCAAAGGAAGGGACACCCGCGTTGAATACCGCTCGCATCAGATCAACCTCGCGGCGTGTCTCGGGTGTTTCCTCGTAGAGATGAAGCGGCGAGCCAGTCACGAACACTGCATCATAGCTCCGAAGCTCTGCTCGACCGGGTAATGATGCCCCTCTGTCCGCAGGCTTCACCCGATGGCAAACAGCCCCAGGTGCAAGAAAGCGCAAGGTGTCGACGTAGGTCTCGCCGGAACTGCGCCCCACGCTCTCACGACGGCTTTCTCGGGCCTGCGGCGGCTCACTCTCCGCAATGAGGAAACGCAACCGGTTTGGCAAAGGACACTTCCAAGAAGGAGGGGCTGAGTTGGCAGGAAGGACGAAACACCTCAGCCCCTCCCCTAGTTCCCGCTAGTTATTGCTGAGGAGGCTGTCCGGCTACCGGACCACCGGCGGCCGGCCAAGTGGTGGTCCTGCTTCTACAGGAGCGGGGTTCCGCCCGTCACGGCGTAGATGCCGCCCGTCATGTAACTGCCCTCCTCGGAAGCGAGCAGAACATAGATGCCGGCAAGTTCTTTGGGCTGACCGGCACGGCCCAGCGGCGTGTCCTGGCCGAAGCTCTTCACTTTCTCGTCCGGCATGGTGGACGGGATCAGTGGCGTCCAGATCGGCCCTGGAGCAACGGCGTTCACACGAATGCCCCTGCTTCCCAGCATCTGGGCCAAGCCCGCCGTGAAGTTCGAGACAGCTCCCTTGGTCGAGGCGTAGGCCAGGAGCATGGGACTGGGCTTGTCCGACTGGATGGACGTCGTGTTGATGATGGATGAGCCCGGCCGCATGTGGGGAACGGCAGCCTTGGCCAGGTGAAACATCGCCTCGATATTGGTGCGGAACGTATAGCTCCATTCCTCGTCTGGGATGTCCTCCAGGTTCTCGTACGTGCGCTGGAAAGCAGCATTGTTCACCAGAATGTCGATGCGGCCGAACTCGCTCACCGCCCGATCAATGATGGCGCGGCAATGCGCGGCCTCGGCAATGTCGCCCGGCACGAGCACACAGCGGCGTCCCGCTGCCTCGACGTGGCGCGCGGTCTCACGGGCGTCCTCGTCCTCCTGCTCGTTCAGGTAGCTGATCAGGACGTCCGCCCCTTCACGGGCATAGGCGATCGCCACCGCCCGGCCGATCCCGCTGTCGCCGCCGGTGATCACCGCCACGCGACCGACGAGCTTGTCACAACCCTTGTAGCTCGTTTCACCATGATCGGCCTGGGGCGTCATCTCGGCTTCAGTGCCAGGCGGCTCGATTTGTTCCTGGTCGGACTGGCTCATGCGGGGCTCCTGTTTGCGAGAACCCGTCAATTGCTGGGTCCTTGCAAAGTTCCCCTACTCTCAGGATCAGGTTGGCAGGCTAGGACTACAGCCTTACGGTTGATCTTCTTCCCTTCCAGCCTCTCCCTGTAGTCTTTCATCGTACCACTCGGCCAAATCGGAGGCGAAATCCTCATCCTGATCCAGGCGCACGAGGAAGGCTGAGGCCAGGAAGTAATGGAACGGGATGTCGGACTGCTCATCGTCGAGCATGGCGTCGACCTCCGGACTGGCAAAAAGCTGGCGGCTGATCTGGCCATCTTCCATGCCCAGAACGACAGCGACCTGTCCGGGCTCCAGGGTAATCGTGGTCTTCTGGTCCTTGCTGTCGGTCATGCTGACGGCTCCCACAGGCGATGCTCGGCCTTAAGTCCTGAAACATGAAGATAGCCGTACTGTTCCTGTCGGGGATCGGCGGCTTACCTCCGCCCGAATGCCCATCAGGCAGCAGGGCGGTCAGGGCTGACCGTGAAATGGGAACGACAGCCTCCGTTCCAGGTTGGCTCAATCAGGCCCTGGTTCCCTACTGGAGCCTTAAGGACCGTCACAGCGCTCAAGCCGGCGAACCCGACGATGGCGCATCAAGCATAGAGGTGACCCATGACCACTCGGAACCACAACAACCGCAGTGAAAAGCAAAAGGGGCACGTGCCGGACCGAAGCGACGAGGCTGTTCCCAAAGGCCACAGCAAGGATGCCGGCCACCATCCGCATCATGGCGATGGCGGTGGTGGCGTCCCTAAGACGCAAGGCCAGGGGCAGGCGAACGAGGGGGTGGACAACCGCAAGCAGAACCGCGGTCACGGCTAGCAACCATTCCAGTGGCCTGACCACCCGAACCACGGAGACCTCACATGCCGAATCCAGCCAATCCGAATTCCAATCCCTCTCCCGCTGATGAGCCAAAAGAGCCTGCACAAACCGGAGGTGACATCCCGAACCTTGGTCCGACTTCGGATCCGTCCGGACGCGACTTCGGCGACTCGGCCGGCTATGGCAGCGGCGGGTCGACCCGCGACTACCAAGAAGTCGTCGGTGAAAACCCGGTGACGACCGGGAGGCCCAATCCCCTCGATGAGGTGATCCCATCGAAGCCGCAAGGATCGGAGCAAGAGCGGACTTGACGTTCACCCTGGAGATTGGCGGCCATCCTGGCCGAGTCACTGATTGATCCAGTCCTGGGCTGCATCCAGATCGGCAAAGGCAGGGTGGCTGATCTCATCGAGCCGGCCAAAACCAGCCTACATGTGCCGCTGCCATGGTGCTACCTCGTTCTGGTTCGAGAGGCGCACCAGCACCGGTACAAGCCGCTGCTTCTAAGCAGGCGAAGATTGGCCGGAATCGATCCTGAAAGGATCAGCTGAGGCAACTTGGCCAAAGCATCCTTCTGGAACCAGACCCAGCCGCTGTGCTTTTCCAGCCTGCCTGCTATGACGGCGCCAAGCGCAAGAAGGGTTCCAAGCTGCATATGGCGGTGGACCCCTCGGGCATCTGCTGGCGGCCCACGTGACGCCGGCCACCGCTGATGATTGGGCCGAGGTGGGACAGCTCGCACAGGCGGTGCAGGTCGCTAACGGTGAGAGCGTTGATCTGGCCTATGTGGAGCAGGGCTGTACGGGCGAGAGGGCAGCCGATGGGGCCCGAAATTCCATAGAGGATACCTGATCCAACAGGACGAAAACCAATTAGCTATGAAGAGTCCTGCTATTTCCGCGTGCCGTAGTGATGCCTGAGAACGACTCTTATCTAAAGCTGTTGTCCAAAGCCGGGGTACGGGAACCGCTCCCTTTCCCGGCCCAGGCACAGTGCTCTGGCCTCCCGGACCTGCTCATGTTCTGCACAGGAGGATCTTATGTCCCGTTCTGGATCAAGCTTAAACTTGAGAAGGCATGTGCTAGCCGGAGTTTTTGCTCTCCTGGCATTCACCGCGCTACCGGCAACGGCCCAGCAGGTGCCGACTGACTTCACGGCCATCGTGAAGCAGAAGATGCCGGCCGTCGTCGCGATCACCACCAAGCAACGCGTCGAGGAACAGGAGCAGGCGCAATCGTTGCCGGACGACCTGCCCTTCCGCGAGTTCTTCCGCCGCTACTATGGCGAGGGCCCGGAGCCCCGCCAGCAACAGCCCCGGCAGGCGCTCGGGTCAGGGTTTGTGATCAGTTCAGACGGACACATCATCACCAACAACCACGTGGTCGAGGACGCAGCCGAAATCCACGTTGTGCTCGGCGACAAAACCAATGTCCCTGCCACGCTCGTCGGTCGGGATCCAGCCACTGATATTGCCGTGCTAAAAGTCGATTCTCAGCCCAACATGGCCATCGCCACCTGGGGTGACTCGGATGCTGCCGAGCCGGGCTCCTGGGTGATTGCCATCGGCAGCCCGTTCGGCCTCGGCGGCACGGTGACGGTTGGTGTCGTCTCGGCCCGCTCGCGTGACATTCGCTCAGGCCCGTATGACGACTACATCCAGACCGACGCCTCGATCAACCGAGGCAACTCCGGTGGACCGCTGTTCAACGCCCGCGGCGAAGTGATAGGCGTCAACACGGCGATCTTCTCGCCCTCCGGCGTCAACATCGGCATCGGCTTTGCCGTTCCTTCGAAGACCGCTCAAGTAGTGGCGGACCAGCTGATCCGCACCGGGCGAGTCGAGAGGGGCTATGTGGGACTGCGCCTGCAGGAGCTCACGCCGGCCATCGCTCAGGCGCTCGGCCGCTCTGATGACAAGGGCGTGCTGGTGGCCTCGGTGGAGCCTGGCGGACCAGCCGACAAAGCGGGCTTCCGGTCAGGTGACTTGATCACGCAGTTCGACCAAAAGCCGGTGGAGAGCGGTCGCGATCTCTCCCGTGCGGTCGCCGCCATGAAGCCCGGCACCCAGGCGTCGCTGACTGTGATCCGGGACGGCAAGCCTCAGGAACTGACCGTCGTCATCGGCCAGCGCAGCGACGAACAGACCGCCCGCTCGGCGGCTCCCGACGGAACGGACGGTGGCAAGCGGCTCGGGCTGGCGCTCAGCCCGATCCCTGAGGCGGCTCGCGGTCAGCTGGGGCTGGAGCCGGGCACGTCGGGCGTGCTGATCCAGCGGGTTGATCGGAACAGCCCCGCCGCGGAGGCCGGTCTCCGGCAGGGCGACGTGATCGTCTCGGCGAACAACCAGCCGGTGAGTGCTCCGGCGGATGTGGCGAAGGCCTGGACGGAGGCCCAGGCTCAGAAGCGACCGCTCCTCCTGCGCGTGAAACGTGAGGATCAGTATATGTTCATCGCCATCGAGGGATAGCAGCAGCGCAGCCGCGGCACTCCCGCGGCTGCAGCTTGCGATAGCCTGATGCGAAACTCACTCAGGGCGATCGCCTCTGTTCTCCGTTGAGTGATCCCTCATGGTTCGAGTGATGCTGCCGGTCGCCTCGATGTCAGGAGCCTGGCCCGGCACCACCATGGGCCCACTCATGCCGAACGTGACCGCCCCGCTGCACCCATCATGAAGGGCGCCGGCCTGTCCTTCCTGTGGCAGGCATCGGGCTGGCATATCCTGAGCGAAATCGGGGAGCGAAGCTCCTGAGGCGGCAACACCCATGACCGCAGCCGCCAATGCACCGGGGAACGTGCGCTTGAGCATGTCGACCTCCTCTGCATATTCGACGTCATGGCCTATGCTTCAAAACAGCCGACCGTGTTCTGGGTTCCTGAGGGATTGCACGAGCCTGGTGGCCCATTCCAGAAGTCTCTCCAAACCTTGAAGCGAGGGGATGCTTTCTTACCTCTTCCGGCAGCAGAGCATCGACTCTATCGACGGGTCGCTGAAACCCCAGTGTGTTCTTTCATGATCTGACTTTAGTTATGACCATGAAACGGCTCCCTATTCCTGCGACAGGCGAGAAGCGCCGCATCATCAGTTGTCTGCCCGGGTGGCTCATGGCCATGGCACTTACATGGTCCGTTGGCCCGGCTCACGCCATCGAAGGCGGCACCCTCGCGCAGGCTAACGATCTACTCGCCCGTGCCACTGTTGCTGTCGGCACCCTCGTTCAGCCGGATGGCTCTCTGCGGTTGAGCCGCTGTTCAGGAGCACTCATCGCTCCAGATCTCGTGCTCACCGCGGCGCACTGCATCAGGGGGAACCCGGTGGGGGCAGTGGTTGGCCTCTATCAGGGGAGCAGGCGAATTGCCTCCACCCATCGGGTCGCCGCGGCGGCTCGTCATGCTGTCGGGTCTGGTCACCTCGCGTCCCGCGATCTGGCGGACATGCTCAACGAGATCTCCCTCGACGTTGCTGTCTTGCGCCTGGAGACGCCGGTCAGGGGACGCAAGCCCCTGAGGCTCGCCGACCGTTCGCAGGGCATTCCATCGACCTTGCAGCTGGCCGGCGTTGGCCTCTCCGGACGGGCGGCCGGATCCCTCAAAACAGCTACCTTGAGACCTCTTGCGGTAACTGAAACGGGGCTGATCATCGCGCGTACGGTCGGTGCCCGCGTCTGCATGGGCGACTCGGGCGGCCCTGTCGTCATCCCGAGCAGGAGCGGCCCGCGGCTTGTGGGCTTAGCGAGCGCTGTCATCACCCCACAGGCGCCGTGCGGCAACATCCTCATGATCGCGCCTGCTACGATCGGCAGCCCGCAGTTGTGAGTTGAAAGACAAGCCTTTCATGGGGCTTCGGGGCCCAGATTGCCGGAAGTACCGGGGCAGCTGATCCCCTCCCCAGCCTCAGGAGGAAGATAACTGTCCCGGCACTCACGGTAGGACAGAAGGTTCGGCTACTGTGCTTTAGCCCCAACCAAGAGGACTATGGGCAGACCTCGACACGGCGCCATTCCCCGCGAATACGCTCGCGGGCAAGATGGCAGCCCGGCTGGACCATCGTATTGGGATCATGGCTGATCTGGGGCTGAACCGGGGTACCCGGGGGTGCGGAAAAGATCGATCCTGTGGTCTGTGCCTGGGCGGAGCTGATCCCCGCTCCAAGGGCAATTCCACCAACACCGGCGGCGGCAATGGCCGGTATGACCCAGCCCGGATAGGCCGAAGCCGGTGTCGGAACGGTGACCACAGAGGCCGCGATAGTGAGTGCTGAGGTAAGACCAATCAGGGTTTTTCTCATGACCATTCCTCCAAAATAGGGTGCGGAAGGCACCCTGCTTTTTCAGTTTCGTCACAAGGGATGCGATCGCCTCGTCTCACGGAGTGGACGATCTATGACTGTGCGGGGAGTTGCAGGAGCGTGCGAGAACGTCCTGCTCCCGCCCGTGCCGCACTAACTCTGATGGGGCGGGAAGGTTCCGGCCGGCCGCTTGCATCGCAGCGGGAGGCCCTTGTGTCGACGGATCGAGAAATCCCGAACCTGATGTGCTCGATTCGGGAGCCGAGCTGTCAAAGGTGAGGACGGTGTCCTGACCTGGTGGCAGTGCTGTTTCGGTGTCCTTTCGATCGCCCATTGTGATCTGGATGCGCCCCAGGATCAGGGATCCGGACCAGCCGAACCGGCGTTTTGCACCTGCAACAGGAACGCATGTTGCGTTCGCGAGGACCTCGAACGCTCGGTTGAATGGAGGGAGGTCGTGGCCGAGTCCCCTTACGAATTGCTTGGCGTGAAGCCCACCGCGTCTGCGGAGGAGATCTAGAAGGCCTATCGGAAGCTGGCCAAGAAGTACCATCCGGACCTGAACCCGGGCGACCGCACGGCAGAGGACCGCTTCAGGGCGGTCTCGGCGGCCTACGATCTGTTGAGCGACCCTGAGAAGCGGGCCCGCTTCGACCGTGGCGAGATCGACGCTTCCGGCGCCGAGCGGCCCCAGCGGCGGTACTACCGGGACTACGCGGCCGAGGACGCTGAGCCGTCCTACCACAGCGATTTCGGCTTTGCGGATTTCATGGACCAGGACATCCTGTCGGAACTGTTCCGGCGCGGCGCACGAACCCGGTTCGCGATGCCCGGGCAGGATCTCCGGTTTCGTCTCGCCATCGATTTCCTCGAGGCAGTGAACGGGACCCGCAAGACAGTGACCCTGCCGACCGGCCAGTCGCTCGACATCAGCATTCCAGCCGGCATCCGGGACGGCCCGGTGGTGCGCCTCGCGGGCAAGGGGGAACCAGGCATCGGGGGCGGCTCGCCCGGCGACGCCTTGATCGAGGTCCACGTGCGCCCGCACCGCCTGTTCACGCGACAGGACGACGACATTCGCCTCGACGTGCCGATTTCGCTGCGCGAGGCTGTCCTCGGAGGCCGCATTCAGATCCCGACGCCGACTGGTCCCGTCATGGTCAGCGTTCCAAAGGGCAGCAACACGGGACGGATCCTGCGGCTCAAGGGAAAAGGCGTGCCACGGCCGGACGGTACGCACGGCGACCTGCATGCCATCCTGAAGGTCGTTCTGCCTGACCGTCCGGATCCAGAGCTCGAAGCCTTTGCGGAGCGGTGGACGGGCGGCGCGTCCTACAATCCCCGAGACGGCATGGAGGCGTAGATGCTGACTATGGAGGAGTTCCAGCTGCGTCTGGGCGTCGATGCGGGCACGGTTCAGGTCTGGATCGAGGAAGGCTGGCTTCTGCCGCGGCAAGACCAAGCTGGCCCCGCCGTTTCCGAGTTGGACATGGCGCGAGCCCGGCTCATCCGGGACCTCAAAGACGGGATCGGGGTCAACGACGAAGACATCGGCGTCATTCTGAACCTCATCGACCAGGTTCATGGCCTACGCACTGTGTTGCGGGAGCTCCTTCGCACCAACAGCAGTCGGCCGTGAACATCGGGGCCTCACAGGAGGGCGGAGCTAGGGCTCCTCAGTTTCGGGAGTGCCATGCGTATCCGCTTTGTCTCCGAATACGCATGGCATGTTGCCGCGATCGCTTTGGGGCGGGAGATTTCGGATCCGCTTAGCCTTTACGCGTAAAGGGACCCGCTGGCGCGATGATCTCCAGATGGGTTCCGTCCGGATCGTCGAAGTAGGCCACGGCCGTGCCAATCCCGTCCCTCGGACCGTCGCTTGCTTCGAAGACAATCGGCTCGCCCTGAAACGTGATGCCAGCTTCCCTCATGCGCCTATAGATTGCTTGGAGATCATCGACCTCGAAGCACAGATGCATGGCCCCGATCTCGTTGCTGGCATAGCTCGCCTTCTTGGGAGCTGGCTCCTCATACTGCAACAGATCGATGTTGATGTTGTCGAGAGGGACGTTGGCGTAGCGGATAAGCACTTTGTCAAGACCCTGAACCGAAGCCATCCGCGGCCCGCCGATGGCATCCTTGTTGGTGATCTTTGTACCGGTCAGCGCCTCATAAAAGCGGATGGATGCCTCCAGGTCAGACACGACGATACCCGCGTGGTTAGCACGTCTGAGCCCAATCGGCTTGGATGGCACCTTTTGCATCATCGGCTTATCTCCCAGTTGGGTTGGTGAACTGAGTTTGGATGAGTTTGGGATAAGGGACTTCAGGCGGCGACATCCCAACTCGGCGCCAGACCTGCCGGGCTGACAATTCGGCCCGTCGGCTTCGCCAGGGCATGGATCGCTGCCATGTCCTCGGCCGAGAGCTCGAAGTCGAAAATGGCCAGGTTCTCGGCTGCGCGCGTTTCACTGACCGTCTTTGTCAAAGCGACAATGCCGTCCTGCTGCACCAGCCAGCGCAGCACCACCTGCGCGATCGTTTTGCCGTGGCGGGCGCCGATGTCCTTCAGAGTTTCATCCTGGAACACCTTGCCGTCGGCCATGGCGTAATAGGCGGTTACGGCAAGACCAGCCTTGCGTGCGGCCTCAATCACGACCTTCTGGTCGAGATAGGGGTGGTACTCAATCTGGTTGGTCACAAGGGGAGCATCGCTGAGCCGAATCGCTTCGCGCATGAGACCGACTGTGAAGTTGCTCACCCCGATATGGCGCGCCTTGCCGGCCCGCCGCACCTCATTCAATGCGCCGATCTGCTCAGCAAGCGGCACGCCGCTGTTTGGCCAGTGCAGTAGGAGCAGATCGATACAGTCTGTTCGCAGCTTCGACAGGCTCTCGTCCACCGAGTGGAGGAACGCGTCGTGCCGATAGTTGTCGACCCAGACCTTCGTGGTCAAAAAGACCTCGGACCGGGTGATACCCGAGGCTATGATCGCGTCACCGACCGCCGCCTCATTGCCGTAGATCTGCGCCGTGTCGATATGGCGGAGCCCGAGCTTCAGGACGTGAGGGACCATGCGCAGGACATCGGCGTCTGGCATGCGGAAGGTGCCGAAGCCGAGAGCAGGTATGGCTGCGCAATTGGCGGTGAGAGTGTGCATTTTTATTCTCCTAGTTCGGGTGCAGCATTCGGGTGCTGCGGGAGGCGAGGGGTCGAGATCGGCAGAACTGGCATTAATTCGTTGACCAGCCACTGAGCGTCAGCGGGACCTTCAGGCCGGCTGGCAGGCCGCGGCTGCGCTCTGCCGGTCGAGGGCACTGCTCCACATCGTCAGCAGGAGCGCCACGGCTACCAGGATGGCTCCCACCCAGGGGGTTGCGCCGAGCCCGAGCGGCGATGCGACCACCAGACCGCCCACCCAGGCGCCAAAGGCGATGCCGAGATTGAAGGCGGCAATGTTCAGAGCGGAGGCCACATCCACCGCACCAGGACGGTAGCGCTTGGCAAGCTCCACCACATACAGCTGCAGCCCCGGCACGTTGGCGAATGACAGGAAGCCGAGGGCGGCGAGCGTCACCAGCGTCCAAGCCGGCGAAACGGCCGTGAAGGTAAACAGGAAAAGCACGGCAGCCTGCAGGGCAAAGAGCCCGATAAGAGCCTTGACGGGGTTTTTGTCAGCGATGCGCCCCCCCACCAGATTGCCGGCGGCGATGGCAGCTCCATACAGCACCAGGATCAGGCTGACGCTGGAGGGAGCAAAGCCGGTAACCTGTTCAAGGATCGAGGCCAGGTAGGTGAACGTCACGAAGGTGCCGCCATAGCCCAGCGCCGTCATGGCGAACACTAGGAGCAGGCGCCCGCTGCCAAGAACCCGAACCTGCTCCGTCAGGCCAGCCGGTGCAGCTCGGGAGAGCTTCGACGGCAATAGCCATGCGATCCCAGCAAAGGCCGCCACCCCCAGAGCGGCCACGGCCCAGAAGGTTGCGCGCCAGCCAAAGGTCTGGCCGATGAGGGTGCCGAGAGGCACGCCCGTGACGATCGCGACCGTCAGACCCATGAACATCATGGCGATGGCCGAGGCGCGGCGGTTCTCCGGCACCAGATCGGCCGCGATCGTCGAGCCGACGGAGAAGAACACACCATGCGCGAAGGCTGAGAGCACCCGGGCAACCAAAAGTAGTTCGTAGCTTGGGCTCAGCGCCGCGGCGCTGTTGCCGACCACGAACAGGGCCATGAGTCCGAGGAGCAAAGGCTTGCGCGACACATGCCCAGTCACAGCCGTAATGATCGGCGCGCCGAAGGTGACGCCAAGGGCGTAGACGCTGACGATCAGGCCTGCCAGCGGCAGCGTGATGCCAAGGTCGTCCGCTACGGTCGGCAGCAGGCCGACGATGACGAACTCGGTCGTGCCGATCGCATAGGCTGCGATCGTCAATGCAAACAGGGCAAGAGGCATAACAGCACCTATTCCGACTGAAAGTTTCGGCCGTGGGGTTCGGACGGGATGCCTGTCCGAGGGTTGGATTGTTCACGCCGGAATATGAGCCTGGTTGACATCGCTGATTAGCCGGACCAGAGGACAAATGCTTTTGAACCAAATTCAAAACTCGACGGCCAATGGACAATCGCGCAGGGGAAATGGAAGTCTTCGTTCAGGCTGCCGGACTGGGCAGCTTCTCGGCCGCGAGTCGCAAGCTGGGGCTTTCTCCCTCTGCCGTGAGCAAAGCCATTACCCGCATCGAGCAGCGCCTCGGCACCCGCTTGGTCGTGCGCTCGACCCGAGCGCTTCAACTCACCCCTGAAGGCGAAACCTACCTGGAGCGGGCCCAGCGGATCCTAGGAGAGATCGATGAGACGGAACGGATCGTTGCCGGCGGAGCCCAGGCAGAGCCGCGCGGCAAGCTCCGGGTCAGCGCCTCTGTGGGCTTTGGCGTACGGTATGTCGTGCCGCTGGTGCCGGATTTTCTGCGCCGATACCCTCAGGTCGAGCTCGACCTGTCGCTGACCGACGGGGTGATCGATCTGCTAGAAGAGCGGGCCGATGTGGCGATTCGTTCCGGCGCGCTACGAGACTCGAGCCTGAAGGCCCGCAAGATCCTTGAAAGCCGCCGGGTCATCGTTGCGTCACCAGGCTATCTCGCCACACACGGCACGCCTCAGGCGCCCGACGATCTCGATCAGCACAATTGCCTGACGTTCAACTTCCGCAGCGTGAATGCCTGGCCCTTCCGAGACCCTCAAAGCCGAACGGTCTACACGAAGGAGGTCTTCGGCAATCTCCAAGCGAACAACGGCCCGACGGTACGCCGGCTCTGCCTGGAGGGACTGGGACTGGCCCGGGTGGGGCAGTTTCACGTTCAGCCCGATATCGACGCCGGTCGCCTTGTTCCGGTTCTGGAGCCATTCAACGCGGAGGACATCGAACTGATCCATGCGGTCTTTGTCGGGCATGAGCACCTGGCCACCCGCATCAGGGCCTTCATCGACTTCCTGGCCGAACGGATTGGACGTCGTGGTTCCTGATACGGGGGTAAGAAGGCTCCCCTAGGAGAGGCTCCAGACCTGCCGTTCCTGGAGGGCGAAGCTTGCCAGATCCTTGGGCGATCACCCTGTCACGGCTTGCACCTCATCGGTCACCCGATCTTCAGCGCCATGAGCAATAGCAGTGTCCATGGCTGCAAGGGTCTTGGCATAGGCCTCATTCAACCCAAGCGCTTGGTGCCGTCGGGCGAGTTCCGCCCCGCTCAAACGGACATGCTCGACCCTGCGCCCGATGGCTTGCCCAATGATGGCAGCCGCCTCGTCATAGGAGAGAGCCTGAGGTCCAGTGATGATGTCACGGTTGAAGGCCGTGCCACTGGTCAGAGCTGCCACGGCGACAGCGGCGATATCGTCCGCATCGATGAACGGCACCCGCCCGTCCCCTGTGGCCGAATAAATCCTGCCTTCGTCCTGGATTGTCGGCAGATGCTGCTGTTCTGAAAAGTTCTGCATGAACCAAGTCGGCCGCAGCACGGCCCATTCGGGCGCGTTCCACTTCAGATGGGCATGCACCTTGCCCATCATGGGGCCATCCTCCTCCAGGGAGGAGGCGCTCAGCAGAACGAACCGGTGCACGCCAGCATTCAATGCCTGATCCAGGAAGGGCTGCATGGCCGGCAAAGGCTCGGCAACGCCTGCGGGCGCCAACAGGTAGACGGCCGAGATGCCGGCCAACGCAGCGGCACGGGTGCTCTCATTGAGCCAATTGAAGCGTACTCCTTGATGTCCGGCGGTTCCCGCTCCTGTAGGAGATGCAATTCGGGCCGAGAGGCCCTTGCCAGCCAGCTGAGCGGCGATGCGTCGGCCGGTCTTACCGGTACCGCCGGTCAACAGGATGGATGGATTGCTCATGAGCGCCCTCCCGTGCCAAGAGTCGCTGCTAGGGCGTCCATCCCGCCAATGGCCTCCAAGGCAATCAGCGGGTTCCAGTAGTCGACATACCGGATGATTGTCCCGCCTCGGACGGTGATCACGGAAATGTACCGTTGGTTGTAGGGGCGACCGGTCTTCACTCCTCGGCCGATGCAGCCGAACTCGAGAATGATGATCTCGGGATTGTCCGTCCGGTGCACCGTAGGCTCGGTCATGCGTTCAATGGTAACGGTGATGCCGGACACCGGGAGCCTGCGGAGCGACGTCGCGATCTTGCTGCGTCAGCTCCGCCGCATCCTGCGTCACCCCCGTGGTCGCGCGCATCCTGCCCGATCTTCATGCCGAGATGCGGCGTACGCCTGAACTCGCTAGGGCTGTCCGTTCCAAGCTCCAGTCCTACCGACGCTCGCGGGCGGAGGAGGTTCTTCGTCGAGCTATACGCCGTGGCGAACTATCAAAAGAGGTTGACCTCGACTTGGCGACGGATCTGCTGGGGGGCATGATTTACTGGCGCATGATCGTCACGCGCCTGCGCGCCGACAGGGCGTATCCTGACCGGCTGACGGATCTAATCGTCGGTGCTCTGAAGACTTGTCCCGGTCGAGGAAGGTAAACGCCCGCTACTGGGCGAATTCATTAAAAACGTTTGTGTCGGAGCTGAGGTGTGAATTTGACCGAGGGGCCACCAAACCTCGTTGGAGCGAGCCGCGGGATGACTTTGCTTCGATGGTATAGCGAGTGCTCCTTGTTCGATACATTTCACCGGAAGGTGTCAGGACGAAACTGTGGGGCAAGCACATATCATGGTGCACAGCGATCGAGGGCTGGCTCTCGCCCTTGACCTCAGCTTCGTCCTTGTGCGCCTCAGACGGTAATCTCGACCCGCACGTCGCCCGTCCGGCGTAGAACGTGCGCCGCAACCTCGCCGCCTGCGCGGCGTACGGCGAGATCAAGACGGCATCCGTCGACCGCAAGATTGCGCAATACGACCTCGTCGAGAAAGTCCGGCAGAACCGGCCGATCGAGCCGCACCGTCCGGGCCTGGGGATCGAAGTCAAGGCCGAGGCAGGCCTGAACCAGGCTCAGCGGCGTTGCGGCCGCCCAGGCCTGTGGGGCGCAGGCGACCGGGTAGAATGTCAGTCCTTGGCCGCGTCGGCGCGGAAAGCCGCAGAACAGTTCCGGCAGCCGCCGCAAATCGATGTAGACAGAGGCGTGGAACAGACCGTCGAAGATCCGGGCTACCTCCCGCTTGAAGCCGTAGCGGGCGAGGCCCAAGGCGATCAGCGCGTTGTCGTGCGGCCAGACCGAGGCGTTGTGGTACGACATAGGATTGTAGCGCGCCTCGGTCGACGCGATGGTCCTCCCGCCCCAGCCCGAGAACGACGATGCATCCATGAGCATTTCGGCGACCAAGTTGCCCGCTCAGGCAGCGCGATGCCAGTGAACAGGGCATGTCCCGCATTCGACGGACGGATCCGGCAGGGCCGCATGTGGCCGTCCAGCGCAAGAGCGTAGGTGCCCAGGTCCCCGCACCAGAACGCCCTGTCAAACCGCTGCTTCTTGCGACAGTACTGCTCCTCGGGGTAGCGCGGGCGTGTGATCGGGCCCCTGATACGCCAAGCCCCCTGACGCGGGTTGCGTTCAGGGGGCTTTGGTGTGTTGGTTGCGGGGACAGGATTTGAACCTGTGACCTTCAG
>NZ_SPJX01000583.1 GCF_004458765.1 Microvirga pakistanensis | reverse complement strand
CTTACCCCAGCGCCGGATCGTCTCGTAGGAGACGACGATACCGCGCTCGAGCAGCATCTCCTCGACAAGCCGCAGGCTCAGGGGAAACCGGTGGGGCTTGTAGCTGAAGGGCTTGGTCATGCTGCGGCTCGTAAGCCATAACCCTCTGACCAAACGTTACCGTGACATCGCCATGGCGATGATGCGCAGGCAAGGCATCTGACGCATGACAGGGCGAGCATCAGGCGGGCAGAGACTGGGCTTCGCCGGCTGCTCCCGGCATTCCGAGATGTCCCGCTGGCCCGCGCTTGGGGTGGGGCGATTGATGTTTCCGCCGACCGCCTTCCCTTTTTTAAGACCGTACCCGATACGCGGATTCATTATGCCTGCGGCTTCTCAGGGCACGGCGTGAACGCCACCTATATCGCGGGGCAATGCCTAGCATCGCTGGTCCTTGACGAGAAGGATCGCTGGTCGACGCTTCCATTCTGCACGCGATCATTGCCGCGGCTGCCGCCCGAGCCGTTCCGTTTTATCGGCGCCAGCGCCATTCGCTCCGCCATTCTCGCATGCGAAGAGGCCGACGAGCAGGCCCTTCACGCTCCTGTCTTGGCTCGAGCCATTGCCAAACTTCCGAAAATCCTCGGACTCAGGATCGGCATTCGGTAGGCTTCTTTTCAGGAGCAGAGTTTCTGCGATTTTTTGGCGGCGAACCGGATCCACTGGGCCGAAAAGGCTGTGAGGGAACCGGTGGCGCTCGAGGCTGGCAGGCTTGGATGCCTTCAGTTCAAGGCAGAAGCCCTGCTCGAGAGTTGCCGGAACATCCTAGAGGAGTCCCTCATCCCTCTAATCTGTCTCTGACCATGAGGTCCCGCTCACACTGGTGGGACTAAGCTATTGGTGAAACTAAGGTGTTGGTATCGTGACGTATCTAAAGAGACGTTTCGTACGATTGGAGGTGGCGCTGCGACTTCCCCTGCCCGGGCCGACCCTACCTGGCGCTCTTGCCTCTTGCCTCATGGAAGGCCGATTGTAGGTCCTCAACTGCGTTTTTCCGGCAGAAAGACTTCAAAAGTCTTCACTCTTAAATCTTTTCAGGAGCCGCCAAGAAAGCGCTCCCCTGCCCGGCTGATTAACAAACCGGCTTGAGAAACAGTTACTGCCGGCCGGTCAGCCCGATCCCCAATGATGGTCCGGTCCGCTGCGGGAAGCTGCCTGGCTGGGGGCCTTCCTCATCCAGCACAGGCTTCTCACTGGCTTCGACATGCCACTGCCTCGCGGAGTCCGAACTCCGGCGCAGAAGCGCAGCAGGCCCAAGGCGTCGCCCCCGCCACAGCGAAGCCCATCTTTGTGCAATCGCGGAGGGCATGTTCATTATGGCGAGACTGATCGCACATGTCGCCTGCCCTGCCAGTATTCGCGCGGCTACGCTCGCGTTTTCCGGGACCGGACAACGGAGAGGCTGCAGACGGATCTTCGGGCGGCGGGCTCCCCATGATCACGATAGATCCGGTGCCGATCGGCCTGGCCGGCCCCATCCAGATCGAGCGTGACGCTGGCCGCAATGACGCCCTTGTTGCGGCCTAGCCGGTTGGACCTTTCGTTCCACCACTGAACCCGGAGCTTGGAGACCCAGCGGCGAAAAGGATCGTTCCGCCCGTTGGAAGACCCCAGCCGCATCGACATCGCGAGGGGTTGTCGCATTGGAACGGCCGAGGACCCAGCACAGTCGGACACCTCCAATTCTCAACATACAGAAAGGAAGCGGGCGCGCCAGACTAGGCACAGGCTGCCTGTTTGGCCTCCAGAAGAAACGGCCGAAGGCGATCCACAAGGCAGCCCTCGCCTCCGGCACGAGGAGCCTCGGCAACACCGTGATACCAAGCGCTGCCTTTCAGACTCCATGCAGGCGCAGCCCCATCATGAGGGGCGACCTGACCGTGTGGGAACTGAAGACGCGTGGGCAAACCGAGAGATCTACGCCCGCCGTTCGGCAACTGACTCGTGGAAAGCGACAAAGCTGCTTCGACGACGCAAGGTTCCACACCCTGCCAAAGGAGTGGCCGATCGCTCTAACGGCCCGGACCAAGACGATCCGTTGCCTTCGGCATGGCAGCAGCCCCGCCTCTTGCAACTGAGCCGCAAACAAGAATGTCAACTTCGTTTCCCTCATCAATACGGACTTCGACAGGCCGGCAACCGGATCTTCCGCTCCGCCCCTCCCCTACCAGGATCGCACGCCGCTAGATGGACGCCGTCAGGCCCAGTCATTTTCCGAATGCCCATGTAGCCCATTGAGATCCATGAAGAGGAAGCTGCCGAAGGTCGCCTTCCGATAGGTTTGCATGCCCTTATGAGCACTGCCACCCATGCCGTCGGGACGAGCCGTTGCCAGCACATACGAAAGCACGCTCGCCCCAGACTGTGTCGTCCGGCCCCACCGAGGATGACGCTGCCCTTGCTTCCCTCACGGACTCCTCAGAAGCTGCCGATCCGAAAGAGACATGGCAGGCTCGCTGCTATCCAGAGACGGTGTCCGCTCCGCGACTCTGCAGCCAGGCGCCGCACGGTGCCCATGAACCCTAGAATCGCTCCCATCAGGTGCCAAACCGGCGGCTTGCCGAAGTTGCCCGCGGGCAACTTGCGGATTCTCCGACGTGACAATGATTCACAGGAGTCTTGCCCGTTAACGCTTTACTAACCCAATATTCCTTGCCGCGAGGTCCGAATCGGTTAAAAGTCACGAAACGTAGCGTAATCGTGAGCCAAAAGCGTATCAACGGACGGACATCGTGACATCATCCGCGACGCTCAAGAAGAATGACCCGAACCGAGCCATCCAGAAGCTCGTCGGCGCTCACGCGCGTGAGCTTTCCGAAAAGCTCCAGGCTCATCGCCTCAAGTTGTTCCCGCCGGCAGCAAAGAAAACCGTGCGCCGCTTCACCTCGAGCGAAGTGGCCGAACTGCTCGGCGTCGATCCCGGATATCTTCGCCGGATCAATCTGGAAGGTAAAGGCCCGCAGCCGGAGGTGACCGGCGGAGGACGCAGACTCTACACGGTCGACGACCTCCAGGCTCTACGCGAGTTCCTCGACGACGGCGCGAAAGGCGGCCGCCGCTATCTCCCCCATCGCCGCCCCGGGGAGCATCTCCAGGTCGTGTGCGTGGTCAATTTCAAGGGCGGAAGCGGCAAGACCACCACGACGGCGCATCTGGCTCAGCACCTTGCGCTTCATGGCTACCGGACCCTGGCCATCGACCTCGACCCGCAGGCCTCCCTTTCGGCCTTGCATGGATATCAGCCGGAATTCGACGTCGGAGAGAACCAGACCCTGTACGCGGCGATCCGCTACGACGACCAGAAGCGGCCGATCTCCGATGTCATTCAGCAGACCTATTTCCCGAACCTGGACCTGATTCCGGGCAATATCGAGCTCATGGAGTATGAGCATGACACCCCCAAGGCGCTTGCCGACAACCGGGGGGAGGGGCTGTTCTTCACCCGCCTCGACAGCGCGCTCGCCGAGGTGGAGCAGCGCTACGACGTGGTGGTGATCGATTGCCCACCGCAGCTCGGCTTTCTGACAATGACAGCCATGTGCGCGGCGACCGCCGTGCTGGTGACCGTGCATCCTCAAATGCTCGACGTCATGTCCATGTGTCAGTTCCTCATCATGACCTCGGAACTCCTGGAGGTCGTGGCAGGTGCTGGCGGCAATACGGGCTACGACTGGATGCGCTATCTGGTGACCCGCTACGAGCCCGGCGATGGCCCGCAGAATCAAATGGTGTCATTCATGCGCTCGATGTTCGAGGAGCATGTGCTCAACTATCCGATGCTCAAAAGCACCGCGATTTCCGACGCCGGCCTGACCAAGCAGACGCTTTACGAGGTCGGGCGTGAGACGTTCACCCGGTCAACCTACGATCGGGCCATGGAATCCCTGAATAACGTCAATGGTGAAATTGAGAGCCTGATCCGGCAGGCCTGGGGGAGGGCATAATGGCTCGCAAAGGTGTGCTCGCGGACCTGATCGAAAAGAAGTTGCCCACGGGCAACTCGGATGCCGGCGGCTCTGCTGAACCCCCGGCTGAGGCACCGGCTGCGGCGCCATTTCAGGGCAGCATGGGGACCAGAGGAGCCATCGGGGCCATCTCACGGTCGATCGCCGGCCTGACCAACGCCGCCTCGGACGCCGAGAGATTGCGAGCGCAACTCACAGCGGGCCACGCTGTGGTCGAGATCGACCCGCAGCTGCTGGACCCGTCCCCAATCGCCGACCGCCTCGACAGCCATACCGTTGGCGAGCTGGTCGAGAGCATCCGGGCCTCGGGCCAGCAGGTTCCGATCCTCGTGCGGCCCCATCCGCAGTCGCAGGGCCGCTACCAGATCGCCTACGGGCATCGCCGCGTCAGGGCGCTGAAGGAGATCGGTCACCCGGTCAAGGCGGTCGTGCGTCAGCTGACGGATGCCGAACTCGTGGTTGCCCAGGGGCAGGAGAACAACGCGAGGCGCGATCTCAGCTACATCGAGCGGGCGCTCTATGCCGCCCGGCTCGAAGAGGCAGGCTATAGTCGCGAAACGCTCATGGCAGCCCTGTCGGTCGACAAGACCGCCTTGTCCAAGCTGATTTCGTCGGTAGCCAGGATCCCGCGGGACATTATCGAAGCGATCGGGCCCGCGCCGGCTCTCGGCCGCAACCGGTGGGTGGCGCTTGCGTCCAAGTTCGACGCTGACAAGCAAGCCGCCGCCATCGTCCGGCGCGCCCTGGCGTCTCCCGAGTTCGCGGCGCTGGACACGGACCAGCGCTTCGAGGCTGTGGAACAGGCTCTGCAGGAGCCCCGAGCCAAGCCGAAGGCTGCCGGCAAAACCATTGTTTCGGGTTCGGGTCGGAAGGTCGGCCGGATATCGCAATCCGGCCGCGACCTGAAGATCTCGATCGACAAGAAATTCGATGCGGCTTTCGCCGAGTTTCTTGTCAGCAAACTTCCAAGCCTGGCCGACGAATTTGCGGCGGCCAGGGAGGAGGGGACAAGTGACGTAACGTAACCAGGCAAAGCAAAAGGCCCCCGGAGCTGGTAACTCCGGGGGCCTTTGGAACCTCACCACGGATGGCAAGGATAGGTCGCACGATTCTTATGCCACTCCCGAGAATCACGGTCAAGACACCGATTCGGTGAACGTTCGTGCTTTGCCCTCGAAAAGGAGGGTACGGTGCAGTTGGCATCGACAGGAGGCCGGCGGCTGAGACATGCCGCTTTGGCCGCGAAGAAGCTTGCCTTCGAGGCAAGTCGTACAGTCACGCGTAAAGAGATTTCGGGCGCCGCGAGACAGGCGGAAATTGCGCTCGGATTGCGTCCGGCGCAGCGTCTGGTCCTCTCGGAGCTCGTTGCCTGCTGGGGTGAGCAGGCGATGGAGAGGCTGCTCGTGTGGCCGTCGAACGATTATCTGGCGACGAGAACGGGCCTGACCGAACGAGCCATTCGCCGCATTATCCGCCAGCTCGTCGATCTCGGGCTGATCGTTCCGAAGGATTCTCCAAACGGGAAGCGATTTGCCGTGACCGGTCCGTCCGGCGCGATCATTGATGCCTATGGCTTCGATCTCACGCCGGTCTACGCGAGGCGAGGGGAGTGGACCTCGCTCCTGGCCGAGCAAAAGGTCATGCGTGAGATCCGCAAGCGCGCCTACGACGAGCTCACGATTGCCCGCAGAGCCACGGAGGAAGCCATCAGCGCCCTGGCTCTGCACCACCCGGGACTGGACCTTTCGGACCTGGAAGATCGCTACAGGGGCCTTCTGGCCCGCACTCCTGAGCGCTCGACGGCTGAGCTTCCCGAAGGCCTGCTGCAGGAATGGCAGGATCTGAAAACCTTGTCGGAAGAACTCTTCTACAAGACCGGCAATGGCGGACTCGGAGTCTCTCACATAGAAACAGAGAACGAATCTCCGAGCATAGCTTGTAACAACGATTTCCCGCAGAAAACTCAGGCACCCCCTCGGAAGGAACCGCCGGCTGAGCATCTCTCACCGATCCTGATCATCCAAGCATGCCCCATCATCCATGATTTCGGTCGGCCTATCCGGACGATCGGCGACATCGTGGCGGCAGGACGATATCTGAGGGCGTCTCTGGGCGCCCATGAGAGCGCCTGGAACGAGGCTGTCGGCGAGATCGGCCCCTTCGCAGCAGCAGCTTCGGTCATCTACGTGCTGCAGCTCTACGACGATGACGTCTCGAACGGAGGATCCCGTATTCAGAACCCCGGCGGGTATTTCCGGGCTCTCGCCCGAATGGTCAAGGCACGCAAAATCAACCTGGAGGCGGAGCTCTTGGCGATGCGTCAGAGGAGAATGAGCTAGTCATGGCAAGGCGGGAACACCTACACGCGGTCCTCTCGCAAACCTTTGAGCTGCTTGACTCGCGGTCGAAACGGCCTCTGAATCGAACCGCACCATCGGCAGCGGAAACCGCTGCTCCCCCGTTACGCGGCGAGAACCTCCGACATCGGCCATCAAAGCTCCAGACGGGCACCCTGAATCTCCCAGACCATAGGAGATTGTTTGGGACAAAGCCGTTTAGAAGTCACCGTAGTAAAACCTTGCCTTGCTTCGCTCCATCGGGCTATCCATCCAAAAATCAACAGCTTGGACGTGAGGGTGCTCGATGATGATCGGGATAGGGGGAGGGGATTTTGGCGACGATGAACGGCGGCCCCCTGATCACTACGAGCTGCCGGAGCTCCCGTGGGAGGCGATCGTGGGCCGCCTCGAGCAGGTGACGATTGCCGTCCTGCGCTTCAATGCCCGATTGGAGGGATCCGGCCTTGCCGCCGGTTGGCAGTCCCGCTGCGACATGACCGAGGCCGTGCGGGCCATCATCCTCGACGGGCACCTGGTCGATGTGGGCGATCTGGTGCTGCACGATGCCGGCATGGACGTACGCCACCCCACCCACGAGCTGACCCGGGCCGCAGCCGCCTTGCGCGCCCGCCGCACCGCCCTGGCCCGTGCGGCTCCCTGGCCGCTTTCCATCGACGGCATGGCGGCTCTGCGGGGGATCGGCTCCGGATGGGGAGATCATCGTTCCAGGCCTTCAAAAGGGGGACCCGATCCGGAGGATGACGAGTCCTATCCACCGTTCGCCAACGATGCCGATCCATGGAAGGCGCACTTTGCCGAGATCGACGCGCTGCTCGAGCGCACGAACCAGGTGCTTGCCGGCGAAATACCGATGCCGATGAGCCGCTCCAGGCTGGTCTACGATCCGGATCTGGACGAGGCGGAGAACGAGGATCTCTGGCTCGATGTGGTCAAGCGCACGGAACATTGGCCGGCGGTGGCCGCCGCTGCCGTCGCGTGGAATGCGTGGCTCGATCTGAACCTCTATACCCACCTGCCGTGGCTAGGCCTGATCATGGCCGGGACCATCCTGCGGACCCGAGGGCTCACCCATCATCTCCTGCCGCTGGCAGCCGGGTTCAAGCAATCGAAATTTCGCCCGCAGGGAAGGGAGGGCGCCCGCGAAAAGCTGGAAGGCTTCTGCCAGGTGCTCGAAGAGGCGCTCGCCATTGCCAACAAGGACCTCGACCGGCTGATCCTGGCGCGGGAGGTGATGGGCCGCGTCACGGCGAAGTGCCGCAGCAACTCGAAGCTGCCGGAACTGGTCGACCTGTTCCTGTCGCGTCCGCTGGTCACCGTACCGCTCGCAGCCAAGCTCTTGAAGGTCACGCCCAAGGCCGTCGATCTGATGCTGGCGCAGCTGGGCGGCGCCCTGCCACGTGAGCTTACCGGCCGCACTCGTTATCGGGCCTGGGGGATCGTTTGAAACCAGGCTCAACACCCGGGTGCAGGATGGGGCAATCCGACTCCGGGAGCGGTCTCAGCAGGGTCCTGGCGCAGCTGCCCCCGGATCCGTTCCACCGAGATCTGTCATGTCAAACGGCAGCCATGACACGCGTTCGCGTTTCCTTACCCGGCATGGTAAGGTGTATGAGGCTGACGTCTCGGCCAACCATTGGAGGCGACCATGTACGTGGTCATCCGCAAATTCAACCACATGAGTTCCGTGGCTGAAGCGGCCCGACGGGCGGAGAGCGGTATTGGCCAGTTGCTCAAGCAATCCCGCGGGTTTCAGGGCTACTATGTCTTTGATGCAGGTGACGGGGTTGGGGGCTCCGTGACCATGTTCGATACCCGGGAGGCCGCCATCGCGGCGAATGAGAAGGCTTCGGCCTGGGTCCGTGCAAGCCTGCTCGACGTCATCGATGGTGAGCCTGAGGTGACCATCGGTGAGGTTCTGAGCGTCGTCTCCACATGACCCAGCATCGGCAAGACAGAACCATCCGACACATGGGATCGAGGCGCCACCGATCCAGGCCGTGAGGTCTGGCTTCATTCTGTCATGTCAACCTCGAGCATCGGACGGGCCGCCGAACTCACGATCGATGCTTCTGGCTTTTGAGCATCGTATCACGCAAAACCGGTCTCCACTTTTCCGCACGATGCTCGAGCCCATCCTGAGGTCTCATACTTCGTCGGAGCGGGGGAGTTACCCCTTTGGGCAGCGGCCTGAATCAGATCACAACCATATACTCGCGCAAAGACCTCACAGGGAGGCAGACGCATGAGGGTCGTGATTTCCGCCTGTACCCACAAGGCATTCTCGTATGGGCTAATGCCTTTGGCACGCTTGAAGCTCGGGCCGATACGCGCCGCCAATGATGACAACGCTCAATCCAACCGCCCAGATCTCCGCCCGGCCTTTCGGACCAAGCGAGCGGCGTATGGACGGTCTGAGTTCGTGATTGCTCTGCTTGTCCTCATCGCCGGCATCGTCACATTGCCGTTCATCCAGAGGCTTGCGATGCCTATCACAACAGCTGCCGAAAAGAGACCGACCCTTCTTCCGGGCAGCCCCATCGCGCCCGTGCTTCTCCAGCCACAAGAAAACGGATGAGATGGAATCATCACATGCCGCGCGTGGCCTTGCGACGGGCCGAGTGGCCTCCGCGCTCTCCAAGCCACCGCCTCAAAGGGATGTGCGCTCGGGATGCAGACCTGGAGAAGAGAGGTGAAGAATCCTCAGGTACCCTGCAGGGCCATCTATCGCAGGCCGGAGATCGACGGCAGGATTCCGAGAGCCGGTCTGGCAAAGGACGAGGTCCATATCGATCTTGATCATATCGGGCTGGAAGTTGGCCAGCAGCGTCAAGCCCGCATATCCCGCGCCGAAATCATCGAGCGCCGTGATGAAGCCCAGCCGCTTGTATTCGGCAACGATCCGCTCAAGGTGGCGCGTATCCGCGATACGCTCGTCCTCGGTGAACTCGAATATGATCCGTCGGGTATCGAAGTTCACCCGTCGTGCGGCTTCCAAAGTTGCGCGGATGCAGGCGCTCGGCTCGTACACGGCATTCGGCATGAAGTTGATCGAAAGCGGGGTTTCACTGTCAGGAGCATAGAGTTAGCCAGCCGGTTCGATGGCCGTCACACGGCAGGCCTGGCCGAATTTGTAGCGGTTCGCCTCGTCAACCTGGCTTCAGGATCTGACCGGCCGGTTGTCCCTCAGCGCCGCGGACCAGGGCCTCGTAACCCCAAACGACCTTGTTCTGCACATCAACGATGCGGTGATAGGCCATCGTAAAAGCAAACAATAACGGCTCCGCATTCCGGCAGCCCTGGCAATCAACCTTGGTACGCACTCACTTCCTCTGATCAGAAGCCTTTGATCCGAAGCCCGCCGTAAGGGTCGAAGACCTCATACCTTGAAGATGTTAACGGACGTTCAAGAGTCTCTGTCGCGTCGCTCGGGCGAGCCGAACCGCTATCCCGTTGTTGGAAGCGATTGTTGTCGATGTGCCATACACTATCGGAGCATCCAGACGCCACCCGCGAGAGATCGAGACCCTGCCGCAAAGCCGAGCCTGGCCGCAGAAAAACACCTTGCTCGGCGCGCCCCCCTTCTTATATGAGGTTCCTGCGAGGACGACCTCCCCCATTCGGGCACTCACTCGGGACGACCCGACCTTTCCCGTTGGGGGACTGAGATATGCGCACGACTCCTGACCGCATCCGTCACGCCATCAGCTTCGAACTCGTCGGGCTCGCCGTCATCACGCCTCTTGGCGCGTGGACTTTCGGCGTGCCGATGACCGACATGGGAATCCTCGGCTTAGGCGCCGCAACCATCGCGACAATCTGGAACTATATTTACAATCTGGGCTTCGATGCGCTCATGCTCCGCCTAACCGGCGGAACCCAAAAAGGGATCCCCGTTCGCGTCCTGCATGCGGTTCTGTTCGAAGCGGGATTGCTGGGCGTGCTGCTGCCGCTCATCGCCTGGTATCTGGGCATCAGCCTTCTGCAGGCCTTCCTCATGGATGTGGCGTTTGCCGCCTTCTACATGCTGTATGCATTCGGGTTCAATTGGGCCTACGACCGGGTTTTCCCGCTGCCTGAATGGCGAAGTTCATCGCAGCCGAGCCCTGCCGCTTCGTGACAGCGCAAGCAGCCTTTCAAACATCAAACGTGCGGGCTCCGGACCGATCCCTGTCGGCCGGATGCCTCGTCGTTCATGCCTGCGGCAAGGGCAGGAAAGCATTGAAATGTTCTTCGTTACGAACAACACTTCAGGAAAAGTTCTTCCAAGAAGCCCTCATCAGGAAGAAAATTCTTCTAAATTCCTGACGAAGTAAGCCCCCACCGTCCAAGAAACGAGCACTTCAGAGACTTGATCTCGGCGGAACGTTCTTTATAAAGAACAAGACCGAGGAGATTGGGCTGATCGCGATCGCCCGAACAAGTTATCGCCCACTCGTGCCGGGGGCTAGAATGGACTCGATCGACACCAAGATCCTGATGCTGCTGCAGGAAGATGCCGGCATTTCGATTGCCGAAATCGCCCAGCGGGTGAACCTGTCACAGACTCCCTGCTGGAAGCGCGTGCAGCGCCTGGAGGCGACGGGCGTCATCCAGAAGCGCGTGGCCCTGATCGACCCTGAGAAGGTCGGCCTGGGCCTCACCGTCTTCGTCTGCATAGAGACCTCCGACCACTCGGGACAGGGCTTGCAGCACTTCGCCGAAGTCGTGTCCGCCATGCCGGAAGTGATGGAGTTCTACCGCATGGCAGGAGATGTGGATTACATGCTGCGTGTCGTCGTGCGGGACATGGCGGCCTATGACAGGTTCTATAAGCGCCTGATCGAAGCCATCCCGCTGAAGAACGTCACATCGCGCTTTACGATGCAGCGGGTGAAATCGACGACAACCTATCCTCTGCCCTCCGATGGCGCGCGATAGCTCGCGCGCATGGTGCCGAACGAGGATCGGCAGGCGTGCGCAGCCATCGTTGCGCCAGGTAAGGCCCTCGACTGGGCGCCGTGGTGTTTCTCCCGTCACTTTGACCGGAGAGAAGATCCTTCTCCATCCAGAGTGTTTTTTAGAAAGTACGTTTCTTGCTGTTTCGTTCTTTATTTCGTACGAATGAGGAGCCGAACGGAGAGAGCGCCATGTCCAAGATCGTTGCCCTCATTGGAAGTCCCTCGCCGCACTCCCGGACGAAGGGTGTCATCGATTCAGTGCTCGCGCAGATCGCCCAGAAGGCGGGCACCCGCGCCACGACGATTCAGATCGGCAACCTCCTGTCCGACCTTGCCGTTCTTTCACGCGACGACGCGTCGGACCAGGTCCGAGCCGCCTTGAGGGCCGTGGAGGAATCCGACCTCCTGATCGTCGGCACTCCCGTTTACAAGGGCTCCTACCCAGGCTTGTTCAAGCATTTCATCGATCTGCTCGATTACAAGGCTCTCACCGGTCTGCCTGTCGGTCTCGTGGCAACAGGCGGTTCGGACAGGCACGCTCTTGTGGTCGAACACCAGTTGAGACCGTTGTTCGGTTTCTTCAATGCACAGACGCTTCCGACAGGCGTTTTCATTCGCGACAACGTCATTGTTGATGGCGATGTGCGCGATGAGCTCGTCGCGGCGCGGCTGAATCAGCTCACCCATGAAGCGATCCTGGCTTTGACCGCAACGCCGGCTCCCTATGCCAGGCATGTCGCCTGACGGTCTTTTCCGCACAACCGGCTGATCCGCGGGTTAGGGGAGGTGAGCCTTTGGTCCGTCGGGCCTCATCAGCGTCACGAATATGGGATGATCAGCTCCGGCCGCGGCAATGCGAGCGGGACGTGAGGCTTTGGACCCCGTCGAACGCCGGCTGATGCCGCTCTCCCTTGAGAGCAGGATCGTGTTCCCTTCATCGGCGAGCCGGCACGGCCGCAGCACCCGAAGCGCTTCTCGATCGGTAGAGCGGCAAAGCCGCATCCTCAGCCGACTTGGGCCGAAACGTTCTTCATGAAGAACAGGATGGCTTCTCTCCAACTGGAGCCTGACAGATCCGATACCGCACCAAACTCCCGAGAGTGCGGGAAAATCGATCCATTCAGGAGCTTCTTCAGAGAGTATTCTTCTCTCATGTACCGTTCTTTTAAAAGAACATTTCCGTTGACGCGGACTGAAGCTGGCCTCACCCTTTCCAGGTCATCAGCACACGACCACGGGATCAGCATGAACACCAAAGCCCTTGCGAAAGTGGACCTTGCGACAGAGGAAGAGGACGAGTTCGGCCGCCGTGCCCCGCTTCTTCCCACCAGCGAATACGAGACCCTGGCGCGTCGCTTTCAACCGATCTTCGACAGAATCGCGGCAGGCGCCGTCGAACGGGAAAGGACGAGAACGCTCCCTTATGAGCCCATCCGATGGCTCAAGGAGGCCGGGTTCGGGGCCGTTCGCGTTCCGCGGGACTATGGCGGCGGTGGGGCGACCCTCTCGGACCTGACGCGCCTGTTGATCGAGTTGGCCGAGGCGGATTCGAACCTGCCGCAGGCGCTGCGGGCGCATTTCGGGTTCGTCGAGGACCGGCTCGTATCGGCTCCCGGACCCGAGCGCGACGCTTGGCTCAAGCGGTTCGCAGCCGGCGAGATCGTGGGAGGAGCCTGGACCGAGACCGGTAACGTGAAGCTCGGCGATGTGATCACCCGGCTGACGCCCTCCGGTAACGGCTGGCTGTTGAACGGCACCAAGTACTACAGCACCGGCAGCATCTTCGCCGACTGGATCGATGTCTACACCCGACGCGCCGACACGGGCGCCGACGTGATCGCCCTCGTCAGCACGCACCAGGCCGGCGTCGAGCGGCATGACGACTGGAACGGGTTCGGCCAGCGGACGACCGGAAGCGGTACCACCGTTTTCAAGGATGCGTTCGTGGAGGACGAGAACGTTTTCAGCTTCGGGTCCCGGTTCAAATACCAAACGGCCTTCTACCAGCTCGTGCTGGTCGCGGTGCTCGCGGGGATCGCCAAGGCGGCGGAGCGCGACGTGGCGCGGCACGTCCGTGATCGGACGCGTGTCTACAGCCATGGCAATGCCCGCAGGCCGGCCGAGGACATTCAGATCCAGCAGGTGGTCGGGCGGATCGCCGCCGACGCCTATGCGGCCGAGGCGATCGCCGTTCGGGCGGGTGAGTCCGTGCACCGTGCGTATGAGGCCTACGTCACCCCCGATTCGCGTCGCGCACCGGAAGCGCACACCGATGCGGAGATCGAATCGGCCAAGGCGCAGGTTGCCATCGCCGACATCGTTCTGCGTGCAACGGGCGATCTCTTCAACGCACTCGGCGCCTCGGCGACCGCGGACGACAAGGCGCTCGACCGGCATTGGCGCAACGCCCGGACGGTGCTGAGCCACAATCCGCTGATCTACAAGGAAAAGATCCTAGGCGACTGGACCCTCAACAGGAACGAGCCGGTCTACGTCTGGCAAATCGGCCAGGGCTAGCGGCCGGGTTCCGTGCAGGACCCGTTCCTCCCGACAGCCCGCATCACAACAACACGTGCAATCCGGAAAGATCCCATGAGCAAGATTATCCACTTCAATGCATTCGACATGAACTGCGTCGGACACCAATCCCCGGGTCTTTGGGCGCATCCCCGCGACCGGTCATGGCAGTACAAGGATCTCGAGTATTGGACCGGCCTCGCCAGGACCTTGGAGCGGGGCATCTTCGACGGGATCTTCATCGCCGACGTGATCGGATACTACGACGTCTACAAGGGATCCAACTACCACGCCCTCCAGCAGGCCGCGCAAATTCCGGTCAATGATCCGTTGCAGCTGGCGGCTCCCATTGCGCTTGCCACCGAACATCTCGGGATCGGGATCACGGCGTCGACGTCCTTCGAGCATCCTTACACCTTCGCCCGTCGCCTCTCGACGGCCGATCATCACACCAAAGGGCGCATTGGCTGGAACATCGTCACCTCGTATCTCGAGAGTGGAGCCAAGAACATTGGCGAAGGCGGGCTGCGCCGGCACGACAACCGCTATGACGTTGCCGCCGAGTACCTGGAGGTGCTCTACAAACTCTTCGAAGGAAGCTGGGAGGAGGGGGCGGTCGTCAGGGACCGGGACCGGCGCATCTTCACCCATCCGGAGAAGGTGCATGAGATCGGCCACAAGGGGCGCTACTTCGAGGTGCCCGGCTATCATCTGTGCGAGCCGTCTCCGCAGCGCACGCCGGTTCTCTACCAAGCGGGCGCCTCCGGTCCCGGGAAGGCCTTTGCGGCAAACCACGCCGAGTGCGTGTTCGTCGCCGCCCCGACGAAGCCCGTGCTGAAAGCCTATGTGGCGGATGTCCGCCGACAGGCCGCCGAAGCCGGGCGGGATGCGAGCAAGATCCTGATCTACAATCTCGTCACCATCATCGTCGACGAGACCGACGCGAAGGCCCAGGCGAAGTTCGAGGAGTACAAGCAGTACTCGTCCTATGACGGGGCGCTGGTCTTCATGTCCGGCTGGAGCGGCATCGATTTCGGCCAATACGCTCCCACCGACCTCGTCAAGAAGGTCGAGACCAACGCGATCGTGTCCGTCGTCGAGAACCTCGCAGGCGGCGGGAAGTCCTGGACGATCGAGGAGCTCGCGCAATGGGGCGGGATCGGAGGTCTGGGGCCGGTCTTCGTCGGCTCGCCTTCGACCATCGCCGACATCCTGCAGGAATGGGTCGACGAGACGGATGTCGACGGGTTCAACCTCGCCTATGCGGTGACACCCGAGAGCTTCGAAAACGTCGTCGAGTTCCTCGTGCCTGAGCTTCAGCGACGCGGGGTCTATCCCACGTCCTACAAGCCGGGAACCTTGCGCGAGAAGCTGTTCGGCGAGGGTGCCTATCTGCCGGACACGCATCCGGGTGCGAGTTATCGCGACATCGAAGCCGTCAAGCGGCGGGAGGCGGAGGCGCTCACCCGGCCGGTTCCTGCGGAACGGCTGCTGGCGGCCGGAGAATAGCAGATGGCGAGCGCGATCCTCCAGCTGCGCGACATCTCGCTCTCGTTCAAAGGGATCAAGGTGCTGAGCGACCTGAGCTTCGATGTCGCCAGGGGCGAGATCTGCGCTCTCATCGGTCCGAACGGGGCGGGCAAGAGCTCGCTGCTCAACATCGTCACCGGCGTCTATCAGGCGGATGCCGGCGAGGTTGTCTTCGACGGTCGCCGCTTCGAGAGAATCACCTCGTTGGCGGCGGCGCGGCGCGGCATCGGCCGCACGTTTCAGCACAACGCGCTGTTCGACAGGCTGACGGTTCTCGACAACGTCCTCGCAGGGTTGTCGCGGCACAGCAGGACCAACCTCCTCGAGCACGCCTTCGGCCTTCCTCGCGAGCGCCACGAGGAAAGGGAATTCCGCCGGCGCGCCGAGGAGACGATCGAGATCCTCGATCTGACGGCATATCGCGACGCCGTGGTTTCGACTCTCCCCTACGGCGTGCAGAAGCACGTCGACCTGGCGCGCGCTTTGGTCGGGAGGCCGGCGCTCCTGCTGCTCGACGAGCCGATGGCGGGAATGAACCACGACGAGAAGCGACGGATGGCGCGCCGCATCGCCGACGTCAACCGGAGCCTCGGCACGACCGTCGTGCTGATCGAGCACGATATCGGAGTCGTCATGGATCTGTCCGATCACGTCGTGGTGCTCGATTACGGAAGAAAGGTGGGTGACGGCGATCCCGATGAGGTGCGCCGGAATCCCGATGTCATCGCGGCCTATCTCGGTGCCGTTCATGAAGGTGTCGCATGAGCTTCTTCGTCGAAACACTCGTTGGAGGCCTTCTGGCCGGAGTGATGTACTCCCTCGTGGCGATCGGGTTCGTGCTGATCTACAAGGCGTCGGGCGTCTTCAACTTCGCCCAAGGGGCCATGGTTCTCTGCGCGGCGTTGACCTTCGTCACGCTGACCGAGAACGGACTGAGCTTCTGGCTCGCCTTCCTCGTGAGCCTCGCGATCATGATCATGATCGGCATCGCGGTGGAGCGCCTGGTCCTGCGCCCGCTCGTCAACCAGCCCCAGATCACCCTGTTCATGGCAACCCTGGGCCTGAGCTTCGTGATCGAGGGTTTGTCGCAGATCATCATGGGGGCGAGCGTCCACGAGCTTGATCTTGGCATCCTCGATGTCCCGGTCGAATTCGGCCCCATCCAGCTCAGCCAGTTCGATCTCGTCGCAGCGGCAACCGCGGGCCTCCTTGTCGCAGTCCTGTCCCTTCTCTTCAGCAAGACGCGCATCGGCATCTCCTTGAGAGCCATCGCGGACGATCCCCAGGCTGCGCTGTCAGTGGGCATTCGGCTGCAGGTCCTGATGCGGATCGTGTGGGGCGTCGCCGGGTTCGTGGCTCTGGTCGCAGGATTGCTGTGGGGCGCGCGCCAGGGTGTCCAGTTCTCGCTGACCTTCGTCGTGTTGAAGGCTCTTCCGGTTCTCATCATCGGGGGCTTCACGTCGATCGCCGGGGCAATCGTCGGCGGACTGATCGTGGGTGCGGGCGATAGCCTCGCCGAGATCTACCTGGGTCCGCTGCTGGGCGGCAGCGTCTCGACCTGGTTTGCCTACGTTCTTGCCGTCGTCTTTCTCCTCGCCCGTCCGGCCGGCCTGTTCGGCGAGCGCGCCATCGAAAGGGTTTGATCCATGTCCTCGTCCGCTGTCTCTGAAGCACCGGCTGAATTCGCGGCCTCGTCTGCCACCTTTCTCCATGCGAAGCCGCTCGCCGCCATCTTCACCGGCGCATTGATCGTGGCGTTCTTCGGATTGGTGCCTCTCCTGGGGAACGATTACTGGCTCGGCGCCATCCTCATTCCCTTTCTGATCATGTCTCTTGCCGGGCTCGGCTTGAACATCACGATGGGCTACGCCGGACAGGCGTCCCTCGGCACGGGCGCATTCATGGCCGTGGGGGCTTACGCCACCTACAACGTTCTCCTGCGCCTTCCGGAACTTCCGCTCCCAGTCAGTCTTCTGGCGGGAGGGCTGATCGCGGGCCTGGTCGGGGTGATCGTCGGACTTCCGAGTCTACGCATCAAGGGCTTCTATCTGGTCGCCACCACGCTGGCGGCGCAGTTCTTCCTCGAGTGGATGTTCAACCAATATGGCTGGTTTTCGAACTACTCCACATCAACATCGATCTCCGCGCCACGGCTGGTTCTTTTCGGCCAGGATCTCAACACCCCGGTCGGGCGCTATCTCCTGACGCTCACGACAGTCAGCGTCGTGGCCCTTGTCGCCTGGAAGCTCGTGCGGAGCCAGACGGGACGGAGCTGGATGGCGATCCGCGACATGGACACGGCGGCGGCGATCGTCGGTATCCCGGTCGCGCAGGGAAAACTGAGTGCGTTTTTCATCGGTGCGCTGATCTGCGGCTTGGCCGGGGCGCTGTGGGCGTTCGCCTATCTCGGCACGGTGGATGCGCGCAGCTTCAACCTCGACCGGTCCTTCCAGGTGATGTTCATCGTCATCATCGGCGGCCTGGGAAGCCTGATCGGCAATGTCCTCGGTGCGGCGTTCATCACCCTTCTTCCCATCCTGATCGATCACGTGGCCGACCGCCTGTTCGGCGGCGCGATCGATGCCGGACAACTGGAGAACTTCCAGAAGGTGCTCTTCGGAGCGCTCATCATCTGGTTCCTGATCAAGGAGCCCCATGGCCTGGCCGCCCTTCTTGGACGGCTCCTGCGGCGGCTGCAAGCCATCGCTTCCCGCTGACGTCCCTCAATCACCCTCAAGAATGGAGAATCGTCCATGTCCCTCCGTAAACCATGGCAAGCCGTTGCGCTCGCCGTCTTTGCTCTCTCGCTGACCGCGAGCCAGCCTGCTCCTGCCCAGGAGGCGAAGAACCAGTATGTTCCGCTCGCCACATACCGTGTCGGCGCATACGCCTCGAGCGGGATCCCGGTCTGGGCCGGAGCGATCGACTACTTCCGCTATGTCAATGAGGTCGAGGGCGGCATCAACGGCGTGAAGCTGTTCTGGGACGAGTGCGAGACCAATTGGGACGTGGAGAAGGGCGTCGAGTGCTACGAGCGCGTCAAGGCCGGCAAGGACGGATCGCCGGTGCCGATCTTCCTGCCCCACGGCGATCCGATCTCGAAGGCGCTCACCGAGAAGTCGGTGGCCGACAAGATTCCGCTCGTGACCCTCGCCTACGGGCGGACCGAGACGATCGACGGCCGTGTGTTTCCCTACTCCTTCCCGGTGGTGTTCAGCTTCTGGAGCGAGGCATCCTCCGTCATCAACTTCATTGCCGAAAAGCAAGGCGGAAAGGACAAGCTGAAGGGTCTGAAGATCGTCACCCTTTATCATGACAGCCCCTATGGCAAGGAGACGCAGACGCCTCTCGCTCATCTCG
This sequence comes from Microvirga pakistanensis, assembly GCF_004458765.1. Lineage (GTDB taxonomy): Bacteria > Pseudomonadota > Alphaproteobacteria > Rhizobiales > Beijerinckiaceae > Microvirga > Microvirga pakistanensis. The sequence goes on along the minus strand of NZ_SPJX01000583.1, from coordinate 2,139 downwards.
CGAAAACATACGGCTTCGAGGATATCCAGGTGCCGGTGCCCCATCCCGGCAACGATCAGTCGGCGCAATGGGCGAAGATCCGGCAGCTCAAGCCCGATTGGGTTTTCCTGCGCGGCTGGGGCGTGATGACCCCAGTGGCGATCAAGACCGCCGCGAAGGTGGGCTTTCCGGTTGACCGCGTGATCGGCGGCATCTGGTCCGGCTCGGAAGAGGACGTCCGGCCGGCCGGAGCGGTCGCGAAGGGCTACCTCGCCATCACGCCGTTCCCGGCCGGCGCCGACTTCGAGATTCACAAGAAGCTCAAGGAGCACATCCTCGACAAGGGCCTCAGCGATCTGAAGGACCTGAAGAGCTTCGGCTCCGTCTACTACAATTCCGGGGTCAATGAGGCGATCATCACGGTCGAGGCCATCCGCACCGCGCAGAAGAAGTTCGGCGCCCGTCCGATCAACGGTGAGGAGGCTCAGTGGGGACTCGAGAATCTGAACTTGGACGATGCCCGGCTCCAGGAAATCGGCGCCGTTGGATTGCAGCAGCCGCTGAAGCTGTCGATCAAGGACCATGAAGGCGGCGGCGCCGGCAAGGTTCTGCAGTGGGATGGCGCCAAATGGAACGTCGCGAGCGACGGCTGGGTCAGGTCGGACCGGGAGCTGCTTCTGCCCTTGATCTATGAGCGGGCCGCCGCCTACGCCAAGGAGAAGGGCATCACCCTCCGGAGTGAAGCCGTCAATTAGACATCGAGCCGAAGATGGACCAACGGGCAGGTCGAAGCCTCTCCGTTGGTCCGCTGCACAACACGAGCAATATCCGGCGGAAGGCCCAATGAGCGACACCGAAACTTTTCTGAGCGTCCAAGACGTGGAGGCGGTCTACGGCCAATCCATCCTGGCTCTTCATGGCATATCGATCAGCGTGGACCAGGGCTCGATCGTCGCGCTGCTCGGGGCCAACGGCGCGGGCAAGACCACCACCCTGAAGGCGATCTCCAACCTGCTGGCGTCGGAACGCGGACGGCTCAGCCGCGGCGCGATCACCTGGCAGGGACGATCCACGGCTGCCCTTGACCCTTCGGCTCTTGTCGCGCGCGGGATCGTTCAGGTCCTCGAAGGCCGTCACGTCTTCCCCCAGCTCACCGTCGAGGAGAATCTTTTGACGGGAACGTTCCTTCGCCGACCGAGCCGGCGGCGGATCGGTGAAGACCTCGAGCGGGTGTACACCTGGTTCCCGCGGTTGAAGGAACGGCGGCGCACGAAAGCCGGTCTCGTATCCGGCGGCGAGCAGCAGATGGTGGCCATCGGCCGCGCCTTGATGACCCGACCGACGCTGGTGCTCCTCGACGAGCCCTCGATGGGATTGGCACCTGTCATCGTGGAGGAGATTTTCGAGATCATCAGGAGGCTCAATGAACAGGACGGGGTGAGCTTCCTCCTGGCCGAGCAGAACGCCGCCCTGGCCTTGCGCTATGCCCACCACGCTTATGTTCTCGAGACGGGTCGCGTCGTCCGGTCGGGCCCGGCTGCGGAGCTGCTGGCGGGCGAGGACCTGAAGGAGCTGTATTTCGGCGCTTCGACTCCTGCGGCGAGACATTGAGTCTCCGCCGCCGATTGGATCAGAGCGAGTCCGGATCGAACAGGCTCGCACCCTCAAGCCATGCAGCATTGGTGAGAATAGGTGAATGATCTGGGACCGCGCTGTCATGACCCCGGACGACAACATGCTCTCCGCCGAGCAGCAGGGGAGGGGCTGACGCCGGCCTGCCGCTCCGGCTCGAGGCCTGCGCTGCGGCACGTGACAGCGCTCGCTCTCGCGGAACTGGGTGTAAAGCCTCCTGTCACTTGTACACACAAGGACTGTCACGACATCTCATTCGTGAACGCTCGCGGCTCGGCGAGCCGTGAAGTCTCCCCTGACCTCCCCACGTCTTCAGCCAGGCTGCCGTAAAGCCCGTCTGGGTGGGTTTTCTTTTATTTTTGGCTTGGGTTTGGGGTTGCAAAGTGCGGGGGAATGGTTATGTGTCGCGTCCCGCGTTTTTGCGAGAGCAGGAGGCGGTGTTTTTCCGGACAGGCTGGCTGTCGGATCCCGGGCTTTGGCGCGGGAGGGCAGCGGCGTGTGCGGACGGAGGGTCGGTCGAGCCTGACG
>NZ_SPJX01000652.1 GCF_004458765.1 Microvirga pakistanensis | reverse complement strand
GGCGCGCGCCCCTTGAAGCGCGTGATCCAGAAGTACGTGCAGGACCCGCTGGCCGAGGCCATCCTCGCCGGCGAGATCAAGGACGGCGAGACCGTGCCCGTGCATGCGGGAGCGATCGGCTTGACGATCGGAGACGGGACCGTGGTGAAGGCTGCCGAGCGCGCGCCGGAAGGCGTGCGGCTGAATTAAACCGCAGCACTCACCTCATACATGAAAGGCCGGGTTCTGCCCGGCCTTTTTTATCAATGAAAACCGCTACTCCGCAGCCGTGCGGAACTCGTCCTCGTCGCGGGCGGGTGCTCTCGTGCCCTCTCGCAGGAGCATGTCCTTGTCGAGGCGCTCGGCCTTGTCTTCACGAAGCTCGCGCTTGGAACGACGAAGCTGCTTGGCCGTCTTCTGCAGGGCCTGCCGGAACGCGGCATACACGTCCTTGTTCTTGGCCTCGCCGCTCATCATCTTCAGCGCGCCCATCTGGATATTGACCGTGCAGCGGTAGGTGATGCCCTCGCGGGTCACATGCACAGAAGCATTGCTCAGCCGTCCGAAATATTTTCCGGCCACCTGGCGGATATTGGTTCTCGCGAAATCGGGAAACACATCGCCCAGGTCGACATTCGAGCTTTGCACCAGAATGCTGTTTTCGGCGCCTTCAGGACTCATTCGCTCCTCCGTTGGATGAGGTTCGGGGGCTAACGGGGCACAGGCCGGATGGTTGCCGTGCAGATTCAACATAAATGTTCTCGGATCCGCACCTTCAAGGCCTGCGAGCTCGCGGCGTGTCCTGCCCGATATCCACCACCTGAACCTCGACGTTGCGTGTCGCATCGTTGCGCATGACTTTCAGCGTGACCGTTCGACCGGCTCCGGTGCGCTCGAGGGTGTCGGTGAGATCCGACAGGCGCCGCACGGGCTCGTCCCCAATGCCGACGATCACATCGCCCACGGCACCGACGGCGGGATCGACCCCGCGCAGGCCGGCCCGTTCCGCGGGCGAGCCCGGCGCCACGCCGGCGACGATCACGCCCGTGATGCCGAGCTGAGCCGTCACCGTTTCGTCGGCGGCCAGGATGCCGATGCCGGGGGTGGGCACGCGGCCGTTGCGGATGAGCTCGGGCACGACCCGGTTGACCACGTCGACCGGTATCGCGAAGCCGATCCCGGCATTGGTGCCCGACGGCGAGTAGATCGCCGTGTTGACGCCGATCAGCCGCCCGGCGGAATCGAGCAGCGGCCCGCCGGAATTGCCGGGATTGATGGCGGCGTCGGTCTGGATCACGTCCGCGATCTCACGCCCCCCGCTCGTGGGCAGCCGCCGCTTGAGCGCGCTGATGATGCCGGTGGTGAGCGATTGATCGAGTCCGAACGGATTGCCGATGGCATAGGCCGTCTGCCCGACCTTCAGATCCGCCGAGCGGCCCACCGACACGGGCGCGGGCAAACCGCCGCGACGGTTGAGGCGCAGCACCGCGAGGTCGTAGTTGGGCGCACGCCCGACCACTTCGGCGGGCAGGACCTCGCCTGAGGCAAGACGCACCACGAAGCCCGAGCCGTTGGCCACTACGTGTTCGTTGGTCACCACATGCCCGGCCGCGTCCCAGATGAATCCGGTTCCCGAACCGGACGGCTCCGCTTCCGTCATGGGGCCCTGACGCGACACGCTGACCACCTGCACCACGGAGGGCGCCACGGTTTCGAACACGCGGATCGTCGAACGCTCCAGCTCCGACAGATCGCCGCGCGCCGCGACCGGCCGCGGCTCCCGCGCGGAGTAGAGATAGCCGTTCACGTAGGGCTGGACCACGAGCACCGCGAGCAGCACCGCCACCGCCAGCATGATTGCGCGCGTTGTCCGATCCTGCATGTCAACTCCTTCACTGCATGGGACACCTTCACAAGGGACGCACGTGAGCAGACTTCGTTCCTCCCTGGATGAAGCCGCGAACAAAATTCTCCTGCGCGCGTTCGCCACGACAGATCCTTGCAGGAGAATCCGCATGTCCTCTCGCCATCTCACGATCGCCGGAATCGCCGTTGCCTTCGCCCTTCCGGCCTTCGCACAGCAGCAGAACCAGGCCATCCCCTATCCGGTGACGCCGCAGGCCACCGAAACGCAGCCCAGCCAGGCTCTCGGACAGGGCGCCGAACAGCGCCAGCAGCGCACGCAACAGGGCGGCGCGCCGCAGGACACCCAGACGCCCATGCGCCAGGGCCAGGCCAACAGCGCGCCCGCCGCGCAGGGCCAGCAGCAATCGCAAGCCGACCGCCAATACGTTCAGCAGGCGCTCGCGTTGAGCACGGTCTCGCTTCAACAATCGAACTTCGCCCTGTCGAAGGCGCAGAATCCGCGTGTGAAGCAATTCGCGGAATTCGAGATCGGCGAGCAGAACAACCTGACGGACATTCTGCATTCCTTCGCCGATCCGGCCGCGACGGCTTCGACCACGGCAGGCGCACAGGCCTCCGCATCCACCGCACCGGAATTGAGCCAGGAGGATTCCGCCGCCATGGAGCGCCTGTCGAAGGCCCAGCCCGGCGCAGCCCTGGACCGCGACTACGTCGCCCTCCAGATCCAAGGTCACCAGAGACTGCTGAAGCTGCAGGAGACCTATCTGCAGAACTCGGGCAGCCGCGAGATGACCAACATCGCCAAGCTCGCCCGCGGGCAGATCAGGGAGCACATCGCCATGCTCGAAGCGATGCAGAAGGAGCTTGGCCGCTAAAGAGTTCCAGGCTCCGCCGGTTTGCGCCGCGGGGCCGGAACCCCTCTTGCGACAGGTCGTTGCCTGAAGAGTCGCGGGCCTTTTCCCAAGCCCGCCGGAAAACCCGAGAACGAAAGCCCAAGAACCAAGAAGAGGATGATCCGATGGCGCGAGACAAGCGCGGAAACCCGCCAGAGCCGCCGGTCGACGAGGTGCTGAACGAACTGGTTCAGGAGGAAGGCGGCGATGACTTCGTCGCAGGCCCGACTCAGCGCAACGACGTCGGCAACACCAAGCGTGCGGCGGCCAAAGCCACAGGCGTGATGGGCGCGTCGAAGAAACTCGATCCCGACCTCGACATCGACCACGTGGACGACGGCCGCGTGACCAGCGGCTCCAACGCGGGCATCCGCTCGTTCAAGGACGTGCCGGACGAGGAAGACGACGATGCCGGCTTCACCCTGTCGAACGCGGAGATCGCCGAAGGCGTGTCGACGACCGCGAACAAGAGCCCGGCGCCTCGTCCCGCCAGAACCGAGGGCGCGACGGGCCCGTCCGGCATGAGCGGTGGAGCCGCCTCGCGCAAGCGCGTGCCTGCGCCTGGCAACGCGGTGGACGTGCCCAAGGGCACGCTCGTGCGCGGTCATCCGACGGCGAGCCAATCCGGCGGGAAGTCGCTGTCCTCCACGGGAGACGAAAAGCCTCCGAAGCGCTCCGCCCGCGCCGGAGGCGGACAGCAGCAGCGTCCTCTCTCGAAGGGCGGGACGGAAGAGCGCTGACGGCGACAACCAAATTTCCTTTCACCCTGGATGCGCAAGCCTCCAGGGTGATTTCGTTGCGTCGTCATCCTGATCCAATTCTGCAAGTCAGACGGAAGATGGAGTGACAGCGGACAGCTTCCCGCTTTATGCATCGTTTCAGCCCGATCGGCTTTTACGAAGCAAAGTGACGAGGAAGCTCCCATGGATAGAAGAAAAGTTCTCAAAGGCGCGGGTCTCGCCGCAGCCGCAGGCGCCGTCGCGTCGCCGGCGATCGCGCAGTCGCAGCCGGAAATCCGCTGGCGGATGGCATCGAGCTATCCCAAGAGCCTCGACACCCTTTACGGCGCCGGCGAAATGGTCGCCAAGCGCGTGGCCGCCGCCACCGACAACAAATTCCAGATCCAGGTCTTCGCGGCGGGCGAGATCGTGAGCGGCCTGCAGGTGCTCGACGCCACGCAGAACGGCACCGTCGAATGCGGCTACACCCTGTCGAGCTATTACATCGGCAAGGACCCCACCTTCATGTTCGACACCTCCGTGCCGTGGGGACTCAACGTGCGCCAGCACAATGGCTGGATGTATTTCGGCGGCGGCCTCGAACTCGTGCGCGAGTTCCTGAAGGACTACAACGTCATCTCCTTCCCGGCCGGCCAGACCGGCGCGCAGATGGGCGGCTGGTTCCGCAAGGAGGTCAATTCCGTCGCCGACCTGCAGGGCCTGAAGATGCGCATCGCCGGCATGGGCGGCCAGATCATGGCCAAGCTCGGTGTCGTGCCGCAGGTTCTCGCGGGCGGCGACATCTATCCGGCGCTGGAGCGCGGCACCCTGGACGCCGTCGAATTCTCCGGTCCCTACGACGACGAGAAGCTCGGCTTCGTGAAGGTTGCGAAATACTATTATTATCCGGGCTTCTGGGAAGGCAGCGCGCAACCGTCCGTCTATGTGAACATGGACAAATGGAACTCGCTTCCCGCCCACTACAAGGCCATTCTCGAAGCGGCCTGCGCGGAGGCCAACGCGCTGTGCATGGCCAAGTACGATGCGCAGAACGCGGAGGCGATCCGCCGCCTGGTCTCGCAAGGCGCGCAGCTTCGCGCCTTCCCGAAGGACGTGATGGAGCAGAGCTACAAGGAAGCCTTCAAGCTCTACAACGAGATCGCAGCCTCCAATGCGAAGTTCAAGAAGATCTTCGACCATTGGAACGCCTTCCGCGAGAAGGAGCTGACCTGGTTCCGCATCGCCGAGCTGCCCTTCGACTATTTCGTGAACCAGCAGCAGGGCCAGCGCTGAACCGGACGAGGCGGCGCGAAAGCGGCGCCTTTTCCTCAAGCCTGGGATCGATGCCCGCTGTGCCGCGTTGTTTCCGTAACGCGATTCCTCAAACCTACGGAGACACGGCATGAACGAGAAGGTTCACAATCAGGACAAGTCGGCCGGCACCAAGCAGCCCAAGGACGACAGGCTGCCGGAAAACTCCAAGGAATCCCTCGACGAGAAGCTCGACGAGGGTGTGGAAGAAACCTTTCCGGCCAGCGACCCGGTTTCCGTGAAGATCACGAAGTGATTCCAGGATGCACTCGCCCCAGGCCGCTCGGCCTGGGGTTTTCCATGCCCGGTTCAGTTGCGGCTCGCCACAGCGACGCCTAGGGCGGCCAGGATCATTCCAATCATCTGCACGCCGTTCAGAGTCTCGCCGAACAGGACGAAGGCCATGAGGGCCGCGACCGGCGGCACGAGGTAGAGCAGGGTCGCCACGCCCACGACGGCGCCGTGGCGGATGAGATAGAGCAGGAGCCCGATCGCCCCAACCGACAGGCCGAGCACCGCCCAGGCCATGGCGCCCAGGAGCGGCAGCGTGAGTGCGATATGTCCTTCTTCCAGCAGCAGCACCAGCGGGAGCGTGACGAGGGCCGCGCCCACATATTGGGCGAAAGCGTTCATGCGCAGATCGAGCATATTGCCGGTGCGCTTCTGCCAGATGGTCCCGAGGGTGATCGACAGCATGCCCAGGAAGCACACCCCTAAAGCGAGAGGCGGCACGCCTCCATCGCCGATCTTGGGCGCGACCACGAGGGAGGCGCCCGCAAGGCCGGTGAGAATCCCGGTCCATCGACGGGCGGAGACCTTCTCTCCGAGCAGGGGCTGGGCCAGAGCCGCCGTCACGAGGGGCTGAAGCCCCGCGATCAGGGCCGAGATGCCCGCCGGCAGGCCATGCTTCACCGACCAGAACACCCCGCCGAGATAAAACCCGTGCAGGAGAACGCCCGCCACCATGGCCTGCCCCCATTCCCGACCATCCCGAGGCCAGGGGGCGCGCACCGCCAGGACGATGCCTCCGAGCACCAGGAGCGCCAGCAGATAGCGCACCAGCAGGAACGTCAGCGGCTCGGCATGGGGCGCCACGATCCGCGCGACGATGAAACCGGTCGCCCAGATGAGCACGAAGAGCGGGGGAGCAAGGCGGGCGAGCATGGGTAAAAGCCTGGGCGGAGCAGCGCGCCGGAACCCGGCCAGCCTTCGGCCGAGTCGCGGCGCATTCATTCGGATCGGTTGGAAGGAACAGGTTTTCAGCCGAAAGACAACTGCGGAGTGGGCACATCGCGTCACCGCGCCGGTCGACCGGGTCTGCGCTCGTCATCCACAAAAAGACCGATCGGAACGAACGGGACCGTTGCCGTTTAAGACTGATCGGGCAAAGTCTCTGCCGCGGCCAGGGGACAGGCCTTGCCTCGACCGCCTCCGCCTCACCATCTCCAGCAGCCTGGAGCCCCGCTTTTGAAACGACTGCGCCTCTACTTCGAACTGCTTGTGATCACCATGAACCGCTTCGTGCTGCACGATGCCTGGGCGATCGCGAGCCATATTGCGCTGTCGGTGCTCACGTCCTTCTTCCCCTTCCTGATCCTGGTCACGGCCCTGGCCAGCGTGTTCGGCACCGGGACCCTCGCCGACGAAGTGGCCGATCTCATCCTCGAAGCGTGGCCGCAGGAGATCGCGGGCCCCATTGCCGGGGAGGTCCACAACATCCTGACCGGGCGGCGCGGTGACGTGCTGACCCTCGGCGTGGTGCTGACCCTCTACTTCGCATCGAGCGGCGTGGAGAGCCTCAGGGTTGGCCTGAACCGCGCCTACAACGTGCGCGAAACCCGGGCCTGGTGGCTGACGCGGCTCGAATCGATCGCCTTCGTGATCGGCGGCGCCTTCGTGCTCATGGCCATGGCCCTGCTCGTGGTTCTCGGACCGTTCATCTGGCGCGGGATCCTGCGCTGGGTGCCCGCTCTCCAGCCGTTCGACGCCTTGGTCGGGTTCCTGCGGGTAGGCGTCGCAACGCTCATCATCGTGGCCGGGCTGATGATGGCCCACAAGCTCGTCCCGGCCGGCCGCCGTACGCTTCGGTCGGTCGTCCCGGGGGTCGCCGTGACCCTGTTCCTCTGGCTCCTCGGAGGCTTCGCGTTCAGCTGGTATCTCGACTATTATCCGGCAGCCTATGCCTCCACCTATGGCGGCCTCGCCACCGCGATGGTGGCGCTGATCTTCCTCTATACGCTGGGTGCGATCTTCCTGTTCGGCGGCGAGCTGAACGGGACGATCCTCGCCGCCAAGCAAAGACGCCTCAGCGCCGAACCGCCGCTGCCCACCGCCAACGACGTCATCACGCTCCCCTGACGGAAACCTGCATCGCTTCAAAGATTGGGCGAAATCGTGAGCTGCAATTGTGCCGATGCGGCAGGTCGCGCCTCCGGCGCGATGCTGTAGCCGACCGACACGTCGAGTGTCGATCGGAAGGCGGCATTATGGGAGCTGAGTATCGTCTTCCCCACCAGTTCGGACATCAGGTTCGACGTGAGAGATCCCTGCGACATGTCCACATTCATGGTGGGCGACAGCCGGAACTCCAGATCCCATGCGTTCAGAGGCAGGTCCAAAGGCACGTTCAAGTTTCCGCTGAACGACTGAAGGTAGTCGGCCTGGGCATTGTCGAGGGAGCCCGTCGTGGAGAGAACGACCCGAAGGCCGCCGAGGCTTTCCCAATCCTGCGACCAGGACGTTTCCCACATGGCCTTCGACGAAAGAAACCGGCTCTCGCCGCTGCTGCGGATCAGCTCCGTGCCGATCAGGAAGTTCCAGTCCTGGAACGGCTGCATCTTGGCTCCCACCGCCTTGTCGACGCCGGATGGCGTGAAGGCGGACATCCGCGACGCGACGAGGCCGTTCGCCCATGCCTGGGTGCGGCTCAGAGAATAGGTTACGGTGGGGGCCTGCACGCGACGCGCGGCGATATCGTCGATCGACCAGGCCGGCCCGTCGGCCGTGGTCCCGCCGCCATCCTCAAGGGCATGGGCCACCGAAGAAAAACCGAGGACCAGGGGCGGCAAGACAGCAATTTTCCAAAGCCAGAAAGTCATGGATCAGCAAAGAATTTAATCTCAAATCAGACGGATTATGTAATGCCATTCGAACGTGAATCGCTTAAAAAGGGATAAACCGCGATTTACGCTGCCCGATGCCCAAATAAGCATCAAGAGCATGCCCGTCCGCGCAGGGATACTGGAAAGCCCCTCATTCTCGGGATGAATCCGTCTTGTCGATCCATGACGGGCATAAGGACGCATCGGCTGTGAGAACGGCAACGGCCGGGACTTGCCCGGCCGGCTCGAACCGCATGTGAGAGCGCGTTAGCCCACGATGCGGTATTTCACGAAACCGTCGGACGCATCGCCCATCTTCTCGACCCTGATGCCCGCCGGCTGATAGGCGGTGGCATTCGGTCCGGTCGTGAAGGTCATGGTGACACCCGCAGGCACGGCGAGCGACCAGGAGCCGTCCGCCTTCGGCGAAACTTCCTTCTTCTCGACGATATAGCGCATGATCGCATCACGGGTGAGGTCGGGCGCCTCGAACACGATGGTGGTGCCGTCGTTGCCCGGGAAGTTGCCGCCGCCGCCGGCGCGGTAGTTGTTCGTCACCACGAGGAATTGCTGATCGTCGGTGACGGGCTTGCCGTTGTAGGTCAGGTCCTTGATGCGGTGGGCATTGGCATTCACGACCTTGCCGTTGTCATCGTAGCGTGAGGCTTGGGTTGGATCGATCTTGTACTGCACGCCCGCGATCACGTCGAAATTGTAGGCCGGGAACTTGGGATTGATGAGATCCTGCTCGCCGCCCTTGGCGGGATCGATCTGGTTGTAGATCCCCGCCGAGCGTTCCAGCCACTCGCGCACCTGCGCGCCCGTGACCTTCACCACGCGGATCGTATTCGGATAGATGTAGATGTCCGCCATGTCCTTGATGGCGAGCGGGCCGGGCTTGATGTCGGTGAAGTAGTTCGGGCCGCCGCGCCCGCCGGCCTTGAAGGGAGCCGCCGCCGAGAGAATCGGCAGGTCCTTGAAGGCGGAGGCCTTGAGCTGATCGGCCACGTACCAGGCCTGCGCCTCGGCCACGATCTTCACGGAGGCATCGTCCGACACCAGCGAGAAATAGGAATGGATCGGCACCGCGGTCTTGCCGACAGGCTCGCGCACGTATGTGAGCGTGGCGTCGTGATCGATCTGAGCGGCTGCGAGGACACCCGCCTCCGAATCCACCTTCGCCACCACCTTACGGTCCACCCGGTCGTAGATCGGGCGCGCCTCGGTGCGGAAATTCGCCACCTTCCAGGCATCTCCCTCCTTCGTCAGCTCGAGGTCGATCAAGCCCAGATGGCTGCCCCAGAAGCCGGCCATCACGGCGGGCTTGCCGTGCAGGGTGCCCTTCTGCACGTCGACGCCGGGAATGTTGTTGAACTCCTTGCCGCCCGGGAACACGAAATGCTGGTGGCCGGTCAGGATCACGTCGATGCCGTCGACCTTGGCCAGATGCAATGCCGCGTTCTCCTCGCCTCCTTTTCGCTCGCCGCCCGCGATGCCGGAATGGCAGAGCGCCACGACGATGTCGGCGCCCGCCTTCTTCAGGTCAGGCACATGCCTGTTCGCGGCATCGACGATGTCGACGGTGGTGACCCTGCCGTCGAGATGGGCCTTGTCCCACTGCACGATCTGCGGCGGCACGAAACCGATCACGCCGATCTTCAGACTCTGCTTGGCGCCTGATTCATCCACGAGCTCACGATTGAGGACCATCCACGGCTTGTAGAGCGTCTCGCCGTCGGCCTTGATGGCGTTGGCGCAGACCACCGGGAATTTCGCGGCGCCCAGCGCATTCTGCAGGAAGTCGAGGCCGTAATTGAACTCGTGATTGCCCACCGTGCCGCAATCGTAGTTCAGCGTGTTCATGGCGGCCACGATGGGATGGACGTCGCCCTTCTTCATGCCCTTGCGATAGGAAACGTAATCGCCCAGGGGCGAGCCCTGGATGATGTCGCCGTTGTCGAACAGCAGGCTGTTCTTCGCCTCGGCCCGCGCCGCCCTCACGAGGGTGGCCGTGCGCGCAAGACCGACCGTGTCGTCGGGCGCATCGCGATAATAGTCGTAAGGGAAGACGTTCACGTGGAGGTCGGTGGTCTCCATGATGCGGAGCTTCACCACCGGACCGGCGGCCCAGGCGAATGGCGGCAGGCCCGCGAGGGCGGCGGTGGCGACGCCGGTTTGAAGAACGCGGCGGCGGGTGATCGACGATGTCATGAGAAGGCTTCCTCTGATGGAACGATGTTCCCTAATCCGAGGAGAGCACACCTTTTATGACAGGATCAAGATAGCCGGCTCAACGATCCTGGCGGCTCCGGACTCGACTCGGGGATGTGTCCCGGCCGTCCACACTCTTTTCGGTGCAATTTGAAGACGGGGATCCCCGGCACAAGGCTGGGGATGACCGCGGGGAATGGCCGTGAGGGATCAAGAAGCCCTGAGCGCCTCGTCGAGATCGCGGTAGAGATCCTCCACGTCCTCGATGCCGGTGGACAGGCGCAGCAGGTCCGGTGGGCACGGGGTGCCGGGGCCCTCGATCGAGGCGCGGTGCTCGATGAGGCTCTCGACGCCGCCGAGCGAGGTCGCCCTTTTCCACAGGCCCACCTTCGCGGCGGTCCGGATGGCAGCCGCCTCTCCGCCCGTCACCTGGATGGAGAGCATGTAGCCGAAGCCGCCCTCCATCTGGCGCGCGGCGATGTCATGACCGGGATGCTGCGGCAGGCCGGGATACAGAACCCGCGCCACCTTCGGGTGCGAGGAGAAACGCTGCGCGAGGTCGAGCGCGCTTTTCGCCTGCGCGGCCGCGCGCACATGGAGCGTGCGCATGCCGCGCATGAGCAGATAGGCCTCGAAGGGGCCGAGGATCGCGCCCTGCATCTTGCGGATGGAGGCGACCCTCGCCCAGAACGGGTCGGCCTTCGCGCCCGCGAGCGCTCCCGCCACCACGTCCGAATGACCGTTGAGCACCTTGGTGGCCGCATGCATCACGATGTCGGCGCCGAGACCCAGGGGTCGCGTGTGGATCGGCGAAGCGGTCGTGGAATCCACCGCCAGCCGGGCGCCGGCTGCATGGGCGATCTCGGCCACGGCCGCGATGTCGGTGATGGTCCAGAGCGGGTTGGAGGGCGTCTCGACCCAGACCAGCTTGGTGCGGCCCGGGATCACGGCGGCGCGGAGCGCCTCGAGATTGTCCGTCTCGACGAAATCGACCGCCAGGCCCCAGCGCACGGCTTCCGTCATCAGCCAGCTGCGCAGCGCCCAGTACATCACCTTGGAGGCCACTACGTGATCGCCTGGATCGAGCGCCTGGAACACGGCGGTGGCCGCCGCCATGCCCGAGGAGAACAGCAGAGCCCCGGCCTCGGCCTCCTCCAGCATCGCCAGCACGTCCTCGGCCTCGCGGATCGTCGCGTTGTCCGGGCGGCCATAGACGTAGCCGGACGAATAGGCATTGTCCTCGTCCCGGATATAGGTGGTCGTCACATGGATCGGCGGCACCACGGCCTTCGTGATGGGATCCACACGGCCCATGGCCTGAGCGGTCAGACTGCGCTTCGACCAGGGGGAACGCGACGACGACATGGGGAACCTCCGAGAGCGTGACTGGTTTCGCCACTTAGATGAAGAGACCTGCCTCATAAAGGGATTTCGGATATGCAGACAGAGCAAACCATGCCGGGCAGCCATGCAACCCCGCCCTTCCGGCGCTTCCTGGTTGCGGTGCTGCCCGTCGTGGCTGTCGCGGTGGCGGGCAGTCTCGTGACCGAACCGAGCATCCCCACCTGGTACGCGGGTCTCGAAAAGCCGGACTTTACGCCGCCGAACTGGGCCTTTCCGGTGGCCTGGACCCTGCTTTACGCCCTGATGGCGGTTGCGCTGTGGCGCATCCTGTCCCTGCCCGCGCATCGCCCCGGGCGCTCCGGCGCGATCATGGCATTCTTCGTGCAACTGGCCCTGAACTGCCTGTGGTCCTTCGCCTTCTTCGGTGCGCACAGCCTGGTGGCGGGCCTCATCGTCATCCTCGCCCTGATCGTCGCGATCTTGGCCACGATCAGAGCCTTCTGGCCACTCGACCGCCTGGCGGCCCTTCTGCTCGTGCCGTATCTCGCCTGGGTTCTCTTCGCCACGGCCCTGAACGGGGCGATCTGGCAGCTCAACGGCTGATCATTCCGGCTTGTCGAACAGGTCGGGATTGGTGTCGTAGCGGTCGAGAACGCCCACGAACGGGAGCTGGCGGTATGAATGGGCCACGTCCATTCCGTAGCCGATGACGAACACATCCGGGCAGGTGAAGCCCACGTAATCCGGCTCGATCTGCACGGCGCGCTTGCCGGGCTTTTCCAGGAGAACGGCGGTCTTCACGCTCTTGGCGCCGCGGGCCATCAGCAGGTCCTTGGCGAAGGTGACCGTGCGGCCGGATTCGAGGATGTCGTCCACGAGCAGCACGTCGCGGCCGCGCACGTCGCTTTCCACGTCCCGCAGGATCGTGACCTGCCCGGTCGAAACCGTGCCGTCGAGATAGCTGGAGAGATGCACGAACTCCACCTGCGGCGCGAGACCGGCCCGGTGCAGGGCGCGGATCAGATCGGCCGCGAACATGAAGCTGCCCTTGAGAACGGCGACGACGAGCAGGTTCTCAGGCTTGGAATTCGCGATGTCCTGCGCCAGGGCTTCGTTGCGCCTGGCGATGGCGTCCTCGTCGAAAAGAACCCGGATACGGTGAGCAGCGGTCATCGTCGATCAGTCCAGCAAATTCAGCAATCAATGGTCGCTCCCTTCACGACCATGGCGGAGCCAGGAAGTCAAACGGACTTCACGATTTTTCCGGCAAATCGGGAGCCTCAAGGCCTCTGAAGGCGATCCTGCGGCAATGTCCCGCGACCGCTTCGCTTTCCGTCGTCACCCCGCAAGTTTATGGGTTGCTAACCATAATCGGGCGATAACAGGGCGAATCGCCCGTGACGGACCTCCCGGATCCGTTGCTTCTCCGGCTTCTCCAGGAGGTTTCAGGCGCGCGTGAGAGCCTATTACGACGAGGAATTCGATGGAAGCGCGGGCGTCCCGTCCGTGCATTTCGAGAATGTGGGCGTGCGCTACGGCATGGGGCCCGAGGTCCTGCGCGACCTGACCTTCTCCATCGAGCCCCACTCCTTCCAGTTCCTCACAGGTCCCTCAGGCGCGGGCAAGACCACGCTGCTGCGCCTCATCCTGCTCTCGGTGAAGCCCACCCGCGGATTGATCTCCCTGTTCGGCGAGGACGTCTCGAGGATCTCGAAGGACGAGCTGACGGGCCTGCGCCGGCGCATGGGCGTGGTGTTCCAGGATTTCCGCCTGCTCGATCACCTGACGACCTACGAGAACGTCGCCCTTCCCCTTCGCGTCCAGGGCAAGGACGAGTCGAGCTATCGCGCCGAGGTCGTGGAACTGCTGCGCTGGGTGGGCCTCGGCGACCGCATGCACATGCTGCCGCCCGTGCTCTCCGGCGGCGAGAAGCAGCGCGCGGCCATCGCCCGCGCCCTGATCGTGCGTCCCGACCTTCTGCTCGCCGACGAGCCCACCGGCAACGTGGACCCCTCCCTCGCCCGGCGGCTGCTGCGCCTGTTCATCGAACTCAACCGGCTCGGAACGTCGGTGGTCATCGCCACCCACGATTTCAGCCTCATGGACCAGCTCAACGTGCGCCGTCTCGTGCTCGGCGACGGCCGGCTGCATATCGACGAGTGAGCCGGATGAGTGCGCCCCAGCCCTATCTGAGGAAGGCCTCTCCACAGAAGACGAAAGGAAACGACAGGCGTCCGCTGCCCGCTTCCTTGAGCCGCAACGCGCCGCTCGTGCCCGTGGATTCGGCCGGAGGGCAGGCGCTCGCGGCCGTCATCGCGATCCTCACCTTTCTGGCCGCGCTCTGCGCGGGCGGCGCGGAGCTGGTGGCCGCCAGTTCGGCGCAGTGGCGTTCGGAGATCGCCCGCGAGGTGACCATCCAGATCCGGCCCAATCCCAAGCGCGCCATCGACGAGGACGTCGCCCGGGCCGTGACGCTGGCCCGCCAGACCCCGGGCGTCGAGCAGGCGCAGGCCTTCACGAAGGAGGAATCGGAGCGCCTCCTCGAGCCGTGGCTCGGCAGCGGCCTCGACTTCAAGGACCTGCCCGTGCCGCGCCTGATTGTCATCAAGCTGAAGGAGGATGCCCGGCCCGATTTCGGGCCGTTGCGGCAGAGCCTGCAGAAGGACGTTCCCGGCGCGACGCTGGACGATCACGCGCTCTGGGTGTCGCGACTCTCGACCATGGCGAACACGATCATTGGCACCGGCATTTTCCTCGTCACTCTCGTCCTGGTCGCGGCGGGCCTCGCGGTCATCTTCGCTACGCGCGGCGCGATGGCCGGCAACAAGGAAGTGGTGGAAGTGCTCCATTTCGTGGGGGCCAACGACGATTTCATCGCCAGGGAGTTCCAGCGCCGCTTCTTCAAGCTCGGCCTGCGCGGCAGCGCCGTCGGGGCGGGCGCGGCCCTGGCCCTCACGACCGTCCTGGGCCTGGTCACGCGCTCCTGGCGCGCGAGCCCGGCGGGCGACCAGATCGAGGCCCTGTTCGGGGCCTTCAGCATCAGCTGGACGGGCTATCTGGTCGTCGTCCTGATCGCGCTCCTGGTGGCGCTGATTACGGGCATCGTGTCGCGGCTGACGGTGAGACGTTTTCTTAACGGAAATGGTTGATCCTGGGTTACCCGTGGATCAAGAGGGCTGCCTCTCCATTGCCGCATTCACCCCTATCATCACCCAAGATGACCTCGCGAACGCAATCTTGGGTGACGCCGAGCGACATGGATACCACCGAAGCCCTGGGCTGGCGATGGTCGATGCATGGCGATCCGGCGCGTCCTACTGAAAACTCCCCGATCCGGCGGCTCCTGAGCGCCGGGTTCTGGGGCTTTGCCGCCCTTAGCCTGGCCGGGTTCCTCGGCTTTCTCGCCTTCGTCTACAGCCTCGACCGTTCCGAACAGAGCCCCGAGACGCGCGCTGACGGCATCGTGGCCCTGACCGGAGGCGCCCAGCGCATCGGCGATGCCATCGATCTTCTGGCGAAGGGCTATGCCAAGCGCCTCCTGATCTCCGGCGTCAACGAGAAGACCAGCCGGGAGCAGATTTCCCGCCTCAATCCCGGCCAGCGACAGCTCTTCGAGTGCTGCGTGGACTTGGATTACCGGGCCCGCAACACCATCGGCAACGCCATCGAGACGCGCCGCTGGACGGAGCGGAACGGGTTCAACACCATCATCATCGTGACGTCGAACTACCACATGCCCCGGACCCTGGTGGAACTCGACCATGCTCTGCCGAACCTGCAGAAGATCCCCTATCCGGTCGCGGCGACCATCGATCCCCATGACTGGTGGCGCAATCCCGGGACAGCCAAGATCCTCGTCACGGAATACCTGAAGTTCCTGGCCGTCTGGGTGCGCACGCGCTTCGAGGACGACCCGGAGCGCTCCTCGGTCGCCCATATCATCAGCGGCGGCGCTCCCAGCCAGCAGGCGCATGCGGAAGCGACCGCGCGCTAGAGCATCGCTCGGGCGGATCCGGGGGCCACGTTCGTGAAAACGGATCCACTTTTCCGCACGATGCTCTAAGGTAGACCGACTCGCGGAGCCTCATGCTCCGCTTTTTCCTTTCCACGAAGCCATGCTGTTCGTCCGTTCCCTGCTGTTCAACGTCGCCTTCTACGCCAACCTCGTCCTGTGGCTGATCATCCTGATCCCAGCCTCTCTGGTGCCGCGCCGGGCGTTCATCCGCCTCGTCCAGGTCTGGGCGCGCTCGTCCCTCTGGCTGCTGCGGGTCGTCGCCGGGACGAAAGTCGAGATTCGGGGAGCGGACAAGATCCCCCCGGGCGGCGCTCTCGTGGCGGCCAAGCACCAATCCCTGTGGGAAACCTTTGCGCTGGTGACGATCTTCGACGACCCCGCCTTCATCCTGAAGCGGGAGCTGATGTGGATCCCCTTGTTCGGCTGGTACCTGCGCAAGGCGCGCTGCGTGCCGGTGAACCGCAGGGCAGGCTCGCAGGCCCTCGTGCAGATGACGGCGCGAGCCCGGGAAGAAGCCCAGCACGGCCGCCAGATCATCATTTTTCCCGAGGGAACCCGCCGGCCGCCCGGAGCGCCGGCCGCCTACAAGTACGGGGTCGCGCATCTCTACCAAAACCTGGGCTTTCCCTGCGTCCCGGTGGCCTTGAATTCCGGCCTCTACTGGCCCCGGCGCCAGTTCATCCGCCGCCCGGGCACGATCCTCATCGAGATCCTCGACCCGATCGCCCCCGGCATGGCCCGAGAGGCCTTCTTCAAGCGCATGCAGGACAATATCGAGGAAGCCTCCGACAGGCTGCTGGCGGAGGGCCGGCGCGAGCTCGGTCTCGGCGATTCGTCGCCCGCACCCGTCACCTCGGCTTCAAATATCTGATACTGCTAAGCTTTCTCGGATCTTGACGAGTCGCCCCGGGCCTCCTACATATAAGAACATATGGCGAACAAACGGACCATATCCTGGAACACGGCCATGCGGGACCTCCGCAACGACCGGATGCGGAGGGCTGGCGTGCGCGAGGAACGCTTGAAGGCAACGGCGGGGCTTCGCTCTTCCCCCACCTTGAGTTCATGGCGCGGGCTGTCGGGCCGCCGCTACATCGTGGGCGTGCATCCGCTGGACCTCAAGGAGCTGCTGGAGGTGACCGACGCGGTGATCCTGGCCGTCCATCGCGACGACACCGGAACCGCCCATGTGGTCGATTCCGCCCTCGCGGGCGGCACCCCCGACAAGGAGCCTCGGACGCGCTGGCTCGACCGGGTCCGGGAACGCGGCGCGACCGAACTGCACATCCACCGCCTGGCCGACACGGAAGCCCGCCGCCGCGAGATCCTGGCCGACCTGCGCGAGGACGCGGATCAGGTCTCCTGATCGAGCGCCGCGACGATCCTCGTCATCAGCGGATCGACCACCCCCATGCCGAGAAGGTGCTCATGGGTCGAGCGCACGTAATCCGGGTTGGCGCCGGAAATCCCCTTCCCCTGCCGCACGAGCCTCAGCACCTCCTCGAAGGAGAGCGCGCCCGCGTATTGCTTGTGCTTGCGATCGGCCACGTAGCCCAGGGCCGTGACGGCGCGGCCGTCGTCGAGCCGCACGGGCAGGTGCCGCTCCAAGTAGACGCTCGTCGCCTGCTCGCGCTCGCGCAGGTAGTGTACGGTCGCCTGAGCCTCCTCCTTCGCGACCCGGAAGGCGACGCCGTGGCAGCGTCCGCCCCGGTCGAGGCCGAGCACGAGACCCGGATTCTCGGGCGTTCCACGATGCACATGGGAAAGAACGCAGAGCGCGCGACGATAGCCGTAGAGATGCGCATGGCGGCGCTCGACGAAGGGAAAGCCCGGCCTCCACATGAGAGAGCCGTAGCCGAAAACCCACAGGTCCCCCGATCCGTCCGTCATTGTTGCCATGCCCGAACCTTGCCCGCTTTGCCGTTTAAGCAGCGCCCGCATCGACGCAAAAGCTGAGACCGCTTT
Source organism: Microvirga pakistanensis (assembly GCF_004458765.1). GTDB lineage: Bacteria > Pseudomonadota > Alphaproteobacteria > Rhizobiales > Beijerinckiaceae > Microvirga > Microvirga pakistanensis. The sequence continues at coordinate 251,889 of NZ_SPJX01000652.1, read as the reverse complement.
TCCTCCGGGGCGCTACCAGTTAGGAAGCGGCAGCACAACAGGAGATCTCGCATGGCTGAGGCCATTCCAGCGGAAAGCCGGCGCCACAGCCGTTTCTGGCTCTACACGCCGTTTGTCCTGCTGCTTCTCGTCGCGATTGCCTGGAGCGTGGCCTGGTTCCTCATCCGGAACCGTACGGCCGAAACGCTCGATGCGTGGCTTGCCGCGGAGGCGCGCGGCGGCCGGCAATGGACCTGCACCGACAGAACCATCGGGGGCTATCCCTTCCGCGTCGAGATCGTCTGCAACACGCTCACGCTGAAGCAGGGTGCGGTGAACGCGTCTTTCGGCCGGACGGAAGCCATCGCGCAGGTCTATCAGCCACGCCTCGTGATCGCCGAGGTTGCGGGTCCCCTGCGGGTGACCGACGGGCGGGTGACGGTGCAGGGGCGGTGGGATCTGCTGCAGGCGAGCATCCACGTCTCGCAAACCGGGCTCCAGCGCCTCTCCCTGGCCGCGAACGGCCCCAAGTTCACCGTGACGGGCCTCCTGCCGCAGGAGGTCGCGAGCTCGGGCCAACGCCTGGAGCTGCATCTGCGCCCCAACCCATCGCGCGCGTCCGAAAAGGCCTATGACGCGGCGCTCTCGGTAAGGCAGGCGAGCCTTCCCATGCTCGATGGCCTCATCGGCGGCACGGAGCTCACCGATCTGAATGCGGACGTGACAGCAACCCAGACCGCGGGCTTTCAGGGCCGCCCCCTGGCGGAAGAGCTCGAGCGCTGGCGCGGCGCCGGTGGCAGGCTCGACGTGCTCATGCTCTCGGTCGCCAAGGGCCCCCGCCGCCTGGAAGCGAAGGGCACCCTCACCCTCGACGAAGAGCACCGTCCCGCGGGCCAGCTCAGCGTGGCCGCCGCCGGCCTCGACGGCCTCATCGGCAACATCACCGGCAGCCGCACGGGCGGCGCCCTGCTCGGCGCGCTGCTCGGGCAGAACCCGCGCGCCCAGGACAGGAACAGCGGTCAGCCGCAGCTTTCGCCGCTTCCCCCGCTCACCCTCAACAACGGCTTTCTCGCCATGGGGCCGTTCGTGATCCCAAACGTCCGGCTGCAGCCGCTTTATTGAGGGTGGCCTTCCACTCCTCACTTCGTCATCCCCGGCTTGTCCCGGGGATCCACGTCTCCATGCGCAGTAGTTCTCAAGACGTGGATGGCCGGATCAAGTCCGGCCGTGACGGTGAACGAAGCTCCTGAATTACGCCTTGTCCTCGCGCCGGCGGCCGAAATCGGGCTCGGGCGTTTCCTGGCCCGACGAGATGATGCCGCGCCGGATGGCCCGCGTGCGGGTGAAGAGATCGAACAGCTTGTCGCCCTCGCCCCAGCGGATGGCGCGCGCGAGCAGCGCGATATCCTCGTTGAGGCGGCCCAGCATCTCGAGCACCGCCTCCTTGTTGTGGAGGAAGATGTCGCGCCACATGGTGGGATCGGACGCCGCGATGCGCGTGAAGTCGCGAAAGCCGCCAGCGGAGAACTTGATCACCTCACCCTGGGTGACGGTTTCGAGATCCGCGGCCGTGCCCACGATGTTGTAGGCGATGAGATGCGGCACATGGCTCGTGATGGCGAGCACGAGATCGTGATGCTGCGGGCTCATGATCTCCACGTTCGAGCCCATGGCGGCCCAGAAGGCGCGCACGCGCTCGACGGCGCTCTCGTCCGCGCCGTCCGGCGGCGTGAGGATGCACCAGCGATTGTGAAAGAGCGTCGAAAAGCCCGCATCCGGCCCCGAATGCTCCGTGCCGGCCACCGGGTGCGCGGGGACGAAATGCACGCCGGCGGGCAGATGCGGCTGGACCTGCGCGACCACGGAGGCCTTGACGGAGCCCACGTCGGACACGATGCAGCCGGACTTCAGCCCCGGCTTCATGGCCTCGGCGACGGCGCCGCACACGCCCACCGGCACGCACAGGATCACGAGGTCCGCGCCTGTCACGCCCGCCACTACGTCGGTGGTCACCTCATCGGCGATGCGCAGCTCGCGCACCCGCGCCGCCACATCCTCGCTGCGGTCGACCGCCACGACGGCTCCGGCCAGATTGAGATGCTTGACGGCACGCGCGATCGAGGATCCGATCAGGCCGAGGCCGATCAGCGCGACCCGGTCGAAAAGCGGCTTCTCGAGAGGAGGGCCAAGGCGCTCAGGCATTGTTGCCGCCCTTCATGAAGTCACGCAGGGCCTCGACGACGAGGCGGTTCGCCTCCTCGCTGCCCACGGTCAGGCGCAGGGCCTGCGGCAGGCCGTAGGAATCGATCCGGCGCAGGATCAGGCCGCGCCCGGACAGGAAGGCATCCGCATCCTTAGCGGTTCGGCCCGGCTCGTCGGGGAAGTGGATCATCAGGAAATTGGCGACGCTCGGCGTCACCGTCAGGCCCAGCGCCTCAATTTCTCTCGTGAGCCAGGCGAGCCACTGCTCGTTGTGCTCGACGGATTTCGCCAGATGGGCGTCGTCCTGGACCGCCGCGATCCCGGCCGCCATGGCCGGGCCGTTCATGTTGAACGGGCCGCGGATGCGGTTCACCGCGTCGACGATATGGGCGGGCGCCACCATCCAGCCGATGCGCAGGTTCGCAAGGCCGTAGATCTTCGAGAAGGTGCGCATCATCACCACGTTCTCCGCGGTGGCGACGAGCTCGAGGCCCGCTTCGTAATCGTTGCGGCGCACGTATTCCGCGTAGGCCGCATCGAGCACCAGCACCACATGCGAGGGAAGCCCCGCATGCAGGCGCTTCACCTCGTCGAAGGGAATGTAGGTGCCGGTCGGGTTGTTGGGATTGGCCAGGAAGACGATCTTCGTCCTCTCCGTCACCTTGGCGAGGATCGCATCGACATCGGTGCGGTAATCCTTTTCCTCGGCCACCACCGGCGTGCCGCCGGCGGCGAGGATCGCGATGCGATAGACCAGGAAGCCGTGCTGGGTGAAGATGCCTTCGTCGCCCGGTCCCACATAGGCATGGGTGATGAGCGCCAGAAGCTCGTCGGAGCCCGCTCCGCAGACGATCCGGCTCGGATCGAGGCCGTACTTCGCGGCGATCGCCTCGCGCAGCCTAGTGGCGGAGCCGTCGGGATAGAGCTCAAGATGGTCGGCGTTCCGCACCGCCTCCACGGCCTTCGGCGAGGGTCCGAGGGGCGTCTCGTTCGAGGAGAGCTTGTAGATCTTCGAGCCCCCCGAGGCGGCGCTCTTGCCGGGCACATAGGCCTCGATCTTCATGACGCCGGGACGGGGTTCGGGACGAGCGGACATGGACAGGTTCCTACACAATCAGTTGCGAATGGGAATTTTTCGATTTTGGAGCATGTCCTCATCGGCGAACCGGTACCCACTTCGCCGGGACATGCTCTAAAGCATCGGACCCAAAAGTGGAATCCACTTTTGGGTCCGATGCTCCACTCTTGAGCAGCGCATCGTTGAGGCAGAAAACCGGATCCACTTTTCTGCACGATGCGCTGGCAGCTTCGCGATCATTTCACGTGGAAACGTTCGGCATGGCTTCCGACTTCCGCCAGCTGGACGAGGCTCGCGCCGGCCTCCGTCAGCTCTTTCTGGAGACGGGAGGCCGCCATCGTGCCGGGCACGGCGATCAGCTCGGACAGGCCGCTGGCGTCGGCCGCGCTCGCCACCACCTCGCCGCCGAGCTGCGTCAGCGCCTCGTTCGCCCCCCGGTGCCAGCGCTCGAACTGGGCCGCGTAGAGCACCACGTCGCGCACGGCGGCGTCGGTGAGGGGCTTGGAGATCACGAAGACCGGGGTGCCCGCCGGATGATCCGGCCGCTCGATGAAGGGCAGGCGCGCGATGATCTTCGGACGGTCCCTCTCGGCGAGCGTCCGCCACCAGGCGCCGCTGGTGGCTCCCTGGTCGAGCCGGAAAATGCCGAGATCTCCCTTCGAACCGGCCACCGCCTCGATCACGGCGGCCGCGCTCGGATGGGTGACGTAAGGCACCGTGAAGCCGAAATGGAACCGGGCCGAGTCGCGCATGGGCGCATCGCCGCCCGAGACGTCCGCGTGGACCGCGTAATTGGACTGCACGTACGTGAAGGTGCCGATGATCACCCGCCAGATGCTCTCCACCGTGTCGAGCGGAAGCAGGCCCTCGTGGCGCTCGGCCAGCGCCTTCATCATCGAGGCTTCGCGGCCCGGGCGGAAGGCGGAGCTCAGACCGGTCTCCGACGCCTTCTTCGACTCGATCAGCCGGTCGATGATCGTGCCGCGCTCCATGAGCAGACGGTGCATCGCCTCGTCGATGCGGTCGATCTCCTGGCGCAGCTCGGCAAGGGACGGGACGGGCTTCTCGCTGGTCATGGTTTCAATCCGGAACTCTCAGGGCCTTCTTTGGCCCGTTTGCAGCCGCTTGTCATCCCCGGCCATGACGGAGGCAGCCCGAGGGAGACCTCATGTTCGTTGACGGCTCGATCCGTCCGAAGTACCCGTTGTTCGGAAAACCGAACGAGACTGACGGATCCATGACCTTGTCCTCCCTCTCCCTGGAAGCGCGAAGCCAAGCCGACGATCCGTCGAGCCTTGTCATGCGCTTCGGTGCGGACGAGCCTTTGATGATGGATGCCGGGATCGCGCTCGCTCCCTGGCAGATCGCATACCAGACATACGGCACGCTCAATGCCGACCGGTCGAACGCCGTGCTGATCTGCCATGCGCTCACCGGCGACCAGCATGTGGCGAACGACAATCCCGTGACGGGCAAGCCTGGCTGGTGGCGGACCATGGTCGGCCCGGGCCGGCCGGTGGACACGAACCGCTTCTTCGTCATCTGCGCCAACGTGATCGGCGGCTGCATGGGCACCACGGGCCCGGCCTCCACCGATCCTGCGACGGGCCAGCCCTATGCCTTGAACTTTCCCGTCGTGACGATCCGCGACATGGTGCGCGCGCAGGCCGCCCTCCTCGACAGGCTCGGCATCGAGACCCTGTTCTGCGTGATCGGCGGCTCCATGGGCGGCATGCAGGTGCTGCAATGGGCGGCGAGCTACCCTGACCGGGTCTTCGCGGCTCTTCCCATCGCGGCCGCCGCCCGCCACTCGGCCCAGAACATCGCCTTCCACGAGGTCGGCCGCCAAGCCGTGATGGCCGACCCCGACTGGCGGGGCGGGCGCTACCTGCTCGAGGGCACCCGTCCGTCCAAGGGCCTCGCGGTGGCCCGCATGGGCGCCCATATCACCTATCTGTCCGAGATCGCCCTGCACCGGAAATTCGGGCGCAATTTCCAGGACCGCAGTGCGCCGACCTTCTCCTTCGACGCCGATTTCCAGATCGAGAGCTACCTGCGCTATCAGGGCATCTCCTTCGTCGAGCGGTTCGACGCGAATTCCTATCTCTACGTGACGCGCGCCATGGATTATTTCGACCTCGCCGCCGAACATGACGGCTCGCTCGCCAGAGCCTTCAAGGGTTCGGCCACGCGCTTCTGCGTGATCTCCTTCACGTCCGACTGGCTGTTCCCCACATCGGACTCGCGCGCCATCGTCCATGCGCTCAACGCGGCTGCCGCCTCCGTCGCCTTCGTGGAGGTGGAGAGCGACAAGGGCCATGACGCCTTCCTGCTCGACGAGCCTGAAATGTTCGCCGCGGCCTGCGGCTTCATCGACGCGGCCGCACGGGTGCGGGGGATCGCGTGATGGCGCCCAGTCTCGCCGTGCCGACCACGGACACGCTCACCGGCCACCGTCTCGACTTCCTGCTGGTCGCCGACATGGTCGAACCGGGCTCCCGGGTTCTGGACGTGGGCTGCGGCGACGGTGCGCTGCTCTCGCTCCTGCGCGAGCGCAGGAACGTGGACGGACGCGGCATCGAGCTGTCCCGCGAGGGGGTGAATGCCTGCCTGGCCAAGGGACTTCCGGTGATCCAGGGCGACGCGGACACGGACCTCGCCGATTATCCCGACGACGCCTTCGACTACGTGATCCTCTCCCAGACGATCCAGGCGACGCGCCAGCCCCGCGTGGTGCTCGAGCATCTCCTGCGCATCGGCCGCCGCGCCATCGTGTCCTTCCCGAATTTCGGCCACTGGCGCGTGCGCGTGGATCTGGCGCTGCGGGGACGGATGCCGGTGACGGAGAACCTGCCCTATTCCTGGTACGACACCCCCAACATCCACTTCTGCACCATCCGCGACTTCGTCGAGCTGTGCCGCGAGGTCGGCGCGCAGATGGAGAAGGCGGTCGCCCTGAATGCCGGCGGCAAGCCCATGCAGGTGAGCCTGCCCTGGTGGGTCTGGAACCTGCTGGGCTACCAGGGCGTGTTCCTGCTGAAGAGAGGGTAATTGGCTTCAGGCTCATTCCCGGCCGGAGGGGGCAAAGCCCTTGCAGGGGAAGGGAAGCCGTCGGGCAGAGCGTGCGGGTGGCCCCCTTCCCTCGCCTTGGGCTCGCCGGGGATGCACCGGAGGCGATGCACCGCAGGCTTGGCGCGCGCTGGGAATGACGTTGCCGCCTCAGGTCGACGCCAGCGGGTGCAGATCGCGCACCATGCTCTTCAGGCGCTCGTCCAGGACATGGGTGTAGATCTGGGTGGTCGAGATGTCGGAATGGCCGAGCAGCTCCTGCACCACGCGCAGATCCGCGCCGTTTTGGAGCAGGTGGCTCGCAAAGGCATGGCGCAGCACGTGGGGGCTGATCGTGTCGGCGCGCAGGCCCGCGCCGGATGCGACAGCCTTCAGGTCCCGCGCAAAGGCCTGACGGGTGAGATGGCCGGCTTCGCTTTCGGCCGGGAACAGCCACGGCCCCACGGCCCTGCCCTGTTCCTCCAGCAGCACGACATAGGCGCGCACCGCATCCCGCGCGGCATCGGTGAGGGGCACGAGGCGCTCCTTTGCGCCCTTGCCCCTCACCACCAGGAAGCGCTCGCGGGTCCGGGCCGCGCTGCGCGGCAACGAAACCAGTTCCGAGACGCGCAGACCCGTGGCGTAGAGCAGCTCCAGCAGGCAGGCCATCCGGGCAGCCCGCAGGCGCTCGGCGGGCGAGGCCTCCGGCCGGGAGACGCCCTCGTGCGCCACCCTCAACAGGCGATCGACCTGGTCGACGGAGAGAACCTTGGGCAACGCCCTGCCCCGCTTGGGGGCCGACACGGCGGCCGTGGGGTCGGCGGGAGCATAGCCTTCCACATACAGAAATTTGTGGAACTGGCGAACGGCCGAGAGCCTGCGGGCGGCGGACGTGGCCTTCAGGCCCCGTTCCTCGAGGCCTGCCATGAAGCTCCGGATGGTGGCGGCGGTCGCGCTGCCGGGCTGAACGCCCGTTTCGTCGAGAAAGCCGAGATAATCGTCGAGGTCGCGCCTGTAAGCCTCGAGCGTGTTCTTGGAAGCGCCACGCTCGGCGGCGAGCATATCCAGGAAAAGGCCGGCTTGGCGCGCGCCGCTCATGAGGACGAGGGGGAGCGCTGGGTGGGAACCGGCACCGTGATCTCGCGCGGCTCCGGATTGACGAGGGTTGCCAGCGCGAACATGGCGGCAAACCCTAAGCCCGCCAGAATGGCAACGACGAACAGAAACCGGAATAGAGTGGGCACGGGATCCTCTTTGAACGTTACCTCGGTAGAACCATGCATGGACCGCAAAGGCAAGACCTAACCTTAAGCGACTCTTCCGCCCGTCACCCGGTAAGCTCCCTGTGACAGAGCCGGAACCCCGTGCTAGGACAGGGGAATGAACACCATCAGCCGCTTCAATCCGCTCGATGAAGCCGGCGAGCAGACGCAAGGCAGCCGGCGCGGCCATCCCATCAGCCGCCAGCTCGGCGCGCGGTCGATTGTGCTCGTCGGCCTCATGGGCGCCGGAAAAAGCACGGTGGGCCGTCGACTGGCCCAGACGCTCAAACTGCCGTTCCGCGACGCCGATCACGAGATCGAGGCGGCCGCCGGCATGACGATCCCCGACATCTTCGCCATCCACGGCGAGGAGCATTTCCGTGACGGGGAGCGCCGCGTCATCGCGCGCCTGCTCCAGGAGGGCCCGATGGTGCTGGCCACCGGGGGCGGAGCCTTCATGAACGAGGAAACCCGTCAGAACGTGGCCGAGCACGGCATTTCGGTGTGGCTGAAGGCCGATCTCGACATCCTCATGCGCCGCGTCCGCAAGCGCGACACCAGGCCCCTCCTGCGCAATCCCGACCCGGAAGGCACCATGCGCCGGCTCATGGAGATCCGCCACCCGGTCTATGCCCTGGCGGACCTGACCATCGACTCGCACGAGGCGCCGCACGACCGGGTGGTGGCCGACGTCGTCGCGGCCCTCGGGGAATGGCTCGACAAGGAAAAGCAGGGGAATGCCGAATGAGCAGCGTACCGGCTCAGACCAGCGCCGCGGACGTCATCACGGTGTCCGTTCCGCTCGGCGACAGGGCTTATGACATCTTGGTCGGACGTGGCCTGATCGAGACGGCAGGCTCCCGCATCGCGGCCCTCGGCGCCCGCGCCGCCGCCATCGTGACGGACGAACATGTGGGCCCGCTCTATGCTCAAGGCTTGAGCCATGCCCTCGCGGCGAACGGCCTGCGCACCTCCCTGACCACACTTCCGTCCGGCGAGGCGACGAAATCCTATGCCAGCCTGGAGCAGGTGTGCGACGCGGTGCTCGAAGCCAGGATCGAGCGCGGCGATCTCGTTGTCGCCCTTGGAGGCGGTGTGATCGGCGATCTCGCAGGCTTTGCCGCCGCGGTGGTGCGTCGCGGCGTGCGCTTCGTTCAGGTGCCCACCACCCTGCTCTCGCAGGTCGATTCATCCGTCGGCGGCAAGACCGGCATCAATTCTCGCCATGGCAAGAACCTGGTCGGCGCGTTCCACCAGCCGAGCCTCGTTTTGGCCGACACCGCCCTTCTCGACACGCTCCCTCTTCGCGAGATGCGCGCGGGCTATGCGGAAGTGGCGAAATACGGGCTCATCGACGATGCGCGGTTCTTCGCCTGGTGCGAAGCGCACTGGAACGGCATCTTCGACGGCGGCCGCGAACGCGACGAGGCCGTTGCGCAAAGCTGCCGCGCCAAGGCCGCCGTGGTGGTGCGCGACGAGCATGAGACCGGCGACCGCGCGCTTCTCAATCTCGGCCACACCTTCGGCCACGCGCTCGAGCGGATCACGCGATACGATTCCACGCGCCTCGTCCACGGCGAGGGCGTCGCCATCGGCCTTGCCCTTGCGTTCCGCTTCTCGGCCTCCCTCGGGCTGTGCCCGAGCTCGGACGCCGAGCGCGTCGAGGCCCACCTGAAGAGCGTTGGACTTCCCACGCGCCTGTCCCATGTACCGGGGGGTTGCGGCACGGTCGACGAGCTTCTGGACGCCATGGCACAGGACAAGAAAGTGAAGGGCGGATCGCTCACCTTCATCCTCGCGAGAGGCATCGGGCAGAGCTTTATCGCACCGGGCATCGAAGCCGAGAAGGTCCGCGCCTTCCTGACGAGTGAAATCGACGCATCGTCACCATGATCGAGGAATCCGCTTCCGGCGACCTCTGGTTTGCTGCCCTGGTCGTCGTCTTCTGCCTTCTGCTGTCCGCCTTCTTCTCGGCGGGCGAGACCGCCTTCACGGGCGCGTCCCGCTCCCGGATGTTGATGCTGGAAAAGGGCGGCGACAAGCGCGCCCGCCTGGTGAACCGCCTGCTCGAAATGCGCGAGCGCTTCATCGGCACGGTTCTGATCGGCAACAACATCGTCAATATCGGCGTATCGGCCTTCGCCACCAGCGTTCTCGTCGCGATCTTCGGCGACGGAGGCGCGCTTTATGCGACCGCGATCATGTCGGTGCTCGTCATCGTCTTCGCGGAGGTGCTGCCGAAGACCATCGCCATTTCCTCGTCCGACAGCGTCTCGCTGTTTCTCTCACGCCCCATGTCCTGGGTTGTGGCGCTGCTCGGGCCGCTGGCAATCGCCATCGAACGCTTGGCGCGCCTGATGCTGCGGCCCTTCGGGATCCGCATCGGAGAGAACACGCCGATCCTGTCCGCGTCTGAGGAAATCCGCGGCCAGGTCGCCCTGCTGCACAAGGAGGGCGGCGTCGCGAAGGTGCAGCGCGACATGCTGGGAGGGCTGCTCGATCTGGAAGACCTCACCGTCTCGGAGGTCATGGTCCACCGGACGAAGATGCGCACCATCAACGCGGATCTGTCGTCTGAGGAGATCGTGCGCGAGGTGCTCTCCTCCCCCTATACGCGCATGCCGCTCTGGCGCGGAAGCCAGGAGAACATCGTCGGCGTTCTTCACGCCAAGGATCTGCTGCGCGCGCTCGACGCGGTCGGCGGCGATGCCGGCAAGCTCAGGGTGGAGGCGATCGCACTGGAGAGCTGGTTCGTGCCGGACACCACGTCCCTGCGCGATCAGCTCAAGGCGTTCCTCGCCAAGAAGACGCACTTCGCGCTGGTGGTCGACGAATACGGCGAGGTGATGGGCCTCGTGACCCTCGAGGACATCCTCGAAGAGATCGTGGGAGACATCAAGGACGAGCACGATCTCTCCGTGCAGGGCGTGCGCCTCCAGCCGAACGGCTCGGTGAACGTGGACGGATCGGTTCCGATCCGCGATCTCAACCGCGCCATGGAATGGAACCTGCCGGACGAGGAGGCCACCACCATCGCGGGCCTCGTGATCCACGAGGCGCAGACGATTCCCGATACGGGACAGATCTTCACCTTCCACGGGTTCCGGTTCCAGGTGCTGCGCAAGTCGCGTAACCGCATTACCGCCCTCCGGATCACTCCTCTTGCGCCGGTGCGGGCCAGGGAGAGCTGACTCACGTCTTGAGAAAATCGATCAGCGCCGCATTCACCGCCTCGGCCTCCTCCAGATGGACCCAATGGGTCGCTCTCGGCAGAGGCAGGGCTCGGCCGTGAGCGCAGAGCGCCAGGCTCTGTTCGCAGAGGCCGAATTCCAGGAATCGGTCCCGCATGCCCCAGATCGCCAGCACCGGCATCGCAAGAATGCCCGGCGGTCGACGGGGCGGCCTGAGCGGCAATGCACGATACCAGTTCAGCATGCCGGTGAGCGCGCCGGGACGGCTCCAGGCGCGCTCGTATTCCGCGAGATCCTGGTCCGAGAACGTACCGGCCCGGCTCGTGCGCTGGAGGGATCGCTTGAGCGTCCGGTGGTCTCCTGCCGAGAACAGGGCCTCGGGCAGATAGGGCAACTGGAAGAAGCCGATATAGGAGCTTCTCAGCATCTGGCTCGGATGGCGGCGCATATAGGGGCCGGCAACAGAGGGATGCGGCGCATTGATCGCCACCAGCCGCTCGATCCGGTCAGGATGGCGCGAGGCCGTCCACCAGGCCGCGAGGCCGCCCCAATCGTGGCCGACGAGAGAGCACGTGCCGTATCCCAACGCATCACTCAAGCCGATGACGTCCTGCGCCAGCGTGTCGAGATCGTAGGCCCTGCGGCCCTGCGGCTTGTCGCTGAGATTGTAGCCGCGCTGATCCGGCGCGAGAACACGATAGCCCGCCCTCGCCAGCGCCTCGATCTGGTAGCGCCAGGCCCACCAGAACTCGGGAAAACCATGCAGCAGAATGACAAGCGGACCGTCCTTCGGACCAGTCTCGACGCCGTGAAGCGTGATGCCGTCGACCTGGAGGCGAATGCCCGGTGTTCGGGGATCGATTGCCTGCGCCATGCTTTGCTTTCACCGAGGGTTCGAGGAGCCTGTCTCACGCGCGCGCAGCGGCAGCTTCCCGTGGCGCCTGCCGTGACGGTTCCTCCGCCGCCATGAACTGCGCACGGGCCAAATCGGCGAAGCGTCCGCCCTTGGCCACGAGTTCGTCGAACGTCCCGGTCTCGATGATACGGCCCTGATCGAAGACGAGGATGCGGTCGGCGTTGCGGATCGTGGCGAGGCGATGCGCGATGACGAATGTGGTTCGCCCTTTCATCACCTCGTCGAGGGCGCGCTGCAGCTTCTGCTCGGTTGCCGCGTCGAGGGCGCTCGTGGCTTCGTCGAGAATGAGGATCGGCGGGTTCTTCAGCAAGGCACGCGCAATGGAAAGGCGCTGGCGCTCGCCGCCCGACAGTGAGCGCCCGCGCTCGCCGACGACCGTGCCGAGGCCGTCCGTCTGGCGGGAAATGAACTCGATGGCCTGCGCCCGCTGCAAGGCTTCGATCATCTCGGCATCCGTGGCTTCGGGACGTCCGACCTGCAGGTTCTCGCGGATCGTGCGGGCAAACAGCATCGGCTCCTGGAACACGACGCCGATGTTGCGGCGCAGGGAGGCAAGGGTCAGGTCGCGAATGTCGTCGCCATCGACGCGGATGCAGCCCGATTGCGGATCGAAGGCCCGGTGCAGGAGACCAAGGGTCGTCGACTTGCCGGACCCGGTCGCGCCGACCAGGGCCACGGTTTCGCCGGGCCGGATCGCGAACGACACGTCCTGCACGGCGGAGCGCTTTCCGTCGTAGGAGAAGCTCACATTGTCGAACACGACCTCACCCTCGAAGCGTTCGACGGTCTTGGCGCTCGGCCGGTCGTGGACGGCGGGCGCCGTATCGAGGATCTCGAAGAATTCCATCAGCTTCGGAGCCTGCATGAAGAGCTGGTTGATGAAGCTCACCGCCTGTTCCAGGCGGCCGATCAGCATCGTGGCCATGCTCATGAAGGTGACGATCTCGCCGATGCTGGCGAGGCCGTGAAGATGCAGCCAAGTGCCGAGGAGGAAGATGGCCGTCACCGTGATGGTGGCCGACGCGCGAGACGCCACGGAGGCCAGCGCCCACCAGGACAGGACCGGGTTCTGCGCCTGCAGCAGCTGGTGGATGATCGTGCGCAATGAGCGGCTCTCGGCCTCGATGCGCGTGAACGACTGGATCACCGGCACATTGCCGAGGGCATCGGAGGCATGCTCGGCGAGGTTCGAGTGATAGCGCTCGACGGAGCCCTGCAGGGTCTCCGTCTTGCGCAGCACGATGGCGGTGAGCACCGCGAAGATACCGACGAGCGCCACGAGAAGAAGCCCCAGCCGCCAGTTCAGGAAGACGGTGAGCGGCAGGAGCACCACGAGGGCGACGAGTGCCGCCAGGTGCTCGCGGAAGAACCCGAGCCAGAGCCAGGACATGCCGCCCGAACCCTCCAGCATCACCTTCAGAACGCGGCCGGAATGGGTGGAGGTGTGAAAGGCGAGCGGGAGTTCGAGAACATGTTCGAAGTAATTGGCGACCACGGCGAGGCGGCGCCGGTGGGCCAGCCTGTCCGCATGAAGCGCCACGAGAGCGCCCGCCGCGATGGAGAAAAGGCCGAAGGCCACCCAGGCGACGATCAAGGGCGAGAGCACCGAAAAGGTGACGGGGGCCGAACCCGGGATCTGCGCGCGGGTGAGAACATCGATGATGCGGCCGAACAGAATGGGCTCGGCGAAGGCGGAGATCGCCAGAGCGACATTCGCCAGGGCGAGCAAGGCGCCGACCCTCAAGTCCGACCCGAGTTGCCCGAGAACCCGTACGTAAAGTCTGATCAGGTGCATGGGATCAACCTGCCAGCAGGGCGAAGACCGGTGCGAGAACTCCGCTCATGATAGGGTATTTCGTCATCCTGTTCACCCGGAATGCCATGGCTCGTCCGCATCGGCGCGTCATCCTTCGCTTCGAGCGTGGACACGATGGGTACTTCCGAGCCGCTTGCGCAGACTGCCGATCCATCTCCGCTGCGGATGTTCAGCCCGCCGGGGGCGTGGCTTCGCGAGGAGAATCGCCCCCTCCTCGGTCTTCCTGATGTGAAGGGTTCGCGTGTGGAACTCCTCGAGCCCCGGTCGATGGCCGATCGACATCACGGTGGCGCCGTTCAGTTCGTTCTCGAACAGGGAAAGCATGGAGGCCTGGTTTTCCTCGTCGAGGGCGGAGGTGGCCTCGTCCATGAAAACCCAGCGCGGCTTGTGCAGCAGGACGCGGGCGAAGGCGACACGCTGCTGCTGGCCGAGCGACATGGTCTTGTCCCATCGCTCGTCCCTGTCGAGGGTGTCCACGAACTCGCCCAATCCGCAGCGCTCCAGGGCGGCTCGGATGGCCGCATCGTCGAAGGTATCGGGCGAAGCCGGATAGCTGAGCGCGGCCCGGAGCGTTCCCAAGGGCAGATAAGGCCGCTGCGGCAGGAACATCATCTCGTGCCCGGGCGGCAGCCGGATCGTGCCGGCGCCCCAGGGCCAGAGTTCGGCGATCGCCCTGAACAGCGTGCTCTTGCCGGCACCGGACTCGCCCATGATCAGCACCCGCTCTCCGGGCCTGATCTCGGCCGTCGCGTCCTCGATGAGGATGCTGCCGTCGCTCAGGGCGATCGATAGACCTTCGAAGCTGAGCCAGCCCTTGGGATGAGGCTGAATGTCGATCTTGCCGTTCTCGTCCGTCGCCTCTTCGAGGTCGATGGCGGCCTGCCGGAACGTGGCCACGCGCAGCACCGCCGAACGCCAATCCGCGATCTTCGGGAAGTTGTCCACGAAGTAGCGCAGGGCCGCCTGCACCTGGTTGAAGGCGCCGACCACCATCATCATGCCGCCGAAGGAGAGGCGGCCGCTGAAATAACCCGGCGCGGCGGCCAGAATCGGCACGACGATCGCCAGCCAGCCATAGCCCGAGGTGATCCAGGTCAGGCGCGCCAGAGCCCCCGACAGGCGGCGTGTCGCCTTGAGAACCGCTTCCACGAACCCGTCGAGATTGCGCCGCTCGTCGTCCTCGCCGTTGTAGAGAGAGACGCTCTCCGCGCTCTCGTTGACGCGCACGAGCGCGAAGCGCAGATCGGCCTCGCGGGCGTAGCGGAGCGTGTTGAGGCGGATCAGGGGACGCCCGACGAGCCAGGTCAGGCCCGAACCGATGCCGGCATAACCGATGGCGACCCACACCATGTAGCCGGGAATCGTGATCTCGTCCCCTCCGATGACGAAGGTCGTCGCGCCGGAGAGCGTCCACAGGACGCCGATGAAGCTGACGAGCAGGAGGAAAGCCTGCAGCATGCCCACACCCAGCTCCGTCGAGAGCTCGGAAAAGAGCCGACAATCCTCCTGCAGGCGCTGGTCTGGCTGGCGGGCGGCCTCTCCCATGAAGCCGAGCTGGTAGGCGTGATTGGGCTTGAGCCAGAGATCGAGCAGAATCTGCGTCAAGCGCTGCCGCAAGCGGATCTTCAGCCGCTCCTGCAGCCATGTCTGCGCCACGACCAGGGCCAGCAGCGCGGCGACGATGACGACAAAGACGAGAAGCTGTTCGAAGAAGGCCGACGCATTGCGTTTCTCCACCGCGTCGAAGAAGGCGCCGTTCCATTGGTTGAGGCGAACCTGTCCCACCATGTTGCCGATGAGGACCACCAGGATGGCGATGGCGAGCCGCGTCATCGGCCAACCCTTCCGTTTCCGGACCATGTCCCGGAACAGCACGAACAGCTCCCGGCCGATGCTCGGCGTCATCTCAGGGGTGGTGTCCAGCTTGTGGGGCTCGGGCTGATGGGCACCGGCGTGGTCGGCTTCCTTGGCGAGCGTCGTGTCCTGACCGGGCCCGACATCCTGATTGCTCGCCGCCGCGGGAGGCGGGGGCATCTGCTTGCCCAGCTTCGGGTCAAAGTCCGGCATGGCTATTCAAAGCACGCTCTCGAACACCGCCAAACGTGGCTTGAAGCTAAAGAGCTACGCTTCGATTTCGGTTCCAGACCGCCTTGGAAATGCCCGGTTTCAGCTCAGGACTTACCGGCTGCGACCACCAGAGCCCAATAGACCTTGTACTTTGAGTTCGGCGTGTAGGCCGTGGCGATGCCGATCCGCGTCGCCTTGGGATCGAGCAGCACCCGGTTGTGCTGCGGGCTCTCGCGCCAGCCGGAGAAGGCCTCCGCGAGGGTATGATAGCCCGCGGAGAGATTGGCCGCCGGCGCGGCGAAGCCGTCCGAGGACAGCCGGCGCTTGAACGCATCGGCGGAGCTGGGCTTGTCCGCCGCCGCCATGGCGTCGGCCTCGGCTTGCGCGGCCGCCTGCAGCTCGGGATCGAGGGTGAGCAAGCCCAGGCCGTTGTTCCGGCGATAGGCGCCGATCATGTCCCGCGCCATGGCCGCATCCACCGTGGCCCCGGCATCGGCCATGGAGGCGTAGAAGCTCGGCGTCTGCGAGCGGGCGTGGCGCTGCTCGGACTGGCAGCCTGCCAGGGCGAGCGCGGAGAGACTGAGACAGATGAGGCTCTTCATGCAGGCGACTTATCCTTGAGAAGGGTTAAGGTTTCATCCTCATCCCCCTCCTTTTTGGACGCGTCCGCTTTCTCCTCCTCAGGCGCGGGTGCAGGAGCCTCGGGCATGGGGACGCCGATCCCCGCCTTGCGCAATCCGCGGAAGACCTCGAAATAGAGGTCGCTCGACACCCGGCCAGCCGCATCGATGTCGTCGACGAAGCAGACGAGATCGAAATCGATCGTGTTCTCCGTCGCCTTCTTGAAGATCACGCGCGGAGAGGGCTCGCTCATCACCTCGCGATGGGCCAGCGCGGCGGTGCGCATGATATCCGCCATCAGGTCCGGATCGGTCGAGCGCGGGACGGGCACCGAAACGATCACGCGTCCGACGCGGTCGTTGCGCACCCGGTTGCGGACGATGCCCGATATCAGGTTCGAGTTCGGCACGATCAGCGTGGAGCGGTCGAAGGTCTGGATCTCGGTGGAGCGCACATTGATCCGGCGCACATAGCCTTCCCCATCGCCCACGACCACGAGATCGCCGACACGGATCGGACGCTCCCACAGGAGGATCAGGCCCGAGATGAAGTTGTTGACGATGGACTGCAGGCCGAAACCGATACCCACCGACAGGGCGCCGGCCACGATGGTCAGGCGCTCCAGGCTCAGGCCCAGATAGGTAAAGGCGATGACGCCTGCCGTGATGATGCCCACATACCCCGCCGCCGTGCGGATCGAGTTGCGCAGGCCCGCATCGAGATCGGTCGCCGGCAGGAAGGTGTTGTCGAGCCAGCGCTGAATGATCCGCGTGACAGTGAAGCCCGCCGCGAAGAGGAACGCCGCGATCAGGATCGACGACAGGGAAATCGTGACATCGCCGACGCTGAAGCCGAAGAACAGAGCCCTCAATGAACTCGTCACGTCCGCCGATTCGATGCCCCAGGGCAGCAGGATCATCAGGATGGCGAGAACGATGAGCGCCAGCCGCGCGATGCCGCTCGCCAGGACGCCGATCTGCTCCAGGGAGCGGCGGCGGATGCCCGTGTTGGCCTGCAGGGTCGTGGCGAGCCTGCTCGGGCCGCGCAGGGATCCGGCGATGAACTCGTCCGCAAGCGTGATGCAGAGAACGAGCAGCGCGACGATCAGCGAAATCGAGATCGCCTGATCGATCACGAAGGACGCGAGCGCCGTATAGCCGCCGAGCACGCTCCCGATGACGACGGCGACGACGAACCAGCCCAGGCTGCGCAACGGCCCGCCGATATCGACCTCCGGTGCGACATAGGGACCGAGACAGTTCTCCTCCTGGCTTTCTCGCGCCGCGAAGCGCCGCAGCAGCTCGGCGAAGACGAGCGCCATGGCCAGGGCGAAGACGGCCCTCGTGATCACCGTGATCGGAAGGACCGCAGCCACCGCTTTGTTGAACGCTTCGATGACCTTGCCGACGCTCAGAATCGTCGCCAGGGTGACCGAGAACCCCATGATGCGCGCCGCCGATGCATCCCGGACCGGAATCAGGCGCCAGGAGGTATGGTCGGGCGCCAGAATGGAGTCGATGAGGGCGCGGACGAAGGCGATGAAGGCCAGGCCCCCGAGAAGGGATTTCGCCACCTCCTCCAGGCGCGGCGAGACGATATCCGCCGAGTCGAAGGCGACCCAGACGATCCAGCTCCCTGCGATCGCCGGGCCGGCGCCGAGCGCGAGAACGCCGATGGCCGCCATCAGGCGGCTGCGGCGCGACGGATCGGCGATGGCCGGATCGCGTCGGACGAGACGAGGCGCAATGGAGCGGCGGCCGATGTAAAGCGCAACGGCGACGCCGATGGCCAGCCCGAGGACGAGGAGAACGCCGATGGTCGCCGTCCGCTGGACCTGCTCGAGGGCATCCGAGAGGACGACCCGCTGGGCTCTCAACTCCTGCGGGATCGCCTGGATCACGCTCATCCATAGGTTCGGGCTGAGAAGGCCCTCGCTCTGTGCGAAGAGCGCCCGTGCGAAACCGGCCCGGCGCAGGTCGCCGATCCGGGCGCTCAGCTGCTCGGCCTGAACCAGAAGCGCCCGCCCGAGGCGCTGGGTTTCGTCGAGTTCGGCGACGGCGGCCTCTCGGTCCGAGCGGTCACGGGCCACGTCGGCGCTTTCCTCGGGCTGTCCGCTGGCGGGTTTCGGTCCGAGTTGGGAGAGGCGCTCGCGGCTGGCCTCCAGCCTCGGCGCCTGCTCCTCGATCACGGTGCGGATGTCGACGATGATCGGCTCGATCTGCTGGCGCAGGTTCTGCAGTTCCGCATCGGACAGGGTGCGCCCTTGGAGCGCCAGCTCCTTCTGGTCGAGATCGGCCTTGAAGCTGTCGAGCTTGGCGCGGGCCGCCTTGGTCTCGGCGGAGACATTGCCGCCCGGCGCATCGGGGGCGGGCGGGGGGGCCGGCGCCGGAGCCTGTGGTGCAGGAGCTTGAGGCTGGGCGGCAGGCGGCGCCTGCACCTGCTGAGCAGAGGCAAAGCCGCCCGCTGCGAGGCCGCATGCAATGATTGCGGCCGAAAACAGCCGCTTCAGTCCAATCCCGGTCATTCAGTCCGCCTTATCGCATTCCCTTGCGGGCTGGTTCATTGCGAATCAATAAGGCGAAAACTCGCCGCCAAGCTGGAGAAGTGCAACAAAAAAGCCTGGATGGGCCCTCCCCCGTCCAGGCCTGCGCTGAGAAAACGTTCCTTAGCGCTGCGCCGGCTGGTTGGCCGAGGGCTGAGCCTCCGGAGCCGGATAGGCCGGGTTTGCGGGTGAGATCCGGTTCGTGGGGTTGGCATCCGACGAGCCGGTGGTGGAGCCTGTCGTGGCGGAGCGGGCGGTATCCGTGCCCGGGTCGTCGGGCGATTGAGCGCCCACCCAGATCATGTAGCCTCCCACGGCGACCGCAAGCAGGAGCAGGGATCCGATCAGAACGCCCAGAACCGGGCGGCCGGAGGCGCCCTGGCGGGCGCGATCGTCGGGAACTTGTTGAGCCATCTGAAGCCTCTTCGGAAAGCAGGGATTTAGGGCGAGCAGCAAGGCTCGGCGCTATCAGGGCAACGCCAGATCCGGGGGGCGGTTCCTGTCAAGCCACAATACGAGCCACGACAACGGACACCCTCTCCCCCGTGCCCGGCCCTGGATCCAATGTTGGGTTTTGCCGTTGTCCGAAACGGGCCACTAACCAGTGTCAGAGACGAGGGCCGATGGTTCGGGCAGAGTTTGGAAGCATCGATTGTCGCACCCCCGGGCAGCGCTTCCGTCTCCCGGTCCGCAGCCTTTTTTTCGCCGTCTTGGGCGCCCTTGGGTAATCTCTGATTCAAGGAGAAATCATGCAGGACAATCGCATCAGTCTGGACGGGACTTGGGAATTTTTGCACGTGGCCGACGACCGCCTGTCTGGCCCGGCGGAGGTTCGCCAGATCGTGGTGCCAAGTCCCTGGCAGGCCCAGTTTTCGGATCTGCGCATGCGGGCGGGGATCGGCATCTATCGTAGGACGATCGAGATCGACGAAGCGTGGTTGCACGACAGCGTCTGGATCCGGTTCGGCGCCGTCTTCCACAACACGAAGGTCTTCATCAACGGCGAGGCCGTGGGCCACAACGAAGGGGGCTTTCTGCCCTTCTCCTTCGACGTGACCACCCACCTGAAGCCGGGACCGAACGAGATCAAGGTTCGGGTGGATTCGCCCACCGACAACCCGGCCGAGTTCCCCGACTCGCCCTTCGCCGAGATCCCCTTCGGCAAGCAGAGCTGGTACGGCCCGCTCTCCGGCATCTGGCAGCCGGTCTATCTGGAGCGCCGCATTCCCGATCACATGAACAGGGTGCGCCTCGTTCCGCATCTGGCCACGGGTCGCGTCACTTCCGGGGTGTTCTTCGCACGGCCGCTCTCGGATTCCACCCAGATCCACATCGAGGTGACAGACCCGTCCGGCAACCTCGTGATCGACGAGATGCACGAGACGCAGGTCGGCGTCACCAGCATGCCCTTCGAGCTGACCGTGCCGGACGTGCAGCCCTGGTCGCCGGATCACCCGAACCTGTATCGCGTCCGCCTGGAGCTGATCCGCGGCGGTGAGGTGAAGGACGAGATCTCCGACAGTTTCGGCTTTCGCACCATCGAGACGCGCAACGGCAAGTTCTATCTCAACGGAGAGCCGCTCTACCTGCGCTCGGCTCTCGACCAGGACTACTATCCGGACACGATCTGCACCGTGCCCTCCGTGGAATTCCTGGAGGATCAGTTCCGCAAGGCCAAGGAACTCGGCCTCAATTGCCTGCGCTGCCACATCAAGGCGGCGGACCCGCGCTATTACGAGGTCGCGGACCGCATGGGCATGCTGATCTGGACGGAGCTGCCCAACGGCGGCATGGCCACCGACCGCTCGCGCGGGCGCAAGGAAAAGCTCCTGAAAGGCATCGTCGACCGCGACGGGAACCATCCGTCCATCATCATCTGGACAATCATCAACGAGAACTGGGGCGTCGACCTCGTCAACGACGCGGACCACCGCGACTGGCTCAAGCGCACCTTCGCCTGGCTGAAGGCCTACGACCCGACCCGCCTCGTCGTCGACAATTCGCCGCTCGCCCCGAGCTTCCACGTGGAATCCGATATCGCGGATTATCACTTCTATGCCGCCTATCCCGATCATCGGGCGCAGTGGGACCAGTTCGTCGACGAATTGGCAAACCGTGCATCCTGGCTCTACTCACCGCACGGCGATGCGGTAATCACCGGCCGCGAGCCCCTCATGTGCTCCGAGTTCGGCAACTGGGGCCTGCCCTACCCGAAGGACCTGCGGGACGCCAAGGGCGAGGAGCCCTGGTGGTTCGAGACGGGTCACGACTGGGGCGAAGGCGTGATGTATGCCCATGGCGTGGAGAACCGTTTCTCCGACTGGAGCCTGGACCGGGTGTTCGGCGATCTGCGCCGCTTCGTCATCGCCGCGCAGTGGCAGCAATTCCGTGCTTTCAAGTACGAGATCGAGGCCATGCGGCGGAAGCCCAATCTCGCTGGCTATGTGATCACCGAGCTGCACGACTGCCACTGGGAGTCGAACGGCCTGCTCGACATGCGTCGCAACACGCGCGTGTTCCATGAGCTGTTCCACATCTTCAATTCCGACACGGTGATCGTCCCGAAATGGGAGCGGGCCTCCTATTGGTCGGGCGAGACGGTGGCGCTGGACCTGGCGATCGCCCACGGCGCGGGAGCTCCCCTCGAGAACTGCCATCTGGAGATCACCATCTGCAACGAGACTCAGCGCATCGACCTGCCGTCCGTCGAAGCGCCCGATGTCCTCGATATCGGTCGGGTCGAGATGAAGCTGCCGGAGATGGACGAGGCCTCGCTCCGGCGCATCAGCTTTGCGCTGCGCACGTCCGACGACCGCCTCATCGCACAGAACCATCACGACATCGCCATCCACCCGAAGCGGACGCGGCCGGTGCATGTGCGAGAGCTGGTATGGTCCCCGGACGAGGACATCCGCGAGCGGTTCCGCGCCCTGGGCTACACCATCGCACGCGCTTTCGAGGAATCGACCCTGATCGTCGCCCGCACGCATAACAAGGCGATCGCCGACCATGTGCGCGCGGGCGCCAAGCTGCTGCTGCTGCCTGAAGAGGATATGAGCCTCTACCCGTTCTTCCCGCATTGGCAGGCCGTGAAGGTGCAGGCCCGTCACGGCACGCTGTGGTCCGGCGACTGGGCTTCCTCCTTCGCCTGGCTGCGCCGCGCGGGCCATTTCGCCCGCTTCCCCTCGGGTCCGCTACTCGACGAAACCATGGACCGGGTGCTGCCCGATTACGTGATCTCGGGCTGCAACCTCCTCGACTTCCAGGCCCGCGTTTTCGCCGGCCTCGTGGTCGGCTGGATCCACAAGCCCGTAGCTTTGGGTGTCGAGCGCTCCTATGGGCGCGGCCGCCTCGTCGCATCGACGCTTCGCCTGCTGCGGGACGCGCCACTTGCCGATCCCAGCGCCACCATGCTGACGGATGCCCTGGTGGAGCTCGCGGTCGAATCGCGGGCGTCTCGGCTCGAGGAGGCCGTACGGGCGGCGGAAGCCGCCGCGTAAGGTTCAACGATCTGAAAGCGAAAGCGGCGCGGAATGACCCGCGCCGCTTTCTCATTGACTGAACGGGGGAGCCGCTATTCGGCCGCCACGTTGAGGCTCTTCTCGGACCAATCCACCTCGCTGTCGATGAAGAACCGGTCGAGAGCGCTCTCCAAACGCGGCATCAGGATACCACGCTCCGTCGAGAGAGACGTATTGAGAACCGGCAGGTCGCCCGCATCCGTCACGAGGCCCGGATCGAAGCCCGCCCGCTCGGCAGCCTGCGCGGCCAGATCGCGCCAGGAAACCTCGCCGATATTGGCCATGTGCCAGATGCCGGTTCCGCCGTCGATCAGAAGATCGAGGGAAGTATTGACGAGATCGGGCACGTAGGTCGGCGACACCACGTCGACGCTGGCTGCCACGCCTTCGCCCTTGCTCAGGGTATTGAGGACCGACCAGACGAAGTTGTGGCGGTCCCAGGGACCGAAGAAGGCACTCGTGCGGATGACGAGCGCCTGATCATGCGCTGCCAGAACCCGCCGCTCGGCCTCCGCCTTGCTCGCGCCATAGACCGTGGTGGGGTTGACCTCGTCACTTTCCATATAAGGACGCTCGAGCCTACCGTCGAAGACGAGGTCCGACGAGAAGGTCACGAGTGGGATTCCGAGATCGGCACAGGCCTTCGCCAGAACCTCGGGGCCGATAGCGTTCTCACGGAAGCAGGCCTCCGCATCCTCCTCAGCCTCGGACACACGGACGTAGCCTGCGGTGTTGATCACCGCCCAAGGCCGGTAGCACACAAGAGCTTTCTTCACGCTCCTGGCGTCCGCAATGTCCATCTCCCGGCGGGAGAGCAGCACATGGTTCAGGCCGCGGAACTCCGCGAGCCGTGAGAAGGCGCATCCGAGAGTGCCGGTGGCACCCGTGATCAGGAGCTGGCGCGGCTCGTCCGCAAGCCAGCAGGAGCGCGATTGCTTGGCCGGACGCCTGTAGAAGCGGATGTCCCGCTTCCACCAGCCGGCGCGGTCGAGAACCGGATGGTCGTAGGTGCCGGTCTTCGCCAGGGCCTCGGCGGCATGGGCCAGAGCCGTGCGCCGAGGCTCGGGCGCGCGCGCGTCGAAGGGGCCGGGTTCATAAAAACCGTTGCGCCGGGTCAGCAGGCTGTTCCAATCCACCGCCCCGAAGAGCGACCAGACGGTCACGGCGCGGATGTCGGCGCCCTCGTCCCTCAGCGTGTTCACGTCGTTCCACACCTCGACCAGCCAGCGCAGCTGATCGTCGCGTGTGCTGCCATGATGGGCCTCCGTCACCGCGACGGGACGTTTGTAGCGCTCCCAAACCTCCCGCAGCCGGGCGGCGGGTCCGAGATTCTCGGCAGGCAGCGGCATGCGCACGGCCTCGGCATCGGCATAGTCGTGCCTGCCGTTTCCGCCCCAGTGATGCTTGGGGTAGCGCTTCATGTTCTCATCGAGATAACGCTCGCTCGTGAGATAATGGTTGATGCCGATGATGTCGGGCGCGGTATCCATGGCCCCGAGGAAGAATTCGAGCTCGCTCTCGCTCACGCCATTTCTGATGAAAATGTCCCACCAGGGGTGATCGCGGTCGACCATTCCGCACAGGAGATCGAAGCTCAGAAACCGGCGCTGGTTCTCGTGCTCGGCCTGATAGGCCAGCAGAGGCGTCGAGAACGTCTTTCCCATGTCGTCCGTCTGCACGAGCTTCGCATCGGGCCGCACCTTGCGGATCGCCCGCATGGCCAGGACGGTCGCCTTGCACTCGTTCACGAGGATCTTGAGGAAAGCCTCGTAACTCGTGCCGTGCGGATACCAATGACCGTAGAGACCCGAGAAGCGCGCCGTGGTGAGCGGCTCGTTGACAGGGGTGTACAGGTCGAGATGGGGATATCGCTCCGCCACGTTGGCGGCATGACGGGCGAGAAGCTCGGGCCAGGCCGGATCAAGCATATGGGTGTAGCGCGGGCCGCTGCCATGGTGGCACAGGCCTGCGATGGCGCGGATGCCGAGCGTCTGCAGGCGGGCCAGGCGCTCGTCATGCCACGTGAAGTCCGTGCGGTCCGGGCTCTCGGGAGAGATCGTCTCCCAGAGCACCGGATGGCGCAGGGTGCGGATTCCGAGTTCGGCGATCCGGTCGAGATCCTCGATCCGGCTGCTGTGCCCGGTCTCCAGGCTTTGGTCGCGGTATTCGTCGCCCACACGCGCGACAGTACACTCGATACCGCCCCAAAGCTCGAGGGGTCGTTTCATCATTCAGCTCCGAGCTACCTTACATCAACTCACACAAACGATGATCAGCGCGGATCGTTCGATGAAATAACGCCACTACGAAACCAGAGCCGCAGATCCCGACATCACTTTCACGGTCGACGTGTCCGCGCCCACAGGCAGGGCTTCGTTGATGCGCCGGAACGTGGCAAGAGCCTGACCGACGATCTGATCCATGTTGTAGTAGCGGTAGGTCGCTAGTCGGCCCACGAACCACACATCGGGGGTCGCAAGAGCCAGACGCTCGTACTTCTTGAAGAGCTCCTGATTTTCCGGCTTCGGAATCGGGTAGTAGGGGTCTCCTTCGGCTGAAGGATATTCATAGGTCAGGGCGGTTTTGGCGTGCTCCTGGCCCGTGAGGTGCTTGTATTCCGTCACACGGGTATAGTCGTGCGTCTGCGGATAGTTCACCACCCCGACCGGCTGGTGCCAGGGCTTGTCGATGGTCACGTGCTCGAAGCGCAGGGAGCGGTAAGGCAGCTTACCGAACTGGTAGTTGAAGTATTCGTCGATCGGGCCCGTATAGATGACGCGGCGATGAGGCACGACATTCTTCACGTCCTCGTAGTCCGTCTGCGTCATGATGTGGATGTTCGGATGGCTCACCATCTTCTCGAACATCCGGGTGTAGCCGTGCTTGGGCATGAACTGGAACTCATCCGTGAAGTAACGGTCATCCCGGTTCGTGCGGGTCGGCACGCGGGAGGTCACCGACTTGTCGAGTTCGGAGGGATCAAGGCCCCATTGCTTGCGGGTATAGCCACGGAAGAACTTCTCGTAGAGCTCGCGGCCAACCGTGGAAACCACCACGTCTTCCGACGTCTTGATCTCGCCGATTGTCTCGGCCCGTTGGGCGAACCAGTCTTGCAGCTGCTCGGATGTGAGGTTCAAACCGTAGAGCTTGTTGACGGTGTCGAGGTTGATCGGGATCGGCACTTGCATGCCGTCCACTTCCGCCAGAACCCGATGCTCGTAGAAGCGCCACTCGGTGAACCGGGAAAGATAATCGAAGATCTGCTTCGAATTGGTGTGGAAGATATGCGGCCCATACTGATGGATCAGCAGGCCATCGTCGTCGTAACGATCGTAGGCGTTCCCGCCGACATGGTTGCGGCGGTCGATGAGAAGGACGCGTTCGTTGCGCTCGGTTGCGAGGCGCTCGGCCAGAACGCTACCTGCGAAGCCGGCACCGACAATCAGCCAGTCGTACATTCATTTCACTCCGCAGGCGTGGTGGCATAAATCGGAAGGGAGGCGGCAGCCGGGCGATCGGCAGTCGCGCCGTCGGTCGCATCGAGCATGAGCTTGTGCATCGCTCCCCAGGTTTTGTCCCAGGAGCCCTGAGCCAGATGCCGGTCGACCTTGGCGAGCCAAGCGTCTTTCGGCCTGTCCAGGATGGTCTCAACCTTGGCGACGACCTCCTCAGCCGTGCGGGCGATTTCGACAAGACCCTTCTCGCCGTAGGGCCTCACCACATCGGTGATGGGTGTCGAGACCACCGGCACGCCGGCGGCGAGGAATTCGGGTGTCTTCGTCGGACTGATGAACTTCGTCGCTTCGTTCAGCGCGAAGTTCATGAAACCCACGTCCCAGCCGGCGAGATAATGCGGCAATTCATTGTAATGTTTGCCGCCAAGCCAGTGGATGTTGGGGCGCTGCGGCAGCGTCGCGGCATCGATCTTGACGACCGGGCCGATCATGACGAACTGCCAATCGGGACGCAGATCCGCGACCTCGGCCAGGAGATCGATGTCCATCCGCTCGTCCACCACGCCGAAGAAGCCGAGGCGCGGATGCGGAATATGTGCCTGATCCTCCGGATCCCGATGAAGGGAGCGCGCCTGCGAGAAGTGGTTGAAGTCGATGGAGGACGGGAAGCCGTGAACGCTGCGGTGGCGGTTCTTCTTGGCTTCGTAGAGGCTCATGCCACCCGTGAACACCAGATCGCAACGGGAAAACAGCGCACTTTCGAGATCGAGCAGCTCCTGCGAGGCGCCACGGAAGAGCGACAGCTCGTCCATATTGTCGTAGATGCACAGATCGCATTCGAGATCGCTGGTGAAGGCCATGGCCATCGGCGTATAGTACCAGAACACGCGCGGGCCGCTGGGCTCACGCCCGATCAGCGCCTCGATCAGATCGTGCTGCTCGGCGATGACATCCTCGTGCGACAGGCCTTCGGGCAGCATAGGAACTGCGACGGTGACGCCCTGGGGACGGGGACTCACGTCCATATGCGGCTTGACACCCGCCTTGAACATGGGTTCTTCGATGATCAGCACATCGTAATGCTTCACGGCGCGGCTGAGCAGATGCTGCGGACGTTGCCAGACGAAATCCCACCGAAGATGTGAGAAACAGACGAGGAGAGGCTTTTGAGAGTTCGCCTTGGAGGGCGAACGGAGGGCATGCGGCTGCGTCATCAAACGCTCGTGCATAGCGCGATCCTCAAGAACAGATGTGTTGTCACGATCGGACGGAAAACCACGGTCCGGGGCGAATAAAGCGATGTCTTTAGTGAAGCGCACCGGAGAACGGTCACGGGCGCAATCGTTTAGCTAACGCAGTGGGTGCTATTTGGTTCCATCTGCATTCATGTTCGTGAATGAATATTCATAGTGATCGTTCTGATCACTTCTTCTCCAACATCAGGGTTCCCTGCTTTTGGATGAAGGTCTTTGCCTTTTCAGCCACCATGGCGAGAATCCACGGCAGCTGCACTTCCACGCGCACCTGCTCGTCCATGACTTGGACGTTTCCGCTCACATTCTGGCCCATGGCTCCGACGCGAAAATCCATGCGGTCTCCGGTCCAGCTTTCGTCAATGGAAGCGACCTTCTCGCCGAACTGCGATTTCAGGCCGCTCATGCCGCCCTGGAGCCTGCGCAAGGCTTCGGCTTTGCCGAGGGCGTGGGGGATGGAAACGACGAGGGGTTTTGACATGGTGATATTCTCTTTGACCCGAGCGCGCCTCTTAACGGGCAAGATCGATTCCCGTTCTTCCGCAGGCTGCGCTTAACCGATACGACAAGCGAAGCGGCACCGCCCCGGTTCCGCCGTCAGAGCATTTCGACCTTGATGGCGCGAATCACGATGGTTTCCTGCCGAAAGCGGCGTTCCAGCTCGGCACGATAGTTTTCCCACCAGGCATGATCAGTCTCGCGGACCATCACCTCGAAGACCACGATATCGTCATGGGCGGTATGGCCGCCCTCCTTCCAGACGCCTTCGGCGGGCGCGCGCGTGAAGCTGGTAATGCCGCCGAACCGCTCCGACAATTCCGAACGGACACGGCCATAGGCGCTGCCGTCGAAGCGGCGTCCGGCATTGTCGGTCAGCGGCAGAAGGATCTGCACCAGATGCATCGCCTTGGTCCTTCTTGCAAGGAGCGGCGGAGCTTGCACAAGCTCCCCTCCAACAGGAAATAGTTCAAAGAAGGAGAAAGGCGAGATCCGATAGATCACGCAAGCATAGCGGCGAAAAGCTCCTGATCCGTCTCGGGCCAGTCGTCGACCCGATAACAACTCGAAGGTTTCGAGACTCGCCACGGGTGAAGCGTAGAGGATTGAAACGATTCGGAGGGACGCAGGCGGCGGGCCGTTCCGTCGGACAGCACCTCGTCGATCACGACGAACCCGAAAATATGGAGCCGTATCGCCACGTCCTTGGTGGCCCGGTCGTCGGCGGGGATCGGCAGCGAGCCCGCGGCATAGACCGTATCCATGAGGCTCTTCTGGTCACGGCGGGGATTGGCCGACGGGCGTGCGCCCCGAAAGCGGATGATGTTCGTCGGCTGAGACGATCTCGATTCCATGTAAGCAACCCTTGGTCCCGAATCGGGCCAAGAATCGCCTCAAGGAATTAAGAAGCGCCTAACTCGGCAAGGCCGCCTCAATCGAGCCTGTGCAGGGAGACATACCCGGTTCCGGCACTGGTCAGACCCAGGGCTTGAGCCGGTCCTTTCGCAAGGTCGATGATGCGCCGATGGGCGAAGGGCCCGCGGTCATTGACCCGAACGATCACCGAACGGCCATTCTGCTCGTTGACGACCCTCAGCCGGGTGCCGAAAGGCAGGGAACGGTGGGCCGCCGTCATCTCATTGGCGTTGAAGCGTTCGCCGCTGGCGGTCTTCCGGCCATGGAAGCCGGGCCCGTACCAGGACGCCGTTCCACGCTGGAATTCCTTGCCCAGACTGGCTTGCGAGATGGAGCCGGTCACTGACGGATCGTTGGACGCGGTCGTATTGCAGGCCGCCACAAATAGAAGTGCTGCAATCGCAGACGCGCGGGTGAGGATGTTCTTCAAAGATGGGGCTCCCCTTCCGTTTCGATTGGAAGTGAAGCTCAACTTTAAAAAGGCAAGAATAAGGCGCTTCAATTTTATCCTTAGAAACTCATACTTTTGGACCAACGCATTACGCAAATCTATAGCCTGAGAAAGTGGCAAGCGAACCAGATATTGCCTTAATATCGTTTCAGTTTTCAAGGACACATCCCGGGATTTTCGCTCCCGGCAGAGCCTTGCCTCTGGTCCTCGGACGAGGCTGTTCTACTTAGGCTCGACTACGGCTTCCATTCAGCTGTCCGTCCACGGGGATGTTTGATCCATGTCGCATGCCTCGCCATCGCCGCGTGTGGTCATTGTCGGCGCAGGGCCCGGAGGCCTTGCATCCGCCATGCTGCTCGCGCGGGAGGGCATTCCCGTAACGATGTTCGAGAGCGAGGCCGCCGTCGGCGGCCGCACCCGAACGATCCATGCGCCGGGCGGCTACAAGTTCGATATCGGGCCTACGTTCTTCCTCTACCCACGCGTTCTGCGAGACATCTTCGAAAGCTGCGGCGAACGCCTGGAGAACCATGTCGACCTCAGACGGCTCGACCCGCAATATCACCTCGTGTTCGAGGGTGGCGGCGAAATTCGCGCGACGGCCGATCTTGTTCGTCTTGAACAGGAGATTGCACGCCTCGCGCCTGCCGATGCCCGCAACGTCCGCCGCTTCCTCGACGACAATCGCGCAAAGCTCGAGGCCTTCCGTCCCGTTCTCGAACAGGCCTTCACGAGCCCCGCCGACCTCGTGACGCCCGCCATGCTGGCCGCTTTGCCGAAGCTGAGACCCTTTTCCAGCGTGGACAGCGACCTGAAGCGCTACTTCGCCGATCCGCGCGTGCGCCTCGCCTTCTCGTTCCAGACGAAGTATCTCGGGATGTCGCCCTTCCAGTGCCCGAGCCTTTTCACGATCCTGTCGTTCCTGGAATACGAGCACGGCGTCTATCACCCAATTGGCGGCTGCGGGGCCGTGTCGGAAGCCATGGCGCATATCGCGCGCAGGATGGGCGTCGATATCCGCCTGAACACGCCGGTTGATCGCATTCTCTACGATGCCGGTGAAGCGGTCGGCGTCGAGGCGGGTGGAGAGCGCTTCAGCGCCGGCTCCGTTGTCGTCAACGGCGATTTCGGGCAAGCCATGCGCCGCCTCGTCCCGGAATCCATGCGTCCACGCTGGAAGAACAGGAAACTCGATCGGACAAAGCTCTCCTGCTCAACCTTCATGCTCTACCTGGGCGTCGAAGGCGATGTGGGAGATCTCGCTCACCATACGATTCTTCTCGCGCGGGACTACGAGCGCAACATCCGTGAAATCACCGAAGGGATTCTCTCGGAAGAGCCCTCGATCTACGTCCAGCATGCGGGCGCGACCGACCCCTCGCTTGCTCCGAAGGGACACACGAGCCTCTATGTGCTCGTGCCGGTCCCGAACCTGAGATGCGGCATCGATTGGCAGACGGAAGCCCCGCGCTATCGCAGGCTCGCGCTCGATCGCCTCAAGCGCCTGGGTTTGTTCGATATCGAAAGCCGCATCCGCTTCGAACGCATGGTGACCCCCCGCGGATGGCAGGATGACTTCTCCGTGTTCGAGGGCGCCACTTTCAATCTCGCGCACAATCTCACGCAGATGCTGTATTTCAGGCCGCACAACCGATTCGGGCGCAACGTCTATCTGGTCGGCGGCGGCACGCATCCCGGCAGCGGCCTGCCGGTGATTTTCGAAGGCGCGCGCATCACCACGCGTCTCCTGCTGGAAGATCGGGAACGCCGTCGATCCGAATGGCGGGAGCAGGAATCCCAGGTCGAAGCTATCCGAGAAGCCAGTTTGTGAAGGAGCATCCATGGGACGCGTCGGATGGATTCTGGGTCTTGTTCTGATGGCGTCCTCGGCTCAAGCCGCCACGCTCACGATTCGGGCCGAGGGTGTCGGCTCCGCACAAGGCATGGTTTATGCCGGGATCTGCGATACCAGCTTCGACGAGAGCTCCTGTCCCTACAAGAGTCGGGAGACTGCGAAAGCCGGCACGGTTGAACTGCGCCTGCGGGACGTGAGGACTGGATCCTATTCCATCGCCGTCTTCCACGACACCAACGGCAAGCTCGATCGCAATTTCGTCGGCCTGCCCAGCGAGCCCTATGGCTTCTCGAACAATGTGGGACGCCGCGACCCGCCCGATTTCGAAGCGGCCACGATCGTCGTGAGAGAGGCCTCCACGACCGTCGTCATCCCGATCAGGTAGGCCCTCATGCTGTGGCGCGCCTATGCCCTTCTTTCCCATGGTGGGGATCGCATTGGCTTTCGCCCGTGGCGCAAGGGAGCGCAGCCCTCCCTTCGGCAGCACCCGAACGATATCCTCGATCTGCTGGAGCGCGCGGATGAGGCCCTGTGGGTTGCAAGCGCCCTGGCGGCATGCGCCGATGCGGGGGTGATCCGACAGCTGGAGAAGCCGTCGACGCTCCAGGACATGATCGACACGCTGACCCTCGACCCGGCGCTCGCGACGGCTCTCGTCAACGTTCTCGTCGGCGCGGGTCTTGCAAGCTGCGAAGACGGTCACGTGCGCGCTGCTCCGGCCCTGCAGCCCTTCACCTCCGAGAAAGGCACGCAGGTCTTCAAGGCCGCCCTGCAGGCACCGCTCCTGCAGACGGAGGATTTCCGGAGAAGGCTCAAGGAGGGGCGGCTCACGCTCGCCGGCTGGACGCATACGGACGAGGCCATCATCGAAGCGCAAGGGGCGTTGACGCGGTTATGGACCGCAAAGGCTCTCCCCAAGCTCAAGTTTCTGCCCGGTCTCCTCGCCCACCTCGAAAGACCGGGCGCATGCCTCCTCGATATCGGCGCCGGGGCGGCGGGTCTCTCCATCACCCTGTGCCAGACATTTCCCCATCTCGCTGCGGTCGCGCTTGAACCGGCCGAACACCCCGCCGCGATCGGCGAGCGGCATGTGCGCGAGGCGGGGCTTGCCGCGCGCGTCACCGTGCGCCGTCAGCGCGTCGAGCACATGGAGGACGTGGAGACCTTCGATCTCGCCTTCCTGCCGCAGATGTTCTTGCCCGACGCCGTTATGACGGAAGCCGCCCGGCGCATCTTTCGCGGCCTGCGCCCAGGCGGCTGGCTGCTGGTGGCGGTCCTGGCCGATGAGGGGCAAGACGCCGTCTCCGCCATCAATCGTCTGAAAAACCTGCTCTGGGGCGGCAACACACGCCACATGAACAGCCTCAGACCCTACTTTGTTGCGGCAGGATTCGACCCTGTCATTCGCGCTCCGGGCGGACGGGTGCTGCGAATGATCTGCGCCCGCCGCCCCTTGTTCGGGAGATTATCTTGAACTGCGTTTTTCGCCTCCTACAACCAAGACCTCAGGTCATGCGCGTGATCAGGACAAGGAGCCCGAGAACCTTCTGGCCAGCCATCATTCATCGTCCGGACCCGATTGGAGGATCCTCGTGAGCGCTCAAGCATCTTCGATTGCCGTGATCGGCGGCGGTCTGGGCGGACTGGCAGCGGCCTGCGTCACGGCGGCACGTGGCTACACAGTAACGCTCTACGACAAGAATCAATGGCTCGGCGGTAAGGCAGCGGTGCTGCACGAGGATGGCTTTCGCTTCGATATGGGGCCGACGATCCTCACCGTCCCGCGCGTTCTCGAGCGCATCTTCGCGGAGGCCGGCCGCAACCTCTCGGATTATGTCGACCTCGTCCGGCTCGATCCGCAATGGCGCTGCTTCTTCGATGACGGCACCCATATCGATTTGCAGGAGAACATCGAGGGGATGGCCGCGGTCATGGACCGCTTCGCTCCCGGCACGGGAGCCGGTGACGGCTACAAGCGTTTCCAGGAAATTTCGGCCCATCTTCACGACATCTCCAACCGCTTCTTCTTCTGGAAGCCGGTGGAGGACCTGTTCGACACCATCAACATCCGCGCCAACATGAACCCCGCCACCTTGCGGGACGTCCTGTCGCTGCGCATGGGCTCGTCCGTTGCGGGCACCATCCGGTCCAAGGTGAAGGACGAGCGGCTCGCGCAGATGCTCGATCACTTCACCCAATATGTGGGCTCTTCCCCCTATGGCTCTCCCGCCGTGCTCTGCGCCATCGCGCACATGCAGGCAGCGGACGGCGTGTGGTATCCCATGGGCGGCACGCGGGCCGTCGCCGAGGCGCTGATGAAGCTCGCCTCGGAACTCGGCGTGACATTCAGGCCCGCATCCGATGTCGCATCGCTGCAGATCGAGAACGGCGCAGTCAGGGGCATCGTTCTCGCCGATGGCGAGGCCGTGTCGTACGACAGCGTCATCTCCAACATGGATTCGATCCGCACCTATCGCGAACTCGTGGGCGGCGAGGTGGGCGAGCACTACGCGCGCAAGGATTTCGAACCGGCATGCTCGGGCGTCGTGCTCTATCTCGGCCTGAACAAGCGCTACGACCACATCCTTCATCACGACTTCGTGTTCTCGCGCGATCCGGAAGAGGAATTCGATTACATCTATCGCCGCGGCGAGCCGGCTCCCGATCCGACCTGCTATCTCGCAGCGCCGGCCGGAACCGATCCGGGCGTTGCGCCGGAAGGTGGAGAAGCACTCTACGTTCTGGTTCACACGCCCTATCTGCGGCCTCACCACGACTGGTCGAAGATGTTTCCCGGATACCGCCAGGCGATCATCGACAAGCTGAAGCGCACGGCAGGAATGCACGACATCGAGGAGCGCATCGTCGTCGAGCGCCACCTGACGCCTCAGGATATTCATGACCGCTACAAGGTGCTGAACGGTGCGATCTACGGCCTGGCAAGCCATGGCAAGTTCATGGGCGCCTTCAAGCCCGGCAACCGGAGCCGGCAGGTGCGCGGGCTGTATCTCGCCGGCGGCGCGGCTCATCCGGGGCCGGGGATGCCGATGGTGATGATGTCGGGCTGGATCGCGGCCGATGCTCTCGACGCCGATCTCAAGGCCGAGACTTTACGGAACGCATCTTGATGCACAGCGGAGGCAATGCGGCAGGAGGACATCGGCTCTCCCGGCGGGCAGGGCCCTCCCCCGTCGCGCGCCGCAACGCCACGATCCACCGATTCATGGTCTCGATGTTCCGCCGCTATTTCGCCCGGCACATGAATGCGCTGCGGATCGCCGCCTGGGGCCGTCCCGATGTGCCGCGCAGCGGCCCGGTCATCGTTTACTCCAACCACCCATCGTGGTGGGACGCGGCCGTCTACATTCTCGCGGACGACCTCCTGTTTCCGGCCTACGAGAGCTATGCTCCCATCGACGCCGACATGCTCGGTCGATACGGCGTCTTCGGGCGCATCGGTGCCTTCGGGGTCGATCTGCATACCGCGCGGGGCGCGGCCGACTTCCTGAAGGCGAGCGCGGACATCCTGTCCTCGCCTCGTCGGGCTCTCTGGGTGACGGCACAGGGCCGCTTCGCCGATGTGCGTGAACGCCCTCTCGGGCTGAAGCCCGGCATCGCCCGCCTGGTCGAGATCGCGCCCGAGTGCACAATCATCCCGCTCGGCATCGAATACGGCTTCTGGCTCGAGCGAGGTCCGGAAGCCTTCCTGGCCTTTGGCGATCCCATGCATGGCCGCGACCTGCTCAATCTCCCGCGCCCGGCTCGCTTGCGGTATCTCGATGCGGCGCTCACGACGGTGCTCGACCGCCTGAGCGACGATGTGAAGACCCGCGATCCTGCGCGCTTTCAGTCGCTGATCGAAGGCCGCGCGGGCGTGGGCGGCGTCTACGATGGCTGGCGCCGCATGACCTCCGCCCTGTCCGGACGCTCTTTCGACCCCTCGCACGAGGGCCGACGGTCATGACGGTGCTCGGCCTCATCCTTCTCGTGCTCGCGGGCTTTCCAGCGGGGCTCGCCATCGTCAACCTTGCCGTCCTGGGCAGAACGCCCCGCGTGCCCGCGCGGGAACGAACCCTCGTTTCGGTGCTCATCCCGGCGCGCAACGAAGCTGCGAATATCGGCCCCTGCGTCGAAGCGGCGCTCGCGAGCCGGGGCGTCGACATCGAAGTGCTCGTCATGGACGACGGCTCGACGGATGCCACCGCGGCGATCGTCCGCGCCATCGCCTCCCGCGACCCGCGCGTCCGCCTGCTCGATGCGCCGCCCCTGACGGAAGGATGGACCGGGAAGGTCCATGCCTGCCATCACCTGTCGAAGCACGCGCGCGGAACGCATTTCCTCTTCGTCGACGCCGATGTGAGATTGACGCCCCATGCCGCGAACCTTCTGGCCGGGCATGCGCAGGCGACGGGCGCCGGCCTGGTCAGCGCGGTTCCCCGACAGGTCATGAAGACACCCGGCGAGTGGCTCACCGTGCCGACGATCAATCTGCTCCTTCTCGGCTACTTGCCCATGAGTCTGATGCGCGCATCGATTCATCCAGGATTCGGCGCGGCCTGCGGGCAGCTGATGCTGGTGGAACGCGAAGCGTATCGCGAGAGCGGCGGCCATGCCGGCATCCGTTCCCTGATCCATGATGGTATTCAGCTCGCCC
This sequence comes from Microvirga pakistanensis, assembly GCF_004458765.1. Classification (GTDB taxonomy): domain Bacteria; phylum Pseudomonadota; class Alphaproteobacteria; order Rhizobiales; family Beijerinckiaceae; genus Microvirga; species Microvirga pakistanensis. Next base: position 216,565 of record NZ_SPJX01000652.1, on the reverse strand, counting down.
GGCAGTTCCGGCGCAACGGCTTCATAACCGATCTCGTGCCGGGCGACAGGCTTGCCTCGTGCCGCATGTACACGCGCTTTGCCGACGCATGGAACGGTTTCGCGAAGAACGCCCATGAAGGCATGGCGAAGCCGGTGGCGCTGCCGGTCTGGACCGTTCTGCTCCTGGGCGGGCACGTGCTGCCCTTCGTTTTCCTCCCCTTCTCGTCGACATGGCTCGTCGTGGGAGCCGCCCTGCTCTCGCTCGCAACCCGCGCCATGGTGACGGTCGCGACACGCGAGAATCCTCTCTCGGTCCTTTTCCATCCCTTCACGATCCTGGCGAGCCTGGCGATCCAGTGGAGCGTTCTGCTGCGGATCGGCCGCACGCGTCGGACGGGATGGAAGGGTAGGCTCTATCCGGTGGGATGACGCCATGAGCACAATGGCGAGGGAACCGACGAAGACGCCGAAGACCGAGAGCTTCCCCGTTGCTTCCCTCGTCCTGTCGCCGGAGCACCGGGAGGCTGTGCTCGCCTTCTATGCCTTCGTGCGCATGGCCGACGACATCGCCGACGCCGCCGATCTCGGAGCCGCCGAAAAGCTGACCCGCCTGGAAGGCCTCGAGCAGGCTCTCGTCGCCGGCGATCCCCGGGTCCCCGAGGCAGCACGGCTTCACCAGGTGGACAGGACGTACAGGGCGGGCATCGCCCAGGCTCGCGAGATGCTGCGCGCCTTCCGGCAGGACGCGATCAAGACGCGCTGCAACGATTGGGCGGACCTTCTCGATTATTGCCGTCGCTCCGCCAATCCGGCCGGGCACTTCCTGTTGCAGCTTCATAGGGAACGGGCTTCCGCCCAGGGGCCCGCGGATGCACTCTGCACGGCCTTGCAGATTCTCAACCACCTGCAGGACTGCCGCGAGGATCATGAGCGCCTGGGGCGGATCTACATCCCCGTTCAATGGACGATGCTGTGCGGAGGCGAGCGGGCCTTCTTCACGTCCGCCCAGGCGACAGCGCGGCGCATGGTGCTCGATGCCATGCTGGACCGCATCGACGACCTGATCGACCAGGCCCGAGTCCTGCCGGAGCGCCTGCAGAACAAGCGCCTGCGCGCTCAGAGCATGGCCACGATCGTGGCAGCCGAACGCTTGAGCCGACGCCTGCGCCGCACCGATCCGGTCGTTGGACGGGTGGACATCGGCAAGGCGGACGCGGCGCGCGCCTTCGTGACCGGCCTGACGGGTCTCGTCAGGAAGCCGGGAAACGGCGATGCCCGCATCACGGCGGCGGTGGTGCGGCGCTCAAGCTCGTCGTTCAGGCTCGGCATGCGGAGCCTGAGCCAAGAGCGCCGTCGCGCCATTCACGCGGTCTATGCCTTCTGTCGCGCCGTGGACGACATCGCGGACGGGATCGTTCCCACCTCGGAAAAGATCCGGGCCTTGCGGGACTGGCGCCGGGAGATCGACCGCCTGCATCGCGCGCCGGAAACGCCCATCGGCCGCGAACTGGCCCGCGCCTCCAGCCTGTTCAGGCTGCCGCTCGACGAGTGCCACGCTCTTCTCGACGGCATGGAGAGCGACAGCGCCGAACGGGTTCGGCTGAAGAGCGACCACGAGCTTCATCTCTACGGGCGCCGCGTGGCCGGATCCGTCGGCACTCTCTCGGTGCATATCTTCGGCGTCCCGAAGGCCCGCTCCTTCGCTCTGGATCTCGGGCGCACCTTGCAGCTCGTGAACATCCTGCGCGACGTGGATGAGGATGCCGCGCGCGAGCGAGTCTACATCCCGCTCTCCCGCCTCGCTCAGCTCGGCGTGCCGGACGCGCCCGCCACCGTTCTCGTCGCCGATCCCCGCTTCGCCCGAGTCTGCGAGGTCCTGGCCGAGGAGGCCCGCGCAGGCTTTGCCGCTGCGGACGAGGCGTTGACACGCCTCGACAGGGCCGCGCTCAAGCCTGCGATCCTGATGATGGAGAACTACCGCCGCGTCCTCGACCGGCTCACGGCACGCGGCTGGGGCACGCGCCAGGGCCGGCTCCAGCTGACTGCGGCGGACAAACTGCACCTTCTCACCCGCGCCATGAGGCCCGCATGACGGCAAGACGCACCCACATCGTCGGGGCCGGCATCGCCGGCCTGAGCGCCGCCCTCACCCTGGGCCGGAGTGGTGGCGAAGCCGTTCTGTACGAAGCGGCCCCTGAGCCCGGCGGCCGCTGCCGCACGATCCATCCTGCCGATGGGTTCTCGCACGACAACGGCACCCATGTCCTGTTCACGGCCAACCGGCAGGCGCTGAACCTGCTCAAGGCCGTGGGTGCGAGAGACAGGTGGATCGAGCCGGAGCGGACGGGGCTTCCGCTTTACGATGCGCGAACCGGCGCAATGCGCCGGATCGGCCTGTCGCCCTGGTCCTGGCTGCGGCCGTCCCGCCGGCCGCCCGGCATCGGCATCAGTGATCTCGCACGCATCCTGCGCCTCGCCTTTGCAGTGCAGGATTGCCCGGTGGCCTCGATCATCGGCAACAGGCCCATCATGGACAGCCTCATCGGCCCGCTCACGGTGGCGGTTCTCAACACGCCGCCCGAGGCGGCATCCGCCCGCCGCCTGGCCCTGGCCCTGCGGAGCCTCCTGTGGCCGCGGGCGGGCCGCCTCCTCGTCGCCCGGAACGGCTTGAGCGAGGATCTCGTCCAGCCTGCGGTCGAGACCCTGCAGACTCTGGGCGTTCCCATCCTGGCGGGACAGCGCCTGAGGAGCCTCGTGATCCATGACGACCGCGTCATCGGCTTGAGCCTCACGGACCGCACGATCGCTCTTCGCCCCGAAGACCAAGTCGTCCTCGCCCTGCCGCCTTACGAGATCGAAAGGCTGCTCCCCGCATTGCCCGTGCCGCGGCGGTTCGAGGCGATCCTCAACCTGCATTTCCGAATGCCCGGCCTGGAGAGGCCCCGCTTCTTCGGCCTCACCGGCGCCCTGGCGCAATGGCTTCTCGTGCGCCGGGACCATGTGAGCGTCACGGTCTCGGCAGCCGATGCCGCGGTTCACAGGGATGCGGCCGATCTCGCCGCCGCCATCTGGCGCGACGTCGTCCCGGTGCTGCGGGATCTGGGTCTCGAGGCCTCTGCCGATCGGCAGCCGGAGGCGCGGGTCGTGAAGGAGAAGCGCGCCACGATCCGCCAGGATGCCTCTTCGCTGCCGCAGCCGCCCTTGCGTCCCCTCGCCAATCTGGCGCTTGCCGGAGACTGGCTCGGCACCCTTCCGGCCACCATCGAGAGTGCCGTGATCTCCGGGGAAGAGGCCGTCGCGGCTTTGCAGCACGCGCCTGCCGCCGGAGCCTACCCCTCGCGCCATCACCCGCATCGACGGGAGGACGCCGCATGACCCAGGACCGCCCGTCCCTCACCGTTCTGCTGGCGGCGCCGCGCGGCTTCTGCGCGGGCGTCGAGCGCGCCATCCGGGCCGTCGAGGATGCTCTTGAGCAGACCGAACGGCCCGTCTATGTGCGCCACGAGATCGTGCATAACGGGCGCGTCGTGAACGAGCTGAAGCGGAAGGGCGCCGTCTTCGTCGACGATGTCGGGGAGATCCCCGATGGTGCGGTGGCCATCTTCAGCGCCCACGGCGTCTCCCGCACTGTGGAGCGAGAGGCCAGGAGCCGCAATCTCGCGGTGCTGGATGCGACCTGCCCTCTCGTGCGCCGGGTTCATCTCGAGGGACAGCGACACGCGAAATCGGGCCGCGAGGTGATCGTCATCGGCCATCGCGGCCATGTGGAGGTGGAAGGTACCATCGGCCAGATCGATGGCGTCGTCCATGTGATCGCATGCGTGGAGGAGGCGCTGGCGCTGGTGGTGAGCGATCCGGAGCGCATCGCCTACGTGACGCAGACCACTCTCTCGGTCGACGACACGCGGGAGATCATCGCCGCCCTCAAGGGACGGTTTCCCGCCATCCAGGGACCGGACACCAGGACGATCTGCTACGCCACGCAGAACCGTCAGCTCGCGGTGCGCGTGATCGCCAAGCGGGCGGACCGCATCATCGTCTGCGGCGCGCGCAATTCCTCGAACACCAATCGCCTCTGCGAGGTGGCGAAGAGCGAGGGACGGCCTGCGCTCCTGATGCAGGATCCGAAGGATCTCACGCTGTCCTTCATCGACGGCGCGGCGGTGATCGGCATCACGGCCGGCGCCTCCGCTCCGGAAGAGCTGGTGCAGGAGGCCCTGGCCCTGCTCGCCCGGTGGCGCACGATCACGGTCGAGGAGGTGCGAGTGACCCATGAGGGCACGCACTTCGCCCCCGTCGATCTGTCCCGGCTGATCGCTCAGCTCGCGAATGCCTCCTGAACGTCCTTCGGCATGGCCGTGACGAGGCCCAGTCTGTCGCGGTGAACCCATCGCCAGAGCATCAGGGAGGCAACGACGCCCAAGCCCGTCGCCAGCCCGATCCAGATGCCGATGCCGCGGAGCGGCGTGCCGAAGGCGAGAATCACGCCGAGCGGCAGGCCGATGCCCCAATAGCCGATCGCCGCATAGATCATCGGCACCCGGGTGTCCTGCAGACCGCGCAACATGCCCGCGCCGACCGCCTGAGCCGCATCGGCGAGCTGGAAGATCGCCGCCATGACGAGGAACGAGATGGCGAAGGCGACCACCGGCGCGTTCGTCGGCTCGTCGAGATCGAGGAAGGCGCTGAGCAGGAGACGCGGCGCGAAGAGCATGAGGGAGGCCGTCACGACCATGAAGCTCGTGGCGAGGATGAAGGCCGTCCAGCCGGCACGGGTCACGCCCGCGGCATCCTGGGCGCCATAGGCCCGCCCGACCCGCACGGTCGCCGCCTGGCTGAGGCCGAAGGGCACCATGAAGCAGAAGGACGCGATCTGCAGGGCGATGGCATGAGCCGCCAGTTCATGGGCGCCGATGCGCCCCATGAGCAGGGCGGCGGCGTTGAAGATCGTCACCTCGAAGGCCAGCGTCAGGCCGATGGGCACGCCGATGCGCCACAGGGTGCGGTAGCGCGGCCAGTCGGAGCGCCAGACACGGCCGAAGATGTGGTAGCGCCGGAGCTTCGGATCGAGGCCGATCACGAGGGCGAGGGCCAGGAACATGAAGGCGCTCGAGATCACCGTGCCGACGCCCGCGCCGATCAGGCCGAGGCGGGGCATGCCGAGCGTGCCGAACATGAAGCAATAGGCGGCGCCCAAATTCACCGGCACGGCGATGAGGCCGATCACCAATGGCCAGCCGGGCCGCTCCAGCGCCGCCAGGAACGAGCGCAGGACGAGATAAAGCAAGAAGGGCAAAAGGCTCCATTGGAGCGCCCTCATGTACTGGCCCGCCGCATGGGCGAGCGCAGGCTCCTGCCCCATGGCCAGGAGAATGAGCTCCCCGTTCCATGACACGATCCAGATCGGTACCGCAACGGTGATGGCGGCCCAGAACCCCTGCCGGACCGTGCGCCGCACCTCGCGGACTGAATGGCGTCGGCGGCCCAGTTCCTCCGCGATCAGGGGCGAGGTCGCGCTCATGAGGCCGATGCCGAAGATCAGGAAGGCGAAATAAAGATTCGTGCCGAGCGCGCCCGCCGCCAGCGCATCGGAGCCGAGCCATCCCATGAGGATGACGTCCGATGTCATCAGGGCGTTCTGGGCCACGTTGGTGAGAACCAGTGGCCAGCCTAGGGCGAGCGTGGCGCGCAGCTCCGCCATCCAGGCGAATCTATCGAAGGTCCGGTGTTTCGCGATCATGGTGGGGCTTGTAACCAAAGGGCATCCGGAAAGCCACACCGTGACTGCGGAAGAGAGAGGAGGACCAAGCAAGGAACTCAGCCGGACCGCGTCCGTTGCTCAAAGGCCTCACATCTTGTGCTCTGCCGGAGTTTCCGATGGCGCAGACCGCGCTTCCGACCTCGATCGGTTTTCTCACGCCGCCCGTGCTTCATAACGAGCGCGGCGAGGTACGCACGGTCGGCGTGGAGATCGAGTTCGTCGGCCCTTCCGCCGAGAAGACCATACAGGCGCTGCAGGAGGCGCTCGGAGGCCGCCTTGTCGAGGTGGACCCGCATTCCTTCGCTCTGAAGGACTCCGCCATCGGGGAGCTCACGGTCGAGCTTGACAGCCGCATCCTGCATCCAGGCAAGACCAGAGGCAGCCGGAAGGGCGTCCTGCCCAAGATCGCAGCCCTTTTCGGCTTCGCTGCAAGCTACCTCGTGCCCTGCGAGCTGGTGACGGCGCCCACGCCCATCGACCGCCTGCAGGATCTCGACCGCATCCTCGACATCCTGCGCCGGCTCGGCGCGAGGGGCACCCAGGACGCACCCTTCTATGCCTTCGGCCTCCACTTCAATCCGGAGATTCCACGCCAGGACGCCCACACGGTCACGGCTTTCATGAAGAGCTTCGTGCTCCTGAATCCCTGGCTGCGCCGGGAGGTCTCGCCCGACCGCACGCGGGACCTTCTCGGTTTTGCCGATCCGTTCCCGCCCGATTACGTCCGCATGATCGTCTCGCCCGATTACTGGCCCGACATCCCTCGCTTCATCGATGATTATCTGGCGGCGAATCCGACCCGCAACCGCGATCTGGATCTTCTCCCCCTGCTGCACCACCTCGACAGGGACCGGGTCCGGGCCGTGCTTCCGAACGAGAAGATCAATGGGCGCCCGACCTTCCACTATAGGCTGCCCGACGCGCGCGTGAGCGATCCCGGCTGGAGCATCGCGCCCGACTGGAACCGCTGGGTCACGGTCGAGCGCCTGGCCTGTGATCGCGAGGCGCTCGACATGGTGGGCAAGACCTATCTCGCCTTCAGGGGCGAGGACAAGAGCTGGGCCAACGTGGTGGAACAGGTCGTGCGCTCATGACGAGACCTCTGATCGGCGTCACCACCTCCCGGCGCGGCGGCTGGCGCAGCTATCTCATGCATCGGCTGGCCCTGGCCCGGGTGGGCGCACGTTCCGTGCGCCTCGTCCCGGGCGAGCCGCTGCCGCAAGAGCCACTCCAGGGCCTCGTCATCGGCGGCGGCGACGATATCGGCGCAGAGATCTATGGCGGGCAGGTTCTGCCGGACGTTCGCATCGACCCTGATCGCGACAAAATGGAGCTCTCGCTCCTGAAAGCGGCCCTGCCGCAGCAGCTTCCGATCCTCGGCATCTGCCGCGGATCGCAGATGATCAACGTGGCGCTGGGCGGCAGCCTGCACACGGATATCTACGAGGTCTATGTTCAGGCCCCGAAGATGCGCACGGTACTGCCGAAGAAGCGCGTGACCATCGAGGCCGATTCCCGCCTGGACAGGATCCTGCGCTGCAATCCGTGTCTGGTGAACGCCCTGCACCACCAATCCGTGGACCGGCTCGGCGAGGGATTGCGGATCGCGGCGCACGACGAAAGCGGGATCGTTCAAGCCATCGAGAATGAGAGGGCACCCTTCCTCATCGGCGTTCAATGGCACCCTGAGCTCCTGGTCTGGAAAAAGCCGCAGCAGCGGCTGTTCGCTGCCCTTGCGCACGCTGCCAGCGAGGTTGCGGCTCCTCTTGCGGCCGCAGCCGTCGTTACGTGACTCGGCTCACGCGCTTCTGGAGGAACGGGGAAACAGCGGCACGACCTTCCCCCCGTCGTCCGGCGGCGTCAGGTGCCGCTGGATCGCGGCATGCAGATCGCGACTGATGATGGGCTTCTGCAGCAGGGGGAACTCGCCGGCCTCCCCCGCCATCACGGGATTGCCGGTGATCAGCAGCACGGGCAATCCGGGAAATGCCTGCCGCACCTCGCGCGCCAGCATGACGCCGTTCATGGTTCCCGGCATGGCGACATCCGTGAGCAGAAGACCCGGCTTGCGTGACTGAAGACTTTTGACCGCCTGCACGGCATCGGTGGCGATGCTGGTGACATAGCCGAATTCTTCGAGCGTCGATTGCAGCGCCAGAGCAACCTCGAGTTCGTCATCGACGATGAGGATTTCCGCACTCCGCCGCATGCCTTCTTCAGGCGGATCGTCCTCGCTGTGCGCACCGAGAGGCAGCATCGTGGCGACTTCCGCACGCGGCAGGTACAGCGCGATCGCAAGCTCATCGCCGTTGCGGGAAACCTTGGAGGCGCCTCCGATCCCTTGCAGGAAATGCAGGCTTCGATTCAGGCGGAGCCAGGATGAGACGTCGATCTCCTGGAGCGTGAAAACCTGTTCCGTGCCGTCGCCGACGTCGTGAAACCCATTCTCCGTCGGAGTGCTGCAGATCCGCAGCTCGACGAAATCGCCTTCGATGTCCAGATTCGGAAGGGAGCCTTTCTCAACCCGGGCGTTCTGCGCCGCAAGCGTGATGGTTCCGCCTTGCGTCAGACTGTCCCGCACATAGGCGCTCAAGGTGACGATGGCGGTCTCGATCTCGTCGGGATCGGCCTCCACGGGCCAGAGTTCCTCAGAAAGAGACAGGTTCAGTTCCACCGTATCGCGCAGGAGGGATCGCCCCATGAGAGATGCGACAGAGCCGATTCTCTCGGAAAGATCCAGGTATTGAACCTGCGGTTCACTCGGGCGGGAGAAGGACGCGGACTTGGCGATGAGCCTTGCCGCCTGATCGGATGCGACGAGGGCCGAGAGCAGTTTGCGCTGCACCGACGGCTGATCCTTCATGTGACGGGCCACCGCGTCGATATTGGCGCTGATGACCATGAGCTTGTTGTTGAGGTCGTGCGTGATGCCGTCCCGGAGGTGCTCGACGGCCTCCGCCTTCTGGATCCTGCGCAGAGTGTCCTTGTCCTCGTCGAGGGCGGGCTCCTCGACGACATGACCTTGCACCGGTCCCGCCGCCTGTTCCAGGGCGATCGCCTCGAGCACGGAGACGTCCTCGACGATTCGCTCCGGCTCGGCAAGGATCCTGCCGATCTGGCTGCCGAGCAGCAGGGGAGCCCCGGCGGCCACCGCCAGAAAGAACGCCAGGGACACCACGAGCGCTTCGGCATCCCGGGTATAGGCAGCAGCAGCCAGCGCCAGACCTGACAGGATCAGGGCGCAGGACAGGGCCAGAAAGGGCAGCTTCAGGATAGCTGGCACGGGTTGCTCGCGATTCCTCACAAATCGATTGACCTGACGCCCGCGAGACGCCACTTCGGGACGTTATCTTATGTAGCACGGATCGCTGGCAAGCGAGATGGCTCTCGCAACAACCTTCACGTGCCTATTCTAGGAGACGAATGTGCGGCTTTCTTATGTCCTTGGCCTTCTTTCAGCCCTGGCTGTGTCCGGCCTGCCTCTGCCCGGGGCCTTCGCGCAGGACGCCATCGAGCGCCGCGTCGACGAACTGCTCGGGCAGATGACCCTGGAGGAGAAGGTCGGGCAGCTGAACCTTGTCTCCCACGGCCCGCCGCTGCGGTGGGAGGATCTTTCCGAGGGCCGTGCCGGGGCGGTGCTGAACTTCAACAATGCCGCGGATGTCGCCAGGGCCCAGGCCCTGGTGCAGCAATCGCGCCTCAAAATCCCGCTGCTGTTCGGCCTCGACGTTCTGCATGGCTTCCGCACCCAGTTCCCGCTCCCTCTGGGCGAAGCCGCCGCCTTCAGTCCGCGCCTTTCGGCCCTCGCGGCGGAAGCGTCCGCTAAGGAGGCGTCCCATGTGGGTGTGAACTGGACCTTCGCGCCGATGGCGGATCTCTCGCGTGACAGCCGCTGGGGCCGCATCGTCGAAGGCTTCGGAGAGGATCCCTATCTGGGCTCGGTTCTGACGGCCGCTCGCGTGGAAGGCTTCCGCAAGGGCGGCCTTGCCGCCGCCACGAAGCATTTCGCCGGCTATGGCGCGCCGCAGGGCGGTCGCGACTACGACACCACCTACATTCCCCGTGCGGAGATGCACGATACCTACCTGCCTCCCTTCCGGGCCGCCGCCGAAGCCGGCTCGGCGAGCTTCATGGCAGCCTTCAACGCGCTCAACGGCGAACCCTCGACAGCCAATGCGTGGCTGCTGACGGACGTGCTGCGCCGGCAATGGGGCTTCGACGGCTTCGTCACCTCGGATTGGGTGGGCATCGGCGAATTGATCAATCACGGCGTCGCCGCAGACGGCGCGGAGGCGGCACGCAAGGCCATTCTGGCCGGGGTCGACATGGACATGATGGGGCAGCTCTACATCGCGCACCTGCCCGACGAGGTGCGCGCCGGACGTGTGCCGGAAAGCGTGGTCGACGAATCGGTGCGCAGGGTCCTGCGCACCAAGTTCCGCCTCGGCCTGTTCGACCGGCCTGCCATCGACCCCACCCGCACCGATGCGGATTTCCCTTCGAAGGAAACGCGCCAAGCCGCGCGCGAGGTCGCGCGCGAGACGCTCGTACTCCTCCAGAACAGGGGCGACTTGCTGCCGGTGAAATCCGGCACGCGCTCGATCGCCGTCATCGGTCCGCTGGCCGATGCGCCGCAGGATCAGATGGGTCCTCACGCGGCGCGCGGCCACAAGGAGGACAGCGTCACGATCTTTCAGGGAATCCGCCAGCGTGCGCAATCCGCCGGCATCGCGGTGAGCCACGCGCCCGCCTGCGATCTCATGTGCCGCTCGACGGAGCAGCTCCCCGCAGCCCTCGAAGCGGCGAAGAGCGCCGATGTCGTCGTCGCCGTCTTCGGCGAGCCGCAGGAGCTTTCGGGCGAGGCAGCCTCGCGCGCCCATCTCGAACTTAGCGGCAAGCAGAGCGAAATCCTGGAAGCTCTCGCGGCCACCGGCAAGCCGATCGCGCTTGTGATCATGGGCGGACGCCCGCAGATCCTGGGACCGGTGGCGGAGCGCATTCCGTCGATTCTCATGGCCTGGTATCCGGGCACCGAAGGCGGCAATGCCGTCGCAGACGTGCTGTTCGGCGACGTCAGCCCGAGCGGCAAGCTCCCGCTCACCTGGCCACGCGCCACGGGGCAGCTGCCGATGTATTACAACCGCCTGCCATCGAGCCGCCCGACAATTCCCGACAACCGTTTCACGCTGCAATATATCGACGAGGCGATCACGCCGCTCTACCCGTTCGGCTGGGGCCTCAGCTACACGCAGTTCGCCTATTCCGACGCAACGATCGCACGCCAGAAGCTCGATGCCGGCGAGGCGCTGGAAGTCGCCGTGAGCGTGACGAACAAGGGCACGAGGGCCGGCCAGGAGGTCGTGCAGCTCTATACGCGCGATCCGGTCGCGAGCCGCAGCCGGCCGTTGCGCGAACTCAAGGCGTTCGAGAAGATCAGCCTCGAACCCGGCGAGACCAAGCGCGTAACCCTGCGGGTGCCCGTCGAGTCCCTCGGCTTTCATCTGGACGACGGCACCTATGTGGTGGAAGCCGGAGCGATCCAGGCTTTCGTGGGCGGCAGCTCTCTGGCCGAGCCGGTCGGCGAAGCGGACATCGTGAGCACGATCCGCATGCCGCCCGAGGAGCGGCGCGCCTCCGCCTCGACGGGCGTCGCGCAATAGGCCTCAGGAGCCGCTCGATATCCTGTCGAGCGGTTTTTGATCGGTCCGCCGCAGTACCCATTCGCAATGGAGCTGAAGCCTGGATCCGTGAAGCATCGCGCCATCGCCGCCCCACCTTCGTGGCGGGCCGTCATCGTCGCCGGCCCTTCCTGACAGTCTCCCGGTGACAAGGAACATCCGGCAAGCCTCGTCGGTTCACGATGGTAATGGAAGCGGAGCCACGTTCAATGCCGAACCCCACACGGAATCCCGTCGAGACGCTCGCCCGTTTAGGCTATGGCGCGCGCGGCGTGGTCTATGGTCTCGTCGGCGGTCTGGCCCTTCTGGCGGCTGTCGGCTCGGGCGGCCAGACCGGCGGCAGCCGCTCCGCGCTGCAGACCCTGCTCGCGCAGCCCTTCGGCCGGATCTGGCTGTTCGTGATCGCGGTCGGGCTCTTCGGGTTCTGCGCCTGGCGCATCGTGGAGGCTCTCACCGACGCCGACCGCCGCGGCTCGGACATGAAGGGCTGGGCGATCAGAGGCGCCCACCTGATCAGCGGCTTCATCTATGGCGGCCTTGCGCTCTCCGCGCTGAATCTCGCGCTCGGGCGCGGCTCCGGCGGTGGAGAAGACCAGGCCGCTCAGGATTGGACGGCCTGGCTCATGAGCAAGCCCTTCGGCTTGTGGCTCGTGGGTTTCATCGGTGTCGCCGTTGCCGCGACGGGGCTTGGCTTCGCCTGGAAGGCGTGGCGCGGCGACGTCGCGGCCTATCTTGCGGTGCCGGCCGACAAGAGGGGTTGGGTCGTGTCCCTGGGCCGCATGGGATTCGCGGCCCGCGGCATCGTCTTCGTGATCATCGGCGGCTTTCTCGTCCTGGCCGCTCTTCACAGCTCGTCCGCCGAGGTCCATGGCCTCGGCGGCGCTCTCGAGGCCCTGCAGCAGCAGCCCTATGGCTGGGTGCTTCTGGCCCTGACCGCCATCGGTCTCCTGGCCTTCGGCCTCTACGGCCTGGTGCAGGCGCGCTACCGCCACATCGACGCGCCCGACCTCGATGACGCAAAAGCTGCCGTGGCGCAGATGAAGCCCTGACACGGCGCTTACAAGGCACCGCCTCCTCGCTCACCGACGCATAACAGGCGCACGCATTGCGGAAGATCGATCCTGCCCTGCTGCCCACATTGGCGCGGCAAGGCAGGATCGGGGGATCAGCCCCAGACCTCCTGGGCGATCTCGACGATCATGCGCAGCTTCGCCCATTGCTCGTCCTCCGCGAGGACATTGCCCTCCTCGGTCGAGGCGAATCCGCATTGCGGCGAAAGACAGAGCTGGTCGAGACCGACATATTTCGTCGCTTCGTCGATCCTGCGCTTGATGTCGTCCTTGTTCTCCAGGGTGCCGGTCTTGGAGGTGACGAGTCCCAGAACCACGGTCTTGCCCTTGGGAAGGAATCGCAGGGGCTCGAACCCGCCTGCCCTGTCGGTATCCCATTCCATGAAATAGCCGTCCACCGGCATGGCGTTGAACAGCGTCTCGGCCACGGGTTCGTAGCCGCCGGAGGCGATGAAGGTGGAGCGGAAATTGCCCCGGCACAGATGCATGGTGATCGTGAGGTCGTCGGGCTTGTCCCTGAGCGCCTCCCGCACCATGCCGGCATAGATGTCGGGCTGCTTCTGCGGATCGTCGCCCCGCTGGCGCAGCATCTCGCGCTGATCCGGGTCGCACAGATAGGCGAAGGAAATGTCGTCGAACTGCAGATACCGGCAGCCCGCGTCGTAGAAGGCGTGAACCGCCTTGTTGTAGGTGGCCCCCACATCGGCATAGAACGGGTCCATCTCCGGATAGACGCCTGCATTCATCATCTTCCGGCCGCCGCGATAGTGGAGCATGCTCGGGCCGGGGATCGTCATCTTGGCCACCCGGCTCGTGTTCTCCTTCACGAAGCGGAAATGGTCGATCATGGGGTGATCGGAGAAGCCCACCCGGCCGGTGATCCGCAACGCCTTGGTGATGCCGACGCCGCCCTTGAAGTTCATGCCGGAATCGGCCTCGATCGAGGTCACGCCGTCGAGATGCTCCAGGAAGTCGAAATGCCAGTAGGCCCGGCGGAACTCCCCGTCCGTGACGGCCTGCAGGCCGATCTCCTCCTGGCGCTTGATGATCTTGCGGATCTCCTCATCCTCCACCTCCTTCAGGCCCGAGTCCGAGAGCTCGCCCTGATGATGCTTGTGCCGTGCATCCTTCAGAGCCCCGGTACGCAGAAGGCTGCCGACCATGTCGGCCCGAAACGGTGGTGTGGTGCGCTGCATAGGCTGTTCCTCCGGTGGATGCTCAATGAATGGCGGCTTGGCGCGGCTTCTTCTTGGCCGTCACGCCCAGGTGCTGCTCGAGGGGCGCGGGATCGTCGATCAGGGATCGGCTCGACCCCGCATGCACGATGGTACCGCGATCCAGGATGATGGCGCTATCCGTCACGCCTAGGACTTTTTGGGCATGCTGCTCCACCACCACGGCCGACATGCCCTCGCTCTGGATGATGCGCCTGAGCGCCGCCAGCAATTCCTCGACGATGATGGGCGCGAGTCCCTCCGTGGGCTCGTCCAGCAGCAGGAGCTTCGGGTTGAGCACGAGCGCGCGGGCGATCGCCAGCATCTGCTGCTCGCCGCCGGAGAGTTGGTTGCCCATGTTGGCGCGGCGCTCCTTCAGGCGCGGGAACATCTCGTAGACGCGAGAGACCGTCCACAGGCCGGGGCGGGCCACGGCGGTCAGGTTCTCCTCGACGGTCAGCGATTTGAAGATATTGCGTTCCTGCGGCACCCAGCCGATGCCGGCGAGTGCGCGCTTGTCGGGCCGCGTGGTGGCAAGATCCTTCCCATCGAGCACAATGGTGCCGCCCCTGTGACGCGTCACGCCGATGATCGTATTGAGCAGCGTGGTCTTGCCGGTTCCGTTGCGCCCCAGCACCGCGAGCGACTCGCCCGGTTGCAGGCGCAAGTCGATCTTCGAGATGACGACGGCGTCGCCGTAGCCGGCCGACACCTGATGCAGATGGAGGAGTTCACTCATCGACGCTCTCCCCGAGATAGACCGCCCGCACCCTCGGGTCGGCCGAGACCTCCTCGACGCTGCCCTCGGTGAAGAGCGCCCCGTTGACGAGAACGGAGATCCTGTCGGCGAAGCTGAAAACCAGGTCCATGTCGTGCTCGATCAGGAGCACCGAGACATCGCGCGGAAGAGCCGCGACCGTGGCGAGCAATTCATGTCGCTCCGCCTCCGGCACGCCGGCGGCAGGCTCGTCGAGAAGGAGCACCCGCGGACGGCACGCGAACGCCACGGCGATTTCGAGAAGGCGCTGCTTGCCATAGGCGAGGTTCGACGTGCGCTCGTCGAGCACGTCGGCGAGGCGGAAGCGCTGCGCGATCTCGACGATCTCGTCGACGATTTCGCGCCGGCTGCCGGTGACGCGCCACCAGTCGCGCCCGCCTCCCAAGCGCTCGGATACCGCGAGGCCGATGGTCTCCAGCGGCGTCATGGCCGGGAAGAGCTGGTTGATCTGGAAGGTCCGGGCGAGCCCCCGCTGCACCCGTCGTTCCGGCCGCAGGCCTGTGATGTCCTCACCCTGCAGCAGGATCTGCCCGGAGGTCGGCTTGAGAACGCCGGTGAGCAGATTGATGAGGGTGGTCTTGCCCGCGCCGTTCGGGCCGATGAGGGCGTGGCGCGCGCCCTGCTCCAGCCGGAACGTCACGTTGTCGGTGGCCACGAGGCCGCCGAAGCGCTTCATGAGCCCCCTGGTTTCGAGTGCGGCCGCCATGTCAGACCTCCCGCGCCGGGGTGACGGGCAGGGCCTGAGCCTTCCCGTCCGGGGAAGGTCGCGACCGCGGCCACAGGGCTTTGACCCGGTCGGTCAGGCGCTCGCGCCCGGCAAGCACGAGCACCACCAGGATCAGCCCGATCCAGAACTGCCAGTATTGCGGCGTCCAGGCCGAAAGGATGTCCTGGAGAATCTTGAACCCGATGGCGCCGAGGAGCCCGCCGTAGAGATAGCCGGCGCCGCCGATCACCAGAACGAGCATGATGTCGGCCGAGCGGTGAAAGGCGAGCACGTCGAGCGACACGAACTGGGTGGTTTGCGCCAGGAGCGCGCCCGCTACGCCCGCATAGGCCGCAGCCAGCGTGTAGACCGCCACGAGGCGGCGGTTGACCGGGATGCCCACCGCGCGGGCGCGCAGCGGGTTGTCGCGGATCGAACGCAGCGAAAGCCCGAAGGGCGACACCACGATGCGGCGCGCGATGACGAAGAGAACGAAGGTGACCGCGAGGCTGTAGGCATAGGCCGTCGTGCCGAAGATGTCGAACTCGAACAGGCCGAGAACCGGCCCCATGGAAATGCCCTGGAGGCCGTCGGCGCCGCCGGTGAGCCAGGACGCCTGGTTGGCGATCTCGCCGAGCAGGAGCGCGACCCCGAGCGTCACCATCAGCTTCGTGAGGTCGGTTCCGCGAAGGACGAGAAAGCTCGTGGCGAAGCCGAGAAGGGCCGTGGCGAGCGATGCAACGGCCAGCCCGAGCAGCGGATCGGCCAACCCGTGCTTCGCCAGGATCCCGGCGGCATAGGCCCCGAATCCGAAGAAGGCCGCGTGGCCCAGGGACACGATGCCGGCATAACCCAGGATCAGATCGAGGGAGAGCGCGAACAGGCCGATGATGGCGATCTCGTTCAGGATGAGATGGCGCTCGGGCAGGAAGACCAGGGTCGCGGCCGCCACGAGCCAGAACGCGATCTCGGCGACGCTCCAACGGCCTTTCCGGACAAGGCGCCTGCGGACGGCATCGGCCGTGCTCGACGGCGTCGCGGTTTCTGCAGTCGGATCAGCGTGCACGGGCGAAGAGTCCTTGCGGGCGAAGAATGAGAACGACGATCATGAGCGTGTAAATGACGAAGGCGCCCAGGCTCGGGACGTAATATTTGCCGGCCACGTCGGCGATGCCGAGGATCAGCGAGGCCAGGAACGGGCCGGTGATGCTGCTCGTTCCGCCCACCGTGACCACGATCAGGAAGTAGATCATGAACTTCAGCGGGAACGTGGGATCGAGGCCCAGGATTTCCGCGCCGAGCGCTCCGCCCAGTCCCGCAAGGCCCGATCCGACGGCGAATGTGGTGGCGAAGATCATGCTCACATTGATCCCGAGCCCGCGGGCGACGCGCGGATCGTCCACGGCGGCCCGCAGGCGGCTGCCGAAGCGGGTCCGGGACAGGATGAGCTGCAGCGCGACGACGAGCACGCCGCAGATCACGATGATGAAGCTGCGGTAGAGCCCGACCTGAATGCCGAGCACGTCGACGCGCCCCTGAAGCCAGGCGGGAAGCTGGATCAGCTGCTGCTGAGAGCCCATGGCATAATCGACGGCGGCCACGGCCATGAAGACCAGGCCGATCGAGAACAGGACCTGGTCGAGGTGGCTGCGCCCATAGAGCGGCCTGTAGAGAGTCCGCTCGAGCAGGAGGCCGACGATGGCCGGGACGATGAAGGCGAGCGGAAGGGTCGCCAGGAACGGCACGCCATAGCGGTTCATCAGAACGGCCGTCACGTAGCCGCCGGCCATGGCGAAGGCGCCATGCGCCAGATTGACGAAGTTCATCAGACCGAGCGTCACGGCCAATCCGCAGGCCAGGACGAACAGCAGCATGCCATACGCGATGCCGTCGAAGAGAATGGTGAGCACGGCGTCTCCGGAAGAATGATAGAAACGCCGCCTCTGCGGGCGGCGTTTCGACCGGTTTCATCGATCAGTTGGACTTGGCGGCCTTCACCGGGTCCTTGACGCTCGGGATCGTCGCGAACTCGACGTTGTAGAGTTCGCCGTTTACCCGCTCGACCTTGCGCACATAGATGTTCTGGATGATGTCGCGGGTCTGCGGGTCGATGCTGACCGGGCCGCGCGGGCTCGTCCAGCTCAGGCCTTTCATGGCATTGATCAGCGCCTCGCCCCCGGCTCCGTTGGACTTCTTCAGCCCCTCGTAGATCACGTGCATGCCGTCATAGCCGCCCAGCGCCATGAAGTTCGGGCGCATGTTGTTGTTGGCCTTCTTGAAAGCCTCGACGAAGGCCTTGTTCTCCGGGCTGTCGTGAGCGGCGGAATAATGATGGGTCGTGATGGCCCCGAGAGCCACGTCGCCCATGCCGTTGAGGATGTCGTCATCGGTCACGTCGCCGGGCCCGATGAGCTTGATGCCGCTCTTGTCGAGACCGCGCTCGACGAACTGCTTCATGAACTGCGCGCCGACGCCCGAGGGGACGAACACGAAGAGCGCATCGGGCTTGGCGTCGGCGACCTTCTGCAGGAAGGGCGAGAAGTCGGGGTTGGCGAGCGGAACGCGCAGGCTCTCCACCTGTCCGCCCTTGGCCGAGAAAGCGCCGGAGAACGCCTTCTCGGCATCGATGCCGGGACCGTAATCGGAGACCAGCGTGACGACCTTCTTGATGCCGTTCTCGGACGCCCAGTTCGCCATCGGCACGGTGGCCTGCGGCAGCGTGAAGCTCGTGCGCACGATATAGGGAGACGCCTCGGTGATCGTGGCGGTGGCCGCCGCCATGACGACGGCGGGCACCTTCGCCTGGGTTGCGAGGGGAGCGGGCGCCAGGGCGAGCGGCGTGAGGCCGAATCCCGCGATCACCCCCACCTTGTCGTTGACGATCAGTTCCTGCGCCAGGCGCTTGGTGACGTCGGCGACGCCGGTATCGTCCTTGACGATCAGCTGGATCTTCTTGCCGGCGACCGTATCGCCGTTCTGCTGCATGTAGAGTTTGGCGGCGGCTTCGATCTGCCGGCCGGTCGAGGCGAATGGACCGGTCATCGGCAGGATCAGGCCGATTTTCATCGCCTCCTGGGCCGATGCCGCGCCCCCGAAAGCCAGGATGGCCAGAGCAGCACCGGCTGCACTCAGAACAGTTCTACGTCGCATGGTTCTTCCTTCCCTCTTCGGCATTTCCTGCCTTCTCTTTCGACTCTTGCGAGGCCGGCGGCATCTCGCGGTCTGCCACCGATGGCGAGCCGGGCGCAGGATCCGTCGACCCTGCGGGACACGTTCTCCACCCGCCTCCCGGGAGGTCTCGAAGCCGAAGTCTTTCCGCTTCTCCGGGGCTATTCGACCTTGATCCCAGTTCGCTTCACGAGATCCCCCAGCGCTCCATTTCCCTGGTGATATGCTGCCGGAACTCCTCCGGAGTATTGGTCCAGACTTCAGCGCCTTCAAGAGACAATCGTCCGGCGATTTCGGGGGCCGCCATGGCGGTTCTGATCTCGGTACCGAGCCGCTCGATCACGGGTTTCGGCGTGCCGGCCTGCACCAGGATGCCGTACCACTGGGACGCCTCGAACCCGGAATAGCCGGATCTCGAAACCGTCGGGGCCGCACAAGACGCGGTGCAGCAGACGTTCTTCCTCTACGTGTATGAGCCCGGCGGCAACCGCGTCGAGGTGTGCAACGCCGGCGCGCCTCATCCTCGCGCCCGATTGGAAGACGATCGTCCGGACGGAGGAAGAGCGGAAGAAGGGCCAGGCCTGGGGCATGAAGACGGTCGAGTCGTTCCACACATACGGAACGCCCCCGTGGACGAGATGGAATACCCCCCTCCCGCCCCTCCGCATGGCCGCGTTCAGGCGCGGCCTTCCGGACGATCGCGCAGGCGCACGCCGGTTGGGCGCCTGTCATGTCCACGCATAGGCGAGCGTTTCCCTGAACGCGAAGCGGTTCAGATGGTCCTCGAGGACCTTGCGCATCCGATCACGGGTCTCTTCGTCGGGTACGGTGAGCCTGATCCGGAGATGATCCGGCTCGGCCGTGAGTTCGGCCCTGCGGTCCTCGGAAAAGGGGATCGTGCTGCTCGTCTCGTCGAAGGCGACCGCGAACTTGTGCGACCAGTGCTTGCTCAACTGCTGCAGGTAGCGGCTCGCATGCGCCGTGGGAACCCTCGCCTCGGTTGAAAGCATTCTCGATCCTGATCGTTTCCTGAGCAGCCGCCCGCGTGCCGGAATCTGCGGCCCGCTCCCGCTCGTTGCATCCAAGAGCAGGGACGCGCAAGTCCCTGCTCAATCCCTCGAGTCCCTGCTCGACCCCTCCAGAGGCTCAGTCCTCGCACGCGGCCGCCGTGTCCCGGTCCTCTCGATAACGATTTCGCGACGAATCGCGACCCTTTTCGATCGTTTCGATCTTCTGCTCCGCCAGCTGGGCCAGAACGCTGTCAGGCGTGGTTTCCCGCAGAGCGCGGACCGCGTCTTTGATCTCGCCGATGGAACGAGCCATCAGGAGCCGGGTCTCTTCGATCCTTGAATTCCGTTCCATCACCATCGGCAATGCTCCACTCGACTGAAATGCAATCAATTGATGTTGAAATGCCGCGGCGGGTGACCGGCAGGCTTGTTCGTGGATCTCGGAGCGGTCGGAGACCCCAAATCTCCTGAAGAGACGCGCAGGTCTCCATGGGGTGACCACTTCATCATGAGCGTAGGCGCTCCTGGGCAACTCCATGCTTACGGTCGGGTTACCGATCTGTAATACACCTCTCCGTTCAGGGAGGTGCTCTCCGTCACATGACGATCGCGTTCCGGAACCCGCTCCCGGCGCCGCATCCGCCGAACGGACCTCTCACATGCCGCTCGCACAATGCTTCCGAACGGGGCCGACGGCGGAAGAGGACGTGGTCTTCGGGCTGTCGATGGACGCAATCAGAGAAGAAAAACACTTTGAAGCAGTTTTAAAGAAGCAATTCCTGCCCCGATCTCAAGGCTGTAGAGGATGTTTTAGAATCAATCCGATCTAATCCTAAGCCCTTGATCTGTTTTGTTTCTTTCAGATATCTCCTGACTGTCGCCGCCTGACGTTAGATCAGGCTGCCTGTGATTGATCGAATCTGCCGACGAGATCTGTGCGCGCCCTGGTGTCCAGGGCGCGAAAGCTGCGCGCCTGTCCGCGCGTCACGGAGCCCTGCCGGCGCAAGGAGATGGGGACCATGCTGCGGAACAGGTGGAATGCCGTGAAGTCGCTCTCCGGAAGCGCGGTCTGCGCTGCCGCGATCGTCGGCCTCCATGGAATGGCCGTCGCCCAGGAGGCTTCGAAAGCCGCGGCGTCCGTGCGCGTCGAGCTGAACAAGATCGAAGCCGCTGGAGAGAACTGCCGCACTTACTTTCTGATCGACAATCGACAGCAGGAGCCGTGGCGCTCCCTCAAACTCGATCTGTTCGCGCTCGACAAGGACGGTGTCGCCGCGAAACGTCTGGCGGTCGAGGTGGGGCCGGTGCCGGGCGGCAAGAAGCTCATCAAGCTCTTCGACTTCCCCGGCCTGAGCTGCCCGCAGATCGGCAGCGTTCTGCTCAACGATGTCGTGGCCTGCGAAGGCGCCGGCGCTTCGCGGGAGGAGTGCCTGGCCGCCATCGAGACGGCCTCGAAGGTCGACGCCGTTTCCTTCGCCAAGTGAGGACCAGCCATGGACCAGATTGCCGCCGCACCGACACATGATCTTTCCTTCCTGGGCCTCTTTCTGCAGGCGGATCCCATCGTCAAAGGGGTCATGATCCTGCTCGTGCTGGCATCCGTGGGCTGCTGGACCATCATGCTGGACAAGCTCCTGCGCTTCATGGCCATCCGCCGCCAGGCGCGCGCCTTCGAGACCGCGGCTCGCGCCGGAGGCAAGCTCGACCCGCAGATGCCCGGAACCAGCGGACGCATCGTGGCGGCGGGCTACGAGGCGTGGCGCGACCAGGACCCGTCCGAGACTCGTGCGGAACGCCGCGAGCGGATCGAGCGCGCCATGCGCGCGGCGCTCTCCGTCGACCTGCGGCAGCTTCAGGTGGGCCTCGCGTTTCTCGCCACCACCGGCTCGGCCGCTCCGTTCATCGGCCTGTTCGGCACCGTGTGGGGCATCATGAACTCGTTCTCGGCGATCGCGACGAGCCAGGACACCAGCCTCTCGGTCGTGGCTCCTGGCATTGCGGAAGCGCTGTTCGCCACGGCGATCGGCCTCGTGGCGGCCATTCCCGCCGTGATCGCCTACAACAAGCTCACCACCGACCTCGGCCGCCTTCAGCAATCCTTCGCGGCGGGGATCACCGCGCTCGGCGACCGCCTGGCCCGCGACCGCAAGCCTCACATCCGGTCGGAGGCCGCCGAATAATGGGCATGGGACCGCTCCGCACGACGGATTCCGACGACGAGTTCGGCGCAAGCCCTCTGTCGGACATCAACGTCACGCCGATGGTCGACGTGATGCTCGTGCTGCTCATCATCTTCATGGTCGCGGCGCCCCTCATGACGGTCGGCGTTCCCGTGCAGCTGCCGAAGACCGCGGCCCCGAAGGTCGCCCAGCCGAAGCAGCCGGTCGTCGTCACCATCGACCAGCAGGGTCAGCCGTTCCTCGACAAGGAGCCGCTCGCGCCCGAAGCCCTCATGCCGCGCCTTCGGGAGCTCGCGAGCGCGGATCCCTCCCAGGTGGTTCTGGTGCGGGGGGACAAGGCCGTCGCTTACGGGCGCATCGTCGAGATCATAGGCCAGATCAACGCCGCAGGCTTCAGCAAGGTGTCCCTGATCGCGCAGGCGCCCGGCGGGTCGCGTCCCTAAACGGCAGCCGTTCGCATGTTCGCTCAGAGTACAGGATCCCTGCAGGAGCCGCGCCGCGTCGGGATGGCGTTCCTGACGGCGCTCGCCCTCCATGCCGGCGCGCTGCTGGCGGTCACTCTCTGGCGGTCGGACCAGGCCGTCCAACCGCCCGGCGAGCAGGAAGTCACCATCGATCTCGCTCCGGCCATGGAGAATATCGAGTCGGTCGCGCCCGCCGAAGTCTCGGCGCCCGACATTCCGCCGGTCGAGGCCGAGATGCAGCCGCCGGCGCCCCCTGTCACGGAGGCCCTGCCCGCCGAAGAGCCGGTCGAAGAACCGCCTCCGGAGATGTCGGAGGCCACCGAAGTGGAAGCCGTGCCCGTCGAGGAGGCCATCGCGCCCGAAGCCGTGCCGGCCCTGGCCCCGTCCGAAGTGGTGGTCGCCCAGCCTCTGGAGGAGCAGCCCGCGCCGAAACCCGTGAAGCCGCCGCCTCCCAAGGTGGCTGAGCGCAAGCCTGCCCCCAAGCCTGCCCCCAAGCCTGCCCCCAAGCCCGCCCCCACGCCGCGCCGCGTGACGGCCGAACGCAGCCCTCCTCCCGCCGCCGCCCGCCAGGGGCAGGCTTCGTCGTCGCGCGAGAACACGCAAGGGTCGGCCGCATCGGCGGATCCGAACGTGCTCAACCGCTATGCGGCGAGCCTCGCGGCGGCCCTCCGCAACCGCCTCCGTTATCCCGAGCAGGCGCGCAGCCAAGGCGTCTCCGGCATCGCGACCGTGCGCTTCTCCATGGACCGCTCCGGGCAGATCATCAGCGCCACCGTCGTTCGCAGCGCCGGCCACCCGATGCTCGACAGCGCCGCCCTGGCGGCGGCTCGTCCGGGCTCGTCGCTTCCGGCCGCTCCGGACGCCCTGCCGCAGCAGCAATTCACCTTCTCCGTGCCCCTGCGCTTCAGCCTGCGCTGACGGAGGGGCGGACCTGCCCGGCGCGGCACGCGACGCCCGGGCGGGATGGATGGCCATCGAGCCCTCACGGGTCCGGACAGCCTCAATCCGGTCCGGGCCAGCGGCTTGCGGGGCCCGTCGATAAGTCTTGCATCGATATATCAAAAGAGTTCAGAATGACCCGGAGTGGCCTCGGACCTCCGGTCCCGCCCTGTTTCGTCGTTTGAGCGGCAACGGTTTTTAGGATCGGCAGGTGAGTTTGAGTTCCCACAAGCGCGCGGAGGAGAAGAACGTGGAGGACGCTCTGCGGGCATCGCCCAGGGTATATGGGACGGTTGCCGGACCGGGAACGGCCGAGCGCTCGGCCGAGGAGCGCTTGGCCGACATCCTCGAAGGGATGGAGGACGCCTTCTGCACCCTCGACCGGAACTGGCGCTATACCTACATCAACCGAGCCGCCGAGACGTTTCACGGTCAGCCGCGGGAAGCGATGCTGGGAAGAGCCGTCTGGGACGCTTTCCCCTGGACTCCGGCAGCCGATGGCAGGGCCCGCTACGAGGAGGCCATGGAATCGGGCCTGCCCGCAACGTTCGAGACGGCGCCGGTGCGGAGCCCGGACAGGATCTGCGAAGTCCACCTGTTTCGATACGCGGACGGCCTCGGGGTCCAGTTCAGGGACAAGACCGACCAGCGTCGCACCGAAGAGGCCTTGCGCACGAGCGAGGCGCGGCTGCGTCTGGCCCTCAATGCGGGCCGCCTCGCCGTTTGGGAACACGACATCGGAACGGGAATTCTCCATCCGTCACCGGAACTCAAGGTGCTGCTGGGTTTCCGCCCGGACCGGAACCTCACCACGGACGAACTTCGGGACCGCTACCACCCTGACGATTACGAGCACCTCCATGCGGCCGCCCAGACGGCGCTTTCCCGCGGCGAACGGCGCTTCGAGGCCGAGTTCCGCTTCCGCTGCGGGGATGGTGTCTGGCGGTGGTTCCTCCTGCGGGCGGAGATCCTGTTCGAACAGGGGCTGCCGATCCGGATGATCGGCGTGCTCCTGGACATCACCGATCGCAAGACGGTGGAGCATGCCCTTCGCGAAAGCGAAGCAAGGCTGATGGCCGTGGCCGACAACATCCCGCTGACCATGATCTACCAGATCGTGAGTTCTCGGGACGGTTCCGAACGCAAGTTCGTATATGTCTCGCGCAGCTGCCTGCGCGTGAACGGCGTCCCATCTGAAGATGTCCTGAAGGATCCGACTCTTCTCTACAAACTGGTTCTACCTGAATACATCCCTCTGATCGCATCGGCAGAGGTAGAGGCTCTTCGCAATCTCGAGCCATTCGATGTCGAAATCGCCCTTCGGCATGCGCAAAGCGGCGAAGTCCGGTGGAATCGGCTTATCTGGGCTCCGCGCCTATCATCAGAAAACGAAGTTATCTGGGACGGGGTGCAGATCGATGTGACTGACCGTCGGCGCGCCGAGGATGCCGTGAGGGCAAGCGAAGAACGTCTCAGGATGCTGCTGGAGCGCATGCCCGTCGGTGTGACCCTGGCGAGGATTCCAACCGGAGACATCCTTTTCCAGAACGCGATGTCGGTGGACCTGCTCGGGCCGAAGACCACGTTCATGGGGGACGAGGCCGATGCCGGGTTCGGAGCGGTTCGCCGCAACGGAGCCGCCGCCTATGACGAGCAAGAATCCATCACGCGGGCCATTCTGCGCGGAGACGTGGTCGACCGGGACGAGGTGATCTACCATCGCCCAGACGGTCGAATCGTGAACCTGGTGGTCAATTCGGCCCCCATCGAGGGCATCGGCAACGACACTCTGGCCATGAGCACGTTCTACGACGTTACCGAGCGAACCCGGGCCGAGGAGCATTTGCGCCTGCTGATCAACGAACTGAACCATCGGGTGAAGAACACCCTGGCGACGGTCCAGTCGCTCGCGGCCCAAAGCCTCCGCGACGTTCAATTGTCGGACGAGGGCACGGCTCTCGCGGCAAAGGGCGCGTTCGAAGAACGCATTTTCGCGCTGGCCCGAGCCCATGACGTGCTGACACGGGAGAACTGGGAGAGCGTCAGCCTTCTGGACATCCTCAGGCAGGCGATCGCCCCCTACCGGGGAAGGGTGGTCGGCAATGATCCCTTCATCATCTCCGGAACGGATATCCGCCTGCCGCCTCAAACCGCTCTCAGCCTCTCCATGGCCTTTCACGAGCTCAGCACCAATGCCGTCAAGCATGGGGCCCTGAGCAGACCTGGAGGATGCGTGCGCATCACATGGGCCGAGCGTCCGTCAGGCGACAAGCCGTCCCTTGCGATCCGCTGGGAGGAGCTCGGAGGCCCCCCCGTCTCGCCTCCGCTCTGCAAGGGGAAAGGATTCGGAACCCGCCTCCTCGAGCGCGGCTTGGCCCGCGAGTTGGACGGCAAGGTTCTGCTTTGCTACGAACCGACGGGCGTGGTCTGCAGCATCGATTTCCCATTGAGGACAAATCCCAAGCCCTCGTGAAAAGAACGGCCTGAAATATTGGCGATCCCGGGAAGACTCGAACTTCCGACCTCCGGTTTAGGAATCGACGATTCGTTACGTTGCCACAATTGACGCTAGTTGATGGGCCTCGACGTGATTACGCTAAGTTGCAACGCCCCGGTCAGGCCCCGGCCGATTAGATACTCGTGAAATGGCGTGAAACATAGCAATGCCGCGTGTAAGCCTGTGCAGGCAGAAAACTGCAAGCGCGGAGTAACCGCGAGGCTGGGAATTCGCCGAATACCTTGAGAGCAACACGAAAGTCACGTGCTGGGCAAAAGCCAAAGATCCCCCGGGCAGGCCCAGTGAGCCGCTACTTCTTGGATCCCGTGCTCGGGTTCACTGATCCCTTTGTAGAAGGCGCTGCGGCAATGGTCTTCGGCTTTGCTGCCTTCGGTTTTTTGGCTTCGCGGTTTCCGCGCTGTTCGCCCTTTGCCATCTCTGCTTCTCCTGGTCTGGTCGACGAGGGTAACACCTGCCGACTCACAAGGGAACGTTGATGCACTTAAAGAAACCCTGATCGCCTCTGGAATAAAGGGTGGTGTGTCGGTCTCTCAGCCAGCGGGCTCGCCCAAGATATGTAAGTTGGATCCGTGCGCAGCGGATGCCGCATCTGAAGCCCTTAGGATCATCGTAGTCCTTTGGGCAGCCTCATATCCTTCTGGCGCCGAGGCCGAGGCTCGCGCCAGCCCTGGACATGGGCATGAACCGTCTCGCCTGTTTCCGCATTTCGCCACGCCCCATCGGCGTATTCACACCGGAACGGCAGGATGTATGTCCCCACGTGATCTTCAGCCAGGGCTTCAACCTGTTGGCCGGAGGCAGGAGCCCGGTCAATGACGAATTCTTCTAGGCGTACCTTTCGTGTGACCATACTCTCGTTTGTCTCAGCAGGTGATGTTATGGAGCAGCAAGGCCGTGATCGGCGATAAGAGCTCCATCGGGTTATGAAGGTAAAGGGTGGTCCCTTCGTCTCGCAAGGCCGCACCAAGAGCAACTTTTCCAACTTCACTTAACCTTGAAAGAAAAGGCCGCCCAATGGGCGGCCCTCATTATTATTGGCGTTAAGGAAGGGCTTAGAAGTCCATGCCGCCCATGCCGCCCATGCCGCCGCCCGGCATCGCCGGAGCAGATTCCTTCTTCGGAGCCTCGGCCACCATGGCCTCGGTGGTGACCAGCAGACCAGCGACTGACGCCGCATTTTGGAGAGCCGTGCGGACGACCTTCGCCGGATCGACGATACCGGCCTGGAGCAGATCCACGAACTCTTCCGTCTGAGCATTGAAGCCGAAGGTATCCGACGAGGTGTTGTCGTTGATCTTGCCAACAACCGTGGAGCCCTCGACGCCAGCATTCTCGGCGATCTGGCGGATCGGAGCCTCAAGGGCGCGCAGCACGATGTTGATACCGGACTTCACGTCCGGGTTGTCGCTGGTGAGCTTGGCGACCGCAGCTTTGGCGCGCAGCAGAGCCGTGCCGCCGCCGGGAACGATGCCTTCTTCCACCGCAGCGCGGGTGGCATGCATGGCATCGTCGACGCGGTCCTTCTTCTCCTTCACCTCGACCTCGGTCGCGCCGCCGACGCGGATCACCGCGACGCCGCCTGCGAGCTTGGCGAGGCGCTCCTGGAGCTTCTCGCGGTCGTAGTCCGAGGTGGTCTCCTCGATCTGCGCCTTGATCTGAGCAACACGAGCCTCGATGTCTTCCTTCTGGCCGGCGCCGTCGATGATCGTGGTGTTCTCCTTCTCGATGCGAACGCGCTTGGCGCGGCCGAGCATCGGAAGCGAGACGTTCTCGAGCTTGATGCCGAGGTCTTCGGAGATCGTCTGGCCGGCGGTGAGAACGGCGATGTCCTCCAGCATGGCCTTGCGGCGGTCGCCGAAGCCCGGCGCCTTCACGGCCGCGATCTTGAGGCCGCCGCGCAGCTTGTTCACCACGAGGGTGGCCAGAGCCTCGCCCTCAATGTCCTCAGCCACAATCAGCAGCGGCTTGCTGGTCTGAACGACAGCCTCAAGGATCGGCAGCAGCGACTGCAAGGAGGAGAGCTTCTTCTCGTGGATGAGGATGTAGGGGTCCTCGAGCTCCGCGATCATCTTCTCGGCGTTCGTGATGAAGTACGGCGAGAGATAGCCGCGGTCGAACTGCATGCCTTCCACGACATCGAGTTCGGTCTCGGCGGTCTTGGCCTCCTCGACCGTGATCACGCCCTCGTTGCCGACCTTCTGCATCGCCTGAGCAATCATCTCGCCGATGTCCTTGTCGCCGTTGGCGGAAATCGTGCCGACCTGGGCGATCTCTTCCGACGAGGCGACCTTCTTGGCTCGGGCCTGGATGTCCTTGACGGCTTCGGCAACAGCGAGATCGATCCCACGCTTGAGGTCCATGGGGTTCATGCCGGCGGCCACCGCCTTGGCGCCCTCGCGGACGATGGCCTGGGCGAGAACGGTCGCGGTGGTGGTGCCGTCACCCGCCACATCGCTCGCCTTCGAGGCGACTTCGCGCACCATCTGGGCGCCCATGTTCTCGAACTTGTCGGAGAGTTCGATTTCCTTGGCGACGGTGACGCCGTCCTTGGTGATGCGCGGAGCACCGAAGGACTTTTCCAGCACCACATTGCGGCCCTTGGGACCCAGTGTGACCTTTACGGCATTGGCAAGAATGTCGACGCCGCGCAGCATGCGATCGCGAGCATCAGAGGAAAACTTTACGTCTTTGGCAGCCATGAGCTGAACTCCTGTTGGTTCTTATCTGGTCGGGGCTTGGCTGTTTTAAGCGGCCTTCTGCGCTTCAGCAGACTGCTCAATCACGCCCATGATGTCGGATTCCTTCATGATCAGGAGGTCCTGACCATCGATCCGCACCTCGGTGCCGGACCACTTGCCGAACAGAACGCGGTCGCCGGCCTTCACATCGAGAGCAGCGATCTTGCCGCTCTCATCACGGGCGCCCGGGCCGACGGCGATGACTTCGCCCTCTTGCGGCTTTTCCTTGGCGGTGTCCGGGATGATGATGCCGCCGGCCGTCTTCTCTTCGGCCTCGATGCGGCGGACGACGACGCGGTCGTGCAGCGGACGGAACTTCATGGGTGAGCCTCCTTATTCTTGAATGGGAGGCACTCGTCTGCGCCGAGCAGCACGATTAGCACTCGACGCATAGGAGTGCTAACACGAGTTAATAACTTGATGCTACGGTTCAGGCAAGCTCATCTTTCAAGAGAAGCTGAACCGTATTCTTATGAGCCGCGTTGAACCCGTGAGGCCACTTGGCCGTTCAAAAATGGGGTTCAGCAGTGTTGAGTTTCGATGCCGTTGAAGAGATCTGCGAGAGCAAGCGGACAACTCTTGTGATCCACCCAATTATCCGGCGAGCCATCAAAGGATACGAGGAAAGCTTCTATGTCGGGCTCCGCTGCTTTCTTGCGGGAGAAACCGATGGCCTGTTCTTTCTCCCTCTTCGGAGCGGTGGCTATGTGCGACTGGTTTTCTCAAAGCGTGTCTCGCCTGGAGGGTACAATCTTCTCAGGATCGACCCACTCACGAACGAAGGCCTAGGTCGAATCAAAGCTGCTTTCTCCGAGTAAGCACAGGTCGCACCTCCCGAGATTAAGTGGCAGCTGCTAGTCGCGGTTGGCCGACGGAAGGCAAGAAAGCGCGTCTCGCATCTTGTCCTCGGGCATGATCGGCTGCCGAGGCCGATTCCAGCGCGAAGGTGACGTCACCTAGCCGGCGTGGCATTTAGTCATCCAGTCCATCTACGGAAAATTGAGAGCGCTAGCAGTCGACGACTGTTCCGGCTCTTGACGCAAGATAAGCTGTAAGTGAGAGAAGCTCACCGTTCGAGAGTCAATCTTGACAGCTTCGACCTCGGTTCATCCTCAAAGCCTCTTCGAGCACATGCTGTTCAACTCTTTTGCGTTCCTGCTTGTCTTCTTACCGGTTGCACTCGCCCTGCATTGGCTCGTCGAACGCTTTCGTCCGGAGTACCGGCTGCCGCTCCTGCTCGTTCTGTCCTTCCTGTTCTATGGCTACTGGGACTGGCGGTTCGCCCCCTTGCTCGCCGCTTCCATCCTCGTGAACTGGCTCGTCGCTCAAGCTTTCCTGCAGACCCGGCGCGAGCTGCTGATTACCTTGGCCTTAGCCGCAAACCTCCTGCTGCTCGGAGTGTTCAAGTATTTCAATTTTTTCGCGGGACTGGCAGTCCTCATTCCCGGGGTTGCAGCACCCAAATGGGACGTGGCCTTGCCGCTGGGCATCTCGTTCTTCACTTTTCACCACGTGATGTACCTGGTTGACCTGAAAGCTGGGCGGGCGCCGTGCTATGATCTGATGCGCTACGCGCTCTACATCGCCTTCTTCCCTCAAGTGCTGGCTGGTCCACTCGTCCGCTGGAGTGAGATCATGCACCAGCTTGATGAGCGGCCTTACAAGCGACCCGATGCAGCGGAGCGGTTTGCCAGGGGACTGATGTTGCTGACCGTTGGCCTCGCAAAGAAGGTGTTCATCAGCGACCCACTGGCGGAGTACGTGAATCCCGTCTTCGAGCAGGCTGCGACAGGCGGCATCGTCACAGTTGCCGAGGCGTGGCAGGCGACGCTCGGCTTCACGTTCCAGATTTACTTCGATTTCTCAGGCTACACCGACATGGCGCTTGGCATTGCGCTGATGCTTGGAATCGTCCTGCCGCAGAACTTCGACAAACCCTACACCGCTACGTCCCTGCAGGATTTCTGGCGGCGCTGGCACATGACACTGTCCCGATTTTTGCGGGATTATCTCTACATTCCGCTGGGAGGAAGCCGAAACGGTCTTGCCGTTCAGGTGGGAGCACTGTTCATCACGATGGCGCTCGGCGGCCTGTGGCATGGCGCGGGCCTTACCTTCGTTGCGTGGGGTGTAGCACACGGGATCGGGCTTGGCGCTGGTGTGCTGTGGCGGCGAGCAGGACTGCGGATGCCTGATCCGGCCGGCTGGGCTTTAACACTGTTGTTTGTCATTTTCACCTGGGTGTTGTTCCGTGCCCCTAGCTTCGATGCGGCCCTGCGGATCTATGAGGGTCTGATTGGACTTGTGCCGTTGGGCAACGGGTTCAAGTGGCAGCTGATTGCGGTGGCAGCGGCCATTGCCTGTCTCGGCCCCACCGCTTGGGCGGCCGTTCGGGCTGTTCCGCCTTGGCGCCCAATTGCCGTAGGCGTTGCCGCGGCTCTCGTTGCAATCCTGTTTCACATTGGCGATGCCGCCAACATCGAATTCATTTACTTCCAGTTCTGAAGGACTGAGTCTCCATGTCTGCCCCAGCCCAGCACCATTCCTGGACACGCTTCGCACTTTGGGTGGTGTGCTCGGCGTTCGGCTCTCTCTCAGCGCTGTTGGTCGCTCTCTACCTAATTGATCCCTACGACACAGGGCGCTCGCCGCTTTCCGGAGCATCGCAACTGCGGGGACAAAAGGAACTCAATGCGACAGCCAGTGTCGGGCGCAATCCGAATTTCACAGGCGCTGTGATCGGCAATTCCACCATTGCGCTTGTGATGCCCTCCCAACTGACGGCAATGAC
This sequence comes from Microvirga pakistanensis, assembly GCF_004458765.1. Classification (GTDB taxonomy): domain Bacteria; phylum Pseudomonadota; class Alphaproteobacteria; order Rhizobiales; family Beijerinckiaceae; genus Microvirga; species Microvirga pakistanensis. Next base: position 185,569 of record NZ_SPJX01000652.1, on the reverse strand, counting down.
TGGAATCCCATTTGCGCAACTCGCTGTTGCCGGCAGCCATGTACCGGAGCAACTCACTGTCCTCGATTGGTTCATGAGGCATCATGGCAGCACCACCAAGGCGTTGGTGTTCTCGATCGACCGAGACACCTGGTGCACCCGCGACCCGGAGAAGCCCGGACAGAATCCATTCCCCTTTTGGCGATTCAGCAAATCACCGCTGGAGTATCTCTCAGGGTTGATCAGCGTCAGCAGCGTTGAGCAAGCAGGGCGGCGCCTGGGCCTCACTCGTACGGCCAAGGCCCAGTCGGCGGCCGACGGCTACTGGGACTACGAGCCGCTCTATGCTGCGCAGATGGCCGACCCTCGAAGGATGGAAAAGCTCCATACACGTTCAGACGATCAGGTGGGTGGCTTAACAAAATCGTTTCCGGCCGCCGATGTGCTGGAGCAGAAGCTGAGAATGCTGCCTGCAGATGTTTCCGTCGTGTTGGTGTTCCCGCCCGTGTTTACGGCGAAGCAGCCCCGGCCGAAGACTCCACGCTACGTTTCCGAGCAAGCCTGCCGGAGGCGCTTTGTCGAGCTCGCGTCGCGGCGACCAAACACTGCGGTGGTCGACTGGTGGAATGATCGTCGTGGGATGACTGGGCCAGATCTGTTCATTGACCATATCCACTATCTTCATCCAATCGCTCGGGCCCTCGAGCAGGAAATAGCAGCGGCTTTACAGAAAGTGCAAAGGAGCGCGGGCGTAGACCGGATCAATTAAGGTGTCTTTGCTTTTGCCAAACCCTTGTATGGTGCTCAATTCTTTGCGCGCCAAGCCGTGCATTAGCTCTTTCATGGTCCTGGATTCAGATCAGCATACCGCATCTTATCAATGCAGCATCAAGCCTTATCGTACGAGCGTACTGTCCGTACGCCCCGTCATGGAACTACCAGGAACCGCGGTGCCATGGCCATATACGCGGGCGCGGAGGTGCCGCCGGGCTGGCGTGGGGCCACGGAGTTATAGTAGGGACTAGGATGTGCCGCAGCGGCGTCCGCGGGGCCATGGCGCGGCAGCGTGGGGTATCCCGTGCCCAGTAGCGCCCGCGGATCCACCCGGTCCAGGGCAAGCTAAGCATTACGAGGCAAACTCTTATCGGCTATTTTGTTTCACACCGATGCCTGTCACCGGGAGGTAACCACGGGCACTCTGGCGGCGCTGAAATACTGGCGATCCCGGGAAGACTCGAACTTCCGACCTTCGGTTTAGGAAACCGCTGCTCTGTCCTGCTGAGCTACGGGACCGCACGCGACATGAGATAGCACGGTCATCCCGCAGCGGCCAGACCCTCTCGGCAGAATGCTTGGCATCAGGCCCGGGCGCAGCATTGAGCACCAGCCGGCGAGCCGGATCGACCCCGTTCCTCGTCCTGCCGCGGACCTGCGAAGGCGGGGCTTGCGCCCGGGAAGCGGCAAAGGAACCCGCCGCGCTTCAACCGGTTGGCTGAGGGCAACCGGAGGCATTCCATGGCTCAGACCCTGCGCGATTTTCTCAAGAAGGTTGAGAAGCTCCCTCCCGACACCCTGCTCTGCGTCGCGGAGGTGGACGAGGCTTTTGCCACCCACGTGGAGGAATTCGAAATCGTCGAGAACGCCAAGCCGCAGAACAAGCGATCAGAGGGATTGGAGGCCGTCGAATTGGGCAACGGCAGCCAGACGGTCGTCGTGATCCGCTGGTGAGGCCAAAAGCCTCCTGCCGAGCCTGAAACCATTGGTGGCGCGATCGATTGACCTGGCAGGCCCCCGCTCCACACGCCACGGGCGCTGGGCGGGACATCCCTCGCAGGCAAAGAACGATCAGGATCTTCGCAATGACCAAGAACATTCCCGGCTCCCGGACCAATCCGGAAGGCATCCCGCAGGAAGGACATGGCGGCTCCAACACCCGCGGCACGCAACATCAGCAGGGCAAGGACGGCAACGGCGCCCAGAAGCGCCAGCAAGAGAAGAAATCATGAGCAGCACCGGCAACCGCAGCAACCCGAACGAGACCCGCGTGGCCGGTCATCGGGACGGCCAGGATGATCAGGCCCACACCAACGCCTCCGGCGCGCCCGACATCGGACGCCGGGGCGGCGCGAGCCATCAGGAAACCCGCGAGCACAACAAGCACAACGAGCCGGGCCAGAGCGGACACAAACCGCAGAAGCACAGCCCTGCACAGGAAAAGCACTAGAGTTGCATCCCGAAGCCTAGCCGCAGCTGACGGTCCTTGTATGATCCTCGGCCTCATGTGGGACCGGATATGCGGATCGGAGCTGCGGCAGGCCTTTGGGTGATGCTCACGGTCGGACCCGTGGCGGCGCGGGAATCCCCGCCTGCCTGCAAGGATGAGGCCCGTCAGGACCGACTGGCCGGCATCACGGCCGAGGGTGATCTCGTGCTCGGGTCGGAGCGGCTGGCCCGGCTGGCGGGCATCAGGCTCCCGGACGATTCCCACCACAGGCAGCAGGCTCTGGACTGGCTCAAGCTCCGGGTCGGCGAGCCGCTTGTCGTCTCCATCCAGGGCGATCGAGACCGCTGGGATCGTCGCCCCCTGCGGGCCCGCCTCGGTCCTGCCCAGGCAGGCGGCCCTTCCCAGAGGCTCGATCTCGCCCACGGCCTCGTCGAGGCCGGCCTCGCATTTGTCGACCCCGGAGCCGATCCGGTCTTCTGCCAGCCTGAATTGCTCGCTCTCGAGGAGACGGCCCGCGAGCGACGGCTTGGTCTTTGGGCCGATGGCCGCTATAACCCCATCCTTGCCGATCAAACTGAGCGCTTGAAGGAGCGTGTCGGCAGCTTCGTCATCGTCGAGGGGCGGGTGCGCAGCGTCGGTGAACGCAAGCAGAGAACCTATTTGAATTTCGGGGGGCACTGGGCAGAAGACTTCACAATCATCATCCCGCGGAAAACCTGGATGCAGATGGCCGGGAGAGGCTTTTCGGCGGCTTCGCTGACAGGCCGAGCCCTGCGGGCCCGGGGCATTTTGCAGTCTTGGCAGGGCACCGCCCTTGCCGTTGATTTACCGGAGATGATCGAGCGTCTTGAAGGCGAAGGTCTTCAGGGCAGCAGAGATGAAGATAAACGCTTGGCCCGATGAGCAAGCATGCGCGAGAGACGTCACACAGGTAAGATCCGGATCGCCGCCGGCCTGATGATCGCGGGCCTGGTCTCGGCCTGCTCGGGCCTCGGCGGAAACGGCTCCCTGCCGGCCAACGCGCCGCGCGTGCTCGGGCCGGATCGGGACCGCGACCATATCCGCCTGGTCTCGGCCTTCGGCGGCGAGGGCCGTGCCCCCCAGCTTCAGCGGCTTTTGACCGATGCGGTGAACCGGCTCGTCATGGCCACCGACCGGCCGGACGAGGCCTATCAGGTGACCATCCTCAACTCCCCCGTGGTGAACGCCTTCGCCCTCCCGAACGGCCACCTTTACGTGACGCGCGGCCTGCTGGCCCTGGCGAACGACACCTCGGAAGTCGCGGCCGTCCTCTCGCATGAGATCGCCCATGTCACCCTCCGCCATGCGTCGCAGCGCAGCGAGCTGCAGGCGCGCTCGGAGCTGATCGAGCGCGTGGCCGAGAACGTCCTGAACGATTCCCGGGAGGCCGCGGTGGTGCAGGACCAGGCCCGGTCGACGCTCGCGAGCTTCTCCCGCTCGCAGGAGCTGGAGGCGGATCAGACCGGCATCACGGTGCTGGCCCGCGCCGGCTTCGACCCTTATGGCGCGCCGCGCTTCCTCACGGCCTTGGGCCGCTCCGCGGCCAGCACCGGCGGAACGACCGACCGGGTCGCCTCCCACCCCAGCACCGCCGAGCGCATCGCGAAAGCTCTCCAGGCCGCCCGCCGTGCCGGTCCCCGGGGCATGGGCGAAACCGGGCGTCTCGAATACCTGACCGCCCTCGACGGGCTCGCCTACGGAGACGACCCGAGCGACGGTGTCGTGAAGGGCCGCCGCTTCATCCATGCCCGCCTGGGGGTCGCGTTCGAGGCGCCGGAGGGTTTCACCCTGGAGAATACCTCACAGGCCGTTCTCGGCTCCTCGGCCGATGGCGAGCGCCGGCTGCTGTTCGATGCGGCCGATACTCCGGCCGGGCAGAGCCTGGAGGAGGTGTTGCGGTCCACCTGGACCGACACCATCGAGCCGGGCAGCCTGGTCACGACGACCGTCAACGACCTTCCTGTGGTGACCGGCCTGTCCAACGGCAAGGAATGGACCTTCCGTCTCTCGGCCATTCGCATCGGCAATACCACCTATCGCCTGATCCTGGCGGCCCGCAGCGGCGGTCCGGACCTGGAGACCATATTCCAGCAGACCCTCGGCAGCGTACGCCAGGTGCAGCGCGAGGAGGCTCGCCGCATTCGTCCGCTGAAGGTCCAGATCGTGACGGCGCAGCGCGGTGATACGGCGCAGTCGCTCGCCTCCCGCATGCCTGTCGACCGCCCGCTCGAGCGATTCCTGCTGCTCAATGGCCTTGACCGCACGGCTCCCTTGAAACCGGGTGAGCGCTACAAGATCGTCGTCGAGTAGTGGAAGCCCCCCTTAAGACCAGGCGGACTTGCTCCGGGGAGCGACCGGCTCGGGACCGCGAAGCATGAGGCAGCCCTCGGAATGAGGGCGCAGTAACCCTCAGAGCCCAAACGCAATCAGGCGGGCCTGAGATCGGCCCGCCTGATCCGCTTTGAGAGTTTCGACGTCCTCAGACGAAAGCGCCCGAGGCCTGAGGATATTTGTCGATCAGTGCCCGTTTGAGCTTTTCCAGGGCCCGGTTCTCGATCTGGCGGACGCGCTCCTTCGAGATCCCCAGGCGGTCGCCAAGGAATTCGAGGGTGACCTGCTCGTCGTCGAGACGACGCGCCTGCAGGATTCGCAGCTCCCGTTCGTTGAGCACTTCGAGCGCCTGCTTGAGCCAGCGCACGCGGCGTTCGGTGTCGATGACGTCGCTCACGCTCTCGTCCGGCAGCGGGCTCGAATCCACGAGAAATTCCACGCGCTCGGCGGAATTGGACGGATCGGCATCGAGAACCGGTGCGTTGAGGGATGTGTCGGGGGCCGAAAGGCGGGCATCCATCAGGGCCACATCGGCCTTGGAGACGCCGATCGCTTCGGCGATCTTCTCATGCACGTCGGATGAGATGCGCTCCTCGCCGCCACGGGTCAGGCGGGCGCGCAACCGGCGCAGGTTGAAGAAAAGAGCCTTCTGAGCGGAACTTGTTCCACCACGGACAATTGACCAGTTGCGAAGGATGTAGTCCTGCACCGAGGCACGGATCCACCAGGTGGCGTAGGTCGAGAAGCGGACTTCCCGCTCCGGCTCGAACCGCGCCGCAGCCTCGAGAAGGCCGACATGTCCTTCCTGGACGAGATCCGCCATCGGCAGGCCATAATGACGGAAACGGGCCGCCAGCGCGATCACGAGGCGCATGTGGGCAGCCGTCAATTGGTGAAGAGCCGTTTCGTCGCCGTGTTCCTTCCAGCGCACGGCAAGCGCATGCTCCTCCTCCCGTTCGAGAAAAGGCGCATTCATGGCGGCGCGAACGAAACGACGACGAACGCCTGAGATTTCTCCCATTGTGTCCTCCCTTGGCAGAGACACAACGAGCGAAGCGGGAAAAAGTTCACGTCCAACGGCTAAGTTTTGCGAAATAGATTCCAGCTCTCCGAAAACAAGGTCCGGACCAATAAAAAAGCCTGGCACGAGGCCAGGCTTCTTGTGGGTTCAGGATCCGCTGCCGTTATGCGGCCTCTTCCTGCATGTCGTCGCCGTCGGCCTCGCCGTCGGCCTCGGCGCCCTTGACGCGGCGCGGCGACTTGGCAAGGCTCTGCTCGATGAGCTTGAGGGCTTCCGTATCCGTGATCTTGTTCACAGCGGCGATCTCGCGCACGACCCGGTCGAGGGCGGATTCATAAAGCTGGCGCTCGCTGTAGGATTGCTCGGGCTGAGCCTCGGAGCGGTACAGGTCACGCACGACCTCGGTGACGGAGATGAGATCGCCCGAATTGATCTTGGCTTCGTACTCCTGGGCGCGGCGCGACCACATGGTGCGCTTCACGCGGGCACGACCCGTCAGAACGTCCAGAGCCTTTTGAATCAGGGCCGGTTCGGCGAGCTTTCGCATGCCGACGCTGGCCGCTTTCCCGGTCGGGACCCGCAGGACCATCTTGTCCTTATCGAAGGAGACCACGTAAAGCTCCAGCTTGAAGCCGGCGATTTCCTGCTCTTCGATGGCCGTGATGCGGCCGACGCCGTGAGCGGGATAGACAATGGCTTCGCCGGACTTGAAACCCAGGCGCTGAGTGGACTTCTTGGCGGTTGTCATGCGAGAGAGGCCTCCTTGCATGGCCCCCTGCCCGTCGAGGCATGGGAGCGGTGGTTCCACTGAGCAGGGACCCAGGGGAACAGGAATGAGATGAGTTAAGACGGAACTTGACTATTCCGCTCGACTCCCTGATGTAAGCCAGCAGCTAGAACACGCTCATCCCGGACCCAAGGCAGGATTGGCTCCCTTCGGTCGGGCTTTGTGCATCATGCTTCAGTGTGTGAACCGGCGACCTGCAGGAGACGGTGCACGGCTTGAGCGCAAGCGACGGCATTCACAGACCCTATCACAGTCCGGCCCGAAAAGCAAAAATATTTCAAAGCGTAGCGTAAACCGGCCCGGTTCATGACCGGGCTCCGGACGTGTCGCAACGTAAGGATACCGCCCGGCTTTCCGTGAGCCGCTCGCGCGGGAAGGTGCGGACCGGACGAACCGGAGCTCAGTCGCCCTCGCCGGGATTGGGCGAGAAATACTGCTCGAACTTGCCCGCGACACCGTCGAACTCCTTGGCGTCGGCCGGGGCGTCCTTCTTCTGCGTGATGTTGGGCCAGCTCTTGGCCATGTCGGCATTGAGCTTCAGCCACTGCTCCAGGCCCGGCTCCGCATCGGGCTTGATCGCCTCGGCGGGGCATTCCGGCTCGCAGACGCCGCAATCGATGCACTCGTCCGGGTGGATGACGAGCATGTTCTCGCCCTCGTAGAAGCAATCCACCGGACATACCTCGACGCAGTCCATGTATTTGCACTTGATGCAATTTTCAGTGACGACGTAGGTCATGACCGGTCCTTTGAGGGTCTCTTCCGATAAGAAAGTGCGAGGCTGCCGCCGCTCTAGCTGTTGTCGCCTTCGCTGACAAGCGCCCCGTCGTGCTGGTTGAGATCGACGTAGAGCTGCCTTGCTTCCGGCGCAGGTCCCCGGCGTTCGCCGAGGCTCTCCACCCGCACCACGAGGGTCGTGCGGGCCAGAGCGATGGTGACCACATCGCCGACCGACAACGCTTTGGCGGCGTTGTCGGTGCGCTGGCCGTTGACCCGGACGAAGCCGCTCGTCACGAGCTTGGCGGCCAGCGTCCGGGTTTTGGCGAAACGTGCGAACCAGAGCCACTTGTCGAGCCGCTGCCGGTCCTCACGCATGGAGCCGTCTCACTTCTTGCTGTCTTCAAGCTGAGCCTTGAGGGCCATGAGCTTGGCGAAGGGCGAGTTCGGGTCGGGCTGTTTCTCGCGCCGCTCCTGACCGCCGTCGCGGCGGTTGTCCGCGCGCTTGTCGGGACGCGGACCACGACGATCGTCCGGGCGAGGTCCCCGCGGGGGACGGTTCTGCGGACGCCCCCCTTCTCCTTGAGCCTCGCGGCGCGGGCGCTCGCCCTTGCCCTCGCCGGGACGGGGACGACGCTCCCCGCGCTCGTTCCGGTTGCCGCGCGCTTCGCGGCCCTGACGGGCGTGGCCACCCTCGTGGTGACGGCGGTGCTGACGCCAGACCTCGATCGTTTCAGGCTCGGCAGGGTTCTCCGGGGGGGTCTCGGCAGGAGCTTCGGCAGGAGCTTCGGCAGGAGCTTCGACAGGAGCTTCGGCCGCACCCCCGGCGGGAGCCATGGCCTGGCCTTCGGGCGAAGCCACGGCCTCGGCGGCGCTGGCCTCCACGGTCTCGGGCGCAACGGCGGCCTCGGGGGCTTCCACGGCCACCGCGCCGGTTTCCTCCGCCAGGGTCTGGGCCTCGGCCGGAGCCTCCGCGACGGCCGAGGCAGGAGCGGCCTCGGCCTCGGCGGCCTGAGGAGCCGCCGCGAGAGGCACGGTGATGGCCGGGCCGGGCCGGCGCTCCATCACGTAGCCGAGCGATTTCAGGATCGTGGCGAAATCCTCGCCCGCGCAGCCGACCAGGGAGGTCATGGCTACGGTCGGCACGAAACCTTCGCCGTCGGCGGCCCCGGCCGGCGGTTCGCCGGGGGTGATCCCGGGCCGATAGGCGATGGCCGGGCGGATCAGGTCGGCCAGACGCTCCAGGATGTCCACACGCACGGCGCGGCCGCCGCAGACGCGGAAGCCCGCGGCACGGTAGAGGCCTGCGGCGATCTCAGGATCGACCGGGATCGAGGTGCGGCCGGATTGGGCGAGATGGGCGATCTCGTCGATGCCCTTCTGGTCGAGACCGCCGTTCTGGAGCGCCCAGAGCTGCGTCGCGAGGACGCGCGGGGCAGGCTTCAGAAGGGCGGGAAGATAAAGGTGGTAGGCCCCGAAGCGCACGCCCGCCTTGCGGAGTGCCGCACGGGCATCCTGGTCCAGGCTGCGAACCTCGTTGAGAACCTTCGCGCGCTCCAGCACGCCGAGCGCCTCGCCGATCTGGAAGGCGATGCCCCGGGCGAGGCCCGTCAGCTCCGCATTCGTCTCGAGGTCCATCACCGGGCCGAGCAGACGCACCACATAGGCCTTGAGCCAGGCGCGCAGGCGGTTGTCCACCTTGTCGCGGGCCGGCCCGGTGAGGTGCTCGTCCGACAGAATGCGCACGCGCGGCTCGAACAGCTTGTCGCCGGGCTCCAGCTTCGCCACGGGATCGCCCATCCAGCGGATCGTGCCGTCGTTGGACAGCACCAGCGTGGTGTCGGGCGTTTCGGCGAACCGGTCAGCCCGCGCCTCGATCTCCCCGGCCAGGGCCTTGCTGGCCGCATTGCGCAGGGTCTTGGCCTCCGTGGTGTCGGCCTGGGGGTCAGGCACGAAATGGAAGCCATGCAGGTGGCCGATATGTTGCCCCTCGACGGTGACGTCGCCGGTGGTCGTAATTTCCGCTTCGAGCATCGTGTTCTCTCTCAAGCGCCGCATGAGAACGCTCGTCCGCCGATCGATGAATCGTTGGGCGAGACGTTCATGAAGCGCATCCGATAGCTTGTCCTCTACCTGACGCGCAACACCCTGCCAATGCTCCGGGTCCTTCAACCAGTCGGGACGGTTTGCGACGAAAGACCAAGTCCGCACCTGAGCGATGCGGTTGGACAGGGTGTCGATGTCGCCATCCGTCCGGTCCGAGGCCGACAAATGGCGGGCGAACCAATCTGCCGGAACCGCCCCCTCCTTCATGAGGAAGCGATAGAGCTGGCCGACGAGATCCGCATGGGTCTGGGGTGAAACCTTCCGATAATCAGGCACTTGGCAGATCTGCCAGAGCCGCTCGACCGCGTGTTTCGTGCGGGCGAAGGCCTGGATGTCGTCATCCCGGGCCAGCACTTCCAGGGCCGCCACGTCCTCGCCCATGGGGGCGCGCACGAGGCCGTGCTCCCTGGGTTGCCGGCCGAGGGAATCGCGCAGGCGCGCCAGGGACGAGAAATCGAGATCCGGGTTGCGCCATTGCAGGATGCGGACGGGATCGAAGGTGTGATTTTCCAACGCCTCCACCGTTTCCGCATCGAAGGGCGGGCAGCGCCCGGTGGACCCGAAGGTGCCGTCGCGCATGTAGCGGCCCGCGCGGCCCGCGATCTGGGCGAGCTCCGGATTGTAGAGCTTGCGGAAACGGAACCCGTCGAATTTCTTGTCGGACGCGAAGGCCACATGGTCCACATCGAGGTTGAGGCCCATGCCGATGGCGTCCGTGGCGATCAGGTAATCCACGTCCCCGTTCTGATAGAGCTCGACCTGCGCGTTGCGGGTGCGGGGCGAGAGCGCGCCCAGGACGACCGCCGCGCCGCCGCTCTGGCGGCGGATGAGCTCGGCGATGCCGTAGACCTCCTCGGCCGAGAAGGCCACGATGGCCGAGCGGCGGGGCAGGCGCGAAACCTTCTTTTCCCCCGCGAAAGTGAGCTTCGAGAGACGCGGCCGCGTGACCACGTGCACGCCGGGAATCAGGGCCTCGATGAGCGGACGCATGGTCGAGGAGCCGATCAGCATCGTCTCCTCGCGCCCGCGCTGGTTGAGAAGCCGGTCCGTGAACACATGGCCCCGGTCGAGGTCGGAGGCGAGCTGGACCTCGTCGATCGCCACGAACGCCGCATCGATGTCGCGCGGCATGGCTTCCACGGTGGAGATCCAGTAGCGGGGCCGGTCCGGCTTGATCTTCTCCTCGCCGGTGATCAGGGCGACATTGTGCGGGCCCGCCTTCTCGACGACCCTCTGATAGACCTCGCGCGCGAGGAGCCGCAGCGGCAGGCCGATCATCCCGCTGTCGTGACCGAGCATGCGCTCGATGGCGAGATGGGTCTTGCCGGTATTGGTGGGGCCGAGCACGGCGGTGACGCCGCGCGCGCGCACTTGCGGGGGGAGAGAACGGCGGACCATGCCTTGGTGCGGGGTAATGTCGGATACGATCCCGGGTGAGAGGACGAGACGCTCCCGCATCGCGAGATGCAGGCAGCCTTCTCACAAAACAGGCCTGGCCCGAACGTCCGGCGGCAGGCTTCCTCTTAATATGGGGCTTCAGGCCGGTTTCGCTACCGGCCTTTCAAGGATTCTCCAAGGAATTCTCCAGGGATTTTGAGGGCTTATTGACCGGCCCCGGCCTTGATGGGCTCTCGTCCCTTGGCCCCGCGCCTCGCCGCCGTGGTCGTGCCGCCGCCCTCGACCGACCAGCTGGCGGCCTCGAGCTCGCCCATGCCGATCGTCGTGCGCACGGCAACCTTGATCGGGAAGAGCACGCGGGGACCCTCCACGGGCGCCAGCCACACGTTCATGTCCTTGTTCTCCTGCATGAACTTGATGGTGGAGCGCTGTGGACGATGGCCGGAGATCGGCACCCAGCGGGCATTGCAGACGAGGACGGGCCCCGAGTAACCCGGCACCTGGATGGTCTTGGTCTCGGCGTAGGAGAGCACGATGTTCTGGCGTGTGGCCCCATCGAAGACCGGGATGGTGCGGTTGCAGTTCGCCGCGTCGGTGAGGCTTTTTGACGCCACGGCGGGCATGATGAGGGCGCTCAAGGGATCGATGACCCCCTTCTTGTCGGCGGCCTTCACGGGCACCCGGTCCTCCTTGGGCTCGAGGGGAGGCTCGATCTCGACATCGGCCACGTTGCCGTCGTCGAGCGCCATGCGCACGGTGCGCTGCGTGCCGGAGGATTTCGTATTGACGGCAAAGGCCTGCGACTGAGGCTGAGACCCTGCGATCGTCCCGGAGGCCGTGCCCGCCCCCTTGCCGCCGGTGATCATCTTCACGAGCCCGGAGAGCTTCACGCTGCCCTGCATCTCGTATTTCGGGCCGTTGAAGGTCGAGGAAAGGTCAGCCTTCCCCAATGGCAGGCCTGCCAGGGAGAGGTTGTAGTTCACCGTGAGGGTCTGGGCAGGCTGAGCCTGGACCTGGGGGGCGAATCCGGTCAGGGCGAAGGCTAAAAGGGCTGAAGCCGTGAGGCGCATGGGGCTATCCCGTGATTCTATTCCGTTGCATCGCATGAGATTCCGAATAAATGATGACCATGACGGCCCAAAAAAACGAGTTGCGCTGTCGCACTATTCTTGACGCGGGGCGGGTTTTCGGCCTATAGCCCTGCACCTTCCAAGGACTTCTGGTGTCCGGCCGCGTGGGATCTGCGTTGAGGCAAACCCGCGAAATCGAAGCCGCGACCCCTTTGACAATAGGATTGAACCCATGTCCCGCCGTTGCGAACTGACCGGCAAGGCCGTGCTGAGTGGCCATCTCGTGAGCCACTCGAACCGCAAGACCAAGCGGAAGTTCCTGCCGAACCTCTGCAACGTCACGCTCCAGTCTGAGACCCTGCAGCGCTCCGTGCGCCTGCGCGTGTCCGCCCATGCTCTGCGCTCCGTCGAGCATCGCGGCGGCCTCGACGCCTTCCTGGCGAAGGCCTCGGCTGACGAGCTTTCGACCACCGCCCTCGCCGTGAAGCGCGAGATCGAGAAGAAGCTCGCCGCCGCGAGCTGATCCTCGGAGCGGTTTCGAGTTCTGCGCTTCGGGCGGCCTCACGGCCGCCCGTTTTGCGTTGCTCTCATAGCTTAACCCTATCGTGTGAAGGCCGATCATGATCAAGACCGAGCACCGCGACTTCCTCATCGCCCTCACGGCGATGACCCTCGTCGTCCTCTCGTCGAATATTCTTGTTCAGTATCCCTTCCAGCATCTGGGCTTGAGCGATTACCTGACCTGGGGCGCCTTCAGCTATCCCTTCGCGTTCCTGGTCACCGACCTGTCGAACCGCCGCTTCGGGCCCAAGGGAGCGCGACGGGTCGTCTATGCGGGCTTCGCGCTGGCCGTGGTGCTTTCGGTGATCCTGGCGACGCCGCGCATCGCCATCGCCTCGGGCGCGGCCTTCCTGGCGGCCCAGCTCCTGGACATCCGGATCTTCGTCCGCCTGCGCGGCCATGCCTGGTGGATGCCCCCCTTCGTCTCGTCGGTGATCTCCTCGGGCCTCGATACGGCGATCTTCTTCTCCGTCGCCTTCTATTGCGGCGCCGTTCCGGGCTTCGGCCTGACCATCACCGACATGCTCGCCCATGCGGGCATCGCGGATGAATGCATCGCCCTGCCCTGGGTGAACCTCGCCGTCGCCGATTACCTGGTGAAACTCGCCCTCGCGGCCATCGCGATCGCCCCTTACGGCGCGATCCTGCGGCTCATGCGCTATACGGCCACGCACCGGACCGCCTGAGCGGGCGGTTTCGTCCCACGCGATCCGATCAGAGAACCTTGTCCGCGTAAGGCGGATGGGGAATCGCCTGATGCGCAGCCCTCAGGGCTGCGGACCAGCGCTCGCGCAGGTCGCGGAAGTAGGGCTCGTCCTCCTGGATGCGGTGAGTGATCTGAGCTTTGAGCGCATCGCGCTTGGCCACCACGATATCGATCGGCAGCCCCACGCCGAGATTGGACTTGAGGGTGGAATCCATCGAGATGAGGCCGAGCTTGAGGGCCTCGACGAGCTCCGTGTCATGCAGGATCGCACGATCGAGGATGGGCTTGCCGTATTTGGGCTCGCCGATCTGCAGGAAGGGCGTGTCGAGCGTGGCCTCGATGGCGTTGCCGGCGGCATAAACCTGGTAGAGACGCATCTGCCCCTGCCGGATCTGCCCGCCGAGCAGCATGGTGACGTCGAAGGGCATGCTGCGCTTTTCCATCTCCATGCCGTCGATGGCATAGACCTGGCGGATGGCGCGACCGACGAGCTGGGCGGCCTTGAACATGCTGGGCACGGTCATGAGCGTCTCGCGTTCGCCCGTGTCCGGATCCTCGATGCCGTCCGACAGAAGCGACATGACCGACTGGCTCACCGACAGGTTGCCTGCGGTCGCGAGCGTCACCAGCCGCTCGCCCGGCTTTTCGAACATGTGCAGCTTGCGGAACGTGGCGATGTTGTCGACGCCCGCATTGGTGCGCGTGTCGGCGATCATCACAAGGCCGTCACGGACCAGGATGCCAACGCAATAGGTCATGGGTGATCCTCCGGGGGCCCTCTGGTCGAGCTGCGGTTTGGGCGCCATCCTTTAAGCCTGTGCTTGACGGGCGCCTTCGATCCTCAAACGAACGTCGAGCGCTTCATGGGACATCCCGTAATAGCTGCCTCTGACGGGAGCTGCATCAAGATAATCGAGCCCGGTGGCGAGCCGCACGTAATGTTCCGTTGCGGAAACTCCATTGGCCGGGTCGAAGCTCACCCAGCCGAGATCCGGGATGAAGGCCTCCGCCCAGGCATGTCCCGCCTCCTGGAGCATCTCTCCGGGCTTGTGGAGATAGCCTGACACGTAGCGGGCCGGAATCCGCAGGAAGCGTGCGGCGGCCAGAAAGACATGGGTGAAATCCTGGCAGACCCCGTGCCCTGCCTCGAAAGCCTCCGCCGCTTTCGTGCCCGAATGCGTGGCATTCGTATCGAAGCGCAGGTGCCGGTGAATCGCGTTGTTCAGCGCATGGGCCTGGTCCAGCGGACTGGAGGAAAACCCTGTCACGGACTGCGCCAGCTCACGCATGGCGGCGCTGTCCCGGGTAAGAGATGTCTGCCTCAGGTAGAACAGCTCCGGAAAGCGCTCGGCCCCGCCGCGCACGATGCCGGCCGTATCGCTGGTCTCGATCTCGCCCGAGACCCGCAAGGTGATCTGCTCCACGGGACCTGCCACGAAGAGGCTGTGCGCGATGTTGCCGTACCAATCCTCGCGCCGCAGGAGCCTGGCCTCACGATCGACATCGATGGCCCAGGAGATGACGGCCTGTCCCTCGTGGCCGCGCGGGGTCAGGCGCAGCAGCTGGATCGCGGACTTTGCGGGCTCGCTGTAGCTGTAGACCGTCTCGTGTGTGATGCGGATGCGCATGATCGGCCCGGGTCCTCAGCTCAGATATTGCTGCGTGATGGCAAACCCGAGCCGGTTGTTCTCGGCCAGGAACTCCTGCAGGAACTCGTGCAGCCCATGCTGGAAGATGTCCTCGATGTTCTGGTTCGCCAGACGCGAATGGATGGAGCGCGCCTGCCGCTGCGCGCTGCCGGAGATTCCGTAACGATGAGCGATGTCATCGAGATGACGGGAGAGCGCGCCGTAGCACGCCGCCAGCGAGCGGGGCATCTCCTCGCGCAGGATCAGCAGATCGGCCACGAGCCAGGGCCGCAGATTCTGGTGATAAACCCATTGGTAGCTCACGAGCGCCGAGACGGAGCGCAGGATGGCGGCCCATTGGTAGTAATCGATGCCGCCCCCGACTTCGGCGTCTCGCGGAAGCAGCACGTGATACTTCACGTCGAGCACGCGCGCGGTGTTGTCCGCACGCTCCAGATAGACTCCGAGACGGGAGAACCAGTATGCGTCGTTGCGCAGCATGGTGCGCATGGCGGAGCCGTCATAGCGAAGGGAAGCCTCCTTCACCAGGTTGAGAAAGCGCGGCAGCTCCTCGACATTGATCTTCTTCGCGCGATAGCGGCGCAGATCGAGCCAGGCGGAGTTGATCGCCTCCCACATCTCGGAGGTGAGCGCCGAGCGCACGGAGCGGGCGTTCTGCCGCGCGGTATCGAAGCAGCTCTGAATGCTTGAGGGATTCTCTTCGGAAAAGGCCAGGAACTCGATCACGCGCTCGGGCGTGACCTCGCCGCGATGCGCCTGGAACTGATCGATGCTGCAGGCGGTGGCAAGGGCCGATTCCCACTCGTTCGACTCAATGCCGTTGTAGGAAATCGGCATCGACGCCATGCGATAAGCGACATCGAGGATCCTCGCGGTGTTTTCCGCGCGCTCCACATAACGGGAGAGCCAATACAGGCTGTCTGCGTCACGACTCAGCACGGCAACCGCTCCCCACTCATTCGCTCAGCACCCAGGTATCCTTCGTCCCGCCGCCCTGGCTCGAATTCACCACCAGGGACCCTTCTGTCAGGGCAACGCGGGTCAGCCCGCCCGGAACCAGCCGCACGCCGTCGCGCCCGCTCAGGACGAAGGGCCGCAGGTCCACATGTCGCGAGGCAAGGCCGCTTTCGGTGAAGATCGGGCTCGTGGAGAGCGCGAGCGTGGGCTGCGCGATGTAGTTGTCCGGAGCCGCGAGGATGCGGGCCCGGAAGTGCTCGCGCGCTTCCCTGGTCGCATGCGGTCCGACGAGCATCCCGTAGCCGCCGGAGCCGTTGACCTCCTTCACCACCAGCTCGTGCAGGTGATCGAGCACATAGGCGAGCGCCTCCTTCTCCCGGCAGCGCCAGGTCGGCACGTTCTTCAGGATCGGCTCCTCGCCCGTGTAGAAGCGCACGATGTCGGGCACGTAACTGTACATGGCCTTGTCATCGGCCACTCCCGTTCCGGGAGCGTTGGCGATGGCGACGTTGCCCGCGCGGTAGGCGGCGATCAGCCCCGGCACTCCGAGCGCGGAATCGGGGCGGAACACGAGCGGGTCGAGGAAGTCGTCATCGATGCGGCTGTAGATCACGTCGACGCGCTTGGGTCCCTCGGTGGTGCGCATGTAAACCACCTCGTCGCGCACGAAGAGATCGCGCCCCTCCACCAGCTCGACCCCCATCCGGTCGGCCAGGAAGCTGTGCTCGTAATAGGCGGAGTTGAAGGAACCGGGCGTGAGCAGAACCACGGTCGGTTCCCATGGGCTGCTCGCCGGCGCCACGGATTTGAGCGTGCCCAAAAGCTCGTTGACGTAGTTCTCGATGGGGCGGATGCGCTGCTTGGCCACGAGATCGGGGAAGAGGCGCATCATCACCTCGCGGTTCTCCAGCATGTAGGAGACCCCGGAGGGCGTGCGCAGATTGTCCTCGAGCACGTAGAAGTCCTTGTCGTCGACACGCACGATGTCGACCCCAGCCACCTGGACATAGATGTCGCCGTTGAGCGACAGCCCGTGCATCTGCGGCCGGTAATAGGGATTGAGGAACACGAGTTCCGGCGGAACGATGCCGGCGCGCAGGATCTCGCGCGCGCCGTAGATGTCCTTGAGAAACAGGTTGAGGGCCTTGACCCGCTGCTCCAGCCCTCGCGCGAGCTGCGCCCATTCCCGGCCCGACAGAATGCGCGGGATGATGTCGAACGGGATCAGCCGCTCCTCGGCTTCCGCGTTGCCGTAGACCGCGAAGGTGATCCCGACCCGCCGGAAGAACAGCTCCGCTTCCTCGCGGCGATGCTCCAGAAGCTGCGGCGGCGCGGATGCCAGCCAGTCCTGGAGCACCCGGTAGGCCTCGCGGCTCCCGCCGTTGTGACCCATCATCTCGTCGAAGATCGCTTGCGCCGTCACAGGGTCAACCGCTTTCCATTCGACAGGCATTGCAATGGTTTATGCCTGCCCATCGCCGGAAAGGTTAGTTGCCTCCGGCAACGGACGGCAAGGGCCGGCCTCATCCGGAAGGAAGCATTCGATGATGAGAAAGAATGCAAATGCCTTATTTCTGCGCAGGCGCGAGGCGATCACTCCGCGAGGGAGAATTCCAGCAGCAGGGTCCGCTGGAGATTGGCATTGAAGTTGTTGTCCGAGATCAGGGAGACGACGGTGTCCCCTCCCTCCCGGTGAACCGCGAGCCCTTCCATGTTGTCGATCTGGTGGGAGGCCTCGCTCTGATAGATCACCTCGCCATCGAGGCTCGCCCCGGGCTTGACCGCATGGGACGCGATCCGGCGCAGGCGGCATGAAAAGCCGCCGAACAGCGAGAAGCGGCGCTCGAGGATGAGCGCTTCGCCGGAATCGAGGAACGCCAGGTCCGTCACGTCGTAGCCGTCGCGGAGGAGCACCGTGAACGCTCCCGGCCGGGCACCCGTGAGGATGAAGCCGCGTCCGCCTTCCGCGATGCCCACCAGGGCCCCGGCGAGGTTTGAGCGCTGCGGCGCCACAGCGAGCGCCTCAAGCCCGCCGTTGCTGGGAAGATCCTTGAGGCCTTGCGGGGCCGGGATCGGAGCCCCCTGAACGAGCGCCCCGTCCCGGTTGCGCTGGAAGCGGAGGACGGCGTGGTTGCGCTCGGCGCCGACGAAGGCCACGTTCCCGACGATCGCGAGGCTTTCCGTGTCGTAGTAGCGCGTCCGGCGCGCCGCGCGCCCATCGCTCAGCAGCAGGGGCGCCATCGCCGCGCGGGAGAGGCCCGACAGGCGTCCGTCCGAGGTTTCGATGCGCGCCTTCAGGATCTGCGCGTTGTCGGCAAGCGCCACGATCTCCTCCCCCTTGGGCGAACGCCAGAGGCCGGAGAACCCGCCGAAGGCGGAGACGTCCGATGTGAGACTGAGGCCGGAGCGGAAGAAGAGCGATCCGAACCGCGTGCGGTCCGGATCCGTGTTGGACAGGCGGCTGATCGGCCGTGCCGCAACGTTGATCGGCGTCACGGCGCCGAACGCCTGCGGGCGCTGAGCGAGGGCCGCGCCGGCGGCGGTCGCGGCGGCAAGGGCGCCGCCGCCCACGAGGATGTTCCTGCGGGTGAGAAGCCTCACGCGTGGGCCCGGCGGCGCGGCGCCCCGCGCGGGGCTTGAGCGTTCTCCTCGAACAGCTCCGCGAGCTTCTCGGTCATCACGCCGCCCAGCTCCTCCGCATCGACGATGGTGACCGCGCGGCGGTAATAGCGCGTCACGTCATGGCCGATGCCGATGGCGATGAGCTCGACGGGGGAGCGGGTCTCGATCTCCTCGATCACATAGCGCAGATGCCGCTCGAGATAGTTGCCGGGATTGACCGAAAGCGTCGAATCGTCGACCGGCGCGCCGTCCGAGATCACCATCAGGATGCGCCGCTGCTCGGGCCGCGCGAGCAGGCGCTTGTGCGCCCAATCGAGCGCCTCGCCGTCGATGTTTTCCTTCAGCAGGCCTTCGCGCATCATCAGGCCCAGATTCTTGCGCGCGCGCCGCCAGGGCGCATCCGCGGACTTGTAGACGATGTGACGCAGATCGTTGAGGCGGCCCGGATTGGTGGGCTTGCCGCCCTGCAGCCACATCTCGCGGGATTGCCCGCCCTTCCACGCGCGGGTGGTGAAGCCGAGGATCTCGACCTTCACGCCGCAGCGCTCGAGCGTGCGCGCCAGAATGTCGGCGCAGGTGGCCGCCACCGTGATCGGGCGTCCGCGCATGGAACCGGAATTGTCGAGCAGCAGCGTCACGACCGTATCGCGGAAATTGGTGTCCTGCTCCTGCTTGAAGCTCAGGGGCTGGAAGGGATCCATGATGATGCGCGGCAGGCGCACCGGATCGAGGGTCCCCTCCTCCAGGTCGAACTCCCAGGAGCGGTTCTGCTGCGCCATCAGGCGGCGCTGCAGGCGGTTGGCGAGGCGCCCGACCACGCCCTGGAGATGCGCGAGCTGCTTGTCGAGATAGGCGCGAAGGCGCGTCAGCTCGTCCGCATCGCACAGATCCTCCGCCTGGATGACCTCGTCGAACTTGGTGGTGAAGGCCTTGTAGTCCGGCCCCCGCGCCTCGTTGGGGCGGGACGGCGGACGCCAGGATTCGCCGGCCTCGTCCGAATCCGCCTCTTCCGCTTCGTCGGGCAGTTCGCCGGAGGGGCCGTCGGCGTCTTCCGTGGCGCCGTCCTCGATTTCGTCGCTCGAATCCTCGCTGACCTCGACCTCGGCGCGGTCACCTTGGGATTCCTGCTCGGATTCGCCCTCGCCCTGCTGCTCCTGCTGCTCGGACTCGTTGTCGTCCTCGTTCTCCTCGTCCTCCTGGTCGAGGGCCGCGTCGTCGGCCATGTCGAGGGAGGAGAGCATCTCCCGGATGCCGCGCGCGAAATCGCGCTGGCTGTCGATGTTCCTCAGAAGCCCGTCGAGATTCCTGCCGGCGCGCTCCTCGATGAAATCGCGCCAGAGATCGACGATCTTGGCGGCCGCCGGCGGCGGCTTCTCGCCGGTCAGGCGCTCGCGCACCATGAGGGCCAGCGCATCCTCGATCGGGGCATCGGCGCGATCGGTGATCTCCTCGTATTTGCCGCCCCGGTGATAGCGATCCTCCAGCATGGCCGAGATGTTGGAGGAAATGCCCGCCATGCGCCGCGAGCCGATGGATTCCACGCGCGCCTGCTCGACCGCGTCGAACACGGCACGGGCGGCGTGGCCCTCGGGGGCGAGCCGGCGGTGAAGGAGCACATCGTGACAGGCAAGCCGCAGAGCCATGGAATCCGCATTGCCGCGCAGGATCGCCACGTCCTGCGGCGTCAGCCGCCGGGGCGGCTCGGGCAGGCGGGCCTTTTCCTGCCCCATGAGCATCGGGCGGTCGGACGCGAAGGCCACCTCGAGATCGGGCTTGCGCGCAATGGCCTTCATGGCGCCGGCGATGGAGCGCTTCAGCGGCTCCGCCGGCGCTTCCTTCTTCTCACCCGGTTTGCGGTTCGAGATGGACATCTCACCTCTCCTGTCACGGCCCTGCTGCATCGCATCCATGGTTTCCGGGCGCCTCATGCGGCCCGGAATGACGGGAGAATGCGTTACGACAACACCATGTTCACGGCGCTTTCCGGCAGTTCCTTGCCGAAGGAGCGCTGGTAGAACTCGGCCACGAGGGCGCGCTCCAGCTCGTCGCACTTGTTGAGGAAGGTGACGCGGAAGGCAAAGCCCGTATCGCCGAAGATCTCGGCGTTCTCGGCCCAGGTGATCACCGTGCGCGGGCTCATGACGGTGGAGAGATCGCCGTTCATGAAGGCCGAGCGGGTGAGATCGGCCACGCGCACCATCTTGTTGACGATGTCCCGCCCTTCCGAGCTGTCCTGATAGTGCTTCGCCTTGGAGAGGACGATGTCCACCTCCTTGTCGTGCGGCAGGTAGTTGAGCGTGGTCACGATGGACCAGCGGTCCATCTGGCCCTGGTTGATCTGCTGCGTGCCGTGATAGAGGCCCGATGTATCGCCCAGCCCCACCGTGTTGGCGGTGGCGAAGAGGCGGAAGGCGGGGTGAGGACGGATCACGCGCTTCTGGTCGAGAAGCGTGAGCTTGCCCGACTGCTCCAGCACGCGCTGGATCACGAACATCACGTCCGGCCGGCCGGCGTCGTATTCGTCGAACACGAGCGCCACGTTGTGCTGAAGCGCCCAGGGAAGAATGCCGTCCTGGAAGGCGGTGACCTGCTTGCCGTCCTGGAGCACGATGGCGTCCTTGCCGACGAGGTCGATACGGGACACGTGGCTGTCAAGGTTCACGCGCACGCAGGGCCAGTTCAGGCGCGCGGCCACCTGCTCGATGTGGGTGGACTTGCCGGTGCCGTGGTAGCCCGTGATCATCACGCGGCGGTTGCGCGCGAAGCCGGCCAGGATCGCCAGCGTCGTCTCCCGGTCGAAGAGATAATCCGGATCGAGATCGGGCACATGCTCGTCGGTCTGGGAGAAGGCCGGAACTTCCAGATCCGAGTCGATGCCGAAGACCTGTCGCACGGATACTTTCATATCCGGCTGTTGGGTCGTTGTTTCGGTTTGTGCCGTCATAGGGGCCTCTCGATCGGATGGGTGTTTCAACTCTGTGCCATGGCTTCTTAAACCCCATGGCGGTGTGGTGCAATTTCCTAAAACGCCTGAGTGGCTGCACGAAGCAAAGGCGCTTCAGCAGAGCCCAGCGCTCTTGAGGGTATCATGCGCCTTGATGATGTCGCGCAGCCGCTCCTCGAAGGAGCGGTCCCCGCCATTGGCGTCCGGGTGGAACCGTTTCACCAAGGACTTGTACTGGGCCTTGATGGCGGGCCCGTCGGCGGTCTCGTCGAGCCCCAGGATGTCCAGGGCCCGGCGGATCGCGCCCGAATAGCGGGGACGACGGGGCTCGGGCTGCGCCTTGCGGGCGCGGGCCTGGGTGAAGTCCTCGCCCCTGAGGATGCCCAAGGGGTCGACATAGGCCCAGTCGCGGGTTTCCTGCTTCTGCCCCGGTTCCTCGCCCTTGCCGGAGGCGTTCACCCCCATGGCCCAGGTCGGGCGATGACCGATGATCGCGTCCTTCTGGTAGGCCGCGACCGCCGAATCGGACATGCCCGAGAAATAGTTGTAGGATGCGTTGTACTCGCGCACGTGCTCGAGGCAGAAGCGCCAATACTGGCCCTCCCTATCCCGGCCCTTCGGCGCGCGGTATTCCCCCGTGGCCTTGCAGCCGGGATGCTCGCAGGCAGGTCCCTTCGTCTCCCGCGGCTCGTCGCAGGAGGGCTTGATCCGGATGCGGTCGAAAAGAGGCGAGTTGAGATCCATGATTCAAACATTATGAGGGTCTTGAGGCCTTGAGCCAAGGCTTAAGAGCTTTTCGCCGCAGACCCGTTAAAAAGGTTTATGAGACGCATGACCCTTCACCATTGGATCACACAAACCCTGCAGGAGCGCCTGCAGCCGTCCCAACTGACCGTCATGGACGAATCGGAACAGCATCGCGGTCACGGCGGATGGCGGGAGGGAGGCGAAACTCACTTCAGGGTCTATATCGTGTCGAACGCCTTCTCGGGCAAGAGCCGGGTCGAGCGCCACCGTCTCGTCAACGAGGTGTTGAAGGACGCCTTCGACAGGGGCCTCCACGCCCTGGCCGTTCAGGCCAAGGCGCCGGGGGAGTGAAGCAGCCCTTCCTCGTCATGACCGGGACGAGCCCGGCCATCTCGATACGGAAAAGCGCCACGCTGCCTGGAAGCGGCATCACCGGCACAAGGCCGGTGACGGCGTCTCGCGTGCCGCCTTATTTGATCCGCTCGAGCACGCTGACATAGTTCGCCACGGCCGCGCCACCCATGTTGAAGATGCCGCCGAGAACCGGGTTCCGGACCTGGATGCCGCCGGCCTCCTCACACAGCTGCATGGCGGACAGGGCATGCATGGACACCCCGGTCGCGCCGATGGGGTGCCCCTTGGCCTTGAGGCCGCCGGAGGGGTTCACCGGCAGTCTGCCGTCCCGGTTCGTCCAGCCCTCCTTGACGGCCATCGCCCCCTGCCCGCGCGGGGTGAGCCCCATCGCCTCGTATTCGATGAGCTCGGCGATGGTGAAGCAATCATGGGTCTCGACGAAGGAAAGGTCCGACAGCTCGATCCCCGCCTGATCCAGCGCCCGCCGCCAGGCTTCCGCGCAGCCCTCGAAATCGACGATGTTGCGCTTCGACATCGGCAGGAAATCCTGCGCGTGAGCGGTGGCGCGGAACGCCACGGCACGGCGCATGCCGAGCGCCGTTTCCGAATCGGCGATCACGAGCGCGGCCGCGCCGTCTGAGACGAGAGAGCAATCCGTCCGCTTAAGGGGGCCGGCCACGAACGGATTCTTGTCGCTCTCGGCGCGGCAGAACGCGAAGCCCAGATCCTTGCGCATCTGGGCATAGGGATTGTCGACCCCGTTCTTGTGATTCTTGGCGGCGATGAGCGCCAGGGCATCCGACTGGTCGCCATAGCGTTGGAAGTACCGGCCGGCGATCTGCCCGAACACGCCGGCGAAGCCGCCCTGCGTCTCGCCGTCCTCGGGCAGGTAGGAGGCCTTCAGCAGAATGTTTCCGATCTCCGGGCCGGGCGTGCGGGTCATCTGCTCGACCCCGACCACCAGCACCGTCCGGGCGCGCTTGGCCTCGATGGTCTTGATGGCCTGGTGGACGGCCGCAGAGCCGGTCGCACAGGCGTTCTCCACCCGGGTGGCGGGCTTGAAGCGGAACCTGTCGCTCGCCTGGAACACCAGGGAGGCCGTGAAGTCCTGGGCGGAAAACCCGCCGTTGAAATGGCCGAGCACGACCTCGTCCACGTCCTCCGGTCCGATCCCGGCATGCTCCAGCGCCTCGTTGGTGACGCGGACGATCAGGCTCTCGACGGTTTCCGCGTCGAGCTTGCCGAACGGGGTATGGGCCCAACCGACGATGCAGGCGGTCATGGGGGTCTCCTCACAGGGCTTGGTTGTTGGGGAGTAAGGTGGATTGGTTCCGTCCGTTCGGCAAGGCGGCCTTCGTCTATGCTCGCACGGCCCTTGAATTTACGGCCCTTGAATTTGTCGCGGCCTCGGTCTCCATGGACGTCGTGAACCGAATCAAGGGACATCCCATGCGTCTTTGCGTCTTCTGCGGATCCAGCGCGGGCCAGGACCCGGTCTACATCGAAGCCGCCCGCCTGCTGGGCATCACCCTGGCGCGAAACGGCATCGAGCTCGTCTATGGCGGCGCCTCGGTCGGCCTGATGGGTGCCGTGGCGGATGCGGTGCTGACGGAGGGGGGCCGGGTCATCGGCGTGATGCCCCAGGCTCTGGTCGACAAGGAGATCGCCCATACGGGCCTGAGCGACCTGCGGGTGGTCGGCTCCATGCACGAGCGCAAGGCGCTGATGGCGGAACTCTCCGACGGCTTCATCGCCCTGCCGGGCGGCCTCGGCACGTTCGAGGAATTGTTCGAGGTCTGGACCTGGGCCCAGCTCGGTTATCATAAGAAGCCCTGCGCCCTGCTCAATGTCGCCGGATTCTACGACAGGCTCGCGGATTTTCTCGACGATGTGGTGGAGAGCGGCTTCGTGAAACCCGTTCACCGGGCCATGCTGATCGTCAAGGACGAGCCGGAGGCCCTGGTGGACGCGATCCGCAGCTACGAACCGCCGAAGGTCGAGAAATGGATCAAGGCGGGCGAGCGTTGATCCCCATCGTCACGGCCCTCGTCCGCAACGAGCAGGGCCATGTGCTGCTCGTCCGCAAGCGCGGCACGGAAAGCTTCATGCAACCGGGCGGCAAGCGCGAACCCGGCGAGAGCGATGAAGCGGCGCTTGTGCGGGAGGTGCGCGAGGAACTCGGCGGCGCCATTGTTCCAGGTTCGATGCGGCCGCTCGGCATTTTCGAGGCTCCGGCCGCCAACGAGCCGGGCCGATGGGTGCGGGCCACGGTCTATGCGGCCCAGATCTCGGGCTCGATCGCCTGCGGGGCCGAGATTGCCGAATACGCCTGGGTGGATCCGCGGGATCCCGACAGGAGGGTGCTCGCCCCCCTCACGCGGGACACGATCCTGCCGCTCGCCTTGTCCCTGGACCATCAGGCCCGGTAGACCCCCACCCCTTCGCCGAGGGCTGCATTGTTCGCCTCGCGAATCCTGGCGGCCGCCTCGTCGTAGAGGAAGGGCAGAAAGGCGAAGCGGCGCCCCGACGTGACCTTCGACACTGCATGCAGCAGCGGGGCCGAGAACACCACGGCCCCGCCGAGGGGGGCCTTGTAGCTCCGGGATCCGTATTCGGGGAAGCTCACCTCGCCGCCCTCGAAACCGTCGTTGAGATTGATGGAGACCGCGAACCGGCGATGAGCCGTCCCCCTGGTGGTGTTGTCCCGATGCGCGCGGAAATGGCCGCCCTCCTCCGCTGCGTAGCAAGAGACGATATAGCGCTCCATGCGGGTGGGCTTGAAGAAATGCACCTTCTCGATTTCGGGATTCACACGCCGCATGATGCGACGCTGCAGCTGTGTGATCAGGCCGGGATCCGTGATGGTGAAGTCCTTGCGGCGCTTGTGGCTCGGATCATGCGCCGCGACAGTCTTGCCGTCGACTTCGCGCATGAATCCGGATTCCTCTCCGCCATGCTGCTGGTAGAGACCGATCAGATGCCGGCAGAAGGCGGGCTCGAAGACGTCCGGAATGATGAGAATCGGAGCCGGCATCTCGAACCCGGCGAAGCGATCGACGGGCGGCAGGGCGCGCAGGTAGGCCATCACCTCCTGGCGATCGCTGCCGTCCTGCCTGAAGGGAAAGATCGCGCGAATGCGAAGGGTCGGGTTGAGCACCAGCCAGAACCGGCGGAGGGCAATCTGTGCCCGACCTGACGTTGCGTCATGTGGAACGGCGCCGTAGAGCCGACCGACCGTTCCGTCGAAATCCCAGAAGTGCCGGATGCCCGGCAGGATCTGCCGGGCCCGCCCCTCCGTCAGATCCGACGGGTCGCAACTCACGCCGAACAGGGCGATCTTGTCGTCGTCGAAAAGATCGCGATTCGTCTCCTGAAAGGCCCGCACGGTCTCGCGCCCGACCTCGTCCGAGGCGGTTCCGTAAAAACACAGGACTAGATAGCGCCCTGCCGCCGTTTCGAGATGATACGCGGGATTGGCGCTGGAATTCTGCGTGAACCAGGGAGCCGGATCGCCAACCTGAAGAGCACGATAGGCAGGGGTTTGGGAAGCGGCGTCAGTTCCAGGCATCACAGATCGCTCCGCGAAAATATGTTACTTTATCTCATAGCGACTTCGCTCTTGCGCGACAATACGTGGCCGCCATGAAACAACGGCCGCGCTTCGTTGTTCTTCAAAGTGGGCGGCTTTTGCCACTCTCTTGCCACGGAGTTCGGTACAAAGAGCAGACCGGGATTGCGATGCACTGCCCTTACCTAGCCAAAGCCAAGGTTTGGGAATAACAATAGCTCAGCTGGCAAGCGGGGCTTTCAAATCCCCTCTCCGAACGTTGCTTTAGTTAAGGAGTCGTTCCGTATGAACGTTAGCCGAGCCCTTCGCGCGACCGTCTTTGCCGTGGCTGCCCTCCTGAGCGGTCAGGCTTTGGCAGCCGGCACCCCCGCCCTCGTGGTCGAGGTCGAGTCAGGCCGCGTTCTGCACGCGGAGCGGGCGACCGATCCGTGGTATCCGGCTTCCATCACCAAGCTGATGACGGCCTATGTCGCGCTGGACAAGGTGCGCTCCGGGCAGCTGAGCATGGACACCCTGCTCACGGTGACCGACAGCGCCGCAGCGCTGCCGCCGTCCAAGATGGGCTTCAAGCCGGGCACCCAGATCCGTCTCGACAATGCCCTCAAGATCATGCTCGTGAAGTCGGCCAACGACGTCGCCGCCACCATTGCGGAGAATATCGGCGGCTCCATCGACGGCTTCTCGGTGCTCATGAACGCCCAGGCCCGGCGGCTCGGCATGGCGAGCAGCCATTTCGTCAATCCGCACGGCCTACCCGACGAGCGCAACCAGACCACTGCCCGCGACATGGCGCTCCTCGCCCGCGCGCTGCTGATGGACTTTCCCGAGCACCAGGACCTGTTCCATATCGGGGCTGTCCAGTTCGGCCGGAGGATCATGCGCAACACCAACGGCCTCATCGGCCGCTATCCGGGCGCCGACGGGATGAAGACCGGCTTCATCTGCTCGTCGGGCTTCAACGTGGTGGCCAGCGCCAACCGCAATGGCCGGCATCTGATCACGGTCGTGCTCGGCGCGCCCTCGGCCAATGAGCGCACCATGAAGGCTGCCGAGCTGTTCGACCGGGGCTTCAACAGCAAGGTGAACTTCACCAATCCCGAACTCACCGCCCTGCCCGTTTCGGCCAACACCACTCCACCGGACATGCGCTCCGTGATCTGCGACCGGCGCGGGCCGATGCCCCAGGAAGACGACGCTCCGGTGGTGGCCGAGGGCACCTCGAACATCCCCAACCTGTTCTCGTCCGAGGTCATGGCCTTCGCCGGCGACACGCAAAAGCCCGTGCGCACCGTGCTCGGCCCCCGCACTGCCGTGCAGCCCGAGCGCGTCTGGATCGGCCTGAACCCGCCCTCCGAGGCCGAGCTCGCCGCCCAGGCCGCCGCCGAGGAGGCGGCCGCGCAGGCCCGCCAGAAGAAGAAAGCAGTTTCTTCCAAGAAGAGCACCAAGCAGACGGCCAAGAAGCCGGACGTGACGCCGGTCATCGCGGACGACGACAAGACAAAGTCCAAGGGCCGCGTGAGCGTCACCGTCAAGCCGGTCACCGGTCAGGACAAGAAGCCCGCCGCCAAGAAAGACCAGAAGGCGGATGCCTCTTCGAAGCCGAAATCGTCGGCGAACTGACCCTTTCTGAACCTCCCGCAGCGCCCGGCCCCGTGCCGGGCGTCCTGCATCGGTCCCCTTGCATTCGCGGCCGATCCGGGCGAACGGTGGGTGCTCTGCGAACCACACCACCCATGACGCGCTCCTCCCACGACACCGGCCTTTTCCTCGCCATCGGCTCAGCCAGCCTCTATGGCCTGAATATCGTCTTCGCCCGGCTGGCCTCGTTTGCCGGAACCAGCGGCTCGGCCATCGTCGTTTACCGGGTCTTGCTGATGCTGGCCCTCGTGGCCGCCGTGGCGCTCGTCGCGCGGCGCTCGCTCGCCATGGCGCGGGAGGAACGGGGAACGCTCCTCCTTCTGGGCATCGCCAGCGCTCTCCAAGGCATCGGCTATCTTTCGTCCGTGGCCTTCATTCCCGTGACGGTCGCGGCGGTCGTGTTCTACACCTATCCGATCCTCATCGTTCTCGCGAATCCCTTCGTGGAGAAGACGCCTCTGACGCCGGCGCTCATCGGCGTCGTCGCGATCGCATCCCTCGGGGTCTGTCTGGTCGTCGGGCCGGCTTTCACGGGCCTGGACTGGCGTGGTCTGGCGCTCGCCTTCGGCGCCAGCATCGCGACGACCGTCCAGTTCTTCACGGCCGCGCGCTGCACGAACACCGGAGTGGTCGCCAAGGTTTTCTGGATTCAGCTGATCGTGCTGCCCACCGCTCTCGTCATCAGCCTCGTCACGGGACAGCTCGCGCCGCCGTCCGTGCTGGCTCTGGCTCCTTTCGCGGTCGCCATGACGATCGGCGGCTATGTCGGCGGCTTCGTGCTGCAATTGGTGGCGCTCGGGCGCATCTCGGCGGTCGCGGCCGGGATCATCTTCTGCACGGAGCCCGTCGTGGCGTCCCTTGCCTCGGCGCTGATCCTGAACGAGGTCCTTTCTCCTCTGCAGATTGCGGGCGGCGTCCTTGTGCTCGCCGCCATCATCACCAACGTTCTTCTTGAACAGCGCCGCGTCAGACGCGCGTCCCTGGTTCCGATAGCGGATTGACCATGACGAATGCCCCCATGACCCCACCTGCTCCGATCCCGCTGACGATCCTCACGGGCTTTCTCGGCGCCGGCAAGACCACTCTGCTCAACCGGATGCTGAAGAGCCCGGCGCTGCAGGACACGGTCGTGATCATCAACGAGTTCGGGGAGATCGGCCTCGACCACCTGCTGGTCGAAACCGTCGAGGAGGGCATGGTGCTTCTCTCCGCAGGCTGTCTGTGCTGTTCCGTGCGGGGGGATCTCATCGCCACGCTGGAAGATCTCCTGCGCAAGCGCGACAACGGCCGCATCCTGCCGTTCAAGCGCGTGATCATCGAGACGACGGGCCTCGCGGACCCGGCCCCCATTCTCCACGCGGTGCTCTATCATCCCTATCTGTCCCTGCGCTACGCGGTGGAAGGCGTGGTGACGGTGATCGACACGATCAACGGCGCCCAGACCCTCGACGCGCACCGCGAAGCCGTGAAGCAGGCCGCCGTCGCCGAGCGGATCGTCCTCACCAAGACCGATCTCGACCAGGATCGGACGAGCCTCGCGGGCCTGCAGGAGAGACTGCGCCAGCTCAACCCGGGAGCGGCCATTCTCACGGCCGACGCGCCTGTGGAAGAGATCGTCGCGGGCGGCCTTTTCGGTCTCGACGGCAAGATCGCCGACGTGGCCGAGTGGCTGAAGACGGAAGCCGTCGAGGAGGCGGAGCGCTCAAGCCATGCCCATCAGCATGCGCATCACCATCATGGGCATGATGGCGATCATGGTCACGGCCATCATCACCACCACGACGTGAACCGGCATGATGAGCGCATTCGCGCGTTCTGCCTCACCAGCGATCAGCCGATCCGGCAGGGCACGCTGGACATGTTCCTCGATCTGCTGCGCTCGTCGCAGGGTGCGAAGCTCCTGCGCGTGAAGGGATTGGTGGCGCTCGCGGAGGATCCCGAGCATCCTGTCGTGATCCACGGCGTTCAGCACGTGATCCATGTGCCGGCGATCCTGCCGCGCTGGCCGAGCGAGGACCGGCGCAGCCGTATCGTCTTCATCGTGGACGATTTGGAGCGCGAGACGGTGGAAAAGCTCTGGAATGCCTTCCTGGGGCGTCCTGCCGTCGACGAACCGGACGCTGCAGCCTTGTCGGACAATCCGCTGTCTCTGAGGCGCTAGGCCGCCATCTGCGAGCGCTGCGCCCAGCCGGTCGTGGAGCGCTCCACATAGGCCGTGATCGCGTACATGAAGACGCCGAGGACCGCGAGCACCACGAGAGACGCCCAGACGAGCGGCACCTCGAAGGCCGCGGACGCGCGGGTGAGGAGATTGCCGATGCCCACATTGGACGCGTTCTGCTCGCCGATGACGGAGCCGACATAGGCGAGCGTGATGGCCACTTTGAGCGAGCCGAAGAAATACGGCATCGCGCGCGGCACGCCGACCTTGAACACGATGTCCTTCTTCGACGCGCCGAGGGCGCGCAGCACGTCCTCCATCTCAGGCTCCACGGTCGCGATGCCGGTGGCGACGTTCACCACGATGGGGAAGAATGAGATGAGGAAGGCGGTGAGCACGGGCGGGACCCAGCCGACGCCGAACCAGAACACCAGGATCGGCACCACCGCCACTTTCGGAATCGAGTTGAAGCCCACCAGCAAGGGATAGCTACCCGCATTGATGAGCCGGGATGAACCGAGCAGCATGCCGAGCAGCAGCCCGAACACCACTGCGAGCCCGAAGCCCGCCAGGGTCATCCAGAGGGTGTGCAGGGCATGATAGCTCAGCTGTGTCCGATATTCCCAAACGGCGAGCAGGATCGTCGAGGGAGCCGGCAGGATGAAGCTGGAGATCCCGAGCGCCCGGCAGGCGATCTCCCACAGCACGAAGAAGCCGATCGTGAAAATCCAGGGCGCGAGGGCGAGTTGGTTCTTGGCTTTCATGGAGAAATTCACGCTGCCCTGCGCGCCTGCGCGATATGTCCGCGCAGCTCGTGAACGAGCGCGGAGAATTCCGGAGTATAGGTGATCTCGAGATCGCGCGGGCGCGGGAACGGCACCTCCCGCTCGGCCACGATGCGGCCCGGCCGGGCGCTCATGCAGAAGATGCGGTCCGCCAGGAAGGCCGCCTCGCGCAGGTCGTGCGTCACGAGGATGATCGTGACCTTCTGCGCCGCGTGAAGATCGCGCATCACGCACCACAATTCCTCGCGGGTGAAGCTGTCGAGCGCGCCGAAGGGCTCGTCCAGCATGAGGAGCTTCGGCTCGTGAATGAGCGCGCGGCAGAGGGAGGCGCGCTGCTGCATGCCGCCGGAGAGCTGCCACGGATATCGATGCCCCTGCCCCTTCAGGCCCACCTGCTCCAGCAGCGCCTCGGCCTTGGCGACATACTCGGCCTTGTTCCGGCGCAGCCGCGCACGATGCGGCTCGACGATTTCGAGCGGCAGCAGGATGTTGTCCAGGGTCGTGCGCCACGGCAGCATGGTCGGGTTCTGGAACGCCATTCCGGCGAGCTTCACCGGCGCGCCCACCTGCCTGCCGTCGACGATCACCGTTCCCTCGCGAGGAAACTGCAATCCCGTGGCGAGCTTCATGAGGGTGGACTTGCCGCAGCCGGAAGGGCCCACGATGGCGGCGAACTCGCCTTCGTTGATCCTGAGGGTCAGGTTCTTGACCGCCGGCACACCGTCCTCGGCGCGGGCATAGACATGGGTGACGTCGTGAAGGTCGACGAAGGGCTTCATGAAGGGAACCGCGTTCAGGCCATGGAGAAGGCCCGGTCGCAGCGCTGCGACCGGGCCCGAGGGGTCTCAGTTCACCTTCCGCTGATCGGCCGGGGGCAGGAACTCTTCCGTGAACACGCTCTCGACGGTCGGCTTTTCCTTGTAGGTGAAGGTCAGCCCGATCTGGTCGAGGGCCTTGGCGAAGCGGGCCTTGTCGATGCCACCGAAGCCGTTCTCCTTCACGAAAGGCGTGAGCATGTTCTGCTGCAGCACCATCTTCAGGCGTTCGAGCTCCACATCCTTCTTGGCGACGTCGTTGCGCTTGACCACCGAATCCACGGCGCTTTCCGGATCCTTCACCGTGTCCTGCACGCCCTTCATGATCGCGCGCAGCAGACCCTTCACCGCGTCGGGTTTCTCCTTGGCGAACTTTTCCGACACGATGATGGTGTTGCCGTAGAGGTCGACGCCGTAATCGCTCATGGGCAGAATCACGATGTCGTCCGCCGGAACGCCCCGGGATTTGAGGTTGATGTAGGACGACATGGCGAAGCCGAACACCGCATCGACCTCGCCTTGCGCCAGCATCGGCTCGCGAACGGGAAAGCCCACATTCTCGAATTTCATGCTGGAATCGTCGATATTGTTGACCGACTTGAAGATCGGCCATTGCGCGAAGGCGCCATCCGCCGCCGGAGCGCCGAACTTCTTGCCCTGAAGGCTCGCGACCTCCTTGGTGATGCCCCGGCTCTTGCGGCCGATGATCGCGAAGGGCGGGCGGTCATAGATCACCATGACGGCCTTGATGCCGGTGCCGGGGTTCTCGTCACGGAAGCGCACCAGCGAGTTCACGTCGCCGAAGCCCACATCGTAGGTGCCGGAGGCAACGCGCGAGATCGGCTCCCGGGAGCCTGCCGACGGATCGATCGTCACGTCCAGGCCCTCGGCCTTGAAGTAGCCCTTGTCGAGAGCCACGGCGAAGGGCGCTGCCGGCCCCTCCCAGCGCCAATCGAGGGAAAACCGCACCGGGGTTTGCGCCTGGGCTGCCGCGGTGCCGAGAAGCACTACGGCACCAGCCAAGAGCCCCCTGCCCCACCGCGCCATTTTCGAACGTCCGGACACCATCACCGTCACCTCTGTCGTTATGGCTCAGCTGTTTCGAAAGCCAGCCTGCCTCGTTGCTGGTCATGCAACCAGATCGACGGGCAGGGTCAAGCCCGTTGCCAGGGCAAAGCTGCCCTGAAGACCGCCACCTGACGAAAAATTGAGCATCCCGTCCTTTCTGCAAGCCTCTTGAAGCTTTTTGTCCCCTCCCCCATGTTGAACGGCATCGGTGACCGGGCCCCTCTGGCAGGCGCATGAAGCCCTGCGATGTCGGAGCCGATGCTTGACAACAGCAATCATAGGTCCGGTTTCATGCCAGAATTCCTCCTCATGGAATGGCTGGGAAAACCCGTCTGGATGTGGACGGCTTTCTTAGGCCTTATCGTACTTCTCCTCGCTTTCGACCTCGGCGTCCTGAACCGTAAGGACAAGGAGCTCGGCGTCGCCCAGAGCCTCTGGCTCTCGGCCTTCTACATCGCCATCGCGATGGCTTTCGGCGCCTATCTCTGGTGGTCCTACGAAAGCGGCCAGCTCGTGACCCAGGACGGGACCCATGCCGGCATTGCCTATTTCACCGGCTTCTTCATCGAGAAGTCCCTGTCCATCGACAATGTCTTCGTCATCTCGCTGATCTTCGGCTATTTCGCGATTCCGGCGAAGTATCAGTACCGCGCTCTGGTCTGGGGCATCATCGGTGTGATCGTTCTGCGCGGCATCATGATCGGCGTCGGTGCCGCCCTCGTGCAGGAATACGCCTGGGTTCTCTACATCTTCGGCGCCTTCCTGATCTTCACCGGGATCAAGATGCTCTTCGTGACGGAGGGTGATCCGGATTTCGGCAAAAATCCCGTTGTGCGCGCCGTTTCCCGTCATATGCGGGTCACGAACCGCCTTCACGAGCAGCGTTTCTTCGTGCGCCTGCCGCATCCCAAGACGGGCAGGGTCGTCACCTGGGCGACACCGCTTTTCCTTGCGCTTCTGGTGATCAATGTCGCCGACCTGATCTTCGCGATCGACTCGGTGCCTGCGATCTTCGCGATCACCACGGACACCTTCGTGGTCTACACGGCAAACATCATGGCGATCCTGGGCCTGCGCGCGCTCTACTTCGCGCTGGCCGCCATGGTGCACCGGTTCCATTACCTGAAATACGCCCTGGCTCTGGTGTTGGTCTTCATCGGCGGCAAGATCTTCTGGAACCAGATCATGGGCAAGGTGGACCCGACGATCTCGCTTGGCGTGACCATGAGCCTGATCGCGGGCGGCGTCGTCTACTCGCTCTGGAAAACCAAGCACGAGCAAGTCACGGCGGCAGAATAGACGAAAATGGGGCGCCGCATCGCCGGCGCCCTTTTCCAGGCACGCCGGATCCCTCGCCTCCCGGCCATTGTCGTTTCAAACCGGCAGCATGCCGTCGCTTTTGACCTCTTCCATCACCGCGTAGGTGCGGGTTTCCTTCACGCCGGGCAGCGCCAGCAGGATCTCGCCGAGGAAGTGGCGATAGGCCCCCATGTCGGCGACGCGGGTCTTCACCAAGTAGTCGAAGCCGCCCGCCACCATGTGACACTCGAGAACCTCGGGGGCGCGCTTGACGGCTTCCGCGAACTTTTCGAAGACGTCGGGCGTCGTCTTGTCGAGGGAAACCTCCACGAAGACCAGGAGCTCCAGACCCAGCCGGTGCGGGTCGAGCCTCGCTCCGAAGCCCGCGATATAGCCCTCCCGCTGCAGGCGTTTCACCCGGTCGCTGGTGGAGGTGGGCGAAAGGCCGATTTTCTCGGCCAGGTCCACCGTGGAAATCCGCCCATCCAGTTGCAGCAGCTTCAGGATCTTCCGATCGATCCGGTCGATATCCGTCATTTTCACGCTCGTGCATCACTTATGGCGCCAATCTTAAGGCCGAACTCGGAATATCACCATCGAAACACGGCGTCGGACCCCGTATATTGCCGGGAAATCTTCCGAGGCCCGACATGACCTACAATTCCAGCCCCGCCCTGACCTTCAACCCGCCCTTCGCCGAGGACGACAAGGCGATGGCCGCCCGTCTCCTGGCGAGCTCCCGCCTGTCGCCCGAGCGCGAGCGCCGCGTCGACGAGCGCGCCACCCGCCTGATCGAGGCCATCCGCGCCAAGGGCGGCGGCCTCGGCGGCGTGGAGGAGATGCTGCGGGAATACGCGCTCTCCACAAAGGAGGGCCTGGCTCTCATGGTGCTGGCCGAAGCCCTGCTGCGCGTGCCGGATGCCGCCACCGCCGACAGGCTCATCGAGGACAAGCTCGGTCAAGCCGATTTCGCCGGCCATGAGGCCAAGTCCGACGCCTTCCTGGTATCGGCCTCGGCCTGGGCGCTCGGGAT
Organism: Microvirga pakistanensis; assembly: GCF_004458765.1. Classification (GTDB taxonomy): domain Bacteria; phylum Pseudomonadota; class Alphaproteobacteria; order Rhizobiales; family Beijerinckiaceae; genus Microvirga; species Microvirga pakistanensis. The sequence continues at coordinate 151,008 of NZ_SPJX01000652.1, read as the reverse complement.
CACGGCCCGGGTGATCCAGCCCGGCGAGACGCCGGAAAGCATCCTGGGCCAGCTCACGAAGCGCATCGGCCTTCCCGCCGTGCGCACCGCCACCCGGCAGGCCATGCGCGTCATGGGCAACCATTTCGTGCTCGGCCAGACCATCGAGGAGGCCTTGAAGCGCGCCACCTCCTCCAAGGGCCGGATCTATCGCTACTCCTTCGACATGCTGGGCGAAGGCGCCCGGACGGCAGCGGATGCACGCCGCTACTTCGAATCCTACGCCTCCGCCATCGATGCCATCGGCCGCTCGGCGGGCAACGAGCCTCTGCCGAACCGTCCGGGCATTTCCGTGAAGCTCTCGGCCCTGCATCCACGCTACGAGGCGACGAGCCGCGAGCGGGTCATGCGCGAGCTCGTGCCGCTCGTGATCGAGCTGGCGCAGAAGGCGAAATCCTACGATCTCAACTTCACGGTCGATGCGGAGGAGGCGGACCGCCTCGAGCTCTCGCTCGAGGTGATCGAGGCCGTGATCGCCGATCCGTCGCTCGCGGATTGGAAGGGCTTCGGCCTGGCCATTCAGGCTTATCAGAAGCGGGCAGGCTCGGTGATCGATGCGATCGCGGCCATGGCGGAGCGCTACAACCGTCAGATGATGGTGCGCCTCGTGAAGGGTGCCTACTGGGACACCGAGGTGAAGCGCGCGCAGGAGCGCGGCCTCGACGATTACCCGGTCTTCACCCGCAAGGCCATGACGGACCTGCACTACGTCGCCTGTGCCGAGAAGATGCTGGCGCTGCGTCCGCGCATCTATCCGCAATTCGCAACCCACAACGCGCTCACGGTCGCGTCGATCATCGAGCGCGCGGGCGGCACGGACGGGTACGAGTTCCAGCGCCTGCATGGCATGGGCGAGGCACTCTACGCGCGCCTTCTGGAAGACAATCCGGGACTGGCCTGCCGCGCCTACGCACCCGTCGGCGGTCACCGGGACCTCCTCGCCTATCTGGTCCGCCGCCTGCTCGAGAACGGCGCGAACTCCTCCTTCGTGTCGGTTGCGGCCGATCCCGGCGTTCCGGTCGAGGCCCTGCTCAAGCGCCCGGCCGACATCATCGGGTCCGCCGATCGGGCCCGCCATCCGAAGCTCCCGCTGCCGCGCGATCTCTATGGGTCCGAGCGCGCCAATTCGAAGGGCGTCGAGTTCGGCCACCGCGCTTCGCTCGACGCGCTCCTCGGCGAGATCAGGAAGGCCGCCCAGCAGACGTTCCGCGCCGATCCGCTGATCGACGGGAAAGCGGCTTCGGGCGAGACTCGCGCCGTCGTCAGCCCCGTCGATGGTGCGACCGTCGGTCATGTGACGGAAGCGACGCCCGAGATCGCCGACCGCGCCATGGCTTCGGCCCGCGCGGGCTTCGCTTCCTGGAGCCGGACCGATGCGGCGAGCCGGGCCAAGGCTCTGGAACGCGCCGCCGATCTCATGGAGGAGCGTCGTGGCGCCCTGCTGCACCTGCTGCAGACGGAAGCGGGCAAGACCCTCGACGATGCGCTCTCGGAGGTGCGGGAAGCTGTCGATTTCTGCCGCTACTACGCGGTGCAGGGCCGCACGCTCTTCGGCGCCGGAGAAGCGATGCCCGGCCCGACCGGCGAGAGCAACGTGCTGCGTCTTCGGGGACGCGGCGTGTTCGTGGCGATCTCGCCCTGGAACTTCCCGCTTGCGATCTTCCTGGGTCAGGTGAGTGCTGCCCTCATGGCGGGCAACGCGGTCGTTGCGAAGCCTGCGGAGCAGACGCCGCTGATCGCCGGCATGGCGGTGCGTATCCTGCACGAGGCCGGCGTGGCGAAGTCCGCCCTGCACCTCGTGCCCGGGGACGGGCGTGTGGGCGCCCGCCTCGTGGAACACAGGGATGTCGGTGGTGTCGTCTTCACAGGGTCCACGGAGGTGGCGCGCATCATCAACCGCACCCTGGCGAACAAGGATGCCGCCATCGTACCGCTGATCGCCGAGACCGGCGGCATCAACGCCATGATCGTGGACGCGACGGCGCTGCCCGAGCAGGTGGCCGACGACGTGGTGATGTCCGCCTTCCGGTCCGCCGGCCAGCGCTGCTCGGCCCTGCGCCTCCTCTGCGTGCAGGAGGATGTGGCCGACCGCATGATCGAAATGATCGCCGGCAACGCGCGCGAGCTGAAGCTCGGCGACCCGCGGGACGTCTCGGTGCATGTGGGGCCGGTCATCGACCGCGAGGCGAAGGACAAGCTCGACGCGCATATCGCGGACATGAAAGCGCAGGCGAGAGTGCATTATGCCGGTACGGCACCGGCCATGGGCACGTTCGTGGCGCCGCATATCTTCGAGCTCAACAAGCCGCACGATCTGGCGCAGGAAGTGTTCGGACCCGTGCTGCACGTGGCGCGCTATAAGGCCAATCGCCTCGAGGAGGTGATCCAGGCCGTCGAGGGAACGGGTTATGGCCTGACGCTGGGCGTTCACTCGCGGATCGACGCGACGGTCGACCGCATCGTCGAGGCTTTGTCGGTCGGCAACGTCTACGTGAACCGCAACATGATCGGCGCGGTGGTCGGCGTGCAGCCGTTCGGTGGTCATGGTCTCTCCGGGACCGGGCCGAAAGCCGGCGGGCCGCATTACCTCCTGCGCTTCGCGACCGAGCAGACCGTGACGATCAACACGGCGGCTGCCGGCGGCAACGCCAACCTGATCGCGATGGGTGAGTGAGAGCGCTGGCTCCCCTGGCGCCCACGACAGGTAAGGAATGTCGTCACCGGCCTCGTGCCGGTGACGACATTTCAAGTCCGGCTTTCTCCGAACTGATTTGGCGAGACGGCCTCATTCCTGGATAAAGGGAATGTGCCGCACCATCTCCCACGGCCCTCCGCGGTACCACCACAGGTCCAGGCCGAGCGCCGTCGCCTGGAACGGCGCAAAGCTCTCGGAAAGGTCCCTCAGTAGCGTCCGCGCCGTTTGAGGGTCGACGTTGTTCTGCACGGTCACGTGCGGCTGATGTTTTTGCCGGTCCTGCGGCGTCAGCCATGGGCTCCACTCCTGCGCGAGGCTCGCACGCAGGGCGGCGAGTTCAGCGGATTGCAGGACATAGGCGACGCCGCGGCCGAGAGACCGGAGATGGGTGGCATCCAGCCGGAAACGTGGCTGTGCGGAGCACGTTTTCGCGAGAAGGTCCTGGATGGTGTCGAGGCGGTCGCCCGGCAGATGATGAAAGAGGGTCAGATGCGCCGGGATGAAATTCCGGTCGGGCGGAAAGTAGCGCCTCCTCTGTGCGTCGAAGAACGAGAAGGAGTGCTCGTCCAGGGCGATGGTGAGGATCAGCGGCGCGGGCTTTGTCATGACATGAAAAACCCGGCTCGGGGCCGGGTGTTTCATGCATGCTTCTTCAAAAGCGCTTAGTAGTTCAGGGCCGCCTTGGCCTCGCGCAGCTGCGCGATCGCCGATTCGGCGGCGTGCTTGGCGGCCGGATCGTCCGTCGAATCCCAAATCATCTCCGCCTGGAGGATTTCCTTGTCGAGAACCTCCTGCGTCAACTCTTCCTCCGGAAGCGCGCGCTCGGCGAGGACGGTGAGCCCGTTCTGGTTGATGTCGGCGAAACCGCCGCGGACCAGCACCCGGCGGCCGTTGCCCGGATTGCTCGTCACGACCAGGAAGCCGGTCTTGAGAGTCGTCATCGTCGGCGCATGGCCGGCAAGAACCGTCATGTCGCCTTCGGTCGCAGGCAGGACGACCGCGTCGACGGCGCCTGAGAACAGCACGCGCTCGGGAGAGACGAGTTCGAAAGTGAAGGTGGCCATTTGAGCTTCTCGTCATCCGTCCGCTCAACGGGAGCGGTGCGGGATCGTTGGAGGCAGGCTGGAAAAGCAGGTCCCGGAGCGTGCGAGCACGCCCCGGGACGATCCTGGAGTTCGGTTAGGCAGCTTCAGCAGCGAGGCGCTGGGCCTTCTCGACCGCTTCCTCGATGGTGCCGACCATGTAGAAGGCGGCCTCGGGGAGGTGATCGTACTGGCCCTCGACCAGGCCCTTGAAGCCCTTGATCGTGTCTTCGAGGGCGACGAGCTTACCGGGCGAGCCGGTGAACACTTCCGCCACGTGGAAGGGCTGCGACAGGAAGCGCTCGATCTTGCGGGCGCGGGCGACGGTGAGCTTGTCTTCTTCGGAGAGCTCGTCCATGCCCAGGATCGCGATGATGTCCTGGAGCGCCTTGTAGCGCTGCAGCACCTGCTGGACCTGGCGGGCGACGTTGTAGTGCTCCTCACCGACGATCGCGGCGGAGAGCATGCGCGAGGTCGAGTCGAGCGGATCCACGGCCGGATAGATGCCCTTCTCGGCGATCGAACGCGACAGCACGGTCGTGGCGTCGAGGTGGGCGAAGGAGGTCGCCGGAGCAGGGTCGGTCAGGTCGTCGGCGGGAACGTAGATGGCCTGCACCGAGGTGATCGAGCCCTTGGTGGTGGTGGTGATGCGCTCCTGCAGGGCACCCATGTCCGTCGACAGGGTCGGCTGGTAGCCCACCGCCGAGGGAATACGGCCGAGAAGCGCCGACACCTCGGAGCCTGCCTGGGTGAAGCGGAAGATGTTGTCCACGAAGAACAGCACGTCCTGACCCTGGTCGCGGAAGTGCTCGGCGACGGTCAGGCCGGTGAGCGCGACGCGGGCGCGGGCGCCCGGGGGCTCGTTCATCTGGCCGTACACGAGAGCGCACTTGGAGCCGGCGGCCGAACCGTTGTTCTCGGCCGGGTTCACGTTCACGCGGGACTCGATCATCTCGTGATAGAGGTCGTTGCCCTCGCGGGTCCGCTCGCCCACGCCGGCGAACACGGAGTAGCCGCCGTGCGCCTTCGCGACGTTGTTGATGAGCTCCATGATCAGCACGGTCTTGCCGACGCCTGCGCCGCCGAAGAGGCCGATCTTACCGCCCTTTGCGTAGGGAGCGAGCAGGTCCACGACCTTGATGCCCGTGACGAGGATCTGGCCCTCGGTGGATTGCTCGGCATAGGACGGGGCCGGCTGGTGGATGGCGCGCTGGGCTTCGCCGGCGATGGGGCCGGCTTCGTCCACCGGCTCGCCGATGACGTTCATGATGCGGCCGAGCGTGGCGGCGCCGACGGGCACGGAGATCGGGGCGCCGGTGTCGAAGACTTCCTGGCCGCGCACCAGACCCTCGGAGGTGTCCATGGCGATGCAGCGCACGGTGTTCTCGCCGAGCTGCTGCGAAACTTCGAGCACCAGGCGGCTGCCCTGGTTCTGGGTCTCGAGAGCGTTGAGGATCTCGGGAAGATGGCCTTCGAACTGCACGTCGACGACGGCGCCGATGACCTGCGTGATGTGACCGACGTTCTTGCCGGCGGTAGCGGTGTTAGCCATGTGAGGCTCCTCTCGGATTCGTCAGAGCGCCTCGGCGCCCGAAATGATTTCGATCAGTTCCTTGGTGATCATCGCCTGACGCGACCGATTGTAGGTCATCGTCTGCTTCTTGATCATCTCGCCCGCGTTGCGGGTCGCATTGTCCATGGCGCTCATGCGGGCGCCCTGTTCGGACGCCGCGTTCTCCAAGAGCGCCCGGAAGATCTGGACGGTGAGATTGCGCGGCAGAAGCGTGGTCAGGATCTCGCCTTCGTCAGGCTCGTAGTCGTAGACCGCGTCCGATGCCGTCCCGGCGGCTTCGATCTGGGCGGGGATGATCTGCTGCGCCGTCGGAATCTGGGCGATCACCGAGCGGAAGCGCGAGTAGAACAGGGTCGCCACGTCGAATTCGCCGGCCTCGAAGCGCGCGAGCACCTTCTGGGCGATCATGTCGCCCTGCTCGAAGCCGATCTGGCGAACGGAGCGCAGGTCGATGAACTCGATGATCTGCTCGGCGAACTGGCGACGAAGGATGTCGTAGCCCTTCTTGCCCACGCAGATGATCTTGACCGTCTTGCCCTCGGCCAGGAGCCGGTTGGCGTGGTCTCGGGCGAGACGGGCGATCGAGGAGTTGAACGCGCCGCACAGGCCGCGCTCGGCCGTGCAGACGATCAGGAGATGCACCCGGTCGGAGCCCGTGCCGGCGAGCAGACGCGGCGTCTCGGGCCCGACGATGATGCCGGACGCGAGATTGCCGAGCACCACGGCCATGCGCTCCGCGTAGGGACGCGCGGCCTCCGCCGCGGTCTGCGCGCGGCGCAGCTTCGCGGCGGCCACCATCTGCATGGCCTTGGTGATCTTCTGCGTCGCCTTGACCGAGGCGATGCGGTTACGAAGGTCTTTCAAGCTCGGCATCGAGCGGCCCTACCCTCTCCGGAGTTCCGGCTGGATCTTAGGAAAACGACTTGGCGAAGGTCTGGACGACGTCCTTGAGCTTCGCCTCGGAGTCGCTCGAGAGGTCCTTCGAGGTGCGGATCGCCTCGAGGATATCGGCGTGCCTGCTGCGCAGAGTGCTGAGCAGGCCGTCCTCGAAAGCGCGCACGCGGTTGAGCGGCAGGTTGTCGAGGTAACCGTTCACGCCGGCGTAGATCACGGCGACCTGCTCTTCCATCTTCAGCGGCGAGAACTGCGGCTGCTTCAGGAGTTCGGTCAGGCGCGAGCCGCGATTCAGCAGGCGCTGCGTGGTGGCGTCGAGGTCGGAGCCGAACTGGGCGAAGGCCGCCATTTCGCGGTACTGCGCCAGCTCGCCCTTGATCTTGCCCGCAACCTTCTTCATCGCCTTCGTCTGGGCCGAGGAGCCCACGCGCGACACGGAGAGGCCGACGTTCACCGCCGGGCGGATGCCCTGGTAGAACAGATCCGTCTCAAGGAAGATCTGGCCGTCGGTGATGGAGATCACGTTGGTCGGGATGTAGGCCGAGACGTCGTTGGCCTGGGTCTCGATGACCGGCAGAGCGGTGAGCGAGCCGGCGCCGTTGGCGTCGTTGAGCTTCGCGGCGCGCTCCAGCAGGCGGGAGTGCAGGTAGAACACGTCGCCCGGATAGGCCTCGCGGCCCGGAGGACGGCGGAGCAGGAGCGACATCTGACGGTAGGCGACGGCCTGCTTCGACAGGTCGTCGTACACGATCACGGCGTGCATGCCGTTGTCGCGGAAGAACTCGCCCATGGCGCAGCCGGCGAAGGGAGCCAGGAACTGCATCGGAGCCGGGTCGGAAGCGGTCGCGGCGACGACGATGGAGTATTCCAGAGCGCCGTTGTCCTCGAGAGCCTTCACGAACTGAGCGACCGTGGAGCGCTTCTGGCCGACGGCCACGTACACGCAGTACAGCTTCTGCGACTCGTCGTTGCCCTGGTTCAGCGGCTTCTGGTTCAGGATCGTGTCGAGGGCGATCGCGGTCTTGCCGGTCTGACGATCGCCGATGATCAGCTCGCGCTGGCCGCGGCCGACCGGAATGAGGGCGTCGATCGCCTTCAGGCCCGTCGCCATGGGTTCGTGCACGGACTTGCGCGGAATGATGCCCGGAGCCTTCACGTCGACGCGGCGACGCTCGGTGGATTGGATCGGGCCCTTGCCGTCGATGGGGTTGCCCAGCGCGTCGACGACGCGGCCGAGGAGGCCCTTGCCGACCGGCACGTCCACGATGGCGCCCGTGCGCTTCACGGTCTGGCCTTCGGCGATCTCACGGTCGGAACCGAAGATCACGACGCCGACGTTGTCGGTTTCGAGGTTGAGGGCCATGCCGCGCACGCCGCTCTCGAATTCGACCATCTCGCCGGCCTGAACCTTGTCGAGGCCGTAGCAACGGGCGATACCGTCACCGACGGACAGGACCTGACCGACTTCGGTGACTTCAGCTTCGGTACCGAAGTTCTTGATCTGCTCTTTGAGGATCGCGGAGATCTCAGCGGCTCGAATGTCCATCAGCGGACCTCTTTCATCGCAAGACGAATGGAATTGAGTTTGGTGCGCACCGAAGCGTCCACCATGCGGGAGCCCATCTTCACGATGATTCCGCCGATGAGGCTCGGGTCGATTTTGACGTCGACAGCGACGTCAGCCTTAGCGACGTCGCGCAGCGCCGCCTTGATTTCGTTGAGAACGGTGTCCGACGGAGCCTCCGCCAGGGTCACCTGAGCCCGGACGATGCCCTTCGCGTCGGACACGAGATCCTGATAGGCGCGGATCATGTCCGGAAGGGCGAAGAGGCGGCGCTTGGAGGCCACGAGGCGGATGAAATTGCCGGAAAGGCCCGAAAGGCCGAGCTTTCCGAGAAGGGCATCCATCGCACGGGTCTGCTCTTCCGCCGTGAAAATGGGGTTGCGGATCAGGCGCTGCAAGTCTTCGCTGCCCCGGATCAGCTGCTCGAAGCGTGCGAGATCGCCGGCCACGGCGTCCACCGCATTCGCTTCCCGAGCGAGGTCGAACAGCGCCGATGCATAGCGCAACGCTACGCCCGACAGGAGGGGTCCTTCATGCGAACCGCTTTGCGCCACGTAATCGTCTCTCTCAAGTTACGGGTTTCAGACCGGCGAGCCTTCAAACAAGCTGTCGGGAAACCCGTCGGGTCGATGGAAGTGAGCCTTAAGGGGACCGTTCTCCGCCCGCAGGCGGGGGTGCACTAGCATGGGTTTTCCCGGGACGCAAGGCGAGCTGAGCCAGGGCGTGCTCGTAAAAATGCGGTGAACCCGCCCTGCGCTCAAGACTCAGAGCTCCAGAACCGCGACCTCGCAATTGCCGAGATATTGGCCCGTGAGCCGGCTGAAGAAGGTGCCGTGCCCTACGACGGCGATCATCTGCTCCGGCCGGTCCTGGAGCCACCGCCGGAACTGCTCGACCCGCCCCTCGAAGATGTGGCTGGGCTCGTAGACGAATCCGCGCGGGTCCGGCTCGCCCTCGTTATGCCACCACACCTCGTCGAGGTGATCGAAGCTCAGATGCGGGAACTCCTGCATCAGAAGGGATGGAGCCCGTCCGACGTCGCAGCTGCTCTCCAGGTGCTCCCGGTGAAGGCATTCCACATGGATCGGGGGCGCCGCCGGATGATCGCCGAACAGCCCGAGGGTGGTCTGGATCGCCCGGGTCAGAGGCGTGGTGATGACGAGCTCGTAAGGGTGTGAGCGCAGCTCCCGGGCCCGCTCCTGCACCTGTCTGAGGCCAAGCTCGGTCAGGGGGGCATCGAAATGGAGCGGGTCTTCGCCGGTCTCGGCGAAATGGGCATTGAAGGTGGACTGGCCGTGGCGGATGCAGTGAACGATCTTGGGCATGGTGTCCTTTCGGTAGACCATCAGGCCTAAAAGGGAAATCCACTTTCGAAGGCAATCTGATGCCGGCTGTCGGCAGCGCATCGCATGTTCCATCGCGAAGCGCGGCGCGGGCGGAAAGTCCGCTCCGGACGGCACGAGCGAGGTATTTCGTCCCAGATGCCCCTTTGCGCCCTTGAGAAGCGCGGGCGGGCTCCCACCCTTAACACTTGGTTAACCCGGGAGGCTCCGATGCGCCTGTTCGCCGCCCTCACCCTGCTCGCCTTGGGGTTGTTCTGGAGTATCCCATTTCTCGGCCCCTTGGCCCCGGAGATCGAGAGGACCATGCGCTCCAGAATCGCGCCCGTGGTTCGCGGCGGCGAGCCCGTCCTCGTGCTCGCGCCGACGAACATCCGGGTCCCGCCCGGTGCCGCCGTCACCGCCAACCTCATAGAAAGCTCTGAGGATCCACGTCGATAGCGACGCGCGTATTGCCCCTGACCTTCGGGCAGCGGGCCAGCCAGGAGCGCAGATAGCCCTGAAGATCGACCTCGCGCTCGGTCTTCACCAGAAGCCTGTAGCGGTAGCGCCCCCGGATGAGGGCGAGGGGCGCCTCGGCGGGTCCGAGCACCATGACCCCCGGAGGCGGCTCTGTCACCATCGCCATGGCCCGGGCATGGGCCTCGGCTGCCTCCCTCTCCTCGGCCGATACGATCAGCGAGGCGAGTCGGCCGAAGGGGGGCAATCCCGCCATTTCGCGGACCCGGGTCTCCTCCTCGTAGAACCGCTCCGCATCGCCGGACACCAGGGCGGCGATGACCGGATGATCCGGCTGCCAGGTCTGGACGAGGGCCCTGCCCGGCTTCTCGCCGCGTCCGGCGCGGCCCGTGACCTGCTGCAGCATCTGAAAGGTGCGCTCGGCGGCCCGCGGGTCGCCGGAGGTGAGACCGATATCGGCATCCAGGACCCCCACGAGGGTCATGAGCGGGAAGTTGTGCCCCTTGGCCACGAGCTGCGTGCCGATGACGATGTCGACCTGGCCCGCCGCGATCGCGGCCAATTCCGTGCGCAGCCGCTCGGTGCCGCCGGGAAAATCGCTGGAGAGCACGATGGAGCGCTTGTCGGGAAAGAGCTCCGCCACCTCCTCGGCGATCCGCTCCACGCCAGGGCCGCAGGGCACCAGCGAATCGATGCTGCCGCATTCCACGCAGGCCTGCGGCGTGCGCTCCACATGGCCGCAATGGTGGCACACCAGGGAGCGCCGGAAGCGGTGCTCCACGAGCCAGGCGGAACAGTTCGGACATTCGTAGCGGTGGGCGCAGGCGCGGCAGAGGGTGAGCGGCGCGTAGCCGCGCCGGTTCAGGAAGAGCAGCGCCTGCTCGCCACGGCCGATGGTGTCCTCGACGGAAGCGACGAGGGTGGGCGAAAGCCAGCGTCCCTTCGGGATCTGCTCGCGCCGGAGATCCACGGCGCGGATCTGCGGCATCGAGCGTCCGCCGAATCGCTCCGGCAGCTTCACGTGCCGGTATCGCCCCCGCTCCACGTTGACGCGGCTCTCGATGGAGGGCGTGGCCGAGGCCAGCACCACCGTGGCGTTCTCGATCTTTCCGCGCACCACCGCCATGTCGCGGGCATGGTAATGCACGCCGTCGTCCTGCTTGTAGGCGGTCTCGTGCTCCTCGTCGACGATGATGAGCGAGAGATCGGCATAGGGCAGGAACAGGGCCGAGCGGGCGCCTGCCACCACCTTCACCTCGCCGGAGGCGATGGCCGCGTAGAGCCGCTCGCGCTTGCGCCCCGTCACCCCTGAATGCCAGGTGGCGGGCTTCACCCCGAAGCGCGCGGCGAACCGGTCGAGGAACTGCGCCGTGAGGGCGATCTCCGGCATGAGGATGAGAGCCTGCCGGCCCTGGCGCACCGCCTCCGCCACCGCCTCGAAATAGACCTCGGTCTTGCCGGACCCCGTAACGCCCTCGAGCAGGATCACCGGCGGCTGCTCCTCGCGCAGGGCGCCGACGATGCTGCCCGCCGCGTCGCGCTGGCCGTCGGACAGCTCGGTGTCGCCGAAATCGGGATTCGGCAGTCCGGCCACCGGCTCCTGGAGCAGGGCCAGCGTTTCGATCACGCCCTCGTCGATCAGCCCGTCGATGACGCTGTTGCTGACGCCGGCCGCATGCGCGAGCTCGCTCTTCAGGCGCACGATTCCGTCCTGCGCGGCCTCGATCACCTTCTGGCGCGCGGGCGTCATGCGTTTGGGCCGGTTCGCCGTGAGCCTGACGCCTACGCGTACGACCTCCGTCCGGTCCGGATCGGGGAATTTCAGGCTCATGGCCAGGGCCGAGCCCTTGGGAGCGAGCGTATACCAGGACACCCAGTCGATGAACTTGCGCATCTTGGGCGACAGGTTCGGTCCTTCGAGGACACCCGTCACCTTCTTGAAATTGGCGCCCTGCCCGTCCCGCAGGCCCCAGACGACCCCCGCCACCTCGCGGGTGGCGAGGGGCACCTGCACCACGTCGCCCTCCTCGAGCGCGAGACCATCCGGCACGGCATAGGAATAGGCCGTGTCCAGCGCCAGCGGGATGAGGACATCGGCGATACGGCTTGTCATTCGAACGGAGTTAACCTGTGGCTGCTAACGTTGTCTGCCTTGCATATAGCGGCGCCATGTCAAAGAGCGAAATGTCCAGCAGCGATGCCAAGAACGCCCTCGATCTCGTCCTGCCCGGCGCGGAGGACACGCGCCGGGAGGTGCTGGCGTGGCTCCAGGGGCTCGCGAAGGAGCGCAGGCTCTCGCCCAAGACCGTGGAGGCCTATGCCCGGGACCTGCGGCAGTTTCTGGCCTTTCTCACGGAGCATCTCGGCGAGCCGCCGAGCATCAGAGCCGTTCTGGACCTAAAGCCCCTCGACATCCGCGCCTTTCTGGCAGCGCGCCGCATGAAGGCGGTGGGAAGCCGGTCTCTCATGCGCCAGCTCTCGGCCCTTCGCTCCTTCGCCCGTTACCTGGAGCGGGAGGGGCACGGCACGGCCTCGGCCTTTGCGGCGATCCGCAGCCCCAAGGCGGACAAGAACCTGCCGCGTCCCCTCTCCGCCTCGTCCGCGGTAGCCGTGACGGACAAGGAGGCCCGCGCGTCCGAGGATCGCAAACCGTGGATCCTGGCGCGGGACGCCGCCGTGCTCTCGCTGCTCTATGGTGCGGGCCTGCGCATTTCCGAGGCGCTCGGCCTTCAGCGCCGCGACGCGCCGGTCGGCGGCGTCGATGCGATCACCGTGACCGGCAAGGGCGGCAAGGTACGCAGCGTTCCCGTGCTTCCGGCGATCCAGCGGGCGGTGGAGGAGTACCTGCACCTGTGTCCCTACGTGATCGCGCCGGAGGACCCGCTCTTCGTGGGTGTGCGCGGAGGACCGCTCTCGCCTCGCATCATTCAGCTCGCGGTGGAGGAACTGCGCGGCGCGCTCGGCCTGCCCGACAGCGCCACGCCGCATGCCCTGCGGCATTCCTTCGCGACGCATCTTCTGGCCCGGGGCGGAGACCTGCGCGGCATCCAGGAACTGCTCGGTCACGCATCGCTCTCGACCACGCAGCTCTACACGAAGGTGGACGCGACACGGTTGATGGATGCGTTCAATGCGGCCCATCCGCGGGCGCGGGTGAAGTAAGGGTCCGCGTCATTGTTGGAATCGTGGTCCAAAGACGTGGGTGGCCGGGACAAGCCCGGCCAGGACGGAGAAAATCGCTCTACTCCGCGGCCACGACAGCCTGCGACAGGAGCTGACGCGCGGCGGGGCCGATGTCGCCCTTGGTCCAGTGCGGGCGGCAGACGGAGACGTAGCGGCTTTCCCCGCCGATCTCGATGACGGGGCCGGACCGCACGGGCTCTCCGTTGGGGTCGAACTTCAGGATCATCGTGGCCTTGCGGCCGCAATGACAGAGCTGCTTGATTTCCTGGAAATCGTCGGCGAGAGCCATCATGGCCGCGATCGCGTCGCTGAACAGGGTGCCGTAGACGTTGTTCTTGAGCCCATAGGCCATGACCGGAATTCCGAGCTCGTCGACGATCCAGGCGAGCTGGCGGACCTGATCCGCCGTCATGAACTGAACTTCGTCGATGAGAACGACGGTCACCTTTTTCCGGGCGTGTTCGGCCGCCACGATGTCGCCGATGGGATCGTCCTTCCTCAGGACCGTCGCGTCGGCTTCGAGGCCGATGCGGGACCTGACCTTGCCGACGCCGAACCGATCGTCGACGGGGCTGGAGAACAGCAGCACGTGGCCGCCGTTCTCGATGTAGTTGTGACGAACCTGCAGGAGATGCGTGGTCTTTCCTGCGTTCATCACCGAGTAGAGGAAGTGGAGCTTTGCCATGAATCCATATTACATATGGATCGCGCGCTTCTCCACCGCGAGTGCGGCTTCCTTCACAGCTTCTGCAAGGGTCGGGTGAGCATGGCAGGTGCGCGCCATGTCCTCCGACGAGGCACCGAACTCCATGGCGATGGCCGCCTCGTGGATGAGGTTGCCGGCCTCGGGGCCGATGATGTGCACGCCGAGGACCTTGTCGGTGGAGGCGTCCGCCAGGATCTTCACGAAGCCGTCCGTGGTGCGGTTCACCTTCGCGCGGCCGTTGGCCGTGAAGGGGAACTTGCCGGCGTTGTAGGCGACGCCCGCGCTCTTGAGCTCCTCTTCGGTCTTGCCGACGGATGCGACCTCCGGGAACGTGTAGACCACGCTCGGGATCACGTCGTAGTTCACGTGGCCCGCCTTGCCGGCGAGGATCTCGGCCACCGCGACGCCTTCGTCCTCGGCCTTGTGCGCCAGCATCGGACCGGCGATCACGTCGCCGATGGCGTAGATGCCGGTGATGTTGGTGGCGAAGTGCTCGTCGGTGAGGACGCGGCCGCGATTGTCGAGCTGAACGCCCACATGGTCCAGCCCGAGGCCCTGCGTGTAGGGCACGCGGCCGATCGCCACGAGCACCACGTCCGCCTCGATGGTCTGCGCGGCGCCGCCGGAGGCGGGCTCGTAGGTGAGTGTCGCGCCCTTGCCGGTCTTCTCGACGCCGGTGACCTTCGCGCCGAGCTTGAACTCGAAGCCCTGCTTGGACAGGATGCGCTGGAAGTTCTTGGCGACCTCGGCATCCATGCCGGGCAGGATGCGGTCGAGATATTCCACGACGGTGACTTCGGCGCCGAGACGGCGCCACACGGAGCCGAGCTCGAGGCCGATCACGCCGGCGCCGATGACGACGAGGCGCTTGGGCACGCTCTCGAGTTCGAGAGCGCCGGTGGAGGACACCACGACCTTCTCGTCGATCTCGATGCCGGGCAGGCGCGTCACGTCCGAGCCCGTGGCGATGAGGATGTTCCTGGTCTGCAGGACCTGGTTGGAGCCGTCCTCGGACGTCACTTCGACCTGGCCGACGGCGGCAATCCGCGCCGTGCCCTGGAAGGCGTCGATCTTGTTCTTCTTCAGCAGGAACTCGACGCCCTTGGTGTTGCCGTCGACGCCCTCCTGCTTGAAGGACTGCATCTTCTTGAGATCGAGCGTCGGCGCGCTGACGCCGATGCCGAGATCCGCGAAGTGCTTGGCATCCTCGAACATGTGCGACGCATGGAGCAGCGCCTTCGAGGGAATGCAGCCCACGTTGAGGCAGGTGCCGCCGTGGGTCTTGCGCTTCTCGACGACGGCGGTCTTGAGGCCGAGCTGCGCGGCCCGGATGGCGGCCACATAGCCGCCCGGGCCGGTGCCGATGACGATGAGATCGTAGGACATGGGAGCATCCCCTTAAACGTCATGGCCGGGCTTGTCCCGGCCATCCACGTCGTGGGACGACCGCCCGGCTTTGAAAGGCGAGGATGCCCGGCACGAGGCCGGGCACGACGAGGTGTCGAGATCAGAGATCCAGGACGAGGCGGGCCGGATCTTCCAGGGCCTCCTTGATCCGCACCAGGAAGGTCACGGCCTCTTTGCCGTCGACGATGCGGTGATCGTAGGAGAGCGCGAGATACATCATCGGGCGCACGACCACTTGGCCGTTGCGGACCACCGGACGCTCCTCGATGCGGTGCATGCCGAGAATGCCGGATTGCGGAGCGTTGAGGATCGGCGTCGACATGAGAGAGCCGTAGATGCCGCCGTTGGTGATGGTGAAGGTGCCGCCCTGCATCTCGTCGATGCCGAGCTTGCCGTCGCGGGCGCGGCGGCCGAAATCGGCGATCTTCTTCTCGATCCCGGCGACCGACAGATCGTCCGCGTCACGCACCACCGGAACCACGAGGCCCTTCTCGGTGCCGACGGCGATGCCGATGTGGTAGTAGTTCTTGTAGACGATGTCCTGGCCGTCGATCTCGGCGTTGACCGCCGGAACGTCCTTCAGGGCCTGGATCACGGCTTTGGTGAAGAAGCCCATGAAGCCGAGCTTCGTGCCGTGCTTCTTCTCGAACACGTCCTTGTACTGGCTGCGCAGGTTCATGACCGCGCTCATGTCCACGTCGTTGAACGTGGTGAGCATGGCGGCGGTGTTCTGCGCGTCCTTGAGGCGGCGCGCGATGGTCTGACGCAGCTTCGTCATCTTCACGCGCTCTTCGCGCTCGGCATCGACCGGAGCGGAAGGGGCACGCACGGCGACCGGAGCAGCCGGCGCGGGAGCCGAAGCACCGCCTGTCGCGATGGCGGCAAGCATGTCGCCTTTCGTGACGCGGCCGTCCTTGCCGGAGCCGGGAACGTTCGCCGGGCTCACGCCGCTCTCGGCCGCAAGGCGAGCGACCGCGGGACCGTGGTCCTTGGCGGCGCCTGCTGGGGCCGCAGCAGGAGCCGGCGCCGGAGCGGGAGCCGGGGCGGCTTTGGGCGCCTCGGCCTTGGGGGCAGCCGCGGGAGCGGCAGCCGCGCCGCCCTCGACGATCGAGCCGAGCACCGCGCCCGGCGAGACCGTCTCGCCGTCCTTCGCGACGATCTCCCCGAGAGTCCCGCTCGCGGGTGCGTTGACCTCGAGGGTTACCTTGTCGGTTTCGAGCTCAAGGACAGGCTCGTCGGCCTTCACGGGGTCGCCGGGCTGCTTGAACCAGCGGCCGATGGTGGCCTCTGAAACGGATTCGCCGAGAGTGGGTACGCGGATTTCGGTTGCCATGATCGTTCTAGTCTTTGTCTGAGCTTTCGAAAGCTCGGGGAAGGGATGAGAGCCTTCGCGGGTCTTACGCCGCGAAAGCCTCGTCGAGGAATGCCTGCAGCTGGCCGAGATGCTTGGACATCAGACCGGTGGCGGTCGCAGCGGAAGCGGGGCGGCCCACATAGCGCGGGCGGTCCACCTTGGAACCTGCCGTCTTGAGCACCCATTCGAGATAGGGCTCGACGAAGTTCCAGGAGCCCATGTTCTTGGGCTCTTCCTGGCACCACACCACATCGGCCTTCTTGAAGCGGGAGAGCTCGGCGGCCAGGGACTTCGCCGGGAACGGGTAGAGCTGCTCGACGCGCAGCAGATAGACGTCGTCCAGCCCACGCTTCTCGCGCTCCTCGAGCAGGTCGTAATAGACCTTGCCGGTGCAGATCACCACGCGCCGGATCTTGTCGTCCTTCACCAGCTTGATGCCCTCGCGACCCGCTTGGGCATCGTCCCGCAGAACGCGGTGGAAGGAGGTTCCCTCCGAGATCGCCGCGAGGGCCGAGGTGCAGCGCTTGTGGCGCAGCAGGCTCTTCGGCGTCATGAGGATCAGCGGCTTGCGGAAGTCGCGCTTCAGCTGACGGCGCAGGATGTGGAAGTAGTTGGCCGGTGTCGAGCAATAGGCCACCTGCATGTTGTCCTCGGCGCACATCTGGAGAAAGCGCTCCAGGCGTGCGGAGGAATGCTCGGGACCCTGACCCTCGTAGCCGTGCGGCAGCAGGCACACGAGACCCGACATGCGCAGCCACTTGCGCTCGCCCGAGGAGACGAACTGGTCGAACACCACCTGGGCTCCGTTGGCGAAGTCGCCGAACTGCGCCTCCCAAAGGGTCAGCGCGTTGGGCTCCGAGAGGGTGTAGCCATATTCGAAGCCCAGCACCGCCTCTTCCGAGAGCATCGAGTTGATGACCTCATAGCGGGCTTGGGTTTCCGAGATGTGGTTGAGCGGCGTGTAGCGCTCCTCGTTCTCCTGGTCCGTGAGAACCGAGTGGCGCTGAGAGAAGGTGCCGCGCTCCACATCCTGGCCGGACAGGCGCACGCGATGGCCTTCGAGCAGGAGCGAACCGAAGGCAAGCGCCTCGGCCATGGCCCAGTCGAGCCCCTCGCCGGTTTCCAGCATCTTCTTGCGGTTGTCGAGGAAACGCTGGATCGTGCGGTGGACGTGGAAGCCCTGGGGCAATGTGGTCAGCGCGCTGCCGATCTGCTGCAGCGTCTCGGCGGGCAGGCCCGTCTGTCCGCGGCGGGGATCGTCCTGATCCTCGCGCACGGCCTTGAGGCCGGACCAGCGGCCGTCGAGCCAGTCGGCCTTGTTGGGCTTGTAATTGGCCGCGATGTCGAACTCGGCGTCGAGCTTGGAGCGCCAGGAATTCTTCATCTCCTCGATCTCGGCCTCGGTGACGACACCCTCGGCGACGAGCTTCTTGGAGTAGATCTCGGTGATCGACGGATGCGACCGGATCTTGCGGTACATGAGCGGCTGGGTGAACGACGGCTCGTCGCCCTCGTTGTGGCCGAACCGGCGATAGCAGAACATGTCGATGACGACGGGCTTCTGGAACCGCTGGCGGTACTCGGTCGCGACCTTCGCGGCGAAGACCACGGCCTCGGGATCATCGCCGTTCACGTGGAAGATCGGCGCCTCGACCATCTTCGCCACGTCCGACGGATAGGGCGAGGAGCGCGAGAAGCGCGGATCGGTGGTGAAGCCGATCTGATTGTTGATGATGAAGGAAATCCAGCCGCCGGTGCGGTGGCCGCGCAGGCCCGAAAGCCCGAAGCATTCCGCCACCACGCCCTGGCCCGCGAAGGCCGCGTCGCCGTGAATCAGGAGCGGCATGACGGCGGTGCGGTTGTCGGGCGTGCAGCCGTGCTGATCCTGCTTGGCGCGCACCTTGCCGAGCACCACGGGATTGACGATCTCCAGATGCGAAGGGTTCGCCGTGAGCGACAGGTGGACGTTGTTGCCGTCGAAAATCCGGTCGGAGGACGCGCCGAGGTGGTACTTCACGTCGCCCGAGCCCTCCACGTCGTCGGGGGCGAAGGATCCGCCCTTGAACTCGTGGAACAGCGCGCGGTGCGGCTTGCCCATCACCTGGGTGAGCACGTTCAGGCGGCCGCGATGGGCCATGCCAAGCACGATCTCCTTCACGCCGAGATTGCCGCCGCGCTTGATGATCTGCTCGAGGGCCGGGATGAGCGACTCGCCGCCGTCCAGGCCGAAGCGCTTGGTGCCGGTGTAGCGGACATCCAGGAATTTCTCGAAGCCTTCCGCCTCGACGAGCTTGTTGAGGATGGCGCGCTTGCCTTCCTTCGTAAAGGTGATCTCCTTGTCGGGCCCTTCGATGCGCTCCTGGATCCAGGCCTTCTCGACCGGGTCGGAGATGTGCATGAACTCGACGCCCACCGTCTGGCAGTAGGTGCGGTCGAGGATCGCGACGATCTCGCGGATCGTCCCGAATTCGAGGCCGAGCACGTTGTCGAGGAAGATCTTGCGGTCCCAGTCGGCTTCCGTGAAGCCGTAATGGGACGGATGCAGCTCCTCGTCGCTCGGACGCGGATTGATGCCCAGAGGATCGAGCTGCGCGTGCAGATGCCCGCGCACGCGGTAGGCGCGGATCAGCATGATGGCGCGCACGGAATCGCGGGTTGCCTGCTGCACGTCCGCCTGGCTGATCTCGGCGCCCTTGTCTTTCGCCTTGGCCTTGATCTTGTCGCCGACGGCCTTCTCGACCTGCGCCCAGTTGCCGTCGAGCGCGGAGATCAGCTCGCCGTTGGCGTGGATCGGCCAGTTCGGCTTTTCCCAGGAAGGACCGTTGGCCGCCGTCTCGACAGCCTGCCTGTCATCCTTCAACGCGCCGAAGAACGCCTGCCATTCGGCGTCGACCGACGACGGGTCCTTCTCGTAGCGGGCGTGAAGCTCCTCGATATAGGACGCATTGGCGCCATAGAGGAAAGCGGTGTTCAGGAAGTTTTCGTTGGCGTCTTGGCGTGCCATGGCGATTGCCTATCCAAAAGAAGTTGGGCCGCTCCGTAACCGGAGCGGCCTTTATTGTTGGTTACTTGCCCTTCAGAACCTCGACCAGGGTCTTGCCGAGGCGGGCCGGCGACGGGGACACGCGGATGCCCGCGGCCTCCATGGCGGCGATCTTGTCTTCCGCACCGCCCTTGCCGCCGGAGATGATCGCGCCGGCATGGCCCATGCGGCGTCCGGGAGGAGCCGTGCGGCCGGCGATGAAGCCGACCATCGGCTTCTTGCGGCCCTTCTTGGCTTCGCGGGCGATGAACTCGGCTGCTTCCTCCTCGGCCGATCCGCCGATCTCGCCGATCATGACGATCGATTCGGTCTTAGGATCGGAGAGGAACATGTCGAGCATCTCGATGAACTCGGTGCCCTTCACCGGGTCGCCGCCGATGCCGACGGCGGTGGTCTGGCCGAGGCCTTCGTTGGTGGTCTGGAACACGGCCTCGTAGGTGAGCGTGCCGGAGCGCGACACGATGCCGACCGAGCCGGGCTTGAAGATGTTGGCCGGCATGATGCCGATCTTCGACTCGCCCGCCGTGACGATGCCGGGGCAGTTCGGGCCGATGAGGCGCGACTTGGAGCCTTCGAGCGAACGCTTCACGCGCACCATGTCGAGCACCGGGATGCCTTCCGTGATGCAGACGATGAGCGGGATCTCGGCCTGGATCGCCTCGCAGATGGCGTCCGCCGCGCCCGGCGGCGGAACGTAGACGACGGACGCGTCGGCGCCGGTCGCCTCGCGCGCTTCCATGACCGTGTCGAACACGGGCAGGCCGAGATGCGTCGAGCCGCCTTTGCCCGGCGAGGTTCCGCCGACCATCTTGGTGCCGTAGGCGATGGCCTGCTCGGAATGGAAGGTCCCGTTCTTGCCGGTGAAGCCCTGGCAGATGACCTTGGTGTTCTTGTCGATGAGAATGGACATCAGCTCGAAACCTTACTTTCCGCCGCGCACGGCGTTCACGATCTTCTGGGCGGCGTCGTCGAGGTCGTCCGCCGGAATCACGTTGAGGCCGGATTGGCGGATGATCTGCTTGCCCTCTTCCACGTTCGTGCCCTCGAGGCGCACCACCAGCGGAACCTGAAGGCCGACGGTCTTCACCGCCGCGATCACGCCGCGGGCGATGACGTCGCACTTCATGATGCCGCCGAAGATATTGACCAGGATGCCCTTCACGTTCGGGTCGGCGGTGATGATCTTGAACGCCGCCGTTACCTTCTCCTCGGACGCGCCGCCGCCGACATCGAGGAAGTTCGCCGGCTCTTCGCCGTAGAGCTTGATGATGTCGAGCGTCGCCATGGCGAGGCCCGCGCCGTTGACCATGCAGCCGATGGTGCCGTCGAGGGCGATATAGGCGAGGTCGAACTTGGAGGCCTCGATTTCCTTCTCGTCCTCTTCCGTCAGGTCGCGCAGCTCCATGACCTCGGGATGCCGGTAGAGCGCGTTCGAGTCGAACGAGATCTTGGCGTCCAGGCACTTGAGGTGCTGGTCCTTCGTGACGATGAGCGGGTTGATCTCCAGCATGCTCATGTCCTTGGCCATGAAGGCCTTGTAGAGCTTGGAGGTGACGTCTTCCGCTTCCTTGGCGAGCGGTCCCTTCAGGCCAAGCGCCTTGGCGACCGCGCGGCCGTGATGGGGCATGATGCCGGTGGCCGGATCGACCGAGAAGGTGAGGATCTTCTCAGGGGTGTCGTGGGCGACCTGCTCGATGTCCATGCCGCCTTCGGTGGAGACTACGAAGGCCACGCGGCCGGTCTCGCGGTCGACGAGCATCGAGAGGTAGAACTCCTTCTCGATGTCGGAGCCGTCCTCGATATACAGACGATTGACCTGCTTGCCGGCCTCGCCGGTCTGGATGGTCACGAGGGTCTTGCCGAGCATCTGCTGGGCAAACTGCTTCACCTCGTCGACGGACTTGGCGAGACGCACGCCGCCCTTCTCGCCGGCGTCGGCCTCCTTGAACTTGCCCTTGCCGCGGCCGCCCGCATGGATCTGGGACTTCACGACCCAAAGGGGTCCGCCGAGTTTGTTGGCGGCGGCCTCCGCCTCGTCGGCGGAGAAGATGGCGACGCCATTGGAGACGGGCAGGCCGAACTCCTTCAGGATGGCTTTGCCCTGGTATTCATGGATATTCATCTGTTTTCCTCTCCGTCATGCCCGGGCTCGGCCCTGGCATCCACGCCTGGGGGCGTGGCGGTTTAAGACGTGGATGGCCGGCCCGAAGCCGGCCATGACGTACGATGTTTAGGCGAGCGAGGGGTTGATCTGCTTGCAGGCGTCCACGAGGCCCTGCACGGAAGCCACCGACTTCTCGAACATGGCCTTCTCCTCCGCCGAGAACGCAACCTCGACAACGCGCTCCACGCCGTTCTCGCCGATCACGATCGGCACGCCGACGAACATGTCCTTCACGCCGTACTGGCCGTTGAGATAGGCCGCGCAAGGCAGGACGCGCTTCTTATCCTTGAGATAGCTCTCGGCCATGGCGATGGCGGAGGCCGCCGGAGCGTAGAAGGCGGAGCCCGTCTTGAGCAGGTTGACGATCTCGCCGCCGCCCTTACGGGTGCGTTCGACCATGGCGTCGAGCTTCTCCTGGCTCGTCCAGCCCATCTTCACGAGGTCGGGCAGCGGGACGCCGGCCACCGTGGAGTAGCGCACCAGCGGCACCATGTCGTCGCCGTGGCCGCCGAGCACGAAGGCGGTCACGTCCTCGACCGAGACGTTGAACTCCTCGGCCAGGAAGTGGCGGAAGCGAGCCGAGTCCAGCACGCCGGCCATGCCGACGATCTTCTCGGGAGCGATGCCGGAGAACTTCTGGAGCGCCCACACCATGGCGTCGAGCGGATTGGTGATGCAGATGACGAAGGCGTTCGGAGCATATTGCTTGATGCCGTTGCCGACCGCTTCCATGACCTTCAGGTTGATGCCGATGAGGTCGTCGCGGCTCATGCCGGGCTTGCGGGGCACGCCGGCGGTCACGATGATCACGTCGGCGCCTTCGATGGCGGCGTAGTCGTTCGCGCCTTTGTACTTGGCGTCGAACCCGTCGACGGGCGCGGATTCCGCGATGTCCAGACCCTTACCCTGGGGAATGCCTTCCGCGATATCGAAGAGCACGACGTCGCCGAGTTCCTTCAAGCCGACGAGATGGGCGAGCGTTCCGCCGATCTGGCCTGCACCGATGAGCGCGATCTTTTTCCGGGCCATGGTTTGTCCTTGGGTGTTTGGAAGGCTGGAGCCTTATGAAAGGTGGCGCTGTTTGACACCAGAAATGGGGGCGCTTCAAGCCAGCAAAAGGTTAACCGGCAAGGCCTGAAGGCCTCCGGGAGGGCAGCACACATCTGTCCATTTTGGAAAAGCTCGTGATTTCAGCGGCTTGGCAACTGAAGAACCCGGCAAATTTTCCTGTTACATTTTCTGGAAAATGTAATTACCCCTAGACGGTCCCGATCTCCAGGGATCGCAGGATGACCCGGATCATGGCAGCCAGGCGCTGGTCGAGAATGTCCTGGGGCACCTCCGCGTCCAGACGGACGGTCAGCGGATTGATGAAGCGATAGGCCGCATCGCTGACGAAGGCGAGCGCCCGTTCCCGGTCGCGGGGATCGAACTTGCCGGTGACGATGCCCTCGTCGAGCACGCGCTCGATGAGCCCCCTCATCCGGGCGCGGTGCTTGCGGACAAGCGCCCGCGAGGTCTCGGTGGCGGAGCAATAGACGTCGAAGAGGTGCCGGTCCTCCTTCAGCAACTCCCGATGCGTGCGGGCCCAGGCCTGGATCAGGCGCTCCAGCTTGTCGTCGGCGGGATCGGGGGAGTCGGCGATATCGGCGATGATCGCCTCCAGCCGGCGCAGCCACTGGCCCGCCACCGCATCGATGAGAGCCGCCTTCGAGGCGAAGTAGCGATACACGTTGGCATGGGTCATGTTGGCGGCGTCGGCGATGCCGACGACCGTCACGTGCCGGGGCCCGAGCCGCTTGAGCTGGTCGGCCGCGATGGCGAGCAGGCGGCTGTCGGCTGGAACGTCGGCCTCCGTGATCCGCTGGATGCCGCCGCGGGGCCTCCTCATGTCTCGACCAGACCTTCGGAACTGCCGCATTCCGGGCGCCCGTGCGGAAGCGAGAGATACTCCTCAGACCGCATCTCGATCAGGCGCGACACGGTGCGATCGAACTCGAAGGCCTCGCGGCCGGAATCGGCCCGGTAGAGCTCATGAACCTCGGCCTCGGCGGAGGCGAGCAGCTTCACGTGGGCATCGTAGAAGGCATCCACGAGCATGATGAAGCGCTTGGCCTCGTTGCGGCGCTCGAACGTCATCCGGGGGATGTTCTCGAGAATGACCGTTTCGAACTCGTCGGCGATGGCCAGATAGTCGGCGGCTCCGAGCGGGTTGGAGCAGAGGTCCTCGAAGGAGAACCGGGCGACGCCGGACGCCGCCTGCGGCACCTCGACCGGGTGCCCCTTGACGGTCAGCGTCACCGGCCTGCCCTGCTCGCGGCCGGTCAGGCTCCTGAAGGCGCGGGTGAGCGCCGCCTGCGATCGCTCGTCGGCGGGCGTGTAGAAGACCGGGCTGCCCGCGAGCTTTTCCAGCCGGAAATCCGTACGGGATTCGAGCTTCACGACCGTCATCCGTTCCTGCAGAAGCGCGATGAAGGGCAGGAAGAGAGCCCGGTTGAGGCCGCCTTCGTAAAGGTGCTGCGGCTCCACGTTGGAGGTGGCGACCACCACGACCCCGTGGGCGAAGAGCGCCGTGAACAACCGCCCCAGGATCATCGCGTCGGCGATGTCGGTGACGGTGAATTCGTCGAAGCAGAGAACCCAGGATTCCGCTGCCAGAGCCTCTGCGACAGGCGCGATGGGATCGTCTCCCTTGACGGCACCCGTCTTCAGCTTCTGTCGGACATCGTGGATGCGCTCATGCACATCGGCCATGAAGGCATGGAAATGGACCCGGCGCTTGCGCCTGACCGGCAGCGCCTCGAAGAACAGGTCCATGAGCATGGTCTTGCCCCGCCCCACGGAGCCCCAGATATAAAGTCCCTTCGGCGGAGCCGGGTTCTTCTTGCCGAAGAGCCAGCCCAGGGCGCTGGGCTTGCGGGCGAGACGGTAGTTGCCGAGCGTTTCGGCCAAGGCCTGGAGCTGGCGCAGGAGCCTGACCTGCGCGGGATCACGCTCGATCGTGCCTGAGGACACGAGCGCATCGTAGCGGGCGATGATGGATTGGGGCGGGCGGAAATCGGTATCGGTCACGGGACAACCGATACCGTCCGCCGGATGCGAGGGCAATGTGATTATCGCGCCAGCGACAGCGGAGCGCCGGACTTGGCGAGAACGCCGGCGAGCGACGAGGAAGAACCGCGCAGGCGCGCCGCCACGGCGCCGCCGGTCTGGTAGAGATAGACCTCGCCGTCGCGATAATCCCAGGCATTGACCCTGGACAGATCCTGATTGGAGCAGCCCGAGGCGGACGCCCGGTAGAGGTCGAGCGCGGGCGAACTCGAGAGCTGGATGCGGCAGGATTTGCCGGACGCCTCGCGGACCGTCCAGTTGCCGATCATGGCGGTGCGGCTCGCGGGCGCGGCCGGTGCGATCGGCGCCGGCGCGGCCGCGGGAGGCAGGCCGGCCACATCGGTTCCCGGAGGGGGCGTCAGCTCGGAGCCGAGGGGGGCCGGCGCGCCGCCGATGGGCGGCAGCGGCTGACCTTCGATGGGCGCGAGCGGTGCGGATTCGACCGGGCCGGAGGGCACCGCCTCGATCGGCGCAGGCGCCGCAGGTGCCGCGGAGGCGCTGCCCATCGCCGGTCCGCCGAGGCGCGCGGAGGAGCATGCACCGAGCGAGAGCGCGGCGCAGAGGGTGGCAGTCAGGGCAAAAGCACGTCGTGTCATGTCGGTCATCGCAGCGGGAGCTTCTTGTGTCTGTAGGGATATGATCCCAGAATTCGTGGTTGCGGCCTCCGTGAAATGGCAGAGATCAGGAGCGAGTCAAGCCGAGCCGATCGCGCAGGAGCTTGAGAGCGCTGATTTGACCCTGGGTCGGCGTGCCATCGGCTTCGATCACCCGCTGCGCCATGGCGTGGATGTCTTCCCGCTGAGGAACGTCGAGGGCGGCGAGCCAGAGCTTTGCAAACCTCAGGGACAGGGTGTTGGGATCGGTGGCGTGGCCTGCCACCCACCGGGCGAACGTGAAGGCCTCCTGCGCGTCGGTCAACCCCATCACATGCCGCATCTCCGCCTTCTGGCGGAACTGCTTGCGCCGGTAATGGCCGCGCACGCGCTGAGCGGTGTCGACAACCTCGCCGGCCGCTTGGCCGAGGTCGCGGAGGCGTTAGTACCAGATGGCGGCGGCGAGCGCCCCCAGGATGGCAAGAAGGACAGGCATGAAAAACTCCGGGCGTGAGCCAGAGGCTCACGCCCGGAGTGTTACAATGGAACGCCGGTGCCGCGCTAGGCTTTTTGGCGGATCAGACGGCGCGCGCCACCATCATCTTCTTGACCTCGGCGATGGCCTTCGCCGGGTTCAGGCCCTTGGGGCAGGTGTTGGCGCAGTTCATGATCGTGTGGCAGCGATAGAGCCGGAACGGATCGTGCAGGTTGTCGAGACGCTCGCCGGTGGCCTCGTCGCGGCTGTCGATGAGCCAGCGATAGGCCTGGAGCAGGGCCGCGGGGCCCAGGAAGCGGTCGCCGTTCCACCAATAGCTCGGGCAGGACGTGGTGCAGCAGGCGCAGAGAATGCACTCGTAGAGGCCGTCGAGCTTGGAACGCTCCTCCGGCGTCTGACGCCACTCGGTCTCGGGCTCCGCCGTCTCCGTCTGCAGCCAGGGCTGGATGGAGGCGTGCTGGGCGAAGAAGCTCGTGAGGTCCGGCACCAGATCCTTGAGCACCGGCATGTGCGGCAGCGGATAGATCTTGATCGAATCCGACTCGCAATCCTCGATGCCGAGCGTGCAGGCCAGCGTGTTCTTGCCCATGATGTTCATGGCGCAGGAGCCGCAGATGCCTTCGCGGCAGGAGCGCCGGAAGACCAGCGTCGAATCGACGTTGTTCTTGATCCAGATGAGCGCGTCGAGAACCATCGGGCCGCAATCGTCGCGGTCGATGTAATAGGTGTCGATGCGCGGATTGGCGCCGTCGTCCGGGTTCCAGCGGTAGATGCGGAATTCCTGGATGTTGGAGGCGCCAGCCGGCTTCGGCCAGGTCTTGCCTTCGGTGTACTTGGAGTTCTTGGGAAGCGTGAATTGGGCCATTTAGGTCTTACCTTGCCTCTACTTCGTCATGCCCGGCGGTTTGAGCCGGGTATCCGCGCCTTTGCTCCGCTCTGGCGTGGGAAGACGTGGATGGCCGGGACGAGCCCGGCCATGACGGGTGTTGGTTAGTACACGCGAGCCTTCGGCTCGATGTACTGAATGTCGTTCGACATGGTGTAGGTGTGCACCGGCCGGTAATCGAGGGTCACCTTGTGGGTGGTGTCGTCGAGCCATGCCAGGGTGTGCTTCATCCAGTTCTTGTCGTCGCGCTCGGTGAAGTCCTCGCGGGCGTGCGCGCCGCGGGATTCCTCGCGGTTGGCAGCGCCTTCCATGGTGACGACCGCCTGCCCGATCAGGTTGTCGAACTCGAGCGTCTCGAGGAGGTCGGTGTTCCAGATGAGCGAGCGGTCCGTGACCCGGACATCGGCGGCGGCGTTCCAGACGTCGTGGATGAGCTTCTTGCCCTCTTCCAGAACCTCGCCGGTGCGGAACACCGCGCAGTTGTTCTGCATGGTCTTCTGCATCTGGAGGCGCAGCTGCGCGGTCGGGGTCGAGCCGTTGGCATAGCGGAACTTGTCGAGGCGCGAGAGCGCGAGCTCGTCGGCGCCCTTGGGCAGGTCCGCGTGACGGGCGTTCGGCTCCAGGATCTCGGCGCAGCGCAGGCCCGCCGCGCGGCCGAACACCACGAGGTCGATGAGCGAGTTCGACCCCAGGCGGTTGGCGCCGTGCACGGACACGCAGGCCGCTTCGCCCAGCGCCATGAGGCCCGGCACCACCGTGTCGGGGTTGCCGTTCTTCAGGGTCAGCACTTCGCCGTGATAGTTCGTGGGAATGCCGCCCATGTTGTAGTGCACGGTCGGCAGAACGGGGATCGGCTCCTTCGTCACGTCGACGCCCGCGAAGATCTTCGCGCTTTCCGAGATGCCCGGCAGGCGCTCGTGCAGGATCTTCGGGTCGAGGTGATCGAGGTGCAGGTAGATGTGGTCCTTGTTCTTGCCCACGCCGCGGCCGGCGCGGATCTCCATGGTCATGGAGCGGGACACCACGTCGCGGGAGGCGAGGTCCTTCGCGGAGGGGGCATAGCGCTCCATGAAGCGCTCGCCTTCCGAGTTGGTGAGGTAGCCGCCCTCGCCGCGCGCCCCCTCGGTGATGAGGCAGCCTGCGCCGTAGATGCCGGTGGGGTGGAACTGCACGAACTCCATGTCCTGCAGCGGGAGCCCTGCGCGCAGCACCATGGCGTTGCCGTCGCCCGTGCAGGTATGCGCGGAGGTGGCCGAGAAATAGGCGCGTCCGTAGCCGCCCGTGGCGAGGATCGTCATGTGGGCGCGGAAGCGGTGGATCTCACCGGTGGACTGGTTGAGCGCCACGACGCCGATGCAGCGGCCGTCCGAGTCCATCATCAGATCGAGGGCGAAATACTCGATGAAGAAGTTCGTCTGGTTTCTCACCGCCTGGCCATAGAGCGTGTGCAGGATCGCGTGCCCCGTGCGGTCGGCGGCCGCGCAGGTGCGCTGGGCGGTGCCCTTGCCGTACTCGGTGGTCATGCCCCCGAAGGGACGCTGGTAGATCTTGCCTTCCGCCGTGCGGGAGAAGGGAACGCCCCAATGCTCCAGCTCATAGACGGCGGCGGGAGCGTTGCGCACCAGATACTCGATGGCATCCTGGTCGCCCAGCCAGTCGGAACCCTTCACGGTGTCGTACATGTGCCAGCGCCAATCGTCCGGCCCCATGTTGCCCAGGGACGCGGAAATGCCGCCCTGCGCCGCGACCGTGTGCGACCGGGTGGGAAACACCTTGGTGATGCACGCGGTGCGCAGGCCCGCCTGCGAGCAGCCGACGGTGGCGCGAAGACCCGCACCGCCCGCGCCCACGACCACCACGTCGAAGGTGTGATCGATGATGTCATAGGCCTTGCCGTTGATGGCCGGGCCGTTCGTTGCTTGAGCCATGAGAGAATTCCTTAGAGCAGGATGCGGCCGAGGCTGACCTTGAGGATGGCATAGAGGCACGCCACCGCGACGATCACCGCATAGAAGTTGTTGGCGATGAGGGCTGCGATCTTGTAGCCCTTGTCGTGCACGTAATCCTCGATGACGATCTGCATGCCCAGGCGCATGTGGTTCGCCACGGAGATCACCGCGAGGATGAGGATGATCGCCACCAGCGGGTGCGAGATGACGGCAATCGCCTCTTGATAGGAGGGAGAGTTGGCCAGCGCCGCGACGATGATCACGAAGGCGATGATGAGCGGGATGTTGGACACCGCCGTGACGCGGTGAATCCACCAATGCTCGACGCCGTGCCCGGAAGCGCCGAGGCCCTTCACGCGGGCGAGCGGGGTGCGCATGGATACGCGGGTGTCAAACCTGTTGTCGACCATGGCTCTCTCCTTAGAACGCGAGGAAGGCGGTAACCCAGATCGCCAGGGTCAGCACGACCGAGCCGACAAGGGTGAAGCGCGCCATGTTGATGCGCTGGGCGGCTTCCATCCCATGGCCGAAGTCCCACACCAGGTGGCGGACGCCGCCGAGCATGTGGTGCATGAGGATCCAGGTGTAGCCGAACAGGATCAGGTACCCGAGGGGGGATCCGAAGAACCATTGCACGGCGTCGAAGGCCGACGGCCCGGACGCGAGCGCCACCAGCCAGATCGCGAAAAGCGCGATGCCCCCGTAAAGCGCGAGACCCGTGATGCGGTGAGCGACGGACATCGCCATCGTCCAGCTCCACCGGTAAATCTGAAGATGCGGGGACAAGGGCCGCGGGGCCACTTTCGCCTCAGCCATAGCTTTCACTCCTGGTTGGCGACAGGGTCGCCCGTAGTTTGGAATGGTTCGTATCGGAAGCGCGGGAACACCGCAATCGCCTTCCGCCCTGGAGGGTCACAAGAGGCACACTTCGTCAGTGACGAAGATGCACCGGGCTCGCTTAACGCACAATTTTTAATTATTCTTATCTCCCTTCGCGAACGACGAAGGACACCTATGCAATTCGACCTGACCGACTTGAGCCTCTTCCGCCATGTGGTCGAGGCAGGCAGCATCACCCATGGGGCCGAGCGGGCCCATCTTGCCCTTGCGGCGGCCAGCACCCGCATCCGCAACATGGAAAAGTCGCTGGGCGCTCCCCTCCTTCTGCGCACCCGCGCTGGCGTCACCCCGACCCCCGCCGGAAGAACCCTCCTTCAGCACGCCCGCACGCTCCTAGCCCAGGCCGAGAGGCTCAAGGAGGATCTCGGGACCTATACCGGGGGGCTCGCGGGCCAGATCCGGATCCTCTCCAACACCAATGCGCTCACCGAGTTCCTCCCCGAGGCCCTGGGCGCCTTCCTGGCCCGGCATCCGCAGGTCTCCATCGACCTGGAGGAGCGGTTGAGCGACGAGATCGTGGGGCTCATCGCCGAAGGCGTGGGCGACATCGGCATCGTGGCCGGCACGGTGGAGACCGGCCAGCTCGAAACCTACCCCTTCCGCAGCGACCGCTTCGTCCTGGTGGTCCCGCAGGACCATCCCCTCGCCGCCCGTCGCAGCATCGCCTTCGCCGAGGTGCTGGAGCACGACTTCGTGGGTCTCGACCGGGCGAGCGCCCTTCAGCGCTTCCTGTCGAGCAAGGCGAGCCGCATCGGCAAGCCCTTGCGCCTGAGGGTGCAGCTCAGAAGCTTCGATGCCGTTTGCCGCATGGTGGAGGCGGGTGTCGGCCTCGGCATCGTGCCCGAGACGACAGCCCAGCGGGCTGCCCACACCATGGCCATTCACCCGGTGACCCTGGAGGATTCCTGGGCCGCCCGCGACCTGACCCTCTGCATCCGCTCGCTCAAGGACCTGCCGCCCTCGGCCCGGCAACTGGCGGAGCACCTGAGACGCCAGGGCTGAACCCGATCACGACTTTGGGAATTCGCCGCTCTTCTCCCGCCCTTGAAACGTTACGGGAGGACGAGGATCCTGCCGGGTACGGCAGCCTCTCAGGTCTGCCGCGACAATGCAGGAGGAACGAATGACCAGGGTGAGGAGCTTATGGCCCGTATTGGGCCTTGTGGCGGCATTTCCCTTGAACGCCTATGCGCAGGGCGGCGGCGCCTCTGCCGATACGACCTTCTTCGTCACCAGCGTGGGATCGGGCAAAGGCGCGGATCTCGGCGGCCTGGACGGCGCCGATCGGCATTGCCAGTCCCTTGCGGAGGCGGCAGGCATTCGCGGCAAGGTCTGGCGCGCCTATCTCTCCACTCAGGCCATGGGCGGCGCCACCGCCGTCAACGCCAGGGACCGGATCGGCCGAGGACCCTGGCAGAACGCCAAGGGAACCGTGATCGCCAAGGACGTGGCGGACCTGCACAGTGCCAACAACAACCTCAACAAGCAGACGGCCCTGACCGAGAAGGGCGCGATGGTGAAGGGCCGGGGCGACCAACCGAACGAGCACGACATCCTGACCGGATCGCAGCCGGACGGGACCGCCTTCGCGGGGGCCGAGGATCGAACCTGCGGCAACTGGACGAAGAGCGGCCCGGAGGGCGCCGCCATGGTCGGCCACCATGACCGGATGGGCTTGAACGAGGAGCCTCCCGCGAAATCCTGGAACACCTCGCACCCGACGCGGGGCGGGTGCAGCCAGGATGCCCTGAAGAGCACCGGTGGAGCGGGCCTGTTCTACTGCTTCGCGGCCAACTGATCCGCGCATCGTGCCAAAATGTCGGACCAAGCCCGAAGCGGCGCCCGCTCCGGGCTCCAGCGTATCGTGCGGACCCAGAGGGCCGCGTCAGCGACCCGTAGGGCCACGTCCGTGAAAAGCGGACCCGGTGTCCCGCTCAACGATGCGCTGCCTTGAAATGGGAGCATCGGATGGATCCCAAAAGTGGATTCCACTTTTCACGCCCGATGCCCTATGCCGCGAAATCCACCGCCGGCATGGGAAGACCGCGGCGCAGGCAGGCCGCCTCCAGGGTATTGCGCAGCAGGCACGCGATCGTCATCGGGCCCACGCCGCCGGGCACGGGCGTGATGGCGGACGCGACCTGGGCCGCCTCCCCATAGGCCACGTCGCCGACGACCTTGGTCTTGCCCTCGCCGGCGGCCGGATTGGGCACCCGGTTGATGCCGACATCGATCACGATGGCGCCGGGCTTGACCCAGTCGCCCCGCACCATCTCGGGCCGCCCGACGGCCGCTACCAGGATGTCGGCCTCGCGGCAGACCCCGGGCAGCTCGCGGGTCCTCGAATGAGCCACCGTCACCGTGCAGCTCTGGGCGATGAGCAGCTGCGCCATGGGCTTGCCGACGATGTTGGAGCGACCCACCACCACGGCGTTCAGACCCGCGAGATCCCGGCGCACCGACTGGATGAGCAGCAGGCACCCCAGGGGCGTGCAGGAGACGAGGCCCGGAACGCCGGTCATGAGCTTGCCCGCGTTGATCGGGTGGAACCCGTCCACGTCCTTCGCCGGATCGATCGCCTCGATGATCTTCTGCGCATCGATCTGCTTCGGGAGCGGCAGCTGGACCAGAATGCCGTCCACCGCCGGATCGGCGTTGAGCCCGGCGACCAGGGCCAGGAGCTCCGCCTCCGTGGTGGAGGCGGGCAGGACGTGCTCGAAGGAGCGCATGCCCACTTCCACGGTTTGGCGGGCCTTGTTCTTCACATAGAGCTGGCTGGCCGGGTCCTCGCCCACGATCACCACGGCGAGCCCCGGCGTCACGCCCCGGCTCGACAGGCTCGCGGCCGCATCCGCGATCCGGGCGCGAAGGCCTTGCGCATGGGCTTTTCCGTCGATGATCGTGGCGCTCATGGATGCTGTCCTGTCAAAGCGGCGATGTCTCTGGCGAGGGCCTCCCCCTCACCGGCGATCAGAAATGTCTTCAGCTAGCGCATCGTGCAGAAAAGTGGGCCCGGTTTTCTGCCCGAACGATGCGCTAATTTAAAGAGGGAGCATCGGATTGGACCCAAAAAGTGGACTCCGCTTTTCACGTCCGATGCTCTCGCCCGTCCCACCGGCTTCCAGCCTGACGGCGGAGGCAGGCAGCTCCAGCTCTTCGGCGAGCAGGCGCCTCACGCCCTCGTTGGCGGCCCCGTTCTCGGGCGCGGCCCTCACCCGGACCTTCAGGACCGGCCTGCCGTCTGAGAGCGTCTCCACCCCGTCGACAGCGTCGCGCCCGCCCCTGGGAGTGACGCGCACCCGGACCTCCAGACCGTCCGGACGGCTGCGCCAGGGCAGGCTCAGGACCTCCTCTCCTCAGAAGACGAAGGGAAGGACGTAGTAGCGGATGGCGCGGTCCACCAGCATGATCAGGAGGATCAGGATCACGGGCGAGATATCGACGCCGCCGAGATTGGGCATGATGTTGCGGATCGGCCGCAGGGCGGGCTCGGTCACGGCGTCCAGGAATTTCCAGACCGAGCGGACGAATTCACTGCGTGTATTGACCACATTGAACGCCACCAGCCAGCTCAGGATCGCCGAGGCGATGATCAGGTAGGTATAGAGCTGCAGGGCAACCAGGATGACTTCGAACAATGCGCGCATGGGAAACCTGTCGGGATCGGGCGCTGCTCATGTAACCCTCCAAGCGGGGCTGAACAACCCGCGCGCCCAGCAAAAGCGGCCCTTCTCCCCCAAAAGACGACGTCCACCCGCCCTCTCGCCGATTGACAGACCGAAGCCAGGAGGCCTAATACTCGGCCCGCTTGGTCTTGATACCGACCGGGGCTGTAGCTCAGATGGGAGAGCGCTGCAATCGCACTGCAGAGGTCAGGGGTTCGAATCCCCTCAGCTCCACCAAGCAGTCATACTTTCGTAAGAATAAGTGTAATCAAAGTCTGCAACCGCCAAATTCCGCGGGTTTATAGCAGACGTTTCTTAATTAGAGACAATTTCCAGCACATTTTCTGGCGATTCAAATAACTCCTACATGCCCCTGTCTCAGGCCTCTCGCACGAAATTTCCGAGAGGCCGCCTACCCGTGACAGAGACTTGTTTGCACGCAATAGAGACTACTTTTATCATTCAAAATGCCGAGAAGGCGACGGGCCGCGCGGAGACGCGGCGCTCTCGCCGCAGCTTGAGGACGATCCTTCAAACCTGAGCCGCCCCAATGAAACGAACGGTGCGTGTATGGGACAAGCTCTATGAGGTGCGTCGATCAGCGATCAAAGACGGCTTGGATCGCCGTCGGCACCTACCTGGGCAAGATAATCGAGGTGAAAGGTCGGAGCGAGAGCCAAGCCTTCGCTCACTGGCGCGACGCTGCTCGCTATCGGGGAAACTGAAAATCGGATTCGCAGAGCCTTAATTATGGAACAGCGAGCCAGGCGCTATGCGTTGACAGCCATTGTTCTGAGCGCCCGAAGACCCAAGGCTCCAGTCCGTGGATCATCCCCAACCAAATAGGGCGGCTGAGTATCGTCAGCAGGCCGAGCAGATCCAGACCATCGCCCGGCAGATCTCGTTAATCGAGACCAAGAACCAACTCCTCGACGCCGCCCGGCACTTGGAGGTGCTGGCGGAGGAAGAGGATCGCCATCAGGACAGCCCCAAGCCACTCGTGCGCGAGTGAAGAGGCGGCCCGATTTTCCGATACGCCGCAGTCTGGAGCGGGGCGGCTGGCACCACCTGAACCTGCCGGCGATGGCCGAAGTGAACGAGAAAATCCCGATCGGTCCCGGACAGGTTCACACGCGTCGGATCGGCGACATTCTTCACCCGGAGCGGGACTCGGCCGAGGTGCTCGGCGAGATGCGGCAGAACCTCGGCACCTATGACTTTGCAGCCCAGTATCAGCAGCAGCCGGTGCCGATCGACGGAGGTCTGATCCGGTGGTCCTGGTTCCGGCGGTTCAAACATCCCCCTGTCCACGAGCCGGAGGATCAGATCATCCAGAGCTGGGACACGGCCTCGAAGGCGGGAGAGCTGAACGACTATTCGGTTCTGCACGACCTGGCTGATCCGCAACGGCAGCTACTACCTTCTTGCCGTGGAGCGCGACCGCCTCGACTACCCGGCCTTGAAACGCCGCGTGCTCGATCTTTATCACCAACACCGTCCGCATGCGGTGCTGATCGAGGACAAGGGTTCGGGGACGCAGCTGATCCAGGAGCTGCGTCATGCCGGATCGGTCCACCCGATCGCGATCACCCCGCAGGGCGACAAAATCATGCGCGCCTCGAACCAAACAGCGCAGATCGAAGCGGGCCGGATCGTCATCCCGGAGGATGCGCCCTGGCTCGGTGAGTTCCAGCGGGAGGTGGCAGCCTTCCCGAACGGCCGCCATGACGATCAGATTGACAGCATGACGCAATTTCTAGCCTGGGCGATGGAGAATGAGTTCAATGCGCCGCGAATCCGGTTCTTGTAAGGGCAAGCTGATGATTCAGAACGCCTTTATGAGACATGGCACTTTATTTCGGCAGAGCAAAATTTCTGGCGGCATTGGCGTAAAAATCGTGTCCAGCCTTCGAGTAACTATAGGCTCCAGTCGAGGAGTTGCCTCGTGCCGCACAGGGGCTGACTTGCGCAAAGGATTACTTTTGAGCGCGACCTTGCAAAGGTCAGTTCACCACGCCAATCCTGCTGCATAATCGCCAAGCCTGGATCGCTCCGTCTCCCTGGCTCAAGCTCGGATTTGCGACAGAACCTGTGCCCTTAGGGCATGCGCGAACACGCTGGGTGGCTGGCCGGCAGCCCAGAAGAGCGGGCCGCCCTTTGCCGCCGGGAAACCGTAGCCATGAACAAGCACGAGATCGATGTCCGAAGGCCGGGCCGCCAAGCCTTCATCAAGCACCCGCGTTGCCTCCTCGATGATCGCAGCCAGGGCACGCCTCTGGATATCCTCCTGCGCTCTTGGCCGGTGCACAATGGCTCGTTCGGCAATCAGGGCTTCCACTGCTGGGGCCGGGAGGCCACGGCGGGCTCCCTCCGGGTAGTCGTACCAGCCGGCGCCGGTCTTGCGTCCGAGACGCCCTTGCGCGGCGACCTCCTCCAAAAGCGTCAGACCGGGAGGCATGCGGCCCGCCTCACGCAGGCGGCGGCGGTGCGCCACGGCGATATCGAGACCGGAGAGATCGCCTACCGCGAAAGGACCCATGGCGAAGCCGAAGGCTTCGAGCGCCGCGTCCACGTCCCAGGGCAGCACGCCTTCCTCGACCAGCGACTCGCACTCCCTGC
This sequence comes from Microvirga pakistanensis, assembly GCF_004458765.1. Taxonomy (GTDB): domain Bacteria; phylum Pseudomonadota; class Alphaproteobacteria; order Rhizobiales; family Beijerinckiaceae; genus Microvirga; species Microvirga pakistanensis. The sequence goes on along the minus strand of NZ_SPJX01000652.1, from coordinate 115,286 downwards.
GATAGGCGTTATAGATGCGATTGCCAATAAAGCCCTCCCCGGCCCCTGCCACCACGGTGATTTTGCCGAGCTTCCTGCCGAGAACCAGACCAGTCGCCAACGTCTCTAGCGTCGTCGCGTCTCCGCGAACGACCTCTAGCAGCTTCATCACATGCGCCGGACTGAAGAAGTGCAAGCCGAGGAAGCGTTCCGGGCGACCGCTCGCTTGCGCCAGCACATTGATGTCGAGATAGGATGTGTTGCTCGCGATCAGCGCCTCAGGGGGCAAGAGATCGCTGAGTTGCTTGAGCACATCAGTTTTGGTCTCCATGTTCTCGTAAACGGCTTCGATGACGATATCGCAATTCTCGAGTGCCCTCACATCGGAGCCTATCGTCACTTGCCTAGCGACCATCCCAGCGGAATCCGCCGAGCGCCGAGCCAGAAGCTTAGCGATGCGTGCCGGCGCTTGCGTCAGAAAAGCGGCATTCTGATCGGTGAGGGAGACGGAAAGGCCTACCCCGACGAAAGCGGCAGCGATCCCGGTGCCCATTGTCCCCGCACCAACGATGCCGACCCTGCCCACCGCTAGCGGCTCGGTCCGCTCTCCTTCGAGCCGACCCGCCTGCCGTTCGGCGAAGAAGAGATGGCGCAGCGCTGCCGCCTCGCGTGTCTGGCGGAGCCGCTGGAACGTCGATCGTTCCTCGGCCAACGCCTCGCCAGCGGGAGCCGTCGCTGCGCGGCGCACCGCCTCGATCGCCTCTGTGATTCCAGGATGGTTGGGGCGGGAGGTCAGAGCCGACACACAAGCGGCTTCGAACTCCGCATCCAGAGCTCCTGACACCGGCGCTTCCAGCAGGCGCCGCTTCGCGTGAATCGTCCGTGCGTAATCGGCAGCCCCTCGCCGCAGGTCGGTCACGATCTGATCGATCATCCCGAGGCGCAGCGCCTCTTCCGCCTGCACCCGACGGCAGGACGTGATGATCTCCAGCGCGACGGCAGGGGAAACGAGCCTTGGCAGACGCACCGTTCCACCGGCCCCTGGAATGATGCCGAAAGTTATCTCGGGCAATCCTACCACCGCAGAGCACACTGCTACCCGGCCGTCGCAAGCCAAGGCAATCTCGAAACCTCCGCCCAAAGCGGCTCCGTGAATCGCCGCAACGACGGGGTGCGGAAAGGCCTCTATCGCGGCGATCACTGCGGGCATTTGCGGATCGCCGAGTGGTCCCGAGAACTCCCGCAGATCGGAGCCCGCAACGAATGTCGTCCCGGCGCCGATCAGGACGGCTGCGCGAAGGTCCTTCTCCTGCGCGAGTTCTGCAAAGGCTGCGACGAGCCCTGCGCGCACACCGATCGATCCCGCATTGATGGGAGGGTTGTCGACGATAATAAAGGCGACAATACCTTCGCGCTCGATCCGAACGGGAGAAATCGAGCCCATCTCATGCCTCGCTAATGTACTTGACGGTCTGGAAAGCAACCAATCCTTCGATTCCGCCTTCGCGGCCAATGCCGCTATCCTTGACACCACCGAAGGGTGTCTCCGGCAAGGAGGCCTGCCAGTGGTTGAAGATCACATTGCCGCTCTCGATTTCTTCACCAAGCTGGATGATGCGTCGGCTATCATGGGTGAAGGCGTAGGCAGCCAAGCCGAACGGAAGGCGATTGGCCAAGGCCACGGCCTCCTCGAGACTGCCGAAGGATCGGGTCAGGGCAAGCGGACCGAAGGGTTCCTCGTTGGCGGCGAGACAGTCCTCGCGTCCATTGACCAGGATCGTCGGACGGAAGAAGAAGCCGCGTTTTTCCGGGAGAACGCCGCTCTGCCTAATCTCGATGCCTCGGTTACGGGCATCGAGCACGAACCTATCCAGGGCCGCGATGCGCCGGGCGTTGATGACCGGGCCCATCGTCGTCGCTGGATCGCGACCGTCCCCTAACCTCAGACGGGCAGCCGCCTCGGTGAAGCAGTTCACAAACCGGTCGTGAACACTCTCGTGGATATAGAAGCGGGTCGGTGAGATGCAGACCTGACCGGAATTGCGATATTTCGCCCGCACGGCCGCGGTCGCAACCGCCTCGATATCGGCGTCTTCGAAGACCAAAACGGGGGAGTGGCCGCCGAGCTCCGCCAGCATGACCTTTATCGTTGCAGCGGCGCGAGCCGCCAGCATCTTGCCGATAGCCGTGGAGCCGGTGAATGTCACGCCGCGGATGATCGGACTGTCGAGCAGGCGTTCGGAGATCCTCACGGGGTCGCCGCACACGACGGAGAGTGCACCCTTCGGCAGTCCTGCTTCCGCAAGAATGCCGGCTAAGGCGAGAGCAGCGCCCGGAGTGTCCTCGGCTGGCTTCAGCACCACGGTGCAACCGGCCGCGAGAGCGCCGCTGATCTTACGTGCAGGGGTGTTGATCGGTGCGTTCCAAGGTGCAAAGGCCGCGATAGGACCGAGAGGCTCGCGCACCGCCATGAGCCGCGTGCCGGGCTGACGGGACGGGATGATGCGGCCATAGGCGCGACGGCCCTCCTCCGCGTCCCACTGAAAGATGGCTGCGGCCGTATCCACCTCGGCCCGAGCCTCCGCCAGCGGCTTGCCGAGTTCCGCTGTCACGATCCGGGCAAGGCTCTCGCGCCGTTCGCGGATCAGAGCGGCGGCGCGTGTTAGGATCACGGCGCGCTCCTGCGCGGACATCCGGCGCCAAAGAGGAAAGGCGCGACCGGCAGCCGCGATGGCTTCATCCATCTGCGCGGGCGTCGCATGCGGCATGAACGCCAGAGTTTCGCCGGTCGCCGGGTTCAGAACAGCGGTCGTCTCCGCCGGCTTATCCTCGACGAAGCGCCCGGCGATAAAAAGTTTCAGCGCCGGGTAGTCCGCGTCTACTGTGTCCTCGATCCTCATCGTCTATCCCCACCGGCCGTCAAGTTCCAGCATGACCTGGTGCCTATCATGCATCCGCTCCGGTGACCTGAATGAGAGCGTCGACGGCGACGACGCCTTGGCCGGCCTGGAGGATGAGAAGCGGGTTGATCTCCGCTTCCACCACGCCGAGTTCGGGCTGTGTTGCCAATGACGAAAGCGCCACGATGGCACGGGCCAGACCTTCGAGGTCACCCTTCTCGCGACCGCGAAAGCCCTCAAATGCGGCGAAGGCCTTAACCTCCGCAATCATCTCGTGCGCCGTCTCCAGTGTCACGGGCGCGAGGCGAATGGCACGGTCGCGATAGATCTCGGTGAATATGCCTCCCGCCGCGACCATGACGATGGGGCCGACCTCCGGGTCAATGCGATAGCCGACCAGGGCCTCGCCAAGGCCTCTCACCATAGGCTGTATGAGGACCGGCGCGTCGGCAGCGGCGGGTATCTTGCTTCCTATGCGAGCGCGGATGGTCGCCGCGGCCTCCCCGAGTTGGGAGGCATCAGCGAGATTGAGCGCGATCCCCCCCAGGTCGGTCTTGTGCGGGACTTCCGCCGAGAGGATCTTGGCCACGACCGGCCAGTCGAACGGCAGTTCCGGCACCGGCTCTCCGGCTGGCAGCACGACGGTCGGCGCGCGGTCGATTCCAAGGGTGTCGAGAATTCCGTAAGCCGAGTGTTCATTCAAAGCCCGGCGATCACCCTCGTCCGGTATTCGCCCGACGCTCGGTCGCGGCTGTCCACGACCCAGCGCCGCAGCGATCGCGTCGGCGCAGGATTCCGGCGATCGGAAGGCAGGCACCCCGGCATCACCAAGAAGCGCCAGTGCGCCTGGTGCGTCCGGCACGATGAAGACTGCGAGCGGGGCGCGATCGGAGGCGACATTGACGATGGGCTCGACCGCGAGTTCGGGGCGCGTGCGTGCCGACGAGCCGACCACTGGCACGATCAGGTCGAATTCATTGGCGGCCAGAAGGATCTCTAACGCTGCCGTCATCGTCTCGGGCTGCGTGCCGGCCATGGTGAGATCCACGATCCGACCCGGTTCGACAACGACTCCTGCTGCGGAAAGCGCGTCAAATATTGCAGAGGACGGCCGTCCGACGGGAATGCCGCGCAACCCGAGTTGGTCGACAACCATTGCGGCGCCCCCGCCTGTGGTCGTGACCACGCCGACATTTGGCTTTCGCCCTCTGGAAGGAAGCACACGCGACAGGAGAGGCATTGCCTCAATCAAACCATCCAATGTCTCGACGCGCGCGATTCCACATTCGCGCAGAAGAGCATCGGCAACGGCATCTTCCCCCGCCAGCGCTCCGGTATGGGAATAAGCCAGTTCCGCAGCTTGATCGGAACGACCGAGCTTGTACGCCAGCACGGGCTTTCCGCGCCGATATGCCTCCAGGGCGAATGCGCGGAGGGCTTCGGCATGGCGGATGCTTTCCAAGAAGAGCATATAGCCGCGGATGCTATCGTCCTCGAGTGCGGCAGCACAGATTTCGCCCAGGCTCAGATCCACCTCGTTGCCAACCGAGACGAAGCCCGCAAACCCGACGCCGCGCGCCTTTCCCCTCGACAGAAGCGCGCCGATGATGCTTCCGCTGTGTGAGGCGACGAAGATATCTCCCACCGGCACGTTCGCCTCTGCGAAGGCGGCATTGGCGGTCAGAAGGAGGCCCTGCCTCGTATCGACGAAGCCGAGGCTCGAGGGACCCAGCAGCCGCATTCCGGCTTCGCGCGCCAGGTCTCGGATATAGGCGGCGTGGGCCTGACCAGCCTCACCCGCCTCCGAAAAACCAGTGGCGAGGATCGAGGCGACCTTGACCCCCACCTTTGCGCAATTCTCGACTGCCGCGATCGCCCCCTCGGTTCCGGAAAGGATATAGGCGTGATCCACTGGTCCGGGCAGCGCCTCGAGAGACGGCCAGGCCCGCTCGCCGAGCACCGTGCCGCGCTTCGGGTTCACCGGATACACTGCGCCTTCGTAACCTGCTCTGCGCAAGAACTGGAGTGGACGTGCTGCCGTCTTCGACGGGTCGTCCGAAGCGCCGATGAGTGCGATCCCTCGAGGCGCGAACAGTGCATCGTGAAGAGAATTGGATTCGGTCAAGCCCGTCATTCCGCAGCCTTCATTCGCGGTGCGCGCTGTTCGAAGCGCCGGTCGAAGACATGTTCGGCAATTCGGTTTTTTAGGATCTCGATCGAGCCGCCGGCGATCATCCATCCGCGTGTGCGCTTCAGGCAGTATTCGGCCAGCGCTTCCGTGCTGTAGCCCATCGCGCCCATGATCTGCACGGCCTCGTTCGCCACCTCGAAGCCCGCCTGGTTGCAGGCAAGTTTGGCGAGTGCGGTATCGTGTGCCGTTGGCAATTCACCCACTGGGATCGAGGCCGCTCGGTAGAGTAGCAGCCGTGCAGATTCGAGCTTCAGCAACATATCCGCGAATTTCCATTGCAGTCCTTGGAATTCGCAGAGGGGGCGGCCGAACTGATGGCGGATCCTGGCGTGCTCGCGTGCGAGATTGAAGGCGTAGCGTCCAAGGGAAAGCGCCCGGGCGGAGTTCCCCAATCGTTCCACGTTGAAGCCCGCAAGCTGCTTCTTGAACCCGCCGGGCCCGAGCAGGACGTTCTCAGCAGGAACACGACAATTTTCGAAGTAGAGCTGCGACCATTCCTCGCCGCTCATAAAAGAGGAGGGTTTTCCGATGGTGAACCCGGGTATGCCGCGCTCGACGAGGATTGATCCGATACCGCCGGTACCCGGCCCGAACCGGACATAAATGAGGAAGAGTGATGCATCGGGGCTATGGGTAGAGAACACCTTGGTACCATTGATGACGTAGCTATCGCCATCGAGCCGCGCGCTGGTACTCAACTCGGTTACTGCCGATCCCGCTTCCGGCTCGGACATGCCGAGGCTGATCACCTTACGCCCCGCAAGAAGGTCTTTCAGATACTTCTCTTTCTGGAGCGGTGTGGCGTATTCAACGAAGGTACGGATCGGACCGAAGTTCCCTGCCTGTACGACGTCGGCGCTTTTCGGACAACTGAGAGCGATTTGCTCAATGGCGATCACCGCATCCACGAGGCTTCCGCCCTGTCCGCCATCTGCTTCTGGGAAAGCAATGCCAAGAAGCCCTTGCTGCGCCAAAAGCTGCGCGACATTGAAGGGAAAGCCAGTCTGGTGCGCCCGCTCCAACGCCCCTTCGGCCAGATGCTGCTCCGCGAAGCGGCGCACCTGATCGGCAAACATCGTCTGTTCGTCGCTGAAGGCAAAGTCCATGAAAGCACCTGATTGCAGCGGCCGGCCGCCTTTTCACCTCTGGATTGGGTCAAGTTTTGGTGACATCCTGTTCCTCGCGCAACTTCCAAAGGCGCAAGGGGTCATGAGTTTTTGTTTACCCTGAGACGGCCGACGTGCTAGGTCCGACACAAGTCGCCGTCGGAGCCGGCCGAGCGTCGGAGCTTCGAGGAGAATAAGTGCATGGCCGGACGGGAAATTCCACCGCTCAATTCGCTCTATGTCTTCGCAATGTCCGCCCGTTACGGTAGTTTCGTAAAGGCGGCGGCGGAACTCAACGTTACGCAATCAGCCGTTAGTCGCCAGATAGCGGTTCTTGAGAATTTTCTCGGCATTCGTCTTTTTCACCGTGGTCCAGGCGGGTCGCAGCTCACCGAAGCCGGAGCTGACTTCGCTGCTGAGATCGAAGGGTCATTCGACTCAATCGCTGCGGCTTCCCGTCGATTGATGGAGCGTGGGCCCGATCGATTGCTACAGGTCCGCGCCTATGCGACCTTCGCGGCCAAATGGCTGATTCCACATCTGTCGAACTATTACAGGCGCTATCCCAAGGCTGCGATCTCGGTCAGCAGTACGGTCAAGCCCGTTGACTTTACCCGTGAGGCCGTGGAGATCGCGATTCAATTCGGCAGTGGCGACTGGCCGGGAACACATTCAATCAGGCTATTCGATGATGTGATTCAGCCAGTTGCGAGCCCAGAGCTGCTGAAGCGTCTGCCTGTGAACAGTCCCTCCGACCTCAGCAGACATGTTCTGTTGCACTCCCGTTACCGCCGGCGGGACTGGCTGGACTGGCTTGCGGCGAGCGGTGTTGAACTGGACAGCGATCGCGGCACGACCTTCGAAAGCTCCGCGCTGACATATCTGGCAGCGATGGAGGGACTTGGCATTGCCATGGGGCAGATCGCTCTCCTGAGCGAAGAACTGACATCGGGCAAACTCGTTGCGCTCTTCGAGGGCTTGCGCCGGCCCCTCGGCTATTATGTGGTTTGGCCCACGGACCGGCCCGAAACGACGAAGATCAGGCTGTTCCGCGATTGGCTCGTGAGGGAGGCGCAGGCTGCTCCAACAGCATTGTCACGAGCTCCGACAGCAGGACAGGATGGTTCAGGAGAGCAAAGCAGTCGACGACAGGCTGAGTATCCTTTCGCGCGCTGAAGCGGCCCTCGAAAGGCCGCCCGCCGCAGTTTCGTCTCGAGTCTCGACGTGGGTTCAGAAGCGATCTCGGCCGACCCTGGGGGCCGGCCTGCTCGGTGATATTAGAGGCGCTTTCCAGTCTTGCTGTCGAAGAAGTGCATATGCCGTGTCCCGGTTTCCAGAAAGATCGTGTCCCCCGGCCCGACATCGGTGCGCCCCGACACCAGGATTCGGATGACCTGATCTTGGATCCGAGCGGTGATCTGCGTTTCCGATCCCGTGGGTTCTACAACAGACACCACGGCAGGCCATCCATTTTCACCCAGGCGCAGATGCTCGGGACGAATACCAAGCGTCACATCGCCCTGAACGTGGGATACGTCTGCCGGCAGTGCCAAGGCGGTGCCATTGTCGAGCGTCAAACGCCCGCTGCTTGCCTTGCCTTGGAAAAAGTTCATGGGTGGCGAACCGATGAACGCCGCCACAAACAGGGTTGCGGGTTTGTCATAAAGCTCCAGGGGCCTGCCCTCCTGCTCGACATGCCCCCCACTCATCACCACAATCCGGTCGGCCAGCGTCATGGCTTCGATCTGGTCATGCGTGACATAAACAGTCGTCGTCTTCAGCCTCTGATGAAGCTCCTTGAGCTCGGAGCGCATCTGTACACGCAGCTTTGCATCGAGGTTGGAGAGTGGCTCGTCGAACAAGAACACCTGCGGGTCACGTACGATAGCCCGTCCCATCGCTACACGTTGACGCTGACCGCCCGACAGGGCCCTCGGCTTGCGGTCGAGCACATGCTCAAGCCCAAGAATACGAGCCGCATTGTCGACTCGACGGTCAATCTCATCCCTGGGAAACTTCCGCTGGCGTAGCGCAAAACCCATATTCTTGCGCACCGACATATGCGGATAGAGCGCATAGTTTTGGAACACCATCGCGATGTCGCGGTCTTTCGGTGGCAGGTTGTTGACCACCCGCTCGCGTATCACGATCGACCCCGAGGTGATATCCTCGAGACCGGCGATCATGCGCAGAAGTGTCGACTTCCCGCATCCCGACGGCCCCACCAGCGCTACGAACTGGCCGTCCGGGATCTCGATATTCACACCGTGAATAACTTCCATATTGCCGTAAGATTTACGCACATCCCTGATATGGACGCCGCCCATGTCATATTCCTTCCGACGTTTTGGTAAGAACGGAACCTGCGCCGTCGTTGCAGGCAGATGGTTCCGTCCAGATGTCACTGAATGAGCAGGTCACCCTTTGGTCGCACCGTCGGCCAATCCTTGAATCAGCCATTTCTGCACCAGAAGCGCGAAGATCACGACTGGAATCACCGTCATGGTGCCGACCGCGGTCAATGCTCCCCAATTCGCTCCGTTGACCGTGTCGCCGGCGATATTCGCGATAGCGACCGGCACGGTGCTTGCGACACGATTGGTCAGCACGATAGCGAACAAAAGCTCCTCCCATGCCAGGATGACGCAGAAGATCAGCGTCGACAGGAGCCCCGGCAGCGAGATCGGCACGATGATCTTGAAGAAAGCACCAAACCGACTGCAGCCGTCGATCATGGCTGATTCCTCAAGCTCCTTCGGCAAAGCGATGAAGAAGCTCCGCATCAGCCACATGACGTAAGGGATCAGGAAGGTGCAATAGGCGAGGATCAGGAAAATGTGCTTGTCGATCAGCCCGAGGCTGCGGCCGACGAGGAACATGGGCACCGCGAGCGCGATCGGAGGCACTCCACGCGACATCAGGATCAGCACTCCAAGAAGGCCTGCTCCGCGGATGCGCAGCCGCGCCAAGGCATATCCCGCCATGGCACCCGTAAAAATCGAGATCAGCCCGGACCCGAAGGCCACAATGGCCGTATTCAGCATCTGATAGGGAATGCTGCTGCGTTGAAGATAGTTGCTGTAGTTCTCGAGCGTGGGGGTGAAGAACACCGTCGGCGGCGTCGTGAAGATATCCCGCTGGAACTTGAACGAGGTCAGCACCATCCAGAATACGGGCAGCAGGAATAGCAGTGCAACGACAATGCCGCCTCCGATACGCAGTTTGTGCGTGACCGCGAAACGATGCATGAGCATCCGCGGAGAATTGCTCCTGATCAATACAGATCCTCCAGTTTACGGCTTCCACGCAGAAACACGCCGGTCAGCATCATTGTGCCGACAAGAACGATCATGGCCATCGCTGCGGATTCGGCGAAATGCAGCGACCTGAACGCTTCTTCATAGATATAGAGGTTGATCACCTGAGTCGCCGCTCCTGGGCCGCCGCCGGTTGCAGCCAACGCGATATCGAACATCTTCACCGCACCAAGCCATCGGACGATGAAGGTTGCTACGATCATGGGCAGGAGCAAAGGAATGCTGATCGACCACAGCTTAGTCCACCAGTTGGCACCATCGATATCTGCCGCCTCAAATATGTCGCGCGATAGCGACAGGATTGAAGCGGTAGCGATTAGAACGATGAATGGTGTCCAGCGCCAGGTATCGATGATGACGATGGTCAACATGGCCAGCCAGGAATCGCCCAGCCAGTCATACGGCCCAAGCCCCACAAAGCTCAGCAGATAGTTGGTCAACCCATAGAGGGGGTCGAGCATCATCCTCCAAACACCGCCGGCTACCACGGGCGCGACGACCATCGGGATCAGGAACAGGGCGCGGATGAAACCGCGCCCCTTCCATTCGACATTGATGAGATATGCGATGCCAAAACCGAGCACCATCTGCAGCGGCAGCGACAGTGCCAGATAGACGGCGGTCACTTTCAGGGAAGCCCAGAAGCGGCTGTCGCTCAGCACGAACTCATAGTTTTCCCAGCCTACCCATTCCGTGACCTGAAAAGTCGACAGGTCAATCAGCGCGAAGCTGATCTCGAGCGTATAGAGAATGGGATAAGCCAGCATCGCCACCAGGATAAGGCCTGCCGGAACCATGAAGGCCCAACGACTGACCAGATCGAGAAGCGTTTCGGATTGGAAACGCCTGGCGGGACGGTGTTCGGTCTTGACGTTGCTCATTGACGGATCGTGACCTTATCGTAGTGCACGCTCGGCACGCCGTGCCGCGTCGTCCAAGGCAGCTTTTGCGCTGGCCTGACCGGAGATGGCCGATGCCACGGCGTCAGCCAGGGCTTGCTGGACCGCATCCGACTTGGGGTGACGGACACGCCACATCTCGCCAGCCTCGATGACATCGAAGCCCTGCTGCAATGCTGCGAACACCGGGGTCATCCATTCGTTGTCCGCATTCGGCTTCGTCGCCAGCGTCGATTTCCGAGCCGGGAAGCCGCCAAGGTTGTTCACGTGGTACAGTTCACCTTCCTTGGAGCTGAACCACTGCAGAAACGCCCATGCGGCTTCCTTCTTCTTGCTCTTGGCATGAATGGTGCCGCTCGCGATGCCGCGGTTGCTGCCTCCCATTTTTGCGCCCACGGGAAGAACCTGCAAGCCAACCTGTTCGGGAGTGAGGGTGGTCGTTTTAGGATCAACGGCACTGTTGCGATAGACACTGCCCCACATGAAGCTGGTTGCAACCTGCCCCTGGCGGAACGCAGCCAGAGCCTCGCTGTAGCCATGGCTAATCGCCCCCGGAGGCGCGTATTTCAACAGCTCGACATGCGTTTCCAGCGCTTTGACGCCAATCTCGTCATTGAATGCAGGCTTGCCGGCGTTGTCGAGCAAGCGTCCCCCTTCGGAGTTCAGGATCGATTGCCAGATCGTAGGGGTCAGTGGATCGCGCTTGAAATAGGTCCCGATCGCCCAGGCATCGACCACGCCATCGCCGTTGGTGTCCTGCACCAGTTTCGGCGCCTGCTCGAGGTATTCCTTCCATGTCAGATCCGGCGTCGGAACAGGCAGGCCGGCCTTCTTGTAGAGCGTCTTGTTCACAAACATGAGCAGCATGTTGGAGCGCATCGGGACGCCATACTGGACACCCTTCCACTGCGTCGCAGCGAGCGGCGCTGCGTTGAAGTCGTCCCAATCATATCCCTCATTAGTCCACTGCGCGGTTTCCTTCCGCAGATCCACCAGCGCCCCGGTCTGCGCCACCTGAGGTGTCCACGGGTCGTCCAGAACCAAGATGTCATAGGTTGGCGTGGACGCGGTCGCATCCAGCATGGCCTTCGCCAGCAGTTCCGTGTACGGAACTGGATCGATGGTCACCTTGATATGCGGATATTTCTCATTGAATTTCGGTACCATGACTTGCTGCCACGCATTGCCGTAAGCAGCATCCGCGATGATGCGAAGCTGGACCGGCGAATCTGCGGTTCCGAGTCCACCACCGCTTTCCTGGGCTGCCACATGGGACCCAGCAAGCCCCTGCATCGCCAAGGCAGCGGCGCCGAGAAGCATCGTCTTCCGTCGTGATAGAAGGCCCATGGCCGTTTTTAGCTGTTCCATTTTTCCTCCCTTGTCCGGTGCATTCCGACTGCCAACTTCCACAAGGCAACGGCACCTGACGATTGATAAGCTCTTAGTTTGTAGCAGTGTTCTTACCGGTGATCGCGTCCGGCCACGCGGCTGGACGGCGCCTTCGGATTCGGTTTGTGCCGGCTTGATAACCCTCCTCTAGCTTCGGTACACGCACCGGGACCGGCGGCGCCCCTCATCGCACCTACACCTCTTCGCTTTTCGCGACGCTCCGACTGGTGCCATTGCCATGGCCCGATGGACTGACGCCACCTTAAAATTATTAGAACGCCGTTCCAATATGCAGGGGTCATGCTAAACCCGTCAAGCAAATCTTACATCAACCGTAGCGCAAAGTCCTTCAAATCCCCAAAATGAAGGGCAAGCGCGTCATACCAGGCATGCAAAATTCTCGTTTTCTCAGGAGGAAACGGGGGCTGAATACGCCCTGGCGAGTGCTTTCTCGTCGTGCCAGCGCTTTTCCTCCTCAGGAGAGGGCTTTCGGGAAGTTGGACACTCGTGAACTCAAGGGATCTGTTCGTCGGAGGACGGGAGATCACCGAATACAGGTGGCCCGCACTGTACGGGATTCATTCGAAAGGAACGTCGAGTTCAGGCCATCGTCGATAGGATCCACGACCAACCAATTGCAGAATGCCGCCCCTGTTGCTGCAGACGTCAGGGGCACATCAAGGCCGCTCTCCTGGACTCTTCGTGCAGCACGCCCTCAGAGAGCTTCGGTATCAACGATGGCCTGAGCAAGGCTGCTCGGAGTGATGCCCCTCGCAGCCGTCTGGCTCGCGATATAGTTCGCCTCGAATGTCATGGCCGCTATGCGATCTATGGCCTCACGCCCCACTCTGCCCAACCCGATCTGCGTCAAGCTTACGGGCAGCCCGAGCCTGGTCAGAAAGTCTCGCAGTCTCTTAATCTCATCGGGAGGAGAGCCGGCCAGCACCTCCTGAACCAGAACGCCGTAGGCGACCAGTTCACCGTGTAGAACCGTCAGGGTTTCCGGGCGAGCCGTCAGACCGCGCAGCATGCCATGTGCCACCGACAGACCGCCGCCCTCGAAAGCCAGGCCGGAATAAAGCACGGTCGCCTCGACGACACGTTCAATCGCGGGATCTTCACGCCCCTCGCGCACCGCAGTCAGTGCCGCCTCTGCATCTCGGTAGAGAACCGCACCACACTCCTCGGCAAGCAACAGAGCAAGCCCGACAGGCGCACCGTCGAAGAAATTGAGGTTCCCGGCGCGGACGGATTCGGCAACCTCATACTTCTTGGTTATCGCATCGCCGATGCCGGCCGCGAAGAACCGGGCCGGGGCCTTCCTGATGATGTCCGTATCGACGATCACCGCATCGGGATTGCGCCGCAATCGCGGCACCGAAATGATTCGATGATGATCGTCGTAGATGGCAGCAATCCGACTCGTCGGCGCGTCACTTGAAGCGACGGTCGGAGCGATGATTATCGGCAAACCCAACTCATGCGCCACCATCTTGGCCGTATCCAATGCCTTGCCACCGCCCGCCCCCAGAATGACACCGATGGAATCGTCTCGCAGCGTTGCGACCAAGCGAGAGATTTCACCCATCGTGCATTCGCCGGCGAATTCTATCACCTTCATGCCTTCGACGTCGGAGAGATCGCGGAAAAGCGGCGCAACGAATGGGTCGACGATTGCCGCCGGTGTTCCGCGACCGGCTACAGCGTCAAGGCAGCGCGGCAGTTCGCGCAACGCCCCCGGCCCCTGCACGTATAGCGATGGAAATCCGATAATGCGCATGGTCATGTCCTTGTTTCTCCGTTCCCGCGGCTGCGAGCGGCCACATTGACCGGCCCTAGTGTGATGCGGGGAGCAGGCAGGCTGGCGTCTGCCTCACAAGCTTGTGCGAACCAAGCCCCAACCGCAGGCGGGAAAGGTGCGGGACGGCGGGTTTTCATGGCGATGCATACAGCCAGCTCTTCGCATGCCGCCGCCAGCTCGAAACTCCCGTCCGATGCAAGCTTGTACAATGCCATATGCAAAATGAACCGATCCGACGACATCCCGCGCACACGCGCTGCAATCACGAGATAATCGTCATCATGCACCTCGCGGCGGTAGACCAGATTCGCCTGACCGATAAAAATAGTATGGCCGCTGGAAGCTATCCTGTCGGGACCGATGCCGGCACTGGCGCAGAATTTGCAGCAGGCACGGTCGAAGGCCACGAGGTAGCCGGCGACATTCATATGTCCATTATGATCCAGCCATTCAGGCGCAACAACGGTTTCGAGTACCGGCACACCGGCCTCCGGCGGCAAGGGTCTCTTGATCTGCGTCATGCGGGAAACTGCTTGCGAAGTTCTGATTTCAGAATCTTGCCTGTGGACGATAGCGGCATTTCCGCGACCTCCTCGATCCGGTCAGGCAACCACCACTTGGCGACTCGCTCGGAAAGGTGGGCCATAACAGCCTCTTTGTCGACTGTTGCGCCGGTTTCAGGCTGCAGGATCAGCAGCGGCCGCTCCTGCCATCGTGGGTGTGGGATGGCGATGACTGCCGCATGGCGCACACCGGGCAATCTGATGACCTGAGCCTCTATCTCGACCGAGGAAATCCACTCGCCACCAGATTTGATGACGTCCTTGGAACGATCGCGAATACGAATGCCGCCCGTAGCATCGATCGTGGCCATGTCGCCGGTCCTGAGCCAGCCATCATCGGTGAGCGGGCTTGCCGGTTCATTGAAATAGCCGTTCGCGCTCCAGGGTCCACGCACCTGGAGATGACCAATGGTCGTGCCGTCATTGGGCAGCACGACGTCATTGTCATCGGCGATCCGAATTCGCGTGCCCCAGGAGGCGCGACCGGAAAGAACGCGCTGCTCCGCGGGCAACAGCGAGGCACCGGGACGCAATGTACCGCGGCTCGAGCACAGAGATTCCGTCATGCCCCAGGTCTGGATCAGGTCGGCCCCTTGAACCTCTTCGAAGTACCGGATTAAAGGTGCAGGCACCGGGGCTCCACTGCACAGAATTGTGGTCAGCGAATCCAGAACTTGGTTTTTCTTCTCCAGATGCTCACGCATGGTCTGCAGCACCGTTGGAACAGCGCCGATGATGTTGACCCGTTCGGTTTCGATCAGTTCGCAAAGCGATGCAGCATCAAAGGCACGCCCCGGAAGCACCAGCCGACTTCCGGAGATCGGGGCCGTGTGCGGAAAGCTCCAGCCGGTGGCGTGAAACACACCGGCAATGGGCATGTACGTGTCCAGTTGGCCGTTGCCATAACGCGCGAAGAAATCCTTCGCGATGCTGGTGACAGCAATGAGAACGAGCGAGCGATGAGTGTAGAGCACGCCCTTGGGATTTCCCGTGGTTCCCGACGTGTAGCACAGAACCGCGCCCGAGCGCTCATCAAACTCACGGGAGGCTCCGACGGTTGGATGCGCAGCAATCAGACTTTCGTAGGACAGCACTTGGCGGCCAAAGTCGGGAACTGGCCCGTCTTCGTCTATGAAAATGAGATTTTGGATGGAGGCGAGGCGCGGCAGGACACGCATCACGATCGGTGCGCATTCCGGGTCGAACACGAGAGTACGCGCCCCACCATGGTTCAAGATATAAATGATGTGATCGTCCGAAAGCCGCGGATTGACCGTATGCAGAACAGCGCCGATGCTCGGCACCGAGTAAAACAGCTCAAAGTGCTCCAGCGTATTCCAGCACAGGCTTGCAACGCGTTCGCCGTGAGCGACACCGAGGTCTTCTAAGGCAGAACCAAAAGCCGAAACACGCTGCCGTGTGCGTCCATAATTGCTGCGGATAATCGATCCGTCGATCCGACGTGCCACGATCTCCGTGTCCCCATGCCAATCCGCCGCATAGTCCAGGATGGATGACAGCAGCAGCGGAACGTCCATCATAGAGTGACAATCCATCTCATTCCTCGTCTTTCCGGAGAATTCGCTTGACGCACAAGCACAGCTTCGATGATAGTAGAACGCCGTTCTAAATTTGTCGAGCCGATATCTACGACAGAATCGAGCCACTGCATCATCGGTTTAGGGAGACGACCAGAATGACCAAATTCCCCCCTCCTGTTCCACCAGAGCGCCAGCCAGCAGGCATCATTCCTGAGGTCGTGCTCAAAGCCGAACCCGACGACGAACGCGTCTGGGTTCCGATGGAACCGAATGTGTGGTTTCGACCGCTACTTCTGAACACCGTGGGAGGTTACTGGACCAGTCTGCTGCGCGTGCGTGCCGCCGGTGTCGTCAGCTGTCATCGTCATCCCGGCCCAGTTCACGGCTACGTCATCAAGGGCAAGTGGCGCTATCTCGAGCATGACTGGATCGCGACCGAGGGCAGCTATGTTTTCGAACCGCCGGGCGAAACGCATACGCTTGTCGTTGATGAAGATGTCGAGGAGATGATCACCTGGTTCATGGTGACAGGCTCGATGCTGTATTTCGATCCACAGGGAAACCTCGTGAATTATACCGACGTCTTCGATCGTATTGAAATGTGCCGTCGGCATTATGAGAAGGTCGGATTGGGCACAGATTTCGTCAATCAGTTCATCCGCTGAGCAGGATGCCGCGTGCGCGGCATCTTCCAACAGATCGCAACCCACCAAATGCCCGCGGTCTTGACCGCGGGCATTTGCATTTCCGTCGGCTCATGCTGTCAAAAAGGCGGGCGCTGCGGCCAGATGATCAAGCCCCTCGCTTTCTCCGCCGAGCCGCAAACCGGTCGCGGTCGCGCGGCGGACGAGATGACCAACCCGGTGCTCCCAAGCCATGCCCATGCCCCCATGCAGCTGGATCGCTCCCGGCCCAATCAGGTCGAGTGCTGACGCGATCCGCAATTTGGCCGCTGCCACCGCGTGCCGACGCCGCACCGGGTCGGCACCCGGCAGCGAATGCGCCACGAGATCGAGTAACATGCTGCGTGCCATTTCCAACTCGGTGAACATCTCCGCCACACGATGCTGCAACACCTGAAAAGTGGCGAGCGCCCGACCGAACTGTTGCCTCGTGTTCAAGTGCTCGACAGTCAGCAGCAACATCTCATCCATCGTGCCAACGGTATCAGCAAGACGGCAAAGTGCGGTGAGATCTTCGGCCTTCTCAAGAGCGAAGCGGACTGCCTCACCTTGATCCAGAAGCCGGGCGCCGACGTCCTCGAAGTTGAGGCCAGCTCCTGCAGCAACACGCGGCAATCCGGAGCGCTTGACGCCTGGCGAGCCGGCATCGACCAACCAAAGCATCTCCTGTCCAGCCTGATCGCAGACAGCCACGACAAAACGGTCCGCAAGCATGCCGCCAGCAACCTCGTGGACATGTCCCGACAGCATGTGACTTTCGCTCAAGATGAGCTTGCCGCCCCGACCATCGACAAAAGCCGCCAGCGCCGCGCCGCTCGCAATCTCGACAAGAACCCTGTCTCGGATATCGGATGGCGCCGAGGCCTGCACCAGTCCCGCAGCCATCACGGCGCATTCCGCATATGGCAGCGGCAAAAGTGCGCGGCCCATTTCCGCAGCGGCAATCGCCAATTCCGCGGGCCCGCAGCCTGAGCCACCCCAATCCTCGTCCAGAAGAAGGCCGGGCAGGCCGAGTTCTGCCAAAGCCGTCCAGTCCTCCCGCGCCGGAACTGCATCGGAATTGCGAGCATGGTCGGCGGCTTCGCGACGATCGGTGAAATAGCGGCGCAACATGTCGCGCAGCAGAATCTGTTCTTCAGTATCGATTAGTGTCATCTGCCCATCCCCCTACCCAATTGGCCGCCCAGAACCTGCCGAGCAATGAGGCTGCGTTGCACCTCATTCGAGCCACCATAGATCGACACCTTGCGCCAATTCAGGAAAGTGTCCGCGATTGTCGCGGACCAATCAGGCGAGACCGGCGATGTCGCCCCGATCGCAGCAGAGCCCGCGATATCAAGCATTAGTCGTGAAATGTTCTGCTGCAGTTCGGAGCCTCGCAATTTCAGAATACTGGCGGCACTTCCCCCAAGCTCAGGCGCTCCAGCCAAGATTCGCATTTGAGTGACTTCCAGTGCGCGCAACTCCACCTCGAGCCGCAACATTCGATCGCGTATACGGTTTAAAGCCGCGCTGTCGCGGGCCGAACTCACCCACTCGCGCACCCGCCGCAGCAGCGCTCGCGATAATCCCACGCGGGCAATTCCGGTACGCTCATTGCCGAGAAGAAACTTGGCGTAGTTCCAGCCCTTGTTCTCCTCACCAACCAGGTTTTCGACCGGCACCTCCACTTCGTCGAAGAAGACGTCGTTGACCTCGTATCCTCCGTCGATCGTGCGGATGGGGCGGAGCGAGATCCCGGCACTGCGCATGTCGATCAGCAAGAAGGATATTCCCGCCTGCGGCTTGGCGTTCGTATCGGTCCTCACTAGACAGAATATCCAGTCGGCGTACTGCCCCAATGTGGTCCAGGTCTTCTGACCATTGACGATGTAGCGGTCTCCCCGCCTGACGGCGCTGGTACGAAGGCTTGCGAGATCCGAACCCGCGTCGGGCTCCGAGAAACCCTGGCACCACCAATCTTCAAGCGTGAGGATGCGCGGCAAAAACCGCCGCTTCTGTTCCTCTGAGCCGAAAGCGCAGATCACCGGCCCAACCATGCTGGTGCCAAAGGACAGCGTGTCTGGCGCATGCTCTGCCTGCAGGGTGTCCAGAAAGACCTGGCGGCGAAGCGGACTCCATCCCGTGCCGCCCCATTCGACAGGCCAATGCGGTGCGCCCCAGCCCCGCTCGTTCAGGATCAGCGTCCACTCGGTCAACTCTTCGCGGGTCAGATCCTGATGATCGCGCTGCTTGCGCCGAATGTGTTCTGGAAGGCGAGTGCGAACGTAGTCCAGCACTTCATCGCGAAAAGCGGCTTCTTCTGCAAGGAATGGGTCGTACACGCAGATCCTCGAGTCTGTAGAATTCCGATTATGCAGTATTCCTACCTCAAATCATAAAAACGCTGGCTCTGTCCATCTAAATCAGCATACCGATATTGCAAAAACTTTTTCTCCATGGCAAGCCTTGTCCTAGCTCGGCCGGCCGTGGCGGTGAGGCCCGGACCATCTTTGAAGGAGAACGCCATGCGTGAAGCCGTTATCGTTTCAACTGCCCGCACCGCGATCGGGCGCGCTTATAAGGGTGCCTTCAATGCGACCCAGCCGCAGACGTTGGGCGGACACGCAATCGCGGCAGCCGTGTCGCGCGCCGGAGTAGAAGCCGCGGAGATTGAAGACGTCATCATGGGAGCGGCGTGGCAGCAGGGCGCGACCAGCTTCAACATTGCGCGCCAAGCGGCACTTTCCGGCGGATTGCCTACCAGCGTCGCGGCCATGAGCCTTGACCGACAATGTTCGTCGGGCCTAGCCGCCATTGCAGCCGCAGCCTCGGGCATCGTACTGGAGGGCCACAGCATTGCCGTGGCAGGAGGCGTTGAATCGATTTCTCTTGTGCAGAACGCTCACGCCAACAGCTACAAAGCGCGAGATCCTCGGCTCGAGGAGAAAATCCCGTCCCTCTACATCTCGATGATCGAAACCGCTGAAATCGTGGCAGAGCGCTATGGCGTCTCTCGCGATGCTCAGGACGAATTTGCGCTAGCCTCCCAGCAGCGCACTGCAGCCGCGCAGGCTGCTGGCCGCTTCGACGCTGAAATCGTGCCCCTGACGGCGATCATGGAAGTCACAGACAAGGCGAGCGGCGCCGTCACGCATCACGAGGTCACGCTGACCCGTGACGAGGGAAACCGTCCCGGAACCACATTCGAGGATCTCGCCCGCCTGCGACCCGTGTTCAAGGGTGGCCAGGTTGTGCCGGAAGGACGTTTCGTCACGGCGGGCAATGCCTCTCAGCTTTCAGACGGCGCATCGGCCTGCGTACTGATGGAGGCAGCCGAGGCCAGCCGGCGTGGCTTGCAGCCTCTTGGAGCTTTCCGCGGCATCGCAGTCGCGGGATGCGACCCCGACGAAATGGGCATCGGACCGGTTTTCGCCATTCCGAAACTTCTGCAGCGCCACGGCCTGACGGCGTCTGATATCGGTCTGTGGGAGATCAACGAGGCCTTTGCTTCTCAGGCTGTCTATTGCCGCGACCGTCTCGGAATTCCTGCGGATCTTTTGAACGTCAATGGCGGGGCGATCGCCATCGGCCACCCCTACGGCATGTCGGGCGCCCGAATGGCCGGTCATATCCTGATCGAAGGCAAGCGTCGAGGCGCCCGCTACGGCATCGTCAGCATGTGCATCGGCGGCGGCATGGGCGCGGCTGGCTTGTTTGAGATCTTCTGATTCAGATCCCATGGAATGGACAGCCACAATGACCACCTCCCTCGTCATAAACAACGTCACAACTCTCGACCGCGATGGTGAGGTTGCGATCATCACCATTGACGCGCCGCCTGTGAACGCGCTGTCGCACCGGGTGCGAAGCGGCATTTGTCAAGCTCTTGAACATCTGCTGTCGTCTGCGGATCGGCCCCGTGCGGTCGTGCTCACCTGTGCAGGGCGTACCTTCTTTGCCGGCGCCGACATTACGGAACTCGGCCAGCCGGTGCAGGAGCCGGGCTTTCCCACAATGCTGGAAGCCGTCGAAAGCGCCCCTTTTCCGATCATTGCTGCCATTCACGGCACAGCGCTCGGCGGCGGATTGGAACTGGCAATGGCCTGCCACTACCGGGTTGCGACGCAAGACGCACGTGTCGGCCTCCCGGAAGTGAAGCTGGGCATCCTGCCCGGCGCCGGAGGCACGCAACGGCTGCCCCGGCTGGTTGGCGTTGAAAAGGCGCTGGAGATGATGACCAGTGGCAATCATGTGCCGGCGGCAATGGCGCAGGCCGACGGGCTGCTTGACCTGGTCGGCGACGCGACACCCCGCATGCTGGGTCTGCAGTTTGCACGCGAGAACCGACCAGAGAACGCTCCGCTGACCCGCACGCGTGATAGAGATGAACGTCTTGCTTCCGTGCGAGCGAATCGCAGCGTCATCGAAGCATTTCGCGCTGCCAACGCTCGGAAGTTCCGTGGACAGGATGCTCCTGAACGCATCATCCGGTGTGTCGAGGCTGCTCTCGACCTCCCGTTTGAAGAGGGTCTGGCAGTTGAGCGTCGGCTGTTCGAAGAGTTGGTCAGCGGCCCGCAATCGGCAGCGTTGCGCCATGTCTTCTTTGCCGAGCGGCATGCACAGCGGCCCGAAGCGCTGAAAGGGGCAGAGCCGCTCCCCGTCGAGCGGGTCGGCGTCATCGGAGCAGGCACGATGGGCCGAGGCATTGCCATGGCCTTGGCCAGCGCCGGTCTTACGGTCACCATATCCGACGCGGTTCCCGGTGCCGCGGCCAAGGCGTTGGAGACGATGGCGAAAGCCCTGCGGGGGTCGGCTTCAAGAGGGCGCTTCACCATGGAAGAAGCCGAGGCGCGCATTGCCCGCATAACCCCTTGTGACGACCTTTCCGGGCAGGTCGACAGCGATCTCGTCATCGAAGCAGTGTTCGAGGATATGGCGGTTAAAACTACCCTTTTCAGGGAACTCGACCGAATTCTGCCACCTGCGGCCATCATCGCCAGCAACACCTCCTATCTCGACATCAATCAGATCGCAGCCGCGACCGCCCGCCCTCGGCAGGTGCTGGGCATGCATTTCTTCTCGCCGGCGAACATCATGCGGCTGGTCGAGGTGGTTCAAGGTGCAGCGACGGCTCCCGAGGTGCTGGCGACCGCGTTCTCCCTGGCGCGGCGCATGGGAAAGGTGGCCGTTCTTTCAGGCGTCTGCCATGGCTTCATCGGCAACCGCATGCTGGAACAACGTCAGGACGAGGCGATGCGCCTGATACTGGAGGGCGCGCGACCGCAGGATGTCGACCGTGTCGCCGTCGCATTCGGCTTTCCGATGGGACCTTTCGCGATGCACGATCTTGCGGGACTGGACCTTGGGTGGTCGGCCGAGACCTCGCGTGGAGAGACCATTCGCGATCTGTTGTGCGAAGCCGGCAGGAGAGGCCAGAAAACCGGTGCCGGCTTCTTCGACTACGGCGCCGACCGCAAGCCGGTGGTGTCACCGCTTGTGGAGGACATGATCCGCGATTTTGGGACCCGGAACGGTCATGTGCCGCGTGTAGTGGAGGATCAGGAGATCGCGGATCGGTTGATCCTGCCGATGATCAACGAAGGGGCTCGCATCCTGGCCGAGGGCATCGCCGCCAGGGCTTCGGATATCGATCTGGTCTGGATCAATGGCTATGGCTGGCCGCTGGTAACGGGCGGACCGATGTTCTGGGCTGAACAAAATGGATTGGCCAAGATCGTCACACGGCTGGAAGCGCTGGAGAACGTGCATGGCGAACGGTTCGCCCCCGCGCAATACCTTCGCAAATGTGCGGCACGTGGTGGATGGTTGCCAGCCTAGAGCACTTTTCGGCGAAGCGGATCCGGTTCGCCCCTCCAGATGGGGGCGAACCACAGAAGTGAGCTGTTTTCACGCCAGTGAAAACAGCTCTAGTCCTCACCGGCCAGCGGAGCAAACAAGCCGCTGAACAGCGCCAGAGTATAATGCGGAAGCGCTCTGGCCTGCCCTCTTTCGGAAACCCACCACTCCAATTCGATAACTGCATTCAGCATGCTGTGGAGAACGCGCGCGCCGATGATCGCATCGCGAACAGGCATCGAACCATCGGCCTGCGCATCGCTGATTTGCCAGGCGAAACGCTCCACAAGTCGATCACCCGCATGACGGATCGTCGGGCGGATGCTCTCCGGGAGACTGTTATATGCCGAAATCCGCAGCATCGGCCCAGCCTCCGACAATTGCCATCCCAGCAAAGCTCCGACCGTGGTCGCTAGCCTTTCCGCACCGTTTCCGGAAGACTCGAATCCCAGATCCTGCGCTTGGCGCAGAACGGCGAATGTCCGCTCGAAACAGGCGGTCACAAGGTCGTCCTTGGCATCGATATGGTGATAGAATGAACCTTTGGTGAGATTAAGCTCTCCTGCAATCCTCTCGACGGACGTGCCGCGATAGCCATGCTGGTTGATCAGACGCGTTGCGGCACGCAGATAGGCAACCCGCATCGGATCGGCGTCCGGGTCGGGGTCCGGCAAAGACAGCATGATTTGGGGCGCCACTCCTCCCAGGCCGCTTTTCAGAATGAGCGCCAGCCGCGCCGCCACTCTGGCGTGGTCGCGCGCCTCGCATTGCGCGACGAACCACTCTTGCGCTGCGTGGAGAATCGACAGCAGCAGATGCGTACGCGCATTGCGCGCCACGGGATCGCCACCTATCGAGGTGCCGTTGAATATGCCGCGCAGAACACGGAAAAGGCGGTAGTATTCGGGAAAGACCTCGTTGCTTTGCGGCGGTGTTAGCGCGCGAATGTCATTGAACACCATCACCGGGGTGGCTTTCCCGGTCACGCCATCAGCAAGCCTGGCAAACCATGCGGCAAGCAGCCGCTCGAGCCGCAGAGCCGGATCGTCGACGGCCACAGCTTGGCCGATGATATCGACCAGTTCTGCGAGCGACTGGATCATGCAGGCCGCGGCCAGATCCTCCTTGCGCCGATAGTAATAGGCGACGCCATTCGTCACCATGCCGACGCTGGCGGCGATACCGCCCAAGGTCGCGCCGTTCAAACCCGATCGGTTAAAGTGTCGGATCGCAGCGTCGATGATCTCGGCCCGACGGCGCTCTGACTTTCTCGTAATCGCGATGTTCATTGCGCGATATTATCAGATGTCGCATGGCTCGGGAAGGAAGTCAGTCTTGAGCTTGGTGCAGCTGGTGCATGACCGGGAAATACTTGTCTTTCAGCCCAGCCGCCTCGGCACGGTCGAAGATGCGATCCAGAAGCTGGGCCCCCTCGGCCTTGACGCCGAAATCCGAGGCGAGTTGGAGCGCATAGCTATTGTCCTTGCGCGCATAGCTGGTTGAGAATGCACGCAGTGGGAAGTTCCCTGTCAGAAGGGCCTTCATTCCATGATTGCGCAGTGCGAAACTGTCCGCGGACCCCTTTGACAGCACGTCGAAGAGAACCTCACCGGGAACACCGGCTTCACGCGCGATCGCCAAGGCCTCGGACAAGGCGTTGACCGTCTGGAACAGGACCATATTGTTGAGGATCTTGACCACCTGACCGGCGCCGACGCTTCCACAATGCGATACATCGGTGCCCATGCATTCCAGGATCGGCCGCACGCGCGTCAGGTCCTCGTCCGCACCGCCAACCATGATGCTGAGGGTGCCGGTTTCAGCCGCCTCCCGCGTGCGAGCAATGGGCGCGTCGAGCCAAGCCGCGCCGCGTTGCTTCACCTGCTCGGCGAAACTGCGCGTCTGCGCTACAGGGCTGGTCGAGGTATCAATGACCACCGAGCCCGCTCTCAGATTCGGCAGCATTTGCGATAGCACCTGCTCAACGGCCTCCCCGTTCGGCAGGGACATCAAGATGACGTCGCACTGAGCGGCTATCTCGGCGATAGCCGCAACTTGCGCACCGAGGCCAACGAATGGGGCCGCTGCCTCGGGGCGCGGATCGTGAACGAAGAAACTCGCACGAGGCGCACGCCTGATCAGGTTGCGGCACATTCCGCTCCCCATGACCCCCAGCCCGATGAAGCCGATGCAGCCAGTAATGGCTCCGGTATCGGGATTAGCGACGGTAGAAGTTTGTGTCATTGGAATGCCCGCTGTCATTCGGTTGCCAGGAGGATGCTCTTGGTCTGCTGATAGAGTCGCATGCCAGCCAGGCCTTTCTCACGACCGAGACCGCTGTCCTTGTAGCCACCGAACGGTGCGGCGATGCTCAGCTTCTTGTAGGTGTTGATCCAGACCGTTCCTGCTGCGATTGCCCGCGCCACTTTGAGACCGCGCCGATAGTCGGCGGTCCAGATACCGCAAGCCAATCCGAAAGCTGTTCCGTTGGCCTGATCGATCAGGTCCGCTTCGTCGTCGAACGGCAGTACGCACAGAACCGGTCCGAAGATCTCCTCCTGACAGACCCTGGAGCGGTTCGACAAGCCCGTCAGAATGGTTGGCAGATAGAAAGCGCCTGCGGCGAGCGCCGGATCGGTCGGGCGTGATCCGCCGACAAGGACAGTCGCACCTTCCTCGCGTGCCAGCGTAACATATTGCTCGACCCTGGCACGATGCTGATGCGACGATAGCGATCCGAAGTCCACATTCGGGTCGGTCGGAAGGCCCACGCGCAGCTTTTCGGTCATTTCAGTCAAGCGCTCCAGCACCTCCTCCATTCGGCTGCGATGAACGAAGAGGCGCGATCCCGCGATGCAAGACTGGCCAAGGCCTTCGAAGATGCCGTCGATAATCCCTTCGCACGCTGTGGGAATATCGGCATCCTCGAACAAGATGTGAGGAGATTTCCCGCCGAGTTCGAGCGCCACCGGGATCAGGCGCCGGGCGCATTGCTCGCCGATGCGGCGGCCGGTTTCGGTTCCACCGGTGAAAGTCACCATCCTCACGTCAGGATGGCCGATCAGCGCAGGTCCCACCTCCGTTCCGTAGCCGGGCAGCACTGACAGCAACCCTTTCGGCAACCCCGCCTCTTCGCAAATCCGAGCAAGTTCAAGCGCCGGCAGCGTCGTCACTTCAGACGGTTTGAGCACAACGGCGTTTCCTGCTGCCAGGGCAGGCGCAACCTTCTGAGACTCCATTGTCAGCGGCGAGTTCCAAGGCGTTATCGCCGCAATCAGCCCGTAAGGCTCATGAGTGGTCAGGCCCAGCCAGTTACCGCGCGGCGGCGGCATGGTGGATTCCATCGTTTCGCAAACACCGGCGTAGTACCGAAAGACACCGGCCGCACTCGCAGCCTGAGCGCGACACTCCTTCAACGTCTTGCCGTTTTCCAGCATCTGCGCCCGGGCCATGGGCTCAGCGCCCGCGACCAGACCGTCGGCGATGCGATGCAACACGGCGGCACGCTGATGGGGCAGCATGCTCTGCCAGGAGCGCAATGCCGACGAGTGAGACACGTCGGAGCAAATCGCCTCCACTTCGGCAGAAGACGGCGTTCCGATCGCGGCATGAACCTCACCGTTTGCCGGATTGATCGTCTCAAGCACGGGACCACTGCCACGCATCCAGCGGGCTGCCGCGGGAAACTCTAAAATCAACTTAACCCTCCTTCGGCCGCCTGGACGGCGAAACGCAACCCGATCGAACGCATGCAGCGGAGGCTGCTTGCTGGGAGTTTGTTTGACGAGGCGCCTCTTATTGATTGCACTTTTCAGAACGACGTTCTAATTACAAGTCGGAAAGTTTGAATGTCAATCGTCCAAATTAGTCAGCCGGAGATTTCCAATGACAGCACCTGGGTTCGCCGACGGCCTGCCGGCATCGCAAGCGGCCATGAACGTCGGATTTGTCGGTCTTGGGCGAATGGGACTCGCTCTTGCACGAAATCTGGCGGCAAGTGGCGTACGAATGACGGTGTTGGATGCCGTTGCAGAACGAGCGGCCATGGTGCACGGTGGCAATGTCAGCAAGGCTGAGAGCCTAGGCAGCCTCGCCGCAAATTCCGACGTCATCTTTCTGATGCTGCCGGGCCCACGCGAAGTCCGCAGCGTCGCCTTGGGGTCGGATGGAATTTTCGCAGCTGCCCGGCCCGGTACCATCATCATCGATTTGTCCACTGTCGATGTCGATACGGTTGATCTGCTGGCGGAGCAGGCCGGTTTGTACGGTCTGTACTTTGGGGATGCGCCAGTCGGGCGGTTGGCCGCACATGCTGACCGTGGTGAGTCGCTGTTCATGGTCGGGGCCGAGACCCAAGTTCTTGAGCGTATCAGCCCCTTGCTTGCCGCGATGGGCACAACCATTCTTCATTGCGGACCAGCTGGGCATGGCACGCGCACCAAGCTCGTCAACAACTTCATGGTATTAAGTTATTGCCAGATCAACTCCGAAGCCCTGACACTCGCGACCGCCCTCGGACTTGAACTCGATCGCACGCTGGAGGTGCTTTTGGGGACCACGGCCAGCAATGGCCAACTGCGCGACAAATGGCGAGCCAAGGTTCTCGCCGGCGATCTCACCCCCGGCTTTGCTTTGACACTAGGTCTCAAAGACCTGACGCTCGCTTGCGACGCGGCGGCAAGCAGCCGCGTCGCTCTGCCGATGGGCAATACGGCACGCGATATATTCCGCTTGGCTGCATCGGCCGGTTATGGCGACAGCGACACCTCATCGCTCACCGACTTTTGGGCCAAGGCGAACAATCTGCAGCCGCTACGTTGCCAGACGGACAAGTCGACCTGAGGCGGGCTCACCGGGAAAACCCGGGGCCAGCTGCAGGCAGCTTCGCATCTCAGGTGCGGACAAGCACCCTATATTGCCCAGCAGGCGAAACGAGGTTGTCGGCGATGGCCATGTCCGACAACTCTTTCGCTGCGTCGAGCAGCAAGGTCCGCATCCTAAGGATGGCTTCTTGGGTAAAGCGCTCCTTTGGTCCGGACAGGGAAATTGCCCCCAGGACTCGGCCGCTGATCGTAAAAACTGGCGAAGCGATCGCCCAGCAGGAAGGGTCGATCTCACCATAGGAAAATGCGATCCGGCTTTGACGAACATCTTCGAATTCTGGATCTGAGAGATTGTCGCTAAATGCGCGGATCACTTTGCTCGCCGCTCCCAGCGTAAGGGGACGCACGTCACCCACGCTCACCCTGTCGAGGGTTGGGTGGTTGCTGTCGATCCGTGCAATGCAGACACGATTATGGCCTTCCCTGATATGGAATGAGGCGCTTTCAGTGCCCTGATCGACAAGACCTTGCAGTACGGCGTTGAGAGCCGTGTCGAGCCGGAATTGTTTCCTATACTTCACGCCCAACCGAAACACGCCGGGACCCAACGTGTAGAGACCTTCTTCTGTGCGACGGATGTATCCGAAGCCTTCGAACGACAGCAACAAGCGCAGGATCGTGCTTTTGTAGAGGCCGGTTTCGATAGCTATGTGGCTTAATGTGACGGGCTCATCCTTAGTTTCAAAGACTTTAAGCACCGTCAGCGCACGCTCCAAGCTTGCAACCTTTAGCGCTGTGTCCGTCGTATCCTGTGCCTTAGGCGCGCGTTTCAATACTTGCTATCCCTTCTAAAATTAGAATGGCATTGTATTATGGTGAACGCGCTCCGCAAAGCTCATTCTTGGCCCTGATCGGCATATGCAGTTGTGAATCGCGGAGTTTGTCATATGGGCGCCGTGAGGTTGATGGGCGAGTGATCACGGAGAGGGATAGAGGAGGAATGAAAGTCGCCCTTTATCTCGGTGACGCCTGTCACCGTTCCCGGTGGAAAGAATCGGCTCTGCCGTGTGGTTGTACCGTATGAGCTCAAGCCCGTGGATACCCGTAGAGGCGAGCAGCACCAGCCGGACTTTCTGGCCATCAATCCGAATGGCAAGGTGCCTGTGATCATCGATCAGGACACCGGCGCAAAGGTCTTCGACTCGAACGCGATCCTGCTCTATCTTGCGGAGAGGACCGGACAGTTCCTGCCCGACAGCACACCGGTTGCGCGGGGTGAGCTTCTCTCGTGGCTGATGTTCATTGCAACGGGCGTCGGCCCATTCTCAGGCCAAGCCGTGCATTTCAAGCACTTTGCTCCTGAACCCAAGGACTATGCCGTCAATCGTTATCTGTACGAAGCGAAACGGCATTACGGCATCATTGATGCGCGTCTATCCAAGCAGCGCTACATGGTGGAGAGACTTACACCATCGTTGACATGGCCCTGTGGGGATGGACGCGTATGGTGCCGTTCATCCTAGGCGAGAACGCGTGGGGGGACTTCCCGAACCTCAAGCGTTTCTTCGATGAAATCAGCGCTCGCCCGGCCGCTCAGGCCGCTTCCGCGCTGAAGGAGAAGCACAGCTTCAAAACTGAGATGGACGACGAAGCACGCCAACATATGTTCCGGCATTTGGCTGCCCCGGCCAAGTGAACTCTCACGCATCCCTCCGTCCAGCATGCAAAATGGTCACCGGGCGGAGGCAAAAGCCGCGGAGAAATTTCGATGTCCAGGGGAGTTCCTCGTCGGACGCTGGAGGTGCGGCACCAGATCTGGTGAACGACCCAGGTGCGAAACGACTGAGGCGCCCGTCTGGCGTTACGTCCCGCAGAATGTCCGATAGACGCGCTGATGTGGTTCCGGTGGTTCGGAATAGTGGGCGAAGGCTGGCTGGTCCTCATAGGGACGCGAGAGGACCATCAGAAGCTCCTCGAACGGAGCAAAGTCGCCCTGCTCCACCGCAGCTTGTATCATCGCCTCCACGCGATGATTGCGCGGGATAAAGGCTGGATTAACCGCGCGCATGGCAGCTTGGCGCCTGACACCACCTTGCGGTTCAAGGCTCAACCGCTCGCGCCAGCGGGTGGCCCAAGCATCATAAGCAAGTGGATTGATGAAGAGGTTTCGGACGGCCTCGTCTCCCTCAAGACCAGCGGCAGCATCGCTCAGCCGCCGGAAGGTCAGGGTGAAGTCAGCCTGGTTCTCGGCCATGGCCTTCAGGAGATCACCTGCAAGCGTCGGGTCCTCCTCGCGCGCTGTCAGCAGCCCGAGCTTGCGCCTGAGCCCCGCGTGATAGGCCGCCTCGAACTTGCCCGCGAAAGCTTCGAGCGCCTCGTTCGCTTCCGCGACAGCTTTCTCCTGGTCCTCGGACAGGAGCGGCAGAAGCGCCTCGGCCAGCCGGGCCAAATTCCAGAGACCGATGCGGGGTTGGTTGCCATAGGCATAGCGGCCCTGCCGGTCGATCGAGCTGAAGACTGTCGCCGGATCGTAGGAATCCATGAAGGCGCACGGGCCGTAGTCAATCGTCTCCCCAGCGATGGACATGTTGTCGGTGTTCATGACCCCGTGGATGAAGCCGATGTGCAGCCAGCGGGCAATGAGGTCTGCCTGGGCGGCGATCACCTGGTCGAGGAACGCGCGGTAGGGTTGGTCGCTCTCGGCAGCCTGTGGGTAGTGCCGGGCAATGACATAGTCCGCCAGGAGACGTAGCCCCTCCAAGTCCTGCCGGGCTGCAAAGAACTGAAATGTGCCGACCCGGATATGGCCCGAGGCAACCCGCGTGAGAACTGCTCCGGGAAGGAGCGTCTCGCGAGCCACCGTCTCGCCGGTCAACACTGCCGCAAGCGCACGCGTCGTCGGCAGCCCAAGCGCGGCCATTGCCTCGCTGAGGAGATACTCACGCAGGACAGGCCCCAACGCTGCCCGCCCATCGCCGCGGCGCGAGAACGGCGTCGGACCTGAACCCTTGAGCTGAATGTCCCGGCGGATGCCGTTTCGATCAACCACTTCACCGAGGAGAATGGCGCGGCCGTCACCGAGCTGCGGCACAAAGTTCCCGAACTGATGACCCGCATACGCCATGGCGATGGGCTCCGCCGCATCCGGAACGCGGTTGCCGGACAAAAGCTCAACGCCTTCAGGAGTGGAGAGGCGATCAGGATCGAGGCCGAGGTGTAAGGCGAGATCCCGGTTCAGCCGGATGAGCCTTGGAGCCGTGACGGCTTCCGGTTCTACGCGCGCATAGAATCGATCAGGCAGGCGCGCGTAGGTGTTGTCGAAGGGAAAATGAACTGTCATGGTCCGGGCTCACCATCGGGACCACGTGACATCGTATTGGGAGCCTCAGAAAACAAGAGTCAGACGATGATTCTGGATAGGGTTCAGGGTGCTCCCACTGCAATCTTGTATAACTGATGTGCCTGCATGTATCGGGACAGACCACCCACTCCACGGTTTTACTCCCTCCCGCATACCTTGTGCATTAACGATCTAGCGACCCGCCCCCTCTAGTCTGCCCCGCCGGGCCCCACGCGTGGGCCTGTCCTGTTGGCGGGCGGAAGGTATGGGAATGCGGGGCCAGGCTGACCTTTTCTTAGATTACGACGCACCGCCGGGTCCGATCGAGACGAGTCCCGTCGGCGAGATTGTCATCAAAGCGAAGCCTCGCAGTGAGATCTTTAAGGCTCCAAACTACGAGACCGCCGCCCGGATGCTGGAGGCCACAGGCGACTATCGGGTTCTGCGTCGATTGACACCACGCCCGATCGTCGTGTCCCGCACCCCTCACCAGGGCGAGAAGATCGCCGTCATCCTCGACACCGAGACCACCGGGCTCGATCATACAAGGGACGAGGTCATCGAACTCGGCATGATTGCCTTCACCTATGATGAGGAAGGCCGAATCGGTGATGTGATCGGGACGTTCAATGCCCTGCGTGAGCCGAGCGTACCTATTAGTCCTGAGATCACTCGCCTGACCGGGATCACGCCTGACATGGTCGCCGGCCAAGCGCTCGATCTTGAGGCCGTGGAGAAGTTCATCGCCCCGGCGGAGTTGATCATCGCGCACAACGCTCGCTTTGACCGCCCCTTCTGTGAGCGCTTATCTAAGGGCTTCGACGTCAAGGCGTGGGCCTGCTCCCATTCCGAGATCGCCTGGAGCGGGTTCGGCTTTGAAGGATCGAAGCTGGGCTATCTCCTGACGCAGTGTGGCTGGTTCCACCAAGGGCACCGCGCAGTCGAGGACTGCCATGCCTTGCTTGAGGTGTTGGCCTCTCCCTTGCCGTTGGGGGCTGGTCTCCCTTTCAAGCACCTGCTTGCCTCGGCCCGGAAGTCGCTCATGCGCATCTGGGCCGAGAGCAGCCCGTTCGACATGAAGGACGTGCTGAAGGCGCGGGGCTATCGCTGGAATGACGGGACCAACGGACGCCCAAAATCGTGGTGGGTGGAGGTTGATGAGGAGGCCGGCGAGGCGGAGCTCACGTTTCTTCGGCGCGAGGTGTACCGGCGTGAGGTCGAGCCTTACACCCAGAAGGTTACTGCCTTCGAGAGGTTCCGGTCGGCACGCTAAGCGACCCCTGCTAGATCTCTACACAGTCGGCCTCGCCTAAGTCTTTCAGGCTTGAAAACTTGACCATCCGCGGCCATCTCATCGCCCGCCGGAGCAACAAGGTTTATCTCACGCCATGACGACTTCTGACACCATGCCCACCCCTGAGAGCCACACCTTCGAAGCCGATGTCGCCAAGCTGCTGCACCTGATGGTGCACTCGGTGTACTCCGACAAGGACGTCTTCCTGCGCGAGCTGATTTCGAATGCGGCCGATGCCTGCGAGAAGCTGCGCTACGAGGCGATTGCCCACCCTGCCCTGCTCGGCGATGATTCCAAGGCCCGGATCACGCTGATAACTGATGCCGACAACCGCCGCCTGACGGTCGAGGACAATGGCATCGGCATGAGCCGGGACGAGATGATCGAGGCGCTCGGCACCATCGCCCGCTCGGGCACCAAGGCCTTTATGGACAGGATCCAGGCCGCTCAGGGCGGCGAAGGAGCCCAGCTGATCGGGCAGTTCGGCGTCGGCTTCTACTCGGCCTTCATGGTGGCCGAACGAGTCGACGTCGTCTCACGCCGCGCTGGCAGCGACGAGGCCGCGATCTGGTCGTCCGACGGCAAGGGCTCCTATACGGTTGCGCCGATCGCATTGGATGAGGCCCCCGCCCGCGGCACCCGGGTCATCCTCCACCTGATGGAGGACGCAACATCCTACACGGAGCGTTACCGGCTCGAGCGCATTGTCAAGGAGCAGTCGGGCCATGTTCCGGTGCCGATCGCGATCGTCGGGAAGCCCGGAGCGGAGCCGCAGGAGATCGCCGACGGCGCTGCCCTCTGGGTGAAGCCGCGCTCCGAGATCACACCTGAGGACTACACCGATTTCTACCGCAGCGTGGCCGGCCAGTTCGACGAGCCGGCCCTGACGGTGCATTTCCGGGCCGAGGGGCGCCACGAATACACGGCGCTGGCCTTCGTGCCGGGCTCCACGCCGTTCGACCTGTTCGATCCCGACCGCCATGGGCGCATGAAGCTCTATGTGAAGCGGGTCTTCATCACCGACGAGGCCGAGCTCCTGCCGCGTTACCTGCGCTTCGTACGAGGGCTCGTCGACTCGGCCGACCTGCCGCTCAACGTCTCGCGCGAGATGATCCAGGAGAGCCCGCTTCTCGCCGCGATCAAGAAGGGCGTGACCAGCCGGATCTTGAGCGAGCTTGAGAAGCTCGCGCAGAACGATGCGGAGGTTTACACCAAGGTGTGGGAGACCTTCGGTCCGGTGCTGAAGGAAGGGCTCTACGAGGATTTCGAGCGGCGCTCGACATTGCTGGGCCTGGCCCGGTTCAAAACAACTGCGTCCGGTGGCGGCTGGCGCTCGCTCAAGGATTATGTCGGCGCCCTCAAGGAGAACCAGACCGCTATCTACTACGTGACCGGGACGGATCTCGCCCGGCTCGAGGCCTCGCCGCAGCTCGAAGGCTTCCGGGCGCGCGGCATCGAGGTGGTGCTGCTACCCGATGCGGTCGACAGTTTCTGGGTCACGGCCGGTGTCGATTACGAGGGCAAGCCGTTCAAGTCGGTCACCCAGGGCGCCGCAGACCTGGCGCAGATCCCGCTGACCGAGGCCAAGGAGAACGCGGGTGCACCGGCACCAGAAGCGGTGACGCAGTTCATCCAATCCGTGAAGGCGACCCTCGGGGAGGCCGTCTCCGATGTGCGCGCCTCCGAGCGGCTGACCGAGAGTGCCGTCTGCCTTGTAGCATCCGAGACCGGCATGGACCGCCAACTCGAGCGGCTTCTCGCCCGCGCGGGCCAGCTGACATCCGCAGCCAAGCCCGTGCTGGAGATCAACCCGCACCATGACCTCATTGTCGCCCTAGCAAATCTAGGAGATGCCGAACAAACGCTCCGTGATGACGCGGCCCATCTCCTGCTCGACGAGGCAAAAATCCTGGATGGTGAGCTGCCGACCGATGCGAAAGCATTTTCGCAACGGCTCGCACGGGTCATGCAGCGGTGCGTTCCCAACGGGTAGACTGGAGCGATTATACGCGAGTGCGCGGTTTGCAGTCGCCGCGCCTCGCTGGGCCTAGTGCCACCTGTGTGTACGACCCGGCAGCTCAGTGCCAATAACGCCGCCCTGACCCGTTCTTCCCGAAGGGTTACGAGCGAATGTGGCTGCCTGGAGAGGACTCGAACCTCCACGGCTTTCACCACTGGTACCTGAAACCAGCGCGTCTACCAATTCCGCCACCTGGGCATGCCTGTTCGGCGAGGCTTCGTTCACGGTGCTTCTCGCCTTTAATCAACGATCTCCTTCAAAGCTCAAGCTGATCCACCCCCCGATGTGTGAGAGTTCTGTGTAGTGGTCAACTGGTGTTGGCATGAGCCCAGCTATGGGAAGGTCGAGGATCTACCTAGACCAAAGGATTTGAGCGTGACCTACTGACCTCAATGGAGGCTCAAGCACGGCCAACCTCAAAGTCGCGCTGGCCACCGTCCTAATATCCATGATCGGCAGCGCCCATAAACGGGAAGATGGGGACAGCTCCCTCTTACCCGAAGTAGGGCCGATAATTTTCAAGTGAGCATCGACAGTAATCGCTCGTCCAGCACACTTGTTTCTATGGCAACTTGAGATCAGCGCAGAGTCTAAGTTTAGCGACCTATGTCGCAGCTAGAATCTAGCTCAGATTATCATCCACCAGACACCCGCATTCACACTGCATCTCGACTGGGTGAGCCCACCGGATTGACTCGCTCCGACTCGCCTTTTCAGTGGAAATCATAACCAAGATTAACCGATTCTTACAGTGCGACTCCACACGTAACACCGAATCGGTCCATCTCTCAGATGTTGCAAGGAAGTGGAGTTCACAGCGTCTATTAGCCCGAGTCGCCAGAACCGTCAGTGCTTCCGCGAGGTCCATGACAATGGGTCTCCGGGAGCTTGCCTTGTTGGCTCTCAGGATGAGATCGGCACCTCGTGCGAGGGCTCAGCTGACCTGATCTGGCTGCGATCAACCATCCCCATGCAACACATATCGAACCGGAGAAGACAGACGTGAACTAAGGCTAGGCAAAGCAAAAGGCCCACGAAGCGGGAACTTCGAGGGCCTTTGGAGTCACCGAGGGATCGGCGACAGGAATGTTTTGAGCGACTTCCTTATGCCATCCCGACAATCCGCGTGTCAATAGCATCGGCTTCGGTGAACGCTCCCGCTTTGCCCTCACATTGGAGGGAAGCGATGCAACTCGCATCGTCTGGAGGCCGGCGGCTGAGACACGCTGCTTTGGCCGCGAGAAAACTCGTGCCCGGTATTGAGCACGTTGTGACCAGGAAGGAACTCTCGGCGGCTGCGCGAGAGGCCGAGAAGGCACTGAAACTAAGCGCGACCCAGCGTCTGGTCCTGGGGCAGCTTGTGGCGTGCTGGGGTGAGCAGGTTGTGGGGAGGCTCCTAGTCTGGCCTTCCAATCAGCGTCTGATGGCAACGACTGGGCTGTCGGAACGAGCCATCCGCAATGCCATTCGTAAGCTGATTGATCTGCAACTGGTGGTCCCGAAGGATTCACCGAATGGAAAGCGCTATGCCGTCCGTAACGCAGCAGGGGCTGTCATCGATGCCTTCGGTTTCGATCTTTCGCCACTCTTTGCCCGTCGCGGGGAGTGGACGGCTGTCCTTGCTGCCGAGAAGCAACGTAGGGAACTTCTGAAACGCGCTTTCGATGAGGTCACGATCTGTCGCCGCGCCACCGAAGAGGCTTTAACCGCGCTCGCGCAGCAGTACCCAACGGTTGACTGCACCGCCCTGGAAAGCCGCCTCAACTTGCTACGCGTCCGTACGCCGAAACGCTCTGGGGCGGATCTTCCATCCGGCCTCATCGAGGCATGGACTGAACTCAGAAACGCCGCCGAGAACACATTCTATCAAGCAGGCTGTGACGGCACCACGTGCCGACAGATAGAAGCAGAGAATGAACTTCCTGAGGAGACTTGTGACAAGCGTGGTGCTCACGCTGAACCGGCCTCTCCGCACAAACTTCCTTCGCAGTTGCTGCTTCCGGCCTTGATCGTTGAAGCCTGTCCCGTCGTTACGGCTTGGCCTCATCTGATCCGAGACGTGGGGGATGTCGTCACAGCGGGACGCTTCCTGCGGGCCTCACTAGGGGCACATCCGAGCGCTTGGAAAGAGGCTGCCGAGGACATCGGGGCCATTCATGCGGCGGTTGCAGTGATCTATGTCCTACAGCTCTATGACGAGGATGTCTCAAGCGGCAGAAACAGCATCCGAAATCCTGGCGGGTACTTCCGATCTGTCGTTCGGCTGATCAAGGAAGGCCGGCTTGATCTTGAGTCTGCTCTCCTTGCCCTACGGAGGCGTAAGATGGCTTGAGAGTGATTGTTTTCGGAGAGTCGCTTTCATTGAGAGCTTCAATGGCCGGCTGCGGGACGAATGCCTCAACGAGACCCTGTTCACCTCGTTGCGGCACGCCCGGCAGGTTCTTGAGGCCTGGCGAAGGGATTACAACACCATCCGACCCCACTCAGCCTTGAAAGGAATGACCCCTACCGACTTTGCCAAGCACACAACCAGAAGACTGCAATCGGAAGGAGCGACCCTTCCCGTTGCTATGACCGCCAACAACGGGCATCAGTCAACCAGCGGACTCCAGCTCTGAGCGGAGGAAACTCAGGGCTCACGTCAGTGGGGATTTTGTAATCCTAGTAGAAGGGAAATCAGTCGGCCCGCCCGGAAACGCATAAGGGGCAGCCTCAGCCACCCCGTTGGTTATCTAGTGGAAGAAGAATCCTTCAGGGGCACTCAGAGGCGTTCTCGGTCCAATCGAAGATCCAGCCGTCCACGCTCTCAAGAGGCTCCCCTTCGCCCCATCGACGAACCATCTAGTCCTATGAGACGTTCTCGTTATGTTCTCATAGAGATTTGATGGTGCCCACCAGAATCCGAAAGCTCACCACTGAACAAGTTCTCGAAGCTCGCTTGCGTTACGCGTCAGGCGAGCGGGATTGGAGGAAACTCTCTCGGGACTATGGGGTCAGCCGAGGGGTGATCAAATGCGCCGTCTTGGGAGAGACCTTCAAGGAACTTCCAAGGCCTCCCAAGAGAGCGCTGAGCGACAGACCGTTCCCTTATGGCTAGGTGGCCTCGCAATCCTCGAAGGGCCTATGATGAGAACGGAAGGGAGATCCCACCGGTAACAGTCAGGCGATCTATCGCTCAGGGGTTCAGAACAGTGACGGCCTATTGCGAAGCCCATGGCTGCTTTCATGAGGCAGAAGTGCCATTGGAAGGCTGGTCCTTGGGTATGCCTGTTCCTGACATGGCACTGAAGCTCCGATGCTCAAAGTGTGGCGGTAGGGCGATCCGAGTGATGATCAATGTCAAAGAGCTTTACTCCAGGACTCCAGGTACAGGCCCTCCGAGGAGGCAGATGTCACTGACAGGAGTTCATGGTCGTCTGGGGGCAAGTACCTGCCGAGGTTAAATCGCTGCCAGTGACATGAGGGAGCGGCTGCAAAGGGGCATCTAGGAAGAATGGGGGGTCATCAGAAGCCAAGGTGGAATCATTTGAGCCGGTGAGCGTTACTCCAGAAGATTGGCACCTGTGGGAGGGGCGCTATGGACGGTCAGAAAGAGGATGAACTCCGAACCATCGTTCTGTCTGTGGCAACCGCCAGCGGCTTGAGTGTTCTCGGGGTGCTGACCGCCATCACCTTATCGATGGTCTGAAGCCTCTCGCATTCGCTCAACGGGTTTTTCTCGTCTGCCATTATGTGAGCAGGAGAAGACCTCGGTGCCAGTTGTCGGCCCCTCTCAAGGTTACGAACAGATTTCCAAGAAGGCGCAGCAGGAGTATCCTTAGGGGTCTGGAG
The DNA here is from genome assembly GCF_004458765.1 of Microvirga pakistanensis. Taxonomy (GTDB): domain Bacteria; phylum Pseudomonadota; class Alphaproteobacteria; order Rhizobiales; family Beijerinckiaceae; genus Microvirga; species Microvirga pakistanensis. The sequence continues at coordinate 77,771 of NZ_SPJX01000652.1, read as the reverse complement.
AGTGGCCATGGACGTGCTTGGACCAGCTTCCACCATCGTGTGGGATACCCTCAAGCTCTCAGCCGAGCCCTTATGGAGCCGAAGCGATATTCTGGTTGTCGCTCAGGTCATGGTGAGGGAGAGGGGGCGCACAGGTGCTGACCAGTATCGCGTCAATTTTGAGATGAACAGGCATCACGGCTTGGTGTCTCAGGACACGGAAGTTCTAAGCGCAGATCAGGACGGGAATGGATCCCGGTGGAGATATTCGGGACGGCGTGATGTTGTTGAGGCGGTCAAGAAGCGCTTTCTCACGACACAGCTCTATTCGCATGTGGCTGGCCAACTCGGCTGGGTTTCCAGCCCATAGAGGCAGGTGACCCAAGCGCCCCTAGATCCGTGAGTTATCACGCCAGTTCTTCCGGAACATTGCCTCTGCAGGATTGTTTGTCCGTGCCTTCATGCTTCCTCCCAACTCGTGATGGCCCCTCTGAAAGTCCTTGAGCCCCGAGCGTGTCTTGGGGTTTTCTATTGATCAGAGAATATCGAAAGGGTGGGTACGCCTGACGTTATCCTCTTGGGCCTTTATCCGACCATGAGGAGTGTGTGAGAGGCAACTGATCCCAGGGAGAACCTGAACGTCTCCTCAGAATGCGGACGATCTGATCGAGCGGGTCAGGCTTCGGAGGTTGCTCCTGGTGAAGCACGGGCTTGCGGGTGATCTTGAGGATCATTTCTCGGATGTGTTTGGCAACCTGATCGTCCATCTGCGTCATTGGGCATCTCTCCAAGGACCGCCAAGGCTCACGGCCAATCGTGACAGGAATGTGCCTCGCTTGAGGTCTTTTGGCGTATTGAGTGGCTTGCATCATAACTGTCGTGAAACCGACAGACCCCCTGAGATTGACTGTGTACGGCAAGGATTACCGGCCCTTTTATTTGCCCCTACGGGTCGGACCTTAGAGCGCCCTTCTCTTTTTGGCGTGATAGTCAAGCGCATGACCCTGCCCTGGGTACAAGTTCCAGGCTCAGACGATGAGCGCACAGGAGCATGTCACTGCGGCAGTTACAGCTAGAGCGGGTGGATGAAGCTCCCACGGGCATGAAGTTGATGCGTGTGGCGCTGGATCAGCACATCGGGGAAGGAGCGGTGTGCTGCCCGGCTCGTTAGCTTCATTCACCTGCCCATGCTCACAATGCTACCGACGCTGCGCGCTACAGGTGAGGATCGGAAGTTGCAGGGCTCAGATTGGAGAGTTGCCGCTGGAGCGGCACGCAACAGCTCCCACTGCTGGCTGTCTTCCCCTTACACATTGCGCGACTTGGATAAGATCGGATCTTGTTCTCTAATCACTTCAATGATCACCTTCGGTCGAGACTATGTGGAAACACGAGACCCTATGGTCTAAGAACCCGCGTTCAGAGGTGCTGGCATATCGAGACGCGGAAGGTATTCATGCATGATCCCATGCCCGAGGTCCCGAGCCGTTTGGTCAGCGGGACACCTGCTTTCCGGCGGTTGAACCTGGCTCTGTTCGCGGCAGGGTTCTCCACCTTCGCCATTCTCTATTGCGTCCAGCCTCTGCTGCCCGAATTCTCCCAGGAATTCCACATTAGCGCAGCCGTCAGCAGCCTGTCCCTGTCACTCTCGACGGGCCTTCTGGCTGTCACCATGTTGCTGGCGGGCGCCCTGTCGGAGGTGTGGGGCCGCAAGCCGGTCATGGTTGCCTCCCTCCTGTCCTCGGCCATTCTGACCCTTCTATCCGCCGCCGCCCCGAATTGGCTGAGCCTGCTTCTCGCCCGCATGGCGATCGGGGTCACCCTGAGCGGCCTTCCAGCCGTTGCCATGGCTTATGTCAGCGAGGAGGTCGACCCGAAATCGATCGGCTTGGCGATGGGCCTCTTCATCGGCGGTAACGCGATCGGCGGCATGGCAGGACGGATCATCAGTGGCGTGCTGACGGATCTCGGCTCGTGGCGTCTCGCCATCGGGCTGATCGGCGCTCTAGGGCTCGCGGCAGCCTTGGCGGCGTGGTGGAGCCTGCCGGCGTCGGCCCATTTTCAGCCGCGCCGGGCCAGTCTGACGGACCTGCTGCGCTCGTTTGCCGAACATCTGCGAGATCCGGGTCTGTGCGGCCTGTTTGCCGAGGCCTTCCTGCTCATGGGAGGTTTCGTGACGGTCTACAACTATCTTGGCTATCGCTTGACCGAGTCGCCCTACTCCTTAAGCCAGACGGCCATCGGGGCGATCTTTGCAGCCTACCTGATCGGGACGCTCAGCTCGGCCTGGATCGGCGAGCTGGCCGGACGCCTCGGCCGCCGACGGGTTTTATGGGCTATGATCGCGATCATGCTCGCCGGCGTGGCTCTCACACTCTTCCAACCGCTCGTGGTGATCCTCTCTGGGATCGCGGCCGTGACCTTCGGCTTCTTCGGGGCTCATTCCGTCGCCAGCAGCTGGGTCGGCAGCCGGGCCATTCACGCCAAAGCGCAGGCCTCGGCACTCTACCTCTTCTGCTATTACGCGGGATCGAGCGCCATGGGCACCCTCGGAGGGGTGTTCTGGACCACATGGGGTTGGTCGGGTGTTGCAAGCCTTGTCGCTGCAATGCTGATTGCGGCCATCACAATCGCCCTGTGGTTGATCACGGTCCCGCCCCGGGCAGCCTGAGGGCCCGTTGAGAGTATGAGGAAGTATCCTGTGTTTCGGCGGGCAACGTCAGCTCTGACGCAATCTTAGTGCGCAACCTTCGAGGCTTTCTCATTCCGCTCCGGTCAATCTCGCCGGCGAAGGCAGTCCGGTGCGAAGCGTCCGGCTACCTATTGGCTCCCGGGAGGAAAACGGCTCAAAGGGCAGATGCCGGTAACCTTCGAAAGTATTGGTGAGCGCGCTGGGCCTCGAACACAGGACCCTCTGATTTATAATCAGATCCCTGTTCCACTCCCAATAATTCTCTGTTCAGACAGAATTGTTCCCTGTTATCTTATGCAGGGCGCGCGAACCTAAGATGTTGTTGTCACTATATGATTTCAACGAAAGGACCCGTTAGGTGCAGTCTAACCAGGTGAATTTCCCAGTAACTTCCCTGAAAACAGGGAACGCTAACGGGAGACAGGTTCGCAGGTGACTGCCTCCACCACCAGGCATCCTGCTCCTTAAAATCAACTATTAGGTTCAATTACTTGACCGGTTGGCAGCGGCTGGTGCGCGCCCCGGAAGTGTACCCAGCCTGAAGAAGGCGTGAAGCGGCGAGAGAGCATCGTCGCTAGGATCGTGCGCTGGATCCTTCACAGCATGCATCGACGATATGAGGGATCGGTTCATCTGGGCATCGCAATCTCCGCCCATTCGATGCCTGTCACAGGGTCAAACTGCGTTGCGATGTGACATCGCCGAAGACTTCGTCGCGACGTGATCACGCCTGCGGACATCTCGGCGGTTTCCCGAGACAAGGCCGCCTGCAAGACTATTTGCTCCTTGTAATCCGCCCTGCGGGGCTGGAGCGCTCCCAGGAACCAGCGGTGCTGCGATGTCTAAAAGCCAAGGCTGTCCAAGAACGCTTTCCATGGCTCGGCGCGCAATGCCCCACCGGAGGCCTGCTCGTGCCCCTGCCCGTAGGCTCCGTCCTGCTCCGCGCCTGGTGGGGCATGCGCCTTCAGGAATTCCACAAGGTTGCGGCCCGTGGCGGAGCGGACGGCGAAATGCACATACCCGCTCCGGAAGCCTGTGTTGGCCGCAATGACGATCTGGTTCTTCAGCCGCCCGGCCCAGGACTGGGCGACGAGTGGATGGATCTGGCAGGGGGATGACAGTTCGATCAGGGCCACGGATCCCGAAAACCGCGGCGCGATCCGGCGGGCGGCATCGAACTCGCGCTTCACCTCGTCCTTAGCCTGCCGCAGCACCATTGCCTCGGGAGGAGCATCGGACAGGATGTCCTTGGGCCCGGTTGACTTCAGGAGGAAGTCGAACGCCGGCCCGGCATCGCCCGAGGCCGACCGGCGCGGCGCGTTGATGAGGGAGGCCGCCTCCCGCAGGGTCTTGGCCCCATACCTGCTCCTGGCATCGGCGAGTTCGGCAAAGGGGGCCTTTTCGCCGTAATCGCCGATCAGGCCCAGCGCCGCGAGCCAGAGCAGATCGTCGACCTCGGCCTCGGCCTGCACGCACCAGTACGCCAGCAGGCTCGACGAGGGCACCGGATCCTGCCCATAGCCGGAAATCACGGTTGCACCCTCCGGCATCCCCTGCGGCACATGATGGTCGATCAGCACGGTCGCCGCTCCCGGGGCGACCACATCGGCTCTCACCCCAAGGTCGGCCACGATGACAAGCCCGGGGCTGGCCGACCGCACTTCGCCTTGGACCGGATCAGACCACGGGCTCTCCCCCCGGCCAACCAGGCGCACGGAAACAGGCCGGGAGAGCCGCGCCAAGCCCCGCGCCAGCACGGCCCCCGCCGTGAGGCCGTCGGCGTCCTTGTGGCAGAGCACAACCACCGGCGCATCGGGCGCCACTTCGTCGAGGGCTTGGGCGAAGACGCGGCGCTGCCGGTCGAGCCAGGTTTCCACGTCCGCTCAGCGCTTTTTCAGTTCGCCCGGCTTGTGGGCCGCCTCCTTGCCGGACTTGTCGCTTTTGACGATGTACTCCGGATTGTCCTTGGACGCGGCCACCTTGTGTCCCTTGATCTGGGTGGGCGTGGTCTGCTTCTTCACGACCTTGCCAACGCTGTGGCCGCCCGAGGAGTCCCACTCCACCTTGTCGCCTGCCTTCAGGTCCTTCGCCATCGGCGTCCTCCGGTTTGGTGCCCCTGCGCGGCGCAGGCCGGATTGGCAACGGCCCGTTCGGCCGACCGTTCCCCTGAAGGATGGTCGCACGTCACGTTCCAAGGCGTCGCACCGGCACGGCGGCATTCTGATCCAGCGTGTCGAGCTGAAGAGCCCGGCAGCGCTGCGTGCCTCGGACCGCTTTCAAGGCAGAGGCGGTGGGGCTTGTGGCTCCTTGCGGGCAAGTCGCTACAGCATGACGCTTCGATCCCTGCCCTGACCCTCCATCAAGCAGGCCTTGGAACAGTGCGATCAAGAGCGCTGCGAAGGGTCTTGACGACGCAAAATCCTGTTCCTAACTCGAACGGTGCCAAGGCTTGGATGAGCTTGGCACACGGGCGCCGGCGGTGTCCGGCGCTCTCGGATCCATGTTGCTCTCAAGAGGATGTGGCTATGAGAACCTTCGACATTTCCCCCTTGTACCGCTCCACGGTCGGCTTCGACCGCCTGTTCGACCTGCTCGACCAGACGGCCCGCGTCGAGCCCATGACCAACTGGCCGCCCTACAATATCGAGAAGGCAGGTGACGACCAGTACCGGATCACCATGGCGGTGGCGGGCTTCTCCCCTGACGAGATCGAGCTTACCCAGCACGAAAGCACCTTGCTCGTGACGGGCCACAAGCATCCCGAGCCGGAGGGGGCGCAGATCCTGCATCGCGGCATCGCGACCCGCGCCTTCAAGCAGACCTTCAGCCTTGCCGATCATGTGAAGGTGAAGGGTGCGAGCCTGGAGAACGGCCTGTTGATGATCGAGCTCGTGCGCGAGGTGCCTGAAGCGCTCAAGCCGCGCCGCATCGAGATCTCAACCGGCAGTCAGCCCAAGGCTCTGGCGCAGGACAACGCCAAGCAGATCGAGCACGAGGCAAAGACAAGCAAAGCCGCATAGTGCCAAGACGTGCGGAGGCACGGTGGTGCTGAGGATTCTCAGCACCAGAGATGCTCGTGTGCCTCCGCTCCAACCGAGCAGGCAGGAGGTAGCGATGAACATGCGTGATCTCATTCCCTGGGGCCGCAATGAGCGGTCCTCCTTGGTCCCAAGTGCTTATCGCGATGAGGAGATCAGCCCTTTCCTCACGCTCCACCGCGAGATGAACCGGCTGTTTGATGATGCGTTCAGCCGCTTTGACAGCACGTTGCCATCCGTCTTCAACCAGATGTCGGCGTGGCCAAAGCTGGAGGTGGTCGAAACGGACAAGGCCATCCGGATCGCGGCGGAGTTGCCAGGCATGGACGAGAAGGATGTCGAGGTGAGCCTCAGCGACGACATCCTGACCCTCCGCGGCGAGAAAAGGGCCGAGATTAACGACAGGGAGCGCCACTTCAGTGAGCGTTACTACGGCCGCTTCGAGCGCCGCATTCCGCTGCCCTTCGAGGTGGAGGACGACCGTGCAGAGGCCTCGTTCGAGAACGGGGTTCTGACGGTGACTTTGCCGAAGTCGCCCAAGGCGGAAACCAGGACGAAACGCATCCCCATCAGCGGCAAGGCCAAGGACAGCAAGCACTGATCATCCGCCAAGCCTTCGGGCGGGCCAACATGGCTGCCCGGAGGCGCCTTCGCTCACCTGAGGGAGGTCAATATGGAGATTGCAACCCAGAACACCACTCTTGAACGCCCAGCACCCCATCTCCGGGCTGAGAGCGCCTTCGAACCTTCGTTCGTCGAGGCACTGGTCGATCCCGTAAACGTCTTCGACCACCCGCGCCAGGTTGCGGAGCATCCAGGGTTCACGCGCGAGGAAAAGCGTACAATCCTGCTCTCCTGGGCTCGTGACGAGCTTGTGGCGGAGCAGGTCACGTCCCGCCTCGCACCTGAGTTGGGGATCCGGTCGCGCGTGGACGCCGTGCTGGATGCGCTCGCCCCGTTCGATGGCGCCGCCGCTGCCGAGTACACCTCCGCTGTGGCGCTGATCCGTTCCAGGCGCAGCAAGTGTCGTCTTGCACGCCGCGGGGAAAGCTGAGAGGTGCTGTCATGACCCGACAGGCTGCGGATCATCCAATCGGCTTGCGACCTGAGCCGCCCCCACCGGGCCTCTGGTCCTGGGAGATCTCCGTCGGCACAGGCCGGGTGTTCGCACATCCACAGGACGTGGTCGCCGCGCAGGATCTGAGCCGGGAGGAAAAACGGGCTGCCCTGGCCTCCTGGGCGTCCGACGTCTGGGCCGTCGATTCCTTACCTGGGCTGCGGCACTGCCCCGGGCTGGCTGGCCGCACGGTGCCCGTCGATGCTGTGCTCGACGCCCTTCGGTCCCTCGATCCGGAGGCTGCCAATGCAGCCTGCGGGCGGCCCGAACCGGCTTACCCCAAGCGGCAGGCGGGCGTTCGCTGGCTCACCCCGGAGCGCTGTCACGCGTGTCGAACGTAAGGTCGTTGGCGGTCTCCATCTGATAACCGAACAGCGCCGGGTTCCAGGTGACCTGACCTTCGATCTGCTTGGCGTAAGGATCGCGAAGGAGCGTGTTGGGATTGAAGCGGTGGCCTGCGGCGGGCTTGTAGGGACCATGAACCCGATAGCCGTAGATAGTGCCGGTACGCGCATCCGGCAGGTAGCCGTGCCAGACCTCATTGGTGTACTCGGGCAACTCAATGCACTCAAGCTCACGCTCGCCGATGTCGTCAAACAGGCAGAGTTCGACCTTGATGGCGTTGGCCGAGAACAGGGCGAAGTTGACGCCGAGCCTGTCCCATGTGGCTCCAAGTGGGAACGGACAGCCTTCGAGGATACGCGACTTGCGCATGGCTTGAGGAGCGGAGGGGTGTCCCCCGCAGGAATAGACTTGGTGCTCTCGAAATTCATGAATTGCTCGGAGGTGAGGCCGTGCGGAAAGCGCACTGAGGACCGAGCAACGCGAAGTTCGCCGTGAAGGTCCGCCCCTCCTGCGCCGGATGGCATCAATCATTTGCAGGGATTTGCCCGCGAGGCCGAAATTCCAGGCTGATGCCGATTTTGTGGACTATGTTCCCTTCCTGCGGGCCCGAAGAATCTCCGCCACAAGCCTGCCCGGGAGAACGGGCTTGCGCAGAGCTATGAGTTCGGGATGCCGCTCCCTGACCCTCGCCGGCAACTCCCCTCCGCTATAGATGACCGTCGGGGCTTTGCGGGCCTGAAGCGCCTCCAGAATCGGCGTGACCTCGCCATCGGTCAAGTTGAGATCCAGCACCGCCGTATCGAAGGACAACCTCCGGATCATCTGCCGTGCCTCGCTCACGCTGCTGGCAATGCCGACCACCTCTCCCTCCGCATCCTCCACCATGTCCGAGAGGGTGGCGGCGACCAAGGGCTCATCCTCGACAATCAGAACCCGGATACCACTGAGCATGATGAAATCCTTCTGGCGAGATGAGCCAACCGCGACGGCAGGATTGCCATCCGAGAACTACCTAAGTTCAAGACCCAATGACCGGTTCCCAGGACGTGCCACTAATGACGGGAGTGTCGGCAGTGTGTTCTGCGCCGTCTAGGAGGACACGGACCGGATCATCAGCGAGCGGCGGCTCAGTTCGCTGCGCGTGCTGGCCAGCGGCTATTCCTGATTGCATGGTGGCTCTCCTGTAAGGCACCGGTTCATCTTGCCAGACGTCCGTGAGCGCGGCCGGAAACACCGGGGCAGCCTCAGTCCTTGTGCGTGGCCAACACGGACAGTGTCACCGAACAGAGTGCCGCCAGCATCACGAGCGCGTTCACCGCATGCGAGTATTCCCATTGTCGACGCAATTCGTTCCAGTTGTCCGGCACGGTTGTCCAGTTGGCGGTCGCCTGGTTGGCCGGGAAGGTCCAGATGAAGAAGATCACGAAGAAGAGGACGAAGCATAGGGCGGCGGCCAGCGCGAAGGAGAAGGCCAGGGGCTGGCGGCGCAGTTTGACGGCCATCACCGCGTTCAGGATGAGCGCGGCGAAGTCGACGACGCCGAACCAAGCCCAACCGGCATAGACGCCCTGCACGGTCAAGTAGGGTTCGCGCGGCAGATCGATCTTGTTGGGCAGCTCGAACAGATGAGCTCCGGCAGGGATCAGGGCGAGGGCCGTCGAGACGACCGCCAGGAACTGGATCATGCGCAAGCTCATGCAGCCCCCTGACCAATGGCCTTGAACGGCCAATGCTGCACTTGATCAGCAAGTCGGGCATTCTATGATAGTTTCCGGTTTGGCCAACTTGGGGCGGGTCGGAACCGTTCCGCGATCTCAAACGCCGCTGTAGGATCGGCCGCATCCAGCAGCTGGAACCCGGGGAAGATCACAACGGCGACGGCTCGGCCCATGGCAGTTTCTGCCGGATTTACATCATCTCAGACGGAACGTGGGAGCTGTAGGCCCAGGAGCAAGATGCACATCCTCAATACCTGAGTCCGATCAGCACTTGCTGCGACGGGCATCGGAGGGCGATTGCCATGAACCGGCGGCTCATGTTGCGCATGGGACTAGGCGCCGCAGCACTTCTCGCCATCCTCGGTGGCGCCTGGATCCTGTCGCTGCCTCCGGCGCCGGCAGCGAGAGCCATGCCGCCGATCACGCAGGAAGAGGCTGCCGCCACGGTTGCGGCCTTGAGGCCGCCGAAACGTCAGCGTCCCCTGATCGCCATCGTCGGCATCAACCAAGCCACAGAAGTCACCGATTACCTAATGCCTTACGGAATCCTTCGGCGGGCCGACGTCGCCGATGTGGTGGCGTTGGCGACGGAGCCGGGGCCAGTGACGCTGTATCCGGCGCTGAAGGTCATACCCGACATGACGGTGGCGGACTTCGACGCGCGACATGCGGAGGGGGCGGACTACGTCATCGTGCCCCAGATGAGCCGCGACGACGATCCGGCGGTCCTGCAATGGATCCGGCATCAGGCCGCCAAAGGGGCGATCATCGTCGGCGTCTGTGCAGGCGCCCGGATCGTTGCCGCTGCCGGGCTGCTTGATGGCAAGCGCGCGACGACCCACTGGTATTATCTTGACGAACTGCGCAGGAAGCATCCTGCGATCCGTTACGTCGCGGACCGGCGTCTGGTGGTCGATAGGGGTGTTGCCACCACCACGGGGATCACCGCCTCCATGCCCATGATGCTCACCCTGATCGAGGCCATAGCCGGCTGGCCCAAGGCCGAGGCGGTTGCCGGTGATCTCGGTCTGCCCCGCTGGGACGCTCGCCATGACAGTGCGGCGTTCAGGTTCACGCGGCCGTTCGCGTTGACAGCCCTGGGCAACACGCTTGCGTTCTGGAACCATGAGGAGCTCGGCCTGGAGCTTCGACCCGGTCTCGACGAGGTGTCGCTCGCCCTCGTGGCGGACGCCTGGTCGCGAACCTTCCGGTCGCACACGGTGACGTTCGCCGGCTCGTCCGATGGAGTTGCGACGCGCAGCGGCATCCACATAATTCCTGATCAGGTCGCCACGGACTGGCCTGCGGAGCACCTGGTTCCCGTGGCTGCGGGGCTGCCGCCGGCACAGGCGTTGGACCACGCCCTTCAGGGCATCGCCTTCCGCTACAGGGAACGCACAGCGGACCTCGTTGCCATGCAGCTCGAATACCCGAGACAGGCGGCCCCACAATGAACGCTCCAGGTGGGTGCCGCTGCATGCTTCAGCGGGATTACCAGGTCTGACGAGCTGATCAGGTTGCCCCTACGCTCAAGAACCGGCGCTCCAGAAGTCGGATGCCTCCTCCGGCAATGCGGCAAGGACTCGGTTCAGGACGGCCTCGTCCATATTGCCCCGCAGGGCGGTCGCGACATCCTGGATCGCCGTATCCGGGGCAAAGTTGTGGTCCTTGCGCAAGGACTGAACCTCCCGGGTCATGCTGGCGCGATCCTGGAAAGGATGCCTCGGCTCGTCGATGTTCCAGTCCGCCACGAAGATCGCCCGCAGCACCGGCGGGAGCGCATTGGCAAAGAGAAGCGCTTCCCGCACCTCCAGCCGGCGGCGGAAGACCTGAAGGACGCCCTGCACCATTGTGTAGGTCTGATTGCGGGTCGCGAGCCCTGAGGTGTCCCGCGCATCAGCGAGGAACCTCTCGAAGTCTTCCGATGCATGCTGGATCTCCATGGGGATGGTCATGACATTTTCCTGATCTCTGCCCCGGTTCAATATGGGTCCGCATTGTCCGTCACGGCGCTTGCTTCCAGATGCCGAAAGCGCCGGGGCTCGCCATCATTTCGTCAATCCGGCCCGCCAGCGTCAGAGCCATGAAGAGAAATCCTGTCATAGGCTACGGCATCGCAATTCGCATTGCACTCGGCGTGCTGGTCGGGATGGCCATGGAAAACCTGCCGCTCTGGATGGCGGTCGGGGTTGCGCTCGGCGCCGCTATTGGCGCGGGGTTGAGCCGAAGCCGCGCGAGGCGGAGCCAGAGGTAAGTCCCCGCGGTGGGATTGGACGCAAACGGTGCCCACAACGTCACCGCTCAACAGTACCACAAGAGCCGCCTGAGCTGGGTCCTGAAGCTGCTCACGACAGGCGCCGTGGTGCTCCTGGTCCTGCTCGTCGGCCGCTGGGACATGCTCGGGTACCACACCCGTCTTCCAATAGGCGGGCTGTTCCTCCTCGCTGCGTTCGTGTCGTGGCAGCGCCACCACGGACTGCCCATCACCGTCCCAGGAGACCGCCCCTACTGGCGATGCCACGGCATCGATGCCCTCGTGCTTGGCATCTTCGTCATGCTGGCTCGCATCGGGATGGGCTTCTTTCCATCGAATGAGCCTGTCGCTCTCCGTTTTCCTCTGCACGGTCCGTGCCGCACGGGACGGTTTGGAGGATCTGACACCGCCACGGCAGGATCGGCAGAACGTCGCCGGCAACCACGTCGTGCTCGCCTGCGGCGTGATCGACGTGGAGCTCGCGCAACTCAAACAGGGGAGTGTTGCCGTCAAGGTGGGTGATGCCATCTCTACCGGGCAGGTGATCGGTGCGGTCGGCAACTCCGGCAACACGACGGAGCCGCACCTCCACATCCATGCCATGTACGAGGACACCGGCGAGGCCGCTCCAATGATCCTCAATGGACGCTTTCTGGCCCGGAATGCCACCGTCCCCCGGTGATCTTCCTGGCCGGCACTAATGTTGGGAAAACCGGGTGCCGATGGCGTCTTCCGGCCCCAGACCAAGGACCTCTGCGAGGTGGTGGCGCGCCCGGTTGACCCGGCTCTTGATGGTGCCCACGGTGACACGCTGACGGGCGGCGATCTCCTCATAGCTCAGGCCTTCCACACCGACCATCAGGAGGACCTCGCGCTGCCGCTCGGGTAGTTGCGACAAGGCCTCCGACAGATCCCGCAGCTCCAGCTCGGACAGCTGATCCGGCAGCTGAATCAGGCGCGCCGCATAGGCGCCATCGGCGTCCTCCACCTCCCGGCTGCGCTTGCGGTGCTCGGTGTGAAAGTCATTCTTCAGGATCGTGAAAAGCCAGGCTTGGAGGCAAGTGCCCGGCTCGAACCGGTTGCGCCGGTCGCAGGCCTTCAGAAGCGTGCTCTGCACCAGGTCCTCGGCGCGGTCCACATCATGGGTAAGCGAGATCGCAAAGGCCCGCAGGGGACGGGTGGAGGTCAGGAGTTGATCGACGAAGCCCGAATCATGCCTTTCCTCGGATGCCTGAAGGGAATCTTCCAAGCGTCGGATCAATTTGAATAGATCCGGAGGCAGATCCGAGGCTATCAGGTCAGAATAGGCGCCACGCAACGTGTGTCCCAGATGTTGTCGGACCACATCGCCGAGAACAATGGGGTTGGGTGGCCGAACGTTGCTGCCAACCATGAAGTGGAGATGTTGGCGCATCTACTTGGCATCAATGGCAAGGTCTGCGACATGCTTACGCAGCCCTCCACATGACTGCGCAACGATCCAGATTCACGATCAACTTCACTGCTCGTAGACGCCAACCACCTCTGCCTCGGCGATGATGTAAGGCTGCGCCTTCGTCCAGATGTCCTCGGCCTTCGCCGAAAACGTGACCCCCTCAGCGATGGAGCATCAACCGCGCCCCCTCGGTGGCGGCGAGTTCCAGCGGGGTCGGCTGTCCAGAAACAGCGTGCTGTTGAAAGCGTGGTCCTGCCTGCCAAATTGACCAGACTGGCTCAATCACGATGCCGACACCCTCGTCCCATGACCCACAAGCCTGTCAGCCCTTCGGATGCCGCGCCTGGGCTCTCGCCCGAAGATGCTCAGCGCATCGTCTCTGAGGCGGGCCGCCGTTACTTCGAGAGCCGCCGCTCGCGTGTGGACGCGTTCGTCGACCGTCACTTCTCGCTGGCGGGCTCCGCCGCGATCCATCGCAAGGCGGTTGGCTGGGACATGCTGAAGGCACCGGCGAACATCGCCTTGGCGGTGCCGCAGCTCGCCACCAAGCTGGCTGCGGCCGGAGCCAAGGTGATGGGCGCCGAACGGGCATCGGCGTTCCTCGGCTCCCGCAATCTGATGTTCGACACCGCCGTAGGCGAAGAGATCGAGTGGCTCATCATCACGGACCTGCTCGAATTGCCCTTCCGGCAGGGGGAGCGGGAGGCGCGGAGGGACGCCCTAACGGAGACGATCCTCTCCGCCCCGGAGTTGCAGCAGACCCTAAATGACACCCTCGCGGCGATTGGGCGCCATGGTGATGACCCCGCTTTCCGGCAGCGGCTGGAGGCGGCCATGGCAACCTACGCCGGCACGCGGGCCGCCGCCGCCGAGATCACCACCGCTCTGCTGACGGTCGGGGCCGGTGCCGTCGCCGTGAAGCAGGCGACGCCGGGCGTCATGACGCTCGGCCCGGCCTTGGCCGCTGCGCTGGCGCAGCAGGCGGCGGTCGCCTCGTTTCCGTTGGGAGCCGGCGTAGGCAGTCTGTGGTACGGCATCTTCCCGGCGGCCGCCTCTCCGCTCCTGGTCGGTGGCGTGACCGGCGGGCTCCTGGCGGTGAGTTCCATCGCGGCGGCGTTTGCCGGTATCCTGGCCGATCCAGTGCAGCGGAAGCTGGGGCTGCATCAGCGCCGCTTGCACCGCCTCATCGACGCGCTCGAACGCCAGTGGAATGCGGAGCGGGAGGAGGCCGGCTTCGTGGCCCGCGATCCTTACGTGGCGCGATTGCTGGACCTGGTCGACCTGCTCGGCAGCGCCTACCGGCTGGCGCGGACCTGAAGGGCCTGTACAGGTCCGGTTCAGACACCTTGGCCTAAACATCCGCCTCCGCTGACGAATGAGGTCAACATGCTGATCTGGTCCGCTCTTGCCGCGGCCCTGCTGTCGGGCCTGACGCTTGGTTTGCTGTCGGACGGTGCGCCTGAATGGGCTATCCAGACCGTCGAGCTGGTCACGGTCGTGACCGTCTTCGTGCTGGTCTGCCTTGTCGAAACCGCCGGGTCACGTCCGGACAAGCCAAGTTCCCGGTAGGATCAGGAAGACCAAGGCCCGTATCCCAACATCTCGCCGACCTGCCACCAAGTCGCAGGAACCCACGTTCTGGTGGTGGGGTTCTCCTGGAGCCAAGCTTGTTGCTCCGGCGGCCGCTGCGCCGGCGGCCGGGCTGCCATTAACGACGTGGGGGGACGATGATCAGGTGGAACTACGACAGGCATGAGATCCTGGCCGACGGGATCGTCCATGCTCTGGGGGTTGTTGGTGGTCTCGTCGCCGTGAGCATCCTGCTCGCCCTTGCCGCTCAGACTGCCGGTTCCTGGGAGCTGACATCGGTGGTGATTTATGGCGGCGGCCTGCTGGCTGTGCTCGTCATCTCCGCTCTCTACAACCTGTGGCCGGTCTCCCCGGTCAAATGGGTTCTGCGGCGGTTCGATCATTCGGCCATCTACCTCCTGATTGCCGGCACCTACACGCCGTTCATCATGCAGATGAGGAGCGAGATCACGGCCATTGTCCTGTTGGTCGGCGTCTGGGCCGGCTCCTTGGCCGGGATGGTCCTGAAGCTGTGCATGCCGGGCCGGTTTGATCGGCTGGCGATCCTGCTCTACCTGCTCCTCGGCTGGAGCGGCGTCATGGCGTACGAAGCTGTGCTCGGCGCCCTGCCCGTCTCGACCCTTTGGCTCCTGGCCGCCGGCGGTGTCCTCTACACGGTGGGCGTGGTCTTCCACGTGTGGGAAGGCCTGCGCTTTCAGAACGCGATCTGGCATGCCTTCGTGCTTGTGGCCGCGGCCTGCCATTACTGGGCTGTGATGGACTGCGTGGTGCTGGCGCGGGCGTGACTGTTCGCCTCCCGTCTGGCCGCCCTCATTCAGCGGACGCGACATGTTGACGACTGAGAGCAGTTTGTTTCACGCCCTATCGGGGGAGGCGGGGTACCGGCGCTCCTCCGGCTTCCTTGGCAGCAAGCATGCCTTGCAGCGCCATCCGCGGCCAGGCACGTCCACAAGACGGAAATCGGTTGCAAGGGCTGCACGCTGGGGATCGTACACCGGGAGTGCGTCACCTGTATCGGGGTTCACAATCTCCCTCACCTCCAGCCCAAGGGGCTCTGCCTCCCGCTCAAGGATCGCATTGCTGATCTCGGTTATCTCCTCGGGATCGGCTGCCTGCTTGTACTGGGACGCGATCTCGGCCGCCTCGCGGATGACGGCCCGCGCCTTGCCTGCGGCGACTTCCTCCGCGCGCGATCCGGGCGCGCAACTCGTCCACGACCCGCAGCTTGAGGATGTTGGTACCCGCAAGGCTGTCGGTGCGCAGAGGCCTTTTCAGGCGCGTGCCGAGGACCTTGTGTAGCTTGCGCGGGACGGCGACGGTCACCCGTCATTGGCCGCCGGCCGCTCCAGCCAGCGCCTGTCGGTCGCGCGCGTCCTGGGCATAGGATCCTCCGTTGCGTACCCCGGCAGGGTACCCGAAGCCGCTGAGGATCCAGCATCTTGATGTTTGTAAGGCTTTGAAGCCCCTCCGATGGAGCATTCCCTCAGCTCCACCAAGTGCCAAGATGCTGAACTCTTCAAGCTTTCAGCTCTGCCGCCAAGGCACCCCTAAAACAGACAAGCCGATCCTTCATAGCGTTGTCACAGCTAAACGGAAAATGATTATGGCGGCCACCCGCAAGCGCGGCTCTTCCTGGCAAGCACAAGTCCGGCGCGAGGGCGTCCCTCCCTATCGAGACCATTCCTTCAAAGGCTGCCGCAGCAGCATGGGAAGGTTAAGGCTGCGGTTGGATGAGAGGCAAAGGAAAGGAGCCTGATGGGAAGATCGTCAGGCTCATGAGCGGTCAGGGGAAAACAAAGGAAGTCGGTCAGCCAACGGTCAAGCTCCTCCCCCAGTTCCCCTGACCTGAGCCTTGTCGGCTAGTGCTGACGTTCCGCCGCCTCTATTTGATGCTCCTCAGCCACACGCTCAGTGGTTTCTGCTTCGCTCTTGACACAATACCGTGGAACCCCGGACGGTGTCGGCATGAGGTGGCGAAGAACCCTGAGGTGGCCGCTCGGAAGTCTACGGGAAGCTCCACTCGCCTGTACGATCTGACCGATCCTGAACATGTACTTTGCCATGGCGTTCCTCCGCTTTGTGACGGCATCGACTGCTCCATCGGCGTGCCCTGCGTTGCGGCAGACCCAAAGGCGCAAAGATCGCCGACACGGAGCTCATGCCCGGTCATGCAACGTCAATTAACGTAAGTTAACTTGGGTTCCGGCGTCAGGCAGGGCTGCGTCTGAGCTTGAACCCAGGTTGCAGACGGACGTGCAGAAGGTGAGAAGCCTTTGTTGAACCCGTTCCAACGTCGCAGAGCGGAGTTTGTGCTTTTCCCGCTGCAACAATCGTAGGTCTCATGAGTTTGAGGCTGGAAGGTTGCTTCCTCCCGAGACCTTCAAACTGCCCCATCGGTCGAGCCATTCCCGGTGGGGTCTTTTTTTACCTGCGCTAGTTGGCAAATAACCCGAATAGGAAAGTCTCATTCAAAGCGACGTAACATGGATGAGTTCATCACCTTCGCCTGTAACGGCAACGGTCCAGCAGCATCCATGCTTGCTCTCATGCAAGAGACCGCCACGAAGCTCAGCCGCCAGCTTGTCCGCCGCTCCCTGCGCTGTTGCAGGATCAGGAAGATCAACGCCTTCCTTATCCCAAAGGGATTGGTCCTTCGAACGCAAATGGAAATAGGAACGGGGCATCACAATCCCCTGTCGCTCATGGGCTTGGACAGAGATGGTTGAAGCTTACAACGGCAAGCTCTCGCCGCTTGTTCGTCAGAAGAGCCAAGATTTCATCCGCCTCCTCAACTGATCTGCAGGAACGGGTTCAGCTTCCGTCGTCGGCGGTTAGTTCAGTCGCTCGCGAGACCACCCCCCTGCCAGCATTTGCTCCTTTTCATAAGCCAAGGCCGCTCCCACGCCGCGCCACCGCTCCTCAGCCGAGGCGAGTTGAGCCCTTGCTTGTTCATAGACCGCCAGCGCAGCCTCTTCCTCATCAAACAGCTCTCCGAGAGGAGCAAAGGATTGCTGTTCGTATGCTTGTTCTACAGCCCGATCCAGCTCCCCACGGACATTGGCAAGCATATGAGATGCTTCACGACACCTGAACTCAGCCTCCTCCACTTCTTGGATTGCGGCACGTAGAGCATCCAGGCAGACGAGGTCCTTCATAACCCCATGACTGTTCTCCAGCACGAACGAGACCTTATCCTCTGATCGTTTCGGCACGTCCGCCTTAACATGGATTGAACAACGGCCTCTATGACTGAGACTATTCTGAGGTAGGCGCTCCGATCGGTAGGATCGTCTTGCCCGGTATTGCCTCTCGCACACCACCTGTTGACTTCCCAACAGCACCTCACGAATGGGTCGCATAGGGCGGGACCAGAGAAGACGGGCGCTCCTGCTTGCGGCAGCCATGCGGCTTCACGAACAGAGGCGGATTCACCGATCCAAGTCCCTCTCATAAAACCAGTCACAGCCACCGAGAGGGAACCCTCTCGGTGGCTGTGACTGGATACTTTTCTAGGACTGAACGCCTTCCTTAGGTCTGTGCGCTGGAGTTGGGGTTCTGCTTGTCGGAGGGCTTCACCCCACCTTTAGACCCGGAAGACCCGCCACCCCATTTCTCGGCATTTTGAACAGCATCGCCCCCTTTGTGGTCGGGGCGATTGGCGTGCGGGCTGCACTGGCTGCGGGATCGTGCTTCTCGTTCATCATGACCTCCAAACGATGTCCAAACCGTGCGAGCAGGCCTCAGGGAGGTTCCATTTGATGGGCTCAACCCAGATCGGCGGATCAGATGGCGATGGGTCAAGGATCATGCTGAGGCTCAGAAGGTGGTCGGGAGATGTGAGCAGGCTCCATGTTCCGGTGACGGAGCAATACTCCCTCTGTTGTCGAAGACAACCTGTGTCCACAGGCGAATAAACCTAAATTGCAAGGATCGTTTAACCGTTCAGATATGGTTCAACGGTCCCGCAGGAACCTATTTGCCATTGCTGGCGATGCGTGTCCGTGTCGCCAGTCAGCATAGGAGGCTCCCGATGTTGAGCTGGCCCAAACGAGTAAGTTCGACTGCCACCCTCATTGCTCTTGCAGGTGTGCTCGGCGGCTGCGTCACGAGCACGGAAGTCGCATACAGCGAGTATCAGTACGACCGCTATGGAAGTACGGAAAGGGTGTACGAGCACAACCTCTACTCAGACCCAGCCAATGGCATTGAAAGCGAGAGGTGTCGCACCGTGGTCAGGCGGCGGATGAACACGTATGGCGAAGAGATCGTCGGGCATGATCGCGTCTGTGGTCCTGCAGGTGAGGTATCAACCGCAGAGCCTTGGGGCCGCCGAGGGTCTCCCCAAGATGGCTATCCAGGTTCTGTTGAGCCGCCACCTGCTGACGTTCCCTATTACGACGGGGCAGACATAGACCCCGGATAACCGCCAAACGTCAGAGCACGACCCTCTGCCAACCCTCTCGGAAGTCAACCACCGCGTCCGAGAGGGTTTGCTGATCTGCGAGCTGGGCGATCTCTCCCCTGAGACGCGGCTATGCCCTCGCCCGCGCGGCCAGCGTTTTTCTCCACTTCAAGGCAGCGTTATTGCGCCACTCGATGACGCAGTGAAAAGCGAGGGCCGCTATCGTCACACCGGCACCTGTCCGCCACCACCCCATGTCGTGGGATGGACCAAGATCATTCCAGCCCATCAGGGCGAGAACCGGATCCTCGACGAGAACCAGGAGCAGGTACGACATGAAGAAAACGACAAAGGCAGTTAGTCCTGCTGCGATGTATTTCATCTGACCCTTTACCGCGCCCCTGTGAGTGCCTTGTGTTGAATCAACCGGTGCATGATCAGGCTAGCGTAGTTAACGAATCCTTGGAGGAAGCCCGGATTCCTTTCGGGAATGGTGATTTCGGCCCAGCCACTTCCGAACACCGACGGTCTACCCTGCCGGACACTGCAGAATTGGCAGCTTCGTGCCAATTCTTGGCGCTCCCGCTTGCGGCCTCCTGCCCGTTTGCCCGGCCTGATTAACGGAGCACTTACTCCCTTGCCCGATCATGCCGGCCTACATACGGCAAAGGAGAAGCCATGAGTGACGTCGTTGGAATTCCGGGCAACCGGATCCGCTCGTTCGTGGAGCGAATCGAGCAGGTCGAGAACGAGATCAAGGAGCTGAACGAGGCTAAGAAGGAAGTCTTCTCCGAAGCCAAGGGTGAAGGCTTCGATGTGAAGATCCTCAAGGAGATCATCAAGCTGCGCAAGCAGGATCAGGACGAGCGCGACGAGCACGACACCCTGCTCGACGTCTACATGCGGGCCATGGACGAAGCCGGTCCCGCTCCTGTCGCCGCGGCAGCCTGACGACATCTGAGTTTTCGCCCATGAGAAGGCCGCCGGCAAGGAGGCGGCCTTCTTCCTTTCTCCTTAAAGCAGAGCCGTCAATCGCCGGGTCCTCAGGCTGGCTGGTCGCCGGCCGCCGAGGATTTCTTCCGCGAGGAGTTCCGCCGGCCGCCTTCGCCCGGCGATCCGCCAAGGGCGCTCGTCACGACCTCGCCTGCGGCACCAATGGCAGCCGCTGCGACCTCCAGCGGAGCGGCAACGATCTCAGCGCCGAGGCTTCCGGCCGCCGATACGGCATTCCGGCCCTCTTGTGTTCCGCCGCCCCGGCCCTGCTCGCTGCCCTGCGGCTTCTCAAGCACGTTCGCGACGGCTCTGAGGGCCTCCGCCATCACGGCCCGTGCCTGCGGGGAGGTGAGCGTTGACTCGAGGCTCGAGAGCCAGGCCATCGGGTTCAGCAGGCTGCCTTGCGACCGTGAGCGGGACGCGGAGCGGGCCTGCGTCGTGGAGCGCGATCGCGATGGGCCGGAGGTCGAGCGTGCCGCCGTGCGCGATCCTGCGGATGAGCGGGTCTTCGCGGGAACAGCCTGGGACTTCACGGCAGACCGAGAGCCGGCCGCCGCTTTGGGCTGCGCACGCTTGGAAGGGCCAGTTTGTTTCTTCGTGGCAGGCCGGGCGGCAGATTTCGACGCGGATCTCGTCGGCGTTTTCCGGCTCCTGCTGGGTTGGGAAGTACCATCCTTCTTGGTCGTAGCCATTGTCAAATCCTCTTCAAGGTGCGGCCGAAAGCCAGCCGTGCCGAGGAGCGATTGTCCTCGATCATGACAATGGCAGCGTGGCGGTTTAGTTCGCACAGGCGACGGTCGACAATGAAGAATCCTGTCGCGGGAGCTCATAAGCAGCCTTGTCAGTGCCAGCGGAAGGTCCAGCTCAGGTCAGGAGGCGATGATTCATGCCTTCACAAGAGCGTCCGGTGTTCCCCGCTTGAGCAGACGCTCCGCCTGCTTCCCGGATGCGCCGACAAGGGACATTCCAGGTTCAAGAGCGGGAGTGTTGCGAAGGGGGCGGTGGAAAAAGCCAGTCAACTTGGGCACGCATGGGTCGCCGTGAGCCGGGGGCACACTAGAATACCATCGAGACGCGCTTCTCAATGTCTCAGGCCTCATGACGATGGGATTGAACGATAGCTCGACACATTTCCTGTTAAGACCGATGCCGAAACCAGCCGGACTCGTGCGCAGATGAACAACCGTCGCCGCGCCAAGCGCATCCCATCCATTCTGGAAGGGCGCATCACATTCGAGAGCCACGATTCTCACATCGCCTGCACGATACGCAATCTGTCCGAAACCGGCGCTCAAATCTGGCTTCCCGACGGGACCGGCCTCCCCCATGAGTTCGAACTCGAGATTCCGAAACTTGGGCAATCGCTCAAGGTCCGGCTGGTGTGGTCCAAAGGCCAATCCCACGGCCTCATGTTTCTCACCCCCCTCCAGAGCCATGTGGGAGAGGATGTCACCGGACTTCTCGAAGCTCTAAAGGCTTCGGAGCCGATCGACTCCCCTGAGCCCCCTTCACGAAACGATATTCGACCATCGGCCCAGTCGGAACGGCAATCTCCAACCCGATGGCGGAGATTTCTGAACCGCATCCTGGGACGAGCGGAGTGAGGCGCAATGCGCTGTTGCCGAGCCGCAGCAGCGAGCCTCGCCTCCCGGAGCCTTCTTGAGCGACCCTCGTCTCTTCGAAGACCCGCCTACCAGCGGATCTTCAACTCTCCACCGACCGTCCACCGGCTGAACGGCTCGTCATCATCCTCAGGAATGAAGTTTCCGTCATTCTCCGACGAGCGTGCGTAAGAGATCAGGTAGCCTGCATAGAGGGCAAAGGACGTCCGCTGGTCCAGATCATAATTAAGGCGCGCCGTCGCCGAGGAAACGAAGCCGGCATCCCCCGGTTCGCTCCAGGCATATCCTGCCGCCCCTTGAAGATCGAACCACCACCGCTCGGCGAGCGCACCGTAAAAGTGAACGCTGGCCTCGAGCGACTGGTACTGATCCGGATTCCAATATCCGTTATCGACGACTTCCGCGAAATCGAAGGCGGTATAGCGCGCGCCGAGCCAGAAATACGGGTTGGCGGTGAAGCGCTTGGCGAATTCGGCCTGCCCCCAGAAACGCTCGTTGCCGTCGGAATAATGGCTGTAGATCGCCCGTGCGCTGAAGCGGGTTGCATTGTCGGGCGTCACATGGACCGAGAGTCCGACATCATCCTGCAGGATGTCGTTCACGATCGATCGCGTGTTCTCGTCCGCATACTGACGGGCGAGGGTCAGATCGAAGCGGAGGAGATCGGACGGGATGACGCTGAAGGTCGTCTCGTGCGTGAAGGTGACATCCTGGTCCTCCTCCCGTCCGGGCCGATTGCGTCGTGCTTCCTCCTCGAGGTTCAGGAACATCGAGGACTTGATCTCGAAGACGTCGTCGAACCGGTGCCTGCCCTGAAGGCCGATGCCGTACATGTCGACGCTTGGGAAATCGTCTCCCCGGTAGCGCATGATCCGGGCCTGCGGCCCAACATTCGTGAGGCCGTTGTTGAAGGTCAGGAGATGCGAGCCCTGAAGCGACCAGATCGCCAGGTCGTCCGAGCGGCTGGCGTACCAGGCCTCGACCCGGGTCAGAGGGAGGCGCTCCAGGGTGAGCTGATCAAGCAGCGCTTGCGCCCCTTCGTCTCCGGGCTTTTGCGCCAAAAGCGCCCGGGCATACGCCTCGGAAAGGTCCGGGCGCCCCATCTCGCGACGCGCCTGAGCGGCGATCAGCAGAGTTGCCGGATGGCGGTCGCCCTTGGCCAGGAGCGGCTCAACACGGGCGAGAGCGGCGCGCGGCAGCCCCATGGAGCGCTCGGCCGTCGCGGCGCCGCGGGTAGCCTCCACGTTGCCGGGCCGAAGAGTCAGAACAATCTCGAAGTCGGCCAGCGCGGCCCTGTGATCGGTGGTGTCGTTCAGGGCATTGCCCCGCCCGATGAGGGCGTCGATGTCCCTTGGGTTCACGGCAAGGATGGCGGTGAAGACCGGAATGGCGAGCTTCTGCTGGCCGCTCCAGGCCAGGGCACGGGCGAGCCCGAGCCGGGCATCGCGCAGCTCCTGAGGCTTGAGGCCGGGCCGCTGCAGGATTTCATGGAACAGCGGAATCGCCCGAAGAGGCTGCCCCGAATAGAGCATCTGCTCGGCATATTCGCGCAGCAATTCCCGCCGCCGGCCGGGCGTGACGACAAAGGCGCGCTCGAACAAAGTCACGGCCTCGGCATTCCGCGTTTGGCCGGCGGCTTGGCGGGCCGCGCCGATGAGGGCATCGGAGAAAGCCTTGCGGGTTTCCTCGTTTCGCGGCTCCTCCTGAAAGAGCGGCTGCCACGCCCTCACGGCCTCGCGGAACTGGCTGCTCCAGAGAAGCGCAAACGCGAGCCCGCGCCGAACCCGCCGGCGATCCGCATTGGAACGCTGACCGTCCCGAAGAGCCTCTCGGTACAGGGGGACAGCACCGGCGGGATCGCCCGCATAGGCGAGCTGATCCGCATATTCGGGCAGCAGTTCCTGACGCCGCTGCGGAGCGGTTTCGATGGCCTTCCGGAAGAAGGAGGCGGCATCCGCGTTGCGCGTCTTCTGAGCGGCCTGACGAGCGGCGCCGACGAGGGCATCCGAGAGCGTCTTGCGCGCCTCCGCATCCTGGCGGTCGGCGCGAAGGATCTCGCCCCAGGCGTCGATCGCCTGCTGGAACTGACTGCTCCACAAGAGGGCGAACGCGAGCGAGCGCGTGGTCTGCCGGCGCTCCTCCGAGGGGAGATCCTTGCGCGACAAGACCTCCCGGTAGAGCGGAACCGCCCTGCCCGGTTCCCCGGAATAGGCGAGCTGATCCGCGTATTCGCGGCTGATCTGCTGGCGCTTGGCGGGATCCAGAGCGATGGCCCGCTCGAACAGCACGGCCGCTTCCTTGTTCGCCCCACGACCCGCCGCCGCGCGCGCCGAAGCGACAGCCGCATCGGCTGGAGAAGCGGGAGCCGGAGCGGCTTGCGGGCCTTGCGCCGATTGCGTCTTCCCCCGCTCCGCACCCTCTCGCGCCTCGGCGAGCCCCCGCCGGATCTCGGCATCGTCCGGAGCGATCCGCTGCTCGGCCTCGAGAGCGCTGACGGCGGCCGGGAACTGGCCGCTCCACAGAAGAGCGAACGCGAGCCCTCTCCTCAGGCGGCGCTGCTGATCCTGCGGACGGCCGCCGTCGCGCAGGGCCTCCTGGTAGAGAGGGATCGCCTGAGCCGGCTGTCCGGCATACGCCGTCTGCTCGGCCAGCTCCGGCAGAAGCTCCTGACGCCGCTGCGGTGCCGTTTCGACCGCCCGGCCGAAAAGAGTCCTGGCTCCCCGGTTGTCCGATCGTCCAGCCGCCTGCCGGGCCGCCCCCACCAGGGCGTCGGACAAGGCTTTCCTTGCCTCGTCGTTATCGGGGTCCCGCTGGAGACGGGCCTCCCACGCGGTCAGCGCATCCTGGAACTGGCTGCTCCAGAGCAGCGCGAAAGCCAGGCCGCGCTCCGCTCTTTCCCGTGTCGCGGCATCGAGAGCCGGATCGGCCAGGCGCTCGCGATAGAGGGGAACGGCATCCGCGGGCCGGCCCGAATAGGAGACCTGGTCCGCATATTCGAGCAGGAGCTCGCCCCGGCGCTCCGGCGCCGAGGCAATGGCCTGTTCGAACAGGCGGGCCGCCTCGCGATTGTCGTTCGTCGAGGCCGCCTGACGGGCCTGTTCGATCACCTCCTGGGGAGATTGCGCCACAGCGGAGGATAGGGCGAGGCCCGACCCCCCAAGGAAGAGCAGGCTTGCAAGACGAACGAAGAGGGCAAGCCTACGCTTATGCATCGTCACAAAGTTCTCGAATCGTCAAAAATCAGGATGGCGAGTATCTGGATTCTGCCCTTATGACAGGTAAAAATGGTCCTGGGCGAGGACAATTCGCGTGACCTCGCTTTCATTCCTAGAAACTAGCCTATTTTCATTCCCCGACCAGAGGCACTCCGCCTCAAGACGCCCCCGGAGACGTTCTTCTTGTCCCGCCGTTCCTCGCGTTTTCAAACCCAGACTCCCTGGACTCCCCTGCGCTACTCCCCTGTCCACGAGACGATCTGGCAGTTCCTTTGCACGGCAAGCCTGGTCTTCGGAGCGTGGTATATCGGCTGGCGATGGATCGCTTCGATCAATTTCGATGCTCTTTGGTTTGCGATCCCTCTGCTGATCGCCGAGACGGGTTCGTTCATTGGCCTGGCGCTCTTCACCGTGAATCTCTGGTCGGCCAAGTCACCGGTCCCTGGAGCCCTCCCGGCGAGCATTCGCGACTGCACGGACGGCGCCGACATGCCGGACCGCCCTCTCTCTGTCGATGTTTTCTTCGCAACCTACAGCGAGGATCCCGAGCTCGTGCGTCTGGGGCTACGGGATGCCAAGGCGCTCACGTACCCTCATCCGATCAACCTGCAAATTCATGTTCTGGACGATGGCAAGAGGCCCGCCATGGAGGCCGTGGCGCGAGAGGAAGGGGTGAATTATATCACCCGTTCCGACAATGTCGGCTTCAAGGCGGGCAATCTCCGGAACGCCATGACATCGACGTCGGGAGACTTCATCCTCATCTGCGACGCGGACATGCGCCCGTTTCCGACCTTTCTGGAGGAGACGCTCGGCTATTTCCGCGATCCGAAGGTCGCCTGGGTCCAGACCCCGCAATGGTTTTACGACGTGCCTCCAGGCGTGCCGCTGCCGGCCGCCCTCGGCAAATGGCTTGGGGCATTCGGGAAGGGGATCGGGCAGGCTTTCGAGCGGGTTTTCGGCCCTGTCCAGATTGGCGAGGATCCCTTCGCGAACGATCCGCAGCTCTTCTTCGACGTCATCCTGCGCCGCCGGAACTGGGCCAATGCGAGCTTCTGCTGCGGCGCGGGCTCGATTCACCGGCGCGAGGCCGTGATGGAGGCCGCACTGCGGCAGTGGTCCGACCAGGTCGCCGTCGCCGCCGGCCGCAACGAGAAGGCGGCGCGCAAGCTCACGGGAGAGGAAGCCCTATCGGGTTCGGTCAGCGACGCCATGCGGTGGCAGAGTGCGTTGGAAGAGGAGTTCCAGCCCTACAAGTTTCACGTCTCCGAGGATATCTACACGTCGATCGTGCTGCACAGCGACCGGGAGCGCGGATGGAAATCAGTCCTTCATCCTGTCGTGCAGGCGAAGATGCTCTCGCCCAACGACCTGCTGAGCTGGACGATCCAGCGCTTCAAATATGCGGGCGGCACGCTGGATATCCTTGCCCATGACAATCCGTTGTTGCGCAAGGGGCTGACGCTGCCTCAGAAGCTCATGTACGGGTCGACCTTCTATTCGTATCTGGCGCCTCTGTGGAACATCGTCTTTCTCTTTTCACCCATCGTCTTCCTGTTCTCGGGAATCGCTCCGGTCGCCGGGTATTCGCTCGACTTCTTCGTTCATATTGCCCCGTTCCTGCTCTTCAATGAGCTGTCCCAGCTCGTCGCGATGTGGGGCAATTCGAATTCCAAGGGCCGCGCGTGGTATCTGGCCATGTTCCCGCTGAACCTCCAGGCGCTCTGGGCGGTGGTCCGTGGCCGCAAGATCTCGTTTCCCGTGACCCCGAAGGACCGTCAGGTCGGCTTCTATCCGCGTTTGGTGAGATGGCAGATCGGCCTCGTGGTGCTCACGATGGCGGGCCTGACCTGGGGATGGGTGGCTTTCGTGCTGGGACGAGAGGGCTACACGCTGGGCGCCATGATCGCCAACACCCTTTGGGGAACCAGCAACGCCCTTTCGATGGTGCCCATGATCCGTGCCGCATTCTGGCAGCCCGACCCTGTTCATGAGGCCGCGATCGTCGAAGGCCCTCTTCCCTCGCGATAGACCATCAAATTCGATACGGAAAGAAACCGATGAGCTTTAGAACCGGCCTTCTTCGGGCGCGTGGCCAGATCACCTTCATCATTGCGTTGGCTCTCTCGACGAGCTTCATCATCTATCTGGAAACCCTGGATACTGAAGCCCGCATCCAGGGCCAGGTCGCAACGGAACTCTCCCGGCAGAGGAACGCGCCTGCCTTTGTGGCGCCCGCCACGGACGCCGCGGTCCGAGCCAGTCTTCAACGAGCGGAAGAGTCCTACGCTGCCGCCCCGGATGCAGCCGTCAACGGAGCGGCCCTTCTCGCGTCCCTGTCAGCGGCCGTCCAGTTGAGCATCCTCAAGCCGGAGGATGGCCTCTCAAGAGCCCAAAGGGTTCTGTCGGACGCTGAAGGCCGGAAAGGCGAGATCGCGCCCGTGTTCGTTGCGGCTCTCGGGACGGCGGCGGTCGCCTTTCCGTCGCTCCAGGACCGGATTGCGAGACTGAGCTCAACTCCATGAGAAGCGGTCGCTCACGTTGGCGATGGCGAGACACGCTTCACCATGCGCAGACGATTTTCGGCCTCGCCTGAATGGTACTCGACCTCGTCCATGTTCATGTGGATGAGCGCCAGGCCCATTCCTCCTTCAGGAATGTTGGCGAGATCCGTTTCGTCGAAGGCGAACGGGTCCTCGGAATCCTTTTCCAGCACCTGCGCCGGCATCGGAGGAGCATGATCGATGATCTCGATCACCACCTGCCCGGGCTGGAGCGCGACGGACACTTGGACATCCTTGCCGCTCTCGCCGTGATAGCCGTGCTTGATGACGTTGTTGATGGCCTCGACGAGGCTGAGCTCCACGGCGTCGAGCTCGTCCGCCCCGAGCACGTCCGTGCAGAGGGAACGAACGGCGCGGGCAACGAGCGAGACCTTGTCGAGGTCACTGTCGATGGAGAGGCTGATGGAGGCGGCCATCCCGGTTCTTTCTGCTCTATGGCAGTGGGGTTTCAGGCAGAAAGCTGTTCGACCGCGGCCTCCACATTGGGATGCAGGGCGAAAACACGATCCATGCGGGTCAGCGTGAACAAGCGGCTCACGGCTCCGGTCGCTCCGGCGACGGCCAGGCTTCCGCGCGGCCCGAGGCGCTTGAGGCAGGAAACGAGGGCGCCGAGCCCCGAGCTGTCGATGAAGTCCACCCGGCTGAGATCGAGGACGATCTGGTTCTGCCCGCCCTCGATGCACCTCGTCATCTCGTCCTTGAAGATAGGCGCCTTGCTGGCGTCGATCCGTTTCTCCTCGACCTGGACGACGAGGATGTTACCGCGTTGATCAGTGGACAGCATGGGCAGGGGTCCTTTCGGCTAAACGTTCCAGCATGAGAACGCTCAAGTCGTCCTCCAAGGTTTCAGAGCCCCGCCAGTTGCGCACGGCCCCATCGAGGACTTCGAGCAGGACGGAGGTCGGATTCCCGGCATTCTCAACAATAACCTGGCGCAGGCGCGCTTCCGAGAACGCCTCGCCCTTTGCATCTTCGGCCTCGATCAGACCGTCCGAATAGATGAGCAGGCGATCCCCGGGCTCAAATTCGAACTCGAGCCGCTCGTAGGTTGCCGCCGCGATCATTCCCACGGGAAAGCCCCCGTCGCCCAAGGCCTCGACGGTGCCATCGACCCGAATTACGAGCGGCGACGGATGCCCGGCCTGGATGATGCTGGCTCGCTGTGAGCGAGGATCGACTTCGCCGAGAATCATCGTGAAGTACGGCAGGTCTTCGGGCCAGTCGCCATTGATCTGCGAGGCGATCTCCTCCAGCGGAGTGCCCTGGGTTCTCGTCAGGATGGCCTGAGACAGGGCGTGGTGACAAGCCACTGATACGAGAGCCGCGGGAGCGCCATGGCCGGCGACGTCCACCTGAAAGAAGCCGATGCCGCCATCGCTGCGCCGCACGACATTGTAGGTATCGCCGGCAATCAGGCTCGATGGCCTGAAAAGCCCGCGATGCCGCACGCCGCCCATGGTCGACGGTGGAGGCAGCATGGTGCTCTGAATGACCGCGGCCGCCTCGAGATCCTTGCGGAGCTGGCGGTAGGCATCCCTCAGACGCGCATGCAACATCTGCTTTTCATTCTGCGTCCGCTCGCGCTTGATGGCATTGGCTTTGAACACCCGCAGGGCATCGCTCATCGCACCAAGCTCATCCGAACGCGTGTCACGCGGAAGCGGCGTCGTCAGGTCGTGATCCGCGAGCCTCAGCATGGTGCGGCTCAGCTCCTCGAGTGGCCGGACGACACGCCGTCGAACGACGAGAGCGCTGCCGATGACGGCCCCGACACCGAGGGCGAGCAAGGTTGTCCAGAGGGCCACCGACCTCTCGGCACGCCTCAGCTCGGCCTGAAGCCGTGTCCGGGAGCTGCTCAACAATTCCTGCTGCATCATTGCGACGCTGTTCAACGAACGACCCGTAATCTCGTACCAATCGTCCGAATCCAGTCTGGGTGGAACCCGACTCAACAGAGAAACAAGGAGCGACTGTTGAAGAGGCGCCAGGGTCGAGCGGAAATCTTCGCGCGCGGACGCAATCGCAGCTTTGACGGGCTCGCTGAGCGAGGCCGTTGGCTGGCCGTCGATCAGCTCCCAGACAAGCCCTGCCCGACCGGCATTGCGACTGATGGCATCGAGGTCCAAGCCGCTCGAACCTTGCGGGCTTGCCAAGACGTGGGTCATCAGGGCTTGGTTGCGTGCGATGCTCTCGCTCAGGATACCGCCATAGGTTCTCAGGTTGGCCTCTGTCCGCAGAGTCGGCTCAAGCGGCCTCTCTCGCTGGAGCAGCGTCAGGCGCGACGATTGCAGATCCTCGATAAGACGCGAGGTTTCCTGAAACCAGCGAGGCGCCAATTCTCTGCTTCGGCGCGATTCGTCCGGGTTGAGAGAGGCGTCGACGAGGTCCCGGAGCGCTTTGACGGCCTGCCGGATGCCCGACAGCAAAGTCAGACTGCCATCGCTGTTGGTGAGTGATGTGCGGGTTTCCTCGATGGTCCGCTCCGCAGACTGGAGCAGGTCGTCGACCTGACGCCGAACTTCGTCCACGCCCCGGGTCTTCTCGCCGGCCTTGTCCGGGTCGATGAGAAGCGCATAGGTCTGGCTTCGTTCCGCCGCGAGGGCATCGGTCGCCAGCAGAAGCCGCTCACGTACCGCATTGGACGCCACCATACGGTGCGCGGTCTGGTATTCGAGCACTTCGTTGCGAATTTGGACCGAGACCGCCACCAGCAGAGCAACACCTAGGAAGGCCGTCAGAATCAACAGGATGTGGCGAATCTTCATAGGACGGGGATCTGCGGACGAAAGGAGCGGGTTAGGTAAGCGAAAAGACTATATAGGCATGCTAGGAAGAAATGGCACAGAATAGGCTCGCGATGAATGGGATGTCGAACGCTGGCGTTCACCAAACCCCGCTTCGCGGCACCGCTCTTTGCACCTCCGATCTGTCCTGGCAACCACTTGTGCATGCAATTCTGCAAGATTGCAATCTTGTCACGCCGGAATATGAAATGAAGTGGAATGCGGTCTACCGGCATTCCGCCGAGCCGGATTACTCAGCCATGGACAGGCTTTCGGATTTTGCCGCGAACAAGGCGCTTGCCATGCACGGCCATACCTTGTGGTGGCATGAATCCATCCCGAAGGCTCAGCTCGATGGATCGAACGGAGAGTTCGCCGACCGGGCCGTCGATCATCTGAAAACAACCGTGACCCGCTATGCCGGGCAGATGAGCTCGTGGGACGTTGTGAACGAAGCCCTGGAGCCGGCCCATGGTCTCCAAGGAGGGTTGCGCAGCACCCGTTTCCTGGCCGCTCTCGGGCCGGATTACATCGCCTTGGCCTTCCATCAGGTTGCGGCCCTCGATCCCGATGCCATTCTCGTTCTGAACGAGATGGGCCTCGAATATGCCTCGCCGGACGCGGAGCAGAAGCGGCGTTTGATGCTGGCTCTTCTGGAGCGGGAACTGGTCCGAGGCACTCCGATCGGCTGCCTCGGCATCCAGTCGCATCTGACGGCCTTGGAGCAGCCCCGGGCGCATCCGGAGCTCCGGGCCTTTCTCCGCGAAATCCGCCGCATGGGATTGAGTGTCATGGTCACCGAAATGGACGTGTCGGATCACCTGTGTCCCCGAGACCGGAGGCAGCGCGATGCCATGGTGGCCGATACCTACCGCGCATATCTGGATCTTGTTCTGAGCGAAAGCCATGCGCTTGCAGTCACCACATGGGGGCTTGCCGATCATCGCACGTGGCTGAACCGTTTCAGGCCCCGCGCCGACCATGCGCGGCAACGCCCTCTCCCTTTGGATTCGGCTCTCCGCAGGAAGCCAGCCTGGCACGCCCTGCAGAAGGCGCTGTTCTCCCCCGCGCCCGATGCGGATGCGGATGCGACGGCATCGGGAAACCCTTGGGAGACAACCCGTTAACCGATCGGGGTTATTTGATCATCTCCGATTTACCGAGGACCGGAAAATAGACTACTCAGAAATCAATCAAGCGTGACCCACCGTGCCTCAGGTCTGATGGCGGAGCAGCTCGTGGGCTTGTTCGTGTAGGCAGAGAGTAATGTCCTTTCCCCTTGGTCCCCATGAGGAAGAGCGCCTGAGGGCTCTCCTGGAAACCGGTGCTCTCAACCCCAAGAGCGATCCGGCCTTGGACCGGATCTGCGACGAAGCCCGCCGCTATTTCGATGTCCCGATCTGCACGGTCACCCTCCTCGACCGGACCCGGCAGCTGATCAAGGCGGCCCAGGGCCTACAGGCTGGCGAAACACCTCGCGACGTGGCGTTCTGCAACTATACGATCCTGACCGACGATGTCTTCGTCATCAACGACGCCCAGGCTGACGATCGCGTCAAGGACAATCCGCTCGTGACAGGTGCTCCCTTTATTCGGTTCTACGCGGGGGCGCCTCTCATCTTCCTGCACAACATCCGGCTCGGCGCCCTCTGCCTCGTCGACACGAAGCCGCGCCCCTTTTCACGCGGCGACAAGGCGGAGCT
This sequence comes from Microvirga pakistanensis, assembly GCF_004458765.1. Classification (GTDB taxonomy): domain Bacteria; phylum Pseudomonadota; class Alphaproteobacteria; order Rhizobiales; family Beijerinckiaceae; genus Microvirga; species Microvirga pakistanensis. Next base: position 46,321 of record NZ_SPJX01000652.1, on the reverse strand, counting down.
TCAGCTCTTTGCGGATCGCGTCGTCAAAGAGATCGCCGACCAGGAACTGGAAAAAGCCGGTAAGCTCTAAAATGGGATCTTCGCGAACCCGGCGAGTCGGAGGAAACGCCCATGGACGCATTACGGGGCGCCCGTCGAGCGCCGGGCACCTACGGCAGTCCCAGTCAGCACCAATCCTTGTCCGAGGTCATCTTCATCTCCTCGGCCGCCCTCTTGATGTCGGAAAGATCGACCGGATCGCTGAAGGGATCCTCGTCGAGTTCCGTCACCCGATTGAGGCGCTTCTGCCAGCGCCTCAGCTCGTCGATATAGGGTTGGAAAGGCACGCGCTTCAGGGTGCCGTTCTCCTCGACCAGATCGCAGAGGCCGTTGTGCAGCCATTCGCCCGTGTGCCAGTCGGGCATGTCGACCGCCGGGAATAGGCATACCCCATGCAGATCAATGCCGTTGCGCACGGCAGCGAGTGACTCCTCGACAATATCGCAGAGCCAATCCGGGCGTCCGTCACGCAGGCCGCTCGTCTCGCCGACGATCATCGGACGGCGATACCGCTCCCAGGCATAGGTCAGAAGATCGCCCAGCGGCCGGATGCGCTCGTCATGGGGTTCCAGCGAGGCATGGGGGCCGTTCTCGCGGTACTCCATTTGACCGAACGAGTAACAATTGACGCCAACGATATCGAGCACCTCCGGCGAGCCGCCGAACTCCGGGTGACGGCGGCCGGCAATCACGTCCCAGGCGTAGAAGGTATCCTCGTAAGTCTCGCGATCCGCCTCGTTCTTGAGGTCGGGCCGATCACGCGGCGCGACGACGAGGATCAGCGGATCGATGTGGACCATGCGTGCCTCCGGGTCGACCTCGCGGATCGCTTTGACCGCCGCAATGTCGGCCCGGCACAGGGCAAGCCGCAGCTTCCGCCGCTGCTCGTCCGTTTTGCCGAAGGGAGCGGTCCAGCCCCATTCGCCGCCCATGAAGGCAAAGAAGGTGATCTCGTTGATGGGCGTGAAGAAGTGCGGACCGCGAATGCGGGGTGTCACGTATTGCGCCGCCGCCCGAGCATAGGCCGCGAAGCGCTCTGCGAATTCAGGGGCGAACGGTTCGACATCGTCCGGATAGCCGTAGTGGCAGAGGTCCCAGATCGGCAGGATCTGGTAGCGGTTCATCGCATCGATGAAGGGATCGAGGCTTGAGAAATCATAAGCGTCGCCTTTGTCAACGGACGGCCAAGGAATTCCCTGGCGGGCCACCGCGATGCCGAGCGAGCGCAGGAAGGCGTAGTCCTCCGCCACGTGCTCGCGATGCTGGGTCTCAGCGACGAGGTCGCGGCGACCCTGATCTTTCCAGATGAAGGTCGAGCACTCGAAGCCCGACAGGAAGAAGGTTGGAAAGATCCCAGCCCGAACAGAGGATCGGGCCGAATCGTCTGGCAGGGATGCATGGTTCAAGAGAATGTCCTCGCGGGCCGCCGTACGACCTATGTAGGCCGCTTCCCTGGATCGGGAACATGCTGGTTCCCTTTGGTGGGTCCTTGTGGATCAGGATCGGCGACGCTCATTCTCTGACACCGCAGCCACACTCCAGGTACGAGGAATGTCGCGCTCCTCATGCTTGACACTCGGTGGAATGGCCAACAATATAAGACGTCTTATAACATCTTTATCTGCTCTGATTCAATAATGGACTGCGCCCCTCGTGCAACCAGGAAGGGCATGTCTCATCCGGACCATTCGGGCACAACGTTTAATGAAATTGGAAGAATTCGAACCACGAGGAAACGGCCATGCTTGAGAAACTTGTCTGGAAACCACGGAAGATCGATTCCATCAATCCTGCTTCAGGCGAGACACTTCGGAGTTTCGATGAGCACGGACCTGACGACATCGAGAGCGCCTTGGATGGCGCAGTCCGTGCACAGAGAGCCTGGGCGGAAGTTCCTGTCTCGGAACGCGCCGATCTTCTCCGCAGGACTGCGCAGGTGTTGCGGGACCGAAAGGGTGAATACGGCGCCCTCATCACGGCCGAGATGGGCAAACCGATCATCGAGGCGGAAGCCGAGATCGAGAAATGCGCCTGGAACTGCGACTTCTATGCTGAGAAGGCCGAGGAGTTCCTGGCTCCTGAACCGACGCCGAGCAATGCGTCGGAGAGTTCCGTCGTCTTCGATCCGCTGGGCGTCATCCTCGCGATCATGCCTTGGAACTATCCTTTCTGGCAGCTCTTCCGCTTCCTCGCCCCGGCTTTCGCAGCGGGCAATGGCGCGATCCTGAAACATGCCAGCAATGTTCCCCAATGCGCCCTTGCGATCGAGGAGGTCCTCCGGGAAGCCGGCGCTCCGAAAGGCCTCTTCAAGACGCTTCTGATCAGCCCGCCTGCGGTCGAGAGCCTGATCGCGGATCCGCGCATCGCAGCGGTGACTCTCACGGGCTCGACCGAAGTTGGAAGCCTGGTGGCGAGCCAGGCGGGAAGTCACATCAAGAAGCAGGTGCTCGAACTCGGCGGCTCCGACCCCTTCATCGTTCTCTCCGATGCGGATGTGCAGGAAGCCGCAGCAGTCGCGACCCGCGCCCGGTTCCTGAATGTCGGGCAGAGCTGCATCGCGGCCAAAAGGTTCATCGTCGAGGAGAGCGTCGCGGATGCCTTCGTGGAGGCTCTTTGCTCCCACGTGAGGGCTCTCAAGGTCGCCGACCCGATGGAACGCGACACCAATATCGGCCCGCTGGCTCGGGCGAACCTCCGGGAGGCCCTGCACTCCCAGGTGGAGCGCACCGTTGCGGCGGGAGCAGAGCTGAAGCTGGGCGGGAAGCCGGTTGAGGGCCCAGGCTATTTCTATGAGCCGACGGTTCTCGATCGGGTGAGCCCCGACATGGCCGCCTTCACCGAGGAGACCTTCGGTCCTGCCGCTGCCGTCATCCGCGCCAAGGATGCGGACGACGCGATCCAACTCGCCAACAGGACCGAGTTCGGCCTGGGCGCGGCGCTTTGGACCCGCGATCTTGATCAGGCCCGCAAGCTGGCGCGACGCATCGAGGCCGGAGCCGTGTTCATCAACGGCATGGTTGCCTCCGATCCCCGACTCCCCTTCGGCGGCATCAAGAAGTCAGGATACGGACGCGAACTGGGCGTATTCGGCATCCGCGAATTCACGAACGTCAAGACAGTCTGGATCGGCCCAGCGCACGACAAGAACAAGGTGACTTTGTCCGAGTAAGCGGACAAGGCGGAGAGCAATGATGAGCGACACGAAACCCTCTTCCGGCGCCGTTCTGCGCCCATCCGAGATCAAGGCCGCCGATCGTGGAGGCGGTGCGAAAACCATTCCGCTCGTCAGCCGGAAGGTTGGCTCGACGAGTCTCCTGAATGGCATCACGTCCTTCGAGCCGGGAGCAGCAATCCCTCTTCACAAGCACAATTGCGAGGAAAGCGTGATGATCCTCGAGGGCCGTGCGATCGCGGAGATCGACGGTGTGGAGCACGAGCTTGGACCGCTCGACACCACTTGGCTGCCCGCCGACGTTCCCCACCGCTTCCGCAACGCCTCCGACACGCAGCCCATGCGGATCTTCTGGACCTATGCATCCGTCGACGCCACGAGAACGCTGATTGCGACGGGCGAGACACGCCCCATCTCGGCAGAGCACGCGAAGGGAGCAGCGCAATGACCTCTCTTGCCGCAGCGGCGCCTGCATCGGGTTTGGTTTCCGGCGAGGTGATTCGGACCTTCATCCGCAATGCCCTGCAGACCGTGGGCCTGCCAGAGGAAGACGCTGCGAAGGTTGCAGCCCTGATGGCCCTTGCCGATCTCACGGGCGCGGACGCACACGGCGTCTTCCGGCTGCCCCAATACGTCCAACGCATTCAGTCGGGCGGTATCAATCCCCGGCCCGTGATCAAAGTGAACCGCACGGCCCCCGCAACAGCACTCGTTGACGGCGATAACGCCATGGGCCATCTCGTGATGTCCCACGCGGCGGAGGCCGCCATCGAGATGGCGCGGGAGACGGGTGTTGCCTGGGTCGGTGCGCACCATTCGAATCATGCGGGGCCGGCTGCCCTCTATGCATCCATGCCGGTGGAGCATGGAATGATCGGCCTGTACTCGGCGGTGGCGAGTGCCAACCACATGGCGATTTGGGGCGGTGTGGAAGCCCTGCTCGGCACCAACCCTCTGGCGGTGGGAATTCCGGCAGGGAACGAGCCGCCCGTTCTCCTCGACATTGCTACGACCATGGTCTCCTACGGGACGATCAAGAACTATGCTCTTCAGGGAAAAACGATCCCCGAAGGCTGGATGATCAACCGCGCCGACGGCCGGCCGCTGACGGATCCCAGGCGCAGCAACGAGGGGCTCCTGCTGCCCATCGGCGGGTACAAGGGAAGCGGGCTTGCGCTCATTCTCGGATTGCTGGCCGGAACGCTGAATGGCGCGGCCTTCGGTCGGGACGTGGTGGATTTCAACGCCGATGCGACATCCGAAACCAACACCGGCCATTTCATCGTCGCCGTCGATGTTGCGCGCTTCACACCGCTGGAGACATTCAAGGCTGAAGTCGACCGGCATCTCCAAGAGCTGCGCGTCTCCGAGCGCCTGCCGGGCTTCGACCGCATCCGAATTCCCGGCGAGGATCGCGAGGCCAGACTTGGCAATCGTTCCCGCAATGGCGTTCCGCTCTCAGCGGAGCTTATCAAGAAGCTCGATGATCTGGCATCGCGGCTCGGCATTGCCCCTCTTCAAGCGTAAGTCACCCGTCGGACAGCCCGACGATTCCAGCTCATCAGGACGTGCAAGATGATCCTAGAGATCGCGCAGATCGACGTTAAACCTGGCATGGAAGCCGAGTTCGAAAGCGGCGTGACCAAAGCCGCTCCCCTGTTCCGGCGTGCGAAGGGTTGCATCGCCATGGAACTGCAGCGCTCCATCGAACGGCCTAGCCGGTATCGTTTGTTCGTCAAATGGGAAACGCTGGAGAATCACACGGTCGACTTCCGCAACTCCACGGACTTCCAGGAATGGCGTAATCTCGTCAGCCATTGCTTCGAACGTCCGCCCGAGGTGGAGCATGTGCAGCAGGCCGTACACGGCTTCTAGAGCTGTTTCCACGTGCGGGGAATCATCTCTGTTCTTGGGTGCGCCGCATTTTTTGCCGGCGAACCGGATCCACTTCGCCGAAAAATGCTCCAACTGCACCGCTCCTTCTTTCATGCAAAACCCGCCCTGGGACATTCCAGGGCGGGTTTCTCTTTTGGTTTATGCAGCGGCAAGCCCCGCCTGTGCCTCGAGAGGAAGCTGAACGGGCTTTTTGAGCTTCGCGGACAGATCGAGCGCCTTCGTGAGCATAAGATTCCGGTGCGCTTCGGCAGCCGTGGCGGCTTGCGTCGGCAGTCCAAGGGACACACGGCTGAGCCAGGAATCCGTTTCCTCGCGCATCGGTCCGCGCAGTTCGCCCAGAGCCATGTCGCCCGGGGGGTAGCTGCCGAGGAAATCAACCAGACGGCTCTTGTCAGGAGCATAGCCTTCCGCCTGCGGGCTGGACACGGCCATCACGATGTCGCGGTGCGTATCGTCGATGGTGATCACGCCATCCGTGCCGTTGATGCCGACCTCCAGACTATAGACCGCACCAGGCCAGGTGACCGGCAGGGCCCATGAGATATTCAGGTGATAGACGCTGCCATCCGAGAACATGATCATCCCGGCCGTCGCATCGATGCCGCCATATTCCGGCCCCAGCACCTTGTCGACCGAACGGGCATAGACCTCGACCGGCGTCTTGGCCTCCATGTACCACATGACGATATCAAGGGCGTGCGTACCTGAGATCACCATGGGCGAGATCGTGGATGGATCATCGGTCCGCTTGTAGTTGTCGATGGCGACCAGCCGGTTCATGAAGGCGCGGGAGGTCACAAGCGTCACATCGCCGAGGGCTCCCGTTCGCACCTTCTCCTTGGCCGACAGCCATTTCCTCCGGAAGCGCTGCGTGTAGCCGACGACGGCATCGATCCCAGCGCTCTCGATGGCGTGGAGCACCCGTGCGGATTCGGCGAGGTCCGTCGCCAGCGGCTTCTCGATCAGCATCGGAAGACCGCGCTCGACGGCCGCCATGATGGGGGCCACGTGGAGATGCTCGTCCGTCGCAATGATCACCGCGTTCACTTCCGGGCGGCTCAGGAGTTCCCTGTAATCGGTCGTGAGAAAATCGGCGCCGACCTTCTCGGCGACCATCTTGCCCCGCTCGGGATTGATTTCGGCGATGCCGATCCACTCGACCGCAGGATGACGCGCCGCCACCTCACCCCGGAACAGGCCGACCCGGCCGGCGCCGATAATGGCGAGACCGATCCCCTTAGCTGACTTTTTCAAATGTTCCTCCCTTGATGTCCGCGATGGCTGAGATCGCATTGTTGGAAAGCGGCAAAGTGACGGGCTCGTTGGTTTCGGCCGAGAGATCGGCCGCAGTGTAGGTCTCCATGACCATGCGGGCATGCTCGGGAGCGACCATGACTTGATGATCGAGAAGAACCGCTTCGATGAAGTGGATCGTTTCCGGCCCCATCTGTCCTGCGAACACGTGATCCACCTGCTCGCCCGGCATGGTGGACATGGGAAAGCGCGTTCCCTCCGCCACGGTGTTGAGCCAATGATCGCGGTGCGTGTCGTCGAGGATCAGCGCCCCCTCCGTGCCGGTGATCTCGATCCAGGTGGAGGAGAAATTCGGGTAGCTCGGCGGCAGGTTCCAGCCGCCCCCGATCACGACGAGGGTGCCGTCGTCCATGGTCACCGTGCTCCACATGCAATCGTAGGAGCCGTTGAGGGGCTGCATGCAGCCGTAGGCGCCCTGCGAATAGATGCGCACGGGCTTAGCCGGCTCAAGCAGCCAGAAAACGAAATCGAGGTCGTGGGTGGATTCCATCGCGGCGGGCGACAGCTTCACACGGGAAGCGATCTTCTTGCCCAGGCTGCGGGAAAGATGGCGGCTCACCATCACGTTGACGACCTTGCCGAGGGTGCCGTCGGCGATCTTCTTCTTCGCGTAGGCGATCTTCGGATTGAAGCGCTGGGAATAGCCGATGGTGAACTTGACGTTGTTGCGCCGTGCAATCGCAATCAGCTCATCCGCCTCCCACAATTCCAGGGCGATGGGCTTCTCCAGCATGACATGCTTGCCCGCCTTCAGACAGTCCCGTGCAATGGGGAAGTGCGTCGGTTCCGGCGTCGTCGAGATGAAGACGATCTCTATTTTATCGTTCTTGACGATGTCCTGATAGTCGAGGGTTGCGGTTGCGGGCCGCGTCAGAGCCTTGACCTCCGCCAGCCGATCGGGCCGGATCTCGCAGATATGCAGCTTGTCCACGAGCGCGGACCGCGCCAGCGTCTCGGCCCTGATGCCTCCCACCCAGCCGGTGCCGATCACGGCGACCTCAACCTGCCTCATAGACGTTTTCCCTCCTCGTTGAATGGTCTTGCCCGTTCTGGACCTCAATCCGCTGCGGAAGCGGGCACGCGGAAAACGCGTAGGGCGATGGCCAGCATGGAATAATAACCGAGCACCCCCACCAGTTCGACGACGGTCCGTCGCCCGAAGCGGGATGTTGCCTCTTCGAACAATTCGTCCGGCACGTCGCGCTTTTCGTAGAAGACGGCCGAAAAGCGATAGACCAGATCCATATCCGGGTCCTCGATGGACGGGGCCCTGCCCTGCCTCAGCGCCTCCACGACCGCTTCAGGCACTCCGGCTTTCAGAGCCTCCCCGGCATGCACCTCGAACTCGTAGGCAGCCTTCCAAGAGGCCGCCGTCGTGAGGATCGCCGTCTCCGAAAGGAGCGGCGATAACCCCGTCCTGTAGCGGCAGAAGGCCCCGAGCGCCTGCACGAGCTGGCAGAGTTCCGGGCTCTCCAGGTAGATGTGAAAAGGAGCAGGAACCTGTCCGTGTCTCGGCAGCGCGATGTCGTCGAAGATGCGCTGCTGCTCCGGGCTGAGCGCATCACGTTCGAGCTTCCGATAGCGCTCCTCTGCCTGTTTCATTGAACGATCGGCTTCCTGAGCCTGCGGCATCGGACGGTTCCTCACGCGCTTGCCGCGACGGGACGCAGCCAAACTCCACTGGGGGCTTCCACACGCACAGGCATGTTGCTGGCTGCCGACTGGCAGATCGCCTCGAGCGTTGCGATGTTCCCGATCTTTTGCGCATCGGTGAAGGGGTATTCGGTTCCGTTGGCGATGCTGTCGGCAAAGGCTTCGAGATTGGTCCGCACCGCGTCCTCCCACTGGAACTCGATGACGTCGCTATGACCATGGCGGTTGTGGTAGGTCAGCGTCGTCAGACCGGGTGTGTCGGGATGGGTATGGTTGCGCACCTCGACCCACCCTTCCGAGCCGAACACGGTCATGCCGATATAAAGCGGGGTGACCAGAATGGCATTGATGTAGCCCGTCGCACCCGATGCAAAACGCATCTGGACGGACACCACGTCACCGTTGGGGCGCTTGGATACCCGTTGTGCGGTCTGCGCGTAGACCTCGCTGATCGGGCCGAACAGATCGAGGTAGAGATCGGTCAGGTGAATCCCCATGGCCGTCATCCCGGCTGCGGGCGCATCCACCGGTGAGGCTCTCCAATCGGTCTCGGGAACATTGGCGAGTTTGTCGTGGCTGAAGTTTGCCTCGACATGCATGATCGTTCCCAGCACCCCTTCTCGGATCATCCGGCGCACCTCGACGGCGGCAGGCTCGAAGCGGCGTTCGTGCCCGATGCCGAGCTTGACCCCGGAGGCGCGACAGGCTTCCACCGAACGCTCGGCGTCCGCGCGGGTCAGGGCCAGAGGCTTCTCGCAGAAGACGTGCTTGCCGGCAGCCGCCGCAGCCAGAACCTGCTGCGTGTGCAGGGAATGCGGCGTGCAGAGGATGACAGCATCGATCTCCGGATCGCTCAGCACCTCATTCCAGTCGGTCGTGAAGCGAAGGCCATGCTCAACGGCGAAGGATGCGTGAGCGTCGGAGGTTTCCAGCGCCGTCACCACCTTGAGCTTCTCCGAGCCCTGCATGCGGCGCACGATGTGCTTGCCCCACCACCCCAGACCCACGATAGCTGCTCGAACCATGTTTATCCTCCCCTTGGCGGGATCTTCATTCGGAAAGAAACGAACGAACTTCTTTGTTGAACGCGGCAGGATTTTCCACATTGGCAAGATGCGCTGCTGCGGGGACCTCGGCAAGCCGCGCGCCTGGGATCAGCTCGGCCATGGCGCGCATTTCCGCCGGATGCGGACCATCCGCGGCTCCCACCACGAGCCCGACAGGGCACCGGATACCGGACAGCCGGTTTTTGTAGTCGAGGGATTGGAGAGCCTTGGTCGCTCCCAGGTATCCTTCGCGGGACGTTCCCAGAATCATCCTGCGCACCCGCTCCACATCCTGAGGGCGCGTGCTGCGTGTTTCCTCGGTGAGCCAGGTCGGGATCGTGATGTCGGCGATGGCGTCCATTCCCTTCTCGGCTAGGATCCGCTGCCGGTCTGCCCACATGTTCCGGAAGAATTCCGGCGCATCCGAACGACAATCGGCGGCCACGATCCGCGTCACGCGGGCAGGGTGATCGAGCGCGAGGCCGAAAGCCGTCATGCCTCCCATGGAGAGCCCGAGAACGGCAGACCTCTCGATCCCGAGATGATCCCAGACCGCCACCACGTCCTGCGCCAGCTGATCGAAGCTGTAGGGTTCGCCCTTCGGATCGGACATCCCGTGTCCGCGCGCATCGATGCGGAGCACGCGGAAATCCGTCGTCAGCTCCTCCATCTGATCGTCCCAGAGCTCGGCCCTGGTTGCGAGCGAATGCAGGCACGTGAGCCACGGCTTGCCTTCCGCACCGTCGATGAGAACCCTCAATTCAGCGCCGTTGGCGGCAATACGCATTTCCTTTTGCATCGGTGTCATGCCGCAACTATTGCAGTGGCCGTAGCGCGGTTGACGGCGGGCATGACCTTCTCGGCCATCAGCTCCATCGATCTGATCGCAAGATCGCGGTCAGCCCAGTCGTGTCCGGCATAAAGAAGGGTACCGAAGTCGCCGATCTGGTCGCGGAAGGCCAGGAGATCTTCGGTGACTTTCTCGGGCGTGCCCCAGATCACGAGCTGATCGACGACGCTCTCCACGGTGACGGAGGAATCCGGCGCGTTCTGATCGCTCTTGAAGAGATTGGCCCGGCCGTTCTTGATCAGCTTCGTCGCAAGCGAACGATAGTAATGGTAATATGGACCCTCCGGATCGGTGGCGTAGCGGCGCGCCGTCTCCATGTCTTCGGCCACGAAGACGCTCTTTGCCACGCGCCAGTTCGCCGGATCGGCGAGGCGCCCGCCCTTCTCACAGCCTTCCACGTATTTCGGCCAATGGGTTTTGACCCATTGCGGCAGGAGGAAGTTCGCGGAGATCGGATCCCACCCGCGTGCGGCGGCTTCTGTCACCCCTTTCGAGAACGGCGCGACGGCAGTCACCACGATCGGCGGATGAGGACGCTGGTAAGGCTTGTGAATGGAGCCTTGGCCCAGTTCCGGAATATGGGTCCGCTCCGTCGTGATCGTCCAATGCTCTCCTTTCAGGTTGTACGGCGGCTCTCCTGTCCAGATGTCGATAATGTGATTGACCGCTTCGAGGAACATGGCTGAGCGATCTTTATCGAGGTTTCCGAAAACCTCGGCATCCGAGAGGAGGCCGCCTGGGCTGATGCCCATGATGAAGCGTCCTTCGGCCATGTGATCGATCATGGCGACCTCTCCGGCCACCATCGCAGGATGGTGGTTGGGCAGGTTGATCGTCCCTGAGCCCAACTTGATATTTTTCGTCTCCGAAAGAAGCCACGCGATGAAGATCAGGGACGAGGAAATGGTCTCGGCTGCATCCGTCACATGCTCTCCGAAATATCCTTCGACGAAGCCGAGTCGGTCGGCAACCAGCGTCAGCTCCCGGTCCTCCTTGAGCGTCTCGGTGAGATCGCGGCCGACCGGATGGATCGGCATCGTGAAGAATCCCAGCTTCATGAGCAGCATTCCCTTTGCATTGTGGCGTTCTGGCCTGCTGTTTGGATGTCGTTGGCGTTGTCAGGCTTTTGGAAGCGGGTCGGCACGCAGAACGATCCCGCGCTGAAGATCAGGGGCTCGCCATCGCTATAGACCACGTTCTCGACGCGGCCGATGAAGATCAGATGGTCGCCACCTTCGACCACGCTGTGCGTCGAGCATTCGAACCGGGCGATGCAATCCTCGAGGATAGGGCAGCCGCCATAGCCGATCTCGTAGGGAATATTCTGGAACTTATCCGGCGCGGGCGTTGCGAAATGCTTGCAGTAATCGTGCTGATGGGCTCCCAGAACGTTCACGGCGAAGGCGCCCGAGTTCTTGAAGCTCTCAAGGGATGGCGCCCGTTTCTGAAGGCTCCACAGAACCAGCGGAGGATCGAGCGAAACGGATGAGAACGAGTTCGCTGTCAGTCCCTCCAGTTTCCCGCTCGGGGAGCGCGTCGTGACGACGGTTACGCCGGTCGCGAACCGGCCGAGCGCCTGGCGAAGATGCATCGGATCAGCGACTTTGTAGGCACTCAGGTGATGAGACATGCGATGGGAGCATCCTTGGCTGCCGACCTCTGGGGCCATCACGGCGGGCGATACGTTCATTGAAAGCTATCCTGGACATGCCAGTGGATAAAATGATAAGATCTGCTCATCTCCATCAGAATTCATAATGCGACATGCTTGAGAGCCTGCGCGACATGCGCCTGTTTGTGGCCGTTTATGAAGAACGTTCCTTCACGGCGGCAGCCGAGCGGGAAAATGCGACGCAGTCCGGCGTTTCCCAGCACATCCGCAAGATCGAGGACCGGTTCAAGGTCAGGCTCTTCACCCGGGGCAGCGGAGCCGTGACGCCGACGCCTGCCGGAGACAGCTATTACCGGCATTGCATCGAGGTGCTCAGAAGCAACGAGGCTGCATCTCGAGCGCTGATGACGTTCGGTGCCGGGCTGGATGGGGAAATCACGGTTGGGCTGATGCCGACCATGACGCGGTGCGCCATGGCTCCAGCGCTGGCGCGGTTCATGGACCGGCATCCGAATGTGGTCGTGCGCATCACCGAAGCCTATTCGGCGATGCTCATCCAGCAAGTCCGCGCGGGAGAGTTGGATTTCGCTGTCGTTCCGGCCTTCGCAGATACTGTGGGCTTGAAAAGCCGCGTGCTGGTCCGGACTCCGGAAATCCTGGTCTCCAGCGGCCGATTGGGTCTGGAGCATCTGGCGCCGGTCCGCTTGTCGGATCTGGAGCCGATCAAGGCTGTCGTGCCGAGTTGGCAGAACATCCGCCGGAGCACCCTGGAGACCTATTTCTCGTCCAACAGCGTGAAGGTGGACAGGCTCCTCGAACTCGATGCCATGCTCGGAACTCTCGATCTGGTGGCCAATACCGATTGGGTGACCATCTTGCCAGGTGTCATGATGGCGAGCGACATCAAAAGCCGGGGTTTCTGCGTGAATCCCCTCGCCGACCCCTCGCTTGAAACCGACCTCGTGTTGATCGAGCCCGCCCGCCAGCCGCTCTCTCCTGCGGCTCACGCTTTCCTCGACATCCTCGAAGGGGAGACGCAGAGCCTTAATGCGCTCTGGAAAACATGATCGTCCCTTGCTTCCGGACGGTTCCGGCTCCTCCCGACAGGCGTCCTGACGAATTTCTTAGCTATGACGCAATGCAACACATTGCGTGATGCGGCGCACAAGGGTAAAGGCCTCGCAGCAATATCCCTGTCCGATCTGGAGTGAAACGATGTCGACCGGCGCTGCCCTCAACTCAGCCCCAGCTGCGGAACGCCAGTCGTTGAACCTAAAGCGGTTCTTTCATGCTGTCCTCGCGATCCTGGCAGAGACCGGCGCGTTGCGCGACCACCACCGGAGCCAGAATCCCTCACTGGAGTGGTGACATCGCCCAGCCCTAGGGCGGTGACGCCCCGGCGGATGCGGTGGTGGGTATAAGCCGCCTCTCCTCCTCTCCTATAAGGGGAGCCAGAAGGCCATAGCTGGCCAGAGGCAGGACACCGAGCGCCGCGAAGGCCATGCTCCAGGAGCCGGTTTGCTCCACGATGAAGCCGAAGGCTATTCCCGCACCCGCGCTGACCAGGCGTATCACGGTTCCCTGAAGGCCGATTGCAGTGCCTGCTCGGGCGTGCCCCGCCATCTCGGCCGCTGCCGTCATGGCAAGCCCGTTCCAGCTGATCGCCAGGGTGCCCGTAATGATGAGAACCGGGATCAGCAACACCAATGGAGCGTTCACCAGCATTGCGGAGCTTATGAGAGCCACCGCCATGAACAGCGCCTGACTTCGGATCGGGGGAACCCGTCGCCCCGTGATATCCGAAAGGCGCCCGGCCAGCACGCGCCCGACACCTCCCCCGACGTTGATGATCGCCAGCACCACGGCCGCGAGGCCCACATCCACGCCGCGATGCTCGGCCAGAAAGATGATGACGAACCCGTTCATGGCGACCTGGCTGCAGACCAGGAGTCCTGCACAGAAGGCGAGGCGCCAGAGTGACGTATCCTTGAGGGGGGAGACATGGCTTGCATGTGCGCTGTCCGAGGTTCCATCAGGAGGGGAGGACAACCACAACCCGGCACACAACGCTCCTAAAGCGGCGGCCCCAGCCAAAGCGACAAGCGCTGAACCAACACCCGCAGCGGCCGCGATCAGGGGCAGCGCCACCGCCGCGACTGCACTGCCCAGCGGAATCGACATCTGGCGTATGCCAAGGGCGAGCCCACGCTCGGCCCGCGTGAACCAATGCATGACCGCTCGCCCGGAAGCAGCGGAGGCGGCGGAGCCGAGCGCCCCCGCCAGAAAGAGCCACGCCACAAAAGCATCCGCCGCTTGAACGAAGGATGCAGCCAGAATAGCAAGAGAGGATCCACTGAGCCCGATGGCGATAACGATGCGTTCACCATAGCGGTCGGCCAGCCTGCCCCACAGGAGCAGCGTGCTCATGATGCCCCAATTGGCAGCGGCGAGAATCAGACCCACCTCGGGCAGGCTGAGGCGGAAGTCAGAACGCAGCATCGGCGCAAGCCCGGACAAGCCGTGCTGAAGAGCGGCGAGCGCGCCCTGCGCCAGCACTCCGATGCCCAAGACAATCCAACGATAGGAAGGTCTTTCCGGCACCGGAGGAGAAAACATGGAGCGGTCGGCTTGAGCTGAAGCGCCATGCCCCTCCTCTGGAATCTTGAGCGTCATGGGCCGATCAGGCGCCCTGGGCCGCCCGCATGCCGACCGCTTGCGCCTCGCCCAAAATCTCGGCGGCGGCCTCGCCCAGAATGGTGTTGCGGTCGAGCGCCGACACGCCGAGGGCGCGCACCTGCTTCACGCAATCCATCATTCCCATGTCGAACGGGTAATCGCTTCCAAGCAGGACATGCTCGGCCCCGAATGTTTCCACGAGATAACGCAGGGCGGGCTCGAAATGGAGGATGCAGTCGAAATAGAGGCGCCGGATCGACTCCTCCGGCGGGTTCTTCAAGCTGACCTTCCCTTCAGGCCGCACGGACCAGCCGTGATTCATGCGGCCGACCTGGTAGGGCATGAAACCGCCGCCATGGGCGAAGCAGAATTTGAGGGCGGGATAGCGTTCGAGAACGCCGCCGAAGACCAGCGATGCAGCAGCGATGGTGGTATCGAGAGGATTGCCAATGAGGTTCTTGAGATAGAAGGACTTCAGCCGGTCGCCGCCGGCGATCTTCTGCGGATGCACCAGGATGAAGGCATTGAGCTCGGCCGCCGCCGCCCATAACGGCTCAAGCGCCGGATCGTCGAGATTGCGGCCTTCCACATGGGACCCAATCTGCGCGCCGCGCAATCCGAGTTCCAGCATCGACCGACGCAGTTCGGCGACCGCGCGTTCCGGATCCTGCATCGGCAGTGTTGCAATGCCCAGGAAACGGTCCGGATGCTGAGACACGACTTTCGCGATCCCATTGTTCTGAATCGCGGACAGAGTTGCTGTCAGGGCAGGATCACGGTCGTAGAGAAAGGTCTGAGGACACACCGAGAGAACCTGCATGTCGACTTCGGCTTCGTCCATATGACGCAGGCGCAGATCGAGATCCCAAGCTCCGCGCGGGAAAGGCCGCTGAACGATGTTCCCGACTTGGAGCACGCCGCCTTCTTCGTCAACTTCGCTCAAAGTAGGCCCGATATCGGGTGCTTCGTTGCGCATGAGGCGCATCATCTCCTCAGTGAGAATATGCGCGTGGACATCGATGGTACGAACCGAATTCATGACAAATCCTACTTGGTTGCGATGGAAATTTTAGCCTCGGAGCGGCGAAGGCGTTCCATGCGGCGGCGGGTCAGCAGCCCCAGCATGGGCACGGCAAGGGAGCCGATGACGAGGAGGAGAAGAATGATCGAGATGGGACGCTGGACGAAGATCCAGAGATTGCCTTCCGACAGCATGAGCGACTGCCGCAGTGAGGTTTCCATCAGTTGCGCCAGCACGACCGCCAGCACCACGGGCGCCCGAGGGAGATCAGCCTTCATCATGAGATAGCCGATCATGCCGAAGAAGAGCGTCAGCCCGACGCTGAACAGGCTGAGGGTCGTGGCGAAGGTTCCGATGAGGGAGATCACCAGGATGCCCGGAGCCAGGTATTCATAAGGCACCCGCAGCAATGCGCCGAAAACCGGGGCAAGGGGCAGATTGAGCACCAGCAGAATCACATTGCCGATGAACATGCTGGCGATGAGGCCCCAGACGAGATCCGCCTGTTCCACCATCAGGCCCGGCCCCGGCCGAATACCCTGCAGCACCAGTGCGGCCAGAAGAACCGCAGTCGATGCGGAGCCTGGAATCCCCAGTGCCAGCATGGGAATGAGTGCGCCGTGGGCCGCCGAATTGTTGGCCGATTCCGCGGCCGCCACACCGTCGAGCGCGCCTTCTCCGAACTTCTCGGGATGGGGGCTGAAGCGCTTCTCCGTGACATAGGCCAGGATCGCGGCGACAGTCGGGCCCGCGCCCGGCATCAATCCGATCACGAAGCCCAGGATGCCGCCGCGCAGAATCGAGAACCTGCAGGCGGTCCAATCTTTTGCGCTCAGCCACATGTCGCGCAGGCGCGTGCGGATCGGCTCGGAATCATAGCTGCGCTCGAGGGAACTCAGGACTTCAGCGATGCCGAAGATGCCGATGGCCACCGGCAGGAAGTCGATGCCGTCGAGCAGTTCCGTCATGCCGAACGTAAGACGCTCGCTTCCAAGGATCGGGTCGGTGCCGACGAGAGCGATCATCAATCCGAATATGGCTGTCAGAATGGCCTTGACGGGAGATCCCGCGCCAATGCTGGCCGTTGCGGTGATACCGAGTACGGCGAGCAGGAAATATTCCGGCGATGAAAAGCGGAGAGCGAATTCGGCGAGCGGCGGCGTCACGAACACGAGAAGCATCACGGCTCCGACGCCGGCGATGAACGAACCGATTGCGGAGACGCTCAGGGCTGCGCCGGCCCTGCCCTGTTTCGCGAGCTTGTGCCCGTCGACAGCCGTCATGACGCTCGCGGCTTCGCCTGGGACGTTGACCAGGACGGATGTCAGCGTGCCTCCATACATGCCACCATACATGATGCCCGCGAGCATCATGATCGCGGTGGCGGCCGGAAGGCCGAAGGTGATTGGCAATAAGAGGGCCATGCCGGCGGACGGCCCCAGACCCGGCAGCGCTCCGATGATTTGGCCGAGGCAAACACCGATGAAGATGAACAGGAGGTTCGTCGGAGTCAGGGCGACTCCAAATCCGTTACCCAGAGAAACCAAGGCATCGATCATGAAAGAAATCCCTGACGGTGTCAGATGCCAAGCAGGCCTGTGGGAAAGGCGATCCCAAGCCATGCTGAGAACACGCCATAAATGAGCGCTGCGGTGACCGCCGTCGTGAGCAGGCTGGGCCAGAGGTTTCGCCGCAACACCACAAGAAGCAGAAACAGCATGAACAGGACGGCAGTCGCGACGAGCCCCAGAACAGGAGCCAAGACGACAATTGCCCACAGCCCGCCAGCCGTCAAAAGAACCCGGCGCAATCCCTGGCGGTCAGGCCAATCGATCGGCGGGTGGGATTGCCGGCGCAGAGCGCCGACAACGAGAACACAGGAAACAAGGATGCTCGCTGCAGCAACCCAGAACGGGGAGAACGCCGAACCGGGCGCGAAATCCGCCCAGTAGGGCAGATGTCTGGTGGAGATCAGAACCACCACCGCGAGGAAAAGCATCACACAGGCACTGAGGATATCCGCAGCCTTCATGGCAGGGCTCCTTGCGGGATTCACTTGGCGAGGCCGAGGTCACGCAGGAGGGCAAGGTGCTGATCGTGCAGTTGAGCCATGTGCTCCTTGGCTTGGCTGGCATTGACGACTTGGCTGCGCAGGAACATCTCCTTCACGGTCGCCTTCCAGGCGTCGGTGGCGGCAAGCTTCTGAATGGCATTGTCCCAGAACTTCACCAGTTCGGGATCCATGCCGGGAGGTCCGGCAAGCCCCCACGACTGCCCCCAAACGATGTCGAACCCCTGCTCCTTGGCCGTCGGCACATCCTTGAATTCCGGCTCAGTGCGGCGGCTCTCGCTCAAAATGGCAAGGAGCTTGATCTTGTTGTTCTTGACGTGGGGCAATGCCTCGCTCGGAGGAAGCACGATCATATCAACGTTGCCGCCAAGGAAAGCCGTTGCAGCAGCACCGCCGCCATCGAATGGCACGTAGTTCAACTTCGCTCCGCTCGCCTTCTCGACCAAGCCCGTCACCATGTGGTCCGTGGATCCGGCCTGCGCGCCGGCAACCTTGATGCTCCGCTCACGCTGCTTGGCGAGGTCGACGAATTCCTTGAAGGTTTTTGCCGGGGAGTTCGGCTGCACGGCGATCAGGAGATCGCCCTGAATGAACATGCTGATGGGGGTGAGCTTGTCGTAGACCGTCGGCTGGCCGGTCGTGATCGGCGTCGTCAGGATCGGCTGCGCGATGGTCAGGACGGTGTTCTCGTCGCCCTTCTTGTTCAGCACCCAATTAGCGGCGACCATCCATGAGCCGCCGGTGCGGTTTTGCACGACGATCGGATTGGTGATGATTTTCTCCTCGTTGAGGATCTTCGCCACACGGCGCATCAGAACGTCAGGAGTGCCGCCAGGACTGGTCCCGCTCGTGATCTCGATAGGCCCCTGAGGGGCTTTGCCCTGCGCGTAACCTTCGCCGGCACCAAGCATCAAGAGCGCCGAAACGGAGCTGAGGCTGAACAGCATGAGGCGGCGTGTCAGAGAGCTTTTCACTTTTCCAGTCATGTTCATGGTTGGCTTCCTCCGAATTGCAGCTTGGTGCATCTATAGTTATTATGACGTCATAAGACGTATTGAGACTAGATGCGGGTTGACGTAAGTGTCAAGAGAGTTGCCAACACCAGAGATACGGCCGAGCCAGGCCCTCTGACAGCGGAGACAAGGGAAAACAACGATGGAATCAGGCCCGAACCTGCATCCTCTCAGGGGAACCCCGAGCACGCCTTTATGGCTGCAGCTGAAGCATGCGCTGCGCGACCTCGCGACATTCGACCTGAAGCCCGGAGACAAGATTCCGTCCGAGACCGAACTCTGCGACCATTATGGGCTGTCTCGAATCACGGTTCGGCAGGCCATTTCGGCGCTTGTCGACGAGGGCCTCCTGCAGAAGCAGCAGGGCCGTGGCACCTTCGTCCTTGCCTCACGGCTCGCCGAGCCCCTCGCCGACCCGGACCATTTCCTGCTGTCCGGCTTCGACGCCGAGGATCCGGAGCATATCGATCTCTATAGCGTCGAGACAGTGCCCGCGCCGGACTGGATCGCGGCCAAGCTCGGGCTGCGCACCAGCGAGCTCGTTCATAAGATCCGCAAGGTTCTGTCCCCCGAGGGGCAGCCCGCGGCTTTCCGCACCAGTTTCGTTCCAGCCCGCATCGCTCCGCGTTTGCTGCAGATGAACCTCTCCCAGCCGCTCTATGCGCTTGTGGAGACGCTCTACAATGTGCATGCGACCGAAGCAGACGAGGTGATCGAGTTCATCGTGGCGGACGATTTTCGAGCCGGGATGCTGCGTGTTCCGGTTGGCCACCCCCTCATCCTTCTGGAGCGCATCGTCTATTCAAATTCGGGCGAGGCGCTTGAATGCTCGCGAGCCTATTACCGGGCCGATCGCTTCAGGTTACGTCACCGGCTGCGCCGGCCCGAGTTCAACTCCTCGCCCATCAAGAATCGGATGAAGGTTGAAATTGCAAGCCTCGACCCGTGACACCGATACGGCGAGAGGGCATGTCAAGAGAACCGCGGCATCGAAGGAGCGCGCTGCAAGGCGCAGAGTCCGGTGCGCCTCCGCACAGACATGCCCAGGAATCTCTTTAGACTGAAGCTGTTTCCTCCCAAGCCTAACAGCCTCATCAGCGAGTCGTCTTCTGGTGAGGCTTTTTTGCGAGCCAAGGCCTCGATCCCAATCATGGCTTGAGTTCATCGACGTCCCTGAACGGGACCGTCAGGGTTGTTTCGCCGGCTTCATCCACGATCTCAACGACGAAGTCGCTCTTCTGCTCGGGAGGGAGCCCCCTCCAAAACGGCACGACTTCGGTGAAGACACGGGCGATCTTCAGAGCAGCATGACGGGCCGCTTCGATATCGGGCAGGTCGAAGCTCCTGGGATACTTGGCCCGTCCCCGACTGTTGCAAATGACAAAATTGTACTGAGGCATGACAGGAATTTTAGTCATGCGAGCAGGAACGTCATACGCTCTTAGGGATTAGTTCAATGATACCTTGTCGGAACAAGAGAATGAGCCTGATGGAAGGACCACCAGGCACTTGAGTTTTACCAGAGGGAACCAATGAAGTTCATCAGGTCAACGGCCAAGCCTCGTGCCGGTTCCGTTCCGGGGTCATAAACCGGCAAGATACTTGATCAAGAGCAATGCCAGGACAATGAACGCCAAGGCGGCAATAGCCAAAGGTCCCTCGGCGTGGGCATCCAGCAGCTTCCCTATACGCAAAGACAAGCGAGGCAATCTCATGTCGGTTCTCCCAATCAAGCCTCAACTCTACCACAGATTAAGAACAAAACGAGAACAGATGGCCGGCCTGTGGATGCCTGTGGATGAGGAAAGCTGAAGCGACTCCTCAAGAGGCGGGGTGGCGAGCAAATCAGGATAACCCAAGCCGAAGCGGCGCGGCAGGCATCTTTTCCAGGATCGTGCGAGATGTTGAGTAAGTATTCGCCCCTTTGTAGAATATAGTCTCTATTATTCAGCGCCGTTTTACATACCTGGAAAAGACGATTCCTTAACTCAACCAAAGCAAAATGATTCCCGCTGAGGACTAAAGTGAATCGCCCGCATCACGACGGGCCCATGCTTTAGTCTCGCTGGGGAATGAATCATGCCGATATATCGAAGGGAGGCTCGGCAAGGCCTCTCAACAACCGAGGACGAGACGAGCCGTGCCAATGATGCACCACCGAGATCGGCATGGGTGCCTTCACCGAGGCCTCATCGCATGATCGCACCGGAAAAACGCGAGAACCCGGCGCCCGAAAGTCGGGTGCTGGCTCTGAACGGGTCAGACGATTCCCGTATCGAACGCCCGTTCGATCAGACCCACGTCAAGGAAATCCGCCTCGGCTTTTCCGCTCCTGAGGACCGGCTTACGTCCTTGAACATTCCAGCGGAGGGTCCCTTCGGGGAAATGCATCCCTCGCTCTCATTCGACATCGAGTTCGATCAGGAGCGGCCCGACATCGTCACCGTGAGCCTCATGGACTTGGACGATGATCACTTCGTCCAATCGGTTCACCGGACCGTGCGGTTCCCCGCCAGGCTCCTGGCCGAACTCCTCAGCAGGCGGAAAGCGACAGCGGAGGAAGCGACGGCATGGCAAGTTCCGGAGAGCGGGGAGTGAGAGCTTAGGCGCGCTCCGTCGCGCTCCAGCATCGGACGTGAGAAGGAGGCTTGCACGATCTCGCGCGCGGCTTGCGAGCATAAGCCTCGACGATTGCCTGTTGGCGCGCCTCAGAGGGTGCGAAGACTGGCCGGAGCCTTGATCTTTTCCTGACCCGTCATGACCTTCGGCCTTTTGCATTAGGTGCGATGGCGAGCTTTTTGTGGGCAATCCGACCCGGGTGGTGCTGTCGCAGGAAGGCTCATGTATGGTCAACGGTCGACGTTGAGCAAGAGCCGCAGTGCACTCCGTAGGTAAGGGCAGAAGGATGCCGAGGACGAAAGCCAAGGATGATCCATGTCTCTCTCACGACCACGAGCAAGCATTGATCGACGAAATCCTTTTGGCTGACAGCACAAAACCGTTCGACTTTCTCGGCGACGAATCCGTTCACCTTATCCTCAGTGATATTCCTTATGGCATCGGGGCCGAGGATTGGGACGTCCTCCATCCCAACACGAACTCGGCCTATCTCGGCTCCAGTCCTGCGCAGGAGCGGGCCGGAGCCGTCTTCAGGAAACGCGGCAAGCCCATCAACGGCTGGTCCGGGGCCGACCGCGAAATTCCCCGTCAGTACCAGGAGTGGTGCTCGTCCTGGGCATCCGAATGGCTTCGTGTCCTGAAACCCGGGGCAAGCGCGATCGTCTTTTCCGGAAGGCGCTTTTCGCATCGCTGCATCAGCGCACTGGAGGATGCGGGCTTCTCTTTCAAGGACATGCTGGCCTGGCATCGGGACAGGGCGCCGCACCGCGCCCAGCGGCTGAACATCGTGTTCGAGCGGCGAGGCGACGATCAGGCGGCGGAGCGCTGGCAGGGTTGGCGGGTGGGCAATCTTCGCCCGACCTTCGAGCCCATCCTGTGGTTCACCAAGCCCTATAAGGTCGGGACGACCATTGCCGACAACGCTCTCGACCATGGGGTCGGCGGATACAATGAGGAGGCCTTCCTTCGGTATTTCGACCGACCCGACAATGCGCTCGACATCGGCTTCGCCCCGAAGGAGGCGGGGCTTCACCCGACGCAGAAGCCCGTCCGGCTCATGCAGGCGCTCATCGAGCTGACGACGCAGTCAGGACAACTCGTCTTCGACCCGTTTTGCGGGAGCGGCAGCTCCCTGGTGGCGGCCCGGAATGTCGGCCGTCACTATGTCGGCTGCGACATTGACCCGCGATACGTGGAGATGGCGCAGTCCCGCCTTCGGCAAGATCTTTTCAGCCGCTCGCATGGCTGAGATCCCGGACGGCTGAAGAACGCCGCCTGAACGGCAGGCTGGCCAGGAATGGTTCGCCCAGGGACGGCTATCGAAGATAGTGCGGGCCCAAGCTGTCGGATGATCCGGAATTCGCAGGAAGATTCACGGAGGCCCACATGGCAGCCTGGGTCCGGTTGGCGGCCCCGATCTTCCTGAGAATGGTCTTGACGTGAACCTTGACGGTCACCTCGGCGACATCGAGCTCACGGGCGATCACCTTGTTGGCCGCTCCTCCCATCAGATGCCTCAGGACCTCTGCTTCCCTGGCCGACAGCTTCGTCGCCTTGGGATCGTCCGCACGCATTCCTGCGCGAATGCGGCCGTCGAGGAGCGGCTTTGGTGCCGGATCGGGCTCCGGCCTGTTCAACAAGGAGGTCATCACCACGGGCGGCAGAACTCCCTCGCCCAACGTGACCAGCTCGAGAGACGTGATGAGAACGTCCCGGCTGCTCCCCGAGAGACAGAAGCCATTGACCCCCGCCGCATGCCCGCGGCGAACGAAGTCAAGATCGAATTGGCTGGCGATCACAACGATCCTCGACATGGGATATGTGGCTCTCGCATGTGTCGCGGCTGCGATCGTCTGCTCGACAGGCCTGTCGCCGTCGATGATGAAGAGATCGGTTTCAGCATCGGGGCAATGGTTGGAGAGAGCCGCCATATCGGGAATCGCGCTGACGATGCTATAGCTGCTCCTGTCCAGGAGACGTTTGATCCCTGTGCAGATCAACCCGTTTTTGGAGATCAGGACAGTATTGACAGACCGGACATTGTTGTTCGCAATCGGCCTAGCCGCTTCGTAAGACATTGACCTACCCCCAGATGCGAGCAAAAGACTTTGCTCTTCTTCCGTAAGGGTACCCAGTCAGCAGGTATAATCAAGGCATAGGCCAAGTAGCCTAATACGGAAGGGGTAGATTCTAGCCCGGAAGAGTTGCCTGCAAAGGACGGAAAATTAAGATTTTCATCCGATGGCCCTGAAATTCTTCCGCGGATTGGGAAGCGGGCTTGATCCATCCGTGGATCGAAGAGCGGCAAGGCCATGGGACCCGGCACGATTCCCAGGTACCGGCGGATGTCCGGTTCGGCCCTATGGTCCTTTCCTCCGCCTATTCGCCGGCGGGTGCCGGAGCGGGCGGTGCCGCGGCCTCTCGCGCCGTCCTGTCCCGTGTCACCAGCCTGAAGAAAAGGGGCACGAACAGGATCGCCAGAAAGGTCGCGGCCAGCATGCCGCCGATGACGCCCGTGCCGACCGAGTGCCGGCTGGCGGATCCGGCGCCGGTCGAGATGGCGAGCGGCACAACGCCGAGGATGAAGGCGAGCGACGTCATCACGATCGGGCGGAAGCGCAAGCGCGCCGCCTCGAGCGCGGCATCGTAGACGGGGGCACCCTCGCGATATCGCTCGGCCGCGAACTCGACGATGAGGATCGCGTTCTTGGCCGCCAGTCCAATCAGCGTGACGAGGCCGACCTGGAAGTAGATGTCGTTCTCGATGCCCCGCAGCCAGATGGCCAGGATCGCCCCGAAGACGGCGAACGGCACCGCCGTGATCACGGCAAAGGGCAGCGACCAGCGTTCATACTGCGCGGCCAGGATCAGGAACACCATCACGAGGCCGAGCAGGAATCCCTGCGATCCGGTTCCGGCCGATTGCAGCTCCTGGTAGGCCGAGCCCGTCCAGCCGATCGAGTAATCCGACGACAGGCTTTGCGCCACCACCTGCTCCATGGCGGCGATCGCCTGGCTCGACGAAAAGCCGGGCGCCGGATTGCCCTGGATTTTCGCGGCAGGGAACACGTTGAACCGGTCGACCACGTCGGGCCCGGCGGTGCGGGCGGTGGTCAGAAGGACGTTGAGCGGAACCATGGTGCCGTTGCTGGAGCGCACGAACACGTGCCGCAGGTCCTCGGGCGAATGCCGGAACTCGGGCTCGGAGGAGAGGCTCACCCGATAGGTGCGACCGAACAGGGTGAAATCGTTCACGTACAGGCTGCCGAATGTGCTCTGCATCGTGTCGAAGATCGCCGAGATCGGAACGCCGAGCGCTTTCGCCTTCTCGCGGTCCACGTCGATCCGGTATTGCGGCACGCCTGTGTTGAAAGTGGTGGAAACCCCGGCGAGTTCCGGACGCTGGCCGGCCACCTGCACGACCCGCTGGGCCGCCTGCGCCAGGCTCTCCAGGCTGCCGCCGGAACGGTCCTGCAGATAGAACTCGAACCCGCCGGTGGTGCTCAGGCCCATGATGGGCGGCGGGTTGAAGCCGATCACGACTCCATCGCGGAAATTGGCATTGAGAGCCGCGAAGCCGGGAGCGAGATTGCGGGCGTCGAGCCGGGGATCGGCGCGCTCGGACCAATCCTTGAGCGACACGAAGGAGACGCCAGCATTGGTCTTCTGCGCGCCCGACAGAAGATCGAAACCCGCCAATGTGACGACATCGGCGACGGCAGGGTTCTGCATGGTGCCCTCGGTCACCTTGCCGGTGATGTCGAGCGTGCGGTCGAGGGAGGCTGCCGGCGGCAGCATCGACACGACGAAGACGCTTCCCAGATCTTCCGCGGGCACGAGACCGCCTGGAACCCGCTGGAACAGCCACCAGGTGGCGCCGAGCATCACCGCGATGAACGCCAGCGCCACCACCGCGTGACGCAGGAAGAATGCCGTGCCGGACGTGAACGCCTGGGTCAGCCGGTCGAAACCGCGATTGAAGATCCGGAACGGACGCCACGGCTCGCGGTGGCCCTCCTTGAGCAGAAGCGCGCAGAGGGCGGGCGTGAGCGTGAGGGCCACGATGCCGGAGATGACCACGGAGACGGCGATCGTCACGGCGAATTGCCGGTAGAGCTCGCCGGCGAGCCCGCCGAGGAAGGACACGGGAATGAACACCGCGCAGAGCACGAGCACCACGGCGATGACCGGGCCGCTCACCTCGCGCATCGCCTGAATGGCCGCCTCGCGAGGCGGCTTGTGCTGCGTGGTCATGATGCGTTCGACGTTCTCCAGCACGATGATGGCGTCGTCCACCACGATGCCGATGGCGAGGATGAGCCCGAACAGCGTGAGCAGATTGATCGAGAAGCCGAGCGCGTACATGCCCGCGAAGGTGCCGACGATGGAGACCGGCACGGCGAGCAGCGGAATCAGCGTCGCACGCCAGTTCTGCAGGAAGAGAAAGACTACGACCACGACCAGCACGATGGCTTCGACGAAGGTGTGGATGACCTCCTCGATGGAGACCTCGATGAAGGTCGTGGTGTTGAACGGCACGTCGTAGCGCAGGCCGTCGGGGAAGCGCTGCGAAAGCCGCTGCATCGTGGCATTGACCGCCTCCGACACCTCCAGCGCATTGGCGTCGGGCTGGAGATAGATGCCGATGGGAACCGTCGGCGCCCCGTTGAGGGTCGCCACCGTGGAATAGTTCTGAGAGCCCAGCTCCACCCGGGCGACATCCTTGAGCCGGAGGGCGCCACCGTTCTCATCGGAGCGCAGGATGATCTGCTCGAATTCGCGCGGGTCCGCGAGGCGCCCCTGGGTCGTGACCGAATAGGTGAAGGCCTGACGGCCCGGCATCGGTTCCTCGGCGAACCGGCCGGCGGCGAACTGCGCGTTCTGCTCGCGGATGGCGGCCGCGATATCGGCCGGGGTCAGGTCGTATTGCGCGACCTTGTCGGGCCTGAGCCAGATGCGCATCGCGTAATCCGACGCGCCGAAGAGCGAGGCGTCGCCGACGCCAGGCGTGCGGCGCAGCTCGTCGATGACGTTCACCAGCGCATAATTGGAGATGTAGATCGTGTCGTAGCGCCGGTCGGGCGAGGAGAGCGCGACGATCTGCAGGATCGAGGAGGAGCGCTTCGTGACCGTCACGCCCTGCCGCCGCACCTCCTCGGGCAGAACCGCGGTCGCGCGCTGAACGCGGTTGTTGACGTTGATCGTGGCCTGGTCGGCATCGGTGCCGGTCTGGAAGAAGACCGACAGGCTCATGGTGCCCGAGCCGGTCGAGGTCGATTGCATGTAGATCATGTCCTCGACGCCGTTGATCTGCTGTTCCAGGGGCGCGGCCACGGTCTCGGCGATGGTCTGGGCGCTCGCGCCCGGATAGGTGGCGGAGACCACCACCTGGGGCGGCACGATCTCGGGATATTGCGCGACGGGCAGGATCCGCATGGCGATCAGCCCGACGAGCACGATAACGATGGAGAGCACCGAGGCGAAGATCGGGCGGTCGATGAAGAACTTCGAGATCATGGGCGCGACCCCGAGGCCGCTCCGCCCTGAGAGCCCGGCGCAGCCGAACCGGTCGTCTCCGGCGCCTGAGCCGGCATCGGCCCCGGCCGGACGGGTTGTCCCGGGCGGACCCGGATCACGCCGTCGGCGACCACCCGTTCGCCCTCTCTCAAACCCTCACGCACGACCCAGCCGCCCGGAACCTCCGGCCCCAGGCGGATCGGCCGCGCCTGGGCGATATCGTTCTCACCCAGAACGTAGATCATCGGCCCCTGAGGTCCCTGGCTCACCGCCTGCTGCGGGACCACGATGGAATCCGGCAGCGTGATCCCGGTGATGCGCACGCGCACGAACTGGCCCGGGAGCAAGGCGCCATCCGGATTCGGGAAGATCGCCCGCGCCTGGATGGTTCCGGTTTGCGGATCGACGCGCTGGGCGGCGGTGTCGATCTGACCGGGATGCGGATAGGAGGTCTCCTGCGCGAAGAGCAGCTCGACCTTCAGCTCCTTTTCGGAGATCGGCCTTTCCCTGCGCTCGTTCAAGGCGCGGAAGGCGCGGCCCTCCTCGTCCGTGAAGGAGAAGTTCACATAGGCCGGATCGAGCTGGGAAATCGTGGTCAGAAGCGTCTGCTGCGCCTGAATGAGCGCGCCGACCGGAGGCGACAGAAGGGCCGTGACGCCGGTGGCGGGCGCCGTCACCGTGGTGTATCCGAGATTGAGCTTGGCTCCCTCCACCTCGGCTTCGGCAAGGCTGACGCTGGCACGGGCCTGGTCGCGCTGCGCGCGGGTTTCGTCGAGTTGCACGTCGGTGGAGACGCGCCGGCGGAAGAGCTCCTCGGTGCGGTTGAAGTTCTCCTCGGCCTGACGGAGCGTCGCCTGCGCCTGCTGCAATTGCGCCTGCGCCCGGTTCAAGGCCACCTCATAGGTGGCCGGGTCGATCCGGAAGAGCACATCGCCTTCCTTGACGCGCGCGCCTTCCTCGAACCGGCGTTCCAGCAGAAGACCGCCGACCCGCGGGCGCACCTCCACATCGCGGAATCCCGCGACGCGTCCGGCATATTCCACCGGATACGGAACCTCGGCCGGCTGCACCGTGACGACCCCGACCTGGGGCGGAGGAGCTGCCGACGCGGTTTGAGGCGCCGGCGGATTCCCGGAGGAGCGGAACACGAAAACGTAAAGGCCGGCGACAAGCGCCAGGCCGACGATGGCGATGAGAAGAATGCGCTTGGCCACGTCGTCCTCCGAGGCAACCGGAGCGAACATGCCGGAGAACGGCCTGCCTCGGTCCTGCTATCCAACGACGCACAGACGCTCTGGTTCGGCACCCGGGTTTCAAAGAAGAGAGCGGGTCGTGGCCGGTGAGAATGCGGCCCTACCCTTCCTCGTCATCACCGGCCTTGTGCCGGTGATCCATGCCTTTGTTCCGGCGCGGTTCTGAAGACGTGGATGGCCGGGACTGATCCCCGGATCAAGTCCCCGCCATGACGAGGGAGATCCTCGTAGGTCCGATGCTCTAGCCGAACTGGTTCATCGTGTTGTGGGCACCACCGGCCTTCAGCGCGGCCTCGCCGGCAAAGTACTCCTTGTGGTCGTCGCCGATATCGGAGCCTGCCATGTTCTGGTGCTTCACGCAGGCGATGCCCTGGCGGATCTCCTGGCGCTGCACGTTGCGCACATAGCCGAGCATGCCCTCCTGGCCGAAATATTCCTTCGCCAGATTGTCGGTGGACAGGGCCGCCGTGTGATAGGTGGGCAGCGTGATCAGGTGATGGAAGATGCCCGCGCGCTTGGAACCCTCCGCCTGGAAGGTGCGGATGCGCTCGTCGGCTTCCTTCGCGAGCTCCGTCTCGTCATATTCCACGCTCATGAGCTTCGCGCGATCATATGACGAGACATCCCTGCCAGCCTTCTCCCAGGCATCGTAAACCTGCTGGCGGAAGTTGATGGTCCAGTTGAAGGATGGCGAGTTGTTGTAGACGAGCTTGGCGTCCGGAACGACCTCGCGGATACGATCCACCATTCCGGCGATCTGCTCGATATGCGGCTTCTCGGTTTCGATCCACAACAGGTCGGCGCCGTTCTGCAGGGCGGTGATGCAGTCGAGCACGCAGCGGTCCTCGCCCGTTCCCGGACGGAACTGGAACAGGTTGCTCGGCAGACGCTTCGGCCGCAGGAGCTTGCCGTTGCGGTTGATGACCACATCGCCGTTGACGCAGTTCTCCGGCGTGATCTCCTCGCAATCGAGGAAGCCGTTGTAGAGATCGCCGATGTCGCCGGGCTTGCGGCTGAAGGCGATCTGCTTGGTGAGGCCGGCGCCGAGCGAGTCGGTGCGCGCCACGATGAGGCCGTCGTCGACGCCGAGCTCGAGGAAGGCGTAGCGCACGGCGCGGATCTTGGCCAGGAAGTCCTCGTGCGGAACGGTGACCTTGCCGTCCTGATGGCCGCATTGCTTCTCGTCCGACACTTGGTTCTCGATCTGGATACAGCAGGCGCCGGCCTCGATCATCTTCCGGGCGAGCAGATACGTCGCCTCCGCGTTGCCGAAGCCCGCATCGATGTCGGCGATGATCGGAACGACATGGGTCTCATATGTGTCGATGGCGCCGAGAAGCTCCCGTTCCTTGATTGTGTTGCCGCTTTTGCGGGCGGCATCGAGATCGCGGAACAGCATGCCCAGCTCGCGGGCGTCGGCCTGGCGCAGGAATGTGTAGAGCTCCTCGATCAGGGTGGGAACGCTGGTCTTCTCGTGCATGGACTGATCGGGCAGCGGGCCGAACTCGGAGCGCAGCGCCGCGATCATCCAGCCGGACAGATAGAGGTAGCGGCGCTTGGTGGACCCAAAATGCTTCTTGATCGCGATCATCTTCTGCTGGCCGATGAAGCCGTGCCAGCAGCCGAGGGACTGCGTGTAAAGCGAGGGATCCGCATCGTAGGCGGCCATGTCCTCACGCATGATCCTTGCGGTGTAGCGCGCGATGTCGAGACCGGTCCGGAAACGGTTCTGCAGGCGCATGCGCGCAACCGATTCCGGATTGATGCCGCTCCAGGTGCTGGCCTCTTCAATGACGCGGTGAGCCTGTGCAATCTGATCTTGGTAAGCCACGTTCGTATTCCTCGCTTCTGGACATGTTGAACGAGGAAGTATCCGGCGCGTTCGGGCTCCGGAAGCCGAGTTAAGGTCCAGCTGTGAAGCTTTACAAGGGAAGCGCTGTTAATCGGTAAACTTTTGACAAAACCTGCAAAGGAACTCTGCATTGATTTCTTTGGAGAATTGCCTTCCGGACGGCGGCCCCCTCTCGCTTTCGGACGTCGCATACACCTTAAGTCTATGCTTTAGAGATGGAAGTCCGGTCGCCTTGTGACCCGCCAGGGCTCAGCACGAAAGGGGCGCCGGATCGGATCGGCGCGATGTAAAATTCTTACAAGATTCTGGTTTTCCGATCCTCCTGCGGCCGCCCGGTGTCCCGAGATGCTCTAATCGCCGCTTCTGTCCCGATCCTGCGTGAGCTCGCGCGGGCTCGGACGGGTGACGATGTAGAGCCCGACGCTGCCCATGATTGCGGCGAGGACGAAAGGCAGGGAGGGGCTTCGGACGAGCCAGACGGTTATGGCGTAGGACAGCGCGAGCGTCAGGAGCGCCCAGATCTTCGCCCGCAAGGGAATGGCGCGCTGGTCGCGCCAGGTGGTCAGGAGAGGACCGAAGCGGGGGTTCTCGTAAAGCCGCGCGGCCAGCGCCGGGTTGGACCGGGCGAAGCACCATGCGGCCAGGATCACGAAGGGCGTCGTCGGCAACAGCGGCAGCACGATTCCCGCAAGGCCGAGTCCGAGGCTCGCATAGCCGACGGCAAGGTGGAACCTGCGCATGTGTCCTTCCTGCTTCTGTCCCTCGGGAAGGAGAGAACGCGCACCGTCCCGGATGGTCCCGCGCGGCCTGTCAGCGCGTCAGTTCCTGCTCCATGGCGGCCGCGATGCCCAGGAGCCTGCGATCCTCACCGTGCCGCGCCATGAGCATAAGGCCGACCGGACGCTCGCAATCCGGCAGGGGCAGCGACAGGGCCGTCAGGTCGAACTGGTTGGCCACCTGGGTGTTGCGCAGGATCAGCGCGTCCGTCCCGTTGTAGAGCTGGTCATCCGCCTCCAGCGGCGCGATCAGCGGCGCCGTGATGGCAGTCGTAGGCAGGACCATCACGTCGACAGGCGCGAGGCGCTCGTCCATGGCCTGCACGAGCGCACGGCGACGGCGCATCATGCGCAGGTAGATATGAGCCGGAACGGCGCTGCTGCGTGCCAGCCAGTAATGGACCCGCGGATCGATCTCGGTCGCACGGCTCTCGAGCCAATCCGCATGCACCTCCGAAGCCTCGATGGACGCGATGGAGGCCGCTGCCGTCGTCTCGCGCATGACGAGCAGCAGATCATCGATCGGGTGGTCGACGATCCTCGCACCCGCCTGCGAGAGGCGGCTCAGGGCTCGCTCGAACGCCTCCTCGACCATCGCCTCGCTGCGCGTGAACAGGCGTCCCCGGGGGATGCCGATCCGCAATCCGGCCAGGGGATGGGCCTCTAGCCGACGGGGCTCCTCTCCGGCCATGATCGCGTCGGCCAAGGCGCAATCCTGCACGGAGCGGGCGAGAGGACCGACGGAGTCGAGACTGGGCGAAAGGGGAAAGGCACCGTCGAGCGGAACGCGCTTGGCAGTGGGCTTGAAGCCCACGACGCCGTTGAGCGCCGCCGGAATGCGCACGGAACCACCGGTGTCGCTGCCGATGGAGATCTCGGAGGTTCCTTCCGCCACCGCGACGCCCGCCCCCGAGGACGAGCCGCCGGGAATCCGCGCGGGATCCACGGCGTTGCCCGGTGTGCCGTAATGGGGATTGAGGCCCAGGCCGGAGAAGGCGAACTCCACCATGTTGGTCTTGGCCAGGATCACGGCGCCCGCCCGGCGCAGGCGATGAACGACGGTTGCATCCCGCTCGGCAGGGGCGGCATCGCGCAACACCATCGAGCCTGCCCGCGTGGGCTCCCCCGCCACGTCGAACAGATCCTTGATGGAGACGAGCGCGCCATCGAGCGGCCCTAAGGAGATTCCGGCCTGCCGGCGCGCATCCGCAGCGTCGGCCGCGCCCCTGGCGGCTGCGGGGTAGAGCGTCGTGAAAACCCGCTCCTCGCCCTCCCGGGCGGCCAGCCGCGCCAGGATCATCTCGAGTTTGTCGCGCACCGTCATCATGCAAGCACCCGATCGGAGAGCCATTCGAATTTGCAACCATCCTGGCGGACATGCAGGTGTCAAGGCCCCCGGCGTCCCCCTCGGCCCGCCTCAGGAAGCATATCGCTCCACGCTCACGCCCGTCTCGTCGCTCTCGACCATCACGTTGCTGATCGGGAAGGTAATGACGCAGCGAATGCCCTCGGGCTTGAAGTCGAGCTTGATCTCGCCTCCGAGCTGCTGAGCCAGGCCGCGCTGGATCAGCTTGGTGCCGAAACCCTGGCGCGTGGGCTGCTTCACGAGCGGCCCTCCGCTTTCGACCCATTCCACGATCAGCACCGGCGGGTTCAGCGCGGGCGTGACCGCCCACATGACGTTCACCTTGCCTTCCGACGTCGTGAGGCTTCCGTATTTCGTCGCGTTGGTGGCGAGCTCGTGGATGGCGAGTCCCAGGGCCAGAACGGCGCTCGGCTGAAGATTGACCTTCGGGCCGCGCAGGCGGATGCGCTGGCGCATGGTGTCCTGGTAGGGTTCCAGCTCGTTCTTCAGCACGTCTTCGAGGAGAGCCCCCTGCCACTGGGTGGCGGTGAGAAGGTCGTGCGTCTTGGCCAAGCCCTGCACCCGCCCGAGGAAGGCATCCCAGGCCCCCGCATCGCCCTGCTCGGCGGAACGGCGCGTCATGGCGGCGACGGATTGGACCGTCGCCAGGGTGTTCTTGACCCGGTGATTGAGCTCGTGCAGCAGAAGCCCCCGGCGCTCCTCGGCCATGCGGCTCTCCGTGATGTCCTGCGAGACACCCACGAGCGAGAGGCCCCCGTCAGCGCCCATGCGCACGCGCCCGCTGATGCGGATCCAGTGCTCGGTATGGTCCGGCCAGACGACACGATATTCCACGTGAAGGTCCGACCGGTTCTGAAGCGCCTGGGAAACGGCCTCGGCCTGTCGCGCCCGATCGTCGTAATGAATGGCGGCGATCACGTCGTCATAGGAAAAGGGCTCGTCGGGACCCCGGCCGAAATTGGCGCGGCATTGCGGCGAGGCGACGAAGACGCCGGTCGACGGCGTGTACTCCCACGAGCCCAGATGCCCGGCATTGAGTGCCAGGCGAAGCCGCGCCTCGCTGTCCGCGATGCGGGCGAGGGCCTCGTTCCGATGCCGTTCCTTCTCGCGGATATCGGAGAACGCTTCGGTCAGAGCCTTCTGGATCATGTCGAATTCAAGCACATGCGTCGTGGCTTCGCCGGGCTCGCGGCCCGTCCTGAGCGCTTGTGCCACGGACACGAGCTGATCGACCGGCTTGGCGATCAGGCGCGAGAGAACGGCCGCCAGGAAGACCCCCATGAGAATGCACCCGGCGAGAACCAGGAGCCAGAACAGAGGGCGCCGGAACGAAGCCGCGAGTTCCGTGGACGGCACGCTCACGACGAAGGTCCAGCCATAGATGGGCGACTTGCTGAAATAGGCACGCACCGGGATGCCGTCGAGCGTCACGCTCTGGACATTGCCTTCGGAAGACGCCGCTGCGGCATCGCGTATGACAGGATTGGAAAGCCGCCCCATAAACTGCTCGGGCGAACGGGAGCGGGCCACGATCCGCCCGCTGCGGTCGAGGACGGCCGCGTTCCAGCTCGGAGCGATGCGCTGATCCGTGATGAGCTGCTGGAAGATTCCCGGGCCGATCGCCGCCGAGAGGAGATAGGCCACCCTGTCGCCGAGGATGACGGGCATATCGATCGTGATGATGGCCTGCCCGGTGATCGGGGCGGTATGAAGATCCGACACTTGGGGCTTGCGGGTCTCCTGCACCTTCCGGAAAAGGTCCTCGCGCCGACTATGGAGCAAGGGCGAACCATAGGGCACGCGCGTGTTGAGAAGCACCTCGCCGCCAGGCTCGATCAACGCCACCCAGGAAGGAGCGGCGAGTCCCGCCTCCTGCGCCTGCTTGTGGAAGGCAGCGAAATCACGGTTTGCGATATGTGGAGAGAGGGCAAGCACCCGCAGGGCCATCTCGCTCGTCTCGATCTCGCGATCGATCGACAGGCTCAAGGCCCTGGCGGTTTCCTGGAGGCGCAGGTCCGTCGCCTCGCGTTCAGCACGGTACCCCGAATAAAACCCGGCTGCGGCGATCAGGACGGCCGGCAAGGTGAGAGCGAGAACGAGCGCCCAAAGCACCTGTCGCAGCGATGTGCGGGTCCCGACGGCGAAATGCGGCCTGCGCGGCATGGCTCCCGATGCATGATGGTCCGCCTCGTTCATGTCAGCCGACTTCTTGAACCGGCATGACGACCCGGACCAGAACCTCGGGATCGTCATCGGGCCACTCGACATGGGCGTCGAGTTGACGCGCCAATCCCTTCAACACCGTTCCTGAGGCGCCCTCCCGCGCGGCCCGTTTTTCCTCGGAGCTGAATGCGTCGTCCGACAGCTGGAACAGAAGCCGGCCGTCGCGCACCCGCATGGCGAGCTTCAGCTTGCCGTGGCGCTCGCCGTAGGCATGGGTGAGCGCGTTGACGATGATTTCGTTGAAGAGAAGCGCCATGGGCGCGGCCTTGGCGGCCTCCACCTCGATGGCCTCGATGTCGAACTCGGGCGTGATGACGGGATCATCGATCGCAGCGATCCGCTCCTCGCAGAGTCCGCGCGCGAAGCCAGTCACGTCGAACCGGGATGAGCCGTTTCCGTCATAGAGGTCGCGATGGGCCGCACCGAGGGCCTGAAGGCGCTCCCTCATGCGCCCCAGCACGCGGCTGGTTGCCTCGTCTTCCGCATGGCGGCTCTCGATGCCGATCAGCGACAGGAGGAGCTGCAGGTTGTTCTTCACCCGATGATCGAGTTCGTGCAGCAGCGCGGTGCGCTCGTCGAGCAGCTTCTGCAAGGCCTCCTGGGCCTGACGCCTCTCGCTCCGTTCCCGGGCCTCGGCCAGCGCCCGCAGCACCGTGGCGGGTAGCCGGTCCAGCCTGTCCTTGAGGACATAATCGGTCGCGCCGCGCTTGAGCGCCTCGACGGCCACCTCTTCGCCGAGGGCGCCGGACACGAAGATGAAAGGCAGTTCCGGGCGATGCTCCCGCACCAGGGCCAGAGCGTTCAGCCCATCGAAGCCGGGCAGACGATAATCGGCCAGCACCAGATCCCACGAGTCGTCGCG
This sequence comes from Microvirga pakistanensis, assembly GCF_004458765.1. Taxonomy (GTDB): domain Bacteria; phylum Pseudomonadota; class Alphaproteobacteria; order Rhizobiales; family Beijerinckiaceae; genus Microvirga; species Microvirga pakistanensis. The sequence continues at coordinate 11,490 of NZ_SPJX01000652.1, read as the reverse complement.
AAGCGCCCTGGCGAACTCATCCTCCAGGATCACGCGTTCCACGGATACCGACAATCCCGCAGAGGACAAGGCCTCGGCCACCAGTTCGGCATCGAGCGCGCTGTCCTCCAGGAGAAGGACGCGGAGCGTTCGACTGGACGAGAAAGCGGTCACCCGGTCCATGGGGTTGCCTTAGCCGTCGGCCCGCCGGGGCGGCGGCTCGTTGAGGATGGCCCAGAACACGCCGAGATCCTGAATCGCATCGAAGAACTCGCGAAAGCCCACCGGCTTCACCACGAAGGCGTTCACGCCCAGCTCGTAACTGCGGATCAGATCGCTCTCCTCCCGGGAGGACGTGAGCATCACCACGGGGGTCTGTCTCAGGTGCGGATCGGCCTTCACCATCTCCAGCACCTCCAGCCCGTCGATCTTCGGAAGCTTGAGATCGAGCAGCACCACGGCGGGATCGGCGGTGTTGCGGCTCTCATGCGCGCCGCGACGGTAGAGAAAATCGAGCGCCTCCTCGCCGTCGCGCACAACGACGACCTCGTTAGCCAGCTGGCTCTGCTCCAGCGCGGCCAGGGTCAGTTCGAGATCCTTCGGATTGTCCTCAACCAACAGGATCGGTTTCAATTCCGGCATTCACGCCGCTCCTTCACTCTCGGGCAGGGCAATGTAAAAGGTCGCGCCCCCATCGGTCTGGCCCTCGGCCCAGCTGCGCCCCCCGTGTCTTTCGACGATGCGCCGGACATTGGCCAGCCCGATCCCGGTTCCCTCGAAATCCTCGATCCGGTGCAGGCGCTGGAAAACCCCGAACAGCTTGTTGACGTACTTCATATCGAAGCCGACGCCATTGTCCCGCACGAAGTAGACAATGTCCCCCTGATCCCGGTAAGAACCCACTTCGATATGGGATATATCCCGGGTTCGAGAATATTTGACGGCGTTATCCAAAAGATTCTCAAAAACGAGCCGGAGCAGAACCGGATCCGCCGTGATGGAAGGCAGCGCGCCGATCACCCATTCGATCCGGCGTTCCCCCAGATGATCCACGAGATTCCGGCGCACCTCGCCGACGAGCTTCTCCACGTCGACCAAACGGGGCTTGAGGGCCGTGCGGCCCATTTGCGAGAAGCGGAGCAGGTTGTCGACAAGGGTTCCCGCCGTATAGGCCGCCTCGATGATCGTATCGATATACCGCTTGCCGCGGTCCGACAGCTCCGTCCATTCCTGCTTCTTGAGGAGCTCCGAATAACCCACGATGTGACGGAACGGCGCGCGCAGATCATGCGACACGGAATAGGAGAAGGCCTCGAGTTCCTTATTGGAGCGGCGAAGCTCGTCCGCCAAGGCGGCCAGCTCCTCGGCACGGCGCAGCACGATGCCGACGATGGCGTTGCGCAGCTCCTTCACCGCCTCGACCTCGCTCTGATCCCAAGCCGCCGAGCGGCCGCGGACGATCTCCTTCCAGATCTCGAAGGAGCGCCGGGGATGAAGCCGCAGGGTCCCGGCCTCTTCCCGGACGGGCTTTTCAGGGTTGCCGCCCCAGCTGACGGTCTGCACCAACTCGGGCCGGAACCAGAGAATGTAGCTCGAACGCATCTTCGAGATGGAGATGGAGAGAAGGCCGCTCGCCGTGTCCGGGTAGGATTGCGCTGCGGGGAAGAGCTCCGCGAGGCAATCGGTGACGAACACATCCTCCTGATGATGCTCGGAGAGCCAGGCGTAGAGTGCCTTCACCTCGGCTTCGTTCGGTGTCTTGCCGAGCCGCCAGCAGTGCTCGTCCGTGACGATGGCGACGCCGTGCGCGCCGGCCAGCAGCATCAGGTCGTCGGGATGGGCCACGAGGCCGTCGATGAACACGTTCTCCCCGGCCATGTAGGCGAGAAGGCGTGCCTGGACGGCGCCCAAGCGCACGCGGGCTTCGGCCAGAGCCGTGTTCTCGCGCGCCTCCAGCTGCAGCGAGAAGATCTGGGTGAGGAAGTCGCAGACGTTCCGCACCGGGAGCGAGACGCGTTTGGGGGTGCTGTTGTGGCACGAGATCAGGCCCCAGAGCGCGCCGTCACGCAGGATCGAGATCGACATGGAGGCGGGCGTGCCCATGTTGCGCATGTATTCGAGATGCACGGGCGACACGCTGCGCAGAACCGAGTCGCTCAGATCGAGCGGCGCCGGATCGTGCGACTGGATCGCGACCGGCTGATAATTCGCATCGGGAATGATGCGCAGCCGGTTGCGGCGATATAGCTCCCGCGCCTGGGCGGGAATGTCGGAGGCGGGAAAGCGCAGGTCGAGGTAGGACGGCAGGAGCTCGTTGCGGTCTTCGGCGATGACGGTGCCGTTCCAGTGCTCGTCGAAGCGGTAAATGAGAACGCGGTCGAACCCGGTCATCCGGCGGATGTCTTCGGCCGCCAGCTGGCAGAGCCTGTCGACCGTCGAGGCGCCGTGCAGTTCCTCCACGAAGCGCCGCATGGTGGGATAAAGCGCGTCGATGCTGGAGACCGCATCCTCCGGTACGATCTCGAGCTCGAGGACGATGTGCCCGTCGGATTGGGAGAGCACGGCATCGAAAGCCTTTTTCCCCTGGGATGTCTCGAGCACGATCGTCCGCACGAATCGGGCCGTTCCCAAGGGGATCGGCTCGGCCAAGTCGCTGTCGAGCAAGGCGGCCACCTCCGGCAGAACATCACGCAGGGGCCGCTTGAGAAGCGAGAGAGGGTCGATCCCGAAAACGGATGCGGTATTGGCGCTCGCATGCGTCGTCGTCATGTCCGCCCGCGCGATGGCGAACAGGATTCCGTGCGGCTGGATGCTGCCTGGAATGTGAATCGGTTCCCGCTCGCAGGCGGTCAGATCGATCTCTTGCGGAGCTTGATCGTTCATGGGGCCTCGCACAACCAGTCGTGCATGACGTCGAAGGTTTTCCGCGCCGTTTCGACGATCACGTCGTCGACTTCGGGGGTGGATGCCGCCATGAGCGTTGCCCCGAACTCCTTCCACATCATGGCCGTCTCCCGTCCATAGCTTTTGAAATAGGCGCAGCCCGTTTCCGCCCCGAGGCCGAGCTTGCGCTCCACTTCGCGGGCAATGATCGCACCGCCCAGGGTCGATCCTTCGACCACATACATGCTGCCGAGCACGGCCATGGGCGACGGCAGCGGCATCAGAGGAGCGCATTGCGGCAAACGGATGATCTCGTCTTCCCGGAGGCCCAGGGCGACGAGATCCTTGACCAGAAGCCCCGTCTTGCACCTCTTCTCGAAAAAGGCCCTGTCCGGCGCAACCGCACTTGCGGACCGCTCCCAGGCGCTGTGGAAGCCGTAGAATCGGACAAGCAGGTTCCTGTATTCGTCGCGGCTGGCGATCCGGCGGTCGAGATCCATAGCGGCCTCGATCCGGTCATGCGCGGGTCCGGTCTCGACTTTCAGCCGTTTGAGCAGCGTCATGGCGTCTCATCCAGGGAGCGGCCCAGCTTTCTCGCGGCGATCCGCTCGAGCAGTCCCAGTCCGTCGTGGACCAGAACCGCCAGGAGGGCAACCACCAAACCGCCCTGCAGGACGAAAGCGATATTGTTCGACTGCAAGCCCGCGATGATCACCTCGCCCAGGCCTTTGGCGGCCACCGTCGAGCCGATGGTCGCCGTGCCCAAACTGATGATGACCGACAGGCGGATGCCGGCCAGGATCATCGGAAGAGCGAGCGGAAGCTCCACCTGCACGAGGCGCTGCCATGCGTTCATCCCCATGCCGCGCGCCGCCTCCAGGGCCGTCGGGGGAACCTGGGTCAGCCCCGTCAGCGTGTTCTCGAAGATGGGCAGCAGGCCATAGAGAAACAGCGCGACGAAGGTGGGCTTCTCTCCGAATCCCACGAGCGGCACGGCGATGGCGAGAACCGCGATCGGCGGAAAGGTCTGACCGATATTCACGAGGCTGCGCGACAGCGGCAGGAACTCGGCCCCCGAGGGACGCGTGACGAAGATGCCGAGCGCGACGGCCAGAAGCGTGCTCGCGAGGGTTGCCAGGCACACCGTGCGCAGATGTTGCATCGTCAGGGCGAACAGGCTGCCCTGGTTGTAGATGGCCGGGGCTCCGGGCGTGATCAACGGCTCGAACAGGAATGCGAAGGCTTCCGGCATCGTGACGAAGATCACGAGCAGGAGCAATGCGCTCAGCCGGACCAAGGAGGACGGTCTCATGGGAGCGGGCGCCCGTGCCGAAGGATGCTCCCGACGCTCACTTGCCCGATGATCGCACCGGCGGCATCGGCGACCGGAAGGGCTGCGCGCCCTGTCCAGAGGAGCCGCGAGAGCGCCTCGTGCAGGCTCTCGGACGCCGTGATCGGCTCGCCCTCGGCGCGGCCGGCCTCGAGAACCTCCTGGACCTTGGTGAGGGACAGCAGACGGAAAGGCCGCTCCGCCGTTCCCACGAGACGCTCTACGAAATCATCGGCCGGATGCATCAGGAGTTCGGCCGGCGCCGCATATTGCAGGAGGCGGGCCTGATCCATGACGGCGATGCGGTCGCCGAGATGGAACGCCTCGTTCATGTCATGGGTGACGAGGACGATGGTCGTCCCCAGCCGGCGCTGGATGGCCAGGAGATCGTCCTGCGCCTTGGAGCGGATCACGGCGTCGAGCGCACCGAAGGGCTCGTCCATCAGAAGGAGCGCAGGCCGCGCCGCCAGCGCTCGCGCCACGCCGACGCGCTGCTGCTGGCCGCCCGACAGTTCATGAGGGAACTTATGAGCGAATTCCGCCGGGTCGAGCTGGAACAGATCGAGCAGCTCTTCCACGCGCTGCGCGATCCTCTTGCGATCCCATCGGAGCAGACGCGGCACGGTGGCGATATTGTCCGCCACATTGCGATGCGGGAACAGGCCGTAGCCCTGGATGACATAGCCGATGCGGTGCCTCAGCGCATCCTCCGGAATCGTGCGCGTATCCTCCCCGTCGATGAGCACGCGTCCGCCGGTCGGCTCCACGAGGCGATTGATCATGCGAAGCAAGGTCGACTTGCCGGCGCCCGACGTTCCCACGACGACCGTAAGCGTGCCCTCCTCGACCTCGAAGGAGATGTCGTCGACCACGAGGGTGCTTCCGTAGCGCTTGGTGAGATGATCGATTGTGATCATGCAAGCGCCCCTTTGGAAAAGTCGACAAGCGCGTCGAGAATGATGGACGCGACGAAGGACAGGACGACGGTCGGGATCGCGCCCAGCAGCACGAGGTCGATGGCCGTCTGTCCGATGCCCTGGAAGACGAACGTGCCGAAGCCTCCGCCGCCGATCAGCGCCGCCACCGTGGCGAGGCCGAGATTCTGCACGAGCACGATGCGGATACCCGCCAGGATCACCGGAAGGGCGAGCGGAAGCTCCACCTGCACGAGCCGCTGCCATGGGCTCATCCCCATGCCACGCGCCGCGTCGGCGACAACCGCGGGCACCTGGTTCAACCCGGCGATCGTGTTGGCCACGATGGGAAGCAGCGCATAGAGAAGCAATGCGATGAACGCGGGCGCAGCCCCGATCCCCCTGATGCCTAAGGCCGCGGCGAGCGGCACGCTGGCCGCGAGGGCGCCGAGCGGCGCTATGAGAAGACCGAACAGGGCGATGCTCGGGATCGTCTGTACGATGCCCAAGCCCTGCAGCACGGCCGTCCGAAGCGTTCTCAGCCGATGGCTGGCGATGCCCAGGGGAACGCCGATGAGACACGCGAGCGCCATGGAGCCCACGGCGAGCATCAGGTGCTGGCGCGCCTCCCGCCAGAAGCTGTCCGCGCGGGTGCGATATTCCTTGATGATCGAGAGATCGTCCCAGATGCCGGAGAACAGCAGGAGCGCCAGGGCGCTCACGCCCACGGCCAAGGCCACCAGCCGACCGAAGGGACCGAGGCGCATCCGAGCCAGCGCATCGACGGCGAGCAACGAGAACGAGAGGCTCAAGAGCCAGAATCCGGCCGACGGCGACACGCGGGCGAAACTGTTGTCGGCCGGCGTCAGGAACCCCGCCGACAGGCCGAGGGACGGGAGAAGGACCGCGAGACCGATGACGGCGGAGCCCAGGCGGCCGAGAGGATCCCGCACGAGGACGGCCCCGGCCGCGAGGCCCAGGGCCACGAGAACCAGAGCGGACGCCATGGCGACCGGCAGCGCCTCGATCAGGAGACGCGCCTCGCCGGACGCGATGCGGGTGGCGCGATAGGTGGCGAACGGGGCGGCGAAGAGCGCGACGCCGATGAGAACGGCGAGCACGATCCCCAAATGGTCGAAGGAGAGCGCGGGGCGGGGCGGAACCACGCCCAACGCGCTCGTTCTGGATGTCGCGGAACTCACGTCGAACCCTGGTCCTTCCTTTGCCACCCCGCCGTCTGCTCGCGCAAACGATCGGGTGCTTATTTGATGAAGCCCTTGGACCTCAGGTAGTCCGTCGCAACAGCCTTCGCCGCCTCGCCGCCCACCTGCACCCGGGCATTCAGCCCCTGAAGGGTGGTGAGGTCGAGGGAGGCGAAGACGGGCTTGAGGATGTCGGCGATCTTCGGATTCTCCTTGAGCACCGTTTCGCGAATGATGGGGGCCGGCGCATAGACGGGCTGCACCCCCTTGTCGTCCTCCAGCACCACGAGGCCCGACGGGGCGATGCCGCCATCGGTGCCGTAGACCATGGCGGCGTTGGCGCCGTTGGTTCTCTCGGCCGCCGCCTTGATCGTCGCCGCCGTGTCGCCGCCCGAGAGCACGATGAGCTGCTCGGGCTTCATCTTGAAGCCGTAGACCTTCTGGAAGGACGGCAGAGCAGCATCCGAATTCACGAACTCGGCGGAGGCTGCGAGCTTCACCTCACCGCCGCCCGAAACCCACTTGCCGAAATCGGAAAGCGTCTTGAGCTTGCCGGCCTGCACCACGTCTCGGCGCAGGGCGATGGCCCAGGTGTTGTTGGCGGGTGAGGGATCGAGCCAGACGATCTTGTTGGCCTCATAATCGAGCTTCTTGGCGGTCTCGTAGCCCTTGGCCGCATCCTTCCAGAGCGGATCGTCGGCCTTGTTGAAGAAGAAGCCCGCGTTGCCGGTATATTCGGGATAGATGTCGATCTCGCCCGCTGTGATCGCCTTGCGCACCACCGGTGTCGCACCGAGCTGGATCCTATCCTGGGTCTTGATCCCGTTAGCCTCGAGGACGAGCAGGATCATGTTGCCGAGAACCGACCCTTCCGTATCGATCTTCGACGAGACGACCACGTCCGCCCCGGCCGGGGTCAGGGCTGACAGGCTCAAGGCCAGAGCGGCAACAAAGGTTTTCAGAATGGGCTTCATGCTTCCCCCTCCGCGTGAACACGCGCGCCAGCGTTATTTCTAGGTCACGCTCGTGATTAAAGCAGAGGGAGGGCTCCGGTGTCCCGGCCCTGACGATAAAAACTTTGTGTCGCGGCGACGTCACCCGCCGCCGGCATCGGCCGGCGGCGGGTGACGTCGCGAGAAAGATTGGCCTCAGATCAAGCGCTTAAAATCGCCGGGGGCTCCTGCGCGATGGTGAACCGCACCTGAGCCTGCGGACGATGGTCCTCGGACAGGGTGCGCCAGGTGCGCTCCGCTTCCGTCCGGCTCTCGAAGGGGCCGACGACGCGCTCGGTGCCCTGAATCAGGAGTTCGCATTCGCAGGAGGTGTATTCACCGCCAACCACCCAGAAACGAGTCTTTTGCATGGCCGTTCTCCGTATGACCTCAAGGGCTCGATGCCCATGATCTTGATTTACATCCGTTGACAAAGCGCCTCAGCAACCCACAAACTCTGTGTATCGGCACGGCGTCTGACAGGTATAATTCCAGAAGAAGTCTTTGTTTCAATGCTGGATTTCGAAAGAAAGGTGGCATTGTAAATCTCTGACACAGCAGGCTTAGTAAACTTGTAAAAAGATTCACAAATGGATGAGAGCAGAAAACTCTTCGTCGGTCCGCGTCTCAAGCGCTTGCGCCGCGATCTCAATCTGAGCCAGTCCCGCATGGCGGAGGAGCTCGGGCTCTCGCCGAGCTATCTGAACCTCATGGAGCGCAACCAGCGGCCCATCACCGCGCAGGTGCTGATCCGGCTCGCCCATGCCTATTCCCTGGACCCGCGCGAATTCGCCAACGACGACCATGAGCGCACGGCATCGGAACTGGAGGAGATCTTCGCGGACCCGCTCTTTCGCGGCGCGCCCGTCTCGCGCATCGAGCTGCGCGAGACCATCGAGAACGCCCCCTCCCTCGTGGATGCCGTGAACCGCCTCTATCGCGCCTATCAGGCCATGCGCGGCGCGCGCGAGACGTTCACGCCGAGCCTCAACGACCGGGACCGCGCCGAGGATGCGCCGCAGATCAACCCGGTGGACCGGGTCCGGGAGCTGATCCACGACGCCAAGAATCATTTTCCGGACCTGGACGATGCGGCCGAAACGCTGGCCTCCGACCTTGCGGTGTCGGGGCACGAGCCGTTCTTCGCCATCGCCGAGCGCCTGCGCTCCAAGCACGGCATCCGCGTGCGCGTCATGCCCATCGACGTGATGTCGGACAACTTGAGGCGCTACGATCATCACCGCCGCCAGCTCCTGATCTCCGAGCTCGTGGATCCGTCGGGCCGCACCTTCCAGGCCGCCTACCAGCTCGCCTTCGCCGAGATGCGCTCCACCATCGATGCGCTGGCGGCCAAGCTCGAACCCGTGGATGGTCCGGCGCGGCGCCTGCTGCGCGTCTCCTTCGGCAATTATTTCGCCGGCGCGCTCATGATGCCCTACGGCAAGTTCCATGCCGCGGCGGAGGCCCTCGGATACGACGTGGAGGTGCTGGCGGCCCGCTTCGGCGCCAGTTTCGAGCAGGTGGCGCACCGCCTCACCACGCTGGCCCGCCCGGGCGCACGCGGCATTCCCTTCTTCCTCGTGCGCGTGGATGCGGCGGGCAACGTCTCCAAGCGTTTCTCGTCGGGTCGCTTCCCCTTCTCGCAATTCGGCGGCACCTGCCCGCTCTGGAATCTCCATTCCACCTTCAAGACGCCGGGACAGGTGGCGACCCAGATCGTCGAACTGCCCGACGGCTCCCGCTGGTTTTCCATGGCCCGGGCGGTCAAACGCGCGTCGAATCCCTGGGGCATGCCCGATCCGCAATTCGTGGTGGGCCTCGGCTGCGAGCTGAAATACGCCCATCGTCTGGTTTATGCGCGCGGCCTCGACCTCGCGGCCGCCGACGCGACGCCCATCGGCATCAATTGCCGCCTGTGCGAACGCGTCGCCTGCCCGCAGCGCGCCGCCCCGCCCATGATGCACGCCCTCATCGTGGACGAGATGAGGCGCGGCATCTCGCCCTTCGAGTTCGACGCAACTTGAAGCACCGTGCGGACCCGGAGGGCCGCGTCCCATGGTCTAGGCTCCGGTCGTTGCTTTCGCCGGGAACGGTTCGTCGAGCCAGTGATCGAGGAACCGGTCGATCCAGCGCGAAACATGCGGATCGTACTGGAAGCGTCCGTCGAGCTGGCGGACGCGGTCCTGCGCGCCGGGCGTGGACAGGCGCTCCTCGGCGATGACGGTCCAGCGGCAGATCATGGCGTGCGTGACCTCCGGATGGAACTGGAGACCGAAGGCCCTGTCGCCGGCCTGAATGGCCTGGGTCGGAAAATCGTCGCCCGTGGCGAGCGTCTCGGCTCCCACGGGGCAATCGAACCCCTCCCGGTGCCAATGGTAGACATGGCTCGGCCAGGGCACGCCCCAGATTTCGCTCAGGCGCTCTCCGGCTTCGGTCGGCACGAGGGGGTAATAGCCGATCTCCGCGCGCCCTTCCGGATGCTGCCACACGCCGGCGCCCATGTGCTTGGCGAGCATCTGGGCGCCGAGGCAGAGGCCCAGGAAGGGCCTGTTCTCCTTCAGCGGAACCCCGATCCAGTCGATCTCCGCCCTGATGAAATCGTCCGGATCGTTCGCGCTCATCGGGCCGCCGAAGATCACCGCGCCTGCGTGCTCGGCGAGGGTCTCGGGGAGCGGGTCCCCAAAACGAGGCCGCCGGATATCGAGCCGGTGTCCGCGCTCGGCCAGCAGGCGCCCGACTCGCCCGGGGGTCGAATGCTCCTGGTGCAGGACAATGAGGATGGGCGCCTTCCCCCGCCTAGCCATGGCGCCGCTCCGACGGCATGCGCGTTGGGGGCTGCGATGAAGGACGAAGGATCGGAACGGCTACGGATGGGCTGAACATGAGGCGATTATCGAGGAATAGGCAGGGTGTGGGCAAGGCCCAAGGCAAGGCTCAAGGCGAGGTTCGCGACCCTGCCTTGGCTCCCCTCAGCTCGTCGAGACAACGTGCGGCGACATCCCGTGCCGGCTTGTCCCTGAGGACGATCTCGGCATTGAGCGCCTGGAGCTTCGCCGTCGTCAGGGACCGGAAGACCGGGTGCGGCGCGCCTCGGTATCGGCCTTGGAGGCGACCACCACGCGGGACCGGTCCTGCGCCACGCCCGGCGCATGGGGAAGGCTCCGATCAGAGCTAAGGCGAAGAGTCGCACGGAAGCCGCGATAAGGCCGCACCCCACCACCACTTTATCCAACAAACTCAAGCTGTTCGGGACCTAGGCAATTCGTGGAGGCTGCTCTAAGATCAACAAAGTTGTAAAGCTCGGGGCTTTGAAGGGTTGCCGTCGGCTTTTGCACCCTGTGCAAGAATGATAGAACCCTCTGATTCCCGGGACGGACATCGCCAGCACGCGGATCCGATCCGGTGCAGCGAATGCCGATGATGCAGAGTCTGGCCTGAAAGAAAGTAAAAACGTGACCGATAGCGTGACGAGCGACGGAGATTTGAACGGCCTGCGCATCCTCGTGGTGGAAGACGAGGCGGCGATCTCCTTGCTGCTGGAAGACATGCTGCTCGACTTCGGCTGCGAAGTGATCGGTCCGGCCGCGCGCTTGTCCGCCGCCTTGGACGCCGTGGCCCGGGAGCAGGTGGACTTGGCCATTCTCGACGTGAATGTCGCGGGCGAGCCGATCTATCCGGTCGCCGAGGCCCTGGCCCAGCGCGCGATTCCTTTCGTGTTCTCCACGGGTTACGGCAGCGCGGGAATCCGTGACTCCTTCCGCGACCGTCCCGTCCTGCAGAAGCCTTTCGCTCAGAACGACCTGAAGCAGAAGCTGATCATGGCCCGGCGCACGGTTGCGTCCTGAGGCAAGGCTCTCCCAAAGGGAATGCGTCGTGTGCCGTTGAGCACACCACAGGATGTCTGATTCGGCTTTGATCCTGCCGCATAACTGCTAAGCTCGTGCTTGCAGGATCAGAACACGTTATCACAGAAGACATCATGGCTGCTCGTCCGTTTCCGCTTCTTGCCGCGGCAAGCACACTCGTGCTGTGCCTGGGTGAGGCGCATGCCCAGGCACCGGTTCCCCGGCAGGCTCCCGCCGTGGGCGCGATCGTGGCGGCCAAGGGCGGCGAGGAGATGCGCTTCGTGCGCGAGGACCTCTGGCGGGCGGCTCAGGTGCAGCAGAGCGTCATCGGCGGCGATACCCTGC
>NZ_SPJX01000469.1 GCF_004458765.1 Microvirga pakistanensis | reverse complement strand
CTTCCGGGGCGAGCTGACGATCCTGGACGGGCGCCAGGGCGGCGGCGCGTCGGAGTATGGCGACGAGGAGCCGGGCCAGATCAGCCGCGGCGGCGACTTCGGACGAGCCTCCCCCATGGAGCGCAGGCCGTCTCCTGCCCAGGGCGGGGGTGGAGCACCGCGCTACAACGACCTCGACGACGATATTCCGTTCTAGGGTCGGAGCCCATCAAGGGGCCGCTGTTGGTTGGCAGGGCTGTCGGCTCCCCCGGTGGGGAGCCGGACCATGACCGATCTGGTCTGGCTGATTTCTCAGCGAGCGCGGTGCTCCTCCGGTGATCTCCGACAATCCTGCAGCGCGGGGGCACTGTCATTGCGATGACGAGCAACGAGGTCCTGCTCCTGAGAGAGGCGTGGAGGCCAGGGGACCGCCCCTCGAGCCCAAGTCACATCCTGTTCGGGCGGTTCGATCTGATCTTCCAGCGATCGGGCCAGAAAGCGATGACGGCAACCACCAGGGTGAGCAGCAGGAGGGCCACCATCATCTGGACGACACCGAAATTCGGAGCGTCCTTGGCGACGAACCATCCCGTGACCACGCCGGCTGCCATCAGCAATCCCCGAACGATCCAACCAAGCATCCTGTCCTCCTGTTATCCTTGTCGGCAGCCCGCAGGGGGCGGGCCTTGAACCTCTAGCGGGCGTCCCTTGGCTAAGGTGGCCTGAACGCTGGAGAGGGGCACGGTGGAAGTCGACATCTTGGCGCCTCCCTGCTGGACCTGCCGGGTATGGGCGAGATCAATCAGCGTGTTGCTCTGGCGGTCGTAGACGCGGTTGACGACCAGCTTCTTGAAGTTCAAGCTCCGTCCCTCGTTGAAGACCTCCTCGCCGTTCCGGTCGAGGTCGATGTCGCCTGTGGTCACCGGCCCGGTCGTCTGGCACGCGATGGCCGAGTTCGAGGGATCCTCGAATCAATTGCCCTGCTGGAGCCTGTCGATCACGCTGCGCTCGAAATAGGTCAGGTGACAGGTCACGCCCTGAACCTCGGGGTCTTGGATCGCCTCGACGATGTCGTTTCCGACCCAGTCCGTTCTGACCTTTCCGACGATTCCGGCCTGGGCCGGCAGGTTGGCGGCCAGGACGGCGGTCGCGAGGGTCGCTCTGGCCATCTTTACCGATCTCCTCATTCGATACCAGCAGGTTTCAGACGAGGTCCATCACTCCCGCGACGCATCGATCCCTGCGTACCCGCTCAGGGTTCCGACGGCTTTGGTCAATGTCAATGGAGGATGTGCCGCATGGCGCGATGGCGTTGGCGGGATCGCTTCCGAGCTAGATCGTTGCGTGGACCTGTCGGGCCGCGCCACGCAGGCGTGATTTGACAAGCGCTGTATTCTGGACAAGCATCGAAGCCATGTCGAGCTTCGCACACATCCGTCGCGGCCTGCTTCGGTCGGGCAATCTCATCGCGGGCAAGTAGCCCCGGGCTCGACGTGTACACGCGTTCCGAGCTCGGGGCGCTCCAGGATACCAAAATCTCCGGACATCTTGGGAGGCGGATGCACCAGCATCCGGCGTGGCGGCATGATTCACCATTTTTTCGAACGCGTCCTGCGCCTGGCGGGACTCAAGCCCATCCATGCGGCGGGTCTGGCGCGGACTCAGCAGCGTGGCGACCAGCGCATTCCAGCAGCGCGAGTGTCGTCCGCTTTCCTGGCGCAGATCCTCGAAACGGCGATGGCTCAGAAGCACCATCACGCCGAGGAGACGCCAGTCATGCGCTCGCCGCCGGAGGGTTCGCGGCCGGAGCACATCCGGCAGGAGGCGGAGCCAATGGGCGGGAACGTGATCCCGCTGTTCCCGCGACAGCGTGCAGCGCCCGGAACGACCCACGAACCGCCGAAGCCCGATGACGACAATCCAGGACCGCGAGCGGCATGAGCCGCAACGAGTCCCACAACAGACAAGGAGACATGGAATGATCAGAAAAACCGCAGGCAGCCTCAAGCCCCGCATTTCTTTGACTGCAACAGATCACGCAAAGCTGTCGGCGCTGGCTGACGCAGCTTCGCATACGATGCCCGAGGTTGCGGCCGAACTCGCCGAGGAACTCGACCGCGCGCATGTTCTTCCGAAAGGGCGCCAGTCTACCGGTACCGTTTGCATGGGGTGCGAGGTAGAGTTCCGCGACGACGTGACCGGGCGCGTGCAGACCGTGACCCTCGTTTACCCGAACGAGGCCGACATCGCAAAAGGACGGATCTCGGTGCTCACGCCCATCGGAACGGCCCTGATCGGACTTCCCGTCGGCAAGTCGATCGACTGGACCACCCGCACCGGAGAGAAGAAGCGTTTGACGGTGCTGCAGGTGCGCGAGCCAGCCGCGCCGGAGCGTCAGCCCGCCTGATCGGGCGCCGCTCCGGTGGAGGCCTCACAAGAGACGGGCAGGCGCATGCGCCTGCCGTTTGCCAAAATTCTACAGGGAAACCCCGCTGATCCGACCGGAGACATCCTGTTTTCTGATCCATGACCGGTGCTGGGTGGAGGTTCCGTTCGGCGCAAGTCCCATCGAGGTGCCATGTTCCATGATCGCGTCCAGTTCCGCGGGAAAAGTTCCTCCTGGCGTGACCAGTTTTCGCATCCAGGTTCTATGCTGGACACGCGTGTCGTCTGCGCCGAAGGCGTGATTCGAGGAAGCAATGCTGAGAACGAGAATTGTAAGAACAGCGGTGGCGCGCTGCATCGGTGCTCCTTCCTGAAACGATGAACGATTCTGGTGTGAGACCTGCAAGCTAGGATGGACGTGTCCATCGGTCAAAGCTGGCGATGGACACGTATCCGTGAGGCTGCCGAACGGCGCTTCGAGGAAAGAGCGGACGGTCCTTAGACGCTGCCCGTCCGGATGGTTCTCGCTACCTGCTGAAGCATTTCGAAGGCCTTGAAGCGCTTGTCATGCCACCCCGCCGATGCCGTGTTCGGCTGGTAGGTCTCGCCCATGGCCGACATCGATGCCATGGCCTCGTCGATATCGGAATAGCGGCCCGCCGCGACGGCTCCGAGGATGGCTGATCCGAGGAGCACGGGTTCCTGCGAAACCGGAGCCGCGACGATCTTCCCGGTGGTGTCCGCGAGAAGCTGGCGCACGAGCGGGCTCTGGCCCGCGCCGCCGCTCACCACGATGGTGTCGATCAGGACGTTCTTTTCACCGAGAGCGCGAACAATTTGCCGGGCGCCGTAGCCGAGGCCGCACACGCCCGCGAGATAAAGCGCCACGAGGCTGTCGAGATCGCTGTCGATCCCGAGCCCGGCGATCACCGCGCGCGCTTCAGGATCCGCGAAGGGAGCGCGGTTTCCGAGGAACTCGGGAACGACGTGCACATCTCCGACCAGACCGGGCATCGCTGCCGCGCCACCACGCTTCTCGGCTTCGAGCGACAGCCACTGGCTGAGGCTCATGCCGTTGTCGCGCGCCGACTTGGCGGCCTGCTCCGAGGCCGGATGCATCCGGACCAGATGGTCGATCGCCGCGCCGGCCGCCGACTGGCCGCCCTCGTTGAGCCAAAGGCTCGGGACCATGGCGGAGAAGTACGGTCCCCACACCCCCTGCACGAAGGCGGGCTCCCGGGTCGAGGACATGGTGCAGGCGGATGTGCCGAACACGTAAGCCATGCGGGTGAGGACGTTGCCCACATTGCCGCGCGCGCCGACCGTTCCCACGCCGCCCGCATGTGCGTCGATCAGACCCGCTCCGACAGGAGTGCCGGGCCTCAGGCCGAGATCGGCCGCAGCCTGCTCGGTCAGGCCGTTGCCGAGCGCGGTGCCGCCCGGGACGACCTCCGTGCCGATGCGACGGAATCCTTCGTCGGCCAGGGCGCCGAGCCCCACCGTTCGAAAGTAGCCCTCATCCCACCGGTTCTCATGCGCCACATAGGTCCACTTGCAGGTGACGGTGCAGGTGGAGCGCGCCAGGCTTCCCGTGGCCTTCCAGGTGAGGAAATCGGCAAGATCCATGAACTGCCACGCACCCGTGAAGGTCTCGGGCATGTTCTCGGAGAGCCACAGCAGTTTGGGGGTTTCCATTTCGGGAGAAATGGAGCCGCCCACGTAGTTCAGCACCGT
Organism: Microvirga pakistanensis; assembly: GCF_004458765.1. Taxonomy (GTDB): domain Bacteria; phylum Pseudomonadota; class Alphaproteobacteria; order Rhizobiales; family Beijerinckiaceae; genus Microvirga; species Microvirga pakistanensis. Next base: position 361,741 of record NZ_SPJX01000469.1, on the reverse strand, counting down.
CTCGCCCGTGGCGTTGATCCGGCGCGCCTGCTCGGTCGCCCGGTGATCCATCCAGACGATGATGTTGCGCTCCGGATCGCCGGACGGACCCACCGGCAGCGGCCGGCCTTCCGCCCCCAGCACGACGAGAGAGCAGGTCGCGTCGAACCCGATCCCCGAAATTGTTTCGGCCGCGATGCCCGCCTTCTCGACGGTCTGGCGCACGCAAGCGCAGACGGCGCGCCAGATGTCGTTGCTCGACTGCTCCACGATGCCGCCGGATTCGTGCCAGAGCGCGATGTCGGCCTTCGCGGAGGCGAGCAGGGTGCCCTGCTCGTCAAAGAGCCCGGCGCGGGCGCTGCCGGTGCCGACGTCGATGCCGAGGAAATGGTCTGTCATACGGTTTGATCATCCAAAATGAACCGGGAGCCGTGACGGTATGCCGACGACGCGTCTTACAGGTCGTTGCTCTGCGGCAGAATGACGAGATCCCGGATCGTGACGTTTCTGGGGCGGGTCAGCATGAACAGCACGGCTTCGGCGACCTCGACGGGTTGCATCAGGCCTCCTGCCGCCAGTTCGGCATCGAGCTTATCCTTGGGCCAATCCTTGAGCAGGGCTGTGACGACCGGGCCAGGGCAAACCGCACCGACGCGCAGGCCGTGTGGGGCGACCTGCCGCCGGACCGTGTGCACGAAAGCCTGAACGGCGTGCTTGGAAGCGGTGTAGACCGGCTCCCAGACCACCGGAACCAGACCGGCGATGGAGCTCGTCACGATGATGTCGCCGGTCTTGCGTTCCACCATGTGCGGCAGCACCGCATGGACCGACCGGAACGCGGCGTTGACGTTGAGGTTCAGCATCCGGTCCCAGGCATCCGGATCCCCTTTTAGAACCTCTCCGCCGACATAGGACCCCGCATTGGCGTGGAAGATGTCGAGCTGGCCCGCTTGGTCGAGGATCTGCGGCATCATGCGGGCGACGCTTGCCGGATCGGTCAGGTCGACGCGCAGGGGGATGGCCTGCGGGCCGAGATCGGCGCAGGCGGATTTCAGCGCTTCCTCGTCCCGGTCGATCAGCACCACGCGGGCACCCTCGGACAGCAGGATCCTGGAGCACTCGAGACCGATGCCGGAGGCCGCTCCGGTAATGGCTGCGACTTTGCCTGATAGCTTCTCGCCCATGGCTCTTCCTTTTCGTTCGATGGTTTCAGGCCCGGCCATGGGATGCACGCGAGCGGCGCGCCAGCGAGTCAACGATGACCGCGATGGCAAGCACGGCGCCGGTGATCATGTACCGAAGCGACGAGGAGAGATCGAGCAGCGTGAGGCCGCTGGCGATCGACTGGATGACGATGATTCCGAGCAATGCGGAATAGGCGCTGCCGCGTCCGCCGAAGAGGCTGGTCCCGCCGATGACGGCAGCCGCGATGGCGTTCAGATTGACGTCGCCGGTGCCGGCCTGCTGGCTCGCGGAGGCGAGGCGCGCGGCGGAGAGGACGCCGCCGGCGGCCGCAAGGCCCGAGCAGAGCATGAAGGCCGTCGTGTAGATGAAGCGGACATTGATGCCCGCCCGGCGGGCCGCCTCGCGGTTGCCGCCCACGGCCAGCATCTGGCGCCCCCATTTGGTCCGGGTCAGCGCATAATTCATCGCCACGACCAGCCCGACGAACAGGCCGAACATCCATGGGATGCCGCGATCGAGATTCAGATAATAGGCGATGAATTCCAGAACGACCGTGATCACGACGGAGCGCAGCAGCAGGGTGCTCATCGGCTGTGACGACAAACCGGCCTTGCGGCGGCGGGCTGCCGTTCGATAGCCCAGGATGAACATCACGATGCCCGGCAGCGCGGCAAGGGCATACGACAGCGGGTCAGGCATCACGAGCAGCTGGCCGAACTCGACCAGCGGGGAGCCGTAGGGCAGGTTGATGGAGCCCGTCGAGCCGAGGAGATAGAGCTGGAGACCGAGGATCGACAGCAGACCCGCCAGGGTCGCCACGAAGCTCGGCATGCCGAAGCGGTTGAACAGGACGGCGTAGAGCGCGCCGATCAGAGCCCCGAACACGAGAGCAGCGAGGATGGCGATCGACACGGGCCAGCCCTGGTTCACCCACATGACGCCGAGAAGCGCCGAGGCGAAACCGCTGACCGAACCGACCGACAGGTCGATCTCGCCGACGATCAGGATGCACACGACGCCGAGCGCGATCACTCCGACGGTCGAGCAATCGAACAGGAGGTTCACGAGATTGTTGGGCGCCAGGAAGACCGGGTTGAGACTCTGGAAAACCGTCCAGATGATCGCCAGACCGACCACGACGGGAAGCGAGCCGAGATCACCCGAGCGGACTCTGTCGAAGAAGGCGCGGATCGAGCCGCCGATTCCTTCGGCATGCTTCACGCGCTCGTCTCTGCGATCGAGCATCGGGGTCGTCTGCGCGTTCTGATCCGCGCTCTTCGTCATTGGCGTCCCTCCGGTGCTGGGGCCTGTCCACTCTGCGCCTGCCGCCGATGGGCGCGGCGCGAGACCGAATTGTTGTCGGCGCCGGTGATGGCGCTGACCAGTTCCTCATTGGAGGCGTCAGGGTCGAAGACGCCGTTGTTCCGGCCGAGCCTGAGCACGACGATGCGGTCGGCGACCGCACGCACGTCTTCCATGTTGTGGCTGATCATGATGACGCCGAGGCCGCGGTCGCGCACGCGCTCGATCAGATCGAGCACCTCGGCCGTCTGGGCGACGCCGAGGGCGGCTGTCGGCTCGTCCAGGAGGATGAGCTTGGGTTCGAGAAGCAGCGAACGCGCGATGGCGACGGTCTGGCGCTGCCCGCCCGACAGAGACGCCACCGGCTCTCGCACGCTGGGAATGCGCGCCGACAATTCGTTAAGAAGGGTCCAGGCCTTGAGCTCCATGGAAACCTCGTCGAGCCGATAGGGGCTGAGCTCCCGCCCGAGGAAGATGTTGGCGACCACATCGAGATTCTCGCACAGCGCCAGGTCCTGGAACACAGTGGCGATGCCGAGGCCGAGGGCGGCGCTCGGGTCCGTGAGCGTCACGGGATGGCCCCGGAAGGTGATCGTTCCAGAAGTCGGCTGGTGAACGCCGGCCAGGGTTTTGACGAGCGTCGACTTTCCGGCGCCGTTGTCGCCGACGAGCGCCACGACCTCGCCCGCGTGAACGTCGAGATCGATATCCGTCAGAGCCGACACGGCGCCGAAGTTCTTCGAAATCCCGCGCAGGCTCAGCACGAGTTCGCGCTTGTCCCGCTGCTCTTGGTTTCTGTCCATTGCTTCTCTGACCCTGCAGGCGTCTCCACGACGCCTCGAGTGATGTCCGGCCGCCGCGCGGCGGCCGGACGGAGTTTGCCGTATTACTGGGTGATGCCGAGCTTCTTGCAGCCCTCGGCGTAACGGCCCGTGCAGAGCTGTTCGGCCGTATTGATCTTCTTGTCAATGATCTCGGCCTTCAGATTTTCTGCCGTGATCACCGCCGGAATGAAGAGCTTCGAAGGGGTGTTATAGAGCGTCGTCTCGGCCTTCGGCGTCTCACCCGCGAGGAACTGGACGGCAACGTTGGCGGCGGCCGCCGCCACGATCTCGCTGGGCTTGGAGATCGTGTTGTACTGGTCGCCCGCGATAATGAGCTGCAACGCGGCGATCGTCGCATCGTTGCCGGTGACCGGCGGGACCGGGTTCACGCCCGCGGCCTTGAACGCCGCGATGGCGCCACCGGCGGTGCCGTCATTGGCCGCCACGACGCCGAGGATGTTCTTGTTGAAGCGAGTGATCTGACCGCTGGCCCATTGCTGCGCCTTCGGCGGAGCCCATTCCGGCGTGTCGTACTCGGCCAGAATCGGATAGCCGCTGTTGTCGAGGCCCTCGTGGATGCCCTTCTTGATGAGGCCGGCGGCCGCATCGGTGGGCGAGCCGTTGATCTGCAGCACGCCCGTGCCCTGGGCGGCGGTCACGTTGGACTTCTTCAGATGCTGCACCAGCGAATCCGCGATCGACTTGCCGATGGCCTGGTTGTCGAAGGAGACGTAGAAGTCGGCCTTGGCGTCGGGGATGGGGCGGTCATAGGCGATCACCTTGATGCCCTGGCTCTGAGCCTGCTTGACCAGGGAGGCCGCGGCGGCGGAATCGACCGGATCGAGCACGATCACCTTCGCGCCCTGCGAGATCACCGAGTTGAATTGCTGCTGCTGGCGGGACACGTTCGCATCGGCATTCTGGTAGATGACCTTGCAGGTCGGGCAGAGCTTTTCCATCTCGGCCTTGAAGCCAGGGAAGTCATGCTCCTCGTACCGGGTCGAGGCCTGATCGGGCATGAGGAATGCGACCGTGGCGTTGGACGCCTTGGCATTTTGAGCCATGGCAACGCCCGTCCCGGCGAGCAGGGACAGGGTGATGGCTGCAAGGCCGGTAAGTTTCCATGAAGACGTGATCATCCGTTTCTCTCCCGTTGATCCAGTTATAATGCTGTCGAATTGCGCCGGCTCGTGGGCGGTGGTTGCAGAAGCGTCGATTATCTCCTGCCCCACCGGACTTCAGAGCAAAGCGCCTCTCCTGGCGGGTTCCGTCGTGCAACCCGCACTTTCTCTCGTTGAGTGAGATGCTGCTTCCCGCCTCCTCCTCTGCGCGGCCTTGGCCGTGTTGATGTTATCGAGTAACAGGCGCCGGAAACGAGAGGGCGTCATGCCCTTCTCGGCCAGGAACTGCCTGTTGAAATTGGAGAGATTGTTGTAGCCGACCTCGTAGCAGATGCTCGTGATCGAGGCCTGCTCGTCGCTCATCAGAATCTGGCATGCGAGGTTGATGCGCAGCCGTTTCACATATTGCACCAGGGACATGCCTGTGTGCTGGCGGAAGGCGCGGGAGAACGCGCTCGTCGATTGCCCGGCGATCGCCGCAAGGTCCGCTTCGTTGAAAGGCTGCGTCAGGTTCTCGCGAATATAGGCCAGGGCCTTGTTGATCCCCGCCGACATATAGCCGGACGGATCGGGCAGGTAGCTGGCACTGGCCAGCATCCGCGAGCCCCGCGCACGGCTCAACGATCCCGCGATCATCATGAAGAGCTCGATGCGGCGCACGCCTTGCGCATGCATCACCTCTTCCATGAGGGGCGCGATCTCGCGGCTGGTCTCGTTGCTGAAGAGAACTCCACGCCGGGAGGATTCCAGGATGGGCGAGAGCCCAGCGAGTTCCGGCAGGGCCGTTGTGGCTCCACGGACGAAGCTCTCGCTGAACTGGATGATGCGGCAGCGCAGGGGAACGATCGCATCTTTCGGGACATCGCTGACCCAGTTGTGGGGAAGGTTCGGCCCGGTCAGCACCAAATTCCCCGGTTCGAACTCGCCGATGAAGTCGCCGACGAAATAACGTCCGTTCGTCGCGACGACCTGATGCAGCTCGTATTCAGGGTGGAAGTGCCAACGCACGGTGCGATAGGGATAACCATGCGACCAGGCGGCGAATGACTCGCCGGGCCTTATCTGAACGACTTCGAGATCCGGCTCCATGTCCGTTTCCTCCAAGCCGGTGCAGGTGCCCGCAACGGCCCGTGCTCCCAGCCGGCCGATCTCATTTTCGGCTCTTTCTCGATGTGACGGTAGTCTTCGCAGCAGGTGCGTGCCAGCACGTTTCGCCACGGAGACTGATACTTTTTTGACGTGGGCTGCCCCGATCGACCGCAATATGTATGTCACGGCCTCCAGGCGGAAAAGGCGCAGAGAAACCCTGACGCCCCGTTCCCAAATCGCTTGGATCTGGAGACGCCCGGCGCTGCTAGGGGATTCTTTGCCCGGGGGCAACCGATCCGGATCCCTTGTTTGGTTTGAAAGCTCACCTATAAATCCTAGGCTCTCTCTCTTCCGGTTTGCCTCAGACGGCGGGTTGGCCTTCTCAGGCCGGTGCAGATGAGCATTGTTGAAATGTGCGAGGGGCTCCCATGGCATTGGTCAAAACGTCCGAGCTTCCGGGCAAGGACACGTCGCGTCCGGCAGTGATCGAGCCCGCCGCGCCCAACGGATTTTCCGCCGGGGGGAGGGGGGCAACGATCCAGAGGCGGAATCTCGAACGGATCAGGGTCCGCAAGCAGAAGGCTGCCGAACGCATCGGCGCGGCGACCGAGGAACTCGCCAGCGGCGTTGCCGAGGCCTCGTCCGCGGCCGAGGAATTACGGCGGGCCATGGAGCAGATCGCCTCCGGAGCCGAGGAGGCGGCAGGCGCTTCGCAGCAATCCCTGTCGGCCGTCGTCAGTCTTGGAGCCTCTTTCGCGGAAGCCCGCAAACACGCGGAGGCGGCTCGCACCAAGACGGCGGGACTTCAGAGCCTTCTGATCGAAACCGGAGCCCAGATCGACGCCTCGGTCGCTGCGGTGGAGGCCAATTCCACGCGCCAGAAGGCGCTGGTTGACGTCATCTCCCGCCTGGAGGCGCAGGCGGCCGGCATCGGGGAGATTACCCGCGCGGTCGGCGAGATCTCCGACCAGACGAACCTTCTCGCCCTCAACGCCGCCATCGAGGCGGCCCGGGCAGGGGAGAACGGCCGTGGCTTCGCCGTGGTCGCCGACGAGGTGCGGGCTCTCGCGGCCAATTCGGAGAAGAGCGCACAGGAGATCCAGAGCCTAGCGGACGGCATCGTCAGCGAAGTCCGTTCCGTCGCGGAGAGGATCAGGGTGTCGGCGGAGACGGCAAGCGGCGAAGCCCAAATCGGCCGTACCGTAGTGAGCGCCCTCGACAAGATCCGGGCCGATGTCGCTCTCCTCGCGGAGGGCAGCCAGTCCATCCTCCTCGCGGCGGTCGAGGCCGAAACCGCCATCCGGGAAGTTCAGCGCGGCGCGGAGCAGGTGGCCAGCGCCGCCGAGGAGCAGGCGGCCGCCGCCGCCGAGGCCCTGCGGGCGGTGCAGCAGCAGAGCACGGCCTTGGATCAGAGCCAGCAGACGGCCCAGGCCCTGGCCGGTCTGGCGGACGATCTCCGGTCGGATGCGGCTGGATCGGCATCGGCCGAGCAGGTCGGATCCGCGGCCGAGGAGTTGTCCGCCGCCATCCAGGAGCTCTCCGGGGCCGCCGGAGAGATCATGACCGCCGTCGAGCAGATCAACCGCGGCGCGCAGATGCAGGCCGCCGCCACGCAGCAGGCCAATGCCGCCATGGCGCAGATCGAGCGGGCGACCGCCGCCTCCCGCGACGTCGCCAACACGGCTGTTCAGGGCATCGAGGTGCTGGAGGCAGACCTGCGAAGCAACCGCGCCGGCACCATGCGCCTGGCCGCAGGTGGCGAGGAGGCCTTGAAGGAAACGAAGTCCATCGTCGACCTGATGGGGGCCCTGGACGAATCCGGCCGCCGCATCGAGAAGATCGTCGAAAGCATCGCGCTCGTGGCCATCCAGACCAACATGCTCGCCGTGAGTGGTTCCATCGAAGCCGCGCGGGCAGGTGAGGCGGGACGCGGCTTCGCCATCGTGTCGGGCGACATCCGGAATCTGGCCCGCGACGCCTCCGAGAATGCCGACCGCATCAAGGACGTCGTTCGTCAGATCCGCGATCAGATCACGAGCGTCCGCCGCGATCTGGAACAGAGCGCCGTCATCAGCGAGGCGGAGCTCGCCAAGAACAACCTGGTGGCTGAAAGGCTCAGGGCCGTGGAGAGCGACGTCGCCGGACTCCGGCAGGGCAGCACCTCTATTTTGGCAGGCTCCGAAGCGATTCTGGCGGCTGTGCGTGAGGTTCGGCTCGGCACGCAGCAGATTGCAGCAGTCGCGGAGCAGGCGGGGAGCGCCGCCACGCAGGCCGCAACCGCAGCCCGACAGCAGGCGCGAGGCGCCGAGGATTTGGCGGCTGCCATCGAAGAAATCGCCTCATTGGCGGACGAACTCCAGATCGTGGAGTCCTAGGATCATGGCAGAGCCGGCTCCTTCGGCTGTCGCGCAGTCCTTCCTGACGGTGCAGGTCGGGGATGAACGCTTCGCCTTGCCTGCGTCCGACATCGCCGAGGTGATCCGCTTCCCGGCCTTGACTCGTGTGCCGCTCGGTCCCTCGAGCCTGCTGGGGGTTGCGAATTTGCGCGGTGCGGTGATGCCGGTCGTGTCGCTGCACAGCCTCCTCGGGCGTGCGGGAGATCATCCGGCGAATGCGCGGGTCGTCGTGGTGGACCGGGGCTCCCCGGTCGGGCTCGTGATCGACAGGATCGCATCCCTCGACTCGGGGAAGTCGACTGGCGGTGCTCCCGCGCAGCCGATTGATCTGGACGGCTTGCTGGCCAAGGGCTTCGTGGGCTTCGGCCGCCGGGGGCAGAGCGGCCCGATTTCTCAACGCCCTGAGGTTCGGGCCCGGACGGCGGCCGCGCCCGACGAGATCGCTCTGGTGTGCTTCTCGGTGGCCGGGCAGGATTATGCGCTGTCGCTCGCATCGGTCTACGAGGTCGTTGCACAGCCGGAGAGCGTGGCGGTCGTCCCGCAGACGGACGCGGTGATGCTCGGCGCCATGACCATGCGGAGCCGGTTGCTTCCGCTGGTGTCCCTGCGGGGCCTCCTGGGCTTGCGGGAAGGTAAGCATGGCGAGAGCCGGTCCCGGGTCGTGGTGGCGCGGATCGGGGACGCGCTTGTGGGGCTCGCCGTGGACGGCATGAAGGAAATCCTCCGCATCCCGGCCAGCGCGATCGATCCCGTCCCGGCGCTCCTGACGCGAAGCAGCGCGGAGGCTCGGATCCAGGGGATCTGCCGCCTCGACGGTGGGCAGAGACTGGTTTCCGTCCTGTCGACGGAAAATCTGTTCCGCGATCAGGCCATCATCGAGCAGATCGCTCAGCAGAAGGGGACGGGCCACGAGATGAACAGCGCCGACGGACCTTCGAAGGGTGACGAGCAGTTCGTCGTGTTCCAGCTGGGTGGTGACGAGTATGGCCTGCCCATCGGAGCCGTCGAGGAGGTGGTGCGCGTACCCGACACGCTGACGCGGCTGCCCAAAGCGCCCGCTTTCATCGAAGGCGTGATGAACCTGCGGGGGCGCGTCGTCCCGGTCATCGACCAGCGGCGCCGCTTCAGGCTGGATCGGAACGGCGAGAGGCGCCGCGAGCGCATCGTGGTCGTCAGCATCGATCACATGCAGGCGGGCTTCGTCGTCGATACGGTCTCCGAGATTCTCAACATTTCTCGCGATCAGCTTCGCCCGACGCCTGAACTGGCCGCCGAGGGAGGGCAGGTGATCGACCGCATCGCCAATATCGAGATCGAGGGGAGAATGATCCTCCTCCTCAATCCGGGCGAACTGCTGGACAGGGCCGAAAAAGACCTGCTGGCAGGCATCGGCGGACACATGGAGCCACCCGCTTCGTGATCCGGCTCCTGATCGTCGACGATTCACCGCTCATGCGACGTCTTCTCGGCCGTGTCTTCGCGGCCGAAGGTGATTTCGAGATCGCCTTCGCGCGCGATGGCGCGGAGGCGCTGGAGAAGTTAGCCGCATTCGAGCCGGACGTGATCACGCTCGACGTCCATATGCCGGGAATGGATGGCCTCGACTGCCTCGACCGCATCATGCTGATGCGTCCCTGCCCCGTGGTGATGGTGTCCTCGCTGACTGAGGCCGGCGCGGGGATAACTCTCCAGGCCCTTGAACTCGGGGCCGTCGATTTCATCACGAAACCCGAACGGGCTGTGTCCCTGGAGATTGACACCCTGGCCCCGAAGCTCGTCGAGAAGGTGCGGGCGGCAGCCCGTGCCCGCCTGCGCGGCAGCCTGCGACTGACGGAGCGGGTGAGACTGCGCAGCGGCCTGATGTCCCGGGCGCCTGCCCCGATCCCGCGAAAGCGTGCCTCTGCCCCGGCAACGAAGCGGACGATCAAGGCCGCGCCCTCGACCGGACTCGTCCTGATCGGGAGTTCGACAGGAGGGCCGCCTGCGCTCGATGCAGTCTTGTCCCGGCTGCCAGCCGACTTTCCCTGGCCTGTCGTGGTCGCCCAACACATGCCGGGCTCGTTCACGGGTCCCCTGGCGCAGCGCCTCGACAAGCTGTGTGCCATCACCGTCACCGAGGCCGCATATCCCATGCCGCTCGCGCCTGGGCATGCGTATATCGGCAAGGGCGATGCGGATGTCATCGTCAGCATTCGCGGGAGCAGCCCGATGGTCATGGCGGCCCCTTCGCTGCCGGAGCATCGCTGGCATCCGAGCGTCGATCGCCTTGTCGACAGCGCCATGCAGCATTTCCCGTCCGAACGGCTGATCGGCGTGCTGATGACGGGGATGGGCAGCGATGGCGCGCAGACCATGGCGCGATTGAAAGAGCAAGGCGGCCGCACGATCGCGGAAGCGGAAGAAACCGCCGTGGTCTGGGGAATGCCGGGCGAGCTCGTCCGCCGGGGAGGGGCCCAGGTCGTCGCTCCTCTGGAGCAGATCGCGGATCGGATCATGGATCTGGTGGAGGGCTCATGAGCAGACGCCCCCGCGCACCGCAACCCGCCGATACAACGCTGGGCGCCGACGAGATACGCCGCCTCTGCGAGTTTCTCTACCGCCGGACGGGGATGATCTTCGGCGAGAGCAAGCGCTACTACATCGAACGACGGGTCGCCGAGAGAATGGCCGCATCGGGACTGCGCAGCTTCTCCGCCTATTTCGCGCATCTCGAGCTCGACAGCGGAGAGGTCGAGCGCTTGATCAACGTCTTCACGGTCAACGAGACCTACTTCTACCGCGAGGAGCATCAGCTGCAGTGCCTGAGCCGCGCGCTTCTTCCGAACATCGTCCAGCACAGACGGCCCGGCGATCTCGTGCGCATCTGGTCGGTGCCGTGCTCCACGGGGGAGGAACCCTATTCCATTGCCATCTGGCTGCTCGAGAACTGGCCCGTCGTGGATGCCTACCACATCGAGATCGTCGGCTCCGACATCGACACCCAAGCTCTCAAGGAAGCGCAGGCCGGGGATTATGGCGTGCGATCCCTGTCGCGCCTGTCCCCCGACGTGATCGAACGCTATTTCGAGCCGCCCCGGAACGAGCACAGGAAGATTATCCAGGACTTGCGCGAATCCGTGAAGTTCACCGCGGCGAACCTGATCGATCCCGCCTCGGTTGCGGCCCAGGGCCGGTTCGACATCGTTTTCTGCCGCAACGTTCTGATCTACTTCGACGATGCCTCCCGCCTGCTGGCGGTCAACAATCTCTACGACTCCCTGCATCCGGGGGGATACATCTGCCTCGGGCACACCGAGTCGATGAGCCGGATCTCGAAGCGGTTCGAACTGCGCCGTTTCGAGGATGCGATCATCTATCAGCGGCCGGAAGGTGATCGTCATGGATGATCTTCTCGATCACTTCATCGTCGAAGCGCGCGAACTGATCCAGCAGGCCACGGATGATCTTCTCGCGCTCGAGCGCAATTCCGATGCCGCTTCCCACATCGATGGAGCCTTCCGGGCCGTTCACACCCTCAAGGGCTCCGTAGGGCTCTTCGACTTCGCGCCCATGGGCCTGGCGCTCCACGCCGCCGAGGACCTTCTTGGCGGCATGAGAGCGGGACGGGCGGCGAAACACGGCGCCGCGATCGATGAGCTTATCGGCTGCATCAACCAGACGGAACGCTGGGTCGACGCCATCGAGCGCACGGGGCACCTGCCTGCAGAGGCCGCGGAGGAAGGCTACCGACTGGCGCGGGCCTTGCGCTTGCAGCTCGACGAGGAGGCGATCCGCCGGGAGGCCCCGGACTCGGAAGCGGATCTCGGCTGGATCGAGGAAGCCTTCGGCCCGAGGCTGGCTTCGGCAGCCTTGCGGGCCGAGGCCACTCCGCTGGTGGCTCTCCGGTACATTCCGCGCGCCGATTGCTTTTTTGCCGGTGACGATCCGCTTGCACTTCTGCAGTCGGTGCCGGATCTCCGGGCTGTTCGGATCTCGAACCGCAATCCCTGGCCGCCCGCGGCGGAAATGGATCCATTCTCCTGCAACTTGGTGATCGAGGCGCTCTCCGGCACAGTCCTCGACGCCGTGAAGGCGGTTTTCCGCTTCGTGCCGGATCAGGTGACGATCCACGAGATCGCTCCCGGCGCGGCAATCTCGGGGCACGCGCCGGCATCCCACGATGCCACGCGGGACACGGTGTCCGCCACCTCCGGAAGCGGCACGCGCATGCTTCGCATCGATGCGGCGCGCATCGACCGCATGGCCGATCTCGTCGGTGAGATGGTCGTTGCGAAGAATGCTCTGGCCCATCTGGTCGGCCAGGTGGGTGACGGGTCGGGCCGGAAGGATCTCTTGCAAGGCCTTCATGCGAGCCAGGCTACGATCGATCGCCTCGTGGCCGAGATGCACAGGGCTGTCATGGATATCCGCCTGATGCCCATGCAGGATATCTTCCGGCGCTTTCCCCGGGCGGTGCGGGATATCTCCGGTCAGCTGGGCAAGACGGTCGATTTCTCCATCGAAGGTGAGGATGTGGAGGCTGACAAATCGGTCGTGGAAGGGTTGTTCGAGCCTTTGCTCCATGTCCTGCGCAATGCTGTCGACCATGGGGCCGAATCCGAAAACCAGCGTGTGGCGGCAGGGAAACCCGGGCGCACGAGAATTGTCCTTCGGGCTCGCCGTGTCGGCGATCGGGTGCTGATCGAGGTCGATGATGACGGACGCGGCATCGATCCGTCCGTCATCCGGCGGGTGGCGCGGGAGCGCAACGTCGCTCCTGCCGAAGAACTCGACCGCATGAGCGACGCCGAGGCTGTCGATCTGATTTTTGCGCCGGGTTTTTCGACGGCTGCCGAGGTCACCGACGTGTCGGGCCGCGGCGTCGGCATGGATGCGGTGCGCGCGACGATCGAGAGGCTCGGTGGTCATGCCAGCGTCCAAAGCACGCGCGGAGCCGGAACGACCATCCGCCTCGCCCTGCCGGTGAGCGTCGCGATGACCCGGATCATGGCAGTCCGGGTCAGCGGTGAACTCTATGGCCTTCCCCTCGATCACATTGTCGAGACGGTCCTCCTGCCGGCAAGCCGGGTCCTTCCCGTTCGTGACGCAGAGGCGTTCGTTCTGCGCGACCGAACGCTTCCGCTGATCCGTCTCGCCGGTTTGCTGGGCTTGCCTCCAGGTCCCGAAGCCGCATCCGGCATGAAGATCGTCGTCATGGCGGTCGGCGATGAACTGGTCGGGATCGCCGTGGATGGTTTTGCCGAGAGAATCGATGCACTCATGCGTCCCTTGAGCGGGATTCTCTCCGGAATGTCCGGTGTGATGGGAACGACGCTCTTGGGCGACGGCAGCGTTCTCATGATTCTCGATATACCGGAGCTGTTGGGATGAGCGTTCGTTTGGCCGGCGATGCCATCGTTCTGGAGGGACCGTGCCGCGTCGAGGATGCGGAGCCGCTGCTGAGTTTGCTCCAGGCTGGCCCGGACCGGACAGTGGATCTGACGGAGGCCAGCCACCTCCATGCGGCCGTTGTGCAGGTCCTGATGGCTCTGAGACCCACCCTCAAGGGAACCGGTCAGGACGGCTTCCTGAAAACCTGGATCATCCCGGCCTTGATCGGCGCGGAATCCGGCGATACCCCGCCTGAGGACGGCTGACGGTTGCCATCGCCCCAGCATACTCTAAAAGAGGCGAAGAGCCTTTCCCTTACGAGCAGACCCGATCCTTCCGGTCAGCAGATCCCAGGCGGAGTCCTTGAGTGGCAACAACAGTTCTGATCGTTGACGACAGCAAGCTGGCGCGGATTGTCGCAGGCAAGGCTCTGGCCGGGCTGCAGCCCGATTGGGAGCGGGTTGAAGCCGGCAATGCGATGGATGCCCTCAGCATCCTGCGCGAGCGAAAGATCGACGTGGCCATGATCGACTTCAACATGCCGGAAAAAGACGGGCTTGAGCTTGCCGCCGAGATCCGCTCCAGCCACCCGACTATGCCGATTGCGGTGATCACGGCCAATATTCAGGACGAGGTGATCGCGCGGGCGAGGGAGGTGAATGCCACCTTCGTGAGCAAACCCCTCACGGAAGACGGGCTGAGAGGTTTCATATCCGGGGCCGCCCTGCGGCTCCGGGCGGGTGGCGTGTAATGGTCATGGCAGGTCACATCGCCCTGACGGAGCTCGAACGCGACGCCCTGACCGAACTCGTCAATATCGGGGTCAGCCGCGCCGCCGCGAATCTGCGCAAGATGATCGGAGAGGAGGTCCTTCTCTCCGTGCCTTCCGTCGAGATCATGGCGCCCCAGGATGCCGCCCGCCTGATCGGAGAGCGGGAAACGGAGGAGCTCGTCGCTATCCAGCAGCAGTTCGAGGGGGCTTTCTCGGGGCGCGCCCTGCTGATCTTTCCAGAGGAGACCAGCCTGGATCTCGTCCGCGCCATCCTCGGCGGCGACGTGCCGCCCGATCAGATCGCCGAAATGGAGCTGGAGGCGCTCGCCGAGACAGGCAACGTGATCCTGAACGGCTGTCTCGCCACCATGGCGAACATGTTGAAGCGCTCCCTCACGATCTCTTTGCCGCAGGTGGTCAAAGGAGACGGTGCCCGGCTATTCACGCTCACCCCGGATCGATCGGAGGGCGGGCTGGTCCTGTTCCTCTACATCAATTTTTCGGTACGCAATAAAGACGTACGAGGGTACATCGCCATGCTGATGGATCTGCCCTCGCTAACGGCTCTACAAGAGCTAATTAAGAGCTTCATTGATCGGGTGATGGGAGACGAGGCTTGAGGCCATGAGGTCGCATCGAAACACCTCAACAACAATCAGGCTGGTATGACGGCCCGCGCGCTTCCAAAGGAGACGGTCGAGCTGACCATTGAGGCAGCGGCGGATGAACTGCGTCGCGTGGCGGGGCCGATCTTTTCGGCGCTCGAACGTTCGGGATTGCCGATGGTCGCGACGAATCCCCGCCTTAACGACAATCCCATCGTGTTCGTGAATGAGGCGTTCTGCCGATCGACGGGATTTCCCCCCGAAGAGGCTGTCGGCCGCAATTGCCGCTTCCTTCAGCCGCCCGAGGTCGAACAGGAGTCCGTAGCGGAGGTCCGTGAGGCGATCAGGGCAGGCCGTCCCGTCTCGGCCGAGATCCTGAATTGGCGTAAGGATGGAACCCGCTTCTGGAATCACATCTTCATCACGCCCGTGAACGACGAGGGCGGAAGGCCGCTCTTCTTTCTATCGACCCAGGTCGATGTCTCGCGGGCCCATCAGGCCGTCGATATGCAGGTGGCGTTGAGTGCGAACCAGAAGGAGCTGGATCAAACCAACGAGAGGCTCCGGCAAACGCTGACGGTGGCAGGCACAGGCGGCTCCTGGGAGTGGGATATTCCCGGCCGGCGCTTCAGTGCGGACGCGCGGTTTGCTGCGCTTCACGGTTTGAATCCGAGTGAGGCTGCCAAGGGCTTGCCGGCCGAATCCTTCTTCACGGCGATCCATCCCGAGGATCGCCCGAGAATTCGTCTCGCGGTTGCGGGCATGCTCAACGGGGCTGAGATCTTCTCCAAGGAATACCGGCTCCTTGCACCCGATGGTTCGGTCCGATGGGCGCATGCGCGCGGACGCAGCCATTTCGGCGACGATGGTCAGCCCCTGAAATTCACCGGCGTCGTTCTCGACGTCACCGAGCAGAAGCATGTCGAGGAGCGCCTGCGGATCGCGCAGAGCGCGGGTGGGGTCGGCACGTTCGAGTATATCGATGTCTTCGCGACCGTCACCGTCTCGGAGGAGTTCTGCCGGCTGCTCGGGCTGCATCCCACCAACGTCCTCCCGGCGCGTACGATCAACGCTCTCGTCGTGGAGGGAGATCCCGCCATTGTCGAGCAGAGCTCTCGGGAAGGCACGGTCTATGGGGAGTGCCGGATCGAGCGCGCCGACACCAGGGAGCTCCGCTGGCTCGCCCGGAGGGGTGAGTTCGTCCGCGACACCGAAACCGCAGGCCTGCGCTTCATCGGCGTCATCTACGACATCACGGCCGCAAAGCGGTCCGAGGAGCGGCTCCGGGAACTGAACGAGAAGCTGGAGAGCCGGGTCGAGGAGACGACGCGCGAGCGCGACCGGCTCTGGAGCCTGTCAAGCGATCTCTTCAGCGTCTGCGACGGCGAGGGGTATCTCAAAGCCGTCAATCCTGCATGGATGAATCTTCTCGGCTATCGCGAGGATGAGGTCGTCGGCACCCTGTTCGAAACCTGGATCCATCCGGAGGATCGCGCAGCAGGCCAACATGTGTTCGAGGCCTTGCAGCGAGGCGAGTCGATCAAGGATTTCGATGTCCGCATTCATACGAAGAGCGGGGATTATCACTGGATCAGCTGGACCTTTGCGCCGGCAGAGGACGTGTTCTACAGCGTGGGACGCGACGTCACCCAGCGCAAGCTCCTGGAAGAGCAGCTTCGCCAGAGCCAGAAGATGGAAGCCGTCGGCCAGCTCACCGGCGGGATCGCCCACGACTTCAACAATCTCCTGACGGGAATTGTCGGCTCTCTCGATCTTCTGCAGACACGCATGGCGCAGGGCAGGGCCGACAACCTGGAACGCTACATCAAGGCGGCCACTTCCTCGGCCAATCGGGCCGCCGCGTTGACGCACCGTCTACTCGCCTTCGCACGGCGGCAGCCGCTCGATCCGCGACCGGTGGACGTCAACAAGCTCGTCCGATCCATGGAGGAACTCCTTCGGAGAACCACCTCGGAAGCGATCGAGCTCAAGATCGCTGCCTCCGACAATGTGCCGTTGACGTTGTGCGATCCCAACCAGCTCGAGAGCGCGATCCTCAACCTCGCCATCAATGCGCGCGATGCCATGCCCGAGGGCGGCGGGCTCACCATCGAGACGGGGATATCTCGTCCCGACAGCACCTATTCGGCCACGCGCCAGGATGTTTCTCCCGGCCAGTATGTCACGGTCTGCGTGTCCGACACCGGCACGGGCATGACGCCTGACGTGCTGGCCCAGGCTTTCGATCCATTCTTCACGACGAAACCGATCGGGGAGGGGACGGGCCTCGGCCTCTCCATGGTGTATGGCTTCGCCAAGCAGTCGGAAGGGCATGTCCGCATCGACAGCGAGGTCGGCCGGGGCACGGCCGTGACGATCTATCTTCCCGCCTACGAAGGCGAGCTTGCGGAAAACGTTTCATCGCCGGGCTTGAGCGAGGCGCATCGGGCCGAGGCGGGCGAGACCGTTCTGGTGGTGGAGGACGAGCCGGTCGTCCGTTCGCTGATCCTCGAGGTGCTGGCCGATCTCGGTTACCAGGCCCTTGCGGCTGTGGATGGTCCGTCGGGTCTCAGGATCCTGGAGTCGAAGCAGCGGATCGATCTGCTGGTGACCGATGTGGGCCTGCCGGGGCTGAACGGCCGCCAACTCGCCGATCACGCCCGACTGACACGGCCCGACCTGAAGGTGCTCTTCATCACCGGGTATGCGGAACAGGCCGCCATGGCTTCCGGCTTTCTCGTGCCAGGCATGGAAATGATCACGAAGCCCTTCGCCATCGAAGATCTCGCCGTCAGAATCCGCGAAATCATCGAGCGCGGCTAGAGCACCGTGCGGCCCTGCGGGTCCGCTAAGACGATGCTCTTATTCTTAAGAAGGCATCGGACCAAAAAGTGCAAATCCACTTTTCACGCCCGATGCTTTAGAACACCTCACGGGACAAGGAAGAAAGGGAGCGCGTCCTGCGCAGGATGCGCTCACAACGCGTCACGCGGTAACGGGGAGCATGCGGCCCGGCCGGGCTCCTGTCGGCGCACCATCTCTTACGACGGCTTCTCCGTTAACCCAGACATGGATGATGCCGGACGGGAGCAGGGTCGATTCGTCGAAGGTCGCCCGGTCGGTGACGCCTTCCTCGAACAGGACCAGGTCGGCCATCATGTCGGGCCGCACCAGGCCGCGGTCCTGAAGGGAGAACCGTTGCGCGGCGATCGATGTCATGCGCCGGACGGCATCCTCGATGGAGAACCAGCCCTTGTCACGCCGCAGGGGGCCGACCACGCGAGGGAAGGTTCCGAAAGCGCGTGGATGAGGTTTCGTGCCCGGGCGAGGCAGGCCGTCCGATCCCACCATGTGAAGCCGATGGCAGCAGGCCGCATGCAGATCGTTCTCGTCGAGCTGGAAGAGAATGACGCCGGTTTGCCCTTCGTCCTCCTCCACGAGGCGGATCAGGAGATCGTAGGGCTCGGTGCTTTCGCGCTCGGCGGCCTGGAGCATGCTCAGGCCTTCCAGATGCTTGAGAGCGGCATTGTTGACGCCTGAAATGCGCACATTATCCCAGCCGATCAGATGCAGCTTGCTCTGACCGTGAAAGGCCGGGCCGCCATTCTCCACCCAGCGGCGCAGGACGGGACCGACGTCTGGATCGCGCAGCCTCTTCTTGAGCGGTTCCAGCCCACCTTCGAGAGCGGCAGGTGGCAGGAGCTGCAGGAGATAGGTGCTCCCGGCCGGGTAGGGATACATGTCGAAGCTGATGTCGATGCCTTCCCGTCGTGCCGCTTCCAAGTTTTCCAGAGCGCGCGGAATCTGCCCCCAATTGGGACGTCCTGCCGACTGAAGATGGGACAGGAGCCCGGCGGCTCCGGATCGCCGGAGGATCTCGATGAACTCCTCGATGGAGGGGACGAGCCCATCCTCATAGCTGCGTACATGCGCGGTCATCAGGCGGCCATGCGCCTTCACCACCTCGGCGAGCGCCACCATCTCGTCGAGAGCGGCGAAGGCGCTGGGAGGATAAACGAGGCCGAGGGACAGGCCGATGGCTCCCTGAGCGAGCTGCCGGTCGAGGAGAGACGCCATGGCGGCGGTCTCGTCCGGCGTCGCCGCACGGCGCTCGTAACCCATGACCGCGAGGCGAAGGGCCGCATGGCCCACGAGCGAGACGACGTTGATGGCGACACCCTGATGAAGCCGTTCACGGTAATCCGCGAAGTCGTCGAAGATCTCTTCGGGTGTCGTTTGTCCAAGCAGGCCCGAGAAATGCTTGCGCAGGTCCTCGCGGGATTGTCCACGGGCCGGATAAAGGGAGAAGCTGCAATTGCCCACGACGACCGTGGTCACGCCCTGCATCGCCTTTTCGGGGCGGTCCGGATCGCGAAGGCAGATCAGGTCGTCGTGGCAATGGGCATCGATGAACCCCGGCGCGAGGTAGCGATCCTGCGCATCGACGACCGCCATGCTCGGCTCCGCCTTCAGGTTGGCGCCGACGGCGGCGATCCGCCCGTCCACCACATGCACGTCGCCGCGGAACCAGGGGGCTCCCGTGCCATCGATGATCCGGGCGTTTCGGATCAGCCAGTCTTGCGTCATCGTTGCCTCGGCCGCTCTGCGTGAAAGAATGTCGGTTCCGGCTCAACCGCGGGGTTTGCCCATCGGGAACGGCATGTAGCCGACGAAACCCGTGATCTTCCAGCGCCCGTCGAGGCGGGCGCAGAAGTACAGGGTCTGCCAGTTCAGCACCTCCACCCCGCCGCCCTTGAGTGCGATGGTTCCGTCGAACTTCTTGTGGCAGACGGCCGTGTCGGCGCGAAGGTCGATGTCGCGCATGTTCGTGGCGCGAAACAGGGCATCGCGAACGGGCTCCGCATACTCGACGGCCTGTGAGGCTTTCGCCTGACGGAGCCATTCGTCACGGTAGGTTTCCAGGTCCGGGAAATCGAGACGCCAGCTGTCCGGCAACTCCGACTTGTGCGCGTGCAGTCCCAGGAAGCCTTCGCGGCGAAAGTCGGCATCGACCATCGACCAGTCGGCTGCAAGAAAGGCGTCGATGTCGCGCTCGACCAGCATGGTCCAGATCTCGCGGCGGTCGGGATCCGTTTCTGAAAAGGGGTTCTGCATATGGGATATCACGACGGAAGCTCCAGATGATGCGGCAGGAGAAGAGGCGAGAACCGTCTCACGTTACCTTGCCGCGGGCGGCGACGGGAACCGTATCGACCACGTCGTCTCCGCGCACGAAGGTCACGTGGTCGAAGAGGTTGGTCACGGGGCAGACATGGTTGGGGATGATGCGGACCAGCTCTCCGACCTTCGGCTTCGCGGAGGAATGCGTCAGGTCGACGATCCCGTGCTCCTCGCTCAGCGAGACGATCGATGCGTCCGGATACTCGACGATGCGGCCGAAGCCCGGAAGTCCCAGCGTATCGCTGGTCAGCGATTTCGAGCCGGTGTCGAGGATCGCGCGGGTTTCTGTCGGGCGGGAGACGACGGTCGCGAGCACGGTGAGGGCGCAATCGTCGAAGCTGCCGACACCCTCCTGAACCTGGAACCGGTCGAGATAGATGTAGGTGCCGGGCCGATATTCCGTGGCCGCTCGGTTCTCGCCGCTGTGCCAGAGGTCCGGCGTTCCCCCGGTTGAGACGATCTCGGGCGTGAGGCCCGCCTCCGCGAGCAAAGCCCTCGCGCGCTCGAGCCAGGCATTGGCCTGCGCGACCATGCCTTTGGCCGGATAGGTCATCAGGCCTGCGAAGCGCAGTCCCTCGGAGCCGGCGATATGCCGGGCAAGGGCGAGCGCATCCTCGGGCGACTGGACGCCGACACGCCCGCCGCCCGTATCGCATTCCACGAGAACCGGAAGAGTGATGCCGGATCCCGCGAAGGTCTTGGAATACCCATCCACGGTCGTGCCGCTGTCGGCCGTGACCTTGATGGCTGCGCGCCGCGCGAGCGCCAGGAGACGCTTGAGCTTGGGCTCGCCCAGAATGTTGTAGGGCAGGAGAATATCCGTGATCCCGGCCTCGACCATCACCTCCGCTTCGCCGATCTTCTGGCAGGTGATGCCGATGGCTCCGAGCTCCATCTGACGTCTGGCGAATTGCGGCAGCTTGTGGGTCTTGATGTGCGGGCGCAACTTCACTCCGTGCGCATCCGCGTAGTTCTGAGCGCGCTTGAGGTTCGCCTCCACGCGGTCCAGGTCGATCAGCACGACAGGGGTATCCAGTTCATGAATCTTGGTCATTAGAGGTCCGACGTCTTTCAGTCGCCCAGGGGCAGTTTCGGATCGTTGACGTTCACGGCAGCCAGGCTGTGCTTGATGCGGCGAAGGCCTTCGAGAACGGAAGGCCCGATGGCTTCGGCCGTCGTCATCGCGATCAGGTCGACGATGGCCATCATCGTGTAGCGGGCCGAGGTGGGCTTGTAGAGGTTGCCGTCCTCGGGCACCACAAAGGGAAGGAGGATCTCGGCCTCGCGGGCGAGCGCCGATCCCGGCGCGGTCACGGCAACCGTCCTGGCTCCGTAGTGCCGCGCCGTTCTGACGGAATCCACTACCGATGGCGAGTAGCCGGAGATCGAGAAAGCGACCACGAGTGTTTCCGGCGTGGCCACCGAGGCGGTCATTCGCTGCATCTGGCCGTCGCTGTGGGCGATCACGGACAGGCCGAGGCGGAACAGGCGGTTGTGCAGTTCCATCGACATGAGCGAGGAGTTCCCACCCGAACCATAGGACAGAATGGAGCGCGCGGTGGACATCTGGTCCGCGATCAGCCCGACGGTTTCCATGTCGATGCTGGAGCGCACACGCTCGATCGCCGCGGCCGCATTGCCGCAGACAGTCGCGAGAATGCGCTCTTCGCGCTCCTCGCGCCGAAGAGGCGAGGGGTTGAGATAACTGCCGCCGACCGCCAGGGCCTGCGCGAGGTGATACTTGAAGTCGCGAATGCCTTCGCATCCGAGCGCCCGCGCAAAGCGTGTCACCGTCGGTTCGCTCACCCCGGCACGGCTCGCAATTTCGGCGATCGGGGCCTTGGACACATAGGAGAGGTCGCTGAGGACAAGGGACGCAAGCCTGCGCTCCGCCTTCGAGCCGTCTGCGGCCCATCTGCGAACCCGCGCGATGATGTCCTGTGTCGCCTTCACGTTCATGCTCCGGGAAGGCGCAGACCGGTGGAGGCGTCGAAGAGGTGAACCTTCTCCGGATTGACGGCCAATTGAAGGGTTTCGCCCGGACGGACGGAAATCCTCTCCCGGAACACCGCGCGTATCGCAGCCTGGTCCACGCGACCGTAGATGTGGCTCTCCGATCCGGTCGGCTCGACGACGTCCACCACCAATCTGATCGGCCCTGCGGGATCGAGCCGGTAGTGCTCCGGTCGGATGCCCAGGACGACGCCGGTCCCATCGGGTGCGGACGTGCCTGCGACCGGCACCATGGTCCCGTCGGAGAGACGAACGGCCACGGCATGGTCCGACCGGGACACCGCTCCTTCGATGAAGCTCATGGCCGGAGAGCCGAGGAAGCCCGCAACGAAGAGATTGACGGGACGATCGTAAAGCTCAAGAGGCGTGCCGACCTGTTCGATGCGACCGCCGTTCATGACGACGATGCGGTCGGCCATGGTCATGGCTTCGATCTGGTCATGGGTCACGTAGATGATGGTGCTCTCGAATTTGTGGTGCAGCGCCTTGATTTCCGTCCGCATCTGCACGCGGAGCTGCGCATCCAGGTTGGAGAGCGGCTCGTCGAACAGGAATAGGTCCGGATCGCGCACGATGGAACGGCCCATGGCGACGCGCTGGCGCTGGCCGCCCGAGAGCTGGCCGGGCCTCCGGTCGAGATAGGCGCCCAGATTCAGGATCGAAGCCGCACGTTTCAGTTTCTCGGCCGTCGCTTCCGGATCCTCCCGGCGGATGCGCGGCCCGAAGGTGATGTTGTCCTTCACGCTCATGTGAGGGAACAGGGCGTAGGACTGGAACACCATCGAGATGTTGCGCTTCTGCGGCGGCACCTCGTTGGCCCGCCGCCCGCCGATGCGGATCTCCCCGTCGGACACGGTTTCCAGTCCGGCGATCATGCGCAACAGGGTGGACTTGCCGCATCCCGACGGGCCGACCAGCACGACGAACTCGCCGTCGGCGACCGCGAGATCGATGCCATGGAGGATCTCGAGGGAGCCGTAGCGCTTCTTGACGTTGTCGAGGTGCAGATCGGCCATCGGAAACTCCTCTCACCTGATCGCATCGATGAAGGGCAGGTTGCCGGCCATGAGGCCGCCATCCACCGGCAAGGTGACGCCCGTAATGCCGGCCGACAGAGGAGACGCGAGAAAGACCGCTGCATTCGCCACGTCGTCGGGAGTGACCATGTGGCCGAGGGGATAAAGGCGCGAGACCTTGTCGAGAATGCCAGGATCCTTCTCGATCCGGTGGTCCCAGGCATGGGTGCGCACCGAGCCCGGGCAGATCGTGTTCGAGCGGATGCCATAGCGCCCGCATTCCGTCGCGATGGCCCGGGCATAGGCCACGAGTCCGGCTTTTGCCGCCGCATAGGCAGGGTTGCCGAAATGGGCGAGCGCGTTCACGGACGAGATGAAGACGAAGACGCCGGATCCTCTCGCCTTCATGGGATCGAGAAAGGGTGCGGTGAAATTGCGGGCTCCGTTGAGGTTCACGTCGAGCTCGAAATTCCAGGCACGGTCGTCGACCTGTTCCAGCGTCTCGGCGCGGGTGTGGCCTGCGTTGCTGATGATAACGTCGGGCAGTCCGGCACTTGTCTGAATGCGCGCGCACGCCTCCTTGCAGGCGTCGGGGTTGCCAAGGTCGAAGACTTCCTTGTGGGCGGCGTCAAGATCTCCGAGAGCCTCCGCCGAGACGTCGCAGGCGACGATCCGGGCCCCGGCTTCCCGAAACCGCCGGACCATCGTGACCCCGATCCCGCCGCCCGCACCCGTGATGACGACCAGCTGGTCCTCCAGGCTCTTCATCAACGGCTTGCTCCGAACTGGTTCTCGCTTTCGACATCAACAAGGCTGAAGTGATTTATGAAATTTAGCAACATAAAAGGCAGGAATATACGCAAAAATCCCCTTGCCTAAGTAATTTTCTTTCACAACAATACCTGTTGCCGGGCTGCTTTTCTAAGGTGTGCGGCCCCAGCAGAGGGAACATGCACGTGAAAAAACTCCGAAAGAACACCTTCTTCAGCCTCAAGGGCGTCATGCTCGCGGGCATCGGCAGCCTTGCGCTCTCCGCAGGTGCCAACGCCGGCACCGTCCGGGTGACGGTCGCGGAATATTCCGCCAAGACGGGCCCCTATTTCGAGCAGGTGGCCAAGGATTTCGAAGCGGCCAATCCTGGCATCAAGATCCAGTTCGAAGTGGTGCCGTGGGACAACCTGCTTCAGAAACTGACCACCGACATCTCGGCCAATGCCAATGCGGACCTGTCGATCATCGGCACCCGCTGGCTGGTGGACTTCGTCGAACAGGGCATCGCGGAGCCGCTCGACAGCTATCTCACGCCGGAGGTCAAGGGTCGCTTCATCGAGACCTTCCTGACGCCGTCAGTGATGAACGGCAAGACCTACGGGTTGCCCATCGCCGCATCCGCGCGCGCGATGTACTACAACAAGGATCTGTTCCAGAAAGCGGGGATCTCCGAACCGCCGAAGACCTGGGCGGAGCTGGAGGCGAACGCCAAGAAGATCACCGCGCTGGGGAACGGCGTCTACGGCTTCGGTCTTCAGGGCAAGGAAGTCGAGACCGACGTCTACTTCTATTATGGCATGTGGTCCTTCGGCGGTGACATCGTGAAGGACGGCAAGTCGGGCCTCGACTCGAAGGCCGCCATCGAGGCCGCCTCGCTCTACAAGCGCCTCATCGACGAGGGGGCGACGCAGCCGGGCGTCACGTCCTATGCCCGCGAAGATGTGCAGAACCTCTTCAAGCAGGGCAAGGTAGGCATGATGATGACCGCGCCGTTCCTGGCCAACCAGATCCGCGACGAGGCGCCGAACCTCAAATACGGCGTGGCCCCGATTCCGAAAGGGCCGAGCGGAGATCAGGGCACCTACGGCGTGACCGACTCGGTGATCATGTTCCAGAACTCCAAGAACAAGGCGGAAGCGTTCAAGTTTCTGGATTTCCTGTTCCAGCCGAAGCAGCGCATCAAGTTCACGGTCAATGAGGGCTTCCTGCCGGTGACCAAGGCGGAGGCGGAGGACAAGTACTTCGCCGAGAATGCCGACCTGAAGGTGTTCACGAGTCTCCTGCCGATCGCGCGCTTCGCGCCGGTGATCGCCGGCTGGGAGGAAGTCGCCGACGTCACCACGTCGGCGCTCCAGCGGATCTATCTCGGCAATGGCCAGATCGAGCCGACGCTCAAGGACGCCGCCTCCAAGGCGAACGCGATCCTGAAGAAGTAGTCTCGACAGGAGGGGCCGGATGATCGGATCCGGCCCCTTCATTCTGTTCGCTCAGCCAACGGAACGTCTATGACCGCGAAACGGGTGGTTGCGCCCTACGTTCTCATCCTGCCCAGTTTCGTTCTGGCGGCCCTCATCGTGATCTGGCCCGTCAACGAGCTGGCCCAGATCGCCAGCCACAGCGTGAACCGCTTCGGCCAATTGCGCGACTTCGTCGGCATGGCGAATTTCAGGGCGCTCCTCGACGATCCGAACTTCATCGCATCGCTCTGGCGGACAGGCATCTGGACACTCGGCGTGGTCGGCGGCGCCATCATCTGCTCCGTGCCGGTCGCCCTGGTGTTGAACGAGGATTTCTACGGGCGCGATCTCGCCCGGGTGATCGTCATGCTGCCCTGGGCGGTCTCGCTCACCATGACGGCGATCGTGTGGCGTTGGGCCCTGTCGGGCGAAAGCGGCATGCTGAATTCCGCTCTCATCGAATTCGGCATCATCGACTCGAACATCCAATGGCTTGCGGAGGCGAGCACCGCCTTCCCGATGCAGATCCTCATCGGCATCCTCGTCACGATTCCCTTCACGGTCACGATCATCCTGGGCGGGCTCTCGTCGATTCCCGACGATCTCTATGAGGCGGCGGCCCTCGAGGGGGCGGGACGCTGGGAGCAGTTCCGGCACATCACGCTTCCGCTCATCGCCCCTTTCCTGAACATCGCGCTCGTGCTGAACACTATCTACGTGTTCAACTCCTTCCCGATCATCTGGGCGATGACGCAGGGAGGGCCGGCGAACTCCACCGACATTCTCGTCACCTACCTCTACAAGGTGGGCTTCAGGCTTGGGAAACTGGGCGAAGCCTCCGCGGTGTCCCTGGTGATGTTCGGCATCCTCCTGATCTTCACGCTGATCTATGTGAGGCTCACCACCGCGCGGGGAGCAAGGGCATGAACGCATCGAAATTCCGCCGATCGGTTGTCTGCTGGCTCGTTCTCTCGCCGGTGGTCGTCGCGGCGATCTTCCCATTCGCCGTGATGCTGATCACCGCGCTCAAGCCCAACACGGAGGTGCTGACGCCGACCTGGTGGCCGTCCAGGACCGCCTGGGAAAACTTCCAGACCATGTGGGTTGCGACGAATTTCGGCAACGCCCTCAGAAACTCGCTCTATGTTTCCGTTCTGGCCACCTTGGGTTCGCTGATCGTGTCCATCCCGGCGGCCTATGCGCTCACGCGGTTCGACTTCAGAGGGCGTGAGTTCTATCGTCAGTTCCTGCTCGTGACCCAGATGCTGTCGCCCATCGTTCTGGTGGTGGGCCTGTTTCGCCTGATGGTCGCGCTCGGGCTGATCGACAGCATCAACGCCGTGACCGTGGTCTATGCGGCCTTCAACATCGCCTTCTCCGTCTGGATGCTCCAGAGCTATTTCGCCACGATCCCGCTCGACCTGGAGGAGGCGGCCTGGATGGAAGGGGCCGGGCGGACGAAAACCCTCGTGAAGGTATTCCTTCCCCTGGCCGTTCCGGCCATGGTGGTGACGGCGATCTTCACCTTCATCAATGCATGGAACGAGTTCGTCATCGCCCTCACGCTGCTGCGCTCGCAGGACAGCTATACGCTTCCGATCCAGATCTTCTCGTTGGTATCGGGTCGCTACACCGTGGAGTGGCATCATGTGATGGCCGCCACTTTCGCCGCCACCATCCCGGTCGCCATCGCGTTCGCGTGGCTCCAGCGCTATCTGGTGCGCGGCCTCGCGCTGGGTGCGGTGAAGTAGGCTCTATCAACCACGAAGGAAACCACAATGACGAAGCAGAATTTCGGGTCCTCGCACGTGCCCCTGTCGCCCGCGGTCCGGGCCGGTGACTTCATTTTTGTTTCGGGCCAGACGCCGGTCGGGCCGAACGGGGAGAATGTCGGCGGCACCATCGAGGTCCAGACCCGTCAGGTTCTCGAGAATGTCAAAGCAGCCTTGGCACTCGCCGGAGCCGAGATGTCGGACGTGGTCAAGACGACCGTCTGGCTCGAGGATGCGCGGGACTTCGGCGGTTTCAACAAGGTCTATGCCACCTATTTCCCTACGAACCCGCCGGCCCGGACCACCGCCGAGGGGCGCCTGATGGTGGACATCAAGGTCGAGATCGAGGCGATCGCCTACAAGCCTCCGAAGCCGTGATTCCAACGCCCCGACTCGCCGCCGTTTACCTTGTGTCTTAAGCCTTTATCGACCTCGTGCCGCTATCGAGAACGCGGGTCGAAGAATTCCCAACAAAGGAACGGGACAATGGCTCTGACGGGGCGTTTCAACCTCCGGAAATCGTTTTCCGGACGGATCATCTTGCAGGTCGAGGAGGAGGTGAAGAGCCTCTGGGGCCTCTTCTCGCGACAACCGAAATTCCGCAAGCGCTGGCGCGACGCGAAGGCGATGGATCTTCCGGCTGCGGAACTGCGTGCTCTCATGGATCTGCGCAACCGCCCGCGGTATGTCACGCAGGCGTTCGAACCAACGCAGATCGTGCGTGCGGTTCCGCGAACGGAAGATCCGGTGATTCCTGTCCGGGCCATGCCCGAGGACGTGCGATCGGTCGCCACACACTGAGAACCGAGACAAGAGGCCGCCCGCGAGGGCGGCCTCTCTTGCTTTCAGGTCTCCTGCCTGCTCTCCGAGGGCGGATCCATCAGCTCCCAGTTCGCGAACAGGTCGATAGTGGCGTGGCCCGGCATATCGTTCGCGAGATAGAGCAGGATCTCGACCCATGGGCGACCATAGGGGCGGGGCGTGACCTTCGTCACCCGACCGAAGAAACCGGTCAGCGGGCAGCGCACGAATTCACCGACTTCAGGCCAGCGGGTCTGTTCGTAGCGCAGCTCGTCTTCGGCATCCCGTAGCTCCGCCCGGAGCCGCTCCACCTTGGCCAAGAGGTCGGCCATGCGCTTCGTGCAATGGCCTTCCTGAAGCTCGTGCAGCTTGGGGCCGAGCGCCAGCCCCTCACCATAATCGGCAGGCGGTAGCGAAATCAGGCTCATCACACGTCCTTTCTCGGCGACAGGATGGACGATCAGGACCGCTGCGAGGGCGTTATCTCCAGGGTTCAGGAAAAATGTGGTGCGCAGGTGAGAGGACAGCAAGACACCCGAAAGGATGAATGGAACGCCGGTCGGTCGAAGACGGTTGGATAAACATGGCAAAGCTTGTCGGTTGTTCTTCTGGAGGGAGAGGGGGGCGTACCACACGCCGAATGGCGCTGCTCCTACGCCTTTTGATCCTCGCTACGCCGTTCGGCGTTCCGGGGGCGGGTTTGGCTCAGGCCGGCCCGCCTCAGTTGCCGCCGCCCAGGCCCGACCGGCCGGCGCCGCCCGCGGGTGAGCTGGACCAGAAGGCCGGAGGCGGCGAGCAGCAAACCGTACCGGTCGCGGAGGCGGACGAGGCCTGTCTCGAGCGTCTGGGCAAGCTCGGGGTGACGTTCGAAAAGCGTCCGGCCGTGCAGGAGAACAGCTGCAGGATCTCCAGTCCCGTTTCAGTGTCGGCGCTCCCGAACGGCGTCGAGGTCGCGCCCGCCTCGTTGATGGAATGCAGCTACGCCGAGGGCCTGGCGCGCTGGGTCGCCGAGGTTGTCGTGCCTCGGGCCAGGGAGCACCTGCAGAGCGTACCGACCAAGCTCCTGATCGGCACGGCCTACCAGTGCCGAGACCAGCGCGCCGGGAGCAAGCTGAGCGAGCACGCCTTCGGCAACAGCGTCGATGTGATGGGCTTCGAATTCGACAAGCATCCGCCGCTGACCATCGGATTTCAGACCGAAGGGTCGCCTGAAGCCACGTTTCAAACCGCCATCCAGAAGGAAGCCTGCACGATTTTCACCACTGTGCTGGGCCCGGGCGCGGACGACGATCACGGTGATCATCTCCACCTCGATGCCCGCGCGCGCAAAGGCGATTACCGCATTTGTCAGTGACACGAAGGAACGCTTGCGGGGCCTTTGTCTTTGAATAGGGCGCCGTTTCGTTCCGAGGCGGGAGTGGCGGAGTTGAGAATGGGAGTTTGGGTGCGCGTCGCGTTCAGTGTCCTGTGCATGACGGGAGGTCTTGCCGCCGCTGCCCAGGACTTGACGATCGAGGCGGTGAACAATGCCGCCGATCTCTCGGCGAAACCGCCGGAGAAGGGTGCCAATCCTCTTCTGATCAAAACTCAGGTTCTGCTCGACCGGGCGCGGTTTTCTCCCGGCGTGATCGACGGCCGTGACGGCGAGAACCTGCAGAATGCCATCAAGGCGTTCGAGAAGGCAGGAGGGCTCCATGTCGATGGTGCGCTCGACGACGAACTCTGGGCGAAGCTGAACGAGACCTCGTCCGATCCCGTCCTCGTGCCCTATACGATCACGGACGACGACGTGAAAGGCCCTTTCACGACGATCCCGGACAAGATGGAGGCCCAGGCGAAACTCAAGAGGTTGTCCTACTCCAGCCCCGAGGAGCTTCTGTCCGAAAAGTTTCACATGGATATCGACCTCCTGAAGGCGCTGAACCCGGGCCGGCGTTTCGACGAGGCCGGCGCCTCCATCGTGGTGGCCAATGTCGCTCCAGCGGGAGCCGCACAGGACAAACCGGAGATCGAAAGGATCGAGGTCGTGAAAAGCGAGAAGGTTCTGCGCGTGCTCGGGAAGGATGGCGTGGTGCTCGCCGTGTACCCGGCCTCCATCGGCAGCGAGGAGAAGCCTGCTCCGACCGGCAGCCACACCGTGCGTGCCGTCGCTCCTAGACCAAGCTACACGTACAACCCGGACTATGCGTTCAAGGGCGTGAAGGCGAAGGAGAAATTCGAGATCAAGCCAGGTCCCAACAACCCTGTCGGCTCAACCTGGATCGACCTCTCCATCGAGTCGTTCGGCATCCATGGCACGCCAGAGCCCGAGAAGGTGGGCAAGGCCTATTCCAATGGCTGCGTAAGGCTGACGAACTGGGACGTGGAGGAGCTGGCAGGCATGGTCAAGAAGGGCACGCCGATCGCGTTCCTCGATTGAGCGAGGGCTTCGGGGAGGCCTCAATCGTCGTTGGCGGAGTTCAACTGGTCGGGCCTCATGCCCTCATCGACCTCGGTGTCGTGCATCCTGACGAGCCATTCGAGCTGCTCCTGGACGAAACCGGGGTCGCTGTGGAAGCGCATGGCGCAGGCGACGAGGAAGATCGCAATCTCAGGTAGGTCTTCGTCACCCAGATCCGGAAGGACAAGCTCCAGCTCCGTCATGTTGCCGGCCGTCACGATGGCTGCCTCGTTGGGCGGAACGACGGTACCGTTGCTGTCGGGAGGGAGGGCCATGAACGGATCCTTTTTTGATTTTCGACCTTCAGCCATTTCTAAGGCGCTGACCCCGAACGTAAAGCCTGAAGATCAGGGCGTGCGGCGTGAAAAGGGAGCGCCCCTTTTGTATGCCCTCCAACACATCCCTAACCAAGGGAGAATTCCCGGAAAGGCCAAGACGGCGTTCCGCAAGGCGGTTGATGGATTGCCGGCGGGTCAGCACGAAAAGCCCACCGCCTCTGGCGATGGGCCGATGTGGCGCTGCATCTTCGCCTTCGTCTCCTAATAGGTGCAGACGTAACGCATGCCGTTCGAGGCCAGGAAGGTCCCCGTCACCGGATCGTAGGAGCGGTATTTGCGGGCGCAATAGGCGGCAAGCTGCGGGTCCACCGTGCCGGGAGGAGGGGGTGGGGCGGCCTGAGCCTGACTGCTGGCGATCGCGCTTCCGATCAATGCGCCTGCCGCCAGGCCGACGGCGCCTGCCGCCAGCGCGGAGCTCCCGTTATGATGATAATGATGACGGTGGCGGTAACGGTAGTAGCGGGGCGGGGGCGGGCGAAAGCCGCGCCGGGGTCCATACTGGGTATATGCTTCATTGGGGTAGGCCATGTCGATCTGTGGAACGGCCTGTCTGCGAAGCGGCTCGGCATGAACGGCAAGGCTGGAGCCGAGAAGAATGCCAGCCATGCCTACGCTTCCGAGAGTTGCAGTGAATCTACGCATCGGGAACTCCTGGTCTTGTAGATTTGTGGTACCGAAGGATCGATATATGCCGCAAAGCTACACTGCCTGCTGCCAAGCTTGCAAATGCTACGCTGCTTTCCGGCTGAACCTCCTCGCCGGCTGATCGCATGACCGCAATGCGGACAGTGGGGCATCAGGTACAAGCGCCGAATCATACGTTACAACATAACAAATAATCTCGGCTTTCGATCTACCTGGCTGCGTTGTATCATCAACGGCAAGAGACATGGGACACCTGCTTATTCGGGAAATCCCTTACGGGGCCCTGGATTTTCGCCTCAAAATAGTTCAAGGAGTATATGTTCTAACATTATATCGGCAGATAGGGCTTCCATGCGTTACGTTAGATTGCTCGGAATGCTGGCGCTTTTGCTGGGATGGGCTTGCACGGCGCAAGCCCAAGAGCCTTTGCCGCAGCCAAAGGGTCCTGTGCTGCTGATCGTTTCCGGCCGGCTTCAGCAGGCCAATGTCGGAACTGAAGCGCAGTTCGACCGGGAGATGCTGGAGGCCCTGGGCCAGACCTCGATTGCGACGGTGTCTGTCACGTCCGCTGCGAAACAGCTTTTCGAGGGTATTCCCCTAAGACGCATCCTGGAGAGAGTAGGCGGCAACGGGACCTCGATCCGGGCCTCGGCCCTCAACGACTACAAAATCACCATTCCTGTCGATGACCTCAAATACGAGCCCATCGTCGCGATGCGCGTCGACGGGCAGATGTTGAAGGTGCGGGACAAGGGACCGTTATGGGTGGTGTATCCCCGCGATTCCTATGATGCTTTGCAAACACCGGTTTATGACGCCCGCTGGATTTGGCAGTTGAATAGGTTGCACGTCGAGTGACCATGAAGCTCAACATCAACAACCACAAGGCAGGTCTGGTTACGCTCGTAGCGCTGGCGGTTCTCGCTCTCTCGCTGACCTTTGCCGTCGTACGGTTGTTCGATATCGATCGCGATCTGCGCACTGAAGATACCCATGCCAATCTCTGGATGATTTCCCAAGCCCAGTTCGAGGCTGCGCTCGCGGCGGAAAGTCTCGCCCGCTACGCGGCCGGCGAAGAGTTTTCGAACGTCGAGCAGGCTCCGCCGTTTCGCCTGTCCATCCTGGTCAGCCGCATGGCGGTTTTGCTGGAAGGCTCTCAGGCGGACGTCATCAGAAAGGTTGGGCTGCTCGGAGACATGAAGGCAGCTTATCTCATGCTGACTCTCGCGGAGCCCCTGGTCGAAAGGAGAATGACCCCGGAGGAGGCCACAGGACTGCGAATGCAGGTTCGCGAGCTGAGCTCTATTCTTCGGGATGCCGCCAACGAGGTGATGCTGATCAACCGAACGGACGTGGCGTCCAAGCGAGCCATGTATCTGCAGGTCGTGCTGGAAAGCCTCGTTTTCCTGTTGGGGATTGTCCTGAGCGCGGCGTTTCTGCTCGTGAAACTCTTCCGAGGGGTTCAGGAGGCGAGCCAAGCCAAGCAATTGCTGCGCCAGGAGCAGGAACTCTCGGACCTTGTCATCAATAACGTGAGCAACCAGGGCATCGTGCTGTTCGACGAGAAGCTCGAATGCCTGCTCTGGAACCCTGGGATGGAGAACCTGCTCAGCGTCAGTCCCGGTGATGCCATCGGTCGTCGGATGCAGGATCTCGATCCTCTGTTCTCGAAACCGGATATGGTCCGCTCACTCAATCTCGCGGTCGAGGGAACGAGCACGGTCTTCGAGGACGAGACCACGGGGGATGCTACCCAGGAACGCTGCCTGGAAATCAACTGCTTTCCGGTTTCAATGGCGGAGCGCAAACTGGGCATTGCCTTTCTGCGCGATGTGACGGAGCAATGGCTCGCCCGCAAGCAGGCGGAACGGCAGAATTTCGATCTTGAAATCAAGGTTCTCCAGCGGACGGCCGCTCTGCGGCAGGCCGAGCGGCGTCTGATCGCGGCCATCGAGTCGGCCGCGGAGGGATTTGCGGCGTTCGACTGGACCGGGCGCCTCCTGTTCGCCAATGAGCAGATCTGGGCTGCTGCACCGGTGGCGCTGTGGTGCTGGGAGGAGATGAGCCTTCCCATTTTTCTGCGCTGCTTTGCCATGTGCGAGGGGGCGGATCATCGGCTCCTGGTCGCGCAGCCTCCGTTCGAGGAGATCGAGGTCGACGTTCTGATCAAGAAGGACGTGTGGGCGCACCTCTCGGTCACAAAGGCGGATGGAGCGACGATCTTCGTGCGGCTCACGGACATTTCGGCTTACAAGCAGGTGGCGACGGCCCTCCAATCGGCTCTCGAGCGCGAGCGCGAGACGACGAATGCCTACCGTAACTTCGTCTCCATGGTGTCCCATCAGTTCCGCACGCCGCTGGCGATCCTCGACTCGAGCGCGCAACGCATCCTGCGGCGAAGCGCTGATCTTTCACCGGAGGAACTCACCACGCGCATCCAAAAAATCAGGAATGCCGGCAGCCGCCTGACCCGCCTCGTGGAGAGCGTCTTGAACGCTGCCAAGCTCGATGCCGGACGCATCGAGCTGAACCCCGAGCCCTGTGACCTCGTCCACTTGGTCGTGGACCTCGGAGAGCGGCAGAGCGAACTCAACGCTCACTCGACCATTCGGTTCGACGTGCCCGAGAGCCCGGTTCCGGTCTATTGCGACCCCA
This sequence comes from Microvirga pakistanensis, assembly GCF_004458765.1. Taxonomy (GTDB): domain Bacteria; phylum Pseudomonadota; class Alphaproteobacteria; order Rhizobiales; family Beijerinckiaceae; genus Microvirga; species Microvirga pakistanensis. The sequence goes on along the minus strand of NZ_SPJX01000469.1, from coordinate 328,009 downwards.
CGCTGATCGAGCAGGTATTCATCAATCTCCTGTCGAATGCGCTCAAGTATTCGGGGGAAGATCCGGTCGTGGAGATCAAGGTCTGGACGGAAGGGGCGCGCGCTTTCTGCTCCGTGCGGGACTGGGGCATTGGTATTCCGGGTGACGAGCTGCCGAAGATCTTCGACCGGTTTTATCGCGCGAGAACGGCGTCGGGAATTGCAGGGACCGGCATCGGGCTGAATTTCGCACAAAGAATCATGCACATGCACGGGGGAGAGATCCAGGTGGAGAGCTACGAAGCCGAGGGATCGTTGTTTACGTTCGACTTGCCGCTATCCAATGTCGACCAGGCGCAGCAGGCTGCATAAGTGAACAAGCTCATGAAACATCAAATGACCATTCTTTGCGTCGAGGACGAGGACGATTTGAGAGCCGATCTGGCCGAAGAACTGGAGGCCGCCAGCTATCGCGTGCTCCAGGCCTCAAACGGAAGCGAAGCCCTGCGGCTGCTCGAGACGGAGGATCCCGATCTCGTGCTCTGCGATATCACCATGCCGGGACTTGGTGGCTATGGCGTCCTCAAGGCCATTCGTGAGAAGGGGGATAAGGCGGATATCCCCTTCATCTTTCTGACGGCCCTCGCGGAGCGGAACGACGTGCTCGTGGGCAAACAGGCCGGTGCGGACGATTATCTCGTCAAGCCGATCGATTATGAGATCCTGCTCGCCACGATCGCGGCCCGTCTCAATCAGGTCGCTCGCGTGAGGTCGAGCGCAGTCAGCCGTGCCGAAGAGGTCTGGCAGGAAGTTCTCCAGTCGTCCCGCGGACGCACCGTCGAGGCGCTGTACAAGGCCACCTTCGCTTTCGACCGCTTCCTCGTCGGTGTCCTCATCGTGGACGAAAAGGGAGGTGTCAGGCTCATGAACAAGGAGGCCGAGCGGATCATCGGAGAGAACGACGGCATCAGCATCTCCGGTGGCGTGTTGAAAGGCGCGGCGGCGAAGCAGAACGCGAAACTGCATCAGGCGATCGAGAGGGCTTTCGAGGAAGAGGCTCTCGACGAGATCGTGTCCTTCCCGCGCACCTCGGGAGGGCGGCCGTATCTCGTGCTCGTGCCGGGACAGCGCTTCTCGGCGGACCAGCGTCCCGATGCGGTGGTCCTGCTCGTGATCGATACGGAGCAGCGCACCAAGGTCTCCGGCGACACCCTGGTGCAGCTCTACAATCTGACGCCGTCCGAGACGCGGGTTGCGCTGATGCTCATCGACGGAAAACGCCTCGATCAGATCGCCGAGGAACTCGACGTTGCGCAGACGACCGTTGTCTTCCACCTGAAAAACCTTTTCCGGAAAACGGAGACCAACCGACAGGCGGATCTGGTGCGCGTGCTGCTTTCAGTGCCGCTCCGGACGACGGCTGACTGAGAGAGGAGCCATGTGAAAGGGCGGCTTAACACTCTGTTTACCGTCCGGAATGAAACAGAGTTGTGCCCGTGCTTCGCCACAATCCGTTCAGCTTCCAGTGAGGTTTGAGAACTTATAGTCACTGCCAAGAAAGGGAGAGCGGAAACCTCCCTCCTGCTTGTAGGTGACGATCCATGAAGGTCTTCAATTTCTTCTCCGGCACGACCGCCGCTCTGGCGCTGGTGGCCGGTCTGGCCGCCGCCCAACCTGCCGAGGCGCGTGATCGCATGTCTCCCGGCGCGGCTGCAGCCGTCGGCGTCCTGGGTGGCCTTGCGGTCGGTACCATCGTCGGCGCCACGGTGGCCCAGCAGCCCGCCTATGCGGCTCCCGCTCCCGTCTACGTGGCGCCGCCCCCGCCGGCCCGCGTTTATGTGGAGGAGCCGGCTCCGGTCGTGTACCACCACCGCCCCCGCCGGGTTTACGTCGAGCGCTGCACGACCGAGCGTTATCGCGAATGGGTCCCAGGTTGGGGCTGGGACTACCGCAGCCGGCAGGTGTGCGGCTGATCGAGGACCGTTCTCGTAGAAAGGCCCGCTTCAAAGCGGGCCTTTGTTTCGAGACGATGGGGAAACCGTGATTCCCCTGCCGCGCTGTTCGGAGAAGCCGCAACGCCGCTTCCGTCACGAGCCTTACACCCCGCGATCGCGCTGCCTCTGATCAGACGAAGCTGAACCCTGGCGACCAGGCCGAGCCGAGTACTCCCGCCGCGGGCGAGAATCTCTGCCCTGAATACGAGGGCAGCGGACGGATCGGCGTGACGGTCTGTCCGCCTTGCGGCGGCACGGGCAAGATTATCGAGGGAACGTCAGGATTTATCGGGCTTCGCCATCCACCGCACGAGCGGCATCAGCGGAATGATCCAGATCAGCCCAAGGACGACATAGGCGAGGGTCTGGACGAGCTTGGGCGCTTGCGTGATGCGGCCCTCTGCAACGGCCATGGCAATCAGTGCATAGGCGATGATGAAGAGGAGCATCACCACCGTTCCGATCAGCTTGCGCAGTCGCATGCCCATGACCATACCCTTCCGAAGCGCCGCCTGAGAGCGGTGCGTCACTGTCATTGATTGCCTCGTGGCGATCCAGCCTCTATGTGACAGGCCATATCCTGGGTTCAAGTCCTAAATTGCCGATGAGAACGAGCATGGCTGTCGCAGCCTCATCCGAGGGCGTGCCGCCGGCGCGCCTGCCGAAAGCAGAGTCGCCCGAAGTCCGGTCCCGGACTCTCGTGAGAACTTGGATCTATATCCTCGCAGCCCTCGTCGTGCTGATGGTTGCCGTTGGCGGGGCGACGCGCCTGACGGGTTCCGGCCTGTCGATCACGGAATGGAAGCCGGTCACCGGCGCCATTCCACCTCTCACCGAGCAGGCTTGGCAGGCCGAGTTCGAGAAATACCGGCAGATCTCTCAATATGAACTCGTCAACAAGGGTATGACCCTGTCCGAGTTCAAGTTCATTTACGCCTGGGAATGGGGCCATCGCCAGCTGGGCCGACTGATCGGCCTGGTGTTCTTCCTGCCTCTGATCTGGTTCTGGTTCCGGGGGACGATCACGGGCAGGCTCGCTCTGACGCTTCTCGGCATCGGTGCCTTGGGCGGGCTGCAGGGCGCGATCGGCTGGATCATGGTGGCGTCGGGTCTGGAGCCAGGCATGACGGCTGTCGCGCCGATCAAGCTCGCGCTCCATCTGACCGTCGCCAGCGTCATTCTCGCGTGCCTCGTTTGGGTCGCGGCAGGCCTGAAGGATCGCAGCGCTTCGCCCGCGGAGCCCGTTGCCGGCCTCGCTCCTCGCATTCTCGTGGGCCTGATCCTGGCGCAGATCGCCCTGGGTGGCCTCGTGGCGGGTTCGAAAGCCGGTTACACCTACAACACCTGGCCTTTGATGGACGGATCACTGATTCCGCCCGCGTCGGCTCTGTTCATGGTGAATCCCTGGGTCGAGAACTTCGTCGACAACGTCCTGCTCGTGCAGTTCAATCACCGCATGCTGGCCTATGGGCTCGTGGCTTTCGCCCTTTGGCACGCTTGGACCCTGCGCCGCCGGGCGCCGCGGTCGGCAGTGGCCCGCCGCGCCACCGGCATGGCGGGGCTTGCTCTGGCGCAGATGGCTCTGGGGATCGTGACCCTGGTGCTGGTGGTGCCGCTCTGGGCGGGCCTGGCACACCAGGTCTTCGCCATGGCGGTGCTGGCCATGGCGGTGGTTCACGCCCGCGTCAGCGCGGTCCGATAAAAAAAGGGCGGCCCTGGGGCCGCCCGAACTTCGTGTCAGTTCTCAGGGTCTTAGCGGATGATCTGGACGATGCGGCGGGTGCCGGGCTCGACCAGAACCGGGGTGTCGTTGACCACGGTGTAGCGATACTGGGTCACGCCGTACTCGGCCGGAACCTCATAATACTGCACGCCGGACGCGGGCAGGGTGGCACCCACGCGGACTTCCTCGGTATAGCGGTAGGACGGCACGTCCTGCTGGACCACGTACTGGCGGAAGCGGGGCTGGGCATCGCCCGCCAGGCCGCCGACGATGGCGCCCGTCACGCCGCCCACAGCCGCACCGATCGGGCCGCCGACGATCGCGCCGCCGACCGCGCCCGTCGCGGCACCGGCCGCAGCGCCACCGGCTGCCGGGTCCTGAGCGAAAGCGCCAACCGGCGCGAGGGCGGCAAGAACAGCGCCTGCAAACAGAATCTTCTTGGACATGTGTCAGCTCCATTCGTCTGGTGAAGTCGGGAGCTTAACGACTAAGCTAGACGCTGGTTCCGAGAATGATGGAAGGTTGCAAAATTCTTCGATCTCAAGGAAAAAGTTCTGAATTTCTCCTCATGGACTGGATCAAAAACTACGATTTGCCATTAGACACTGACCTCTGGTTTTCGATGTCGATCAGTTGCTTGATTGCTGTTCTTCAGAAAGCGGAAGAAGCGGGGGGCGGCAATGCACCGGGGCAAATCTTCCTGCCGTTACGTTATGCATTTTTGCGCGAAACTCTGAGCGGAGCTTGGGGATATGCACAGAGTGTTCGAAGGTGGAATTAGGAAATCAGGTCTTGTTCTGGTACAGATGAACAATATTAAGCTCGCGTTAAACGAGGGTGGCGGGCTTTCTTAGGCTTATGAGGAGTCAGGCATGAACGTGCTGGTCTTTGCTTCGCGGAAAGGTGGCTCTGGTAAGAGCACGCTCGCCGCTCATCTCGCGAGCTATATTGCCAACCCGTCGCGTAAGACGTTGCTGGTCGACAACGATCCGCAGGGATCCCTTTCTCTTTGGCACAAGATCCGCGATCAGGAATATCTCGGCCTGAAGCACAATGTGCGCAATCTCGGCGAGGCCCTGCGGGAGGCCAAACGCGAAGGCTACGAATGGGTTCTGGTCGATACGCCGCCGAACAAGTCCAACATCGTGGCCGAATCCATCAAATATGCCACCCTTGTCATCATTCCGACCCGGGCGAGCCTGTTCGACATTGCGGCACTTCAGGACACGGTGCAGATCGCGCGGGAACTGCGCAAGCCCTATGCGGCGGTCATCAATGCCGCTCCGGCCAAACACGGTGATGCGGAGGCTCCCGTGGTGGCCGATGCCCGCGGGGCTCTCAATGCGCTGCAAGTGCCCGTCTGGGCGGGCCAGATCACGCATCGGCCCGAACTGACGCTGTCTCTGGCGACCGGCGAGGGGGCCAGGGAATATCAACCGAACTCTCAGGGCGCCGAGGAAATCGGACGCCTCTGGACAGCCCTGGAGCGTTCGCTCAACGCCATTCAAAACACCTTCAAGAAGAGCGGCTCCTCGCAGGCCGCCTGAAGCCGAAAGCTCTTCAAGCATGAAAAAGGGCGGCTTCGGGCCGCCCTTTTCATGAGATCCGTTGCCTCGTCGCGGTCGCGCCCGTGCGGTGCCCGGGTGTCGGTTCCGCGCTGCCGGCAGGGCACGGGCGCCCGGGAATCCGGGCGCCGAGAAGGCGCAATCCTCAAGCGGCAGCCAGGGCCTGATCGAGATCCTCGATCAGGTCCTGCGTGTCTTCGAGGCCGATGGAGAGGCGCACCACCTCCGGTCCAGCTCCGGCGAGGGTCTTCTGCTCGTCCGTGAGCTGACGGTGCGTGGTCGACGCCGGATGGATCACCAGAGAGCGCGTGTCGCCGATATTGGCCAGGTGCGAGAACAGCTTGAGGTTCGAGACCAGCTTCACGCCCGCCTCGTAACCGTCCTTCAGGCCGAACGTGAACACGGCGCCGGCGCCCTTCGGGCAGTATTGCTTGGCGAGGTTGTGATAACGGTCCGAGCGCAGGCCCGGATAGCTGACCCAGGACACCTTCCTGTGGCCCGCCAGGTGCTCGGCCACCGCCAGGGCGTTGTCCGAATGGCGCTGCATGCGCAGGGGCAGGGTCTCGATGCCGTTGAGAATCAGGAACGCGTTGAACGGCGAGAGCGCGGGGCCGAGGTCGCGCAGGCCCAGGACGCGGGCCGCGATGGCGAAGCCGAAATTGCCGAAGGTTTCGCCGAGCACCATGCCGCCGTATTCGGGGCGCGGCTTGGAGAGCATCGGGTAACGGTCGTCTCCGGCGAAGTTGAACGAGCCGCCGTCCACGATCAGGCCGCCGACCGAGTTGCCGTGCCCGCCGAGGAACTTGGTGGCGGAATGCACGATGATGTCGGCGCCATGCTCGAACGGCCGGATCAGGTAGGGGCTCGCCATCGTGTTGTCGACGATGAACGGGATGCGGTGCTTCTTGGCAATCGCCGCGATCGCCTGAAGGTCGACGATGACGCCGCCCGGATTGGCGATGGATTCGACGAAGATCGCCTTCGTGCGCGGGGTGACGGCCGCCTCGAAGCTCGACGGATCGTCGGAATCGGCCCAGACCACGTTCCAGCCGAAGTTCTTGTAGGCATGGTTGAACTGGTTGATGGACCCGCCATAGAGCTTGCGGGCCGCGATGAACTCATCGCCCGGCTGGAGCAGGGTGTGGAAGGTCAGGAACTCCGCCGCGTGGCCCGAGGCGACCGCCAGCGCCGCCGTGCCGCCCTCGAGGGCCGCGACCCGTTCTTCCAGAACCGAGCAGGTCGGGTTGCCGATGCGGGAATAGATGTTGCCGAAGGCCTGCAGGCCGAAGAGCGAGGCCGCGTGGTCCACATCGTCGAACACGAAGGACGTGGTCTGATAGATCGGCGTCGCCCGGGCGCCGGTCGCGGCATCGGGGGCCGCGCCCGCGTGAATGGCAAGCGTGTTGAAGCCCGGCAAACGGTCAGTCATGGCAGGAGCCCTTTTCCTTTGGGGATGATCTTCTGTTCTCTTTAAAGAACGAAATGTTCTTCCGGTCAAGAAGGGGCGTAGGGCCAGGGGGAGAACTTATGGGCGATTGAGGCCGAGCTTCTGGAAGCCCTTGCCGGAAAGGACGGGCTTCTTGGCGCTGAGCATCCGCGAGTTCACGCCCTGCCAGGAAATCTCGCCGGACAATCGTCCGAACTCGATCTTGGGGCAGCGGTCCATCACGACCTTGAGGCCCTTGGCCTCGGCTTTCGCCGCCGCTTCGTCGTTGCGGACGGAGAGCTGCATCCAGAGCACCTTGGGGAGGGGTTCGAGCGCAAGGGCCTCGTCGGTGATCGGGCCGGCGGCCTCCGAGTTGCGGAAGATCTCGACCATGTCGATGGGGCCAGGCACCTCGGCAAGGGAACCGTAGACCTTCTTGCCGAGCAGTTCCGTGCCGGCGATTCCCGGATTGACCGGAATGACGTCGTAGCCCCGCTCCAGCAGGTATTTGGTGACGATCCAGCTCGGACGGGCCGGATTCGCCGAGGCTCCCACGAGCGCGATGCTCTTCACGCTGTTGAGAATGCCGCGGATGTAATCGTTCGGGTAATTGCTGTGATCCATGGCGTGAACGTATGGGATAGGGCAGGGCAGTTCAACGGGCATTTGACGCATGGCATCGCAGCAGCCGATCATGACCAGGGAAGACCTGATCGCCTTCCTCGACCGGGAGTTTCCGCAGATTCACGAGGGCGGACAAACCTACTTCCTGGAGGAGATCGGGCCGCTCTCCGCGCGGATGCGCATGGAGTATCGCGACCGCCATCTGAGGCCCGGAGGGACGATCTCGGGGCCTTCCATGATGACCCTGGCGGATCTGGCGCTTTACGCCGCGATCCTGGCCCATATCGGACCCGTGGCGCTCGCCGTCACCACAAATCTCAGCTTCAACTTCCTGAGAAAGCCCGAGCCGCGCGCCCTCATCGGGGAGTGCAGGCTGCTCAAGCTCGGCAAACGCCTTGCCGTGGGTGAGGTGTCGATCTTCTCGGAGGGCAGGGCCGGTGTGGTCTGCCATGCAACCGGGACCTATTCGATCCCGGAGCGGTGATGATGCGGCGGCTCAGCCAGCCGATTGCTTCCGTTCCGCCACGAGCGCGTCGTCGATCTCCCGTGCGCGGATAGCCGCCGGACGGGAGGCGATGCGCTGCCAGTAGGCCTCGAAGGCCGGGCGTTTTCCGAGGGTGCCGAACATCATGCCCCAGCCGATCTGGGAGCCCACATAGACATCGGCGGCGCTGAAACGCTCGCCCGCGATATAGTCGGACTGCGTGACGGCATATTCGAGGGCATTCACCACGTCCTCCATTCCGCCATAACCGACCATGCCGCGGCGCTCGTCGGGGATCTCGAAACCCAGGGCCTTGTTGCTGACGGCCGCTTCGACCGGTCCGGCGGCGAAAAACATCCAGCGGTAATACGGGCCCCTGCGACGGTCGCCGGGCGGCGGCGCGAGCCCGGCTTCCGGAAAGGCATCGGCCAGATAGGCGCAGATCGCCGCCGCTTCGGTGACAACCGTGCCCTTGTGAATGACGGTGGGTACCTTGCCCATCGGATTGAAGGCGAGGTAACCCGGGCTTTTCATGGTGGTGCCGAATTCCAGAAGCTCGGTGCGGTAGGGCTGCCCCACCTCTTCCAGCATCCAGCGGACGATTCGTCCGCGCGACATAGGATTGGTGTAGAAAATCAGGTCTTCAGCCATTCTTGGATCCTTGCGAGAGAACGCAGCCGTGAGAACGATAGCCTGGACGGGAGCGGTCGGCAATCAATGTGGTTTTTAAATACCACATTAGCGGTATTCCAATACCTATATGGCTTAAGTGATTGGATTTATATAAAAAACTAGCGGTTATTCTCCCGTTGAATATCATTGACTTGCACGCCCAAAATCACTAAACACCCTCTCACTCGCCGCCGCATCTCGCGGCGGTTTGTCGTTTTTCAGAACCTGAGCCCAGTGGGCTCTCAACGGGAACAGCGCAATGAAGACTACGACTTCGCTGAAGCCCGCCGAGGTCGAGAAGAAGTGGGTTGTGATCGACGCGAAGGGCCTCGTTGTGGGCCGTCTCGCGACGATCGTGGCGATGCGCCTGCGTGGCAAGCACAAGCCAAGCTACACGCCCCACGTCGACTGCGGCGACAATGTTATCGTCATCAACGCCGACAAGGTGGTGTTCACCGGCCGCAAGCGCGAGCAGAAGGTGTACTACCATCACACCGGTTATCCGGGCGGCATCAAGGAGCGCACCGCCAAGTTCATCCTGGACGGCCGCTTCCCCGAGCGCGTGGTCGAGAAGGCTGTGGAGCGCATGCTCCCCCGCGGCCCGCTTTTCCGCCAGATCATGGGCAACCTGCGCGTCTATGGCGGCGCTGAGCATCCGCATACCGCTCAGCAGCCGGAAGTGCTGGACGTGGCAGCCCTGAATGCCAAGAACGTGAGGGCCTAATCCATGGCGACCCTTCAGTCTCTCGCCGATCTGGGCCAGAACGCCCAGACCGCCGCTCCGGAAGCTCCGAAGCATGTCCAGAAGCTCGACTCTCTGGGTCGCGCTTACGCCACCGGCAAGCGTAAGGACGCTGTCGCCCGCGTGTGGATCAAGCCCGGCTCCGGCAAGATCATCATCAACGACCGCGCGGTCGAGGTTTACTTCGCCCGTCCGGTTCTCCGCCTGATCCTGTCGCAGCCGCTGCAGATCGCTCAGCGCGAGGGCCAGTACGACATCGTCGTGAACGTCAATGGCGGTGGCCTCTCCGGTCAGGCCGGCGCGGTCCGTCACGGCCTCGCCAAGGCGCTGACCTACTACGAGCCGGAGCTTCGCGGCCCGCTCAAGAAGGAAGGCTTCCTGACCCGCGACCCGCGCGTCGTCGAGCGCAAGAAGTACGGCAAGAAGAAGGCCCGCCGCAGCTTCCAGTTCTCGAAGCGCTAAGGCTTATTCAGGCTCTCGATTTCGAAAAGGGCGGCTCCCGGGCCGCCCTTTTTGCTGGGTTTAAGGCCAGGCTTATTGACATGTCGGTCTCACAATCCCATACCGGCCTCATGACGCAGAACCTCTTCAACCTCCGATGCCGAATGATCGCCGCCCCGGCGCGCGTGCGATGACGGCTGTCTGAGGCCCGACCGCAAGCCGCGCCGTTGCGCGGCTTTTTTGTTTCTCCCGAACCCTATCGGCGTTATTGGCTTTTAGCCTCATCGGCGGCCACAGGTGGATCGAAGCGACCATGACGACCATGACCCAGAACGCGACGTCTCTCTCTCAGGGCATCAGGACCGTCTTCATCGACGGCGAGGCGGGGACCACCGGCCTCGGCATTCGAGAGCGCCTGAAGGACGTTTCCGGCATCGCGATCCGCAGCATCGACCCGGCGCGCCGCAAGGACCCCGAGGCCAAGCGGGAGATCCTCGCCGATGTGGATCTCGTCGTGCTCTGCCTGCATGACGACGCGGCGCGGGAGACGGTTTCCCTCGTCGAGGGCTTGAGCGGCCGGAAGCCCAAGATCCTCGATGCGAGCACCGCGCACCGGGTTGCGCCCGGCTGGGCCTATGGCTTCGCGGAGCTGACCCCCGAGCAGAAGCAGGCGGTTCGTTCGGCGGATCGCGTGGCCAATCCGGGCTGCTATCCCACGGGCGCCATCGCGCTCCTGCGGCCGCTGGTCGATGCGGGGCTGATCCCGGCCGATCATCCGATCAGCGTGAATGCCGTGAGCGGCTACAGCGGCGGCGGCCGCGCGATGATCGAGGCCTATGAAGCCGGCACGGCTCCGGCCTTCGAGCTCTACGGCCTCGGGTTCGAGCACAAGCACGTGCCCGAGCTTCAGAGATACACCGGCCTGACCCGCCGCCCGATCTTCATCCCCTCCGTCGGCAATTTCCGGCAAGGCATGTTGGTGAGCGTTCCGCTCCACCTCGACCTGCTGCCGGGCAGGCCTAAGGCTGCGGACCTGGAGGCTGCGCTCGCGGAGCGCTACCGGGACGGTGGCCTCGTGAGCGTGGTGCCGACGATCCCCGGGGCTCAGAAGATCGAGCGGATCGAGCCCGAGGCGCTCAACGATACCGATCGACTGGAGCTCTTCGTCTTCAAGCACGACAGCTACAACCATGCCGTGCTGGTGGCCCGCCTCGACAATCTCGGCAAGGGCGCCTCGGGAGCCGCCGTGCAGAACATCCAGCTGATGCTGGGGCTGGCTTAGTTTCGAACCAACTGTGTCATGGCCGTCCCCGGACTTGATCCGGGGATCAGTCCCGGGCATCCGCGTCTTGGGAAGCGTCGCGCCGCAAAGACGTCATGCCCGCACCAAGTGCGGGCATGACGAAGCATTGTCGTTTCTTCTGGATCTTAATGTCCCGTCCGGCCTTTGCTCGTATCCGGTGGATTGTCCTCGAAGGCGACGAAACGCTGGCGCTGTTCGCCGAGGCCCTCGATGCCGAGGCTCACGACGTCTCCGGCCTTCAAGTAGCGGGGCGGCTTCATGCCCATGCCGACGCCGGGGGGCGTACCGGTGGTGATCACGTCGCCCGGCTCCAGAATCATGAAGTGCGATACGTAGGAAACGATCTGCGCCACGTTGAAGATCATGGTCCGTGTGGAGCCGGTCTGCATGCGCTCGCCGTTCACGTCGAGCCACATGGAGAGGTTCTGGGGATCGGGGATCTCGTCCTTGGTGACGAGCCAGGGGCCGAGGGGGCCGAAGGTCGGGCAGCCCTTGCCCTTTGTCCAGGTGCCGCCCCGCTCCAGCTGGAATTCGCGTTCGGACACGTCGTTGCAGACGCAATAGCCTGCCACGAACTCGAGAGCCTCATTCGCAGCGACGTAAGAGGCCCGCTCGCCGATCACGATGGCAAGCTCGACCTCCCAGTCGGTCTTCTCGGATCGGCGCGGAATGATCACGTCGTCGTTCGGTCCGACGATGCAGGAGGGAGCCTTGTTGAACACGATCGGCTCCGCCGGAATGGGAGCGCCCGTCTCGGCCGCATGGTCGGCATAGTTCAGGCCGATGGCGATGAAGTTGCGCACCTGACCGACGCAGGCGCCGAGGCGCTGTCCGGCGGGCGCAAGGGGAAGGGTGCTCGGGTCGATGCTGCGGATGCGGGAGAGGCTCTCCTCCGACAGAATCGCGCCCGTGATGTCCGGGAGGACGCCGGAGAGATCGCGGATCTGTCCTTGGCCGTCGATGATCCCTGGCTTCTCCTGTCCCGCTTCCCCAAATCTCACCAGTTTCATTCCGTGCTCCTTTCGTTGCGGCATGGTCCTATCTGGCGCATTCGCGCCCGCCTACAATGCATGTTCTCGTCTCATGTCTGTTGCCGTTCTGCCACGAGCCTGGAGAAAGAGCTGGATTTCCACCGTGCACAAGAGTGCAGCAGATTTGCAGCCCAGGGCGCCGAATACATTGGTTTACATGTGAACCAGCTGTAATGAGTTGTATTGTTTCCTGCTGTTCTTCAAAGACTTCATGTAATCGTCAGGAACATTTCCAAGTCGTCGCATGGTTCCTGTGCCGGCTCTGCGCAGATTATAGAGATTGCGGCGTAAATTAAGCATGGCACAGTGAGGTCAACGCGGGATTCCCGCAAAACAGAAAAAAGGGCAGGAAGCTTCCATGAGCCGTCTCCATCGTTCTTTGTCCCTCGCTGCCGTGTCCTTGGCCGCTCTCATGGCCGCCCAAGGAGGAGCCCAGGCTGGTGCGTTCGCTATCCGCGAGCAGAGTGCGACTGCGCAGGGCTACTCCTTCGCAGGTGCCGCTTCGGGTTCTGGCGGTCTCTCCTCGATGTTCTGGAACCCCGCCACCATCACGATGGCGCCGGGCTGGCAGAGCGAGTGGCACGCGTCCCTGATCATCCCGCGGATCGAGATCGATCCGGTGCCAGGAATTCCGACCTTTGCGCTTGGGAGCTCCGGTGACATCGGCCAGGACGCGATCGTTCCGGCAAGCTACAGCTCCTATCAAGTCAACGACATGTTCTGGGTGGGTGTGTCCACGAGCTCTCCCTACGGTCTCGTCACCGACCCGCGCGATACCTGGGCCGGGCAGGGCTATTCGCGTTCCTCCAAGATCTTTTCTCTGAACGTCAATCCGGTTCTGGGCATCAAGGTGAACGATTGGCTGTCGGTTGCAGCGGGTCCGTCTCTCCAATATTTCGACATTCGTCTCAAGAGAGCGGCTTTTGCGGGGCTCGGCGCTCCGAGCGTGATCCTTGACGGCGATGATATCGGCTTCGGCTTCACGGCAGGCGTGACTCTGACCCCGTTCGCCGGCACGTCCATCGGTATCGGCTACCGGTCGCAGATCGATCATGAGCTTGAAGGAACGGTCGCGATTCCGCTTCCGGTGGCGAGCCGGATTCCGATCTCGGCGGACCTGACCACCCCGGACCAGCTCACTATCGGCATCTCGCAGGCGATCACACCGGCTTTCACGGTTCATGCCGGCTTCGAGTGGACGAACTGGAGCATTCTCGAGGCCCCACTCGTCGTGGGACCTGGCGGGATCGTCGTTACCGATCTTCCGCTCAACTATGACGACGGCTACTTCTACTCCCTCGGCTTCGACTACCGGCTGAACAGCCAGTGGACCCTGCGCGCCGGTGTGGCTTACGAGGAATCGCCTATCGATACGGAGGTCCGCTCCACCCGCTTGCCTGACAACGACCGCATCTGGGCTTCGGTCGGTGCCACCTACCAGTGGAGCGACAAGCTGTCGTTCGATATCGCTTATACGCACATCTTCTCCAAGGACACGGAGATCCGCATCACGCCCGAGCACCAGGATTACGACCCCTTGGCGGGAGGAACGTTCCTGGCTGATGTGGATGCGAGCACCGATATCATCTCTGTTGCCCTGCGCTATCGCTGGGACGACCCGAAAGTCGCTCTGCCGGCAGCCCCGATCGTCCGCAAGTACTGAGAGCCGAGAGGCTTGCAACAGAAAGGCCGGCGGTGACGCCGGCCTTTCGTCTTTGGGTCTGTGAGGAATGACGCTGCTTCGCCGCCCGCCTCAGGCCTTCGCCAGAACGTAGGTGCCCGGCGCGTCGCAGAGCGGCTCCAGCTTGCCGCCGCCCGGTTCGCGGGCGGGAACCTTCTTCGGGGCCTGCTTCTCGATCCACGAAAACCAATAAGGCCACCAGGAGCCCGTGGTCTCTTTGGCGTTCGCCACCCAATCGTCCAGGTCGCCCTCGGCGGGGCCGCCGGTCCAGAACTGATATTTCTGCTTGGCGGGGGCGTTCACCACGCCCGCGATGTGGCCCGAGCCCGCAAGGACGAAATCGACCGGACCGCCGAAAGCCTGCGATCCCAGGAACACCGAGCGGGCAGGGGCGATGTGATCTTCCTTCGTGGCCAGGTTGAAGATCGGCGCCTTGATCTTCTTCAGATCGAGCTTCACGCCCGCGATTTCCATCTCGCCCTTGGCGAGCTTGTTCTCGAGATAGCAGTTGCGAAGATAGAAGGCGTGGTTTGCGGCAGGCATGCGCGTGGAATCGGAGTTCCAGTAGAGCAGGTCGAACGCGGTAGGGGCCCGGCCCTTCATGTACACGTTCACGACGTTCGACCAGATCAGGTCGGTGGGGCGCAGCATGTTGAAGGCGTTCGCCATGTGCGAGCCGTCGAGATAGCCGCGCTTCTTCATCTGGGTCTCGATGGTGCGGATCTGCTCCTCGTCGGCGAAGACCTTCAGGTCGCCGGCATGGGTGAAGTCCACCTGGGCGGTAAAGAACGTGGCGCTGTCGATGCGCTTGTCGCGCCTGGCCGCCATGTAGGCCATGGTCACCGCGAGCAGGGTGCCGCCGACGCAATAGCCGATGGCCGTCACCTTCTTTTCCCCGGTGGCCTGCTTGATCGCCTCGAGGGCCGCGAAGATGCCCTCCTGCATGTAGTGCTCGAAGCCCTTTTCCGCGTGCTGCGCTTCAGGGTTGACCCAGGAAATGCAGAACACGGTCAGACCTTGGTCGACGGCCCACCGGATGAAGCTCTTCTCCGGGTTCAGGTCGAGAATGTAGTACTTGTTGATCCAGGGCGGCACGATGAGAAGCGGACGCTTGAGCACCTGCTCGGTGGTGGGCGCATATTGGATCAGCTCGATCAGGTCGTTGCGGAAGATCACCTTGCCCGGTGTCGTCGCGATGTTCACGCCGATCTTGAAATTGCTCGGATCGGTCTGGCGGATCTTCAATTCGCCGCGGCCGGACTGGAGATCCTCCGCCAGCATCGCCATTCCCCTGGCGAGGTTCGCCCCGTTCTCCTTGATCGTCTCGCGGATGAGTTCGGGATTGGTCAGGAGGAAGTTCGACGGGGAGAGGGCGCTCGAAATCTGCTTGAGGTAGAACTGCGCCTTGTGCCGGGTCCGCTCGTCGAGGCCCTCCGCTTCCTCCACCATGTCCTCCGCCCAGCGGGACGAAATCAGATAGGCCTGTTTCAGGAAATCGAAGACCGGGTTCTCCGACCATTCTGGATCCTTGAAGCGGCTGTCCTTCGGCTCGGGCTCCGCCACGGGGTCGGCGGGCTGGCCCTGGGCCTTCCTGAGGGTCGAGGCCCAGAGATCGAGGAACTGGGAGCCGAGGCGGGACTGGGCCTCCAGTGACCTCTGCGGGTCGCTCATCCAGGATTCCGCGACGCGGCCCAGCGTCTTGATCGCGTCGGAGGCGTCGTTGGCCACTTCGGGAGGAGCCCCGCGCTCTTCCAGCGGCTTGAGGTAGGCCGCGGTGGCCTTCGTCGCTCCTTCGAAGAAGCGGGCCATGTTGCGGGAGAGCTCCTCGAAGTCGGGAGCTGAGGATTGGGCCTTCTCTTCACCGTATGGCTTGTCCATAAGGCGGTCTCCCTCTATGTCGCGCCATTGCCCAGGGTGCACATTTCGAGCATCTTAGCGATCAATCCCCACTCTGTGCAGTTATCTCTTAGGTTAGCGACCATGCGTATTCATTTTCCTATGACGACCCGGACCCCGGCTCTCGTGCTGACAATCCTGGTTGCTGCTAACGTCACGGCCTGCACAGGCGGTTCCAACCCGGTGCGGGATATTGCGGTCGCGGTCGGGGCGGGCCCCAAAACGGCGCCGACGCCGGACTTCGTGGCGCGCTCCCGCCCGCAGAACCTTGACTACATGCCGATCGGCACGGCGGTGGAAGGCCGTCCCACGGCCGCGCGGACCGCCGCCGAGGTCAAGGCCGAGGAGGCGGAGCTCGACGCCTTGCGGGCCCGCAACGAGGCGGCCGGAGCCGCCGCGGCCCGCCTGGGCGGAACGCCTCCGCCCGAGCCGGTCAAGCTGCCGGTCAACACGCCGCAGAGACCGGCCCAGAAGACGAATTCCAATACCAACCGCTAGAACCTATACCGGACCAATCCGATTCCGCTCGAGGACAGATCGATGTCTAATTTTTACCGCATCAAGCGCCTTCCGCCTTATGTCTTCGAGCAGGTGAACCGTATCAAAGCCGCCGCCCGAGCCGGCGGAGCGGACATCATCGACCTCGGCATGGGCAACCCGGACCTGCCCGCCCCGCAGCATGTCATCGACAAGCTCGTGGAAACGATCGGCAAGCCGCGCACCGACCGCTACTCGGCCTCCAAGGGCATTACGGGCCTACGCCGCGCTCAGGCCGGATATTACGAGCGGCGCTTCGGCGTGAAGCTCAACCCCGACACGCAGGTCGTCGCGACCCTCGGGTCCAAGGAAGGTTTCGCCAACATGGCGCAAGCCATCACGGAGCCCGGCGACGTGATCCTCGTGCCCAATCCGAGCTATCCGATCCATGCGTTCGGCTTCCTCATGGCAGGCGGCGTGATCCGCTCCGTCCCGGCCGAGCCGACCCCGGACTTCTTCGTGGCGGCCGAGCGGGCGGTGATGCACTCGATCCCGAAGCCGGTGGCGCTGGTGGTCTGCTATCCGTCGAACCCCACGGCCTATGTGGCCTCCCTCGACTTCTACCGGGACCTGGTCGCCTTCGCCAAGAAGCACGAGCTGATCCTGCTCTCGGATCTGGCCTATTCGGAGGTCTATTTCGACGAGAAGAACCCGCCGCCCTCGATCCTCCAGGTCCCGGGCGCCATCGACGTGGCGGTGGAGTTCACGTCCATGTCGAAGACCTTCTCCATGGCCGGCTGGCGCATCGGCTTCGCGGTCGGCAACGAGCGTCTTCTCGCGGCGCTCGCCCGGGTGAAATCCTATCTCGATTACGGCGCCTTCACGCCCGTTCAGGTGGCGGCGACCGCGGCTCTCAACGGTCCGGACGACTGCATCCGCGAAATGCGGGCCATCTACAAGAAACGGCGCGACGTGCTGGTCGAGTCGTTCGAGAAGGCGGGCTGGCCCATCCCGGCCCCCAGTGCCTCCATGTTCGCCTGGGTCCAGATTCCCGAGAAGTTCCGAGGCATGGGCAGCCTTGAGTTCTCCAAGCTGCTGGTGGAAAAGGCCGACGTGGCCGTGGCCCCGGGCATCGGATTCGGCGAGCACGGCGACGATTACGTCCGGATCGCCATGGTGGAGAACGAGCAGCGCATCCGCCAGGCTGCCCGCAACATCCGCAAGTTCTTCGACAGTGCGGACCAGGTCCTTCACAACGTGGTGCCGATGGCGCGCAGGGGCTGAGCCCCAGGCACGAGCGGATCGCGTATTCCTGGCGAAGTTCCCCTGCCCGCATGGACATGGGAGCTTGGCGGTCGTAAAGAGCAACCCGGTTTGAAGGGAGCTTTTGTCCGTGACACGTCCTCTCAAGGTGGGCATCGCCGGCCTCGGCACCGTTGGCGCTTCGGTTATTCGGATCCTCGAACGCCGGAACGAGACAATCACCCAGAGGGGCGGGCGGTCCGTCGAGGTTGTGGCCGTGTCGGCCCGCGACCGGTCGAAGGACCGCGGCATCGATCTGTCCCGCTTCGCCTGGTTCGACAATCCCGTGGACCTCGCCCGTTCGGCTGACGTGGATTGCGTGGTCGAGCTCGTCGGCGGTGCCGATGGGGCAGCCCTGGAGGTGGTCCGGACGGCCCTGTCCCAGGGCAAGCATGTGGTCACGGCCAACAAGGCCCTGTTGGCCAAGCACGGGCTCGCGCTCGCGCAGCTCGCGGAGAGCCATGGCGTATCGATCGCCTTCGAGGCATCGGTCGCCGGCGGGATCCCGGTCATCAAGACCCTGCGGGAGGCTCTGCCGGGCAACCGGGTGTCGCGCCTCTACGGCATTCTCAACGGCACCTGCAACTACATTCTCTCCCGCATGGAGCTGGAGGGCCTGACCTTCCAGGAATGCCTGAAGGACGCTCAGCGCCTGGGCTACGCGGAGGCCGATCCGACCTTCGACGTGGAAGGATTCGACACGGCCCACAAGCTGGCGATTCTCACCAGCCTCGCCTTCGGGACCAGGATCGACGCCGACGCGATCTATGTGGAGGGCATCTCCTCCATCACCCCGCTCGACCTCGCCATGGCGAAGGAGCTGGGCTTCCGCATCAAGCTGCTCGGCGTCGCCGAGCGGACGCAGACCGGCATCGAGCAGCGCGTCCATCCCACCATGGTGTCGAGGACCTCGTCGATCGCGCAGGTCATGGGCGTCACCAACGCCGTGACCATCGACGCGGATGCCGTGCGCGAGCTCACCCTGATCGGCCCCGGGGCGGGAGGCGACGCTACCGCCTCCGCGGTGGTGGCCGACATCGCGGATGTCGCCGCGGGCGTGGCCCAGCCGCTGTTCGGCAGGCCCGTCGACCAGCTGGAAAGCGCGCCGCGGGCGCCCATGCAGCGCCACGAGGGCGGCTATTACGTCCGTCTGACCGTTCACGACCGGCCCGGCGTCGCCGCGGGCGTCGCGACCCGGATGGCCGAGGCGGACATCTCGCTCGAGAGCATCCTGCAGAAGCGCTCCGAACTGGCCGCCACCCAGGATCCCCATGGCCGCTCCGGCGCACCGGTGTCCCTGGTGCTCATCACCTATGCGGCGACGGAAGCGTCCATCCGGTCCGCGCTGGAGAAGATTTCGGGGGATGGTCTTATCGCCGAGCCGCCCCAAGTCATTCGCATCGAGCGCGATTAAACAGCAGGCGGGCGGCTGAGCCTGCCGATCACCTACAAGAGGGAGACGACACGTCCATGTCGCAAGGCATTACCGTTCAACCGGGGCAAATCATCGAGCGCATCCTGACCTTGGAGCTCGTCCGCGTCACCGAACGCGCGGCGGTCGCGTCCGCCCGCCTGCGCGGGCGTGGCAACGAGAAGGCCGCCGACCAGGCCGCCGTGGACGCCATGCGCCGTGAACTCAACAAGCTCCCCATCGACGGCACCGTGGTGATCGGCGAGGGCGAGCGCGACGAGGCGCCGATGCTCTTCATCGGGGAGAAGGTCGGCAACAGGCAGGGCCCGAAGGTCGACATCGCCGTCGACCCGCTGGAAGGAACCACGCTCTGCGCCAAGGACATGCCGGGCTCCATCGCCGTCATGGCCATGGCCGAGGCCGGCACGCTGCTGGCCGCCCCTGACGTCTATATGCACAAGATCGCCGTCGGCCCGGGCTATCCGGCCGGTGTCGTCGACCTCGATGCCTCTCCCGAGGAGAACATCCACAGCCTCGCCAAGGCGAAGGGCGTGAAGCCGAACGAGATCAACTGCCTCGTGCTCGACCGTCCGCGGCATGCGGAGCTGATCGCCGCCATCCGGAAGACGGGCGCGGGCGTTCGCTTGATCACCGACGGTGACGTGGCAGGCGTGATCTTCACCACCAAACCCGCCGATACCGGCATCGACATGTATCTCGGCATCGGGGCCGCCCCCGAAGGCGTTCTGGCGGCCGGCGCGCTGCGCTGCATCGGCGGCCAGATGCAGGGTCGCCTGATCCTCGACACCGAGGAGAAGCGTTCCCGCGCCTTCCAGATGGGGGTGACCGATCCGAACAAGAAATACGACGTGACGGACCTCGCCCGCGGTGACGTGATCGTCGCCGCCACCGGCGTGACCGATGGAGGGCTCCTCAAGGGGGTCCATTTCGGCCAGGAGGTTATTACCACCGAGACGGTCGTCTACCGCTCCGCCACCGGCACCGTGCGCCGCATCCACGGCGAGCATCGCGAATTGTCGAAGTTCCACCTCGACTGATCCTCTGCCCAACCGACGTTCCGATGGCCGGGCTCGCCCCGGCCATTTTCGTTGGACGGGCAGGGTGGTTTGACCACATTTCGCGGTTAAGACTCATATCGTGACCGAATCATCGCCCATTTCCCTCCCGAAGCCCTTCCTGGGCGTGACCCAATCCGCCCTCGGCCGCCTGTGGGTCGAGCGCTGCAGCGCCGCCCAGAGCGCGATCGCGCTCGCGATCGCGCAGACCCATGGGGTGCCGGACATCTTGGCGCGGGTCCTCGCGGGACGCGGGGTCGGCATTCATGAGACCGAGGGTTTCCTCAATCCCCGCCTGCGGGACCTGATGCCCGATCCGCATGGGCTCACCGACATGGAGGCCGCGGCCAACCGCCTGGCGGATGCGGTGATGCGCCGGGAGAAGGTCGCCATCTTCGGCGATTACGATGTGGACGGCGCCTGCAGCGCCGCGCTCCTGGCGGAATACCTGCGGGCCTGCGGCATCGCCTATGCCATCCATATCCCCGACCGGATTACGGAAGGGTATGGCCCGAACGTGGACGCGATCCGGGGCCTCAAGGAGCAGGGGGCGGACATCCTGGTGACGGTCGATTGCGGCACCGCCAGCATCGAACCGCTCGCGGAGGCGAAGCGTCTCGGCCTCGATCCCATCGTGCTCGACCACCACCAGGCTCCCGAGCGCCTGCCCGAGGCCTTCGCCATCGTGAACCCGAACCGGCAGGACGACCTTTCCGGCCTGGGGCATCTCTGCGCGGCCGGCGTGGTGTTCCTGTTCCTCGTGGCCCTCAACCGGGTCTTGCGGGCGCGGGGCTTGTTCGGGAGCCGGCCCGAGCCGGATCTGATGGGCAGCCTCGATCTCGTGGCGCTCGCCACCGTGGCGGACGTGGTGCCGCTCATCGGATTGAACCGCGCCTTCGTGCGCCAGGGGCTCGCCGTCATGCGCAGCCGCCGCCGTGCGGGGCTGGCGGCGCTCCTGGATACGGCGGGACTGACGGGCGCCCCGGAATGCTGGCATCTCGGCTACCTCGTAGGGCCGCGCATCAATGCCGGGGGGCGGATCGGGGATGCGGCGCTCGGCTCGCGGCTTCTCCTGACGGACGATCCGGTTCAGGCGGGTGCCATCGCCGGTGAGCTCGACCGTCTCAACCGCGAGCGCCAGGCGATCGAAGTGGTCGCCGTTCAGGAGGCCGAGGCCCAGGCCATGATGGCCCTGGAGAAGGCGCCGGATCAGCCCGTCCTCGTCACCGCCTCGGCCGAATGGCATCCGGGAATCGTGGGGCTCATTTCCGCCCGCACCAAGGAGCGGTTCCGGCGTCCCGCTTTCGCCTTCACCCTCAATCCCGACGGTACCGCCACGGGCTCGGGGCGCTCCGTGCCTGGAGTCGATCTGGGCCATGCCGTCCGTGCGGCGGTGGAGGCTGGCATCGCCATCAAGGGAGGCGGCCATACCATGGCGGCCGGCGTGACGGTCAGGGTCGAGGCGCTCGACCGCTTCCTCGCTTTCGTCACGGACAAGCTGAACGAGCCTGTGAGCACCATGCGCCTGAACGACCAGTTCGCGATCGACGCCACCCTGACCGCGGCGGGCGCGCAGCCGGCGCTCGTCGCGGCCCTCGAGCGGGCCGGGCCGTTCGGCTCCGGGCAGCCCGAGCCCATGTTCGTGTTCCCCCACCATCGGCTCATCGAGGCGAGGGAGGTCGGCAGCGGCGGGCATGTGCGCGTGAAGCTGCGCGGCGGCGACGGCAGCATGATCGGCGGAATCGCATTCCGCGCGGCGGGGCAACCGCTCGGGAATGCATTCTCCGAAGCCATTGGAAACACCCTGCACGTGGCGGGGACCCTCTCCATCGACCGGTGGGGCGGGCAGGAAAAGGCCGAGCTGCGCATCATGGATGCCGCAAGGCCCGAATAATCTGAAACTGGCGCTTGCGATGCGCCACGAACCCATCTATATGTCCGCCCACTTCGACGGCAACGCCTCGAAGCGCAGCGCGCCCTTCGTCTATCGGTTAGGACATCTGCCTTTCACGCAGAAAAGAGGGGTTCGACTCCCCTAGGGCGCGCCACTCCAACTCACCTTTCAAAAAGCCTTAAATTTTAAAGAATTGAGAGTAACGTGGTTTGGGTATGTCCACCACGCAGCGACCAATGTGTCCCCCCAAAAATGGTCTCTATCGAACCTGCATGTAGACACAGCAGGCTGTAATTCAAAACCCGATCATCTTAGCGCCAGCGAACATCCGAGATCGGGCGAAAAGCAGACTTTAACACGGCTGCGCTTAGAGACGGCTCTTGCTCAAAACAGTCCTTGAAGAGACATGAGCAGACTTCCAGGTGTCCGCCAAAGGGCTGACCCGCAGCCCAATCCTCTCCTATTCGTAGCGGAGTGCCTCGATGGGATCCAGCAGCGCGGCTTTGTGGGCAGGATAGAACCCGAAGAACACTCCAATGGCCCCGGAAAAGGCAAATCCAAGTGCAATCGAGGCTGGACTCACCCAAATTGGCCATCCCGCCAAATTGCCAATTCCAACCGCCACGAGCGCGCCCACACCCACTCCGAGCACGCCGCCCAACAAGCACAGCATGGTAGCCTCGACCAGAAATTGGTTCCGGATATCGCGTCGGCGCGCGCCAAGTGCCTGACGCAGGCCAATCTCGTGGGTCCGTTCGGTGACCGAGACCAGCATGATGTTCATGATGCTGATCCCACCAACCACCAGCGAAACTGACGCAATCGCAGCCAACAGAAAGGTGAGGGACCGGGTCGCCGCCGCACGAGCCTCCATGGTTTCCGAGGGTTTGCGGATCTGGAAATCGTCCGGCGCTCCGGCGGCCAGCCTGTGCCGCTGCCGCAGCAATCGGCGGATCTGCTCTTGCGCCGAGACGATCGCCTCATCCGAGACAACCTTCACCATGACGAAGTCGACTGCATTCCGGCTTACCTTATTGCTTCCGAGCACACGGAGCTTGGCGGTAGACAACGGGACCAGCACAACATCATCCTGATCGCGGCCGTTGCCGGCATTCTGTCCCTTTCGGCCTAGGACGCCGACAATGGTGAATGGCACATTGGCAATCCGAACCAACTGCCCGAGCGGCTCCTCGTCCTCAAACAGCTTGTCGACGACAGTCGCTCCGAGCAGGACCACCTTAGCGGCGGTATCGACCTCATCCAGAGTAAAGCCGCGTCCCGTCTCGACCCGCCAGTCGCGCGCGACCAGATAGGCCGGTGTGATTCCGCCAGCGAGGGTGGACCAGTTGGCGTTGCCCTGCACGACTTGGACAGTTCCCGAGATCGTCGGGGCCGCAACCACGACACCCGGTACCTCCTCAGCAATCGCGGCGGCATCCGCCTCGCTCAAGGTTTGGCGCGAGCCTGTCCCAAGGCGGACGCCGCCCTGGTTCAAGGAGCCGGGCTGGATCGTGAGGAGATTGGCGCCGAGGGAGCGGATCTGCTCGTCGATCTGATTTTGAGCTCCGGTCCCAACGGCCACCATCGTGATCAGGGCGGCCACGCCAATGATGATGCCGAGCATGGTCAACATGCTGCGCAGGAGATTGGCCCAGACGGCACGCCAAGCAATGCGAATGGTTTCGACCATGCTCATGATGCTGTCGTCTCTGGGCAGGCGATCGCTTGCGGAATCATGCTCATGGCGCCACGATCGATGGCAGCGGGGAGGTCGCTGACAATACGGCCGTCCTGCATGCGCACGATACGCTGGGCATAGGCGGCGACCGCAGGATCGTGGGTCACGAGAACGATGGTTCGCCCTGCTCGATTCATATCCTGGAGCAGGGCCATGATCTCGCGGCCCGTGGCCGTGTCCAGGGCACCCGTAGGCTCATCCGCCAGGATCAGGCGAGGTCCCGCCGCGAGCACTCTTGCAATTGCGACCCTCTGCTGTTCCCCGCCCGACAACTGACCGGGCCAGTGGTGCTGACGCTCGCCGAGACCGATCTGCGTGAGCGCCGTCTCTGCCCGCCGGCGCCGTTCGGTCCTCGGGATGCCGGCATAGGTCATGGCCAGCTCCACGTTCTCAATAGCCGTGTTGCGACCGAGGAGATTGAAGGCTTGGAAGATGAAGCCGATCCCTTGGGCACGAATTTGTGCGCGGTTGTCTGGGCACAAGTCTGCGACTGCGCGCCCTGCGAGGCGGTAACCGCCGGCAGTGGGGCGGTCCAGCAGGCCGAGCAGGTGCAACAGGCTCGACTTACCGGAGCCGGACGGCCCCATGATGGCAACGAACTCGCCCGCTTCGATGGTGAGAGTGACGCCTCGCAGGGCCGGCACGATGGCGTCGCCGAGCCTGTGGTCCTTGCGAAGAGCAGTGGCCTGGATCAGTGGCGGGGCCATAGGGCGCCTCCCAGGCGGCCGAGCAGCGAACCTTCGTTGGGAGCTGCTGCGATGCCGACGATCACCTGCTGCTCCGGGTACAGCGGTCCATCGACGATTTCGGTGGCGCCGGCGTTGCTCCGTCCGGTCCTGACCGGGATCTTGGCCGGAAGGCTACCATTCAGCACCCACACGGCGGCAGCCCCTCCATCGGCCGCCAGGGCAGCGCCCGGCGATTCCTCACCTGGGGGACGGAAGCGCAGGGCTGCATTCGGGATGCGCAGCACGTCCCTGGCCTGTTCGGTGGTGATCTGCGCCAGGGCCGTCATACCCGGAAGCAGCGTCAGGTCGGAGTTCGAAGCCGATAGCACCACCGTGTAGGTGACCACGTTCTGAATCACGCTCGGTGCCTTGCGAATCTGGACAACCTTGGCGTCAAAGAGCCGGCCAGGGCTGGCGTCGACGGTGAAGGCGGCGGTCTGTCCGGGCCAGATGCGGGTGATGTCGGCCTCGTCGACCCTGGCATGGACTTCCATCTGGCGTAGATCCTGCGCAATGACGAACAGGGTTGGGGCGGACAGACTGGCAGCAACGATCTGACCCCGGTCGACATCCTTGCCGATGACCTCTCCGTCGGCCGGAGCGCGGATGACGGTATTCGCTAGGTCGGCCCGGGCTTGGTCGAGTACAGCTTCCTGCTGCCTGAGCAGGGCCTCGGCGAAGACCAGTTGAGAGGCCGCGGACCTTTGGTCGACCATCGCTGCCACGAGAGTGGACTCAGCCCCGGCGCGCTCGGCCTCGGCGGCCTGCAGCGCGGCCTCGGCCGCCTGAACAGCAGCGAGGGCGTTATCGCCCGCGGCCTGCGACATCGTCGAGCGCTCGACAAGAGTCTGTTTGCGCGTGAAGTCGCGGCGGGCGTTCTCCGCCCGAGCCCGGGCTCCCTGGGCATTGGCGTTGGCGACCTGGAGGGCCGAGCGGACACGGAGGAGACCTGCTGCCATGCGGTCGGTACCGGCCTTGGCCAAAGCGATGCGTGCGCGGGCGCTCTCGAGGCCGGCCTGGGCCTGCCGTGCCCGAGCCTCGAAGGCCGTAGGGTCGAGACGCGCCATGGGCTGGCCTCTCGTAACGCGATCATTGAAATCGACCAGCACCTCGGCGATCTGGCCGGAGAGTTGCGAACTCACCTTGACGGTTCCGACAGCATTAAGGCTGCCGGTCGCTGACAGGGTGGTGCGGATATCACCCCGGTCGACCGGGGCGGTGATGTACCGCGGGGCAGGCGTTTGAGACGCGCCAAAGATAACACTCGGCGGCACCGGGATACTGGTGGAGGCGATGGTCGTTCCCAAGGCCAAGATCCAATAGCGGCGTTTCATGGTTATGCCTTACATACTCTCAGTGCCACGGATTGTGCCGGCCCATGAGGATCGACCGGGGATAGACATCCCCGGCAGACGAGAGGCATGCGCAATCCGCAGAAGTCTAAGGCGCTATGGCACGATACCCTGATCCAGCAGATCGCACTCGATGGGCTCGCCTGTCCCGCCCATCAGTGTTCCTGTCACGGGATCGGCGATTGTCGAGAAGAACTCGCCGTTGTTAGTGGCATGCTGACCGTTGCCGCCGTCGCCCGGCGCGGTGTTGTGGGGAAAGCCGGCCGAGACATTGCCGACCCCAGCGCGTCCGGCGTTGTCACCCGATGCTTTGAGATCGGTCTGGTGAATGCCAAACACACTGGTCGTGCTGTTGAAGCCACCATTGATGTCGGCCCCCGTTTGGGACCGCGCATGCATGCCCATCCCTCCGCCATTCATGGTCGAAGCGTCGTAGTTGGGGCTGTCAAATTGTGCGAGGCCGGAGGCTACTTGGCCCCAGCACTGATTGTTTTGTCCCGTCACTGCGGGATCCTGTGTCTTGCCTGCCGCCATTGCTCCCGTTGCGGCCAGAAGAAGTGTAGCTGTGCACAGGCCAGTGCACAGGAAATTAGGTTTCCTGGTCATGATGATCCCACCGATTATCTGTGATGATGTCGCGATATTTTTAGGCTGCGTACGTTGGCTGAGGCCGCCAACAAGTGTTATTGCGCAGCATGCCATTAAAACCTGATGGCATGTCATCATTGGTAGGCTAGTGCTTTACAAGTTGGTTACTATTGAAACCAGCATACTTTGCACAGGACTCACGATATCGTGATGAGACAGTAAAATACCTTATTTATAGGCAAGTCAACACTATGGCTAACGGCTTTAGGAGTACTAATTGCTGATGTTGTTCCATAAGAGCCGCAAAATGGATTACTCCGCTATATCTATGGGACACGCACCACTGTCTTGATGATTGTAAAGTATAGCTTTTTTGGTGCCTTCCCTGGCGCCAAGGACAAATTGGATTACTCTCCCTGAATGAAGCGTTGGCCGAAACTGTTGGAATATGCGGACGGGGTGGGAGTGTGGGCCCTCGGTATGCGATATCGGAGATGGCTCCCGAAGGGACCAATGTGTTGTCATTTGCCCCGTCAACCATGCGATCCTCGGCTAAGGCGACTTAGTGCCGGTGGAGCGCTGGCGTCTGCTCGGCCCGATGGCAGCGATGAACAGTGCTCTCCCGTTCGTCTAATCGAATGCGATCATCTTCGCGGTTTCGAGGTAGGTAAGGGGGATCGCGATCAGCAGGGCGAGTTTGATTACACCGAAAGGCGCGAGATGCTGTCTTGACCAATATGAATGCCAGCGGCCGCTCCTGGCACTACTCCAAAGTAGGCCGAATATCCGCGCTGGCTCCGAAAGCAGACCGAAATTGGACGGCTCAACTGCCCGCCCGCTCGATCATCGGACAACAAGGGATACATCTGAAGGCCCGCCCTCAGGACACTGGACCGGCGCCAGCGGATCGACCCCGGATCGGCTTTCCGAGAAGACGTGCTATCCGGAGGCAGGCTCATGGAAGGCTGCGCCGGGCCGATCCTGTGCCGCCTGGGCAGTCAGAAGATGAAGAACCTGGCGCGGGATGAATGGATATTCCCACGGATTGCCCACGACACGTGGACATCATGGCAATCTGCGCTCTGCTGTCCATGGCAGGGCACGCGCAGGCGGTGAACGATATGGCGCGCTACTCCCTTCCTCGGGAGTTTCGCGGCTTGAGAGCGGATGCCGACGCAGGGCGGGCTCGGGTGCGTTCCGGTGCGGCTCGGGGCTGTGTGACGCGAAAGCTCGGCTTTAAGCCGGGTTGCCCTTGATCTTCGTCACCATTTCCCAATTGTCGCCGGCTGCGATCAAGCAGGCTTTGCCATCCGGCATCGTCATGACCATCGACCAGGTTCCGGCCTGCGAGGCGAAGACCTCCAGCACCTGACCGGGCTGAGCAAGGCCGATGCCGACGGGATCTTCCTTGTATTGATCTGCAAGCAGTTTGACGAGCTCGTGACGGGGTCCGCACGAAGCCTGGGCCAAGGCTTCAGCCGGACGGACGAGAAGCGAACAACCGAGTACGCACAGCACGGCAAGGGATCTGTGGATCATGGCGCTTCCTAAGCGGTTTTCCCGCATGAACCCTTGGCGTGTCCTTCAACGCGCAAGGCTTCTAAAAAGCTCCATGCCGCCCGTCGCACCAGGTTGTGCTGCATAACTGGGCATGGTCACCAAGATTCCGGTGTCCAAGGTCAGGCTCGTGGCGCTACAGTGAACCTGCCGAAGCCAAGGGCGTTTTCTAACCGCCTCCCCATTCCCGAGCGTTCTGCCATGCCGCGCTTTTTCTTCAACATCCGTGACGGTTACGATGTGGACGAGGATGACGAAGGCATTGAGCTGCCCGATCTCGAAGCCGCCCGTGCCGAAGCCATCGCAACAGTCGAGGAACTGCGTGACGAACTGAGCGACGCAGGGAATATCGAACTCGAAATCGTGGACGAGACCGGCCGCCGCCTCCTGACGGTTCCGTTTTTCCGCGGCGGGCGTGGCGGGAAGCGCCGCTAGAGCATCCAATGCAAAAATGGGAACCGGTTTTGCGGTGAAAGACGCGTAGAACCAAGGGCCTCGCATCGGCCATGAGTTCGACGGCACGTCCGATGCGTGAGGCAATGACCTGCATCGGAAAGCCCGGCGCATGCCGGACTTTGCCGCGAACGTCGTGCGCTCAGCACTCGGTGGTCTTCTTTGTCGTGGTATCGCCGAATTCGTCGGTTTTCTGCTTGGTCTCAGTCGTGCAGCCCACGGCGGAATCGGTTGTCACCGTCGTAGAGGACGTGGTGCTCGGCTCGCGCTTTTGCTCGATGGTCGTCTTGCTGCCGAGGAGGCCTTCCTCTTTCTTGATCGTGGTCGTTGTGTCTTGAGCGAACGCCGCCGTGCTCAGGACAGAGGCTGCGAGGACAAGTGCCAGCTTCGTCATGATAGGAACTCCTGTATAAGCCTTTGCCGTGAGAACGCGGACCGTAACGTGGCGGTTCCTGGAAAGGGCCCCAGGACCTCAAACTGAGCGGAGCTGCCTCCAGGCGCTCGCAAAGGCGCGTGCGTTTCGGGCAATCTCCCCGACGGTCATCGCAGGGGTGAACAGGGCGGAGCCGAGACCGAAGCCGTTGGCGCCCGCATCCACATAGGGCTTCATGGTGTCAGGCTTGATGCCGCCGACGGGCAGCACGATCGCCTCCTTCGGCAGCACGGCTCGCCAAGCCTTCACGACGGCCGGTGGGATGCTCTCGGCCGGAAAGATCTTGATCGCGTCTGCGCCCGCCTTCAGGGCAGCGAAAGCCTCGGTCGGAGTCGCGACGCCGGGCGTGCATATCATGCGGTGTTCCTTGGCTCGGCGGATCACCTCGAGGTCGGCGTGCGGCATGACGATGAGCTTGCCGCCGACGTCGCGGACGCCGTCGACCTGCTCAGCCTCGAGCACGGTTCCCGCGCCGACGAGAACGTCGCCGGGCAGGCGCTTGGCCAGGGTTTCGATGCTCCGGAAGGGGTCCGGCGAGTTCAGTGGAACCTCGATGATGCGAAAGCCGGCCTCGACCAAGGCCAAGCCGATCGTCTCGGCGGTCTCAGGCCGCAATCCACGAAGAATGGCGACTAACGGAAGATCGGTCAGGTAGCCCCGCAGCAAGGCAGCACCTCTCGTGAAGGATGGGGTATCGGCTTTCGCTTAACGCGGAAGTCGGACGAGTTTTCCAGCAGGATCGTCGCTTCGGCCTGCTCCGGTCACAGCCCGCTTGGACCCTCCGGCCCGCAGCGGCACGGACAGATCTTCTAAAGACGATTCCATGCCCGTGGAACAGCTCTCTTCTTCTTGGGTGGAGAACCGGACCCACTTTGCCGAAAGAACGCCCTCTGTGCGCGAATGAGGCGGTCGTGCAACGGCGCTGATCGGCGGCTGCGAAAACCAGACACCGCCTTGGGAGCCGTGTCATTGGCGATGCGGTGACTGGTCTTCGTCTCCGGGCCCGAGAAGGCGCGATGGGTCGCCACCGGCTTCCAAGGCATCGGCTGCTTCGGTCCGCGCGTGGGAATTCCAGGCGTCGAAGATTTCGGAATCCTGGACCACCTTGGGGGGAATATAGACCGGCGGAGGGACGCCCCAGTGAAATCCCGCTCGGGGACGAGGGAGAGAGGGTTCAAGGAAGTCGCGATACTCGTTGCTGCGCTGCGAGACATAAGGAAGCGTCGCTTTTGGAGCGGGATGGCAATAGGCGATATGGCTCACGACGCTGCCGATGGTGTCACGTCCCCCGGTGGAGTGCTCGATGAACCAATCTTCAAGAGCCAGGCCAGTGTAATGCTCCTCGATGCCCGAGAAAAACTGCATGAGCTGCAGGGAATCGAATCGCAGGTCTCGGGTCAGCGACATGCCCATGTCGATTTGCGACACGCGGCCTTCGCTGATCCATCTGCACAGGTCCAAAACTCGACGAGCAATGTCCGCCTCCGGAAAGTAGGTCATGGTTTCCCTCTAAAGCGGATGACGCTGAGATAACCAAAATAAAGACACTACGCTCTTTTGTGATATGTTATAGCAAATGGAACGATCTCTTGCAAGCACCGCTTGGGAATTGCAGAGCAAGATCGAGGCTTCAGTAAGCTGATCTCGCTCGACGATGTCAGGATTTTTCTCCTATAATGCCGGCGCTGACGAGTGTCGGTCGCATCAAAGCGAAATGCTCCCCTAGGACGGGGCACGGCGCAGGCATTGTTGCGCCGTGCGCGATATCTGCGTCCGGTCATCCGCCGTCGTGGTGCCGTTGAGCATCTTTCGCCAAAGCTCGCTCTTGCGGAGCGTATCGGCGGTGCAGGCGCAGACGGAGCTGCAGGTGGCCGGTTCGGCATTCTGCATGAGGCATGTCGCGACACAGTCGTCCATGAAGGGCTTGGCCTCGGCTCTCGGATCGGGCCCCGTGATCTGAAGCACGCCGTAGAGAAGGGCGAGCAGCACGAGTTGGTGGGTCAGGTAGATCGGCAGGCTCTTTCGTCCTGCCCACAGGAGTATCCTGGCCAGAGTGTTTCGCGCCTGCCAGCGTGCCAAACGTGCGGTTCCCGTCTGCGGCAGCAGCATCTTGCCGAGGGCGACCCCGATCAGAACCATGCCGAACCATGGAAAGAGGGGCACGTAGTCGTTCGTCCGCGGATCGCTGGAGCCGAGACCCAGCCAGTCCAGATAAGGCGCATCGAGGGAAGGGTTCGTGAACAGCATGGGGCCTGCGAGGAAGAAGAGCGCTGCAAGCAGGGTGAGGGCAGGGGGCAGCCGCAGGAAGGGGAGAGCCAGCACGCTCGATGCGGCGATGCAGTGGAGGATGCCGAAGAAGATGTAGCTGTCTGGAAACGCGAAGAACGTGACGAGGGTCACGGCCAGGGCTGCGCCTGCGACCTTCGCGAGACGCCTCAGGAAAGGCAAGCGGCGAAAACCCCGGACATGGGCGAGTGCGAGGCCGATTCCGGCCAGCAGCAGGAACGAGCCCGCGATGCCGCGCGCGAACCACCGCCATGCGGGGACCTGAAGAATGTTCGTCGCGATGAGTTGCAGGAAACTGAGGTCCCAGCTGAAATGATAGACGATCATGGCGGCGATCGCGACGCCGCGTGCCACGTCGATGACGTCCCATCGCTGAGAGACGCCGAGATGAAGGGGTCCGGTCGCCGGGGCCTCGGAAGGGTTGTTCCGGACAGGGCTGGCTTGGGAGATATCGTCATTCACGCGAGGCTGATCCCGTCATTCGAGAGGTGCTTCTATCCTTGCCGCAGCAGCTTATATCAGTGACATGACCGAGAACCTCGCCGCGTCAATCGGCGCATTGCAGGAAATGATTCAAGAAGCCCGCATCGTCGCCGGTTTCACGGGCGCGGGCATCTCGACCGAGAGCGGTGTTCCGGATTTTCGCTCCGCCGACAGTCCGTGGATGCGAAACAAGCCGATCCCTTTCCAGCACTTCGTGCAGAGCGCCGACGCGCGGCGGGAGGCGTGGCGGCGCAAGTTCGTCATGGACGACCTCTACCGGGATGCGAGACCCAGCCGGGGGCATCACGGCATAGCGTCCCTCGTCGGGTCGGGCCGGATGCCGGCCGTGATCACGCAGAACATCGACGGGCTGCATCAAGCCTCCGGACTATCCGGGGAGCAGGTCATCGAACTTCATGGGAACGGAACCTATGCCACATGCCTGTCCTGCGGGCGCCGGCACGAACTCGACTGGATCAGACGGCACTTCGAGGCGACCGGGGATCCGCCCGATTGTGTCGATTGCGGCGGCGTCCTGAAATCCGCCACCATCTCCTTCGGCCAAGCCATGCCGGAGGGGCCCATGCGCCGGGCGCAGAAGCTCATGGCGAGCTGCGATCTTTGCCTTGTGGTGGGGTCGTCCCTGGTGGTTTATCCGGCGGCCGCTTTTCCGGCCTTCGCCAAGGAAAACGGAGCGCGGCTGGTGATCGTCAACCGGGAGCCGACGCCGCTCGATTCCATGGCAGATCTGGTGATTCATGCGGAAATCGGATCCGTGCTGTCGGCATTTGTCCCGTGATTTCAATGCTGTCGCCGAGTGCCGAAAATTTCATCGCGATTTAAGTCACGTTTCCGGCTTCCCCTGATTCAGGACGATGTTATCTTGATTTTAAGAATCGGGTTTTTTGATTCGAGTGCGGGTTCATTCATGACTGGCGATTTCGGCTCTAACTCCTTCAATCTTCGAGAGGAAAGATCCTCTTTGGATCAAGGTCACCGGGAGGTCGCGCAGACTCCCGGAGAGGAGAACTCCCTCGAACTCATCCAGGTCAGCGGCCGGATCAAGTGGTTCGACGTCGCCAAAGGATTCGGTTTCATCGTGCCCGACAACGGCATGCCCGACGTTCTCCTGCACGTGACCTGCCTCCGGCGCGACGGCTACCAGGCGGCCAACGAGGGTGCCCGCATCGTCGTGGAGGCCGTCCAGCGTCCCCGGGGATTGCAGGCTTTCCGCATTCTTTCGCTCGATGAATCGACGGCTCTGCATCCATCCGAGCTGCCGCTGCCCCGCACCCATGTCCAGGTGGTGCCGACCAGCGGCCTGGAGCCTGCCGTCGTGAAGTGGTTCAACCGCCTTCGCGGCTTCGGCTTCCTCACCCAGGGCGACGGCAAGCCGGACATTTTCGTCCACATGGAGACCCTTCGCCGCTACGGCATCGCCGAACTGAAGCCCGGCGAGCGGGTCTTCGTGCGCTTTGGCGACGGGTCGAAGGGCCTCATGGCCGCCGAAGTCCGTCTCGCTGAGATGGCCTTGCCGCATTCCCACTGACGGGCTCCGTTCGTGTTCCAGCGTCTCTCCCCGGTGCTCCCGGCTCTCGGCCTTGTGCTCTCCCTCGCGGGCGCCGCCTATGCTCAAGCTCTCGAGGCTTTGACGATCGTGACACAGGGAGGTCAGAGGCACAGCTTTCAGGTCGAGGTCGCCCGCAACGATGCGGATCGGGCCCAGGGGCTGATGTTCCGCCGCGCTATGGCCCAGGATCGGGGCATGCTGTTCGATTTCGGCCGGGTCGAGCCGGTCTCCATGTGGATGCAGAACACGTATCTGCCCCTCGACATGCTGTTCATCCGTCAGGACGGCACCATCGCACGCATTGCAGCCAATGCGGAGCCTCTGTCGACCCGCACGATCCCCTCCGGCGAACCCGTTCTCGCCGTTCTCGAGCTGAATGGCGGCGCAGCCGGCAAGCTCGGGATCAAGCCCGGGGACAGAATTGAACACCCGCTGTTCAAACGTTAGACACCGCGCAAACGGACTTGGAGGAACCGGGCCAGGATGAGAGGCTGTAGGCTCGCGCCGTCGACAGAATCGACTGATCCCAAAAGGGCAAATCCACTTTTCACGTCCATTTCTGGAGGGACAGACTCCATCCGGAATGCCCGGACCGGTTCGCTCATCAACGGGTGATTTCGCCCGCCGTTCGTCGCTGCTTCCGGAGTGACCCAGAGCCTTTTGCGGCGAAGTGGATCCGGGTTGCCTTTCAAAAATGCAGCACACCGAAAACGAGAGATGATTCCCCTTGCGTGGAATCCTCTCCCGGCAGGGTTCAGAATTCGCTTGAGGCGGCCGGTTTCATGTGCCGCGTCTCAGCCTGACGCTGAGAGGCTGCTCGCGCAGACTCTCGCAATTCTGCCGAAGGCGAAAGCTGGATACTTTTTGGGATGTCGTGGACCTCTGCTGGCAGCGTCGTCTTCGCCTGAACCATGGCGGGAGTAAGAAACTTAGTGGTGATACTGATTGCACAGCCGACCACGAGCCCAAGCGCGACGATGCACGGCAACTGACCCCAGTCGCGCGTCTTTTTACTTTGATGCCTCATTTTTGCCCCTATTTTTAGAGGGGGTCTAGCATCGATTGTCGGACAAGGAAAAGATTTCTCTACGCTCTCCCCCAGCAACTCGCCTTAAGATGCCCAACGGAATAACAACATTGCTCGATGCGCATCGATGGTCCTGGTGCCCTCTGTTCAGAAGATGAGAGGCTGGAGAACTCGAAGATGCCGTAGAGGAATATGATTCTGGCGCTGGATTGTTTCCATTGATGAAACCGCGTTCCATGCAGCCCATGCGGGGATTTACATCTTTGCAGCCTACATCCTGTTGTGGCTCCAGCCGGTCCGTCGCGGCTCCTCTCTGGCTGAGGCTCTCAAGGCTTTCGTGAGGGCGCCAGGCTCGTCACGGCCTATTTCCCATCGTTATTGCCTCCCGGGCCGAAACCTTGTGCTTGCGTAGGGGTTCTCAAAACGATAGACAAACCAAGCCGTTGAGAGACTCGGGGTGTAGCGCAGTCTGGTAGCGCATCTGCTTTGGGAGCAGAGGGTCGCGGGTTCAAATCCTGCCGCCCCGACCATTCTCACCGGCTCACGTCTTGGAGAGAGTGCAAAGACCGATGCCTGCCCGGATTTACAAACCCGCCAAATCCGCAACGCAGTCCGGCTTGGCCCGGACGAAGCAATGGTTGCTCGTCTTCGAGCAGGACAAGCCTCGCGAGATCGAGCCCCTCATGGGCTGGACCAGCTCAGGCGATACCCGCCAGCAGCTGCGCCTATGGTTTGACTCCAAGGAGGAGGCGATGGCCTATGCCGAGCGCGAGGGCATCGCCTACCGGGTCGAGGAGCCGCACGAGGTGAAGCGGCGCACGATTTCCTATTCCGACAACTTCAAGTTCAATCGCGTCGGCCCCTGGACCCATTGAGGTCCAGGCCTGCGGACCGACGGCCCCTTAGCTCAGCTGGATAGAGCAACTGCCTTCTAAGCAGTAGGTCGCAGGTTCGAGCCCTGCAGGGGTCGCCAACTGTTTCAACGGCTTAGCGCCCGATTGTTAGTTCCATTCAGACAAGCCGGCAGTTGTCATCCAGACAAGTGTGCTGCTTTCGCCCGCGCTGAACGCCGCTTTTTCGTCGCCTTGATGATCTGCTTCTAAGTCCGCTTCACATAGGTCGGCAAGATCCTTGCCGACTTGTGGCGGGAGATCGCGCGCATCTGAGCGTCGGCCAGGTCAGCGTCGCCCATCTCGGTGAGCCCGCCATGCCGGAATGATGTGAGGCTCAGTTCATCCCGCAGGCCGGCGAGCCGGATCATCCGCTTGGCTTCGTGGCCCATGTAGGAGAGGTCCCGGAGGCTATGACCCATGGCACCGGGATATTGGCCGTTTCGTCGACCCAGTCACGGACCAGCATCGCGGAGCGGGACTGAGACCAACAGGGGCGAGGCTGCCCGGAGAGTGATTGAGGCCTACCGGCACTATCTCTCGACGCGGCCGAAGCAGTATCCACAATGATGCTAGGAGGGTTGGTCAGGGAGGCTCGTCCTATCCGTGACCTTGTCAGACCCCATGAAGCCGACGGGGCCGAGAGATGAGGAAGGAATATGCCTGCCTCAAGGTTCCAGGCTGGGAGACGTGGCCCAAAAAAGCAGCAATGCCAGACGAGCTGTGCTCGCCGAACCAGAACCATCTGGTGCAGCACCGAATTTACCTAGTGCAGCATAGCTGATCCATGCTCAGGCATAATGATCGCTGTCTTTCTTTGGAGAGATCAACCAGGGCCTGTGGAGCACTCCGTGTGAGCCCGCCATGTGGTGATTTTCCCGGTCGCCGCTTGTGCAAACCTGAATTTGCTTGCCACATCCCCGGAGTACTTTGAACAGCAGTATACGTTCTCCTTGCGTGACGGGTGGAAATAAGAAAAGGCACATTACCGGTAGGAGCCGGACACGTCTCGGCCGCGATTGCTCGGGTAGGTCGTGACAAGCTCCCGCCCATTGAACTGTATCCGAGCTCCTTCTACCGTGCCAAAAAACGGCTTAGGTGCCGACTGAGCGTAAGCACGGGCCATCGGCACGGACGATGCCACGACAAGAGTCAACGACACACAAAGATTAACGGCTTTCATAATTTCTTCCCTTTCTTCGTTCTCCTTATAGCCAAGCTAAATGGCGTCGCCGCCGCTTCCAATCAGTTCTTGAGAAGTAATTCTTGTGAATGCCTGGCGATCTCCGACCTCCATCCGAGCGCCGCCTAGAGCTGCACTGGACCGACCCGGAGCAAGGGACCCGCGCTTCTACTTCCTCATGATCGAGTGGAACCTGTTCGGAACCGTGCGTGCGTCTGGTGCGCAATTGGGGCTGGATCGGCACGACTCGGCAAATGTCCAGGTCGTTGCTTATGTAAGGGTGGAGGGATTGAACCCTATCCTGCTACGCTCATCGTGCTCTGACCTCCTGAAGCCGCTCCATGGTGGCCTTGATCTCCTCGGCCGCTGGAGGTGAAGCAGCAATATGATCGAGTGCGCAGCACAATCAAAACGGCCCAAGCCGATAGGCCAAGCCTGTTCATGCCTGGGCTCGTTCACCCTTTGATGGTCTTGGTTGAGTTGGCTCTTTGGGCTCCTCTTCGATCATCGTATGGCTTCCTATGTGGGATACCCAGACAAGCCGAAGGGATGCTGCGATGAACAGAATGGCGACTGGCTTCACGAGCATCTCCCAAGAAATGCGCGTCTCGACCTCCACCACGTCAGTGGCAAAGTCCACGACCAAGTAGACCAAGATAACCTCAATCAGCGTGATCTTGAGTTCACTGATCCCGCTCACTCTCATCCACTGAGGCAGCTTGGCCTTCGCTCTCTTGGGGAGGTCGAAGGCAAAGCCGAACATGATCGCATAGGCGAAGACGATCAGCACAAGTCCGAACAGGAACGCATCAGTAGCCTGCATCACCGCGGCGATCACCGTGAGGTCGCTGGTTACACTTGGAAGAAGGGCAAACCCCACGGCGTGAGCCAGCTTGATGCCACCAACTCCAAAGATCAGGAGCGCCCCAATGGCAGCGCCAGCGGCCGCAAGGAGAGTAATCCAGCGTAACGACAGAATGAAATGAAGCATCTGTTCACACGGCCAGCTTGGACCACAGGATGATCAACCTTGGTCCGCCAAGACAAGCCTAACAGAAGATTGTTCCGACGTGAATTGAAGTCCTCCGAGCGGAGGCCAGCCTACTTAGAGGGGGGCTCGGGGCGAGCGATGCGAATGACGTCACATACAAATCTTGCGTTACTCCCTCCCATCCAGAGCAACGGGAGAGGTGAGGGACGTGAGTGCGCTCCGTCGATTTCGCGGAACGCCGCTTACGCAACCATGACCTCACTGACTGGCCCTTAATCCTAGGATTGACGGGTTGTGGAAGGGATGTGTCCATAGACCAACAGTGCAAGCACAGGCCAAAAACGGGGGCAGCTATGGGGTTCGATTGGGAAGGCATTGCGACGGCTCATGCCATCGGAGACGCGCGGCGGGATTACGACCGCCTCCATGCGCAGGCCACAGTAATTATTCAGGATTGCAATGCCGAGATCCTAAAGCAGAACCAGATCATTGCTCAGAAGAATACGACAATCGCACAGCAGAATGAAGTGATCGCTAGCCTTCGGCAGGAGATCGATAACTTAAAGGCCAGGCTTGAAATTCAGATCTTGAACGCGATTGGGATCGGGGCTCAAACAGGAACGTTGAGGGCTGAATTGGCGGCTAGAGACCCAAACCACAGACTGTTTCAGCAAACAGGTAAGGTCTATCCAGATGGGCGGAAGCAAACGAACCTGAGCCTCATATATAACGAAGCCTTTGATACAGAGGCGGTAAAACGGGGACATCGAGATCCCCGCACGCTTCGCGTTGAAGCGGAATGACGGAGCAGGGGTTCGTTCTGCCTGATAGCATTTCGGACCTGCCGAACGTTTGCTTCCGCTTATGACAGCGCGCTTTTCGGATAATCCCCTTTATGGAACCGGATAGGGGTGTGATTGAGTCTAATCGGAAGACTTTCCGACCGCACATCCAGCGAAGGCAGTAGAGCGTCAGTCAAACCAGGCCCAGCGAGGCTCTCGGTGTGGTCGCGAATACTACTGAACTCTATGGCTGGATCGGGCAGAAGAAGAGGCACGGGGATGATGTCCTCTCCGGCCTCTCCGCGCCTGGTCCACCGCTATGGTCAGGAGCCGCCGCACCTCCAAGCCGACGAACTATAGTCAGGTCTGACGCTTCTTGCCTCAGGCCAATCGCTGTAGTCCGGGGTGGGCCATCCTTCCGCCTCCCGAGACGGTGCAACAGGTATCCCCCTGATGATAGCTCAACCAGACGGAAACATATGGGAAACTCATGATGGCGAACCATCCGGTAGCACCCTGATTTCCCATAGATTCCTTAATGCGCCCAACGACTTCTAAGCAGTAGGCCGCAGGTTCGAGCCCTGCAGGGGTCGCCGTTGATTGCTTCCTCTCTCAAGCGGCGCATCACTCATGCGGCCCTTCGGGTCTCGAACCCGACCCTCTGGGTCCGCACGATGCGCTAGGGCCGTTTGAGAGGCGTCGGAATCGGCGCCGAGTGCCGCGGCTTGGGTTCCTCGATGAGCCGGAACGACACCGGAGCGGACTTCCAGTCCGCCGGCAGCTGGAGGGGAACAGTGCAGGCGGTCTGCAGGGTCAGCCCTTCTCGGTTCCTGACCTCGAACACATAGCCGGGCCGTTCCAATCCAACACACTCGGTCCAGCGATCGAAAGCGATCCAGTCGCTCATGGTGCGATCCTCAGCAGGCCTTCACAGAAGGAAATCGGTTGCAGCAAGCACCGACAGCCCTGACACGTTGACCTGGAAATCGGCCGTCCGATCCCCGTTCACGTCCGCAGACAGAACGCCTGCGCTGAACTTGAGTTGGCCTGCGCTCCCAGTAAACGCCTTGCCGCCGATGAAAGAGAAGGCCTGGTCGCCGGACATCCTCGTATTGGCGTCGATGCTGCGCAGATCGATACGATCGCTGCCGCGCAAAAAGTCCGAGATCGTGTCCCGCGCGGTCGACAGGGACTCGGTTGTCGCGTCGAAGTCGAAGACATCGGCCCCGCTGCCGCCGGACAGGATGTCCTTGCCGGCCCCGCCGATGATCCTGTCGTTGCCGCCGCGCCCGTACAGGGTGTCGTTTCCCGCGTAGCCGGCGATCGTGTTGGCCGAGTCGGTGCCGCGCAAGGAGTCCGCGTAGGCGCTGCCGGTGAGATTCTCGATGCTGGAATAGGTGTCGCCGGATGCGTCGCCCGTATTCCCGGTCCCATTCATCAGGTCGGCAAGAACCCCGGCCTTCGCATTGGCATAGACTGCGGTGTCGGTACCCGTACCCCCGCTGAGATAGTCCCGGCCGGCAGCGCCGGTCAGCCTGTCGTTTCCGCCATATCCATAGAGCTTGTCGTCGCCGGCGCCTCCAGACAGCGTGTTGTTGCTCTCGGTCCCCGTCACGGTCACGTTGCTCGTGGTCGCCGTGGTCAGGATCAGCGGGGTGGTCGCCGTATTGCCGCTGAGTTCTGCTGCGGAATAGAGCTTGTCCGTGAACTGAAACCATTCGGCCGTCGAGACGGTGTCCTGGCCGTCCGGGGTATCGGCCCGCAGGTCCGTCACGCGCACGGACCCGCTCGAAAGGCTCTCGATGCTGTAGCTCGAGCGCGCGCCGCTGAAGACGACGGTATCCGTCCCGGTTCCGCCATCCAGGGTATCGTTGCCCCGGCCTCCGGTCAGGCGATCGGTGCCCGCGGCGCCCCTGAGCAGGTTATGGGTGTCGTTGCCCGTCAGAGCATCGTTGCCGGAGCCGCCGGTGGCGTTCTCGATCAGCGCGCGAGTGTCGCCGTTGTGGAGCAGGGCGTTCGCGATATTGCCCACGGCGACCTTCGAGCCGTCCCACTTCAGTCGCGCGAGTTGCGCCGTGGTGGTGGTGGTCCATTGCCCCGGCCGCAGATCCACCTTCAGGCCGCTGGTGTACTTGGAGAAATCGTAGGTGTCGGTGCCGCCACCGTCCCAAACCGTCAGCAGGATCCGGTTGCCGCCTGGAGCGCCCTGGCCGGTACTGTTGATGAACATCTCGCCCGTCGTCGGGCTCCAGGAATAGGTCGTGTTCCCCGCGTTGGTCGCGTAGTTGGCGCCGTACATGTGCTGCAGGGCGGCGATGTCGTACATCATCAGCGACTGCGCAAAGCCCCAGGTCTCGTTGACATAGCCGCTCGTGGTGGAGGCGCCCACATATGAGCGGTAGCTCATGATCGTGTACTCGATGGAGTCGCGCGCCGACGGCATGCCGCTCTCGTGCGAGTGCTCCAGCCCGAGCGCATGTCCGATCTCGTGGACGAAAGTCAGGTAGGCGTAGTTGCCCTTGATCGGGCTGCTGTAGGCGCCACTGGATTTGTTGAACCATGCATCTCCGCCGACCGGAGAGGTGGTCGGGAAGTAGGCCCAGGCGGTCCCGGGCTTGTCAGAGAGGGCGAAGCGCAGGTCGGCGTGCTGGGTGGAGGTCTCCCCGATCGCGGTGAAGCTGAGATTCGCCACCGAAGCGAACATCTTGAGGGCGGCACGCGTGGCCGTCTGCTGACTGGTGTTGAGTGCACCGAAATTTGTGACGTTCTCGCCATCGCCGTAGGAGGAGCCGTAATAGGCGCCACTCGTCGGGAAACTGTAAGTGAAGCTGTTCACCCCCCACTTGAGGGTGCCCAGAAGGCCATCGATGTAGGAGTTACCCGAAGGGCTGAAGGTGGCAACGGCGGGCATGGGACAATCCAGAGCAGTGGTGGAGCAAACGGCACAAAGAATCGATCAATGAAACGCCTCTCATGTCGGGCCGACGGGGTCGGCGTTGCTCTATGGTTCCGTTCGGGAAATTAAAGCATCCGGATGAGCAGGCATTCGGATGGGGATTAATGCACATGCCGGGGTGCGACAACGGACACGATGCCGCGCGTCGGTTCTTGCGAGAGGAGTCACCGCGGAGGCGCCTGCGTCGAGATCAGCGGAAGGAGTTGTGCCGACCGCTGCGTCAGGCGGAGGGGAAATGGATGTCCTGTCAGCGCGCGGCCGGTTCCAGGTCAGCCCGCTCCTCTGGCGAGGAGGCCACTCTGGCCGCAGCCGGCGCCTTTTTCAGCGTCTGCTCCCGGGCGAAGATGAACAATCCCGCCGCGACGACGACGACGATCCCCACAAGCGCCATGGCATCGGGCCATTCGTCGAAGAAGAACGCACCGATGACGAGAGCCCAGAGGATCTGGCTGTATTGCGCGGCCCCGAGCCGGTCCGCGGGCGCATAGGTCGTCGCGATGACGAAAAAGGCCTGAGCGACGAAAGCCGTCGCCGCGAAGGCGAGCAGCAATCCCCACTGGGACGGCGTCGGCCATGTGAAGCCGGGGATCATGAGGATGCCGGCGATGAGTGCGGTGCCGAGAAAGACGCTCCCGATCAGGGTGTATCGCGTCTCGGTCGTGCCGATCATGCGTCCCATGATGACGCCGCCCGCAGCACACAGAGCGGCCGCGATGGCGATCAGGTGACCGGGGAGGACCTCGCGGAATCCGGGACGGACGATGATGAGCACGCCGATGAAGGCCGCGCAGACCGCAAGGCCGCGCCGCCACCGGACGGTCTCCTTCAGGATGAAGATCGACAGCACCGTCACGAGGCTCGGCATCAGAAACAGGAGGGCGAAGGCCTCCGCGAAGGGAAGTCGGGTGAAGGCCATGACGCTCAAGGGCGTCGTCACCGAGATGAAGAAAACCCTGAGCGCCATGAGCCAGGGGCTCTTCCAGCGCACCAGGTCGGTCAGCCTGTCGCCGGGTTTCATGAAGGCTGGAGAGAGCAGGAGGGGGATCAGATAGCCGAAGAAGGTCACCTCGAAGGGATCGAGATCGTGACCGATCGCCTTCACCACGGCATCGCCCCAGGCGAACACGGCAAAGGCAAGGAAGGCAAGAATGATGCCTTTGACCATGCGGGCAACTTCAAAAAACGGACTGACGTCGCGCAGTCCCGGGGACTCGAATGCGTCGATAGGGGAATTCTATCGCGCTGCCAAGCGCGGACGGCGGCGCTCCACGACGATGACCTTGGCGCCCTCGCCACGATCCAGAATACGGTCCGCGAAGGGACCCCGTTCCGGCCGGCGGGT
Organism: Microvirga pakistanensis; assembly: GCF_004458765.1. GTDB lineage: Bacteria > Pseudomonadota > Alphaproteobacteria > Rhizobiales > Beijerinckiaceae > Microvirga > Microvirga pakistanensis. Next base: position 285,930 of record NZ_SPJX01000469.1, on the reverse strand, counting down.
CTGGGTCGACATCTTGAGGACGACGGGCCGCACCTCGTCCTCGGGCAAGCCCATGAGCTGGGAGGCGATCTCGATCTGGCACTCGATGTCGTCGGTCAGGCCCTGTGCGGCGGCAATGGCCTCGTCCAGCGACGGGGGCTCGACACGGGTGACCCGCTTGCCATAGCGGTTCGGTGTTTTCTTCGTTCCAAGCATTCCGCTTCTCCTGGGCTTCCCCTTAACGTATGAACCGTGAGTTCGCACAATGCGCAGGCGTGACGGCAGGGATGCGCCTGACGCAGGCTTTTAGGCCATGCCGACACGAGGCGGCTGGAAAGCCATTCGAAAACATGCTTCCACAGAACGCATTCGGACGGCCGGTGTTTCGCGCCAAAGCAGAGGAAAGGTCCTGACAGTGTTCACAGCCAAAATTCTCCTCCTCGGGTCGGGCGAACTCGGCAAGGAGTTCGTGATCTCGGCCAAGCGCTACGGCTGCCATGTGATCGCCTGCGACTCCTACGCCCATGCGCCCGCCATGCAGGTGGCGGACGAGGCCGAGGTGTTCCCCATGCTCGATGCCGATTCCCTGCGGCAGGCCATCGAGAAGCACAAGCCGGACTTCATCGTGCCGGAGATCGAGGCGATCCGCACCGAAGTGCTTCAGGAGTTCGAGGACCCGGGGCTCACAGTCGTGCCCTCGGCCCGGGCCGCCTCTCTGACGATGAATCGCGATCGCATCCGGGATCTCGCCGCGACGGAACTCGGTCTGCGCACGTCGAAGTACCGTTATGCGGAAAGCCTGGACGAGGCGAGGGCGGCGGTGGAGCACACGGGCCTGCCCTGCGTCGTCAAACCGGTCATGTCGTCCTCCGGCAAGGGACAGAGTACGGTCCGCTCCTCCGGGGAGCTCGAGCAGGCCTGGAACTATGCCGTCGCCAACATGCGCGGTGACCGCCGGAAGGTGATCGTCGAGGAGTTCATCCCCTTCGAATACGAGATCACGCTCCTGACCGTGCGTTCGCGTGAAGGGGTGTCCTATTGCGCGCCGATCGGGCACCGGCAGGAGCGCGGCGACTACCAGGAATCCTGGCAGCCGACGCCCATGACCGACAGGCTCCTGGCGGATGCACAGGACATGGCCCGCAGGGTGGTCGACAATCTCGGCGGCTACGGGATCTTCGGCGTCGAGTTCTTCGTCACCAGGGACGAGGTGATCTTCTCCGAATTGTCCCCCCGGCCGCACGACACGGGGCTGGTGACGCTCCTGTCGCAGAACCTGTCCGAGTTCGATCTCCATGCCCGGGCCGTGCTCGGGCTGCCGATTCCGCCGGTTCGCCTGAAGGGCCCGACCGCCTCCGCCGTGATCCTGGCCGACCGGGAGGCCGAGCGCTTCTCCATCGACGGGCTGAAGGAAGCGCTCTCGCTGGGCTCCGACGAGGGCGAGGTCGAGGTTCGTCTCTTCGGCAAGCCGACGACGCGTCCCTATCGCCGGATGGGCGTCGCCCTGGCGTCGGGTGCCACGGTCGAGGACGCGCGCGAGCGGGCGCGGCAGGCCGCGGCCAGGATCCGGATTCGTTACGAGGGGTAAGGCCCCTTACGCGGGGCGGCATTCTCGGTCGAGAACCTCGGTCGTGCGGCGATAAAACTCCTCGGCCCGCTCGTGCGTGGGGGCGATGCAGAGCACGCCGAGCTTGCCGAATTCGGAGAGCGCGCCGATCAGGTGAAACATCACCCCTTGCTGGCTGGCTCCATCGAAATGGAGACAGTTCAGGGCCGCGATGTCGATCAGGTCGGCGGGCAGGAGCCCGCGATAGGCATCCGATTCCACGTTGTCGGAGGCATAATAGCAGCGCGGCTGCCCCGACGGCGTGAGGAACGTGCCGGTGCCGGGGTCATACTGTCCTTCGGTCAGAAACTCGAGCATGATGAAGGGGTGCGTTGTGCCGCCTCTGCGCAGGTTGATCTCGATGGCGTAGTGGCGCCATGCGTCGCCTTCCCTCACGGACAGGAAATCGATGGCGAAGCGGCCGAGCACGCCCTTCGCCGCCAAGGCTTGGGCAGCCTTGAGGCCGCTCTCCTGGATCTCAAGCCGGTACTCCTCGTCCGCCGGAAACAGGCACCCGAGGAAGACTTGCCCGCTTCCGCCGCCGAGAACCTGATCGTGGGTCGAGATCGCTTCGAGCCGCCCCAGCGGATCGACCCGGAACTGCGCGGAGGGGGAGCGCTTCACATCGCCTTCGACGAATTCCTCGACGATGCCCCCCATGCTCGCGAGCTTCTCCTCGAAAAGCTCCCAGGTCATGTCCTTGGCCTCGAAGGCGAGCTGGGGCAGCCGTTCCCTGACCCAAGGTCTGAAGGCCGCGCCTTCGGGCGCACCCTCATAGCTGAAGAGAGCATTGCCCTCGCCCGAGAAGCCTTCCTCGAGCTTCACGACCGCGCGCTTGAGACCGGGCCTGCGGGCCCGGAGCTCCGCCAGCGCGTCGGCGACCTGGTCCGCGCCGCGCAGCTCCTCGAAGCCCTCGGGCATCTCGATGCCGGCCTCGCGGAAGATCTTGCGGGAGCCGCTCTTCGACCCCCAGTGCAAGAGGTCAGGGTCGCAGCCGTAGATCGGCAGGTTCAAGCGCGACGCGAGACTGCGCTCCTGCTCCGTGACGTTGAAGCAGATCATGTAGGCGGCTTCCGGATCGGCGATCGATCCCCGGATCCGCTCGAGAAGGCGAGGGCGCCCGAGGATCTTTTCCGTCAGGGGGATGGCCGATCCGTCGTGGCAGGAGAAGAGCGTCAGGCGACTGCGGGCATGCTGCGCCGGGATGCCGGGCATAAGGTGCAGGTAGTAATCGATGATCGATTCCGGGATCGGATAGCTGGAGACATAGATCACCCGGGTGCGGGGCATCCGGAGCAGCATGAGGTAGCACAGCATGCGCTCCTCGTAATGATGAGCGCCCGAGATATTGGCCAAAACCTCCTGGTCCATGCTCAGGCTCGGGACGATCAGAACGGTCCGGGGAGCGTCGAGGGCGGAGAACGATTGGAAGGTTCTCGCGAGGCGGGCCTGGAGGGTCTGAAAGTCATCCGCCTTCGCGGCCGCATTGGTGCCGACCGAAGTCAAAGAGGCATATTCAGTGTCCAAGCGAGCACCCCATGACCCATCATGCCGTGACCAAGACCATCAGGCATGTTCCAAACCGGAACGCGCCTGGCCAAGTTTGGTTGCCGCCCGGGAAAGCTTGGCCATGACGGAACTGGCATATGCCGGGAGGCGTCCTAAATAAGGCAAGGCTCCAGGCGACAAACTTCACGGGGGAGCTGGTTCGCATCCAGCTTAAAGTATTGAAATCCATTAACTTCGAGGCTCTCTTCAACGCATCGCCGAATCCTTACGTGCTGCTCAATCCCTCGCTCGTCATCATGGGGATGAACGACGCCTATCTGCGCGCCACGATGCGCAAGCGGGAGGAGCTCGTGGGACGGGGCATGTTCGAGGCGTTCCCGAGCGATCCGGATTCGGACGGCCACAGGCAGCTTCGCGCGTCGTTCGACCGCGTGATCCAGGAGAAAGTCACGGACCACCTGCCGCTCATCGCATATGCCATTCCCCTGCCGGACGGCCAGGGCTTCGAGGAGCGCTACTGGAGCGCCACGCACACGCCGCTGTTCAACGAGGCCGGGGAGCTGATCTCCATTCTCCAGCACACGGTGGATGTCACGGAGCTGCACCAGCTCCGGACCTTCGCCAAGACCTCCGCTCTCCTGTCCGGGCCGTCCGCATTAATCGAGACCGACATGTTCCGTCGCGCCCAGGCGGTTCAGGAGGTCAATCAGACCCTGTCGCGGGAGCGTCAGCATCTTCAGGACCTGTTCGAGCAGGCGCCCGGCTTCATTGCGGCTCTCAGCGGCCCGGACCACGTCTTCACCATGGCCAACGCAGCCTATCGGAAGGTGGTGGGGCGCTCGGATCTGGTGGGCAAGACCGTGCAGGACGCGCTGCCCGAGGTGGTGGAGCAGGGCTTCATCGATCTTCTGGACCGGGTCTATCAGACCGGCGAGCCTTTCGTCGGCCGCGGCGTGCGCATCCTTCTGAAGCAGGATTCCGAGGAGGCGGAGGAGCATTTCCTGGACTTCGTGTACCAGCCCATCTTCGGCCGGGACGGAAAGGTCTCAGGCATCTTCGTTCAGGGCCACGACGTGACCGACCACCGTCGGGCTCAGAACGCCTTGCGGGAAAGCGAGGAGCGTTTCCGCGCGATCGCCAACTCCATCGACCAGCTCATCTGGGCCACCCGGCCGGACGGCTTCCACGATTATTACAATCAGCGCTGGTATGAGTATACCGGCGTGCCGGAGGGCTCGACCGACGGAGCCGGCTGGAACGGGATGTTCCATCCTGACGACCAGGAGGCCGCCTGGAAAACTTGGCGGCAGTCGCTCGCGACTGGTGAGCCCTACCACATCGAGTACCGGCTGCGGCACCGCTCGGGCCAGTATCGCTGGGTGCTGGGGCGCGCGCAGCCCGTCTACGACGAGCATGGACAGATCACGCGCTGGTACGGCACATGCACGGACATTCACGACCTCAAGCAGGCCCAGGACGAGCTCCGGGCCAGCCGGGAGCGGGCGCTGCAATCCGAGCAGGAGACCAGCCGTCTGGCGGCGATGCTGGCCGAGCGGGTTTCCGAGCTCGACGCAGCCAACGAGGAAATTCAGCGCTTCGCCTATATCGTGAGCCACGATCTGCGGGCGCCGCTCGTCAACATCATGGGCTTTACCAGCGAACTCGAGAATGCTCAGAAAGAGATCGAGAGATTCTACAGGAAGATCGTCGAGGCCCAGCCGAGCCTGGTCGCGCCGGACGCTCGGGCCGCCGTCGAGACCGATCTCTCGGAGGCAATCGGCTTCATCCGGTCGTCCACGGCCAAGATGGACAAGCTGATCAACGCCATCCTCAAACTGTCCCGCGAAGGGCGCAGGGTCCTGGCGCCGGAGCCGATCAGCATGAGCAATCTGCTCGAGGCCCAGCATCGCAGCCTGGCGCACCAATTGCACGAGCGCGGGGCCAAGCTGATCATCGAGGCCGTCCCCGATCTCGTCAGCGACCGTCTCGCCGTGGAGCAGGTCTTCGGCAACCTCATCGACAACGCGGTCAAGTATCTGAAGCCCGGCCGCCCCGGAAGAATTCTCGTGAGAGGCCGCGATTTGGGCCTGAGCGTTCGGTATGAGGTCGAGGACAACGGTCGCGGCATCGACGAGAGGGACTACGAGCGGATCTTCGACCTGTTCCGGCGTTCGGGAACGCAGGATCAGCAGGGCGAGGGAATTGGACTTGCACATGTCCGCGCCCTTGTGCGAAGGCTCGGAGGCACGATCTCGGTCAGTTCGAGATTGGGGGAAGGCTCGACCTTCACCGTCACTTTGCCCAAGACCATCAGTATGAGTTCGGAGGCGGCGTAACATGCCCCATCAGCAGCCCGTTACCATCATCATGATCGAGGACGACGAGGGTCATGCTCGTCTGATCGAGAAGAACATCCGGCGCGCCGGGGTGTGCAACGAGATCCGCACCTTCGCGAACGGCACGGCCGCGCTTGAGCACCTGTTCAGTGACGGCGTGCGCACCTCCGGCCCGTTCCTCGTCCTCTTGGATCTCAATCTCCCGGACATGAACGGGGTCGACATCCTGGCGAAGCTGAAGAGCGACGAGACCCTCAGGCGGGCGCCGGTGGTGGTTCTCACCACGACGGACGACCAGCGCGAGGTGCAGCGGTGCTACGATCTCGGCGCCAATGTGTACATCACGAAGCCCGTCGAGTACGAGTCGTTCTCCCAGGCCATCCGCCAGCTTGGACTTTTCCTTTCCGTCATTCAGGTTCCTGAAACGTTGTGAGCGAAGACCAGCCCATCCGCCTTCTCTATATCGATGACGATCCCGGTCTGGGGCGCCTGGTCGAGCGCGCGCTGACGCGGCATGGATTTCAGGTGACGCACGCCTTGAGCGGCGACGAGGGGCTCGAGGCGCTCGCCGCCGGCTCCTTCGATGTGATCGCTCTCGATCACTTCATGCCGGGCAAGGAGGGGCTCCAGGTCCTGGCTGAAATTCAGAACCTTTCCGATCCGCCCCCGGTCGTCTACGTGACCGGGGCGGACGAAGGGCGCATTGCGGTGGCGGCTCTCAAGGCGGGCGCGGCCGACTACGTCATCAAGGATGTCGGAGGCGTCTTCCTCGATCTGCTCCGCTCCGCCGCGGAACAAGCCCTCGAGGCGGCGCGGCTGCGCCGCGCGAAGGAAGCGGCCGAGCGGGAAATGCGCGAGGCCCGCGAGCGGGCCGAGATGCTCCTTCGCGAAGTGAACCATCGGGTCGCCAACAGCCTGCAGCTCGTGGCCTCTCTCGTGGCCATGCAGCAGCGTGCCGCCGCGGGCGACACCATCGCGCAGGACACTTTGGCGGAGACCCAAAGCCGCATCACCGCCATCGCCCAGATTCACCGTCGCCTCTACACCTCCAACGATGTCCGTTTCGTCGAAATGGACACCTATCTCGAAGGTCTGGTCGAGGAGCTGGAAGGCGCCATGCGGGCCGCGGGCCGGGAGCATACGATCTCCCTGCAGGCAGAACCGATCCCGATCCCGACCGATAAGGCGGTGTCCGTCGGAGTCATCGTGACCGAGCTTGTCACGAACGCCTTCAAATACGCCTATCCGGAAGGTGCGACCGGCGATATCCGCGTGATTCTGTCGAGCTCGGGCGAGCAGATCCTCCTGTCGGTGGAGGATGACGGGATCGGCTGGAAGGGAACCGGCCAGGTCCAGGGCAGCGGGCTCGGCACCAGGATCGTGCGCGCGATGGCATCCAACCTTCAATCGGCCATCGAGTTCGATCCGCATCACGCCGGCACGCGGGCAGTCCTTTCCTTTTCGATCTAGATCATCGGACGCGAAAGTGCGAACCGGTTTCGCGTGAAAAGATGCTCAACGATCAAGAGCTTAAAGCCCCAGACGTGAGTTCGAATGCACGTCCGAGGCTTCAACGCCAAAATGCGCAGCGGGAGCGGACCGTGTCCGCTCCCCGTCTCGTCACCGTCAGAAGACGATGAAGTCCGCGTTGGTCATCTTCAGGTTCTTGTCGAGCTGGCCGAACTTGATGGCGGCGCCCTTGCCCGAGCCGTCCGCATCGTAGGAGAGCGCGCCGGTCGTGCTGTCGTAGACGACGTAGTCGTTCTTGTCCTTCGCCTTCGCGCCGATCGTGAAGAAGTCCTTGCTCAGCGTGCCCGTCTTGAGGAGCTTCGCGAAGACCTTGTTCTCCAGGCGGATGGTGTCGTCCTTCACGCTGAAGCCCGTGATCGTGTCCACATTGGTGGCCTTGTTCAGGGCCGCACTGAACACGAACGCGTCGTTGCCGGTGCCGCCAAGCAGCCTGTCGTTGCCGGAGCCGCCCGTGAGGGTGTCGTTGCCCGCACCGCCGTTCAACGTGTCATTGCCGATTCCGCCGTCGATGACGTTCTTGTTGGTGTTGCCGCTGATCGCGTTGTTCAGGCTGTTGCCCGTCAGGTTCACGGAAGCCGAGCCCGCGGCGGCCATGTTCTCGACATTGGTCTCGAGCGTATGGGTGACCGAAGTGACGACCTTGTCCTGGAGGCTCGCTTTCGAGGTCTCGCGGACCTTGTCGCCCTTGTCGTCGACATAGAAGATGTCGTTGGACGACGTGCCGACGAGGTTATCCGCGCCCGCGACACCACGCATCGTGTTGCCGAGCGTCCCGGCGACGCGGTTGCTGTCGGCCGCGGGGGGGGACACGGAATCGGCCACCGAAAGCCCCGCCAGGATGTGAGCGGCGTCGACGACACCGTTCACGCCCGTGCGCGCCGTGAAGCCGATCGTGGTCTTCTGGCCGGCATAGAGCGATCCGTTCCAGGTGGCGTTGCCGAGGTCGTAGACGACGCCGTCGGTCCAGCCGGCTTCAGCCGTCGTTGCCGCGCCCCAGATGCTGTCGATCTTGAACCGGCTCTTGAGAAACACGTCCCAGGCGTTGACGCTCTCGTTCGCCGTGATCGTGATTTCGGCCTGGAAGCCGCCCCACCAGGTGTTCGTGATCTTGATGGCCGCGCTGACCTTCTTGCCGTCCGCCGGGAAGGCGTAGGACGTCAGCACGTCGGGGAGGTCGATGCCTTCCGCGTCGTCCCCGAAAATCAGGTCGCTGCCGCCGGCGCCATAGAGCTTGTCCGCGCCCGCATTGCCGATGACGACGTCATCGCCGCCATTGCCGAAGCCCGTGTCGTCACCCTCGCCGCCGATGATGGTGTCGATGGTGTTGCCGCCATAGAGCGAATCGTTCCCGGTGCGGCCGTTCAGTCCGTTGACGCCTTCGTTGCCATAGAGCTTGTCGTGGCCCAAGCCGCCGATGATCGTGTCGCCGCCGTTGCCGCCGTAGAGGAGGAGCGGGGCGGCGCTCGTCCCGGACTTGGTCGCCGATGCCGTGGAAGCGCTTCCTGCGGTCGTGCCCTCTGCGAGATTGATCGGGTTGGACCTGGCAAGCTCCATGATCTTCGCCGAGGACAGCGTGCTGCCGTCGGCGAAGACGATGGCGACGTCGTTGGCGCTGGGGGCAGGGTAGTCGTTGAAAACGATCGCATCGCCGCCCTCGTCCAGGATGATGGCGATCTTGTCGTGAGCGCCCGTGGCGATCCGGTTGTCGACCGAGCGAACCAGCGTGAAGGCATGGATGTCGGCAAGGGTGTAGCCCACCAGCTTGATCACGTCGCGGCCGGGCTGGAAGTCCCAGAGCAGATCGACACCGTCGCCCTTCTTATAAAGGAAGATGTCGCTGCCGTCATTGCCGTACAGGTTGTCGCCGATCTTGATCCTCAGGCCGCCATTCCAGGTGAGCTTGCCGTTGTCCTTGCCGCCGATGATCAGGTCGTCGCCGCCTTCCCCTTGCATCTCGTCATCGCCGAGGCCGCCATAGATCGTGTCCTTGCCGTCGCCGCCTTCGATCAGGTCGTCATAGGACACGCCGGGCACGGGGGTGACGGTATCATCCGGCTGCTGAGGCGCCGGATCGGTGGGAGGCGTCGGGGTGTCATCAGGGGAGGATGGGGTGCCGCCGCCGGGGGCGGGCGAGGTCTCCCCGATGACTTTCGGGGTGCCCGTCAGCTGCCCCGCGAGCTTCAGGCTGAGCTCCCGGCCCTCGCCGTTGTTGCTCACGCTGGTCAGGCGAAGCCCGAAATTCTGCTGAAGCACGAATTCGAGGCTCAGCGGCTTCGAGGCGCTCAGGGTGAAGCTGGACTCGCGGATGTCGTCCTTGCCGATTCCGGACGTTCCGAACTCGATGCCGACGTCGAAGGGGCCGATGGACTTTCCCACCTCGCCTTCCATGGTGACGTCGTTTTCGACCTTCATCACCTTGTTGGCCTGGGTGAGATAGGTCGTAACCTGGGGTCCGCTCACCTTCAGGCCGGGGAGCAGCGTCTCGTCCTTTACATGGAAGAAGAGACCGCGGAGATCCGCGATATCGGGCTTGTCCGTGGAACCCGAGATGACGTCGGTGACCTTGACCTTGAAGTCGAGTTTCCCGTCGAGGGTCTCTGAGACCGTGATGAGCGCGCCAGGCTCTCCACTGATGAGAAAGTCGATTGCCCGAAGTGACGTAGAGGACATTGGAGATCCTGCTTATATGTTGGCCTACCAATGCGGCATTGCGGAAAATAGTCAATGAAAGAATAACGAAATAAGGTAAGTTGTCTGAATATATAATAACATTTCATCGCCAGAATACGTCACTCTATCTGAGTTAGCGAGCAGGCTATTACTTCTCCTGTTCTTTCTTATAAGGAGCTGACGACGCCCTGGTCTTGATGGCGCTGGCGATCAGGTTCAGCTCTCGCTGGACCCGGTTCAGCCGGGACAGCAGTTCTCCATCCTCCATGCTGGGCAAGTTCTGGAGGCGCTCCTCGGCGGAGGGCGGGCCGATGTAACGGCGGATCTCTTCCAATGTGGTCGGGCCGATATTGGGAACGGTCAGCCATTGCGCATCCGAAATGCTGGCGACTTCCCGGATCGTCGGACATCGGCCTTGGAATTCCGCGAGAACCGCACCTCGTACTCGTCCTGAGCACTTCTCGATAGGAAATGGATCGTCCCAACCCATCTCGCTTCCCCGAATCCCAATAGGTGACGTGTTGCCGACTAGCATTGGCCTCTTCCTAAACTTGGCCTTACAGTCTCACATGCGTATCCGTTGCGTCTGGAAAAGAGCAGAGTTCCTTAGGTCAATAAAGGCATGCTTGGGGAGTAGCCAAATCGGCTCGTGTGGCGAGCATATGGCAACCGGATTAATCCGAGGCCGAAGAATGTGCACAAGTCAGGCTCGGATTGGCATCTCCGACGGTCAGGAGGTCGGTTGCACAGGCGGCTGTTGCCGGTCCGCGAGGCGCGATACGCCAGGTAAAGGCCTTGTCGAGGAAGTCGGATGCTTGCCTGTCGTGCCCGGAGGCGCGCTTGAGGCCATCGGCCGCCGGCTCGCGGTAGCTCGGGTGAATGCCGATCCGGAAGATGGTCTGCGCCCGTTGGCGCGTGTTGAATTCACGCTGCCGTGGATGTCGCATTCAAGGGCGGTATTGAGGCCTATCATGGACGTCCCGTCCGAGAATCATCGACGAGCCCGACGCGAAAACGAGTCTGCCGGAATCGAGCAGCTCGAATGTGCTGTCCTGAAGCACTTCGCTGGACATCCTCAGAGTGTGGAAGAGACCGTCGACGAACCGGTGAAGCACCGCATGGGCGATGGAGCCGATGTTGGCCTGAAAGGGAGGACGAGCGCTGTTTCCAGGCGCACATCGTTCTGGAGGAATTCGATGAGATGATCTGCGATCGTGACTGCCTCTGCGTCAGGTCACGCAGGGAGAGCCTGGATGCAGACCGGCTTCGATTCCGGCCGAAGGACCCGCCAAAGAGGGGGCGCGAGGTCTCCATGCCTGTGCGCCGAACGGAAAAAATGGGAAATCTCCGCTCACTAGTCATAATTAGCCGGCAACCTTATTGTCGTGCCTAAATAACCGGACTAAGCAGATGGTTTATGCCTGTCTATGGAGCGCTGAGGAATAGATGTCCGCTACTGCCGTCTTGATCCACCTCCTCGGTGAGATTGCCCTGCTTCTGTGGGGCATCAATATGGTCAACAGCGGGGTCCAGCGCGCCTTCGGCAGCGATCTGCGGTGGATCCTCGGAATCGGCCTGCGCACGCGGTTGCATGCCTTTCTGGCCGGCGTGGGCGTCACGACCGTCCTGCAGAGCAGCACCGCCACGGCTCTCATGGTCGCCTCGTTCACGGCCGGCGGCGCCGTCGACATTGTGCCCGCCCTGGCTGTGATGCTGGGCGCCAATGTGGGAACGACCCTTATCGTGCAGGTGCTGTCCTTCGACATCACCCTGATCTTTCCCATGCTGATCTTCTTCGGCTTCATGGCCTACAAGCGCGGCGGCTCGAGCCGGATGAGGGATCTGGGGCGCGTTGCCATCGGCCTCGGCCTGATGCTCCTGTCGCTCCACCTCCTGAGCGAGACGATCCGGCCGATCGAATCGTCCGAGGTTCTCAAGAACGTGTTGGCGGTGATCGCGCCTGATCCGCTGATCCTGGTGTTCCTGTCCGGTTTCTTCGCCTGGATGGCCCATTCCAGCGTTGCCGCGATGCTGTTCATCATGTCGCTGGCGACGGCGGGCGTCATCGACACCCATGCCGCGCTGGTCATGGTGCTCGGCGCCAATCTGGGCAGCTCCGTCAATCCGATGCTGGAGGGCCTGGGAGGCGACCCTGCCAAGTTCCGGGTGCCCTTCGGCAATCTCGCCATGCGCGTGGTCGGGTGCGTGGCGGCGCTGCCGCTGATCGATGTCGTACTCGGCACTATGACGATGTTCGATCCCAACCCGGCCCGAATGGCGGCGAACTTCCATACGCTTTTCAACGTGGCGGTCGCAGCTCTCTTCATTCTGCCGCTGCCCTGGATTGCGAAGCTGCTCACCCGGGCATTCCCCGAGAAGCTGGTGGCCTCCGATCCCGGCATGCCGCAATATCTCGACAAGGATGCTCTCGATACGCCTTCCGTGGCCCTGTCCAACGCGGCTCGCGAGGTTCTGCGCATGGCCGACACGGTCGAGATCATGCTGCGCAGCTCGCAGGACCTGTTCCGGGAGGACGACATCAGCCGCGTGGCCGAGGTGAGCCGCACGGACGACGTGGTGGACCGGCTCTACAGCGCCATCCGCCGGTATCTCAGCTCCATCAACCACGAAGCCCTGAGCGAGACGGAAGCGAAGCGCCTGTCCGACATCCTCGCCTTCGCCATCAACCTGGAGCACATCGGCGACATCATCGACAAGAACCTGATGGAGCTGGCGGCCAAGAGGATCAAGAACCACCTGCGCCTGCCCAAGGACAGCCTCGACGACATCACCAGCATGCACAACAAGCTCCTGGAGCACCTGCAGCTCGCCGCCTCCGTGCTCATGTTCCAGGATATCGGCTCGGCCCGCCGCCTCGTCTCGGAGAAGGAGCGCTTCCGCGATCTCGAGCGCGCCGTCACCCAGAAGCATCTGGAGCAGATCCGCTCCGGCCGAACCGTGGGCGACACCAGTGCCCTCCAGCTCGATATCGTGCGCGACCTGAAGCGCATTGAGGCGCATATCGCGGCAACAGGCCATTCGCTGCTCGAGCAGAGCGGCCAGCTCAAGCCGAGCCGCCTGTCCTCCTGACGCTCCTACAGGCGCGCTTCATCCTTCAGGCTGCGCCAGTCCATGTAGCGGACTGGGTCCGGCAGGCCGATATCCCGCCTCTCGTGATCCGAGAGGTGGCTCAAGTCAGCCGTCGGACGGCGGGGTCGCAGACGAAACGAACGCAGCCACATCTCCAGACGCAGCCAAACGCTCTCGACGCCGCGCAGGCGGCGGGCATCTTCGTACCTCATGACGATCACCATTGCTGTCTTTGCAGGCGCTTCGGCGCCCCGCTCATGAGAGGAGACTGCTCCTGTTCGGCTGTCTTGACAAAACGAAAGCCAAGGGGCTGACATAAGGCAGCCTTATGGATCGCCCATGTCGAAGCCACCGAGCAAACTTCCTCCCATGAGCGCCGTGCGGGTCTTCGAAGCCGCGGCGCGGCATCAGAGCTTTACCCGGGCCGCGGAAGAGCTCGGCATGACCCAGGCGGCCGTGAGCTATCAGATCAGGATGCTGGAGGACCGGGTCGGCGCTCCGCTCTTCGTGCGCATGCCCCGGCAGGTCACCCTGACGGCGAAGGGGCAGCAGCTCGCCCCGGCGGTGACCGACGCGTTCAACACCCTGCGGGCGGCTTTCGCCGGCATGGAGGAGACGGTGCAGTCGACCCTCGCCATTACGACGCTCAGCACCTTCGCGTCCAACTGGCTCATTCCCCGGCTCGGCCGTTTCCAGCATCTGTTCCCGAACATCGCGGTGCAGATCTCGGTCGGCGACCGGCTCGTGGACCTGGGGCAAAGCGAGTTCGATCTCGGAATCCGCAGCGGGGAAGGGGACTGGCCCGGGCTCGAGGCCCATCTTCTCATTCCCAATCTCTTTACGCCGGTCTGCAGTCCCGAGCTGATCCGAGGCGCGGAACTGAGGGAGCCGATGGACCTGCTGAATTTCCCGATCATTTCGCCGGGCGATCCTTGGTGGAAGGATTGGTTCACGGCAGCAGGCGTCCCTGACGTCGACCTGTCGCGCCGTCGCGACAACTCGCTTGGGATCCAGCAGTTCGAGGGAATGGCGGCGATGGCCGGGCAGGGCTTCGCCCTGATCAACCCCTTCTTCTTTTCGGACGATCTCGCGGCGGGCCGCCTGGTTCAGCCCTTCGATCTCATGGCGTCGTCGGGCCGGGGATATTGGCTGGTCTATCCGAAGGCCCGGCGACGCTCCCCCAAGATCGAAGCGTTCCGGGACTGGATTCTCAGCGAGGTCGCGGGGGATGCGGAAAGAGATCCTCTGACCTACACAATGAAAACCAGCGCTTGAGCCCTGGTGTTCGGAGACGGTCCTACTCCGCAGCCTGGGCGTCGGCGGGCTTCTCCTTCAGATGAACGAGCATGTTGAGGAGCGCGCGATCGTGCAGCACCACCATGCGTTCCTTGGGATGCAGCCAGCTGATCGCATCCTCGATTGTCTCGGCGTCGACGAGCTTCGCCTCCGCCAGAGCGCGCTCGGTTTCGATGATGCCGCGCTTGCGCGGAAGAGCGGACGGCAGCATCTCGATGTGCCGCTCCCTCAGGGCGGGATCTGCGTAGATCGCCCTGAGGCTGTCCTCGTCGTCGAAGCCGAGGGTCGCGTTGCGCACCTGCAGCTCGTTCGCGCGGGTCGCGATGGAGGGCGGCCGGTGCTCTTCCGGAGTCATCAGGAGGCCCAGTCGCTTGAGGGCGAGTCCGGCTCCGAGCTGTCCGCTGAGCCAGGACAGCGGGATCGCGAGCAGCAGGCCGATGATCGTCGGTGACATCCAGAGGAACAGGGACGTGGCGATCATGAAGGCCGAAATGCCGGCGAGCGCGCCGAGCACCGTGTGCGCGCGGTGTCGGCGCACGATGTCCCGCAAGGGGATGGACCCGTCGTCGCGGCGCTGCGGCTGCCAGCCTGTGTCGCGGCCAAGGAGGATCTGGAACACCGAGCCCGACTGGATCAGCATCAGGATCGGCGCGAGCAGAGCCGACAGGATGATTTCCAGCACCGACGAGGCGACCAGCCGGATGCTCCCGCCGGAGGCCCGGCGGTCCTTGCCGCGGATCAGCATCAGGATCAGGCCGAAGAGCTTTGGAGCGAGCAGGATCCCCATGGTCAGGGCGAACAGGGCCAAGGCTCGCTCGGGGTCGAAACGCGGCCAGATCGGATAGAGACGGAAGTCGCGCGAGAAATATTCAGGCCGAATGTAGGTGGTCTGCAGGACGAGCGCGATACCCACGATCAGCTGGAACAGCCAGAAGGGCGATGCCAGATAGGACATGATGCCGGTGGCGAAGTGCTGTCGGGTCGGGAGCTTCAAGCCCTTCGCGGTGATTACGCGCATGTGCTGCAGGTTGCCCTGGCACCAGCGGCGGTCGCGGGCCGAGAGGTCGATGAGGGAAGGCGGGCTTTCCTCATAGGAGCCTTCGAGATCCGGCAGCATGTAGACATCCCATCCGGCACGGCGCAGGAGCGCCGCCTCCACGAAGTCGTGGCTGAGGATGTGCCCGCCGAAGGGCGGCTTGCCCCGGAGGTCCGGCAGGCCGCCATGGGCGGCGAACGCTGCCGTGCGGATGATCGCGTTATGGCCCCAGTAATTGCCGTCCCGGCCCATCCAGACCGCGAGCCCCATGGCGATGACCGGACCCGTCACGCGGGCGGCATATTGCTGAAGCCGCGCGAAAAGGGTGTTGCGGTTGATGATGAGCGGCAGCGACTGGATGATGCCCGCGTCCGGGTCGGCCTCCATCGCTGCCGCGAGGCGCACGATGCATTCGCCGGTCATGAGGCTGTCCGCATCGAGCACGAGCATGTGCTCGTAGTGTCCTCCCCAGCGGGATACGAAGTCGGCGATGTTGCCGGCCTTCCGATGATGGTTCTTCGGCCGGTGCCGGTAGTAGAACCGCGCCCTGGGCCCCAGCCGGTCACGCAGCGCCAGGAACGCGCGCTCCTCCGCGATCCAGGCGTCCGGATTCGTTGTGTCGGAAAGGATGAAATAGTCGAAGCTGTCGCCCAGGCCGGTCGCCTCGACCGACTCGTAGATCGCCTCCAGCGCCGCATAGGTCCGGGCCGTCTGCTCGTTGTAGACGGGCATGACGATGGCGGTGCGCGCGTGCAGCGCCGACGGGAGCGGAGCGGGCGGGCGACGCCGGAGGAGGGCGAGGAACCCGAGCAGCGCGCTGGTGAAAGCCACCGCGATCCAGGAGAAGTTGACGGTGAACAAGCCCACCAGGACCCACTGGAGGGCCGTGGTCCGGCTCACCGACACGACCTGGTACATTTCGTAGGTGCCGTAGGCCGTCAGCAGCAGACCGCCGCCGAACACGAACAGCCGGGCGAGCCAGGTTCCGAGCCTCGGGTTGCGCCGGATCGGCTTGCGCTCCTGCTCCGCCGACCAGCGCCTCAGATGCTGGGTCGGCATGTCCAGGTGCTTTTCCGGAGGCATGACGGATTCGGGCCGCCCGAGGGCGGCGATATTCGTGTTCGAGTCGGAACTTAGGGTGTCCAACGATACAGCCATGTCTCGCTAATCGGTTTCCCGCCTGCTTCGAGGATGAGACGCATCTCACACGCGTTTTCGTTGCCCGGGTCAAGCTCGAATGCAACGCGGATCGTCTTTCGCTCCGGATATGGCAAAAGTTTGAGGTCGTGGAACGTTCCCGGACCAACCGTCAGGACGGACTTAAGGTCCTTGGGCCAATTGTCACCCAGCATGTCCCCGGAAAAGTCGACCGTGAAGCGCCGGCGCCGGCCGGCGCTGCCGCGCCCGGACCGCGTCGCCGCGACCGTCGCCAGCGGCGGCCGCTCGGGGGAATTCCAGCCCCAGTATTGCCGGTAGGCGAAGGCGACCTCCGAGCCGGCCGCCATCGGGGCACGAGGACGCCAATAGGCGAGAATGTTGTCGTTGATCTCCGCGTCGGTGGGAATTTCGAGGAGCTGGACGCTGCCCTGGCCCCATTCTCCGAGGGGTTCGACCCACAGGCTCGGCCGATGCTCGAAGCGCTGGGCGTCATCCTGAAAGGACTCGTACGAGCGCTCGCGCTGGAGCAGCCCGAAACCGCGCGGGGAATTATCCACGAAGGCCGAGATCTGGAGAGTCTCCGGGTTGTGCAGCGGACGCCACAGCCATTCGCCCTGGCCGTTCAGCATTTGCAGGCCCGAGGATTCGTAAACGGCCGGACGGATGTCGTCCGCATTGCGGCGATCGTTCGGGCCGTAGAAGTATGTCGAGGCCATTCCTCCCAGGCCCACGTGCTCCATGTTCACGCGCGGGAAGAGCGTCGTCTCCACATCGACGATGGTCATGTCGCCCGGCCGGAAGGTCATCCGGACCGAGCCCGTGGTGGAATCCGAATCGAGGACGCCATGAATGGTAATGCTGTTGCTGCCGACGCTCGGGCGTTCGATCCAGAATGCCCGGAAGATCGGGAACTCCTCGCCCTTGGCCTCAGCGGGCTTGAGGGTCAGCGCCCGGGAAATGGCGCCATAGTTCTGGCCGCGCGCGAGGGCGCGGAAGAAGGTCGCACCCTGGACGATGGCGAAGTCGAAAGGCCGCCCCTGGGCCGGCTGGGAGATCAGGCGAAAGCCGGAAAAGCCGATATCCTTCAGGTCGTTGGGGATGTTGATGCCGTTGAAGTTGAAGCGCGCCGGATCATAGGCGAGCCGCCGGACGTTCCCGTCCTCGACGATGAAGAGGTCGACCGCGTTGTTGAAGACGAAACCGCGATGAAGGGGCTCCAGGGCGATGCCCCGCCCTTCCGTGCTCCAGACCGGCTGCTGGAGCGACTTGATGGAAACATATTGGTCGTAATTCAGATTCGAGAACGCATCGGGCAGATCGTTCGGCGCCGGCACGAACGGCCTCTTCGAAAGCTGGCGGGCGATGTCGACGACGGCCGCGGGATCGAAGCGCTGACCGTCCCCCATGCGGGTGGCGATGCTGACCTGAGGCGTCTGGGCCCGGACGGAGGGCGCGACCGTAAACGCGGCGACCGAAGCGCTGAGATAGGCCAGCACATCGCGTCGCCGAGGATGAGAAGGGCGCGAGGCCCCCAGCGAAACCGACACAGTGATACTCTTGCGTGAACTTGGCTCTTGGGCCAGACAATCAGAAAGACTCATGATTTATCATCGAACATGAGTATGAAGTAAACGAGGCAGTTCGCTCACCGGGCTCTCGCCCATGAAAAGATTGCCGAAATACCCCTTCTGATTTAGCCGCGTCCCGAACGCTACCGGATGGAAGCCTGATGACATCGACTCTTTCCCCTGACACGCCCGCCGCTCGGAGCTGCCTGGCCGTCGTATTGGCCGCAGGGGAGGGAACCCGGATGAAGTCCGAGAAGCCCAAGGTCCTGCATCACGTCGCGAACCGCTCCCTGCTTGGACACGTCCTGGCCACCCTGACGGAGGCGGGCGCCACGCAGGTCGCGGTCGTGATCGGGCCTGACCGGGAGGACGTCGAGAAGGAGGCGCTCGCGCGCCTGCCGGAGGCCCGGATCTTCGTGCAGCGCGAGCGGCTCGGCACGGGTCATGCGGTGCTGAGCGCCAGGGAGGCCCTGAGCGACCGGCTCGACGACGTGATCGTCGCCTACGCGGATACCCCTCTCGTCACGGTGGAGACATTCGCCAAGCTGCGCGCTCCGCTCGCAGAGGGTGCGGCCGTGGTGGTGATGGCCTTCGAGGCCAGGGATCCGACCGGCTACGGACGTCTCGTGATGGCCGGCGACCAGCTTCTCGCGATCCGGGAACACAAGGACGCCTCCGAGGCCGAGAGGGCGATCACGCTCTGCAACGGCGGCCTGATGGCGATCCGGGGCGACGTGGCCCTGTCGCTTCTCGAGAGGATCGGCAACCACAATGCGAAGGGCGAATACTACCTGACGGACATTGTCGAGATCGCCCGCGAAGCCGGACACCGGACCGCCGTTGCGGTGGTGCCGGAAGAAGAGGTGCACGGCGTGAACGACCGTGCCCAGCTCGCAGCCGCCGAGCGCATGATCCAGGAACGCCTCCGGCAGGCCGCGATGACGGCAGGCGTGACGCTTGTTGCGCCGGAGACCGTCTTCCTGAGCCACGACACGAGGCTGGGGCAGGACGTGATCGTGGAGCCGAATGTGGTCTTCGGACCGGGTGTGACCGTCGAGCCCGGCGCGGTCATTCACAGTTTCAGCCACCTGGAGAAGACGCGGATCGCGTCCGGGGCGGAGATCGGACCCTTCGCGCGTCTGCGCCCGGGCGCGGTCATCGGACCCAAGGCCAAGGTCGGCAATTTCGTGGAGCTCAAGAACACGGAGCTCGGCGTCGGCGCGAAGGTCAACCATCTGACCTATCTCGGCGACACCCGCGTCGGGGCGGCGACGAATATCGGCGCAGGCACCATCACCTGCAACTACGACGGCTACAGCAAGTACAAGACCGAGATCGGCGAGGGCGCCTTCATCGGGTCCAACTCGTCCCTGGTCGCGCCCCTGACGATCGGCGACGGAGCCTTCGTCGGCTCCAGCTCGGTCATCACCGAGGATGTTCCCTCGGACGCCCTGGCGCTCGGACGCAGCCGTCAGGTCGTGAAGGAAGGCTGGGCCGCGGAATTTCGGGCTAAGGCCAAGGCGGCAAAGGGAAAATAGCGGCCAGTTGTCACAATTGGTCACCGAAGTTGATTCCGGGATACCCCACATTCGCCATATGGAACTCTATATGGAAGTTCGAAGCTGAGCTTAGAATAAGGTCGTCGAAAGGAAGTCCTGGGGCATGTGCGGAATCGTCGGAATCATCGGAAACACACCTGTTGCGCCGCAGATCGTCGAAGCCTTGAAGCGGCTTGAGTATCGCGGATACGATTCCGCAGGCGTCGCGACCCTGGAATATGGGCACCTCGCGCGCCGCAGGGCGGAAGGCAAGCTCCGCAACCTCGAAGCGAAGCTCTCCGATGCTCCCCTCTCGGGCGTCATCGGCATCGGCCACACCCGCTGGGCGACCCACGGCAAGCCGAACGAGACCAACGCCCATCCCCACGCGACCGAAAAGCTCGCCGTGGTGCACAACGGCATCATCGAGAATTTCCGCGAGCTGAAGGCCGGCCTCGAAGCCAAGGGCGTTCGGTTCGAGACGGAGACCGACACGGAGGTGGTCGCGCAGCTCGTGACCCACGAAATGCGCCAGGGGCGCCCTCCGGTGGAGGCCGTGGCCGTCACGCTCCCGCGCCTGCGGGGCGCCTTCGCGCTCGCCTTCCTCTTCGATGGCGAGGATGAGCTGCTGATCGGCGCCCGCCATGGCGCTCCGCTCGCCATCGGCTACGGGGCGGAAGAGATGTATCTCGGCTCGGATGCGCTGGCCCTCGCACCGTTCACGGACGACGTCACCTACCTCGAAGACGGCGACTGGGCGATCCTGCGCCGGAAGGGAGCCGATATCCGGGATGCCTCCGGGGCGATGGTCCGACGCCCGCGCCACAAGATCCCCGTGGGCTCCTTCATGGCCGACAAGGGCAACCATCGCCACTTCATGGCCAAGGAGATCCACGAGCAGCCGGAAGTGGTGGGGCGCACGCTCGCGCATTACGTGAATTTCACCGCCGGGCGGGTGGAACTCCCGTTCGAGCTGCCCTTCGACTTCAGGGCCCTGAAGCGGATTTCCATCTCGGCCTGCGGCACGGCCTATCTCGCCGGGCTGGTGTCCAAATACTGGTTCGAGCGGCTGGCGCGCATCCCGGTGGAGATCGACGTGGCGTCCGAGTTCCGGTACCGCGAGGCTCCCCTGGAGCCCGGCGAGCTCGCGCTCTTCGTCTCCCAATCCGGCGAGACCGCCGATACCCTGGCCTCGCTGCGCTACGCCACGGCCGAGAAGCTGCACACGCTCTCCGTGGTGAACGTGCCCACTTCCACCATGGCGCGCGAAAGCACGCTGGTCGCGCAGACCCTCGCGGGCGTCGAGGTGGGCGTGGCCTCGACCAAGGCCTTCACCTGCCAGCTCACCGTTCTGCTCTCGCTCGCGATCGCAGCGGGGCGCGCGCGTGGCACGCTGACGCCTGAGGAGGAAAAGGAGCTCGTGGATGCGCTCATCGCCGTTCCCGGTCAGATGAGCGAGGCCATGAAGCGCGAGCACGAGATCGAGATTCTGGCGCGCGAGCTCTCGAAGGCGAAGGACGTGCTCTATCTCGGGCGCGGAACGGCCTATCCGCTCGCCATGGAAGGCGCGTTGAAGCTGAAGGAAATCTCCTATATCCACGCCGAAGGCTACGCGGCGGGCGAGCTCAAGCACGGTCCCATCGCGCTGATCGACGAGACCATGCCGGTCATCGTCATCGCGCCCTACGACCACATCTTCGAGAAGACCGTTTCCAACATGCAGGAAGTGGCGGCCCGCGGCGGACGCATCATCCTCATCACGGATGAGAAGGGCGCTCTGGAAAGCGGTCTCGACACGATGGCCACCCTCGTGATGCCGTCCGTGCATCCTGTCGTGGCGCCGATCCTGAACTCGGTGCCGATCCAGCTGCTCGCCTATCACACGGCCGTGTTCATGGGCAAAGACGTGGACCAGCCGCGCAACCTCGCGAAGTCCGTGACGGTGGAGTAAGAACTCTGCCGCTTTCCGTCGTGGCCGGGACAAGCCCGCGATCCACGTCTTCGATCCGCTGAGATAAGGCGCGAATGGCCAGGACAAGTCCAGCCATGACAGGAGGCGGCGTTTCCTACCCCGCCCTCAGCAGTTTGATCGCGGCATCCCGTTCGAACAGGTACAGCATGGTGCGCAGCGCCTGTCCCCGTTCGGTCAGCAGCTCGGGGTCCTTGTCGACGATCAGGCGCGCGTCGTCCCGCGCGGCGGCGAGAAGGTCGCCGTCCGTTTCGAGCCGCGCGAGCTTGAAGCCGGGCGTGCCCGATTGGCGGGTGCCCAGCACCTCGCCTTCGCCGCGCAGGCGCAGGTCCTCTTCCGCGATCCGGAATCCGTCCTCGGTCTGGCGCATCATTTCGAGGCGCGCCTGGGCGATCTGGCCGAGCGGGCCTTTGTAGACCAGGAGGCAGGTGGAGGATTTCGATCCACGCCCGATGCGCCCGCGCAGCTGATGGAGCTGCGCGAGGCCGAAGCGCTCGGCATGCTCGATCACCATGATCGTGGCGTTGGGCACGTCGACGCCCACCTCGATCACGGTAGTCGACACGAGGATCTTGGTTTCGCCCCGGGAGAACCGCTCCATCGCGGCATCCTTGTCCTTGCCCGCGAGCTTGCCGTGGACGAGGCCGACCTGGTCGCCGAAGAAACTCCTGAGCGTCTCGTACCGCTCCTCGGCCGCGGCGAGATCCACCGTCTCGGATTCTCCGACGAGCGGGCAGACCCAATAGACCTGATCGCCGTTGGCGACGGCGCGTCCGATGCCGCCGATCACCTCGTCGAGGCGGTCGATGGAGATCAGTTTCGTGGCGATGGGCTTGCGCCCGGCCGGCTTCTCGCTCAGCACCGACACGTCCATGTCGCCGAAATAGGTGAGCGCGAGGGTGCGCGGGATCGGCGTTGCGGTCATGACGAGAATGTCGACGGCCTCGCCCTTCGAGCCGAGCGCCAAGCGCTGGTGCACGCCGAACCGATGCTGCTCGTCGACGACGGCGACGCCGAGGTCCTGGAAGGCCACGCCCTCCTGGAACAGGGCATGGGTGCCGACCGCGATCTGAATGCTGCCGTCGGCGAGGCCGGCCAGAACCGCCCGGCGGGCGGCGCCCTTGTCGCGGCCGGTGAGAAGGGCGATCGAGAGCCCGGCCTGTTCGGCCATGGGGGTGAGCCGCTCGTAATGCTGGCGGGCCAGGATTTCCGTCGGCGCCATCATGGCGGCCTGGCGGCCCGCCTCGATGGCGCTCGCCATGGTGAGAAGCCCGACCACGGTCTTGCCCGAGCCCACGTCGCCCTGGAGAAGCCGGAGCATCTTCTTGTCCGAGACCAGATCGTGGCGGATGTCCTCGACGGCCTTGGCCTGGGATGCGGTCAGGCCGAAGGGCAGGGCTGCTTTAAGCCTCTCGACCAGGCGTCCGTCACCGGCGTTGACCCGGCCCGGCAGGCGCCGCATGCGGCTGCGCACGAGCGCGAGGGCGAGTTGCGAGGCCAGCAGCTCGTCATAGGCCAGCCGGCGGCGGGGCGCGGACTTGGCGATCGCCTCCTCGGAGAGCTGCGCGGCGCTGTCGGGCCTGTGAAGGGCAAAGAGCGCCGCACGGAACTCGGGCAGGCCGTTGCGGTCGAGCCAGGCGGCATCCTGCCACTCGGGCAGGTTCGGCACCCGCTCCAGGGCGGCCCCGATGAACTTGCCCACCATGCGTGAGGAGAGGCCCTCGGTCAGGCCGTAGACCGCCTCCACGGCCGGAAGGTTCTCGACGCCCTTCTCGTCCAGGATCCGGTCCGGATGGACCATCTGGCGGCGGCCGTCCCACAGCTCGATCTTGCCCGAGACATAGCGGCGCTCGCCCACGGGCAGGATCTTCTCGAGGCGTGCCTTGTGGCCGTTGAAGAAGACCAGGGACACGTCCCCCGTCTCGTCCTCGACGAGAATGCGGTAGGGCGCGCGCCGCCCCGGCGGGGGCGGGCGATGGCCCACGACCGTGACCGAGAGGGTTACCGGCTCCCCGACGGGCGCGTCGGCGATGGAGCCCTTCATCTCCCGGGAGATGCCGCTGTTCGGCAGATGAAACAGGAGATCGGCCACGCGCGCGGGCCTGCCGGGCTCGCCCAGGAGACGGTCCAGCAGGGGGGCGATCTTCGGTCCGACGCCGGGCAGGGAGGCCGCCGGGGTGAACAGGGGATCGAGAATGGAAGGGCGCAAAGACATCAAACGGGTGTCAAGTCGAAGGGAGATGGTTATATAGCCGCCAAGCCGCTTCGAAGCGACGCCATCTTTTTCTCACCGGAGCATTTTCATGAGCGGGACGACACGCACCACCGCCGAGCTCGATGTTCGCCGCCGGCAGATCCTTTACCGGGCGTGGCACCGGGGCATGCGCGAGATGGACCTGATCATGGGTCGCTTCGCGGATGCTGAAATCGGGGACCTTTCCGACGAGGACCTGGCGGAGTTCGAGCGGCTGATCGAGGTGACGGACCGGGATCTCCTGGGCTGGATCACGGGCGAGATCGAGACTCCATCGAACTACGACACGCCCCTGTTCCGGCGGGTGAAGGCGTTTCACACCCATACGTCGCCGATTCATACCTGACGCATCGTTCTTGCCCCGAATTGACGAACCGGGCCCAAAAGCCCGCGTTCTCCACCTATTGATCCGACACATATCATGAAGTCCGCACTCGCCCGCGCCCTCGATGCCCTCAAGAAAGGCCACGGCCTCACGCTCGCCAGCGTCCCGGACGGGTTCGACACGCTGGCGGTGGCCGACCTGGCGCGCGGCCTGTCGGGGAGCGTGGAGGGGCCGGCCGTCCTGGTCCACGTGGCCCGGGACGGGCAGAGGCAGCAGAATTTCGCCAGCAGCCTCGGGTTCATCGCGCCGGAGATCGAGATCCTCACCTTCCCGGCCTGGGATTGCCAGCCCTACGACCGGGTCTCGCCCAATGCGGCGATCACGGCCCAGCGCATGACGACCCTGGCGCGGCTCGCCCGCTCCAAGACCGCCGAGGACAAGCCGCGCATCCTGTCCACCACCGTGAACGCCCTCGTGCAGCGCGTGCCGCCCCGGGCGCGGATCTCGGCGGAGACCTTTTCGGCCGCTCCCGGCAACGTGGTGGACACCACGCTTCTCATCAACTGGCTCGAGAGCAACGGCTTCATGCGCACGGGCACCGTCCGCGAGACGGGCGAATACGCGGTGCGCGGCGGCATCATCGATCTCTATCCCGCAGGCCTGCCGAACCCGGTTCGCCTCGACTTCTTCGGCGACGCCCTGGAATCGATCCGCGCCTTCGATCCCGAGAGCCAGCGGACAATCGGCACCCTGCGCTCCCTCGACCTCGTTCCCATGAGCGAGGTGCAACTGACGACCGAGAGCATCAAGCGCTTCCGTCAGGCCTATGTGGCCGCCTTCGGCGCGCCGACCCGCGACGACAGGCTCTACGAGGCGATCAGCGAGGGGCGGCGCTATCCGGGCCTGGAGCACTGGCTGCCGCTTTTCCACGATCATCTCGACACGCTGCTCGATTACGTCCCCGGCATCCCCGTGGTGTTCGAAGCGCTCGCCGACGATGCCGCCGCCGAGCGTCTGTCGCAGGTGAAGGATTATTACGACGCCCGGCGCGAGGCCATGGGCCAGAACCAGCCCGGCGTCGCGCCCTACCGACCCCTGCCGCCGGACCAGCTCTACGTCAGGCCGGAGGAATGGTCCGAGCGGACGAACGCGCTGCCGCTGGCCCGTCTCACGCCCTTCGCCGTGCCCGAAGCGGGCGCGCCGCGAATCGTGGTGGATTGCGGCGCGCGCCAGGGCCGTAACTTCATCGCCGAGCGGGCGGACGAGAACGCGAACGTGTTCGAGGCCGTGATCCGGCACATCCGCGACCAGCAGGCTCAAGGTCGCCGCGTCATCCTGGGCGCGTGGTCGGACGGCTCGCGCGAGCGCCTGTGCCACGTGCTGCAGGACCACGATCTGCGGCAGACGAAGCCGATCAAGCGGTTCTCGGAAGCGATGGCCTATCCGCGCAACGAGATCCCGGTGGGGATCTGGCCCCTGGAGCACGGCTTCGAGACCGGCGACCTCACGGTGGTCAGTGAACAGGACATCCTCGGCGACCGCCTTGTGCGCCAGAAGCGCAAGTCCCGGCGTCCGCAGGACTTCCTGACCGAGGTCGCGGCGCTCACGCCGGGCGATCTCGTGGTGCACGTGGATCACGGCATCGGCCGATTCGAGGGGCTGAAGACCATCGAGGCGGCGGGGGCGCCGCACGATTGCCTGGAGCTGCATTATGCGGGCGGCGACCGCCTGTTCCTGCCGGTGGAGAACATCGAGCTTCTGACCCGCTACGGATCGGAGGAGACGGAAGTCCAGCTCGACAAGCTCGGCGGCGGGGCCTGGCAGGCCCGCAAGGCGCGCATGAAGCAGCGCATCCGCGAGATGGCGGGCGCGCTCATGAAGATCGCGGCGGCCCGCATCCTCAAGGACGCCCCGCGCATGGTGCCGCCGGAAGGGCTCTACGACGAGTTCGCGGCGCGCTTCCCCTATGACGAGACCGAGGACCAGCTCAACGCCATCGAGGCGGTGCTGGACGACATGGCCTCGGGCCGTCCCATGGACCGCCTCGTCTGCGGCGACGTGGGCTTCGGCAAGACGGAGGTGGCCCTGCGCGCCGCCTTCGTGGCCGCCATGAGCGGCAAGCAGGTAGCGGTGGTCGTGCCCACGACCCTGCTCGCGCGCCAGCATTACAAGACCTTCTGCGACCGCTTCCGCGGGCTGCCGCTCAACATCGCGCAGGCCTCCCGGTTCGTGCCGTCGGGCGAGATGAAGAAGACGAAGGAGGGGCTGACGGACGGCTCCGTCGACATCGTGGTCGGCACGCACGCGCTTCTGGGCAAGTCGATCAAGTTCAAGGACCTCGGGCTGATCATCATCGACGAGGAGCAGCATTTCGGCGTGACCCACAAGGAGCGCCTCAAGGAGCTGCGCGCCGAGGTCCACGTACTGACGCTCTCGGCGACCCCGATCCCGCGCACCCTGCAGCTGGCGCTCACGGGCGTGCGCGAACTGTCGCTCATCACCACGCCGCCGGTGGATCGCCTGGCGGTGCGCACCTTCATCACGCCCTTCGACCCCCTGCTCATCCGCGAGGCGCTCCTGCGCGAGCGCTACAGGGGCGGGCAGGCCTTCTATGTGGTGCCGCGTCTCGACGATCTCGGCGACGTGAAGGCCTTCCTCGACAAGGAGGTGCCGGAGGCGAAGGTCGCCGTGGCGCACGGCCAGATGGCGGCCGGGCAGCTCGAGGACGTTATGACCGCATTCTACGAGGGCAAGTACGACATCCTGCTCTCGACCACGATCGTGGAATCCGGCCTCGACATCCCGACCGCCAACACGCTGATCGTGCACCGGGCCGACATGTTCGGCCTGTCGCAGCTCTATCAGCTGCGCGGACGCGTGGGCCGCTCCAAGACCCGCGCCTATGCGCTGTTCACGGTGCCGGCCAACAAGAACCTGACCGCGCAGGCCGAGCGGCGCCTGAAGGTGCTCCAGACGCTCGACACCCTGGGGGCGGGCTTCCAGCTCGCCTCGCACGACCTCGACATCCGCGGCGCGGGCAACCTGCTCGGCGAAGAGCAGTCAGGCCATATCAAGGAGGTGGGCTACGAGCTGTACCAGCAGATGCTGGAGGAGGCCGTCGCCCAGCTGAAGGCGGGCATCGAGGAACCGGCCGAGGATCAGTGGTCGCCCACCATCGCGGTCGGTGCGCCGGTGATGATTCCGGAAAGCTACATCGCCGACCTCCAGCTGCGGCTCGGCCTCTACCGCCGCCTCTCCACCTTCGAGGCGGATTCCGAGATCGACGCCTTCCGGGCAGAGCTCGTCGACCGGTTCGGGCCGATCCCGTCGGAGGTCGATCAGCTGCTCAAGATCATGGCCATCAAGGTGCTTTGCCGCCGGGCGAATGTGGAGAAGGTGGACGGGGGCCCGAAGGGCATCATCATCTCGTTCCGCGACAATTCCTTCGCCAATCCGCCGGGTCTCATCTCCTACGTGACCGAGCAGGCGTCCTTCGCAAAGGTCCGTCCGGACATGAAGATCGTGTTCGTGCGCGACGTGGAGAGCCCCGACGAGCGCATCCGGGCATCGACGGTGATCCTGCGCGACCTGGTGCGGATCGCCGAGAAGAAGGCGGCCTGACGCGAATGGCCGAGACCTGGGCCGTGGTTCGGGACGGCGTCGTGGAGGAAAGCCACGATGCCGACCGGCTCGTCCCCTGGTGGAGCTTCACGAAGACCGTCTTGGCCGCCGCGGCGCTCGTTCTCGTTCGGGACGGCTTGCTGAACCTGGACGAGCCGATACCGGATCGCCCCTATACCCTGCGCCATCTCCTTCAGCACCGGTCGGGGCTTGCCGAATACGGCTGGTTTCCAGCCTATCACGAAGCCGTCGCGCGCCGGGACGAGCCCTGGTCCGTTCCGGATCTGCTCGCCTGTGTCGATGCCGACCGGCTCCGGTACCCACCCGGGGAGGGCTGGGAGTATTCCAATATCGGCTATCTCTTCGTGCGGCGGATGATCGAGACCGTCACCGGAGAGGGACTCGACGATGCCTTGAGGCGACTCGTGCTCCGTCCGCTGGAAGTGACGGGCGCGAGGGTGGCCACGCTTCCGGTGGATCTGGAGCAGGTGACCATGGGCAGCGCGTCGTCGTACCATCCCGCATGGGTGTATCACGGCCTGCTCGTGGGAGGCGTTCAGGACGCCGCGAGGCTCCTTCACGGCCTGATGCGCGGGGAGCTTCTTCCCGCCGGCATGGTGCGGGCCATGCTGACGCCCTTCGTCCTTCCGGGACCCGTCGAAGGCCGGCCCTGGACAAGGCCTGGATACGGTCTGGGGGTGATGACGGGAGAAACGGCCTGCGGGCTGGTCGTTGCCGGTCACACGGGAGGCGGGCCGGGCAGCACGATTGCCGTCTATCATGCGCTGGAGGGGCAGGTGCCCTCGCGGACGGCGGCCTGTTTCATGACCGACGAAGACCAGAGCCGGACGGAAGAGCGGACCTTCACGTTGCTGAAGGGGTAAAGGCTCAGAACTCCGCGGCCGCGACGGTACGGGGATTCAGCTCGCTCTCCAGGAGCCTGACCGTGCCGCCCTCTCCACCCGTGACGATGACGGGCGTGTGGCTTGCGGCCAAAGTCTTGCGCAGGCGGCTGGCCAGTTCCAGGAACCGCTTCCGCTCGGACCAGTTGGCATGCCGAGGCATGTGCAGGACGACGGCCGCAGGGCTGGGAATCAGCGCCAGCACGTCGTCCGCCGCCTCAAAAGGGGTGGTGACGCTCGCGTAACCCATGCCCGCGAGTTCTGCCGAAAGAGCGCTGTCAGGAGCGCGCTCGCCGTTGTCCACGACGAGAACCTTCTGCATTCCATTCATTGCAACACCCTTGCGTGAGAACGCCTTGGTTGAGTCAGGAGACACCGTCCTCAACGTACAAAGCACGAGATTAGTTGCATCGCTAAGCTGAACGGAAGCGCAACAGTAAGGGTAATCCCGATTCTTCAGGGTGAGCCGGGCTGGCGCCACCAAGCGTCGAGATAGGGCCCGAAGAGGGGCGTCCTGTCCGGCTTCTTCAGGCGGCTGTCGTAGGCAAGCCATTGATCGCCCGCGTAGAACAGCGGAACCACGTAGAAGCCCGACAGAAGGACCCGGTCGAGGGCTCGCACGGCGGAGACGAAATCGTCTCTCGTCTCCGCCTCGAGGAGAGCATCGAGCATGCGGTCGAGGGCCGGGGAGGCCGCTCCCGCATAGTTCAGCGAGCCGGCCCGTTCCGCCGCTGCGGAACTCCACCGGTTGCGCTGCTCGTTGCCGGGCGAGGCGGAGGCGGGCCAGACCCATTGCACCATGTCGAAATCGAACTGCGACAGCCGGCGCCAGTACTGCACGTTGTCGACGAGCCGCACCCGGGCCCTGATGCCGATCCGCTCAAGGGTCTGGGCATAGTTGAGGGCCAGGCGCTCCTGCTGGCTGGACGCGACCAGCATCTCGAACGTGAAGGGCTCGCCCGTGCCCTCCTTGCGGAGAGCCTCGTCCTTCAGGACCCACCCGGCCTGGGAGAGCAGGGACAGGGCATGACGGGCCATGTCCCGGTCCCGGCCGGAGCCGTCCGGAGCGGGCGGGGTCCAGCGGCCCTCCAGGATGTCCTCCCGGACCGCTCCGGGAAACGGCGCGAGGAGCGCGCGCTCGCGGTCGTCCGCCGGGCGGCCGGCGGAGGACAGGTCCGAACCCGCGAAGTAGCTGTCCGACCGGGTGAGCAACCCGTGGAACAGGTTGCGGTTCATCCAGTCGAAATCGAGAAGATAGCCGAGGGCCTCGCGCACGCGAGGATCGCTGAAGACCGGACGGCGCGTGTTGAAGACGAAGCCGTTCATGCCCTTCGGCAGTCGGATCGGGACCGTTTCCAGGACGACGCGCCCGGCCCTCACGGCGCTGAAATCGTAGCCCGTCGCCCAGCGGCCCGGGTCGCCTTCCAGGCGATAATCATAAAGTCCTGCGCGAAAAGCCTCGAACAAGGTATTGGCGTCGCGGTAGAAATCGTAACGGATCTCGTCGAAATTGTAGAGGCCGCGCACCACCGGCAGATCCTCGGCCCAGAAATCCTTGCGGCGGGTGAGGACGATGCGCTCACCGGGCCGGACGTCCGTGACGGCATAGGGGCCGGAGCCCACGGGCGGGGTGAGGGTGGTCTTGTCGAAGGTGTCCGGGTTCGTGGCATGAGCCGGAAAGATCGGCATCGTGGCGATGATGAGGGGCAGTTCCCGGTCGTTCGAGCCCGAGAGGTCGAACCGGATGCGGTGAGGATCCTGGATTTCGACGGCCTTGACCTGCCCGAAGCTCGACCGGTGGAAGGGTTTTCCGTGCTTCTTGAGCATGTCGAAGGTGAAGCGGACGTCCTCGGCCGTCAGCGGGCGGCCATCCGAGAAGCGGGCCCGCGAATCGAGGTTGAACGTCACCGAAGTGCGGTCGTCCGGCATTTCCGCCGACCGGGCGACGAGGCCATAGACCGTGAAGGGCTCGTCCCTGGAGCGGATCATCAGGCTCTGAAGCACGTAATCGGGGACGGCCGGCGGCGCGACGCCGAGAACGATCAGGGGATTGAGGCTGTCGAACGTGCCCTGGATCGCCAGCGTGATTCGCCCGCCCTTGGGAGCATCGGGGTTCGCATAGGGCAGGTGCGGAAATCCGCGAGGAAGTGCGGGTTCCCCATGCATGGCGATACCATGCCGCAGGGTCCCGGCCTGCGCTGCGACCACGGGTCCGAAGCTTGCCAAGACATAGGCGGCGAGAAGGGCTAGGGTCCTTACGAGGCTGCAGTTCATGGGGCTCCTGCTGGCCGACGGTGCTTCCGGACAGCGACCGTACCGGCGGCAATATTGTACAGAAAGTTAACCGAGGTGACTGGAAACCTAGCCCATGAAAGGTTAAAGGAGCGCCACAGGTCATGTCTTCGCCGCATTCGGCAAAGATTCACCGTCCCATTGCAGGTTTAAGAACGCCGGTTACCAGCGGCCCATTCAAGAGCCGACTTTTCGAGTGAAGAGGATCTAACGACATGTCATTCGCGACACGCATCGCGAGCTTGGGGGGCACCTGTGGCCTGGCTATCGCCCTGGCCCTTCTCGCCAGCGCACCCGCTTCCGCCCAAGCTCAGCCGAAGCCTGCAGCCCCGGCCGCCAAGCCGGCCACTCCCGCGCAGGGCCAGCAGCCCGCTCAGCAGGCCGGTCCCACGGTCGTGCAGGTGAAGGCCGAGCCGTCCCAGCCGGAATGGACCAAGGTCTGCGGCAAGGACCAGAACACCACCACCGAGATCTGCTACACGACCCGTGACTTCGTGTCGGATCAGGGTCAGCCGGTTCTCGCTCTCGCCGTCTACGACGTGAAGGGCCAGCAGCCGCAGAAGGTCGTCCGCTTCGTGATGCCCCTCGGCCTGCTCCTGCAGCCCGGCCTGCGCTTCGCCGTGGACCAGGGTCAGGCGACCCCCGGCCGCTACGTGATGTGCCTGCCCAACGGCTGCTTCGCCGAGGCTCCCGTGAAGGACGATTTCATCGCCTCCCTCAAGAAGGGCGCGAACCTGAACGTCAGCGTCCAGAACCAGGCCGGCCGCGAGATCACCTTCGCGGTTCCGGCCGCCGGCTTCGCCAAGGCCTTCGACGGCCCGCCGATCGACCCGAAGGTGCTCGAAGAGCAGCAGAAGAAGCTCCAGGAAGAGCTCCAGAAGCGGAGCGAGGAGATGCGCCAGAAGATGCTGCAGAGCAGCGGCGCTGCGGGCCAGGGCGGTCAGCCTGCCGCTCCTCAGGCGGCGCCCAAGCCGTAATCTGGACCTTCCCGTCCAAAAGGAAACGCCGGGCCATCGAGCCCGGCGTTTTCATTCGTGCGATCGTCCGGAGCATCGGGCGCAAAAGTCGGAATCGCTTTTGCGGAGAAAGGTGCTCCAAAAACAGAGGCTTGAAGCTTCGAACGTGAGTGCGACTGCACGTCCGACGCTTTAGTGGGCGAGGCTCGGCTTGGCGCGATACGCGCCGTTGGATTCCCTGATGAACATTTCCTCGATCATGGGATTGCGCAGGGGTTCGTCCGAGTGATCAGGCAGAAGGTTCTGCTCGGACACGTAGGCGATGTACTCGGTTTCGGCGTTCTCGGCGAAGAGGTGGTAGAAGGGCTGATCCTTGCGGGGGCGAACCTCCTCGGGGATCGACAGCCACCATTCCTCCGTGTTGTCGAATTCAGGGTCCACATCGAAGATGAGGCCTCTGAAGTCGAACAGGCGATGCCTGACCACCTGGCCGATCGCGAATTTCGCTGAACTCGCTTTCATGGGCATGGTCCTAACTCCTCAACACAGGATATAGACGTGCGGGGCGAAATCTCCAAATCGGCGGCGCTCACAATTCGGAGAACATCATCAAGGGCTTACGGTTGAGCGCACGCGGACGCCGGGACAGCCCTGCCGGACAACCATCTGCGAGCCCTGCATTTTCGGTCTGCCCGCCCTCCAAAGACGGGATTGCCGGACGGGCGGAACCTTGCCAGAAGAGGGACCTCCTCTTTGCCGCACAGAGCATCGTGCGGAAAAGTGGACCCGGTTTTCCGCCCGAACGATGCTCTCGTCCCAAGATAAAGCATCGGATTGCCCCCAAAAGTGCAGATCCACTTTTGGGTCCGATGCTTTAGCCCCGTATCAGGAGCCTGCGATGTCCGACCTGATCGGGCTTTTCAACCTGCTCGCCCCCTTCTTCGGACTGATCGGACTCGGCTTCTTCTGCGGGAAGATCGTCAAGCAGCCCGAGAGCGGCCTCGCGTGGATGCAGTTCTTCCTGATCTACGTGGCGCTGCCCTGCCTGTTCTTCCGCCTCATCGCCGACAAGCCCCTCGACCAGCTCGCCAACTGGGCGTTCATCGCGGGCACGACCTTCTCGACGGCCTGCGCCTTCCTGCTGGCCTTCGCGGCGGGCTGGCGCCACACGAAGGACCTGCCGCAATCGGTGATGCAGGGCGTCGCGGGATCCTATTCCAATGTCGGCTACATGGGCCCGCCCTTGATCCTGGCCGCCATCGGTCCGGCCGCGAGCGCGCCGGTCGTTCTCATCTTCGTGTTCGACAACCTGTTCCTGTTCTCGGTGGTCCCGCTGCTCATGTCGGTCGCCGGGGTGGAGAAGCTGAGGCTCGGAGCCACGATCCGGCGGATCGTCTGGCGCATCGCGACCCATCCCTTCAATGTGGCGACGGCGCTGGGCATCGTGGCGAGCTATCTTCACCTGGAGCTTCCGGGCCCCCTGAACCAGATGGTCGGCTGGCTTTCGGGCTCCGCCGCGCCCTGCGCCCTGTTCCTGCTGGGCGTGACGGTGGCCATGCGCCCCTTGCGCAGCGTGCCCGGCGAGGTGCCGGCCCTGGTGGTCGTCAAGCTCGTCCTGCATCCGCTGCTGGTCTGGATCGTCCTGTCGGCGATCGGCGATTTCGGGCAGACCTGGACCTACGCGGCCATGGTGATGGCCGCGCTGCCGCCGGCCCTGAACATCTTCGTGATCTCGACCCAGTACAATGTCGGCGTGGAGCGCGCCTCCGCCTGCGTGCTCATCGGAACGCTGGCGTCGATCCTGACCCTGACCGGGGTGCTCTACCTCACCACCAAGACCGGCACCGTCCCCTACGACCTCCTCCCTTAAGCGGCCGACGCGTCCTGCATCAGGCGGGGCGCTCCCATATGCGGCAGAACGCCCTCTCGCATCACCGCGCGGCGCAGGAAGCCCACCTTGCTCAGAGCCAGGAGGCCCGCGCCCCTCAGAAGGTCGGCCGGGAGGAGGCCGGTCAAGAGCGTCCTATTCAGCCCATCCACGGCGGCGGTCCGCAGGCGCACGTCGAGATCGCGGCTGCGCTGATACTGGCGCAGGGTGTCCGGCGATCCGGGCTCGCGCCCATCGTCGAAGGCGTCCACGACCGCATCCCTCAGCGAGGCCACGTCGCGGAACCCGAGATTGAGGCCCTGGGCGCCGATGGGCGGGAACACGTGAGCGGCCTCGCCCACAAGCGCGAGACGGCGAGCCTCGTATCGATCGACCGACAGCCCCGTCATCGGCACGACCCCACGCGGACCGTCGATGCGCATGGCGCCCAGAAGCGATTGAGCCTGGCGTTCGATGGCGAGCGCCAGGGCCTCGTCGTCCAGCTTCGCGAGCCGTTCGGCCTGTTTCGGGCTC
The DNA here is from genome assembly GCF_004458765.1 of Microvirga pakistanensis. Lineage (GTDB taxonomy): Bacteria > Pseudomonadota > Alphaproteobacteria > Rhizobiales > Beijerinckiaceae > Microvirga > Microvirga pakistanensis. The sequence continues at coordinate 251,894 of NZ_SPJX01000469.1, read as the reverse complement.
ATCACCCAGACGAGGCTCGAGCGCCGGCCGGGGAGGGGAACCAGCGTGAACGGGCCGTTGCGGGTGTGGAATTCCGTCGAGGCCTCCCGATGGTCCCGGTCATGGGCCAGGATCGCCGTGAGGGCCGTCTGGGGGTAGGACCAGGTCCGGGCCTCGATGTCCGCGATCTGGCGCAGCCTGGAATTGCGTCCGTCGGCGGCCACCACGAGGTTCACGTCGATGGCCGAGCCGTCGGCCAGGGTGACGACGGCGCGATCCTCCTCGGCGCGGAACCCCGTGGCGTTCTGGGGCAGGATCGTCAGGTGCTCGAGGGATCGCGCCATCTCGGCCAGCCTTTCCACAAGCGTGGCGTTCTCGATGTTCCAGCCGAAGGCGTCGAGATCGATTTCCCGCGAGGAGAAGGACACCGGCGGCGGCCGGAAGAGGCTGCCCGTGTCGTCGATGATCCGCATGGTCTGGAGGGGGGCTGCCTCGGACACCAGGGCGGGCCACGCGCCGAGCGCCTCCAGAAACCGCACGGAGCCGTTGAGGAGCGCGACGGTCCGCCCGTCGCGCCGCGCGTCGAGGCCGCCGATCAGAACCGTCTCGAAGCCGTCCCGCGCGAACGCCAGGGCCGCGCTCAGGCCGACCGCTCCGGCTCCCACGACGGCGATGCTATAGCTTTTCATGGTCAGGATATTCCCCGGTCATCTCGTGCCTGGCGGCTTGCCGACTCACAATAATCCATGGATTCGCCATTGCCGACCTGTGCGGCGCATCCCTATGATCGTTATCCATGGTTCTCGTCGGACCAGCTTCCAATTCATCAGTTCAGAGTCGCTTGCGTGAAGGCAGACGTATCATCATCTGGGCCGCCCCTTGTCGAGCTTAAAGGGATCAGCAAGCGGTATGGCGACCTGCTCGCCAACGACGGCATCGATCTGTCCATCGAACCCGGCGAGATTCATGCGCTTCTCGGCGAGAACGGGGCGGGCAAGTCGACCCTGGTCAAGATTCTCTATGGCGTCATCGAGCCCAGCGCCGGCGAAATCCGCTGGGAGGGCAGGCCCGTCACGATCGGCTCGCCGGTCGAGGCGCGGGCGCTCGGCCTCGGCATGGTGTTTCAGCACTTCTCCCTCTTCGACGAGATGACGGTGGCCGAGAACATCGCCGTGGCACTCTCGGGGGAATGGAGCCTCGCCACCGTCCGCGGCCGCCTGAGCGAGATCAGCCGCACGTACGGCCTCGCGCTCGACCCGGACCGGGCGGTCTGGACGTTGTCCGCCGGCGAGCGGCAGCGCATCGAGATCGTCCGCTGCCTCCTCCAAAACCCGCGCCTGCTGATCCTCGACGAGCCGACCTCGGTTCTGACGCCGCAGGAAGCGGAGCATCTCTTCGTCACCCTCGACAAGCTCTCGGCGGACGGCTGCTCGATCCTCTACATCTCCCACAAGCTCGAGGAAGTGCGCCGCCTCTGCCGCCGCGCCACGATCCTGAGAACCGGACGCGTCGTGGCGACCATCGATCCGCGCGCGAGCACCGCCCGGGAGATCGCGGCGCTGATGGTCGGCAACGAGGTGGGGGACATCCGCACCGATGCTCCGCACGCGCCGCAAGGCGAGGTCCTGCGGGTCGACCACCTCGACATGCCGCCCGTGGGGCTTCACGGGCAGGCCCTGAAGGACATCAATCTCGTCGCCCGATCCGGTGAGGTGGTGGGGATCGCGGGCGTCGCCGGCAACGGACAGAGCGAGCTGTTCGCGGCGCTCTCCGGCGAAAGGCTCGCCAGCCGCCCCGACGCCATCGTGATCGCGGGCCGGGCCTGCGGGACCTTGGGCGTCCATGCCCGGCGCCGGCTGGCCGCCGCCTTCGTGCCGGAGGAGCGCCTCGGCCACGCGGCCGCCCCGACCCACCGCCTGAGCGAGAACACGCTGATCTCCCATGCGGCCACCGAGGTCAGCCGCTCCGGCTTCATTCTGGTCAATGCCGCCAGGCGGCTCGCCCGCTCGATCATCAAGAGCTTCGACGTGCGCACGCCGGAAGGCGACCCGCAGGCGCGCAAGCTCTCCGGCGGCAACCTGCAGAAGTTCGTGATCGGTCGCGAGATCATCCGAAAGCCCAAGCTGCTGATCGTCGATCAGCCCACCTGGGGCGTGGACGCGGGCGCTGCCCGGCTGATCCGGCAGGCTCTCGTCGACCTGGCGCGGGCAGGCAGCGCCGTGGTGGTCGTGAGCCAGGACTTGGACGAATTGTTCGAGGTGGCCGACCAGATGGCCGTGATTCATCAAGGGTACTTAAGCCCGCTGAAGCCCATCGGCGCATGGACGAAGGAGGCGGTCGGTCTCGAGATGCTGGGCGTCGCTCAAGCTCAGGGAGACGCTCATGCGCTTTGAGCTGACGCCCCGCGCCACCGTCTCGCCGGTGGCCAGAACCCTTGCGCCTGTCGCGGCCTTCGTGACGGCCTTCCTCATCGCGGGCTTCGTGATCTGGCTCATGGGCCGTTCGCCCATCGCCGCGTTCGACGTCTATGTGCTTCAGCCTCTCAGCGACCCGTGGTCGTTGCAGGAGCTGCTCGTCAAGGCGACGCCGCTGGCGCTGATCGCGATCGGCCTGTCCTATTGCTTTCGCGCCAATCTCTGGAACATCGGCGCCGAAGGCCAGTACGTCATGGGAGCCGTCCTGGGCGGCTGGCTCGCCCTCAGAACCCATGGAACGGATGCCGGGTTCTGGGTGCTGCCACTCATGCTGCTCCTCGGCATTGTCGGCGGGGCGCTCTACGGCCTGATCCCGGCGTTTCTGAAGACGCGCTTCAACGTCAACGAAATCCTGACCAGCCTCATGCTGGTCTATGTGGCGCAGCTCACGCTCGACTATCTCGTGCGCGGTCCCTGGCGCGATCCGCAGGGTTTCAACTTCCCCCAATCGGTCACGTTCGATCCGGCGGCGACGTTGCCGCCCATCGTTGAAGCAGGCCGCGTTCACTACGGCTTCGTTTTTGCAGTGATCGCCGTTCTCGTGACGGCGGTGGTCCTGGGGCGCACCCTCTTCGGCTATCGCCTCAAGCTGACCGGCGACGCGCCGCGCGCCGCCCGGTTCGCGGGCTTCAGTTCGAAGGTGACGGCCCTGTCGGTGTTCGCGATTTCGGGCGGGCTTGCCGGTCTGGCGGGCATTTCCGAGGTCTCCGGCCAGATCGGCCAGCTCCAGCCGTCGATCTCGCCGGGTTACGGCTTCACGGCCATCACGGTCGCCTTCCTGGGGCGCCTCCATCCCGTCGGCATTCTCATCGCGGCGCTCGTGGTGGCCCTGACCTTCATCGGCGGCGAGAGCGCGCAAATCCTGCTGAAGCTGCCGCTTGATCTCACGCAGGCTTTCCAAGGCATCCTGCTGCTCTGCGTCCTGGCGGCCGATGCCCTGGTGAGCTACCGCATTCGTCTCGTCGCACGGGGAGGGGGCAAGTGACCACTTTCGAGGCCATTCTGCTGACCATCGTGACGGCTTCGACGCCGCTTCTGATCGCGGCCCTCGGCGAACTCGTCACCGAACGCTCGGGCGTTCTGAATCTCGGCGTCGAAGGCATGATGGCCATGGGCGCGGCCTGCAGCTTCGCGGCCGCCGTGAGCTTCGATTCCACCCTCCTCGGGGTCCTGGCTGGAGTCCTTGCCGGCGCCATGATGGCAGCGCTCTTCGCCCTGGTCGTCTTGGGCTTTGCCGCGAACCAGGTCGGCTCCGGACTGGCGCTGACCATTTTCGGCCTGGGATTGTCCGGCTTGGTCGGCGCTCCCTTCGTGGGCGCGCGGCGCGATCCCATCCCGCCGATCGACATTCCGGGCCTGAGCGATATCCCCTATGTCGGCCGCCTCTTTTTTGAGCAGGATCTCTTCGTCTACGTGTCCTTCGCGCTCACGATCCTGATCGCCCTCTACCTCACCAGAACGCGCTCCGGCCTGACGCTCCGCTCCATCGGCGAGAACCACACCTCGGCCAATGCCCTCGGGCTTCCCGTCCTGCGCACCCGGTTCCTGGCCATCCTCTTCGGAGGCGCCTGCGCGGGCCTGGCAGGGGCCTATCTCGCCCTAGTCTATACCCGGTTCTGGTCGCCCGGCATGACGGCGGGGCGCGGCTGGATCGCCCTCGCGCTGGTGGTTTTCGCCGCCTGGCGGCCCGGCTGGCTGCTGATCGGCGCCTATATCTTCGGGGCCGCGACGGTGCTGCAACTGCATGCCCAGGCGGCCCAGTTCGGCGTGCCCTCGCAGATGCTGTCGGCGGTGCCCTACCTTGCGACCATCATCGCCCTTCTGCTCCTGTCCCTGCGTCATGGCCGGGCCATCGGAGCGCCCGGTTCCCTGGGCGCTCCCTTCGTGCCTGACCGCTAAAGCATCGGACCCAAAAGTGGATTTGCACTTTGGGATCCATTCGATGCGTTCTTTTGAGATGAGAGCATCGTCTTAGCGGAAAACCGGATCCACTTTTCCGCACGATGCTCTAGGCAAAGTGATGATATTGTGAGCAAAGGAATTCTTGCCAGAAATCCTCAGACCTGTAAGGGATGTCTGGAAATCTAACCTCGAGGGAACGAGCATGTTTTCACGGAAAGTCTTCGGCGCTTTGGCAGGCGTGGCCGTTGCCGCTCTGTCGGCAACCGGTGCGATGGCGCAGGCGAAGGACAAGGTCAAAGTCGGCTTCATCTATGTCGGCCCCGTGGGCGACCACGGCTGGAGCTATCAGCACGATCAAGGCCGGCAGGCGATCGAGAAGGCCTTCCCGGGCAAGGTCACGACCACCTTCGTGGAGAGCGTCCCCGAGGCCGATTCTGAGCGCGCCATCGAGCAGCTCGCCCGGACCGGCCATGACCTGATCTTCACGACCTCGTTCGGCTTCATGGAGCCGACCCTGAAGGTCGCCAAGAAGTACCCGAACATCAAGTTCGAGCACGCCACCGGCTTCAAGCGCGCGCCGAATCTGTCGACCTATGCGGCGAAGTTCCATGAGGGCCGCTACATCATCGGCCAGATCGCCGGCAAGATGACCAAGTCGAACACCATCGGGTATGTCGGCGCTTTCCCGATCCCGGAAGTGGTCGCCGGCATCAACGCCTTCTACCTCGGTGCCAAGTCCGTGAACCCGAACGTCAAGATCAAGATCGTGTTCGCCAACACCTGGTATGACCCGGCCAAGGAAGGCGATGCCGCCAAGGCTCTGCTCGACCAGGGCGTCGACATGCTGGCCCAGCACACCGACAGCCCGGCCCCGATCCAGGCGGCCGAGGCCCGCGGCAAGTTCGGCTTCGGCCAGGCCTCCGACATGGAACGCTTCGCCCCCAAGGCCCAGCTGACCGCCATCGTCGACAACTGGTCCGACTATTACGTCGCCCGCGTCAAGGCGGTTCTCGACGGCACCTGGAAGTCCGAGGACACCTGGGGCGGTCTGAACGCCAACATGGTCGTCATGACCCCCTACAAGAACATGCCCGACGACGTGAAGAAACTGGCCGAGGAGACCGAAGCCGCCATCAAGTCCGGCAAGCTCAATCCCTTCAAGTGCCCGATCATCGGCCAGGACGGCAAGGAGATCGAGTGCAAGGGCAACGGCGTGCTCTCCGACCAGCAGGTTCTCGGCATGAACTTCTACGTGCAGGGCATCGAGGACAAGATCCCGCAATAAGCGGCGATTGTCCGGCCAACGCAAAAGGCAGCCAAGAGATTGGCTGCCTTTTTTGTTTGAGGAAATCTATAAACCCTCTCCTGGACCGAGGAGGCTGCCCATGGCTGAGCAAGGACCCATTCGACCGGATGACCGGGATGTTCTGATCGTGGTCGACGTTCAGGTCGACTTTCTGCCGGGCGGAGCCCTTGCCGTCCCGGACGGGGATGCGGTGATCGGGCCGATCAACCGCCTGGCCAGCGCCTTCCGGCACGTGGTCCTGACCCAGGACTGGCATCCGCCGGGCCATGCCTCCTTCGCGTCGAGCCATGCCGGCAGGCAGCCTTTCGAGGTGATCGCGCTCCACTATGGGCCGCAGGTGCTCTGGCCCGACCATTGCGTCCAGGGAACGGCGGGCGCGGAGATCTCCCGCGACCTGCAGATCCCCCACGCCCAGCTCATCGTCCGCAAAGGCTACAACGCCGGCATCGACAGCTATTCCGGCTTCCGGGAGGCGGACCGGACGACCTCAACGGGTCTCGAAGGCTACCTGAAGGAGCGCGGTTTCAAGCGCGTGTTCTGCGCGGGCCTCGCCACGGATTTCTGTGTCGCCTGGACGGCGATCGATGCCGCCGGCGCGGGATTCGAGACGTTTCTCATCGAGGATGCCTCGCGGGGGATCGACACGAACGGCTCGATGGCCAGGGCGAGGAATGATTGGGAAGCCGCGGGGGTTCGCACGATCGGCGGCAGTCAAATCGATGGAGGGCCATAACGGCCATCCACGTCTTGGGAACACCGCGCCGAGACGACGTGGATGCCCGGCACGAGGCCGGGCACGACGTTGGAAGCTCAGATGCTCCAGTCTTGGGAGCGCGCATCGTTCGACGCAGAAAACCGGATCCACTTTTCTGCACGATGCACTAGGGCTTGATGGAAACGAGGGTCAGACCGCCGTTCCGTGCAGGTCGTATTCGTCCGAGCTCTCGATCCTCACGTTGACGATCTCGCCCGGCTTCAGCGGCGTCTTGGAGGCCACGTAGACCACGCCGTCGATTTCGGGCGCGTCGTACTTGGTGCGGCCCGTCGCGACGGTCGCGCCCTGCTCGTCGATGATGACCGGAAGCGTCTTGCCGACGCGACCCTTCAGCAGCGCGGCGCTGACCTCCTGCTGGGTCTGCATGAAGCGGTGCCAGCGCTCTTCCTTGACCTCGTCGGGAACGGCGCCCGGGATGTCGTTGGCGGGCGCGCCCTGCACGGGCTCGTACTGGAAGCAGCCGGCGCGGTCGATCTTGGCTTCCTTGAGCCACTGCATCAGGAAGTCCACGTCCTGGTCCGTCTCGCCCGGGAAGCCGACGATGAAGGTGGAGCGGATCGCCAGATCGGGGCAGATCTCACGCCATTTCCGGATCCGGTCCAGGGTCTTCTCCTGGTTGCCCGGGCGGCGCATGGCCTTGAGCACGCTTGGCGAGGCATGCTGGAACGGGATGTCGAGATACGGGAGGATCCGGCCTTCCGCCATGAGCGGGATGATCTCGTCCACGTGCGGGTAGGGATAGACGTAGTGCATGCGCACCCACATGCCCAGCTCGCCCAGCTCCTTGCCGAGTTCGTAGAAGCGGGTGCGAACCTCGCGGTTCTTCCACAGGCTCGGCTGGTACTTGATGTCGAGGCCGTAGGCGCTGGTGTCCTGCGAGATCACCAGCAGCTCCTTCACGCCGGCCTTGGCGAGCTTCTCGGCCTCGCGCAGCACGTCCCCGATGGGGCGGCTGACCAGGTCTCCGCGCAGCTTCGGGATGATGCAGAAGGTGCAGCGGTTGTTGCAGCCCTCGGAGATCTTCAGATAGGCGTAATGGCGCGGCGTCAGCTTCACGCCCTGTGGCGGCACGAGGTCCACGAAGGGATCGTGCGCTGGGGGAGCGGCCCGGTGAACGGCCGAGACGACCGATTCGTAGGCCTGCGGTCCGGTGATCGCGAGCACGTTCGGGAAGTGCTCGCGGATCTGCTCGGGCTCGGCGCCCATGCAGCCGGTCACGATGACCTTGCCGTTCTCCGCCATCGCGTCGCCGATGGCTTCCAGGGACTCGGCCTTGGCGCTGTCCAGGAAGCCGCAGGTGTTGACGATGACCACGTCCGCCCCGTCGTGCTCCTTGGTCAGCTGGTAACCTTGGGCGCGAAGCTGCGTGATGATGCGCTCGGAATCGACGAGGGCCTTCGGGCAGCCCAGGGAGACGAACGAGACTTTTGGAGCGGGAGCATTCATCCGCGAAATTCCAATCCTAGAGGCGATCCGGACATCGGGAGAGGCCCGTAGCGGGGCTTTTGGTGCGAAATCATGGCAGGTGAGCCGATGATCGGAAGCACGGAACAACGCAACGCGCTGCGCGCCCGGAACGTGGGCCCTACGGGATTGCCGTCCCAGGTCGATGTCACGCCCCGCGCATGCGCTTCGGGTGAGGAAGCGCGCGACTGAGGCGCGGCAATGCCTTACAACAGAGCCCCCGTGTTTACAACACCGGGCTTTCGCGACAACCTGTCGGACGTCGCGATAAGTGATTGAACGGCCTAGGTTGTTCCGCCCTCCCGGGAGCGTGAGGATGGGCCCGAAGTCGGAGGGCGGTGCGGGTCGCTCCACCGAGGAGCCGTGCCGTTGCCGGTAAGTCCGAGCCAAAAGAGAGCCGAGCGCTGGATTCGGGCAGCGGGATATCCGCCGTCGCCTGCGGAGGAGGCGATCCTGCAGAGCTCACCCACCAGAGCTGTTTCCCCTTTTCGTGGAAACAGCCCGTTTTTGGGTTTTTCGCGTTTTCGGGGGCGAAAATGCTCTAGCGCCCCCAGCGGAGCACCACCGGGTCGAGGCGCCGCGCGATCTCGATCAGGCCCTTGCGGGTCTCCGGGTGCAGCGGCTGGAGCGGGTGGCGGACCGCTTCGGAACCGATCACGCCGCCCTCCTTCATGAGCGCCTTCGCGGCCGAGAGGCCGCATTGCCGGTTCTCGTAGTTGATCAGCGGCAGCCAGCGCTCATAGGCGGCTGCGGCTTCCTCGCGGTTGCCCGCGAAGTAGGGATCGATGATCTGACGGATGCCGTCCGGATACGCGCCGCCGGTCATCGCGCCGGTCGCACCGGCATCGAGATCGGCCATGAGGGTGATCGCCTCCTCGCCGTCCCAGGGACCCTCGATCGCATCGCCGCCCAGGGCGATCAGGTCCCGCAGCTTGTTGGCGGTTCCTGCGACCTCGATCTTGAAATAGGACACGTTGGCGATCTCCTTCGCCATCCTGGCGAGGAACGCGGGCGATAGGGAGGTGCCCGCCATCGGCGCGTCCTGGATCATGATCGGGATGCTGATCGCATCGGACACGCGACGGAAGAACTCGTGGATCCCGGCTTCCGAGACACGCAGGGTCGCGCCGTAGAACGGCGGCATGATCATCACCATGGCGGCCCCGGCTTCCTGCGCGCGCTTGGAGCGGTCGGCGCAGATGTCGGTCGAGAAATGACTCGTGGTGACGATCACCGGAACACGGCCCGCGACATGGTCGAGCACCGTGCGCATCACCGTGTCGCGCTCGGCGTCGGTGAGCAGGAACTGCTCGGAGAAATTCGCCAGGATGCAAAGGCCGTCGGACCCGGCATCGATCATGAAGTCGATGGCGCGCTTCTGTCCGTCGAGGTCCAGCTCGCCGCTCTCGGTGAAGATGGTCGGCGCCACCGGATACACGCCGCGATAGGGACGGCTGGACGATCTGCCGAGCGAAGACATGTTCTCTCCCTGAAACGTTCTGTCTGTTGGATCTTGCGGTTAGAGCATCGGACCCAAAAGTGGAATGCACTTTTGGGATCAATCCGATGCTCCCTTCTTAAGGCGGCGCATCGTCCCAGCGGAAAACCGGGTCCACTTTTCCGCACGATGCGCTAGTGGTTGTCGCGCGGAACCGGCGCGCCGGTTTTCCCGACGAGGAAATCGAGGTCCGCGCCCGTGTCCGCCTGCATGACGTGATCGACATACATCTTCACGTAGCCTCGCGTGGCATGCGGCTGCGGCGCAGCCCAGGCGGCGCGGCGGCGCTCGAGCTCCTCCGCGTCCACGTGAAGATGGAGGCTGCGGGCCGCCACGTCCAGGGTGATGAGATCCCCGTTGCGGACGAGGGCGAGGGGCCCTCCGGCCGCCGCCTCCGGAGCCACGTGCAGCACCACGGTGCCGTAGGCCGTGCCGGACATCCGCGCGTCCGAGATGCGGATCATGTCGCGCACCCCTTTCCGCAGCAGCTTCTGCGGCAGGGGCATGTTGCCGACCTCGGCCATCCCGGGATAGCCCTTCGGGCCGCAATTCTTGAGCACCATGACGCAGGTCTCGTCGATGTCGAGCGTATCGTCGTCGATGCGCTCGTGCAGCTCCTCGATCGTCTCGAACACGACGGCGCGGCCGGTATGGTTCATCAGCTCGGGAGAGGCCGCGGACGGCTTGATGACCGCGCCGTTGGGGGCGATGTTACCGCGCAGGATCGCGATGCCGGCCTCAGGCTTGAAAGGCTCCTCGAAGGTGGTGATTACCTCGCGGTTCCAGCAGGGGGCGTCCTTCACGTTCTCCCAAAGCGACTTGCCGTTGACCGTCAGGGCATCCTTGTGAAGGAGGCCGCGCTCGCCGAGCGTGCGCAGGACCACCGGCAGACCGCCCGCGTAGTAGAAATCCTCCATCAGGAAGCGACCGGAAGGCATCAGGTCCACGAGGCAATGGACGTCGCGGCCCAGCCTGTCGAAATCGTCGAGGGTCAGGTCGATCCCCGCGCGACCGGCGATGGCCAGCAGGTGCACGACGGCGTTCGTCGATCCGCCGATGGCCGCGAGCGTGCGGACGGCGTTCTCGAAGGCCTGACGGGTCAGGAGCTTCGACAGGACGAGATCCTCCTTCACCATCTCGACGATGCGCCGCCCGGCCATGCGGGCGAGCTGATTGCGGCGCGCGTCCGCCGCCGGAATGGCGGCGTTCTCGGGCAGGCCGACGCCGAGCGCCTCCACCATCGAGGCCATGGTCGAGCCGGTCCCCATGGTCATGCAGTGCCCGGCCGAGCGGTTCATGCCGCCCTCGGCCTCGTGAAACTCCTGCAGGGTCACCTCGCCGGCGCGCAGCTGCTCGCTCATGGAGATGATGTTGGTGCCCGAGCCGATATATTTTCCCCGATAGACGCCCCGCAGCTGCGGCCCGCCCGACACGCCGATGGTCGGCAGATCCGCGGAGGCCGCGCCCATCAGCAGGGCGGGGGTGGTCTTGTCGCAGCCCATGAGAAGCACGACGCCGTCGAGCGGATGCGCGCGAATCGCCTCTTCTACGTCCATGGCCGCGAGGTTGCGGAAAAGCATGGCGGTGGGCCGCATCGTGACCTCGCCGAGGGACGAGACCGGGAATTCCAGCGGAAATCCGCCGGCGTCGAGAACGCCGTACTTCACGTGCTCGGCGATGGTGCGGAAATGCGCGTTGCAGGGGGTCAGCTCGGACCAGGTGTTGCAGATGCCGATCACCGGCCGCCCCTCGAACTGGTCTTGGGGGAAGCCGCTGTTCTTGAGGAAGGAGCGGTAATAGAAGCCCATCTTGTCCTGGCGGCCGAACCAGGCTTGGCTTCGAAGCTCGCGTTTTTTGTCTTCAGTCATCAAGGGTCGCTTTCACGGATCGCAGCAGCCGGTCAGGAAAAGGTTCCGATTACGACTAACGTCGGATGGCTGTCAGTGAGACTGCATATAATATGATAAATAGGCGGCTGTTAAGGCTGCTAAAGTCTAAAATCCAGGAATGCAGAGGGAGAAAACGCATGAAGGCTCGTCATCTTCTGACGACAATCGGCATGGCTGCGCTGATGCTGTCGTCGGGCGCCGCTTACGCACAGAACAAAATGACCGTGGGCTTTTCCCAGGTCGGCTCGGAATCGGGCTGGCGAGCCGCGGAGACGAAGGTGTCGAAGATCGAGGCTGAAAAGCGCGGCATCGATCTGAAAATCTCCGACGCCCAGCAGAAGCAGGAAAATCAGATCCGCGCCGTCCGGTCCTTCATCGCCCAGGGCGTCGACGCCATTCTTCTCGCTCCCGTCGTGGCGACCGGGTGGGACGCGGTGCTCAAGGAGGCCAAGGAAGCGAAGATCCCGGTCGTTCTCCTCGACCGCTCCATCGAGACGAAGGACGATTCCCTCTATCTCACGGCCGTCACCTCCGACACCGTGTACGAGGGCAAGGTGGCGGGCGAGTGGCTCGCCAAGGAAACCGGCGGCAAGTGCAATGTGGTCGAACTCCAGGGCACCGTCGGGTCGAGCCCGGCGATCAACCGCAAGAAGGGCTTCGACGAAGTCGTGGCTGCCAACCCGGGCATGAAGATCATCCGCACCCAGTCGGGCGACTTCACGCGCACGAAGGGCAAGGAGGTCATGGAGAGCTTCATCAAGGCCGAAGGCGGCGGCAAGAACATCTGCGCCGTTTATGCCCACAACGACGACATGGCCATCGGGGCCATTCAGGCCATCAAGGAAGCGGGTCTGAAGCCGGGCAAGGACATCAAGATCGTTTCCATCGACGCCGTGCCGGACATCTTCAAGGCCATGGCCGACGGGGAGGCCAACGTCACCGTGGAGCTGACGCCGAACATGGCGGGCCCGGCCCTGGACGCCCTCATCGCCTACAAGAAGGATGGCACCGCGCCCAAGAAGTGGATCCAGACCGAGTCCAAGGTCTTCACGCCGGACACGGCCGCGGCCGAGTACGCGAAGCGCAAGGAACTCTACTGACCCTTGTTCCCATCGGCGGCGGGCGCGTGGCCCGCCGCCTCTCATGATCCGCCGGGAGGCGGCATTGCGGTGAGCGGGCGAGGGTATGCAGTCATTCAACGAACGGCCTGATCTTCTCGAGATCAACGGCCTGACAAAGGGCTTTCCTGGCGTTCAGGCGCTGGATCATGTCCATTTCACCCTGCGCGCCGGCGAGATTCACGGCCTTCTGGGCGAGAACGGCGCCGGCAAATCGACGCTGATCAAGGTGCTGACGGGCGTCTTCAAGCGCGACGCCGGGAGCATCCGGCTCGACGGGCAGGAGATCGAGGCGCGCGATCCCGCGCACGCTCTCTCGCTGGGGATCGGCACCGTCTATCAGGAGGTCAATCTCCTGCCCAACCTCTCGGTCGCCGAGAACCTGTTCATCGGGCGTCAGCCCCACCGCTTCGGCCTCGTCCGGACCGGAGAGATGCGGCGGCGGTCCGCCGAGCTTCTGTCGACCTATGGGCTTTCGATCAACGTGGCCGATCCCCTGGGCAGCTTCTCGGTCGCCGTCCAGCAGATCGTCGCCATCGCCCGCGCGGTGGATCTCTCCGCCAAGGTGCTGATCCTCGACGAGCCGACAGCCAGCCTGGACGCGAACGAGGTCGAGACCCTGTTCCGCATCCTCAACGAGCTGAAGGCGCGGGGCATCGGGATCGTCTTCGTCACGCATTTTCTCGATCAGGTCTATGCCGTGTGCGACCGGATCACCGTCCTGAGGAACGGACGCCTGGTGGGCTCGCGCCCCACGGCGGAGCTCCCGCGCATCGAGCTCGTCTCCATGATGCTCGGCCGGGAGCTCGCGGCCGAAGCCCTGCATCGGAACCAGCGTCCTGCCGTCACGGGCGATCCCGTGGTGGCGTTCAAGGATTACGGCAAGCGGCGCCTCGTTGAACCGTTCGACCTGGCCGTTCGGCCCGGCGAGGTGGTGGGCTTGGCCGGCCTCCTCGGTTCGGGCCGAACGGAGACGGCGAAACTGGTTTTCGGCATCGAGCGCGCAGAGACCGGGCAGGCCTACGTCGACGGCAAGCCGGTGCGCATCGCCTCTGCCCGGGATGCCTCCAGGCTGCGGTTCGGCTTCACGCCGGAGGACCGCAAGACGGAGGGCATCGTCGCGGAACTGTCCATCCGGGAAAACATCATTCTCGCCCTGCAGGCGCAGCGCGGCTGGCTGCATCAGCTTCCCCGGCGCAAGCAGGACGAGATCGCCAACCGTTTCATCAAGCTCCTCGACATTCGCACGCCCGACGCCGAAAAGCCGATCGGGCTGCTCTCGGGCGGCAATCAGCAGAAGGCCCTGCTGGCCCGGTGGCTGGCCACGGAGCCGCGCTTCCTGATCCTGGACGAGCCGACCCGCGGCATCGATGTCGGCGCCCATGCCGAGATCATCCGTCTGATCGAGCGGCTCTGCGAGGACGGCCTCGCCCTGCTGGTGATTTCGTCCGAGCTGGAGGAAATCGCCTCCTACAGCGACCGGGTGATCGTGCTGCGCGACCGAAAGCATGTGCGCGAATTGTCGGGAGCCGAAGTCAATGCGGATACGATCATGACGACGATCGCGAGCCATCAATGAGTAGCGTCATGCAGGCCAGTGCTCCTCGTTTCCTTCCCAAGGGTCTGCCGCAGCTTGCGGCGCTCCTGGTCGTTCTTTTCGTCAACTGGCTGGTGTTCCGGGACTTCTTCGCCATACGCCTCCAGGACGGCCGTCTCTTCGGCAGCCTGATCGACGTGTTCAACCGGGGGGCTCCCGTGGCGATCCTGGCGCTGGGAATGACGCTGGTCATCGCCACGCGCGGCATCGATCTCTCGGTCGGCGCCGTGATGGCCATCGCCGGAGCCATGGCGGCGACCCTCACGGCGCAGGGGTATCCGTTTCCGGTCGCGCTGGCGGCGGCGGCGGGGATCGGACTGGCCTGCGGCCTGTGGAACGGCATTCTCGTGGCAGTTCTCGAAATCCAGCCCTTCGTCGCGACCCTCATCCTCATGGTGGCGGGGCGGGGCTTCGCGCAGCTCATCACGGAGGGACAGATCATCACCTTCGTCAGCGAGGGCTTCGCGGCCATCGGCAGCGGCTCGTTCCTGATGCTGCCCATGCCGGTCGTGATCGCTCTCGTGATGCTGGTCGTGACCCATCTCGTGGTGCGCTCCACGGCGCTGGGCCTGTTCATCGAAGCCATCGGGGCCAATGTGCGCTCGAGCGCCTATGCGGGGATCGGCACGAAGGCGGTCACCATCGCGGTCTACATGTGGTGCAGCCTGTGCGCGGCCATCGCCGGGCTCATCGTCACGGCGGACATTCGGGGCGCGGACGCCAACAATGCGGGCCTCTGGCTCGAACTCGACGCGATTCTGGCGGTGGTGATCGGCGGCACGTCCCTGTTCGGCGGGCGATTCAGCCTCGGGCTGTCGGTGGTGGGCGCCCTCATCATCCAGGCCATGAACACCGGCATCCTGCTCAGCGGCTACCCGCCCGAGTACAACCTGATCGTGAAGGCCATCGTGGTGCTGGCGGTGCTTCTGGCGCAGTCGCCGGTCCTGACGGGGCTCGGCATCCTTTGGAAGAGGGGGAGGGCATGATGCGCCGTCACCTGCCGGTTCTGATCACCCTTGGCGTGTTCATCGTCGGCTACCTGATCTGCCTCGCGCAGTTTCCGAGCTTCGCCTCGACGCGCGTGATCGGCAATCTGCTCACCGACAACGCCTTCCTGGGCATCGTCGCGGTCGGTATGACCTTCGTGATCCTCTCGGGCGGCATCGACCTGTCGGTGGGCTCCGTCATCGCCTTCACGGGGGTTTTCCTGGCGGTTGCGATCGAGCGGTACGGCATCAATCCGTACCTCGCCTTCGTGCTGGTTCTCGGCCTCGCGGCCCTGTTCGGGGCGGGCATGGGGCTTCTGATCCACGCCTTCGAGATCCCGGCCTTCATCGTCACTCTGGCGGGGATGTTCCTCGCGCGGGGCCTGTGCTTCGTTCTGACGACGGATTCCATCCCGATCAACGCGGAGGCCTATGGCCAGATCACGGATATCGCCTTCCCGCTTCCCGGGGGCGGGCGCCTGACCTTCGTGGCGATCGCCATGCTGCTGGTCGTCGCATGCGGTGTCGTGCTGGCGCATTTCACCCGGTTCGGCGCCAACGTCTATGCTCTCGGCGGCAACCGGGCCTCCGCCCAGCTGATGGGGGTGCCGGTGGGGAAGACGACGATCAGGATATACATGCTGTCGAGTTTTCTGGCCGCCTTGGCCGGAATCGTGTTTTCTTTTTACACGTCCGCAGGTTATTCCCTTGCAGCAACCGGAGTCGAGCTCGACACGATCGCGGCCGTGGTTATCGGCGGCACTCTCCTGACGGGGGGCTCCGGCACGATCATCGGCACGCTGGTCGGCGTGCTGATCCAGGGATTGATCCAGACCTACATCACCTTCGAGGGAACCTTGAGTTCCTGGTGGACCAAGATCGCGATCGGAGCGCTCCTGTTCGCCTTCATCGTTCTTCAAAGGGGATTGTCGGCGGCATCGGTCCGGGCAAGATAGGGGCTCGAGAGTAGCATCATGGTTTTGGCAAGCGATCTGCAGAAGCCAGCGAGAACGCGGTCGGCCCACGATCTCGTGGCCCACGGCATCGGCCAGAACATCATGCGGGGACGCTTCCCGGTGGGCAGCATCCTGCCGGGCGACGCCGAGCTGATGGAGCTGTTCGGCGTATCCCGGACCGCCCTGCGCGAAGCCTTGAAGACCCTTGCAGCGAAAGGCCTGATCGAATCCAAGACCAAGGTGGGCACGAAAGTTCTCGACCGGAACAACTGGAACATGTTCGATGCCGACATCCTCGAATGGCATCTCGAACTCGGCGTGGATGCGCAGTTCCTGGGTTGGCTGTTCGAGATCCGGCAGACGCTCGAACCTTTCGCCTGCGCTACCGCCGCCCTGCGGCGGAGCCCGAAACAGGTGGAGACCATGAGGAGCGCCCTTCAGGCGATGTATGGCTGCGCCACGAACCGCCAGGGTTTCACCAAGGCCGACCTGGCCTTTCACCAGGCCATTCTCGAGGCCTCCGGAAATCCGTTCCTCCAGTCCATCGGCTCGGTTATCGGCGCGGCGCTGGCGACGTCCTTCACGATCAGCTCTCCCGTCTCGAGCGACGATCGCTTCGAGAACGTCATGCAGCAGCACCAGGCGGTGTTCGACGCCATCGAGCGGCAGAATCCGTCCGGGGCCAGCGAGGCCATGTCCGCCCTGATCATGCAGGCGGCCGAGCGGGTCCGGATCAAGCATGGCGAAAGTGCTCTCGCGGCCATCGAAACGCACGCTTTCTCAACCGAGTAGACCCGTTCGCCGGGCTTCACCGAGCTGCGGGAAATCGGCCCTGGCCACTTCTCCATTTCAAAATAGTATTATAGTATTATTGGGCGATTGAGCACGTGACTTTCGTGAGCAAATCGCCTGATATGCGAGCCGCAAGGGCTCCTGAAGAAGAGCCCTCTCAAGACGCTGGCGCTTGGACGCCGCTCCTCGGCAGGAGGGCTGCCCAGGCCGCTGGGCGTGCCGTATCGGAACTCTAGATATGAGCCGGCACAACCATGGACCGCTCGGCTCGGCCATCGGATAAAGACAGGGAGAACGACCTTGAGGACTTTCACGACTGCAATCGCGGCGCTGGCCCTCGGAGCCGCAGGCCTTCTCGGCCCGGCCCAGGCCCAGAACAAAGGCACCGTCGGCGTGGCCATGCCCACGAAATCGTCCGCGCGCTGGATCGACGACGGCAACAATATGGTCAAGGTGCTGAAGGAGAAGGGCTACAACGTCGATCTCCAATACGCCGAGGACGACATCCCGAACCAGCTTTCCCAGATCGAGAACATGATCACCAAGGGCGTGAAGGTGCTGGTGATCGCCTCCATCGACGGCACGACGCTCTCAGACGCATTGCAGCAGGCCGCCGACAGCGGCATCAAGGTCATCGCCTATGACCGTCTCATCCGCAATTCGAAGAACGTCGACTACTACGCCACCTTCGACAATTTCCAGGTCGGCGTGCTCCAGGGCGGCTATATCGAGAAGGCTCTCGGATTGAAGGAGGGCAAGGGTCCGTTCAACATCGAGCTCTTCGGCGGCTCGCCGGACGACAACAACGCCTACTTCTTCTACAACGGCGCCATGTCGGTGCTCGAGCCGTACATCAAGAGCGGCAAGCTCAAGGTGCAGAGCGGCCAGATGGGCATGGACAAGGTCTCGACCCTGCGGTGGGACGGCGCTGTCGCACAGGCCCGCATGGACAACCTGCTGAGCGCCTTCTACACGGACAAGCGCGTCGACGCGGTTCTGTCGCCTTACGACGGACTGAGCATCGGCATCATCTCATCGCTCAAGGGCGTCGGCTACGGCTCCGCGCAACAGCCCATGCCGGTGATTACCGGCCAGGACGCCGAGGTGCCGTCCGTGAAGTCGATCCTCGCCAAGGAGCAGACCCAGACCGTGTTCAAGGACACCCGCGAGCTCGCGAAGGTTACGGCCAACATGGTGGATGCGGTCCTGTCGGGCAAGCAGCCCGAGGTGAACGACACCAAGACCTACGAGAACGGCGTGAAGGTCGTTCCGTCCTACCTGCTGAAGCCTGTCAGCGTCGACGCTTCGAACTGGAAAGAGGTTCTGGTCGGCAGCGGCTACTACAAGGAAGACCAGTTCAAATAAGGCTTGAACATGGGGAGGGGTCCTGCGCCGGTGCGCGGGGTCCCTGCTCGTTTCCGATGCGGCCCTGCGCCTTTCCCTTGAGTTGCCTGAGGTTTGAGTGATGAACGCGATCCTTGAGATGCGGGGGATCACCAAGACGTTCCCGGGGGTCAAAGCCCTGGATAACGTCAACATCACCGTCAAGACCGGTGAGATCCATGCGCTGGTCGGCGAGAATGGCGCGGGAAAATCCACCCTGATGAAGGTCTTGAGCGGAGTTTATCCGCACGGCTCCTATTCCGGCCAGATCGTCTACGAGGGACAGGAACGCCGGTTCAAGGGCATCGCCGACAGCGAGGAGCTCGGCATCATCATCATCCACCAGGAGCTGGCCCTGGTGCCGCTTCTGTCGATCGCCGAGAACATCTTCCTCGGCAACGAGCAGGCGAAATTCGGCGTCATCGACTGGTCGGCGGTCTTCGCACGCACGAAGGAGCTGCTCCGGATGGTGGGACTCAACGAGGCCCCGGACACGCTGGTCACCAATATCGGCGTGGGCAAGCAGCAGCTCGTCGAGATCGCGAAGGCGTTGTCGAAAAGGGTCAAGCTGCTGATCCTCGACGAGCCGACCGCGAGCCTGAACGAGAAGGACAGCGATGCGCTCCTGAACCTCCTTCTGCAGTTCAAGGCGCAGGGCATCTCCTCGATCCTGATTTCGCACAAGCTCAACGAAATTTCGAAGGTGGCGGATTCCATTACCGTCCTTCGTGACGGAAGCACCGTCGAGACGCTGGATTGCCGGGCCGAAACGATCAGCGAGGACCGGATCATCCGAGGCATGGTCGGACGGACCATGGCGGACCGCTATCCCAAGCGGGAGGCCAAGATCGGCGAGACGATCTTCCAGGTGGAGAACTGGTCCGCCTACCATCCGCTCCATGCGAACGTGCAGGTGGTCAAGAATGTCGACCTGCACATCAGACGCGGCGAGATCGTCGGCATCGCAGGCCTGATGGGAGCAGGGCGGACGGAATTCGCCATGAGCCTCTTCGGCCGCAGCTACGGGCAGAACGTCTCCGGCCGTGTTCGGCTGCACGGCCGGGAGATCGACGTCGGCACGGTGGAAAAAGCCGTCGGAAACGGCATCGCCTACGCCACGGAGGACCGGAAGACCTACGGCTTGGTTCTGGAAGAGGACATCCGGAAGAACATCACCCTGGCGAACCTGGAGGGGGTGGCCAAGAACTTCGTCATCGACGACATCCGCGAGCTCGCCGTGGCCAACGATTATCGCGCCAGGATGAGGATCCGCTCCTCGAACGTCTTCCAGGAGGCGGTCAATCTGTCGGGCGGAAACCAGCAGAAGGTGGTCTTGAGCAAGTGGCTCTTCTCCGATCCGGAGATCCTCATCCTGGACGAGCCGACCCGCGGCATCGACGTGGGCGCGAAATACGAAATCTACACGATCATCAACGGACTGGCCGACGCCGGGAAGGGCGTTCTCATGATCTCGTCCGAGATGCCGGAGCTGCTCGGCATGTGCGACAGGATCTATGTGATGAACGAGGGCGCCATCGTGGCCGAACTCGACGCCGCCGAGGCCTCACAGGAAAAGATCATGCACGCTATCGTCAAGTCGGGGAGGCGCTGAGATGGACACGAGAACCGCAGAAGAGCTTCACGTTCCCCAGCAGACGTCATGGCTGGACTTCGTCAAGGCCCACTTCCGCGACTACGGGATGCTGTTGTCGCTGCTGGTCATCATGCTGTTCTTCCAGGTCGTGACCGACGGCACCCTGCTGCGGCCCCTGAACCTCACCAACCTGGTCCTGCAGAACAGCTACATCGTCATCATGGCGCTGGGCATGCTGCTCGTGATCGTGGCCGGGCATATCGATCTCTCGGTGGGGTCGATCGTCGGCTTCGTGGGCGGTCTCGCGGCCATGATGATGGTCAAGTGGGGCGTCGATCCGGTCACGACGACCGTCGCGTGCCTTGCGGTCGGCGGCCTGATCGGAGCGGCCCAGGGCTACTGGGTCGCCTATTTCAAGGTACCGTCGTTCATCGTGACCCTCGCGGGCATGCTGGTGTTCAAGGGGCTGACCCTGGCCCTTCTCGGCGGCATGTCGGTCGGCCCGTTCCCGGTGGTCTTCCAGCGCCTCAGTTCGGGCTTCCTTCCCGATGTCTTTGGTGGGCAAGGGTTCAACTACACCGCCCTGTTCCTCGGAACCGCGAGCGTCGTGGCCCTGATCTATTTCAGCGTCCGCAGCCGCGCGAACCAGGTGAAGCACAAGGTCGAGACGGCACCTTTGGGCCTGTTCGTCTTCAAGAACGCCCTTCTGGCCGTTCTCGTGATCGCCTTCTGCTACCTCATGGCGAC
Source organism: Microvirga pakistanensis (assembly GCF_004458765.1). Lineage (GTDB taxonomy): Bacteria > Pseudomonadota > Alphaproteobacteria > Rhizobiales > Beijerinckiaceae > Microvirga > Microvirga pakistanensis. Next base: position 231,434 of record NZ_SPJX01000469.1, on the reverse strand, counting down.
CTATCGCGGCTTGCCGAACGTTCTGGTCATCATGGCGGTCCTGATCGCGCTGTACGCCTTCGTGACCAACCGCACCACGATCGGCCGGCGCATCTACGCTCTGGGCGGCAACGAGAAGGCGGCGAAGCTCTCCGGCATCAAGACCGAGCGGCTGACGTTTCTGACGTTCGTGAACATGGGCGTCCTGGCCGGGCTCGCAGGCCTGATCTTCGCGGCGCGCCTCAACACCGCGACGCCGAAGGCCGGCCTTGGCTTCGAGCTCGACGTGATCGCGGCCGTTTTCATCGGAGGCGCCTCGGCCACCGGCGGCGTCGGCAAGGTCACCGGGGCCGTGATCGGCGCCTTCGTCATGGGTGTCATGAACAACGGCATGTCGATCCTTGGCATCGGAATCGACTATCAGCAGGTCATCAAGGGCTTGGTGCTGCTCGCAGCCGTGTCCCTCGATGTCTATAACCGGAAGAAGTAGCCGAAGAACTCTTGCTTCAGGAACCCTTGCCTCCCCGCCTCCTTGCCATTCGCATCGGCAGGGCGCATGTGAGGCTGCATACGGAATGGAGACATGGTGATGACGAAGAACTATATTGCAGGCGAATGGGTTGGGGCGTCGGAGGCCTCGCCGAATCTCAATCCGTCGAACACCCACGACGTGATCGGCGAGTTCGCCCGCGCGTCGGCGGCCGAGGCTGAAGCCGCCATCGATGCGGCCTATGCGGCCTTCCCGGCCTGGTCCCATTCCTCGATCCAGACCCGCCACGACATCCTCAAAGCCGTGGGCGACGAGATCCTGGCCCGCAAGGAGGAGCTCGGCCGCCTGCTCTCCCGCGAGGAGGGCAAGACCCTGCCCGAGGGCATCGGCGAGGTCACCCGCGCCGGGCAGATCTTCCACTTCTTCGCCGGCGAGTGCCTGCGCCTGTCCGGCGAGAAGCTGCCCTCGGTGCGGCCGGCCGTGGATGTGGAGATCACCCGCGAGCCGGTGGGCGTGGTCGGGCTCATCACCCCGTGGAACTTCCCCATCGCCATTCCGGCCTGGAAGATCGCGCCGGCGCTGGCCTACGGCAACACGGTGGTGTTCAAGCCCGCCGAGCTGGTGCCGGGCTCCGCCCATGCCCTCTCCGAGATCATCGTCCGGGCCGGCGTGCCGGCGGGCGTGTTCAACCTGGTGATGGGCAAAGGCTCGGTGGTGGGCGAGGCCATGCTGCAGAGCCCGAAGGTCGCGGCGATCTCGTTCACGGGATCCGTGCCGACGGGACGGCGCGTCGCCCAGACCTGCATCACGGCCGATCCGATGAAGAAGGTTCAGCTCGAGATGGGCGGCAAGAACCCGATGGTGGTGCTCGACGATGCCGACCTGAAGGTGGCGGTCGAGTGCGCCATCAACTCGGCCTTCTTCTCCACCGGCCAGCGCTGCACGGCGTCCTCGCGGCTGATCGTGACGGAAGGGATCCACGACCGCTTCGTTCAGGCGATGCAGGAGCGGATGCAGGGGCTCGTCATCGACGATGCGCTCAAAAGCGGCACCCATATCGGCCCGGTGGTGGACCAGGGTCAGCTCGATCAGGACCTCAAGTACATCAAGATCGGCCAGGAGGAGGGCGCCAAGCTCGTGGCGGGCGGCGAGCTTCTCAAGCGCGATGCGCCCGGCTTCTATCTGGCACCGGCGCTGTTCACGGAGGTGGACAACCGGATGCGGGTGGCGCGCGAGGAAATCTTCGGGCCGGTGGCGACGGTGATCCGGGCCAGGGACTACGACGAGGCGCTGGAGCTGGCCAACGACACGCCGTTCGGTCTGTCCTCGGGCATCTGCACCACGAGCCTGAAATATGCCAGCCACTTCAAGCGGCATGCGGAGGCCGGCATGGTGATGGTGAACCTGCCCACCGCCGGTGTCGATTACCACGTGCCGTTCGGCGGCCGGAAGGGCTCCAGCTACGGCCCGCGCGAGCAGGGCCGCTACGCCCAGGAATTCTACACCACGGTGAAGACCGCCTACACTTTCGACGGCAACGGACCCTACGTGCCGAAGACAAAGGGCAGCGAGTAAACGCCGAAGGTGCGAAGACCCCACGTTGCAGCGTTGTAAGGACGCTGCAACGCCATCACCGCCTCACTCCAGGATACGAGCTTCATGACCCAGACGACATATCCCTCCCTGAAGGGCAGGACGGTTCTCATCACCGGCGGCGCCAGCGGCATCGGCGAGAGCATTGCGCGCTCCTTCCATGCGCAGGGCAGCAACGTCGCCATCCTCGACTACAATGCCGAAGCGGGTGAGGCGCTGGTGAAGGAGCTCGGCGAGCGTGTTCATTTCGAGCACAGCGACGTGCGGGACATCCCGGCGTTCCAGGCCGCCATCCGCCGCGCCAGCGAGGCGATCGGCCCCATCACGATCCTGGTCAACAATGCGGCCAGGGACGATCGTCACACCATCGATCAGGTCACGCCGGAGTACTGGCGCGAGCGCTTCGCGACCAATCTCGACCACCAGTTCTTCGCCGCGCAGGCCGTGCTTCCGGATATGGAGCGGGCAGGCGGAGGCTCCATCATCAACATGGGCTCCACCAGCTACATGGTGAGCGACGATTCCTTCGCGGCCTACAAGACGGCGAAATCCGCCGCTGTCGGCTTGACCCGCGCGCTGGCGCGGGAGCTCGGGCCGAAGAACATCCGCGTGAACTGCGTGGTGCCGGGCTGGATCATGACCCAGCGCCAGATCGACCTGTGGCTCACGCCGGAAGGCGAGAAGGAGCTGCTGAAGCGGCAGTGCGTCAAACGCAAGCTCGTGCCGCAGGACATCGCGAACTTCGCCCTCTTCCTCGGCTCGGACGATTCCAGCGCCATGTCCGCCCAGACCTATCTCGTCGACGGCGGGTGGGTTTGAAACCAAAAAGCCTTCTCAAGGGAGACCGGCTCCTCGCCTCTTCATAAGGAGTGGGCGGGGTTATGCTCGGCCGTTGTAATCTCGGTCGTGCCCCCTCCGCTTCACCATGCAACCCATACCCGGAATGGTGTGTTCTGCCGCACTTGTGGGTTTCATACAATGTTATTATAAAGCACTCTCCTTGAGGAGGGTGTAACATGTCGCTGCAGGTTTGGGGTCCCAGGATCATTCTTGGTCAGGGGGGTACTGCCGCCAATCAGGGGGCCAGCATTGCAGCGCTTCCCGATGGGACCTTTGTGGCGGTTTGGGCCACTCCTGATTTCTTTAATGATGATGGCTCTTTCGCCATCCGCGGCCAGATCTTCAACGCGGATGGGACGCCCAAGGGAAATGCCTTTTGGGCCGGAGATCCTGTAAGGTCGGTGGACGAGAGAAATCCTGTCGTCCAGGTGCTCAGCGATGGGCGATTCGTCGTCGCTTGGGATGTGCCGTCCACAGGATCACGTACTATCAAAGAATACCGTGTTCTCGATGCTTTTACCATCAATAACGAGATACCTGAAGTTCTAACCCCAGTGAGAAGCTTTGGCTTCCATGCTAATGGCTCCTACCCTGTGCGCTCTACCCAAATTGTAGAGAGCCCAGGGGGCGGATTTATTCTTTCTTACGCGCAGTATAACGCAAACCCCTTCTACGTTCATCCAGCCGTAACGATTGTCCCTTCCGATCTCGACCCTGCAGGTGTCCGTCAGTACACGTTCTCCCAAGGGGTTGAACACAATGTTGACGCAACGAGCGTCGTTTATACGGACTTTGCTAGTTCGTTCGTAAGAGCCTTTACCACAATCGAATCCGTTACCGTCGGGTCGATCACCACCCGCACATTTAAGATATTCAAAGCCTTGAGTGGTCCTGACGGGACATCCTTGTCTCCAGTTCAGATGGGCGCGTATTCGACCACTGATCCCGATCCTGTTTTCCCTGAACTAAGTGGCATCCGGATTGGGTCCAACATCGTCATCGTGTGGAACGAGAATTCCAATCAGCAATCCTTTCATAAGGTCAAGGCGGCTGTCTCTACAGATCAGGGGAACAGCTTCAACGTCATCGAACTTGCAAGCAGTGGGGAAGCCATCGCCTCACCGGTCGTAACACCGTTGGAGAACGGCGGCTTTGTTCTAGCCTATGATACCCCGGATCCCACCAATAACCGCAACATTGTCATCAGAGAATACGACCCTGCCTTTGTCCCCATAGGCAATCCCGTTACGCTTAATGTAGCCGATGACGTAGAGCCCACACTATCCAGGCTTCTCGACGGTCGTCTTGTCGTGAGCTGGGAATCAGATAGAGGGTCGCATGCCCAGATTCTGGATCCCCGCACGGAAGCAAAGCTGTGGGCTGCGCCTGACGGCCGCGACTACCAGTTTGTCGGCACCAACTGGGGCGACGACCTGACCGGCGGAGGGGGCCGCGACTTCCTCTGGGGCGGCGACGACAGGGATACCCTTCGCGGCGGCGACAACGCCGATACCCTCAAGGGCGAGGCCGGCAACGACATCCTGGAGGGCGGCGCAGGCGCCGACACTCTGGACGGTGGTGCGGGAACCGCGGATACGGCATGGTATCTCACGGGCTCGGCGGGGGTGAGGGTCGATCTTCGAAGCGGCACCGGCGAGTTCGGCGAGGCGCAAGGCGATGTGCTGATCGGGATCGAGACCATCGTCGGCTCGCTCGGCAACGACACTCTCTCCGGCGACGACAACGGCAATGCCCTGAACGGCGGCGGCTTTGCGTCCGACGATACGGGCAGCGGCAACGACATTCTTACGGGCCGCGGCGGGAACGATCATCTCAACGGCAGCGGCGGCAACGACACCCTCGACGGCGGAATCGGCGCCGACGACATGGTCGGAGGCCTGGGTTTCGACGTCGCGACCTATGCCGGTTCGACGGCGGGCGTGAGGGTCGATCTTCAGGCTGGAGCGGGGGAGTCCGGCGATGCACAAGGTGATGTGCTCCAGGGAATCGAGGGCCTCATCGGCTCATTCAGCAACGACATTCTCCTGGGCGACGACGGTGCCAACGAACTCAGCGGCGGCGGGGCCTTCAACGGCAGCGACGGCGGTAACGACATTCTGCTTGGGCGCGGCGGCAACGACACGCTCACGGGTAATGGCGGCAACGACACATTGGACGGCGGCACTGGCGCGGACACCTTGTTCGGCGGCGAAGGCTTCGACTACGCGCGATACTACGGGTCGACGGCCGGGGTCACGGTCGATCTTCAGACCCACAACGGTCAGAACGGCGATGCGCAAGGGGACGTGCTCAGCGGGATCGAGGGGATCATCGGCTCCGGCTTCGGGGACGCACTGTCCGGCGACGACAGTGGCAATAGTCTCGATGGCGGCTCCTCTTCCGCCAGCGACCATGACCTCCTGCTCGGGCGTGGCGGCAACGACACGCTCACGGGCAGTGGGGGCGACGACACGTTGGAAGGCGGCGCCGGCGTCGACAGCCTATCCGGCGGCCAGGGCTTCGATTTTGCGCGGTACAGCGGCTCGACGGGCTGGGTATGGGTCGACCTGCAGAGCGGAGAAGGCGCTACCGGCGATGCGCACGGCGACATATTGTTAGGAATCGAGGGGATCATCGGCTCGTCCCACGGCGACACTCTCTTGGGCGACGACGGCGGCAACATTATCTATGGCGGCGCCAGCACCGACGAGTTCGGCGGCCGCGACCTCCTGGTCGGCCGCGACGGCAACGACCAGCTCTTCGGCGAAGGCGGCATCGATACTCTGAACGGTGGCGCTGGCGCGGATACTCTCAGCGGAGGCGCGGGCTACGATTATGCCGTCTACGAGAGTTCCGCCACGCCTGTCACGATCGATCTTAGGGACGGCAAGGGTCATGGCGGCGATGCGGAAGGGGATGTTCTGATCGGGATCGAAGCGGTCATCGGCTCAAGCGGCAACGACACCTTCATCAGCGGTGCCGGCAACGACGAGCTGATCGGCAGGGAAGGCCAGGATGTTGCGCAGTTCTCCGGCAACAAGGCGGACTACACCATCTCCTTCGGCGGCCAAGGATCTGCGATCGTCAGGGACAACCGCGGCTTGGACGGTCAGGATCTACTCGCGGGAATCGAGTATCTGAAGTTTGCGGACGGCACCTGGTCCCTGGACGACTTCCCGCGCAATATTCCCTCGCCGCCACGGCTGAACGGCGGCATCACAGTATCGGTCAACGAGAACGGGGATTTCTTCGGCAACCTGAGCGCCACCGACGTGGAAACGCCAGCATCCGGGATCACCTATCATTTCGACACCACGCGCGGCGACGGCGGCAATGCGCATGGGATGTTCGTGATCGACAATTTCGACAAAAGGCTACGACTGGCCTCAGGGCGCAACCTGGATCACGAGGCACGGCAGAGCTACACGGTTTACGTGAAGGCTTTCGACGGAGCGGATTACGGTCCCGTGCAGGCGCTCACGATCAACATCGCCGACATGAACGAGGCGCCGACGGATATCACCTTCGGCGCCGCGCAGAACATCATGCGAGCCGGGGTCACGGAAGCCGGAGTGAATGTGGTCGCCGCGGCGGCTGTCGATCCGGACGCAGGTTTCCGGAACAACAAGTTCGCCTTCCTCGTCAACGGGGAGCTGGTCACGCAGGACGGCAAATTCTCGATCGATGACGATACCGGGCAGATCACGACCAATGCGGCCATCCGGAACGAAGATGTGGGAGAGAAGATCCTTCGCGTCGTGACCTACGATCCCGATCCCCAGCTGAGCCACGTGCGGATTGAAGAAGACTACACCGTCAATATCCTCAACGCCTCGCGCCCCGTCGTTCAGTTCGACACACTCTCCGTCTCAACCCCCGAAGGCAGCGGGTCGGGCGGCCCGACGGCTTTCACGTTTAAGCTCGTGCGCGATCTCCCCGGTTCCCCATCGACGGTGCGTTGGACGGTGAACCTCGGCACCGCAGATGCCGGCGACTTCTCCGGCGTTCTGAGCGGCGATGTCGAGTTCGGCGACGACGAGACGATAAAGTTCTTCACGGTCTGGGTGAACAAGGACAGCCTGGCCGAACGCGACGAGACTTTCACCGTGAGCCTGTCGGCCGTGGACGGCAATACGATGATTGGCCCCAACGGCACCGCCTCGGGCACGATCCTGGACGACGACAACAGGGCTCCGGACATACCGGCGGGAACCTTCGAGGTGGACGAGGGCGTAGCGGCGGGCATGGTGGTGGCGACGCTGCAGGCGACAGATGCGGACGGCCACCCTGTGACCTACAGCTTCCGGGGCGAGGGCGCGACAAGCGCGGACGGAAGGTTCAGGATCGAGGGCAACCAGATCAAGGTGAACCGGGTGACGTTCGTCGACGAAGATGAGCCGGTGACCTACGCTGTCACCGCCACCGACGGCTTCGCGACTGTCCAGGGCAATGTGACGATCACGGTCAATGACCTCAACTCGCCTCCGACGAACACTCCTCCGACGGTGACGAACCCGGCCTATAGCAGCTCGGTTGCGCATGATGCGACCACGGGTCTGCCGACGCCGTTTGCCGGGGTGACCTTCGCCGATGACGGAATTGGCGGCACGGACGTGACGGTGACGATCACCCTCGACACGGCGGCCGAGGGCGCGATCGTGATCCCGACAGGGGTGGCGGGCAGCTATAACCCAGCCACCGGGGTCTACACGCTGACCGGCACGGTGGCTGATGTTCAGGCGGCGGTTCGGTCGCTGCAGTTCAACCCGGCCGACCGGGGCACCAACTACGGCAACGTGGACACCGCCTTCACGGTGCGGATCCAGGATGCGGGCGGACTGAGCGACACCAACGACAGCACGATCACGGTGACCTCCACCAACCCGGCGCCGCAGGTCCCGACCCTGTCGATTGCCACGGCGACGGCTGCGGTGACGGAGGGCGACACGGGCTTTGTCGATTATGTGTTCACGGTCAGCCGCGACTTGGCTGGCGCGGCCTCGACTGTGACCTGGACGGTGGAGGGCACGCACATCAACGCCCACGACTTCGAGGCGTTGACCGGCCAAGTGCAGTTCGCCGCGCACGAGACCACCCGGCAGGTGGTTCTGCGGGTGCGGGGCGACACGCAGTTTGAAGGGAACGAGGTGTTCAGGGTAGCGCTGTCCAACCCGATCAGCGGCACGATCAGCACCACCAACGGCAGCGCCGACGGCAGGATCGACAACGACGATCCGGGCCAGAACACCGCGCCGACCCTGACCGGTGGAGGAATCACCAAGGTTCTCGACACGGGCCCGAACTCCCGTCCGTTCCAGGGCCTGCAGATCTCCGACCTTGATCGTGACACCCTCACGCTCACGGTGAAGTTCCGGAAAGCTTACGGCGATCTCATGATCCCCGAAGGCATCCAGTGGACAAGAAACCCGAATGATAACAGCGGCGACTACTGGGTCTATACCTTCACCGGTAAGGCGGAAGCCCTCGAGGTGACGATGGACGTGCTGAAGTTCGATGCCGCGCCGCTGCCGAACACTGAAGTACCTGGAACGATCCGGGACTGGATCTTCGATATCACCGTCAATGACGGCATCCATGAGAACGTGACCGACGAGGTTCAGGTGAAGACGCTTGTGGGCAAGGCGGCGCTCACCGCCGCGCCGATCCGGGAGCTCTCGGCAGCCGGTGCCCCGGTCGGCACCCTCACGGCCAAGGATGCGGAAGACAAAGCCTTCTCGTACCAGATCGTGCTGGCGGACGGCAGCGTGGCCAACACCGACGGCCGCTTCAAGATCGGCGCCGACGGCCGCTCCATCGAGGTGGCCGACGGGTTCAAGCTCGATTACGAGCAGGCCCGCAGCCACGGGCTCAGGCTCAAGGTCACGGTCGAGAACGGCGACACCGATCTCTCGTTCCTGCAGGACGTCACGATCCAGGTGTCCGACTGGGCCAGCGAGACCGCCGCCGGCACGGTCGGCCACGACCGGATCCTGGCCAATGCGGGCAACGACCGCCTGAGCGGCGGCGACGGCAACGACACCCTCATGGGCGGGGCCGGCACCGACCGGCTGACGGGCGGCAACCACAACGACTGGCTCTATGGCGGAGCCGGCATCGACACGCTCTACGGCAACCATGGCAAGGACATCTTCGTGTTCAACACAAAGCCGAACAGCCGGAGCAACTGGGACCGGATCACCGACTGGAACAAGAGCTACGACACGATCCGGTTGGAGAACAGCGTCTTCAAGGCGCTCAAGAAGACCGGATGGCTCAGCAAGAGCTCGTTCAAGCTGGGCAGCAAGGCGGGGGATGCCGACGACTTCGTCGGCTACAACAAGGCCACCGGCGACCTGTGGTACGATTCCAACGGCAACAAGGCCGGTGGGCAGGTGATCTTCGCCAAGATCGGCGCCAACAAGAGCATCGCCTACAACGACTTCTACGTCATCTAAGCCATCAAGGAGAGCGCGGGGGGCGAAGTTGCTCAAGTCGGGTAAGTCGTACTTCGCTCTCGACAAGCCCAAGGATAAGAACGGCTTGTTTGGTTACGACACCAAAAGGACGTTCAAATACGATGTGGACGGCTCTGGCTGGAAAGCCGTGGTCGATATTGCTGTCTTCATCAAGGTCTCAGCGCCCGAAGGCTTTCATCTGACAAGCCGCAAGTCTTTCCGAGTTCCCCGGCCTTCCGGCCGGGGAATCTTTACTGGTGCGCAGGCTTGCCCCTCGGCAGAAACGGGAAGGCGGATGATGAGGCCACTCCAGCCCAAAAAGATCAGCGAAGGAGGCCAGAAACTTAAATACGAGCAACGTTGAGCGCCAGGCTCAACAATCCGATGCCCACGAGCAGCACGAACAGGTCGCAGATCTTCGCAAGGGCGTCGTTGCCGGGATGTGTGTTTCGGTCGGACATGACAGCCTGTTAACCAAACCGGATCAGATTCTGCAACTATGCTTAAGGTTAACAGGGCAATTTTTCTGGACCCGTAGTCCTGGCGCATCGCGCGGACCCAGGGAGCCGCGCCGAACGATGCGCTCCCCACGGGTGGAGCATCGGATTGGAGCCCAAAAGTGGAAGCCACCTGTCACGTCCGATGCCCTAGACAGGGGAGGGATCCTGACAGACATCGACCCAATCGGCCCCCGCGAGGCTGGCCATTCGCTCGGGGCCAATCCGCACGGCTGCGTGGATGGAGCCCGCGGCCGGAACGACCTCGTCGAAAGCCTTGAGAGAGATGTCGCAATAGACGGGCAGGGGGGTGGCAAGACCGAACGGGCAGACGCCCCCGACAGGGTGCCCGGTGAGGGCGTGAACCTGATCGGCGTCCAGCATCGAGGCCTTTCCCCCGAAGGTGGCCTTCACCTTCTTGTTGTCGAGCCGGACGTCGCCTCTCGTCACGACCAGGAAAGTACGCTCTCCGACACGGAGAGACAGGGTCTTGGCGATCCGCCCCGGTGCGACGCCGTGTGCCTGCGCGGCCTGCGCGACCGTGGCGGTGCTCGTCGCCATCTCGATGATCTTGATGTCCGGAGCATTCTCCATGAAAAACGCACGTACGGATTCAAGGCTCATGTGTCCCGAACTCCCAAGCATGAAAGGTCGCGTGCAGGGATACACAAGGACTCACGGTAAAGGAAGTAGACGGCGCGGCTGGCGCAATGAGACGCCATCGGCGGATCGTCGTCGCGCCGGTGTCGGGCCGCGCCCGACAGCGCTCCCGTGACCGGCGCGACCCTTGTGAAAAATGCTCTCGTCAGTCGGCTGCGGCCACGCTGTCGACCTCTCCGAGGCGCTGCAATGTCGCCGTATCGAGTTCCTTGGTGACGGGCAGACCGTTCTTGTACTGAAACTCCTCGATAGCCCGCCGGGTGCCCGGTCCCATGACGCCATCGGCGGAAAGCGGGCCATAACCAAGCTTGGTGAGCGCTTTCTGGGCCGTGGCGACGAAGACCTTTTCCGGGTGATCGAGCGTCGTGGTCGATCCCGTCTCCGTCACGCTGTCGTGATCGGGTTTCGCGGCGACGTTGCCCGGGCCCCCCGCTCCGGCCGCACGGCGCTCCGCCTGCATCCGGTCGCGCTGCTGCGACAAGTCGTCGAACTCCTTTCGCAAGGAGGCGATTTGTGACTGGAGAGAGGCGACGTCATTTCCTGCGGCTTCGGCCATCTCGCGTTCGTGCAGCAACTGCATCTGGCTCTGGGTCAGCGTGGAAAGCTGCTCTCTGAGCTCCCGCTCGGTCCGGCCGGACCACTGGCCGGAGACGAACCACATCCCCCATCCTGTGGCCGCTCCCAAGGCAAGTGCCAAGGTGATCACACGGCTGAAGGTCCTGTGCTCAGATTCGTATCGCGGCGACATCATTTCTCCTCGTGCGTCTTGCGCGGTGCCACACAGCCAGGTGCAAAAGCGGCTCGATGCAGCTTCGAAGTGGCGACCTGGCGTTGGTTCACGAAGTGGGAAAAGAGCCTTTCCTTATGCATTCGACAGGTAAGTCAAACGTTAAAAGACCGAGATCAAGCGGCCCTGCGGAACACGCCGTCCACACGGGGCCGAGGTGACCGAGGTCATGGTTTGACCACGATTGTCCCTAGGTTGTCGCTGAGGCGATTATCGCCAGCCTGGATCATCATGTAGAAGGACGTACCGTGTCTCTAAAGCAGAGAGGATCATTCCCCTTATCCAACCGCATCATTGGGTCTGTTCTGGCACTGGCGGGAATCGCCGGTTGGGGTGCCTATGCCCACTCCTCCTTGAACCGGGCCGTATTGCAGGAGCAATTGCGCGCGCAGGCTGCCGCTCTCGAGGATTATCAGACACGGTTCACGGCAGAGCGGCAGAAGGCCGAGGAAAGTGCAGAGGCGGTCGGGAACCTGCGGAATGCGCTCTCGGCGGCTCAGCAGGAGATGCAGCGTCTCAAGTCCGAGACGGACGCGGAACTGGCGAAGCTGCGAGATCAAGTGGCTGCGGCGGCCCAGCCCGGCCTCTCCCAGGTCGGAGGGCTTGCGCCTGAAGTTCTGGGAATCAAGCCGCGCCCCACGAAACAGGACGTGATGGCAGCGCAGGAGGCTTTGACCCAGCTCCGCTTCGGTGCCCTCAAGGCCGACGGTGAGTTGGGACCATCAACACGGGAGGCCATCGAGGCTTTCCAGCGGGCCGCCGGGCTGCAGGTGACGGGCGAACTGCAGGCTCAGACGCTCCTGGCTTTGACCCGAGCAGCGAAGGTTATGGCGGCACAGAGCGAGAGGCGTGATCAGCCCCTTTAAGGTGAGGCGTCGCCGAGCCACGTCCGATGCAACGGCGGCGATCGGTGGCGCAGGGCGTTCACAAGCTGTTGATGAGCCGACAACCTGTTCTGGACGCTGGAGAAATTCACGCCGCCGCCATCGTCGGCGTGCCGGCCGCTGCGAAATTTACGAATGGGTAACATTGCCTTGGAAGGTTGCGGGCTCCTGCAACCCCAAAGGCGAGTATCTCGTAGATGAAAGTCACCAGCACGGCCCTTGCAATCGTCGTCCTCTCGAGCACCTGCGCATTGGCGCAGAATCCCCGCATGCTTGGTTCGAACGAGAGCTGGAGTGCTTGGAGGACCCAGGAGGGCAATGCGCGCGCCTGCTATGTGTTTTCGGATGCCGCATCGAAGAAGCCTGAACATCTCGATCACGGCCGGGTGACATTGTTTGTCCGCTCGCTCAAGGGCGGGAAGGCCCGGACCGAAGCAAGCCTGCAAACAGGCTATCGACTGGCACCGGTGGCCATTCGCGTTGCCGTGGATGGCAAGACCTTCACGATGATCCCGCGCGACAATTATGCCTGGCTGCGCCGAACCGAGCGTGAGGCCGAGTTCGTGCGCGCTCTCGAAAAAGGCCGTGTGGCGGTTGTCGAAGCAACATCCCGGCGCGGCAACAAAACCACGTACAGTTTCCCTCTGCGAGGCTTCACCGCCACGATGCGCAAGGCGCGGCAGGGATGCCGATAGCCAGAGCGCAAGGCGGGTTCCCGAACGGCAATCGGGTATTCCGAGCCCCTACGATATATCGGCTGAGGTCGAGTTGACGATCCCGAGCATTTTGGGTGTTATCTCCATCGTGGAGGGCCCGACGCGCTTGGCACACCAGAAGCATTTCCCGCGACTGCTGGGGCTGTCGGTGACGCTGCCGTCACAAGCTCCGGCCGGTGGTCCAAAGGCCCCGCCTGCCACGCGTGGTGGGGCGGGGAGGCGATCCATGCCGAATACGCTTCAGCAGCACGCAGTCCCTCGCCTAGCACGACTGGTCGGGCGGGGTCGTCGTGACCCACACACCATTTTCTCGGTTCATCAGGTTCGAGGAGAGGCGCGTGAGCCGATGGTCGAGATGGATGCACCCGGCCTTTTGGACCCGAGGCGAGGTGCGAATAAAACGGGACCAACGGAGGAAGGACAATGACAAACCCAGGATCTCTGCGCGCCATGATGGCGGCGACGGCCCTTTTGGGAGGACTCACCGTCGCCCAGGCGCAGGAAACGATCTTCTACTCCACGCAGCTCCGTCCCATCGAAGAGGCGAGCAAAGTTCGCGACGTGCTGCTGAAAGGGTTGTCCGGGAAGACGACCTATGTGGTCGACGAGCCGCCGGCCTTTGCCGTCCGCATGAAGGCCGAGACCCAGGCCGGCAAGCGCACCGCCAGCGTTGTCGGCGCCCTGCACGGTGAGCTGCAGCCGCATGTTCCGGCCGATCTCCAGCCCATCGACGACGTGGCCGCGAAGCTGGCTGACCGCGGCATACCGGCGAACCTGATGGAACTCGGAAAGCTCGGCACGGGTCAGCAGCAATACATCCCCTGGATGCAGGCGACCTACGTGATGGTCGCCAACAAGCAGGCGCTGCAATACCTGCCCGAAGGCGCCGACGTGAACACGCTCACCTATGCGCAGCTCCGGCAATGGGCCAAGAATATCGCCGACAAGACCGGCCAGCGCCGGCTCGGCTTTCCGGCCGGTCCGACGGGCCTCATGGCCCGCTTCTTCCAGGGCTATTTCTATCCGTCCTTCACGGGCGGTGTGGTGACGCCCTTCAAATCGGCGGATGCCGAGGCAGGCTGGAACGCCATGAAGGAGCTCTGGACCGTCTCGAACCCGAACTCCACCAATTACAACTTCATGCAGGAGCCCCTGCTGTCCGGCGAGGTGTGGATCGCATGGGACCACATCGCCCGCGTTAAGGAGGCCCTGACCCTGCAGCCCGATCAGTTCGTGGCTTTCCCGGCGCCCGCGGGTCCGAAGGGCAGGGGCTACATGCCCGTCATCGCCGGCCTGGCGATCCCGAAGGATGCACCGAACCGCGCCGGCGGCGTCGCCGTGATCGAGCACATGACCAAGCCCGAAACGCAGATCGCGACCGCGGCCGAAGTCGGCTTCTTCCCGGTCGTCAAGGCGGAGCTCCCGCAAGATCTGGCGCCGGGCATCAAGCTCCTGGCCGGAGCCGTCGCCGCGACGCAGGGCGCCAAGGATGCGGTCGTGTCGCTCCTGCCTGTGGGATTGGGCGCCAAGGGCGGCGAGTTCAACAAGGTCTATATGGATACGTTCCAGCGCATCGTTCTGCGCAACGAGCCGGTGCAGGACGTGCTCGAGGCCCAGGCCAAGGTGCTCGAGACCCTCATGAAGGATACGGGAGCTCCGTGCTGGGCCCCCGACAAGCCCAGCCAGGGCGGCTGCCCGGTGCAATGATCGGCGTCCTTGATCCGGCGGGGCCCGTCCCGCCGGATCGTCTTCCATCGTGAACGGAGTGGCGTCATGCCTGCGCGCACGTCCTGGATTCCCTATGCGCTGATTGCGCCGTCGGTCATTTTTCTGGGCGCGTTGTTCCTCGTGCCGCTCGTTCAGACGGTGTGGCTGTCGGTCTCGGCGGGCGATGGCCTCTCGCTCGAGAACTATCAGCGCATGGCCGGCGACCTGAATTTCTCGCTCGCCGTCAGCAACACGTTCCTGCTGACCCTTGTCGTCGTGCCGATCCAGGTCGTGCTGGCGCTCGCCATGGCCACCATGGTGACGAAACTCGACAAGGGACGGGATCTCGTCCTCTGGGTGCTCACCATTCCGCTCGGCATCTCCGACCTCGCGGCTGGTCTGGCGTGGCTCGCGCTTCTCCAGAATACGGGCTACCTCAACTCGGCGCTTTACGCCCTCGGGCTCATTCCCGGGCCGACCGGCTGGCTCTCGCAGGAGACCCCGTGGTCTCTGTTCTTCGCCATCGCGATGGCGGAGGTCTGGCGCGCCACCGCCATCGTGCTCGTGATCCTGATCGCCGGCCTTCAGCTGATCCCCAAGGAGTTCTCCGAGGCCGCCGAGATCTTCGGCGCACGGCCCTGGACGCGGTTCCGCCGGATCACCCTGCCGCTCCTCAAGCCCAGCCTGCAATCGGCCCTGATCCTGCGCACGGTTCTGGCCTTCGAGGTTTTCGCCGTCGTGTATGCGCTCGGAGGGCGGAACTTCCCGGTTCTCGCCGGCGAGGCCTATGTCTGGCAGAACGACAACCAGAACTATGGCGTGGCCGCCGCCTATGCGGTTCTGATCATGGCGATCTCGCTGGCCGCCACGGCCGTCTACCTGCGGGTTCTGCGAACACGTCCGGAGCAACTGCCATGACGGCAGCGACCAGCAAGGTTCTTGAGCCGGGCCGGAGCACGACGCTCCCGTCCGCTCGCCGCTTCCTGCTTTGGACGGGGATTGTGGCCCTGCTCGCATGGGTTCTGGTACCGATCTACTTCGTGGCGCTCGGCGCCTTCGGCGGGCGGCTCGGCGTATTCCGCTGGCCCAAGTCGATCTGGCCGACCGACCTGGCCATCGAGCCGATGATGCAGTTTCTCACCATCGAGGGCGTGTTCAACGCGTTGATCAATTCGCTGATCGCCGCCGGTCTGACGGTGCTCTTCTCCATCGCCCTCGGGGCGCCCGCAGGCTATGCGCTGGCCCGCTACACGTTCCGGGGACAGAACGCCTACAGGCTCCTCGTGCTCCTCACGCGCGCCTTCCCGCTCGCGATCCTGGCGCTGCCGCTGACCGTGTCGTTCATCCGACTGGGCCTCTACGACACGCCGTTCGGCGTCTCCCTCATCCACACGGTGCTCGCCCTGCCATTCGCGGCGCTCGTGACGCAAAGCCTCTTCATGGGGATCCCGCGCGAATACGAGGAGGCCGCCTGGGTCTTCGGCTGCACGCGCTTCCAGGCCTTCATGCGGGTGGTTCTGCCCCTGGCGCTGCCGGGGCTGGCCGCAACGGCCATCTTCGCGTTCGTGATTTCCTGGAACGAGGTGTTCGCCGCTTCGATCCTCACCGTGCGCGAACGGACGCTGACCGCCTATCTGCTCCGGATCCTGTCCGAGAGCCCGCTGCATTACCGGTTCGCGGGCGGCTTCATCCTCATCATCCCATCCGTGCTCTTCATCTTCGCTGTCAGGAGATACCTGTTCGCGGTGTGGGGCATCGCCAGCAAATAGCGGGGCATTTCATGGCTGATATCGTCATTGATCGCGTGGTCAAGGAGTTCGGCTCCTTCCGGGCCCTGCAGGAGGTCTCGCTCACCGTGAACGACGGTGAGTTCGTGGCGCTCCTGGGCCCGTCGGGCTGCGGCAAGACCACGCTCTTGCGCATCATCGCCGGGCTGGAGACGCAATCGTCCGGCCGCGTCGTCATCGGCGGGCGCGACGTGAGCGATCTTGCGCCCCGCAAGCGCCGGCTCGCGATGGTGTTCCAGAACTACGCCGTCTTCCCGCACATGACCGTTTTCGAGAACGTCGCCTTCGGTCTTCGGATGCAGAAGGCGTCGCAAGCCGACGTGAGGCGAAAGGTGGAGCGGGCGGCGGCGCTGCTTCATATCGACGGCTACCTGGACCGATACCCGGCGAAGCTCTCGGGCGGGCAACGCCAGCGCGTCGCCGTGGCGCGCGCGCTTGCGGTCGAACCCGCCGTTCTGCTGATGGACGAGCCGCTGTCGAACCTCGACGCGCTGCTGCGTCTCGAAATGCGCACGGAGCTCAAGGCGGTCCTGCGCGAGGCCGGCACGACCACGATCTACGTCACCCATGACCAGACCGAGGCCATGGGCCTCGCCGACCGGATCGCTGTGATGTACGGGGGCAAGATCGACCAGATCGGGTCGCCGCTCGAGATCTACGCCACCCCGGCCACGCGGTTCGTCGGCGGCTTCATCGGCAGCCCGCCGATGAATTTCATCAAGGTCCGCTGCGCCCAGGGCAAAGCGCAGATCGGCGCGGCCGTGCTCCCGTGCCCGGTTGCAGGCGGGGACATCGAGCTCGGGTTGCGGGGCGAGGATGCAAGTTTGACGGCGGACGGGGCGGGTATTCCGTTCGACGTGAGGGTCGTGGAGCCGATGGGATCTCACCTGCTCCTGACGGGTTCCATCGACGGGCAGCTCGCACGGATCGTCGCGCCGCCGACCGCCAAGGTGGACGCGGGAGCGCGGGTCGGCCTGAGCGTCGACCCGTCGCGCCTGACGTGGATCGACAGCGGGACCGGGCGGGCCATGGCCCGGACATGATTGGATGAGATGATGGATCACCTGAACACGCCCAACATGGAAGAGGCCGCCCGCGCCATCCTCGCCCGCAACGACCGCGGCGGATATACGGTCCCGACGGACCGTCTCTATCCCTTCCAGTGGAACTGGGACTCCGCGTTCGTCGCCATGGGATTCGCCCTCTTCGACGTGGATCGCGCCTATCGGGAACTGGAGCGTCTCATCGAGGGCCAATGGGCCGACGGCATGATCCCCCATATCGTCTTCCATGCGCCGAGCGACACGTATTTCCCCGGTCCCGAGGTCTGGGGCACCCGGCACGCCGTGCCCACGTCGGGCATCACTCAGCCGCCGGTTTTCGGAATGGCCCTCCGGCAGATTCACGAAACTGCAACGACGTTTGGGACGCCGGATGCCGAGGAACGCACCAGGGCGCTTTTCCAAGCGGCTCTCCGGTCCCATCGGTGGTGGCTGAGGGCGCGCGATCCGGACGGCATAGGACTAGTCTCCATCCTTCACCCCTGGGAGAGCGGCAGCGATAATTCTCCCGCTTGGGACGACGCGCTGGCACGTGTCCCGGTCACGACGAAGACCGTGATCCGCCGGAAGGATACGGGTCACGTCGATCCTTCCATGCGCCCGCGGGACGAGGATTATCAACGCTTCATCCATCTGGTGGATCTCTACCGCGAGTGCGGCTGGGATCCGCAACGCCAATGGGCGACCACGCCATTCAAGATCGCCGACGTCCAGATGACGGCCATTCTGGCGCGGGCGACGGCGGATCTGCTGCATCTCGCGGAACGCCTCGGCAGCGAGGAGGAACGGTCCGAGCTGGCAGACATGCACCAGGTGCTCGTCCGCGGCCTGTCGCGCCGGTGGCGGCCCGACCTCTCTCGTTTCGTGTCACTCGATCTCGTCTCCGGTCAGGATGTGGAAGCGCCGACCCAGGCCGGCTTCATTCCGCTGATTGCCGTGATGCTCGACGGGCACCAGCGCGGCGCCGCGACGGCGGAGATCGAACGCTGGACCGACGGCATGGTCGTCGGCGTGCCGACAACACCATCCTGGTCAGCGGCCTTCGAGCCGAAACGCTACTGGCGCGGGCCTGTCTGGGCCGTCATCAACTGGCTCATTTGCGATGGATTACGCCTGAACGGGACGGAAGATCTGGCCCGGCGGATCGAGCAGATGACCGTGCAGGCGATCGAACGGGCTGGCTTCTGCGAATATTTCGATCCGACGACCGGCGAGGGGCTGGGCGGAGACACATTCTCGTGGACCGCAGCGGCGTATCTCGTTCTCAAACGACGGTCGTGAGGGGGGCGGTTTGGCCCCGGCCTTCTCCAGGCGGCTGAAGGGCTGAGCGTCAAGCCGTACCGGCCACGGTACGGCTTTTTGGCGTTCGGAGGCTCCGGGCGGAGAGGATCAGCGGGCTGGACGACCTGATGCTCATCGCAGGGTGAACCTTCGGGCGAGCTTCGCGTTGGTAGATCCTCCGCGCCGAATGGGCCGCTGCACCTCCGAGATCTTCATGAGTTCCCAGAACCCCAATTCACTTTCGTCGAGCGGGCCATCCGCTGTTTCGCAGGTCATGCGCAGATCCCGTGTCCTCGAAGGACGGCCTTACCCGCTCGGTGCCACATGGGACGGGCTGGGAGTCAACTTCGCGCTCTTTTCCGCGAATGCCACGAAAGTCGAGCTCTGCCTGTTCGATGATCAGGGCGAGCGTGAGCTGGAGCGGATCGAACTTCCCGAATACACGAACGAGGTCTGGCACGGGTACCTGCCGGACGCGCGGCCCGGCACCATCTACGGTTTCCGGGTCCATGGCCCCTATGAGCCGACGGCGGGGCACAGGTTCAATCCCAACAAGCTTCTGCTCGACCCCTATGCGAAACAGATCGTGGGCCAGATCACCTGGAACCCGGCCCTGTTCGGCTATCAGATGGAGACCGTCGACGACCTCACGTTCGACAAGCGCGACAGTGCTCCCTTCATGATGAAGGCCCGCGTCATCGATCAGGCGTTCACGTGGGGCAGGGACCGCCCGCTGCAGAATGCCTGGGAGAAGACGGTGATTTACGAGGCCCATGTGCGCGGCTTCACGATGCGCCACCCCGGGATCCGGGAGCCCTTGCGGGGCACCTATGCGGGCTTGGCCAGCCAGCCGGCGATCGATTACATCCGCTCGCTGGGCGTCACGGCCATCGAACTCCTGCCCGTGCACACCTTTGTCGACGACAGCTATCTCACCGAGAAAGGGCTGAAGAACTACTGGGGCTACAACACCATCGGGTTCTTCGCTCCGGCCCGCCGCTACGCCGCCAATTCCGACTTCGCCTTTGCGGAGTTCAAGGAGATGGTGGCGCACCTGCATGATGCCGGCATCGAGGTGATCCTCGACGTGGTCTACAATCATACGGCCGAGGGCAACGAGCTGGGGCCGACCCTGTCCTTCAAGGGTATCGACAACGCATCCTATTACCGGCTCGCTCCCGATCCACGCTATTACATCAACGATACCGGCACCGGGAACACGGTGAACTTGAGTCATTCGCGTGTGCTTCAGCTTGTCGGTGACAGCCTGCGCTATTGGGTGCAGGAGATGCACGTGGACGGCTTCCGGTTCGATCTTGCCACCATCCTCGCCCGTGAGCCGCACGGTTTCGAGGAAGACGGTCGCTTCATGGATGCCTGCCAGCAGGATCCGGTCCTCAGCCGGATCAAGCTGATCGCCGAACCGTGGGATTGCGGTCCAGGAGGCTACCAGGTCGGGCGCTTCTCGCCGGGCTGGGCGGAGTGGAACGACCGCTTCCGGGACACGGTGCGCTCGTACTGGCGGGGGGACGAAGGGAAGCTCCCGGAACTGGCTTCGCGCCTGACGGCCTCTGCGGACCTTTTCAACAAGCGTGGCCGCAAGCCCTGGGCCTCCGTGAACTTCATCACCGCTCATGACGGCTTCACCCTCAACGATCTGGCCTCCTACAGCGACAAGCACAACGAGGCGAACGGAGAGGACAATCGGGACGGGCATTCGGACAACCTGTCGCTGAACCACGGCGTCGAAGGGCCGACGGACGATGCCGCGATCCGTGACCTGCGCTTCCGGTACATGCGCAACATGCTGGCGACGCTCCTCCTGTCCCGTGGGACCCCGATGCTCCTGGCCGGCGACGAGTTCGCGCGCACGCAAGGCGGCAACAACAATGCCTATTGCCAGGACAACGAGATCTCCTGGGTCGACTGGGAAGGGATCGGTCAGGAACAGAAGTGTCTGGCGGAGTTCGTGCAGAAACTCCTAGCGATCCGGCGGGCTCTCCCGATGCTTCGCCGCGGGAGGTTCCTGACCGGCGAGTACGATGAGGAGCTCGGCGTCAGGGACGTGAGCTGGCTGACGCCCCAGGGCGATGAGATGACGGTCGAGAACTGGGAGGATCCCAACGGGCGCTGCATGGGCGTCCTCCTGGACGGACGCGCACAGGAGACGGGCATCCGCCGGGTCGGATCCGACTCGACGCTGCTTCTGGTGCTGAACGCACATGACGACGTCGTGCCGTTCACGCTTCCCGAGGCCGCCGGGGGACGCCGCTGGGTCCGGCTCATAGACACCAACCAGGGGCAGAACGACGATCTGCAGGAATTCGAGTTCGGGCATGAGTATGAGGTCACGGGGCGCTCGCTCCTGCTGTTCATTCTCAGGCCCGCGGGACGGAAGGGGCATCAGACCGACGCCGACCGCTCGTTCCAGCACGTGCTAGAAGCATTCGAGACGGTGATCTCCAGTCCTGTCGCATTTCCGCAGAGGACGCGCGTATGATCACGGACGGCGATCCACGTCGCCGCTGAGCAGGTTCACCCTGACCTGAAGCCGGGATTGGACAGAAGATGCCCAGACAATCGACACGGCAATTGATGCATCGCCTCGCTGACGGCCGATGCCCGCTTCACGGGACGCCGATGGAGGAGGTCGGCCGCACGGAGAATGGAGATCTCGCGATCGTCGAATGCTCGCAGACGGATTGCGCAATCCGCGGAACCAGAAACAGCCCTGACGGAAGCGTCGTGCTGCTGCCCGAATTCCTCCATCTTCTGGATCCGGATCGACCGGAAGTGTGAGACAGCGGGTCTGTCTTAGGAAGGCTTTCCGGATTGAGGTCTTATCTTCAAGGCTCCCAGACTTGCCGATGCCAGGCTCGGCTGACGATCCCCGGCAGCTTTGACCTGGGACTCGCACACGATGCAATCCATTCCGCTCCTCATGCCCTGAACCCAGTATTGCGGTTCGTACGAGGTGGGGGGAAGCTGCTTGAGGACGAGGTAAGTATCGTAACTTCCTCGCTGAGGACTCGCTGGGACAACGGACTGACCGACCTTGTACTTGTGGGTCATGGCAGCCTCCATGGCTGGAAGGATCATCCTTTGCCCCCTGCAATGTTGCTGACAGGATAATCTCGGATCCAGCGTCATGTTCCACAAACAACCCGGGTCCGGACTGAAACAAGGGCTGCTTCACTTTTCGGGCGGCACGGGAGTTCCGAGGATGGGGCAGAAAACCGATCCGAGCTGCGGGAAGGCCACCTTGTTCCCGCGGCAACCAGGGCGCCGCACGCGAGTTCCTCTTCAGCGTGAAGAGCACGCGGTCATCGCCGGGAGACATCCTTGAATCGGAGTCGATCGCCTGAGCATGCCTGGTGGCAGAGCGGGGTCGTGTACCAGGTCTATCCTCGCTCCTTTCAGGACTCGAGCGGCGACGGAATCGGGGACCTTCCGGGAATTCTCTCGCGCCTCGACCATCTTGTGTCGCTGGGCGTCGATGCGCTTTGGCTCTCCCCGATCTATCCATCCCCGATGGCCGATTTCGGCTATGACGTGTCGGATTACTGCTCGGTACACCCGATCTTCGGATCCCTCGCCGATTTCGACCGGCTGGTCGCGGCCGTCCATGAGCGCGGACTCCGGCTGATCCTGGACTACGTTCCCAACCATACCTCCGACCGGCATCCCTGGTTCCAGGAGAGCCGGTCCTCGCGCACGTCTGCGAAACGCGACTGGTACATCTGGCGCGATGCCCGGCCGGATGGGTCCGAGCCCACCAACTGGCTGAGCGAGTTCGGCGGGTCCGCCTGGACCTGGGACGCCACCACCGGCCAGTATTACTACCACGCCTATCTCAAGGAGCAGCCGGACCTGAACTGGCGCAACCCCGATGTGCAGCGGGCGATGCTCGACGTGCTGACGTTCTGGTTCGAGCGCGGCGTGGATGGTTTTCGGGTCGATGCCATCCATCACCTGTTCGAGGATGAGCGGCTTCGGGACAACCCTGTCAACCGGGACTGGCGAAGCGGCATGTCACCCGCACGCCGCCTGATCCGCGCCCACACGATGGACCAGCCGGAGGTGCATGGCGCCATCGCGGCGATGCGGCGCGTCGCCGACGCCTTTGGCGACCGCGTGATGATCGGGGAAGCGTATCTGCCCATCGACAGGCTGATGGCCTATTACGGCGTGGATCTCACGGGATTCCATCTGCCGTTCAACTTCCATCTGCTCTCCACCCCCTGGCATCCCGTTGCCGTTTCAACCTTGATCGAGGCCTATGAGGCTGCCCTGCCGCCCGGAGGCTGGCCGAATTGGGTTCTGGGCAATCATGATCGGTCGCGCCTGGCAAGCCGGCTCGGGCTTCGGCAAGCGCGGATCGCCGCCATGCTTCTCCTGACCCTGCGGGGAACGCCGACCATTTATCAGGGCGAAGAGATCGGCATGACGGATGTGCCGGTTCCGTCCGACAAGGTGCAGGATCCCTGGGAGAGGAACGTGCCGGGCCTCGGGCTCGGGCGCGACCCCGCGCGAACGCCCATGCAATGGGACGGTGGGAGGAACGCTGGCTTCTCGACGGGAGAGCCCTGGCTGCCGGTCGCGCGCGATGCCGATGCGGTGAACGTGGCCGCTCAGGCGGCGGATCCCTCTTCGATCCTGTCGCTCTACCGGGCTCTCATCCGGCTGCGGCGAGCCGAGCCGGCGCTATCGGTCGGGGATTACCGTCCCCGATCGGCGGGCGAGAACATCCTGTCCTACGAGCGCCACCACCAGGGCAGGCGCTTCCTGGTGGCGCTCAACATGAGCGGCGAGAGCCGATCGCTGAACGGTCTGCCTGCCGGACGCCTGCTGGTCTCAACGGCCCTTGATCGGTGGGACGAGCCGGTGAGCGATGCTCTGGCGTTGAGGGCCGACGAGGGCTGCGTGATCGCCCTCCAGTGAAATCACACCGACACCTTCCAGATGTCGTCAGCATATTCGCGGATCGTGCGGTCGGCCGAGAACCAGCCGACTCTGGCGGTGTTCAGCACGCTGGCGCGGGTCCAGACCGAGGTCTGCTGCCACACATCTTCGACGCGGCGCTGGGTTGCCCAGTACGCTTCGAAATCCGCCGCCACCATGAAGGCGTCGTCGGACGACAGGGCATGAACCAGAGAATCGAACCGGTGCGGCTCGTCCAGCGAGAAAGTCCCCGCCGTGATCAGGCCGATGGTTCTTTCGAAGCGCGACGACCAGCCGATCCGGTCCCGGTGCATCCCGGCTCTGCGATGCGCCTCGACCTCTTCGGCGGTCATTCCGAAGATGAAGATGTTCTCGGGGCCGACGCATTCCCGGATTTCGATATTGGCGCCGTCGAGGGTGCCGATCGTGAGCGCACCGTTGAGGGCGAGCTTCATGTTGCCGGTGCCGGAAGCTTCCGTGCCGGCTGTCGAGATCTGCTCGGACAGGTCCGCCGCGGGAATGATCGCCTCCGCCAGACTGACGTTGTAGTTGGGGAGAAAGACGATCTTCAGGCGGCCGGCGACCACAGGATCGGAATTCACCACCTTGGCGACGTCGTTGGCGAGCTTGATGATCAGTTTCGCGCGATGGTAGCTGGCTGCGGCTTTGCCGGCGAAGATCTTGACCCGCGGCACCCAGTGCCGGTCTGGCTCGGCCCGGATGGCATCATAGAGCGCGACCGCTTCGAGAATGTTGAGGAGCTGTCGCTTGTATTCGTGAATGCGCTTGACGTGCACGTCGAACAAGGCATCCGGGTCGATCCGCACCCCGGTTCGTTCGTCCACGATCCTCGCCAGATTGATCTTGGCTGCGCGGCGCTGGTTCCGGAATGCGTCCTGGAAGGCCGTATCGTCCGCGAACCTTTCGAGCTTGATCAAGGCTCCCACGTCGTCGAGAACCTCCTCGCCGATTTCACGGGTGAGCAGCTGCGTCAGCTGCGGATTGGCCTGATGAAGCCACCGGCGGAAGGTGATGCCGTTCGTCTTGTTGACGATCCGCCCCGGGTAGAGGGCGTGCAGGTCGCGGAACACGGTCTGCCGCAAAAGATCGGAATGAAGGGCCGACACGCCATTGACCTTGTGGGCTCCGATGAAGGCCAGGTGGCCCATGCGCACGTACCGGCCTTGGCTCTCGTCGATCATGGAGACGGACTTGATGAGCTCGACGTCGGCGGCCCTGCGCATCAGGGGTTCGAGATGCTGCCAGTTGATCTGGTAGATGATCTGGAGATGTCTCGGGAGGAGACGCTCCATCAGTGACACGGGCCAGCGCTCGAGGGCCTCGGGCATGAGCGTGTGGTTCGTGTAGTTGACCGTGCTGGTCGTGATCGCCCAGGCGGCCTCCCAGGTAAAGCGGTGCTCGTCGACCAGGAGGCGCATCAACTCCGCCACGGCGATCGCCGGATGAGTATCGTTCAGCTGGATCGCCGCGTGATCCGGCAGGGTGTGGAG
The DNA here is from genome assembly GCF_004458765.1 of Microvirga pakistanensis. Classification (GTDB taxonomy): domain Bacteria; phylum Pseudomonadota; class Alphaproteobacteria; order Rhizobiales; family Beijerinckiaceae; genus Microvirga; species Microvirga pakistanensis. The sequence goes on along the minus strand of NZ_SPJX01000469.1, from coordinate 206,245 downwards.
ATCGCCATGCAGTCGGAGGTGCCGCGCCAGGAGATCCTGCAGGGACGCCGAGGTGAAAAAGAACTCCTGGCGCAGGCGCAGTTCCCGCCCCGCTTCAGTGGAATCGTCCGGATACAGCACCCGGGAGATCGCCTCGGCCCGGGTCTGGTGGGCGGAGGCGCCGACATGATCGCCTGAATTGAAGGCGTCGAGTCGCAGCGGCTCATCGGCTCGCGCCGACCACAGCCTCAAGGGGTTGACGTGCCGGCCGCGCCAGCCGACGACGGGAATGTCGAAGGCGACGGCTTGGACCGTTTCCGCCGGCCTCCAGACGGAAGCTGCCGGCCCGTCCGCGGTGGGCACCTGCTCGACGAAGCCCCCGAAAGGAACCTGATACACCAGATCGGACCGCTCGAATTCCCACGGATTGGAGCGGGCGAGCCAGTCCTCCGGACGCTCCTGCTGCCACCCGTCCCGGATGGTCTGGCGGAACAGGCCGTGCTCGTAGCGAATGCCGTAGCCATAGGCCTGAATTTCGAGGCTGGCCATGCTCTCCATGAAGCAGGCCGCCAGACGTCCGAGGCCGCCGTTCCCGAGGGCGGCATCCGGTTCGACCGCCCGAAGACGATCCAGATCGACGCCAAGCCCGTCGAGAGCTTCCCGGGTGCTGGCGGTCAGGCCGAGATTGTTCAGGGTGTCGGACAGGAGGCGTCCGATCAGGAACTCGAGGGAGAGATAGCAGACCTGCTTGTGGCCGGCTCGGTTCTCGCCTCTCGAGGCCATCCAGCGGTCCATGGCGCGGTCTCGGACGGCCAAGGCCGTCGCCAGGAACCAGTCATGATCGGTCGCATGAGCGGGGTTGGTGCCGACACCATAGGTCAGCTTTGCCAGGATGGCTTGCCGCAAGACCGCCGCCTCGCTGCTGCGGCCCGCTTCCGCCGTGTGGTTCGCCTGATCCAATGCGTCTGTCCAGGCCTCATCGGAGGAGAGGGACGACAATGACCCTTGATCGAAACTCTGCACAGGCAACCCCCAAATCTTCTATTATCGATTGCGGGACGCGTTCTCATTTATATTTTGCGCGCATCCCTTGAATAGACCGATAACAACTTCAGAGTGATACTCAAGAATAGTTATCAAATTCGCAAGAAGGCGTGACGCCCCGCCGCATCCCTCCCGCTTCTCTCCCAAGGCCAAGGTTGGGGACTTATCCCAAAGCTTATTTTTCGCCGGTGGGAACTGCCCCTTGGACGGATGGTTGAAATTTCACCCTTCCTTCAAGGTCAAGCCATGGCCGATATTCCAGATCCCGCTTCCGATGCACCGCGACAGCCGGTGGGTCGATCCGAAATGCCGGACCGGGTGTCCCGTTCCCGCAAGAGAGCGTCCGGATCGGAGCTGGAGAGAAGACGGGCGTCCGCCTCCGGCCCGCGCCTGGTCGTGGTCTCCAACCGGGTTCCCGTTCCCAAGGACGGCTCGACCAAAGCCGGCGGCCTGTCCGTTGCGCTCGAGGGAGCCCTGAAGCAGAGCGGTGGCCTCTGGTTCGGATGGTCCGGCGAGACCGTCGAGAACCCGTCGGAGGGAGCGAGAATCTCACAGGCGGGCAACATCACGTTCGCGGTTATGGATCTCGCCAAGCAGGATTACGACGAATATTACGCGGGTTTCGCCAATCGCGCCCTGTGGCCCGTCTGTCACTACAGGCTCGATCTCGTGCAGATCGAGCGTCACGAGCTGGATGGCTACTTCCGGGTCAACCGGGCATTCGCGGCCACGCTCGCCCCCCTGCTGCGACCAGACGATATCGTCTGGGTTCACGACTATCACTTCATCCCCTTGGCGTCGGAACTCCGCAAGCTGGGCTCCAACAATCGGATCGGATTCTTTCTGCATATCCCATGGCCGCCGCCCGATGTCGCCAGCGCCTTGCCGGCCTATCACCGCCTTCTCCAAAACTTCGGCGCCTATGACCTGGTGGGCTTTCACACGCCCCAGGACGCGGAGAATTTCGAGCGCTGCCTCGTTGGCGAGAACATCGGATCGTCCGTCGGGCCCGGTGAGCATCAGATCGACGGCCACCGGGTTCGGATCGGTGCATTTCCCGTCGGGATCGACACCGAAACCTTTGCCCGCGCCGCCGCCGGAGCGGAGCGAAATGCTCTGGTCCGTCGAACCCGCGCGAGCCTGGGCAACCGAAGCCTCATCATCGGCGTGGACAGGCTCGATTACTCGAAGGGATTGAAGCAGCGGATCGAGGCATTCTCCTGTTTCATCACGTCCAATCCCGATTTCCGCAACCGGGTCACCTACATTCAGATCACGCCGAAATCCCGCTCCGACGTCCCCGAATATCAGCGCATGCAGCGCGAGATCGCGGAACAGGCCGGATGGACCAACGGAAATCTCGGAGAAGTGGACTGGACGCCTGTCCGCTATGTCAACAGGACCGTCGGACATGCGGCGCTCGCGGGCCTGTATCGCATGTCTCGCGTGGGCCTCGTAACGCCGTTGCGTGACGGGATGAACCTCGTCGCGAAAGAGTTCGTCGCCGCTCAGCAACCGGACGATCCCGGCGTTCTGATTCTGTCGCGGTTTGCTGGCGCGGCGCATGAGCTCGACTGCGCTCTCCTGGTCAATCCCTATGACACGGAAGTGTGCGCTGCCGCCATCGCGAGGGCGCTCCAGATGCCCCTGGCGGAAAGGCGCGAACGGTGGGCCACGATGATGAAGCGTTTGCAGGTCAACACGGTCGAGGCCTGGTGCCAGCGCTTCCTCTCCAGCCTCAGTCGTATCCCTGCCGGAGTGACGGAGGCGCATCCGGCTCCGGATGCCGAACGCAACCCATCTCCGGAACCTGAAACGGCGCCGGCCTGAATCGGCCGATTCTCACCAGGTCCACCCCGAGCGATCTTGTTTGCGACAGGAACCAAAGGCGGAGAGGGGCTGTTTCTGACGAGGAGACACGCCGGTCAAGTATTGCGTTCCAGACGTCGGTCGTGAACTCGCCACAGGTTGATCCGATCGAACAGCGGCAGGGCAAATCGTGTCACCAGCAGACAACGTCCGTACACATCCTCGAATGGCCCGGGCAGAGGGCAGGGACCAGACGGGGCCTCGAATCTATTATGTGCACCCGCTGCTGGCGGGGCCCTTTCACGCCTGGGATGAGATCCTCGATCACGCAGTCGACCTGGGCTTCGACACCATTCTGATGGCGCCTCCGTTCGAGCCAGGTCACAGCGGCAGCATCCTCCTTCCGCTCGACATGAGGCGCCTTCATCCAGCTCTCGGACACGAGGACGCCGTCGAGGCTCTGGCCCGCCTCGTCGAGAAGACCCAAGCACGCAATCTGTCCCTGGCCGTCGACGTGACGGTCGACCGGGTTGCGGCGGACAGCGTCTTTGCCCATGAGCTCGGTCTCGCACCCTCCGGTTCCGACATTCCCGATCCCCGGCGGGATCCGGGCGAGAGGGAGGCTGTCGTCGTTCCCTTCGATGGCGCCGATCCGGCCGATCATCCCTATCTGGCGATGCTCGCGGACCGGCTGCGGGCTGCCACGGCCGCTGGCGTATCGGGTTTTCGCTGCCTGCACTGGGACAGCATGCCTCCGGCGGCTCTGGAGCGCCTCATCGGCATGGTCCGGGGAAATGCATCCGAGGTTCGCTTCCTCGCCTGGACCCCGGGCGCCAGATTCGAGGCAAGGCGGGCGCTGCGCGGAGCAGGGTTCGACGGCACGTTCTCTTCGCTGCGATGGTGGGATCTGCGGGAGGACTGGATCGTCGACGAACACGAACTGCAACGGGGCATCGGTTACGAGATCGCGTTCCCGGAAGCTCCGTTCGACAAGCGCATCGTGCACGAGGTCGAGCCCATGGACGTGCTCGAGCGCCGCGCCACCCGTGCCTTGCGCCTTTCCGCCGCCTTGGGGGACGGTCTGCTTCTGCCCATGGGGTTCGAATTCGGCAGCAGGGACAGGTTCGATCCGACGCGCGGCGACGGGATGGGGTTGAGAACGTTGCGCGAGAAAGGGATGTTCGATCTCACGGGAGAGGTTCGGACGGCGAACCAGGTGCTCGCCCGCAGTAATGGACATTTCACGCGCAAACCCGTGCATCTCGTCGTGGGACATGCGTCTCCCGTCACGGCCTTGTTGAGAACCGACGCGGAGGATGTTCGGCAGAGCAAGGCAGCCCGTCTGGTCGTCGCGAACGCCGACCTGCGCCGGACAGCGCAGGCGGCGGGGTCGTTCCTGGTTTCGGAGAGCGGCGCGCAGTTCATGCCGTTCCAGGAGATCGGCGGGGAAGGGGCCGAACTCACACCGGCCACCACCGTCCTCCTTCGGCCGGGCGAGGTCCGGATCCTGGAAGGAAAACCTCTCGCAGCCGTTGTCGGCGCGGTGTCCGTCCCGGGCGTGGAGCAGGCAACCGCCGCGCCCCGGCTCGTGATCGAGAGGATTACACCGGCCGTGGACGAGGGGGAATTTCCGGTCAAGCGCATCGTCGGTGAGCTGGTGAGGGTGGAGGCCGATATTTTCGGCGACGGGCATGATCCGCTGGTGGCAGCGCTGCTCTGGCGGGCTGCCGACGAAGATCGATGGCGCGAGACCCGCATGACGCTGATGGTCAATGATCGGTGGAGCGCGGAATTCCCACTGGAACGCCTCGGCCGGTACGAGTTCGCCGTCCAGGCCTGGCGCGATCCGTTCGCGATCTTCCGGTCGGAGTTGGAGAAGAAGTACGCCGCCGGCCTCGACGTCACGCTCGAGCTGGAGGAGGGGCGCCTGCTGGTCGAGGCGGCGCACGCCGAGACAGGGAGCGGCATCGCCGAGCGCGTCCGGCCGCTGGCAGAAAGGCTCGCCGATGCGGACTACGAGACCCGCCTCGAGATCCTTCTGGCCCCGGAGACGTCGGAGATCATGACGGCGGCGGATCGACGGCCCTTCCTGGTGCGTTCCAGGCCGATCCCGGTCGACGCGGAGCGGAGCGCCGCCGGTTTCGCGAGCTGGTACGAGCTGTTCCCGCGCTCGATGAGCGACGATCCCCATCGTCACGGCACGTTCGACGACGTGATCCGCAAGCTCCCGTACATCCGCGACATGGGGTTCGACGTTCTCTACATGCCCCCGATCCATCCGATCGGACGAACCCACCGGAAAGGGCGGAATAACAGCCTTACGGCGGGTCCGGACGATCCGGGAAGCCCCTATGCGATCGGTTCGGAAGAGGGTGGTCACGACTCGATTCACCCGGAGCTCGGCACGTTCGAGGACTTCCGGCGGCTCGTGGCGGCTGCGGCCGAGCACGGCCTGGAACTGGCGCTGGACGTCGCGGTTCAGGCCTCACCCGATCATCCCTGGCTGAAGCAGCATCCGGATTGGTTCGACTGGCGGCCGGATGGAACGATCAAATACGCCGAGAATCCTCCCAAGAAGTACGAGGACATCGTCAATGTCGACTTCTACGCCAAGGGGGCGGTGCCGTCCCTGTGGCTGGAGCTGCGCGACACCATCCTGCTCTGGGTCGAGCAGGGGGTCAAACTCTTCCGGATCGACAATCCGCACACGAAGCCGTTCCCCTTCTGGGAGTGGCTGATCGCGGACGTGCGGCGCGACCATCCGGACGTCGCCTTCCTGGCGGAAGCCTTCACGCGGCCGAAGATCATGTACCGGCTCGCGAAGATCGGCTTCTCGCAATCCTACACTTATTTCACGTGGCGCAATGAAAAGTGGGAGCTGGCGGAATACATGACGGAGCTCACGCAGACGGCGCCGAAAGACTTCTTCCGGCCGCACTTCTTCGTGAACACGCCGGACATCAATCCGGACTTCCTGCAGAATGCTCCCCGGTCGGCGTACCTGATCCGGGCCGCTCTTGCGACGACGCTCTCCGGCCTCTGGGGCATGTACAGCGGCTTCGAGCTCTGCGAAGGCCGCCCGGACGTTAAGAAGAAGGAATACGCCGACAGTGAGAAGTACGAGATCCGCGCATGGGATTGGGACCGGCCGGGCAACATCATCAACGAGATTTCGATCCTCAACCGGATCCGGCGCGACAACCCGGCGCTCCATTCCCATCTCAACATCTCGCTCCTCAATGCCTGGAACGACAAGGTGCTGTTCTTCGAGAAAGCGACGCCCGGGCGTGAGAACGTTCTGCTCGTGGCCGTCAGCGTCGATCCTCACAACGTTCAGGAAGCGGATGTGGAGCTGCCGCTCTGGAAGTTCGGTCTCCCGGACCACGGCACGCTGGCCGTCGAGGATCTCGTACGTCACCACCGCTTCAGCTGGACCGGAAAGTATCAGCGCATCCGCTGCGACCCGGCCGAGATTCCCTTCTCGATCTGGCGAGTTGCCCCAAAGGATAAGTGAGAATGCTCAAGAAGAACGACACGGCTCTCAAGAGCGAAGCGTCTCTCGGGAACGATCCGCTCTGGTACAAGGACGCCATCATCTACCAACTGCACGTCAAATCGTTCTTCGATGCCAACAACGACGGCATCGGCGATTTCGCGGGCCTGCTCGCCAAGTTGGATTACATCGCCTCGCTCGGCGTCAACACGGTCTGGCTGCTGCCGTTCTATCCGTCCCCGCGCCTCGACGACGGGTATGACATCGCCGAGTACAGGGATGTGAGCCCCGACTATGGAACCTTGAAGGAGTTCAAGACCTTCGTCCGCGAGGCGCATGCCCGCGGCCTGCGCGTCATCACGGAACTGGTGATCAACCACACGTCCGACCAGCATCCCTGGTTTCAGCGTGCGCGCCACGCTAAGCCCGGTTCGCGGGAGCGCGATTTCTACGTCTGGTCGGACACGGACCAGAAATATCCCGAGACCCGGATCATCTTTCTCGACACGGAGAAATCGAACTGGACCTGGGATGCCGCGGCGGGAGCGTATTTCTGGCACCGCTTCTACTCGCACCAGCCGGATCTCAACTTCGACAATCCGCGCGTCCTCAAGGAAGTCCTGAGCGTCATGCGGTTCTGGCTCGACATGGGCATCGACGGCCTTCGCCTCGACGCGATTCCCTATCTCGTGGAGCGGGAAGGCACGAATAACGAAAACCTCCCCGAAACCCACCAGGTCCTGAAGAAGATCCGCGCTGCCCTCGACGAGACCTATCCGGACCGGATGCTGCTGGCGGAGGCCAACCAATGGCCCGAGGACACCCAGGAATATTTCGGTGACGGCGACGAATGCCACATGGCGTTCCATTTTCCCCTGATGCCGCGCATGTACATGGCCATTGCGAAGGAAGACCGCTTCCCCATCACGGACATCCTCCGCCAGACGCCTGAGATCCCCGAGAACTGCCAATGGGCCATCTTTCTCCGGAACCACGACGAGCTCACTCTGGAGATGGTGACGGATGAGGAACGCGATTACCTCTGGAATACCTACGCTGCCGACAAGCGAGCGCGCATCAACCTCGGCATCCGTCGCAGGTTGGCGCCGCTCATGCAGCGCGACCGCCGACGGATCGAGCTGATGAATGCGCTTCTCCTGTCGATGCCTGGAACCCCCGTCGTCTATTACGGGGACGAAATCGGCATGGGCGACAACATTTATCTCGGTGACCGCGACGGTGTCCGCACACCCATGCAATGGTCGCCTGACCGGAATGGTGGATTCTCCCGGGCCGACCCGGCGAGCCTGGTGCTGCCGGCGATCATGGATCCGGTCTACGGATACGAGTCCGTCAACGTGGAGGCGCAGAGCCGCGATCAGCATTCCCTCCTGAACTGGATGCGCCGCATGCTGATGCTCCGCCGCAACCACCACGCCTTCGGACGCGGCACGTTTCGACTTCTGTACCCGACGAACCGCAAGGTGCTGGCCTATCTGCGCGAGCATGAGGGCGAGACGATCCTGTGCGTCGCGAACCTGTCGCGGACGCCCCAGGCGGTGGAGCTCGATCTGTCCGCCTTCGCCGGCCGGGTTCCGGTCGAGATGACCGGCCCGTCGCCGTTCCCGCCAATCGGCCAGCTGACCTACCTGCTGACCCTGCCGCCCTATGGCTTCTACTGGTTCCAGCTGACGACGGAGGTCGAGAGCCCGCAATGGAGAACGGCCCCTCCCGAGCAGCTGACCGAATTCGAGACCCTGGTTCTAAGAGGCGCCCTCCACGGAGGCCTGGACAATCGACACATGGAGATGATCGCCCGGGACATCCTGCCGACCTACCTTCCGATCAGGCGCTGGTTCGCCTCCAAGAACGAGACGCTGCACGAGGCACGGATTCCGTGGGCGGTGGACATGCCGTTCACGGATGACGTCCTGATGTCGGAAATCGAGGTATCGGTCGGCCAGCGCACCGAGCGCTACTTCATGCCTCTCGGCATTGCATGGGAAAGCGCCAACCCGTCGCCCCTGCCGCAGCAGCTCGCGCTGGCGCGGGTTCGCCGGGGCCCTCGAGTCGGATTCCTGACGGATGGTTTTGCCGTCGATCGATGGGCGCATGCCGTCCTCCAGGCCCTCTGCGAGAGATCCGCGGTGCAGACCCCGGACGGAGAGATCCGGTTCGAGGGCACTCCCCAGCTCGATTGCCTGCAGGTCACCTCGGACGCTCCCATCCGCTGGCTGTCAGCCGAGCAGTCGAACAGCTCGCTGATCATCGGCGACCTTGCCATGATCAAGCTGGTCCGGCGCGTTTTCGCCGGCGTGCACCCGGAAGCGGAGGTGACGCAATATCTGACCAAGGTGGGGTACCAGAACTCCGCGCCTCTCCTGGGACAGATCCTGCGGGTCTCGGGCGACGGGACACCCCATACGCTGGGAATCGTCCAGGGAGCGATCCGCAACCAGGGCGACGCCTGGAACTGGATGCTCGAGAACCTGAAGCGGACCCTCGACGAGTATGAGCTCATCGAGAACGACGCCGTTCCGGAGGAGGGAATCTTCACGACGCTGGAGAACTTCGCCGAGGTCGTGGGACGCCGGCTGGGCGAGCTGCACGTGGCATTGGCCGCGCCCACGGACGATCCCGCTTTCGCGCCGGTCCAGGCCGGAGCCGACGAGATCGAATCCTGGAAGGCGAGGGCCCGCGATCAGCTCGTGTCCGCTCTCGACATTCTGGACAGGCTTCACGGAGAGCTGGACGCCGAACCCGCGGCACAGGCCGGGCGTATCCTGGAGCAGCGTGACAGGCTGACCGCAGCTGTCGACCGGCTCGCGGAAACCGGTCGCGGGACGCTGCTGACGCGCATTCACGGGGACTTCCACTTTGGGCAGGTCCTCGTCGCACAGGGCGATGCCTACATCATCGATTTCGAAGGAGAACCCGTGCGTGAGCTGGACGAGAGGCGCGCGAAGACGAGCCCGCTCCGCGACGTTGCCGGATTGCTCCGCTCGCTCGACTACGTGGCCGTCACAGCCTCGATGCCCGACGAGGACATTTCCACCTCGCAGTTCCGCGACATCCGGAAATCCCTGCTCGGGACCTTCCATGCCGGAGCCGAGAAGGCCTTTCTGGAGGCGTATTGGGAGACCACGTCCCAGGCTCCCGATCTGGGGCTCTCCTCCGGCAGGCACGGGGCGCTCCTCGACCTGTTCCTTCTGGAGAAAGCCGCCTATGAAGTCCAATACGAGGCCTCCAATCGCCCGAAATGGCTGACGATACCCCTTCGCGGCCTTTCCGAGCTCGTGCATCGCCTCGTGGAAGAAGGCACAGGAGGCCATGAATGACGCCGAGACATGACGTTCTCCTCGCCGGCACCGACCCAGCCGGCATCCAGGCTTTGATCGAGGGACGCCATGGAGATCCGTTCTCGATTCTCGGTCAGCATTCTGGCGACCAGGGGAGTATCGTCCGCGTGTTCATGCCGGGCGCCACGGCTGTCGAGATCGTCGAAATCGGCAGCGGTCGCGAGATCGCCCGGCTCCGTCTCGTGCATGCGGACGGGCTGTTCGCCGGCCGGCTCGAGCACCAGGCGTCCTACAAGCTCCGGATCCACTGGCCCGACGCCGTTCAGGAAACCGAGGACCCGTACAGCTTCGGTCCTCTCCTCGGCGACCTCGATCTGCATCTGATCGGGCAGGGCACTCACTACGAGTTGAGCCATGTGCTGGGTGCGCAGCCGATGACCATCGACGGCGTCCCTGGCGTACGCTTCGCCGTCTGGGCGCCGAATGCCCGGCGGGTTTCCGTCGTCGGAGACTTCAACAGTTGGGATGGGCGGCGCCATCCGATGCGGCTGCGCCGCGAGGTCGGCATATGGGAACTCTTCGTCCCACGCCTCGGCCCCGGCGAGCGGTACAAATACGAGCTGATCGGGCCTCACGGTCAGCTGCTTCCGCAGAAAGCAGACCCGGTTGCGCGATCGGGCGAAGCGGCGCCGGGCACCGCGTCCGTCGTCGCGCGGTCGGAGCCCTTCGCGTGGACGGATTCCGAGTGGATGAGTAACAGAGCCGCCCGCCAGACGGACGCTTCAGCCATTTCGGTCTACGAGGTCCATGCCGGCTCCTGGATGCGGTTGCGGGAGGAGGAGAACCGCTCTCTCGATTGGACCGAACTGGCCGATCGTCTGATCCCCTACGTGGTGGGAATGGGGTTCACCCACATCGAGCTTCTACCGATCATGGAATATCCGTTCGGCGGTTCATGGGGCTATCAGCCGCTCGGCCTGTTCGCTCCGACCGGACGATACGGAACGCCGGATGATTTCGCCGAGTTCGTGAACCGGTGCCACGAGGCTGGGGTTGGAGTGATCCTCGACTGGGTCCCGGCTCACTTCCCAACCGACGTCTGGGGCCTCGCGCAATTCGACGGAACGGCGCTTTACGAGCATCAGGACCCGCGGGAGGGATTCCATCAGGATTGGAACACGCTCATCTACAATCTCGGTCGAAACGAGGTGAAGGGTTTTCTGATCGCCAGCGCGCTCCACTGGCTGGAGCGCTTCCACATCGATGCGCTCCGGGTCGATGCCGTCGCATCGATGCTCTACCGGGACTATAGCCGAAAACAGGGCGAGTGGATTCCCAACAAGTTCGGCGGACGGGAAAACCTCGAAGCGATCGAGTTCTTCAAGCACCTCAACAGCATCATCGCCCAGCGGGGTCGCGGCGCCATCACGATCGCGGAGGAATCCACGGCCTGGCCGGGTGTGACGCAGCCCGTCGAGGAGGGGGGGCTCGGCTTCACCTTCAAGTGGAACATGGGCTGGATGCACGACACGCTCCACTATATGGAGCAGGATCCGATTTATCGCAGCTACAATCACGGCGCGTTCACGTTCGGGATGATTTACGCGTATTCGGAACGCTTCATCCTTCCCCTGTCCCATGACGAGGTCGTGCATGGAAAGGGATCCCTCATCCGAAAGATGCCGGGCGACGAGTGGCAGCGTTTTGCGAATCTCCGCGCCTATTTCGGGTACATGTGGGCCCACCCGGGAAAGAAGCTCCTCTTCATGGGGGGCGAAATCGCCCAGAACCGGGAATGGAACCATGACGCTTCGATCGATTGGGATCTGCTGGATCACCCGCTCCATGCGGGAGTTCAGCGGCTCGTGCGCGATCTGAACCGCGTCTACGCCTCCGAGCCTGCACTCCATAGCACCGACAGCGACCCCAGAGGCTTCGCATGGGCGGTCGCGGACGACTCGGCGAATTCCGTCTTTGCGATGCTGAGAACGGCAGGTGACGGAGGTTCCGTCATCCTCGCGGTCAGCAACATGACGCCTGTTCCGAGAACGGGCTACCGCATCGGCGTGCCGAAGGCAGGCCTCTGGCACGAGATCGTCAATACCGATGCTGAGATCTACGGCGGGAGCAACATGGGAAATGGAGGCGGCTTGCCCACGGAGGACGCTCCCTCGCACGGCCAGCCCTTCTCCCTGACGCTCAGGCTTCCGCCCTTGAGCACGCTCCTGTTCCGGTGGGGTGGGCGATCGTAAGGCGTCTGTTTCCCACCGCCTCGCGTCACCCCTGCAACGGGTCTGTGATCCGCGGCGAGCCTGCTTGGCGACCTTTCAGAAAACATCGTCCTTCTGAAAGCAGGGCACCGCATCTTCATGTTCATGGAACGAGAAGCTGCACTGGTATTCGAGAGCGAAATCCGTAATCCGTCTGAGGGCCTCCTGGGAATCGTAGGACAATGTCGCCTCGTCGAAGATGCGGGCCAGGACCTCTTTGGGGACCGTGATCGTCGCTCCAGGATCCAGATGGTCGAGCTTGTCGGCAAGTTCATCCCTGGTCATATCCGCCTCGCTTGGGGCCTGTGTCGCCATATCAACGTTTGAAATGGTCTCCTGCCGACCTGAATCAAATATGTCTGTCTTTCATCAGTTCCGCCTCAATCGATCAGGCAAAGCGGTCCCTGTCCTTGCTGTCGGGCGGACCGAGAGGCGGATCTCCGCAACCGATCAGAAGTTCGTTGACACAGCCCGGCGTCTGGCGCCTAATTGGCGCATGGGGGCTGCGATCCCCTCACGAGGCGACATGCCCAAGCATCGCGTCCAGCTCACCTTCAGCAAGGACGCTTCGTCATGCCGTCGATCAACACGATCTCCACCGACAAGCTCGCCCGCCTGATCGGCACGCCCAAGTGCCCGCTTCTTATCGACGTCCAGACGGACGAGGACTTCGCCGCCGATCCGCGCCTGATTCCGGGCGCCGTTCGCCGCCCCTGGGCCAAGGTCCACGAATGGGCCCCGGAGGTTCGGGGACGCTCCGCCATCGTCATCTGCCAGAAGGGCCTCAAGATCAGCCAAGGCGTGGCCGCCTGGCTCCGCCACGAGGGCATCCCCGCGGACTCCCTCGAAGGCGGCGCTTTGGCCTGGTCACAGGCGGGCCTGCCGATGGTGCCGGAGGCTGTCCTGCCGCCCCGAGACGGGAACGGGCGCACGGTCTGGGTCACGCGGGCCCGCCCCAAGGTCGACCGGATCGCCTGTCCCTGGCTGATCCGCCGTTTCGTCGATCCCCGGGCGGTGTTCCTGTTCGTCACGCCGTCCGAGGTCCCCGCCGTCGCGCAGCGCTTCGGCGCCGCTCCGTTCGACATCGAGGGCGAGGGCGTCTTCTGGAGCCATCGTGGCGAGAAATGCACCTTCGACACCATGGTGGAGGAGTTCGGCCTCGGGACGGAACCGCTTTTGCACTTGGCCAGGATCGTCCGCGGAGCCGACACTGCCCGCCCCGATCTCGCACCCGAGGCGCCGGGCCTGCTGGCGGCCTCCCTTGGCCTTTCGCGCATGTACGCCGACGATCTCGAGCAGCTCGAGGCCGGGATGATAGTGTACGATTCCTTCTACCGCTGGTGCCGGGACGCGACCGATGAGACCCACAACTGGCCGGTCCTGAAGCAGGGGGCGTGAGATGGAGCAAAAGACGACACTTCGGGACGCGCCCACGCGGCAGCCGAAGGCTTCACACGGCGTGAGCCTCGGCGAAGCCTTCCGGGTCTGGATCCACGTCGCGATGCTGAGCTTCGGCGGTCCTGCGGGCCAGATCGCCGTCATGCACCGGATCATCGTCGAGGAGAAGCGGTGGATCGGCGAGAACCGCTTCCTGCACGCGCTGAACTACTGCATGCTTCTGCCCGGACCCGAGGCTCAGCAGCTCGCCATCTATATCGGATGGCTCATGCACCGCACGCTCGGCGGTCTCATCGCCGGAGTGCTGTTCGTCCTGCCGGGCGTCGTCTCGATCATGGTGCTCAGCATCGTCTACGTCCTGTTCGGCAAGGTCGGCATCGTCTCGGCTCTGTTTTTCGGCCTCAAGGCGGCCGTGCTCGCGGTCGTGCTTCAGGCGGTGGTGCGGATCGGCGGCAAGGCCCTCAAGAACCGGATCATGGTCGCTCCCGCGGCCGTGGCTTTCCTGGCGATCTTCTTCTTCGGCGTGCCTTTCCCGATCATCATTCTTGCTGCCGGCGCGATCGGCTTCATCGGCGCGCGCGCGGGCCTGCCGGCCTTCCGGGTCGGAGGCGGGCACGGCGCGGCCAAGGACGGCAAGCAGGTGGCGGACGCCGAGGCTCTTCTGGGGGAGACATTGCCCGAGCATGCCCGTCCCTCCGCGACGCGGGCTCTCCGGGTCGCAGGGATCTGCCTCGCGCTGTGGCTGGTGCCCGCTGCGCTCCTGCTGGTGACGCTCGGGCCCGACGACGTGTTCAGCCGCATCGCCACCTTCTTCTCGACCATGGCCGTCGTGACCTTCGGCGGCGCCTACGCGGTGCTGGCCTACGTCGCCCAACAGGCGGTCGAGAACTATCACTGGCTCCAGCCCGGCGAGATGCTGGACGGCCTCGGTATGGCCGAGACCACCCCGGGACCTCTCATCATGGTCCTGCAGTTCGTGGGTTTCATCGGGGCGTTCCGGGATCCCGGAACGCTGTCGCCCCTCACGGCGGGCGTGCTCGGAGGGTTGCTCGCCACCTGGGTGACCTTCGTGCCGTGCTTCCTCTTCATCTTCCTGGGAGCGCCGTTCATCGAGGCATTGCGCGGCAACGAGGCCCTTCACGGTGCCCTGTCGACCATCACGGCGGCGGTGGTCGGCGTTATTCTGAACCTCGCCGTCTGGTTCGCCATCCACACCGTATTTCGCGAGACATGGCCCGTGCGCGGCTTGGGCCTGTCCTTCGATGCCCCCGTTCTCGCAAGCGTCGATCCCTGGGCGCTGCTGCTGTCGGCGGCGGCCGTCATCGCCATGTTCCGGTTCAGGGCAGGCATGCTTCCGACGCTCGCCGCCTGCTCGGCCGCAGGCGTCGTTCTGTACCTCGCGGGTGCGGTTTCCTGAACGCTCGAGAAACGGATCGGGGAGGGCTTTCCTGCAGCCAGAGGAAGGCTATCGCTCCGGAGCCTTCCGGGCAGCCTCCTCCATCCCTTGCGGGTTTTTCCTGACTCCCTCCTCAAGCACCTTCGCGGCGGTTTCCTGCTCCTGCTCCAGAGGGGCGGAGACCGGCGCGGTGTCTCCACGGGCCTCAAGACCCTGGTCCTTCGGTTTTTGGCTTCCCGCCTTCGCGGCGGATTCCAGAGAGCGCAAAGCTTCCGGTTGCTGACCATCCTGCTTGCGGTCGGACATTGGGCGAACTCCTCCAAAGAGCGGCTTCAGCGCCGCCTCCCAAGGCAATTCCCGTTCTGCTGGGCTGTTCCCTCCGGAGCGCCTTCCGGGTGGCAGGCCCGGGCGTATCGATCGGCCGCTCGGGTCGCGGACCTTGCGGCAAAGCTGCCCGTTGGACATCACCATTCATGGCCTTGTGTGATGGTGCTGGGAGCGCTCCTGGGCAGGCTGCAAGCCCGGTACTCCTGAAAGTGCAAACCCGGCGATCGAGGGCTCGGCGAGCACCCTGTCAGGTGTTCCGTTGCGTACCATTACACACGATGTCGGACCCCATGAGCAGCACTTCCGATCAAGCAGCCTTGGCCTTCTTTCAAGGGCCGGGCGAGGTCCGGGCCCTGTCCCGTGGAGCCCTCTTCATGAACGATGCGCGACATGCCATAAGTCTGCATCACGCCAAGGGAGTGGCAATGAGCGTCGCTGATTTCGTGGGATTGGTCGGAGTTGCGGCCTATGTTTCGGCCTATGGTCTGCTGCAACTCGGCAGGCTGAAAGTCGAGGACGGCTACTATGCACTGCTCAACGGCATTGGTGCGCTCGCGATCCTTTACTCCCTGATTTTCGACTTCAACTTGCCGTCGTTCATCACACAGACTGCATGGCTGATCTTTACGGTTGTCGGCTACGCGCGCCTGCGATTCAAAGGGGCGCGGTCGCAGGCAGCGAAAATCTGACAATCCTACCGATAACCGCCGTGATCCCTCGTTTGAGGCAGCATCGCCCACTTGCCCATCGGGCATTCGGAGCAGAGCCTCGTCAGGAGCCGGAGCATACCGGCCCGAGGAGGAAGCCATGGTTCTTATAGCCGCCCTATATCCGAACGACCCCGGATCGTCGTTCGATCACGATTACTACCTGCAGACGCACATACCGCTCGTGAAGGAGCGGTGGGGCCCCATGGGCCTCGAAGACGTGCGCCTGTTGCGGGGCATTCATGCGCCGGATGGCAGTCCAGCAACCTATCAGGTGATAGCGCTGCTCACCTTCCGTTCGATGCAGGACTTCCAGCAAGCGGCGGAAGCCCATGCTCAGGAGGTCCTCGGGGATATCCCGAATTTCACGAGCGTGCAGCCGGTTCTGCAGGTCAGCGAGAACCTGACCTGAGTCTCGCGGAAGCCGCTTCAGGGCGAAGAAGTGGGCTTGCCCTTCGAAGCCCGCCTCGTGCCGGGACATGGGAGGTGCCGCCGCTCGACCCTGAGCGCGGTGCTCTGCCACGCTTGCCTCGCCGGACGGTGTCTGGGATACCGAACCCGGGGGTGAAGGCTCCTGGTCGATTCGAGGTTCGACCTTAGGTCTGGCCGATAAGTTCGGCGATTTCGGTGATCATCAAAGTCAGAGGGTTCGGGAATGCACGCTTCCAGCGGTCGCAACACCGTCATCGATTTCTGGCGCGGATTTATCCTCGTCATGATCTTCATCAACCACATCCCGGGCAACCTCCTGGAGCACCTGACGCCACGCAACTACGGTTTTTCCGATTCCACTGAGGCCTTCGTCTTCATCTCGGGGTTGTCCGTTGCGCTTGTCTATTATCCCAGGATCCCGCGAGGCGATGCCATCGGCGTGATCGGGCGCTGTTTCCGGCGCTCGCTCGAGCTCTATCGCATGCACCTGATCCTGACGGGCGCGGCCATTGCCCTGTTTTCGGTGGGGTATGTGCTGAGCGATGATCTCTCGATGGTCGAGGCCCATGGCCGCGGCACGGTCTTCGACAACACGGCCCAGGGGATCACGGGCATTCTCCTGCTCGGGCACCAGCTCGGCTACTTCAATATCCTCCCGCTCTATATCGCCCTCATGGTGTGGGCGCCGGTTGCCATGATCCTGATGCGGATTCATGTCGCCCTGGCGGTTCTCGTGTCCGTCGGCATCTATCTCCTCGCTCGAGTCGATATCCTGGCCTTCCCGAGCTGGCCCGAGCCGGGACGGTGGTTCTTCAATCCGTTCGCTTGGCAGCTGCTGTTCACCATTGGGATCGCGACGGGCGCCTTCCTGGCCCGTTCGGGCGTGCCGTATCTCCGCATTACGCTGGCGAGCGCTGTTCTTATCCTGGCGGCATCCCTGGTGATCATGACGGAGGCCTTCGGTCAGGCACCGGGCCTGCTCTGGCAGGCCTTTCAGGATTTGGACATCGTCAAGAGCGATCTCGGACTTGGACGCGTGCTCCATTTCCTCGCGCTGGCTTATGTCGTAACACAGCTTCGTCTCGGTTACCTCCTTCAGGGAAGCTGGTTCGGAGCCGAGATGATGCGCCTGGGCCGCAATGGCCTTCCGATCTTTGCCGTCGGCTCCATCTTGAGCGCCCTGGGCGAGGTCATCATGACTTTGGCAGCCGTGAAATCGTCCGCTAGCCCGCATCTAGTCGGCATGGTATTCACGATCTTCGGCATCCTGGGGCTTCTGGCACTGGCGCGGTATCTCGAATGGAACAAGAAGAGCTCGGCCGTATCGCGGCCGGAGCGAAGGGGACAAGCGGGGCATTTCGCGGTGTCGTCGGAGCCTTTGCCGCGATAGGGTTCGCTCTGGTCGCAATGGGCGGTTCTGCCCTGGCTATGGATGAAGCGTGCTCCGCAAAACGGCCAGTTCTCTCCGTTTCAGGCAAGCTCGAGAGCCTTCCGCGGCGGCTCAAGCGGCAGGAGCTTATTCGAGTCCTGGCGATCGGCTCCTCCTCAACGGAAGGGATCGGGGCTTCGGCTCCCGCCTTGTCGTATCCGGCCCAACTCCAGCCCGATCTGGCCGCAATCTGGGGAGCGCAAGTGGTGGTCGAGAATGCCGGCCGGGGCGGCGAGACGATTGCCGAGACGTTGAGCCGCCTCGAGGCCGTGCTGAAGGTCAGCAAACCGGATCTGGTCATCTGGCAGGTCGGCACGAACGATATCCTCAAAGGTGGTGACGAGGGGCGCTTCGTGGCTCTGCTGGAGCAGGGGATCGATTCCGTCCAGGCCGCGCATGTCGATCTCCTGCTTCTCGATCAGCAATATTATCCCGGCATCCCGGATCTTGGCCGATACGAGCGCTTCGTCGGGCTCGTCAGCGCGACGGCGGCCCGCGAGCAGGTGCCCGTGTTCTCGCGTTACCGGCTCATGAAGGAGTGGGCTGAGCGCTCTGCGGATACATTGAACGCCATGCTCTCGGGCGACCGCTTTCACTTGGGTGATCGCGGCTACGACTGCATCGCGCAGCTCCTGGCCTCCGCCCTCCATGCGGCCGTCACGTCGCAAGACATGGCCCTGGGCGCCGTAAGCAGAACGGCCGCGTCGCGCTGAGATCCCAAAGTCATTCGCCCACCTTCACCAGAAGGCGCGCTGATGCCCGTGCTTCCGGCACGTGCGGCAGCATCCATGTCTATCTGCCGCACGGTTCTCACGGACAAAGGTCCATCACTTCCTGGCGCAAATCGCCCTGGCGCGGATGCCGTTATCGCTCTCATTGACAGAGAAGCAATAGACGCTGGTCTCATCCATGGCGAATTGGTCGCCCCGGTTGCAGGTTCCGCCAATCGGATACTCGTCGTCATCGCACCGTGCAGCGCATCGCCCGCCTTGGGTGCATTGCTGAACGAGTACCCGAAGGATGGTTCCGGCTGTTCCAGGCTTGCCCTCGGGCCCCATCGGACCAGGAGCTCCAGGCGGGCCAGCCGCTCCGGTCGGGCCTGCGGGCCCTGGAGGTCCGGGTGGGCCGACCTGTCCATCTGGGCCTTGGGGGCCGGGCGGTCCAACGGGTCCGGGCGCCCCCGCAGCGCCGGCTTCTCCTTTGGGACCAGGAGCCCCCTGTGGCCCTTGCGGTCCTTGGTGACCTGCAACGCCTTGGGGGCCCTGCGGGCCTGGTGGTCCAGGAGGCCCTTCTGGTCCTGGAGGCCCTATGGGGCCAGGCTGTCCATCGGTCGTGGCTTGGCCCGGAGGTCCTGGCGGACCTTGCGGCCCGTCCGCCCCTGCCGGACCCGGAGGTCCTGCGGGTCCCTGAGGCCCGCTGGGACCTTGCGGACCAGGGGGACCGGAGGGGCCTGGAGGACCGGAGGGGCCTGGAGGACCAACCGCCACGGGTTGCTCGATGCTCGCCTGTTGAGGAGGCGCCTCGCTTCGCTGTCCTTCCGGCCCTCTCTGGCCACAAAATCCTATGACGGCGTCCCGCTGCTCGTCGTCCGCCCGAAGCGTGACGATGCAATCGGCAGGGTGGTAGACGACCCGGAAGGCAAAGCGTCCATTCGCATCGCTTCTCGTCTGGTGTTGGCTATCGAGGGTCAGGGCGGTCTGGCGTGGTCTGCTCAAACGGCCGGTCACGCGCAGCTCGCCCGCTGTGATCATGGCCTGATCCACAATGATGTCCGCCATCGCCGGACTAACCCCTGTAGCGATCGCTGCTGTAACGAGTAGGCGCTTGAGCATGGCCATTTCCCCGTACCTCCCTTGCTAAGCCTTGCTTGGGAGCGGCGCAGCGTCAATGCCGGGGCCTTGGCGCAACAGCGGTATGCCCCATAGCTCAAAAGTCCTAATCGGTGGCGACTGAGCCGGAGTACCGAAGACCGGTAACGAGATGCTGGCTGTCGCCGACGAAATCGAGTGGCTCCCTCAGCCGGGGTGAACGAAGAGCGCGGCTTCATCTGAAGGAACGGGGTCGACGCAGCCATCCTCTTGGATGTCGTGGAAGCTGATGCGGACCTTGGCGCTGCGCCGGCCTGGGTTGTCTGCGGCTCCCAAACCCACCAGCACGTTCATCTCGGCCACGAGACATTCATCTGTGCCGGGCACCCTCAGGCGAACCCGTCGGTGTCGCATCCGGGCCTCGAAGACATTGAGCCGGAAAAGGGTCTCGGCATCTACATCGACATCGATGTGGCCATTGCGCGTGCTATCGGCATCGGCCGAAATCTGAAGACTTTGGACCAGGTGCTCGAACTCTGCCGGCCACTCAACAATGGGGTTTTGGCTCAGCGGCATTGGTGACCCCGGATGTGGAACTCGCTGTAGAGGATTCAGTATTCTAAGCGACGGTTATGCTGGACGGTTCCTTACGTTGCTCGGTGCGATAGGACGGACGACGGGCTCGACGAGCCGCTCACCACGGCGACGCCACGGCTGACGAGACGGCTTAGGAGATGAGAAACACCCCGGAACACAGTCTTTCAACCCATCTCTCCCGGGCCGATGGGAGACGATGTGTCTGAGCGACACTCGAAAGATGTAGCAACAAAGAACCTGGCAAAAGTATTAATATGAGACAGTGGCCATCTCGGCTGCAGATCCGTTACCCAGCACAGCTTGGCCTTTGGTCGAGATGGCGACACTTTCCGTATGGCGGGAGGATGAAGCCATGATGCGGGCATTTATGTTGGCTGCTGCATTGGTCCTGGTTGCGTCCGCAGGAGTAGACGGCGCCACGTCTCGGAAACGGAGCACTTCTGCCGTAGAGCGAACTTCGCCAAACCGAGCCGAGCAGGAGCAGGATGAATTCCGGTCATGCGACGTGGCGGTCCGTGAGTTTGTTCAAGGGCGAAAGGAGGCCGCCGCGCTTCCGGTCAACGAGGTCAAGGTCGACGGGCTGAGGATGACGCTGAACTTCGTGCATCCGTACGGCGAAAGCGGCGATACGCCCCCTAATCTCGCCTTCACACGGGGAGAGTCGACCGAAGAGCGCCGAAAGGCTTTGAATGAAGCAAAGCAGAGGGCTCGGGCGCTAGGGGACGCTGCAAAATCCGGCAACGTCTGGTACGTCATCGTTCTGAGAAGCGGGAGCAGCCCAGGCGACGTCCGCAGCGATCCCGCGAGTACTCAGGCGGGCGAAGAGCAGCAAGATACTGCCGACGCCGTCGTGATGGCCAGCATTGAGAGCCGGTGCGTAACCGTATCTCAGTACGAGGCGATCCCTGTCAATCAGCTGGGCAATGACCTGCAGCGGTTACTTGGGAGGCGGGAGCAGAACGTGTCTCCTTCTGAAGAGATTCCGCAGCCACCTCCATCCTGATCGTCGCCAAGTTGCTTGCGTACGCGAGCGGCACAGGCCGTTGCATGGTAGCAGTTGGCATGAGGCACACGACCGCGATCCGTTTGGCGTTCGGAGTATGGACCCCCCAAACCCCGGAGGAGCGCGCGAAAGGTCTGCGAGAGGCACTTCAGTCGTTTCGGAAGTGGAGGATGAAGCCATCCCGGCCATTTCGATGGCACAGCCCAAGGTCCTCACAAACCCATTCTCCAAGCAATGATGCCCCGCCAGGTGTGTTGACGCACGTCTGCTAAGCTGAAGAACGAATATTCATCATGTTACTCTACGGAAGACGGGAGAATGACATGAGTACGCTCCTGGGCTTATTAGCTGCCTCCTCGGGCTGGTCCACCAAGAGAGTTCCCGACGAAATCGAAGCACGGCGGTCAGCCAAGATCGAGCAGTGGCGGGCTGTACTGGCAGATATCACTTCCAACAGGAGCTCACTCAGCATGCGGCCTCTCGACCTTCCAGAGACTGTCCGCGAGGCCATCGAGGCTTGGGACATGACGTCGGAAGGCAGCAGCCTATCCAGGTCCGGCAGAGGGCCCTCGGGTGCCCTTCACTTTCCGGGCGCTCTCGATGTGGGCACTATCAAATGACGAACACTTCGGCTGACGTCGTCTTGACGGTCCTGCGAACCGTGGTGAACGTCCCGGCAGAGCCTTTTCCGAATCCGTCGGCATCGCCATGCCACACAGACTGGGGGCTGGCAGTTTCTATGCAAACGGGATTCACCGAGACCCGCTGATATCGCGGCACGCCCCTTACGCTCGTGGCGATACCCGCCAATCGTCACGAAATTCACCGTGATCCGACCTTCATCTCCGGTCGTCCGCACAACCCGCTCGGCCCTGCCAGGACCGGGCGGCTTGATTCGGGAGGAGCGCGTCTGGTTGCGTGGCAGGTCGTAAACGCCCTCGTGCATGAGGTACTCTTGCCAGCGTCAGACACAGGCCTTGGAGGTGCCGGACCAACGCATGATTTCGGTGATACCGACATCATCTGCGCTCAGCAGCACGATGGCTGCCCACCGGATGAGCGGGCGCGGTCTTCCATAACCAAGCCAGCAGCAGAAGGGACGCATGTGATGGGGGAGGGCGAAGCCTGTCCTGCGAATCTGCGTGTGATTACGATCAACTGAGCCCTGGATGATGGCGGAGGGGTGTCCGTCTCACTCCTTTTTATGACCGTCCATGTGTGTTCGCGAATCTATTGACTCTACGGTGGTTTCAAGAACTGTAGTCCGCTCAAGTCCGTGATTGTTCATGACAATCCGAAGCCGGTGTTGGGGCCAAAGTTTGGGCCGTAGGGAAGCAGACCGTGGCGCGAATGACAAACCGGTTGAGCGCGAGAGCTGTCTCAACTCTCAAGAAGCCTGGGCGGCATGCTGACGGCGGCGGACTGTATCTCTCAATCTCGCCAGATGGCTCGCGCCGCCGCTGGGTGTTCCTCTTCCGCTGGAAGGAGAGGGGCGAGACAGGCTCAGGCAAACTGCGGGGGATGGGTTAGGCAGTGCAAGCACCATAAACCTGGCGCGTGCCAGGGAACTGGCCGCGCTGGCACGTTCGCATCTGGCAGAGGGGCGGAATCCGCTCACCGTAAAGGAGTACGAGCCGACACTCCCGACCTTTGGAGAAATGGTCGATCAGGCGATTCTGGTGGTGCATCATGTCCGAAGAAAGAAAGCGGACGATCCCTTCGATATGGTATCCGGGACGACTGGGTTCACGGGCGCTGCCGATACCATCCTGATCTTGGACAAGGGTAGCCGAGGTGACACTCTCTACGGCCGGGGACGGGATATCGAGGAGATCGAAGCACCGGCTCTTGTACGGCTGTGGGTCCTGCGTCAGAGGTTCGGCGCAGCGACCAGCGTGAAGTCATTCTGTCGGTGCTGAAGCAAGCGGACGGACCGATCGCCCCAGCCGGGATTGCAGAAAGGCTTGACGTTCCCAGCAACAACATCCGCCAGCTTCTCAAGAAAATGGCGGAAGCTGGGGAGGTGGAGACCAAAGGCCAGGGTCGATACATCTGCGCTGGTGGAGAGCGAACATCCCCAGGTGACAACAACGATCACACGATAACAGCTTGCGAAGAGGTCTACTGACCAATGTGTAGAGTTGTGATCGCGTTACCGCTGTTACTGTCCCTCGAGTTGATGTCGCCCGAGGCGGAGAGTGAAGACGACTCTCCGTCTCTCACAAGACCCCTTTGCCTGGAGCAGTAACTACGCTCCAAACGCGGGTCGATCCGTCGCACGCATCAATCGGAGATCCAGGGACGGGGTGAGATACATAGCCAACGGCGATTTTTTTTATGGGCAAAGTACGCCCCGCTCAGAGGGACCCACTCCTACTCCCGCGGGTTCTAAAAGGGCT
Organism: Microvirga pakistanensis; assembly: GCF_004458765.1. Taxonomy (GTDB): domain Bacteria; phylum Pseudomonadota; class Alphaproteobacteria; order Rhizobiales; family Beijerinckiaceae; genus Microvirga; species Microvirga pakistanensis. Next base: position 182,855 of record NZ_SPJX01000469.1, on the reverse strand, counting down.
TGAATTCCTCCTGGCGTCCTCACATGGCTGACATCCACGCGCCCCAATCCGCCGCGGTGTCGGCTTGTTCGCCGCATAAAAGGACTTGAATTAAATTTTCGGCCTTACCCGCTTGGGCATCATCAAGAAGCAAGGCATGGCTCTAGTGCTTGCAATCGCACCAGATCAAGCGAATGTAGGCGATTGACGCCATCGGCGAACAATTCGAGGCCAAGCCTGACGAGCAGGTCTCACTCATGACCCCGATGCCCGTGCCATAGAAACCCGCACCGATCCGCGCGGGATCGTGGGCTATACTGCCTGGCACGAAGCCGAAGAATGCTGAGGATCCGCTGTTGGGCGGGTAAGCGGACCTTACAGTTTCGGGCTCAATGGCTCCGTTTAACCCGGAGTGGTCCTTCGGAGCGACGAAGCACGGATCCTTCTCGGGACGCTCCTCATCGGTGATGGATCAGGTCGGGCGCATGCGCGACAGGTGGAAGTTGGAACTCCTCTCCTTCAAATCGGGTTGGCTTTCAATTTCTCCCGCCAACGGGACGTCAGATCCTTCAAAGACGAGTCACGCGTGTAAGATGATGTTTGATCCTCGAGCCTTTCCAGGATTTCGAAGCTGAATTGCGCCTCGCCGTGGCGACGCCAAGCGTCAAGCAGCTCCTTCCTGGGGTGGGTGCCCTGTCGCAGCGTGAACCACAGGCGGGTTTGAATGGTCTCGATGTTGGGCCAGTGTCCGACCCAGGTCTCGCCGGAAGCCGCGCAGCGAACCGCGTACACCCCGCCGACGACCTTGCGTTCCTTGTAGGCTGCCACTGCCGCCTTGCGCGCCTCGCCCTTCATCCTGCCACACCTTTCAGTCCGTTGCGAGACGACTGCAAATCGCCTCGGCGTCCACAAGGACGCCCTCCGTGAATACTACCCGGGCAATATTGACGCAAGTTTTTTATCCGGGTTATAATTAGCGGCTAACCTGTGGTGCCGAACGTGTCCGACCTCCTTGCCAAACCCTGCACGGCCTTCGACGGTCATCGCGTGCTCCTCTCCGGCCCGCTGATCGAAGTGGCTCTCGCGGTCAAAGCGGCCACCGACAATCACTCATCGAACGCGATCCTCGTTTTCGACGATGCGACCGGCCGCGTCATCGATCTGGACCTGCGCGGGTCCGAGGCCGACATTGTCGAGAGATTGTCCCAGCCGCCTCAGACGCATGCTGGGCGCTACCGCCCCCGTGCGGATGAGGCGACTGAACCTGCGAAAGACGAGAGTTCCGAACCAAGGGGCCGGGGGCGACCAAAACTGGGCGTCGTTGCGCGCGAGGTGACACTGCTGCCGCGGCACTGGGACTGGCTGGCCGCTCAGCCGGGTGGCGCATCTGCCGCCCTGAGACGGCTGGTGGATGAGGCCCGGCGGAGCGGGGGAACGCGACAACATAATCGTGCCGCGCAGGATGCCGCCTATCACTTCATGTTGGCCATGGCGGGCGATCTGCCGGGCTACGAGGAGGCGACGCGCGCGCTCTTCGTGGATGATCGTCCAAAGCTGGAGCAATGGACTGCGAATTGGCCGCAGGACGTGCGGTCGCACGTGCTTCGCCTGGCGTTTGGTCCGCAGGATCAACTAACCTTACCCCGGGCGGAATAGCATCATGACTGTCGTGAAAGCCAATGGGATCGATCTGGCCTATGACAGCTTCGGCGACGAGGCCAATGAGGCGCTCCTGCTGATCGCCGGGTTGGGCACGCAGATGATCCGCTGGACCGTTCCGTTCTGTGAGGCGCTGGCGGCGCGCGGTTATCGCGTAATCCGGTTCGACAACCGAGACACCGGATGCTCGACCCATTTCCACCACTGTCCTCCGCCGGATTTCGGTGCGCTGGCGGCTGCATTGATGGCCGGACAGCGGCCCGACGTTCCTTATACGCTCTATGACATGGCGGCGGACGCCATTGGGTTGCTCGACGCCCTCGCCATCGACCGGGCGCATGTCGTCGGGCGCTCGATGGGAGGGATGATCGCCCAGATTACGGCGAGCGAGCATCCCGAGCGGGTGCTGTCCCTGACCTCGATCATGTCAAGCACGGGCAATCCCATGCTGCCGCAGGCCGCGCCCGAGGTCATGGCGCTCATGATGCGCCCGGCGCCGGATCCCGTCTCGGACGAAGCCCGTTTCCTCGCGCACAGGCTTGCCTTCGCACGGCGCATCGCCGGCAGCGGCCACGGGTTCGACGAGGGGGCGCATCGCCTCCTGATCCTGGAGGAAACCCGGCGCGCCTATGATCCCGCTGGCTCCGCACGGCAGATCGCCGCGATGGCTATGGCCGGTGACCGTCGCTCACGCCTGGCGACCATCACCGCACCGACGCTTGTTATTCATGGTACCGATGATCCGATTTTCCTTCCGGCTTGCGGCCGAGACACCGCAGCTTCGATCCCGAATGCGGACCTCATGCTGATCGATGGAATGGGGCATGATCTGCCGCCTGCGCTGTATCACACCCTCGTCGAGGCTTTTGACCGGGCGGCTCGGCGATCATCAAGTCACTGAAGCGACACTCCAGGCGCCCGAAGGCCCAATCCACGCTGTCGCCCAACCGCCACGACGTCGCTTGCATTTATGCGTAGGCGCTGCCGCAAACCTCGCGACGCTCGCAGGCGAAGGACTGCAAATGGCACGGGGCCGACTTTGCCGTACATCCGCGGTCACCGGGGAAGCGGACGTTCGCTTGGCCAAGCTGAACGACAGGACGTGACCCCAGGCCGGCATTCCGGCCCGCTTGTGACAGGGCCCAATGAGCGGGCGTTCGACCCGTGAGGTGTCGTTCGATCTTGCTGACGATCAGGATCGCTTGGGAGTCCTGGCGCTTCAGCGCCGGGTGAATGTGAGGATTAGCGCCGTACCCGCACTGATGACCAGTCCGGCTCAGGCAGATCCCGGCGAGGCAGGAGAAGTTCAGAGGCCGACGCCATAACGCTGCGTCCATACGCCTGCGGCAATTGTGCAGCGCACAATTCTCTCCGTCCTGCGTTTGCTTCCCGCATGGTGGAGAATGTTAAAATGGTACAGAAGCCGACACGATCACCCGAGTGGAACCGGCGGCGGACTCGGCATGATCCGCCAAGTGTCGAGGAGGCTGTCACGGCAGCCCAAGGCCTGACGAACAACATCGACAGCCAAATCGAAATCGCAGCTCAGTTGATGGGTTTGCCCGAGGACGAGGTCAGGCCCGTCGCCCTCGAGGCTTCCGTTCCCTCGCGCCTCTCCGCTGGAGGGACTGCACTCACCCCGTTCAAGGCAGGTCGTACGATCACGGTCGAGCGGAGAAGTCATCGCTTGCCGCTGGCGAAAGCAGGGCACCGCTGACAATTCAGGTGCACCGAGGAGCCTGAAAACAAGAAGAAGACCGACTTAGGAAACACCGGGAAGGCTCATCCCCAACCAGGAGCTATGACATGGTCCTTATTCCACTTCTCAATTCGGCATTCCTTCGCTTGTCGAGCATCACCCTGAACCGAGGACCGTGGCCCAACAAGATAGGAGCCCATCTGAGACAACTCAGGCATGATCTTCTGCCCACGGATGCCGAACGCGACAGGCAGTACCTTGAGGAGGCTTGTGATCTTCATGATCTGGAGCACCGGCTCCGGGAACTGGATCGGCCCAGGCGAGCGGCCCGTGGGCCGTTTCATCCGTTCGGAGACAGATAAGGCCAAAGCCCATTGGCTTCTCGCAGCACCATCTCCAGGGACGTTGCGAGCGTCCTGCGTCGCAAGGATTGTAAGAAACGACTGCGTCTTCCAAGTCGCAAAAGTCGCACTTTCATTCGCCTAAACAGCGGGAGCAGTCACTCCTGAGGGTGTAAAGCCCGCCAGACCAAGAGCGTTGCCGGCAGCCTGAAATGACCTCCGGGCAAGCCTATGAAAGTCGCATTTGAAAGACTGGCTGCCGGCTGTTTTGATACCTAGAGGATTGAGGTATGGTTTATGAAAAAGTATCGCAGATTGCCGAGCGAACGCTTGTCGACAGAGCGACACTGGCTGAACTCAAGCAAGCATCGAAGGATTTGCGGGTCATGACGCCGGACAGCGCCCTGGCCGATCTGGTCGATGCCAAGATCAAGCTCGTTGAAGGCCGGCAAGGCGGCTCTCATGGCTCCTCATTAACGTCGCTCTGATGTGTAAATCAGCATCGAGTACGGCCCCTCGGGCTGACTGCCATTACGCACATGATGTCCTAGCGAGTTCATAGCGTTAGCGGTCATCGCCGGCGCCGATAATGCCCTGCCAAATTCCTATATATGTCGCTAAACCGAGGCGTTGCGCCTCCCTTGCGAGGGGCCAACGCTTCAGTGCCGTTTCACATCATCCTATCGCGCGATGATGTGAGGGCCCATGGCCGCCCGTTTAACGCCAAAAGCGAAGTCCCTTGCCTGATGCGTCTAAGAAAGTCGGTCGAAGATGACGTCGGGGAGAAGGTCAGGAACATCCATCGGTTAATCTTCTGATGAACGTGGCGTTCTCATCCGAGTCCGAACTCGATCCGGTCGGGCCGGGGACCGGGACGTCCCATGACGTAGAAGCCTACCTTGGTCAGCAGCCGGATGGAAGCAGCGTTGTCGGGGCGCGCCTCGGCAAACACGGGGCGAGGAGCCAGCCGCGGATCAGCTCCAATCTGGTCCAGCGTCGCCCCGAGCGCCTGACGCTTTCACGGACGTCCTATGTGGTTCCATGTCTTGGGCGCATGGCCGCAACGGCTTAGCCGTATGCTGCACCGCAGCAACAACTAGCCGTCTCAGACGTTCGCCTTCCTGCGTTCGGACACACAATTCCGAACGGCCCCGCCGCGCGACGATCAATACCAACAAAACCTGCGGCGAAATGGAGGCAGACCTGAACTTTCTCAATCCCATCGCCGGCCCTGTTGCCCCGCTTTCCACGGCCAAGGCCAAGGTTGTTCCTGGGCGCGCCGTCAGGAGCGCAGTTTCCAAGCCAAAGCGGATCTCGCTCGCGCTGCAGGGTGGAGGAGCCTTTGGTGCCTTTACCTGGGGCGTGCTCGACCGGCTCCTAGAGGAAGGCGTGACCTTCGATTCCGTCAGTGGGGCCAGTGCAGGCGCCATGAACGCGGTCCTGCTCGCCTCCGGACTGGCGAAAGGAGGTGCGGGCGAAGCGCGCATCACCCTTGAGCGGTTCTGGCGCAGGATCAGCGAGGCGGGCCGCCAGAGCCGTCTCCTCTCGGCCAACCCCGTCCTGTCGCACGTGACCTCGCACCTCTCTCCGTACCAGTTCAACCCGTTCGATCTGAACCCTTTGCGCGACATCCTCACTGCGGAGGTTGACATCGAGGCTGTGCGTGTTGGCCCGCCCGTCCGGCTGCTGCTCGGCACGACGCGGGTCCGGGACGGAGCGCTACGGATCTTCCGCAACAAGAACCTGAGCCACGATGTCGTCCTGGCCTCTGCCTGCCTGCCGCAACTCCATCAGGCGGTGCTGATCGATGGCGAGCCGCATTGGGACGGGGGCTATGCGGCGAACCCTCCCCTGATGCCCCTCGTGACCGCCACAAGGGCCTCAGAGGTTTTGGTGGTGCAGATCATTCCAGCAAGCCATGCTGAACTGCCGACGACCTCGCCGGAGATCCATAAGCGGCTGAACCAGATCACCTTCAACAGCTCGCTGCAGAGGGACCTGGAGGCCCTGTCGCTGATGGCTCAGCTCTGCCGGGAGGGCGACATGCAGAACTCGCGGCTTGGGCGCAAGCTGCGGCGTCTCAAGCTGCACCGACTTGTTGCCGAAGATCATATCGATGGCCTGAGCGAGTTCAGCTTCATGAACACCGACTGGGCGCATCTGCAGCATCTCCGGGATCAAGGACGCGGAGCCGCGGATGCGTGGCTGACGAGCCAATCCGCGGCTGACCTGCCACACGCTGCCCCATCTCAAAGGACAGCTGGCGCTACGCCAGAGCGCTTGCGTGAACTCAGTCCATAAAAAATCCCTCGCCCGCGGGACGGGGAGGGAGAAGGATCCAGAGGGAGGAACAACTCTGAAGCCCCCTTCGGAATACTGGATTCGCAGAGTGCAGGCCATGTTCCAAGTTAAACACGGCAGCAGAATTCAGCGGCATCAGGTTGTCAGGAACCGGTCGTAGCAGGTGGGGTGATCGCACCTGGCTTGGCCACCGCAGGCTTGATGGGGCCTCGGTCGTTGCCTGGCGCCTCCTCAGACGATAGCCTCGGACTCGATGATGCGCTCGCCGGGTGCGGCAGTGATCGCGGCCTCCAGTAAGACCCTGGCAATCCGCTCATGCGGCACGATCCGATAGCGGCGTGGTAGAAGCCGCTCGGCCAGCCGCAGGAGCCGCATGGCCATGAACTCGGCGGGCCGGAGCTCCTCCCGGTCGCCGCCGATCAGGGAAGGGCGCACGATGGTCAGGGACAGGAACCCGATTTCCCGAAGCGCGTCCTCCACCTCGCCTTTGACCCGGTTGTAGAAGAAGCGCGAACCAGGATCCGCTCCCGTGGCCGAATTCAACGCGAAAGCGCGGGCGCCATGCTGACGGGAAAGCCGCGCCACAGCCAGCGGGAAGTCGTGGTCAACCCGGCGGAACGCCTGCTGCGAGCCTGCCTTGCGCATCGTGCTGCCCAAGGTGCAGATCACGCCATCGACGGACCACCACGCGGCATCAGCCGGCAGGTACTCGAAATCGACCACCGGGTTTTCGAGCTTCGGATGGGACGGCAGCTCCCGTCTGGTGGGTGCAACGATCCGGGTCACACGCGTGTCGTCCAGCGCCTGCCGCAGGACGGAGCCGCCCACGAGCCCAGTCGCCCCGACCAGCATGAGGATCGTCATCGTGGGTGAAGGCCTAGCCGCCTGTCCTGAGGGCAGTCAGGACATGCTGAGCCACAAGCTCGGAGGATTGCGGGTTCTGCCCGGTGATCAGATTGCCGTCCTGTACGGCAAAGGGCTGCCAGTCCGGTCCTCGCTCGAAGCGGCCTCCCAACTCTTTAAGCCGGTCCTCCAGCAGGAAGGGCACCACCGCTGTCAATCCCACCGCCTCCTCCTCGGTGTTGGTGAAGGCGCTCACCCGTCGCCCATCAACAATGGGCCGTCCGTCCTGCCGATTGGCCTTCACCAGCCCGGCCGGTCCGTGGCAGACGGCGGCGACAACCTTGCCCTGATCGAACATCGATCCGACGATGCGAGCCAGCGTCTCGTCGTTGGCCGCATCCCACATCGGCCCGTGTCCACCCGGCAGGAACACCGCGTCGAACGCGCCTGGATCGACGCTCGCAAGGGCAGGGGAGTTCCGGGCCGTCTGCATGGCGTTCTCGTCTGCCAGGAAACGGTGAACTGAGGCCGGGATTTCCTGCTGCTCCTCCGGCTTCTCGCCCGGTCCCTCACCAGCCTCGGCTGGCAGGCTGCGGGGATCCCACGGGATCGCCCCGCCCTTGATGGACACGAGCGTGACCTCCGCACCTCCGTCCAGCAGGGCGTAGTAGGGGGTGGCGAGCTCCTCCAGCCAGACACCCGTGCGGTGACCGGTGGATCCCATCTGGTCATGCGAGGTGGCGACCACGAGCACTTGAGGGCTAGGCATGTCTTGCTCCAGGATGAGGGCAGTACGCCGTCAACGCCAGACGCTCGGAACAGGTCCGGCCAAAAGCTCAATAACAAGACTGGGAAAACGTCTCACGGAGCTTCTGAGGACTTGATGTGTCTCAGCATGGACCCCGGCTTGCCGCAATGCGTTAAGTTGCGCGACTTCAGGCGGGAGGCGCTTGCGACTTTCGACTGCGGCGCTGAAAGCCGGGCGTGTTCGCAGCCCTGACGGCGGGCAAGAGGCGCCCTGTCCCGCTCGTCCCAACGGCACCCCTTCGCTCTGGACGAGCCTACAGACAAGGATTGGGAGACGGACAATGAAAGGGATCGTTCTGCATGCACCCGGTGGACTTGATCGGCTTGAGCTGATCGACATGCCGGATCCCGGCGCTCCCGGTCCGGGCGAGATCCGGGTTCGCCTCCATGCGAGCTCGCTCAACTATCACGACTATGGGGTGGTGAGCGGACGGATGCCGACGGAAGACGGGCGCATTCCGATGTCCGACGGCGCCGGCGTGGTCGAGGCGGTGGGAGAGGGCGTGACCGAGTTCAAGGCCGGTGATCATGTCGTCTCCTGCTTCTTCCCGGGCTGGCTCGAGGGGCCGCCGCCCATGGGAGACTTCTCATCCACCCCGGGCGACGGGGTGGATGGCTATGCCCGAGAGGTGGTGGTGCGTCCCGCCACCTGGTTCACGCAAGCGCCGAAAGGGTTCAGCCATGCCGAGGCGGCAACGCTCACAACAGCCGGGCTGACGGCTTGGCGTGCCCTGGTGGTCAATGGCAATCTCAAGGCCGGTGATGTCGTACTGGTGCTCGGCACCGGTGGTGTGTCGATCTTCGCCCTTCAGTTGGCGAAAGCGATGGGCGCGACGGTCATCGCCACCTCGTCTTCGGACGAGAAGCTGGAGCGGGTCCGGGCCTTGGGCGCCGACCACACCATCAATTACCGCCAACATGAGGACTGGGGCGTGCGTGCGCGGGACTGGACCGGTGGACGCGGCGTCGACCATGTGGTGGAGGTGGGCGGGCCGGGCACGCTCGCGCAGTCGATCGCGGCGGTACGCCTCGGCGGACACATCTCGCTCATCGGTGTGCTGACTGGTGGCGCCGGCGAGGTCCCGACCGGTGCCCTGATGGCCAAGCAGGCCCGGCTTCACGGGTTGATTGTCGGCAACCGACGCCAGCAGATGGACTTCGTGCGCGCGATCGAAGCCACAGGCCTGCGGCCGGTGATCGATCGCAGCTTTGGCTTGGCTGAGATTCCCGATGCCTTCCGGTACGAAGAGTCAGGAGCGCACTTCGGCAAGATCTGCCTCGAATTCTGAACCGTCTCGGCACATATCCCGTTCGACCGTCTCAGAAGGCTTCTGCCATGGCGTGCGAAGATCTTGTGGCCCAGTGTTTCATGGACGAGCAAGCTCCGCTCGCTGTTCCCGAGTTGAACCGCGAGCGCACGCTCAGGTACCTGGAATGCTGCTATCGGCACGGACTGTCCTGGGATGATGTCAAGCAGCAGATGCAGGAGTTCCTGCACCAGCGCGGTGTGCCGCACCAGGGTATCGTGCGGCAGTTGGCGCTTGCCAAGCCGCTCCTGCAGCCCTGGCTCGACTAAGCTGAAGCGAAATCAACGAGAGGGCCGTCAGACCACACGGGCCGTTTCAGCCGCAGAGGGGAGGGCAGGTCATCGGCGATCAGCAGACCTTTACACGGCCGCGCTTAAACGGCCGAGTTTGACCCGAAGAGGTCCTTCACGATCCTGGCCTGCAACTTGGATCCCGATCAGGCCGAGAAGGTGAGAAATGTACTTCCATGTAAGGTGCGGACCCTTTGGTCCACGATCTTCACCTGCGTGGAGGTGAAGCGGCTGGAAGTCGAGCACGACCGCGCGGTGAGCGGCGACGTGGCGCTCGGCATCAGCCCTGAAGCTGAGGCTGGATGGCTGAGACTTCCTCGTGGTCATGGTCAATCGGCATGAGAAAGGTTACGAACACGAAATCGGCTCCCGCTTCGTCACCCATGTCAGGCTCCTCATCAGCGGTTTCAATGAGGGCGACCTCATGCCGGAAAGCGGACCGGACGGTCAGGGGTGGCTTCGCATCCCACAACGGCGTGCCGTCACTGTTCATGATCATCAGGTCACGCTTGAACTCCGCGCTTTCGAAGACCTCGCGTCCCTGGGCTTCGTCCACATTCGTCACGGCAATCGGGATGCCGCCGACCTCAATGGTCAACATTGGCTCTCCTGCTCACCGAATCTCAAGAGCTACTCTGCTGTCACAGCCCGGCCTTTTCAGGAAGCACGGTGCTCAAGATGGGCAATGACCTGGGTGAGTTCCTCGCGTGGAGCTGGCTTTTCCAGCCACGGCACATCCCTGAGCTCTTGCGGCAGACTGGCGGTGAACGGCAGGCCAGAGTAGACCACAAAAGGCGTGTTGCGCTCCTTCAATTCGTGGGCGATGGGCAGGGCCGTGCCATCCCGTAGCGACACATCCAACACCGCCACCTGCGGAGTGTTATGCTCCAGCCACTGGAGGGCATCGGCACAGGACAGGAATGGGCCGGCTATAGAGAAGCCTGCATCTTCCAGGAAGTCTTCAAGGGACATGCCAATGAGCGCCTGGTCTTCAACGATCATGCAACAGGGTCTGGTCATCGCAACAGATCTCTCATTGTTCAGGAAGCTGGAAGAGCCCCACCATCAAATGGGACCGACAGCGCCTTGCTGGAGCTGATCGAAACACCGCCATTTCGTGCACCCTGCCTGGGACCGGCCATCCTCTCAATTACGCAGGTTAAACGCGGCTATAGTTTCCGAGCTCAAGCCATCATTAGGCCCTCTCGTGTCGTCCAATTTCCATTCTCAAGCCCATCATAGGTTAATGGAAGATCCTGTCCGAACAACTTCGTTCCAAACACCAGAGCTGGTTGCACAGTTATTGCGAACGGTCCTTCACGCCAGCTCACTAACTTAAGTTACTCATATCGCTATATTGTCAAATAATCAGGAACTACTGGTGCTTGGATCAGGTTAGAACCACTCCTTTCGTGCGCGATCCGCGTGCTCTGAGATAAAGAGGTTTGACCTTGACCGAGCCAGCAAAGCGGCCGCTCCAATTGTGGGGCGGCGTTGAGTGCACTGTTGTGCAAATCGGCAATGAGTTTCGCAATCAGGTGGAGGAGACAGGCCATCTCCAGCGCCTGTCCGACCTCGATGCCATCGCGGCTCTCGGGATCAGGACGATGCGCTACCCCGTTGTGTGGGAGTCCATCGCGCCGGATCATCCGGACATCTGCGACTGGACCTGGACGGACGAGCGTTTTGCTCGCCTGCGCGAACTCGGCATCCGGCCGATTGCAGGTCTTGTCCATCATGGCAGCGGGCCGCGCTACACCAGCCTGATCGATCCGAACTTCCCCGATCTGCTGGCCCGTCATGCCGAGCGTGTCGCGGCACGCTACCCGTGGGTCGACATGTTCACCCCGATCAACGAGCCGCTGACGACGGCCCGCTTCAGCGGGCTTTACGGTCACTGGCATCCGCATGGGCGCGACTACACCACTTTCCTGCGCTGCCTCATCACTGAGTGCCGGGCTACCGTGCTCGCCATGCGCGCCATCCGCCGAATCACGCCGCATGCGCAGCTCGTGCAAACGGAAGACATGGGCAAGACGTACAGCACGCCACATCTACGCTACCAGGCCGACCTGGAGAACCAGCGCCGCTGGCTCAGCCTCGACCTGCTGTTCGGGCGGGTGGACCGGTCGCATCCCTGGTATGAGATCTGCCTCCAGCATGGCATCGACGAGGAGGAGCTCGACTTCTTCCTTGAGGGCGACTCCGCGCCGGACATCATCGGCATCAATCACTATCCCACGAGCGAACGTTACCTCGACGAGGCGATGGATCACTATCCCGAGTGTTTCCATGGCGGCAACCACCTGCACCCGCTCAATGGGGCCACGCGCATCGACCACTATGCCGATGTCGAGGCGCTTCGGATGGACATTCCGTCCGAGGAGCTTGGATTCAAGGCGCGCCTTGCGGAGGTCTGGGACCGCTACGGGCAACCCATCGCGGTGACCGAGGCTCACCACGGCTCCACCCGTGAGGAGCAGGTGCGCTGGCTGATGGAGGTCTGGCAAGGCGTGCAGGACCTCAGGGCGACGGGCCACGACATTCGAGCTGTCACCATCTGGTCCCTGCTTGGCGCCGTGGACTGGAATTCCTTGCTGGTGGCCCGTAACGGCTTCTATGAGCCGGGTGCCTTCGACATCCGCAACGGCCAGCCGCGCCGCACCGCGATCGGCAGGGCAGCCGAGGCCCTGGCGCACACCGGCACCTTCGAGCACCCGGTGCTCGACCAGCAAGGCTGGTGGCGGCGTGACGGGCGGCACTATCATCCACCGGCGAGCAAGGCCGCAGCGCCATCCCGTGCCCGCCGGCCTATCCTGATTGCCGGTGCGACGGGCACTCTCGGACGGGCCTTTGCCCGCCTGTGCGCGCAGCGCGGTCTTGACCATGTGATCCTCACGCGCGGCGAGATGGACATCACCAATCCGGCATCCGTCGATGCGGCGCTCGCGCGGCATCGCCCCTGGGCGGTGATCAATGCGGCTGGCTACGTTCGTGTCGATGATGCCGCCCGTGAGCGGGATCTGTGCTTCAGGGCCAACGCGACGGGAGCCGAAGCCATCGCACAGGCGTCTGCCCGCCTCGGGCTGCCGGTGGTCGCCTTCTCGTCCGACCGGGTCTTCGATGGAAGCCTTGGACGCCCGTACCTGGAGAGTGATCCAGTCTGTCCGGCCTGCGTGTACGGCGAGAGCAAGGCTGAGGCCGAGCAACGCGTAGCGCAGGCTCACCCGGAGGCGCTCGTGATCCGCACGAGCGCCTTCTTCGGCCCCTGGGACAGAGCAAACTTCGTCTATCAGGTGCTCAGCGACCTGGAGGCAGGCCGCGCCATTAACCCGCCCGAAGGCATCATTTCGCCAACCTATGGTCCCGACCTCGTTCATGCGTCTCTTGATCTTCTGGTCGATGGAGAGCACGGGATTTGGCACCTGGCGAACCAGGGCATGACCTCCTGGAGCGAACTGGCCGAGCGGGTGGCGGCGGAGGGCGGCTTCTCCTGGCGAGCCGGGCCTCGGTTGGTGGAGGGAACTCCACGCCTAACGTCTCTGTCGAGCGAGCGTGGTTTGATCATGCCGTCCCTCGAGAGTGGCATTTCCCGCTACTTCAGCGAATGCGAAGTCGATTGGACGGCTCAGAGGTTCCTCGACGCGGCTGAGTAGAGAGATTGCAGGCGGAACAATCAGGTTGAAGGACCCGATTGCTCCGCCTGCTCTTGATGCAAGCCCAAGTCAGCGACGGTTGGCGCATACGCACAATGTTAGGAATCCTCTATTCTGAGGTAGGCTCGGAATCCCGGAACATCTCTTTAAGGGCGCCCATCAGCATCGGCTGTGCGGCTTGACCTTCTGCGAGTGTGAGGAAGTCGTTAATGCCAAAGCGCTGGGCACCACGGTCGGCCTGACCATCCGAGTGAACGCCCATGCGAGCCCAGCTGTGCTCCACGTAGAGACCCGGCGCATCGGTGTCGAGGACTAGGTGCCACCAATCTCCCGCATTCTCGAGAGGGCGATCGGCAGCGAAGGCCAATTCACGCTTGAAGACAGGCATCAGCTTCCTCCGACACATAACGTCTAATCGTGCAGGGATCGCTTGGAGGGTACAAGGATAACGAGCCATCCCGTTCAGAGGGGAAGATGCGCAAGTTGCCCGGGACGTTCCCAAACGTCTCGTCCTGAAACTCTTTCCGTCCAAGCTTGTGATAGACGCTGGTAGCGGCAGTGCGGCTTGTTGGAGGGTAAGTCACTCAGGAGGACCCGACAGAAAAGGGAGGGGAAGGTCTCCTTCTGGCACACCTAAGACCTAGTCTCGAAGACCGCAAGCCTCATCGAACCGGACGTTCCGGGAACGCAGGGGATCTCGGTTCCTGACCCGATCCGGACCTTCAAGAGGTGCAAACAAGCGCGGCCGACCGTCGTCCTTAAATCCCCGAACTGCGACGAATGCATGAACAAAGCAACATTTCGGTGGTCGATCACAGTCATGCGCAGGGGCGTGCCGCCCGGGGGCTGCGCCGAGAACAGGCCCGCGAGTCCGGCACCGACGATCACCACGTGATGAGCCTCGTCTCCGTTCCTTTGGGATGCGGCTTTAGACTGTTCATTTCAATCCTCGAGGACCCATGGCTGGCGCTGGATCAGGTGAGACGACCGGGGTCGGAAAATTGGTCCATCGGGACAGCGGTGCGTGGACCGCAAATCCCAAAGTGCTCGCTGTCAGCTCTGGAGCTCCGGCGGGATGGCCGACATCTCCTCGTGGTCATGATCAACCGGCACGAGGAAGGTCACGAACACACCGTCACCGTCATTCTCGTCTTCCTCGTCGTCATCGATGTCGAACTCGGGGGCCTCGAACGCCGCAACCTCCTGCTGGGTCGCCGGCCGGATCGTCAGGGGCGCTTGCCCGTCCCACAACGGCGCTCCCTCGCTGGTCATCGCTGTCAGGTCCTGCTTGAATTCATCGCTCTCGAAGATGTCCCGTGCCTGGGCCTCCTCCGCGTCCGTGATCGCGATGGGCTTGCCGCCGATTTCGAGGGTAAACATCGTTCCTCCTTCGCAAATGAAGATGTCGTCATGCATCCGTTCGCCGGAGGCGAGCCAGAGCTTGGGTGAGTTCCTCCCGCGGGACTGGCTTTTCCAGCCACGGCACATCCTTGAGTTCCTCCGGCAGGCTGGCGGTGAAAGGCAGGCCGGAATAGACGGCAAAGGGCGTGTTGCGCTCCTTCAGCGCCTGGGCAATCGGCAAGGAGGAGCCATCCCGCAGCGACACGTCCAGCACCGCCACCTGCGGTGTGTTGTACTCCAACCACCGAAGGGCATCGGCGCAAGACGGGAATGGGCCGGCCACGGCGAACCCGGCATCTTCCAGATAGGCTTCCAGGGACATGGCAATCAGCGCCTGGTCTTCAACGATCATGCAACAGGGAACACTCATTACATCAACTCTCGTGTGGTTCCATGACAGGAAGAGCCCTGTCGGAGGGGGCAGCCGACAGGGCTCTCGCGGGAAGATGAATGCGCAAACACCATCGCGTACAAAGGTGGTCTTGACCGTGGATCCGCTCATTCACGCAGGTGAAACGTAGCCGGAGTTTCTTCCTCGTCACGCTCGATTGAACTCGTTCGCCTGGAGTTGTTCCCACTCTCAAGCCCATCATAGGTTAATGGCAGGCTTGCGCTGGAGGGTTACGCATGGATGGTTCGCCACAGAGTTGGAGGAGCGTACGTGCTGACCACACTGCCCCACCTCGTCGAGCAGGTTCCTGACACGTTCCAGGAGCCGCAGGCTGCCACAGGCAAATTCCTCCATGAGCCAACTCTTCCGCCGCAGGTCGCAGCCTGTCTCGGGGAACGGCTGCGGGCCCATTACGCCCAGCTGATGAGCGATCCCGTTCCGGACGCCTTGCTCCGGATCCTGGAACCGCTGGACCAGAAGGGGAGGTTGTCTCATGGCCATTGACCCAGCCCTGCGCCAGGCGATGCTGGATGCGATCCCGCATCTGCGGGCATTCGCCATCTCGCTGTCTGGCGATGTCACCTCCGCCGATGATCTCGTGCAGACGGCCTTGATGAGAGGGCTCGAAAACCTCGCCAAATTTCAGCCCGGCACGAGCATGCAGGCTTGGCTCTTCACCATTCTACGCAACCAGTTCTACACCGAAATCCGACGACGGCGCCGGGAAGTGCCTGACCCGGAGGGGGTCATGGCTGGCAATCTGGCGGTGCTGCCGGAGCAGGGTGCTCGCCTGGATCTCAACGACATGCAGGCGGCCTTGGCTCGGCTCTGCGTCGAGCAACGCGAGGCACTGCTGTTGGTCGGAGCGGAGGGGGTGTCCTACGAGGAGGCGGCTAGGATCTGCGGCACGACCCTGGGCACAATCAAAAGCCGCGTGAACCGCGCCCGCACGCGATTGGCGGAGCTCCTGGAGCTTGAGCCGGAGGAGGACCTGGGCCCTGACCGCTTGGTCAGAGCCACCCTGTTCCTGCACGCTGCTGTGTGAGTCGTGGCCCCACAGCAACCGGGGACCAAGGCGCCTTGCAAACTCTTCGATAATATTCCGCCCGAACGCGGAGGAGATCGCGTCTGCTGCTTGTAACATAAGTTAGTATGTTCTTTTAACGCATGTTAATTCAGTGCGGTATGAGGCATGATCATCCATCATGCCCTACCGCCAGGAAGACATCGCCAAGGTCCAAGAGTTCATCGTCGAAGCCGATCTGCGGGTATCAGCGCAGATCGAGCGGATCGAGCGGATGATCGAGAAGGGCTATGATGTGACCGAAGCCAGGGACCTGCTGCGGCAATTGGAGGCGATCCTCGACCAGTGGCACGTCCGGCGGCAGATCATCTTGAGCGCACTCGCCCGAGGCTGAAAGCGTACCAAGAAGGAAAATGCACGTCATTCACGGACGATTGTCTCCCCTGCGAAGGTTTCCCTGCGACCTCTCCTTGCTATAGAAGTGAAAGTTGGAAGAAAACGCAAAAAATAACATGGAGCAAAGACAGGCATATACATTCTGGTAAGGGTGGGTTCATCATCAACGACGTCTCGGGTTCGGTGCTGAAGCATGCGAATGCTCCAGCCTGCCCAATAGGGAGCGTGATTGTGCCAGCGCCTTTCCCGCCTGATCACAACCCGCTCGTCCGCAAGCTGGAGAGCATCTTCCCGCTCCATGATGACGAGCGGCAGGCCCTCCTTGATCTGCCCATGCAGGTGAATGTCCTCAAGGATGATCAGGACGTGGTGCGCGAAGGCGACCGCCCCTCCCGCTGCTTCGTGATCCTGAGCGGCTTCACCTGCACCTACAAGGCCACGGGAGACGGCAAGACTCAGATCGTGGCCTTCGGTGTTCCCGGCGACATGCCCGACCTCCAGAGCCTGCACCTGAAGGTGCTGGACATCAGCGTCGCCACCCTGAGCCCGTGCAGCGTCGGCTTTATCCAGCACGAAGATCTGTGGGATCTCTGCATGCGTTATCCCCGGCTTACCGCCGCCTTTTGGCGCGAGACCTTGGTGGAGGGAGCCGTCTTCCGCGAGTGGCTGCTCAATGTCGGGCGGCGGGAAGCCTACCATCGCATGGCGCACGTCCTGTGCGAAATGCTGGTACGTCTGAGGGCCGTGGGGCTGGCCGAGGACCATGCCTGCAACCTACCGATCACCCAAGGCGAGTTCGCCGATGCGCTCGGCGTCACGACGGTTCATGTCAACCGGGTGCTTCAGGAGTTGCGGGCTAATGGCCTGATCGAGCTGAAAGGCGAACGGCTGAACGTTCTTGACTGGGAGGGGTTGAAGCAGGCCGGCGACTTCGACCCGACCTATCTTCACCTGGTGCAGGAGCGGCCAGCCGCATGACCCTCACCCTCCAGCCAGTGCGTGTTGCCACCGGATCGGATGAAGAGGGCATGCTGGTCTTCGACGAGAAGCAGCGGCTGTTGGCGGTGCTGACCCACCTTGGCGACCAGTATGATGGACTAACTGGCCATTGGTACCTGGAAGCAGGGTTCGGGCGCCTGGAAACACATGATCAGCCGACATTTGCTGATCTGGAGGCGGCCGAGAAGTGGATTAGTCAGCGCCTCGCAAAGAGATAGTAGCGCCTTTTGATTGAATACGCTTCCGGTTCCATGAACGGTCGATCCGAAATCCCGTCCACCCTACAAACCGGGAAGGCTGCATCATGCAAATCTGCGAAGCAGTACGGATGTCCGGCGAAGAAACAGAAAACGAACATTCCTGCCCGTGGGGCAATTTCCTCGGGTGACCTAAGCTGCCCTTCGAGGGCACTGCGACGGCTTGTGGTCGTTGCGTCGTAGAAAAAGCTCCCTCATCGGGGGTGCCGAGGAGGGAGCAGGATCAGGAGCTGACCTCAAGTTTCAGGAGGAAAGTGCCGTGTGGCACAGCCCAACAGTACTCTACTGAGGAGTGGTGCCTATCACCTGGGTTGAACGTGGCCGCTAATATCCACCTTGTTCGTGAGGCTTTGAGCTTTCGTCCACCGCGAAAGTCAGTGTTGCGTGGAACACCACATCTCCAGCCTCCCCCCTGACATTGATGCTGAACTCGCGCCGGTCGCCACAGAGGAGACCATCATTCGCCATGTCCACGAGCGCTCGGCATGCTGTTTCTTTGGCTGTCGCCAGATCGGCCACCTCCAGCCCGACTTCATCAGCGATGAAACGGTCGCCATCATCAGTGTCGAAGAAAAAGCGGAGCCGTTGACCCGGCGGAACAGCAGCATCCGCGTTCGTGGAACGGCTCTCCGATTGGAAGCTTTGGACGGGGCGGTCCTGCGCAACCCGCGATCCTCAATATCCGCCAAGGTTTCGAACTGCCTGGCCGTCGCGAGGAGCTTGTCGCGGGCATCCTGGATCGAGACCTGTTTCGCCATAGCCCTGGCTTCCTCGGCCAGCCGGCGATACTCGGCCGCCTTGTCATGAGGGAGAATGCGCATGGGCTCGGCTCACCCCGCGAAGCAACAAACCTTCCAACGATTGACGGATCCAGGAGTTCAGGCTTCGCCGAATGGACATCTCCCGCAAAGAGGCGCAGGATGCCTCCATCACCAGCCGGTCCGATCCCGTAGGCGCTGGTGGCCGAAGGGCTCCTGGCCCTTGGCGCACAAGAGGGTGAGCGGGTCACCGGCATCACGGGCCCTACCGTCCGATTGAACCCGAAGGCGGCCGAAACCCTCGCGCTCGTCATCCACGAGCTGGCGACGAACGCCATGAAGTATGGTGCCCTCTCAACAGACCGTGGGAGGATCACGGTGGAGTGGGGCATTGAGCGCCCGGATGGTGAGCCACGCCTTGTCTTGCGGTGGATCGAGACGGGGGTGAGGCTGTCAGGTGAGAGGCCTCAACGGCGCGGCTTTGGCACCGAGCTGATCGAGCGGATGCTGGCCTATGAACTGGATGGCATGGCTAGCCTGGCGTTCACGCCAGGCGGTCTGCACTGCATCATCAGCCTGCCCGTTGATGGAATCCTCACAGAAGATGCGCCTCAGCGGTAACCACTTCCCTCAAAGTCACCGGCCAGCATGTTGCTCCCAACCGCAAATCGGTCCGGTTCGCGTCCAGGCTAAAGGGCCGGTATTGGCACGGAGCCGAAGCAGACTGGATTTCCGCATTAAGGCCGTAAGTGTACTGCTCGTCTGATGAAGTTTGCCGGTATCTGGAGAAACTGAGCCGTGCGTCGGTGTTGGGGCCAATGTTAGGGCCAGTCCTGTGGTTTCAGCGGTTTCTTCAAAAATATCAGTCGTTTAGCGGAGCGTTGTGGCGGAGGGGGTGGGATTCGAACCCACGGTGGGCTTGCACCCACGGCGGTTTTCAAGACCGCTGCCTTAAACCACTCGGCCACCCCTCCGGATCTGCTCCGGCCCATTCGGGCCGAACTCCATGGTTCTCTAAGGCCGCGGACCCG
Source organism: Microvirga pakistanensis (assembly GCF_004458765.1). GTDB lineage: Bacteria > Pseudomonadota > Alphaproteobacteria > Rhizobiales > Beijerinckiaceae > Microvirga > Microvirga pakistanensis. Next base: position 163,716 of record NZ_SPJX01000469.1, on the reverse strand, counting down.
TCGCCGTCAACTTCAATGCTGCTTGCTGCGGGCCGGCGGCTTTATTGGCCCGCTTACCCCGGACCACCTATGGATGTGCTCCTGCACCTGCCGCAGCCCGAATACAAGGTTTCCGTCAGGGCAGTCTCGGCACATGAGGCTTATTCTTTGATGAAACAGGTCCAAGACCTGCCCGAACAGGAGGCTGGCTCAGGGAAATACATTCGAAATTTCCCCAGCGTTAGGGCTGATCTTCGATTGACTTAAGGCGTTGGGCGGCTTTGCTGTGATCCAAAGCCCCATTAACAAATCAGTAGCTTTGCGGTTGACAAGCGGAGCCATTTAACTTCCCTTTAAGGCGACAAAAGCACTTTGGTTGGCTGTCTGGGGCAGATTCTGACGCCGCCATGCGCAGTGCGAAAAAGGGGATGCGAAACAACATGCATTGTGATCGCGCTGAAGTGAAACGCGGCCAAGCGGCCCTTTTGCCTCTCAATGGCCAAGCTCTCATCCGTGTTGCAGGCGTTGCGGCCCTTGCTCTGACCGTCGCCAATTGCTCCTCGAACGTCCGCGGCGGGGTCGACCCGAAATACGGTGTCGCGCCGAGCCCGAAGGTGATCGCCGACGGCCAGCCGGTTCCCAAGGGCGGCGGCCGCGACATGGTCGGCAAGCCCTACACGATTGCCGGCCGAACCTACGTCCCGACCGAGGCGCCACGTCCGATCGAGGGATTGGCATCGTGGTACGGAGCCAGTTTCCACGGCCGCATGACCGCCAATGGCGAGATCTTCGATCGCGATTCGATCGCCGCGGCCCATACGACCATGCCGCTGCCCAGCTACGCGCGTGTCACGAATCTCCAGAACGGGCACTCGATGATCGTCCGCGTGAACGATCGCGGCCCCTTCCATGGCAACCGCGTCATCGACGTTTCGGAGCGCGCTGCCGCGGCCCTGGGCTTCCAGCGGCAAGGGACGGCGCGGGTGCGTGTCGAATATGTGGGCCGCGCCTCGACCAATGGGAGCGACGACCGGATTCTCCTGGCCAGCCTTCGTACGGACGGGCAGCCGGCCGCTCTGACGAATACGGCCCCGACCATGATCGCCCAGGCGACGCCGCGCCCGGCGTATGCGACGCGTCAGGCAATCGGCATCAGTGCCTACGAGCCGGAGGATGAGGTCGAGGTCGCGAGCTCCGCGCCCCAGCAGGTTGCCTCGTCGGCGCAGCCGGTGCGCAGCAACGTTCCCCTGCCGCCTGAGCGTCCCTTCGATCTCGGGACGATCCCGGGCGCGAGCGGTCCCGGCATGAGCGTGAGCTCCGCTGCTCCCAAGGCCCTTCCCCCGTCACGCCCTGTCGTCGCCGGGCTGTACTATGCCTCGCCTGAAACCAGGCATGGCGGCTTCCAGAAGAGCGGCAGCTTCAACAATCTGGATCAATCGAAGTTCGTCGTGCGCTGAGGATCAGGGGCGCAGGCTTGACGCTCTGTCAGGGTTTTCACCCTATGCACGGACACACAGCTTATCTTAACGGAACGTTGATTTGCCATTGACGCGCTACAGATTCAGGCTCTCCTAGCGGAAGAGTCCTGGATACCTCATGATGCGTCAAATCTTGTCTGCCCGCCTCCTCGCGACGGCCCTTCTGGTCCTCGGAACCCTTGGTTTTCCTTGGGTTGTTCCACAGGAGGCACAAGCGCAGGCTTTCCAGACCGGCGCTCCCACGGCGATCCTCATGGACGCGGACAGTCATGCGGTTCTCTTCGAGAAGAACGCCGACGAACTGACCGCTCCGGCCAGCATGGCCAAGACCATGACGGCGGAGGTCGTCTTCAACGAGTTGAAGACCGGACGCCTTTCCTTCGAGAGCACCTTCACAGTTTCCGAGAATGCCTGGCGCAAGGGTGGGGCGAGCTCGGGCGGCTCGTCCATGTTCCTCCAGGTCCACAGCACGGTCCGCCTGGAGGACCTCCTCAGAGGGCTGATCGTGCAATCCGGGAATGATGCGGCCATTGCGCTCGCGGAGGGGATCTCCGGCACCGAGGAGAACTTTTCCAAGCTCATGAACGAGCGCGCACGCGCCATCGGCCTCACGAAATCGACCTTCCGCAACGCGACGGGCTACGGACACCCGGAGCAGAAGGCGACCGTGCGTGACCTGGCGAAGCTCGCCATCCACATCGTCGAGACGTACCCGGAGCTCTACAAGCTCTTCGGCGAGCGCGAGTTCACCTGGAACAAGATTCGCCAGCAGAACCGCAATCCCTTGCTGACCATGGAGATCGGCGCGGACGGGCTGAAGACCGGCAATATCGATGAATCCGGCTTTGGCCTGATCGGGTCCGCCGTGCAGAACGGCCAGCGCCTGGTGGTTGTGGTCAACGGGCTGAAAACGGCCAGGGATCGCGCCAGTGAAGCCCGCAAGCTCCTGGATTGGGGCTTCAGGGCCTTCGAGAGCCGTGAGCTCTTTGCCGAGGGCCAGGTCGTAGGCGAGGCTCAGGTGTTCGGCGGCAGCAGGCGCTCGCTGCCGCTTGTCTCCAGGAAGCCTGTTCGTGTACTGGTGCCTCGTGGAGACGGCGAGAGGGTGACGGCTCGCATCATCTACACCGGCCCCTTGAAGGCTCCCATCCAGAAGGGAGCCGAGGTGGCTCGGATTCAGGTCAACCGTGGTGAGATGCAAGCGCTCGAACTGCCGCTTTACGCCAGCGAGGACGTTCACGAGGGGACCTTGAGCCAGCGTGCTCTGGACGGTCTTCTGGAATTCGGAACGGGCTGGGTGCGGCGCGCCTTTTCGAGTGTCTTCGAAAGAATTTGATGGCGGGTCGGTTTATTACGTTCGAAGGAGGGGAGGGCGCAGGCAAGTCGACCCAGATTGCGAGGCTTAAAGGTCGGCTGGAGCAGCTCGGCCACCCGACGCTCGTCACCCGGGAGCCCGGCGGCTCCCCTCTGGCGGAGGAGATCCGCTCCTTCATTCTGTCCGGCCATGCTAAATCCCTGGGACCGTTTGCCGAGGCGCTGATGTTCGCAGCCGCCCGGATCGACCATCTCGACAACACCATCGTGCCGGCACTCAGGAACGGGACGAACGTCCTTTGCGACCGCTTCGCGGATTCGACGCGCGCCTACCAGGGCTCCTCGGAAGCAATGGCCCCTTCGCTGATCGACGATCTCGAACGAGTCACCCTCGCCGGAACCAAACCCGATCTGACCCTCATTCTCGATCTCCCGGCCGAGGTCGGACTGGCCCGTGCCGGAGAGCGGCGAGCGCGGAAAGGCGAGGGGGCCGACCGGTTCGAGGATGAGGACCTTTCGTTTCACCAATCCCTGCGGCGAGCCTTCCTGGCGATCGCCAAGGCGGCGCCGCAGCGCTGTGCCGTCATCAATGCCGATCAGTCGGCGGACGAGGTCGAGGCCGCCATCTGGGCGACGCTGCGCGAACGGATTCCCGAGCTGACCCGGCCCGCCGAGAGGTCTCTCGATGTCGCGTGACGTGCAGGAAGCCGCCGAGCCCGATCAATTCGACGGAGCCCCGCACCCGCGGGATCAGTTCGCCTTCTTCGGCCACCGGGAAGGCGAGGAGGCCCTGATCGAGGGGCTGCGCAGCGGCCGCCTTCATCACGCCTGGCTGATCGGAGGGCCGCAGGGGATCGGCAAGGCAACCCTGGCCTACCGCCTCGCCCGCGCCGTTCTCGCTCCCAGGCGGGCGAACGACCCGTCGCCCGCTCGTCTCGATGTGGCCCCCGACACGAGCGTGGCGCGGCAGATCTCCGCCCTGTCCCACCCCAACCTGTCCGTCCTTCGCCGGGCCCCCGCCACCGACAAGAAGGCGGCATCCACGACCATTCCCGTGGACGCCGTCCGCAAGGCCCTGAACATGTTCGGCTCCACGGCCGCCGACGGCGGCTACCGCGTCTGCATCGTGGACAGCGCGGAGGACCTAACAATCTCGAGCGCCAACGCGCTCCTGAAGGTGATCGAGGAGCCGCCGCCACGCTCCCTGTTCCTGATCGTCAGCCACGCTCCGCAGCGGGTTCTGCCAACGATCCGCTCCCGCTGCCGGCGTCTGCTCCTGCGCCCTCTGGCCGAGGGCGAGGTCAGGAGCGCCATTCGTTCGCTGGGAGAACCCTGGGCCACGGTGCCGGACGAATTGCTCGATCAGGCGATGCCCTACGGGGAGGGCTCGGTGCGGCGCACCCTCGAATTGCTGGATGCGGACAAGGTCGCCTTCGTGGAGCAGGTCACGCGGCTTCTGGACGGGTTGCCGAAGGCCGACGCCAAGCAGATCTATGCACTGGCCGAGGCTCTCTCGAGGCGGGACGCCGACGACAGCTACGAGCTTGCGCTGGAAACCGTCGAACGATGGGTCTCCGGCAAGCTGCACGAGAGGGCCGGCGCCGGGGCCGCACGCCTTGCGCCTTTGGTGGAGGTATGTGAGAAGATCGCCCGAACGGCCCGCGAGATCGACGTGTTCAATCTCGACCGCCGGCCCTTCATCCTGACGCTGTTCGACGATCTGGCCGAGGCCGTTCGACGAACGGCCTGAGCGCACGCCGCCGCCGCTTTCGAGATTAGAGAGTTTTAAGGATTCGCCATGGCCGAAAAGCAGAAATTCTATATCACCACGGCGATCTCGTATCCGAATGGAGCACCCCATATCGGCCACGCCTACGAGGTCGTCGCCTCCGACGCGATCGCCCGGTTCAAGCGCATCGACGGCTACGACGTGTTCTTCATGACGGGCACGGACGAGCACGGTCTCAAGATCCAGCAGACTGCCGACAAGAACGGCACGACTCCGAAGGCCTTCGTGGATGAAATGGCCGCGAAGTTCCGCGCCATGGCCGACCGTCTGGACTGCTCCTACGACCGTTTCATCCGCACCACGGATGCGGATCACCTGCCGTCGACTCAGGAGCTGTGGCGCCGGATGCAGGAGAAGGGCGACATCTATCTGTCCAAGTACTCCGGCTGGTACTCGGTGCGGGACGAGGCCTATTACGACGAGAGCGAGCTGACGAAGCAGCCGGACGGAAGCTGGCGCGCGCCCACGGGCACGCCGGTGGAGTGGATCGAGGAGGAAAGCTATTTCTTCCGCCTCTCCGCCTACCAGAACCGCCTGCTGGAGCACTACGCGGCCCATCCGGACTTCATCAGCCCGGAAACCCGCCGCAACGAGATCACCAGCTTTGTTCGCTCCGGCCTGCAGGATCTCTCGATCAGCCGCACCACGTTCGACTGGGGGCTCCCGGTTCCGGGCGATCCGAAGCACGTGATGTATGTGTGGATCGACGCGCTCAACAACTACCTGACAGGCTGCGGCTTTCCGGACGAGAACCATCCGCGCCGGCACTACTGGCCCGCCGACGTTCACATCATCGGCAAGGACATCGTGCGCTTCCACACGGTCTATTGGCCGGCCTTCCTGATGTCGGCGGAGCTGCCGCTGCCCAAGCGCGTGTTCGGCCACGGCTTCCTGCTCAACAAGGGCGAGAAGATGTCGAAGTCGGTCGGCAATGTGGTCGATCCTTTCGACCTCGCCGACACCTACGGCGTGGATCAGATCCGCTACTTCTTCATGCGCGAGGTGCCCTTCGGCCAGGACGGCAACTATTCGCATGAGGCGATCGTCAACCGCATCAATGCGGATCTCGCGAACGATCTCGGTAACCTGGCCCAGCGCTCCCTGTCGATGATCGCGAAGAACTGCGGCGCGGCCGTGCCGCAACCCGGCGAATTCACCCAGGCGGACCGGGATATTCTCTGGCTCGCGGACGCATTACCGGAGAAGGCGAGGGCGGCCATGAAGGACTTCGCCGTGCATACGACCCTGGCGGAGATCTGGGCCGTGGTGGCCGAGGCGAACCGCTACTTCGCATCCCAGGAGCCCTGGGTGCTGCGCAAGAGCGATCCGGACCGCATGAGTACGGTGCTCTACGTCACCGCGGAGGTGCTGAGAGCGGTCGGCATCCTGGCGCAACCCTTCGTTCCGACGGCTGCAGCCAAGCTTCTGGACCTGCTGGCGATCGCCCCTGAGGAGCGGGTTCTAGCCGCCGTCGGACCGGAGCACCGCCTGCGGGCGGGGACGGCTCTCCCGCAACCTGCGCCGATTTTCCCGCGTTATGTGGAGGCGGAAGCATCCTGACGCTTCCGCTTTGACAGGCCCCTCGGGGTCTTCAGCGGAAGCGTGAGATGTACACCACCTTCATGTTCGCGACCGGGATCGAGAACAGCATCCCGACCATCAACAACGGCCGCACTCGTATCGACCAGATGGAGAAGTGCGGCCATTACAAGCACTGGCAGACCGATTTCGACCTTCTGGCCGATCTCGACGTCCAGGTGCTGCGCTACGGGCCGCCGCTGCACACGGCATTCCTCGGGCCTGAGCGCTACGACTGGTCCTTCGCCGACATGACCTTCGGCGAGCTCAAGCGCCGCGACATCATTCCGATCGTCGACCTGTGTCATTTCGGCGTCCCGGACTGGATCGGCAACTTTCAGAACCCCGACTTTCCCTTGTTGTTCGCGAACTACGCGGAAGCATTCGCCCGGCGCTTCCCCTGGGTGCAGCTCTACACGCCCATCAACGAGATGTTCATCTGCGCGACCTTCTCCGCAGCCTACGGATGGTGGAACGAGCAGTTGCGGAGTGACGGCGCTTTCGTGACGGCCCTCAAGCACATCGTGAAGGCCAATGTCCTCGCCATGGAGAGGATCCTCAAGGTCCGGCCGGATGCCCTGTTCATCCAGAGCGAGTCATCGGAATACTTCCACGCCGAGAACCCCGCCGCGATCAAACCGGCGGAAATCATGAACGCGCGGCGCTTCCTGTCGCTCGATCTCAACTACGGCCGCCGGATCGACTCGGAGATGTACGAGTTCCTCATGGACAACGGGATGACCCGCGACGAGTATCACTTCTTCCTCAGCCGTTCGTCGCTCCGTCACCACTGCATCATGGGGAACGACTACTACGTCACCAACGAGCATCGGGTGAAGGCGGACGGGTCCTCACGGGCCGCCGGCGAGGTGTTCGGGTATGACGAGATCACGCGCCAGTACTACGAGCGCTACCGCCTGCCCGTCATGCATACGGAAACGAACCTGATGGAGGGGCCGACCGGAGAGGAGGCTGTCGATTGGCTCTGGAAGCAATGGGCGAATGTCCTCAGGGTGCGAAACACCGGCGTGCCCATCGTGGGCTTCACCTGGTATTCCCTGACGGACCAGATGGACTGGGACGTGGCCCTGCGCGAGGAGAACAACCGCGTCACGCCGGTCGGGCTCTATGACCTGGATCGCAACATCCGGCCAGTCGGGCGGTGCTACAAGCAGCTGATCCATGATTGGTGCGACGTCCTGCCGGCGCAGAGCGTGTGCCTTTCGGTTCCATTGGTCCGGCCGCAGGAGATGGATGAACTCCCTGTCCGCCGACATCAGGAAAGGCTCCGCAGGATGCGGCACAAGGAATCCCGTGAGGATGACGAGCCGCGGGCGACCACCCAGGAAGTCCGTCGCTAGACGAGCCGGGTAATCCGATCTATGCAGCCAAAAGCATTAACGGACCCGGAGGAGGGCGCTTTCCCCAATGCTGGTCGATAGCCATTGCCACCTGGATTTCCCAGATCTTCAGACGCGACTGCCCTCGATTCTGGAGGCGGCCCGGTCCGCCGGAATCGGCCGGCTGGTGACGATCTCGACCCATGTGGCCCGCTACGAAACCTATAAGGCCCTCGCCGAGGCATATGACGAGATCTTCTTCAGCATAGGGACCCATCCCCATAATGCCGCCGAGGAGCCGGACGTGCCCGTGGAGCGTCTGGTGGAGCTTTCGGCTCATCCGCGCTGCATCGCGATCGGAGAAGCCGGGCTCGATTATCACTACGACAACAGTCCCCGGGATGTGCAGCGCAAGGTCTTCAGGACGCATATCGAAGCCGCGCGCGAGACGGGCTTGCCGCTGGTGATCCATGCTCGGGAGGCCGACGAGGACATGATCGAGATCCTGTCGGACGAAATGGGGCGAGGGCGCTTTGGCGCGGTTCTCCACTGCTTCTCGTCGGGCGAGGAGCTCGCCCGGGTAGGCGTCGAGCTTGGGCTGTACGTCTCGTTTTCCGGCATTCTGACGTTCAGGAATTCGGACGCGATCCGCCGGATCGCCGCATCCGTTCCCCGCGACAGGCTTCTCGTCGAGACGGATGCGCCCTATCTCGCGCCCGTGCCGTATCGGGGCAAGACCAACGAACCGGCTTACGTGGCGCATACCGCGCGGGTGCTGGCCGATGTCGTCGGAGCCGCCGAGGTGGACATCGCCAGGATGACGACCGACAACTTCTATCGTCTTTTCTCCAAGGCGGCACAGGCCGACATGGCTAAAGAGCAGGCGCAGATGTCATGAGCTCGACGTTAACCATCCTGGGCTGCGGCTCGTCGGCAGGGGTGCCGCGCGTGGGCGTCGGCTGGGGCGCATGCGACCCGTCCAACCCGAAGAACCGGCGCCGGCGCTGCTCGATCCTGATCGAGAAAACCACGGCGGGCGCCACGACGAGCGTTCTGGTGGATACCACCCCGGACCTTCGCGATCAGCTGCTCGGGGCGGATGTGAGACGGCTCGATGCGGTCCTGTACACCCATGAACATGCCGACCATATCCACGGCATCGACGACCTTCGTCCGCTGGCCATTGTCATGCGCAAGCGCATTCCGGTCTATGCGGACCGAATGACGTCGGAATTGCTTCAGCTGCGGTTCGGCTACTGCTTCGAGGCGCCGGCCGGCAGCGGCTATCCGCCCATCCTGGAGATGCGTCCGCTGATGCCCGGCACGACCACGACCGTCACGGGACCTGGCGGTCCGGTCGAGGCCGTGCCGTTCAGGATGATCCACGGCGACATCGAGGCGCTCGGCTTCCGGTTCGGCAACGTGGCCTACGCGCCGGACGTCAGCCGGATGCCCGAGGAGAGCCTGGGCTACCTGGAGGGCCTCGAGCTCCTGATCATCGATGCCCTGCGCTACACGCCGCATCCCACGCATTTCTCGGTGCCCGAGGCGCTCGAGCTGATCGAGGCGGTGAAGCCGAAGCGTGCCGTCCTGACAAACCTGCACACCGATCTGGACTACGAAACCCTGCGCCGCGAGCTGCCGCCGCACATCACGCCGGCCTACGACGGCCTGCGGATCCCAATGCCGTAGAGCGGAAGAACCCGTTCAGAGTGGCTGTTGCGTTTGTTCAGAACAGCCGGGCTCTTGACGCTGCAGTCAGGCTCCCACGGATTTCGGTTCCATAATATATCTTATGCGAATCATATTAGGGCCTGAAAGAGATCCGCTTCGATCCCTCTCCTGGGTCTTAGGCTGTTGCCTGAGCCTCCGCCGCCTCGTCGACAACCGTCCAGCCATGGGTGATCTTGGCCGTCGCGCCCAGCATGATCGAGGCCGAGCAGTATTTGTCCTTTGAGAGCTCGATGGCTCGCTCCACCTTCGCGGGTGCCAGATTGCGGCCCTTGACCCGGTACTCGACGTGGATGGCCGTGAAGACCTTGGGGTCCGCTTCGGCCCGTTCGCCGCTCACCTCGACCTCGCAGTCGGTCACGTCCTCCCGACCTTTCCGAAGGATCTGGACCACGTCGAAGGCCGTGCATCCGCCAAGGCCGATCAGCAGCATCTCCATGGGGCGGATGCCGAGGTTGCGCCCGCCGTATTCAGGCGCGCCGTCCATGACGACCGCATGGCCGCTGCCGGATTCGCCGACAAACATCATTCCATCAACCAGTTTCACCCGTGCCTTCATGCTCACCCGCCTCCCATTCGAAGTGCCCTTTGATCATCTTTTCTCCTGATTCCCCACAGGAATCGGGCTATGTAGCGCCTTGAAAGCAAGGAATCCTTGAATGAAGCCCTCGTCCGATATCGCGCGGCTGCTGGACATCATGGCGGCCCTGCGAACGCCTGAGACAGGCTGCCCCTGGGATCTGGAGCAGGACTTCGCGTCCATCGCCCCTTATACCCTCGAGGAGGCCTACGAGGTCGTCGATGCGATCGAGCGGGGCGATCTGGCCGATCTGCGGGACGAATTGGGCGATTTGCTGCTCCAGGTCGTCTTCCACGCCCGGATGGCGGAAGAGAAAGGTGCTTTTGCCTTTCCCGATGTGGTCGAGGCCATCACCCGCAAGCTGATCCGCCGCCATCCGCATGTGTTCGGTAACGCCGGCAGCCTGGCGCCGGAGCAGGTCAAAGTGCTCTGGGACGAGATCAAGCGGGAAGAGAAGGCCGAACGGCGGCTGGCCCGCGAGGCGATGGGCTTGCCGCCCGAGACCCATCAGGCCGGTTTTCTCGGGGGAATCCCGACGGCCCTGCCCGCTCTGACTCGTGCTCAGAAGCTCACGGCGAAAGCCGCCAAGGTCGGTTTCGACTGGCCGGAGCCAGGTCAGGTCATCGATAAGATTCACGAAGAGCTGGAAGAGGTTAAGGAGGCGTCTTCAACCGGAAGCAGAGATCGTATCGAGGACGAGATCGGCGATCTCCTGTTCTCGGTGACCAATCTCGCTCGCCATTTCGGCATCGATCCGGAAGCCGCGCTCCGGCGGACCAATGCCAAGTTCGAGCGCCGGTTCGGAGCTGTCGAGGAGGCCCTGAGAGAGCAGGGACGCACGCTGGGCGAAGCCTCCCTCGACGAGATGGAAGATCTGTGGGTCAAGGCGAAGTCGGCTGAACGCCGGGATTAAACGACGGTGGCGTGAGGGAACCGGTTCAGGAACCGGGGTTCCTTGCCGGGCACCAGGCGAACCTGGAGGAGGGTATGACCATTCTCCAAGGTTCTCCGCTCCAGGATCTCGGTGTTCTCATGAAGCCAGGCGAGCCCCTGCCCGTCTTCGGGCGCGACATCGACTTCATAAGTTGTCCGTCCTAACGCGAGATGGTGCTCGATCATCTCGAGGAGCTCGGGAACGCCCTCCCCGGTCAGAGCCGATATGAGGATCGGCCGGCGTTCGGCGCCGGTCCGGTGAGATGTTGTCGCGAGCCTTTCGCGGTCGTCCGCCGAGAGCAGGTCGGCCTTGTTCCAGACCTCGATGATCCTCCTGCTGTCGTCGGGATCGATGCCGAGCTCCCGCAGGACCACGGCCACGTCCCCGGCCTGGGCTTCCGTTTCGCCGTGCGAAACGTCCCTGACGTGCAGCAGGACATCGGCTTCGACCACATCCTCAAGGGTCGCCCGGAAGGCTGCGACCAGCATGGTCGGAAGATCGGAAATGAAGCCGACCGTATCGGACAGGATCGCCTTCTCGCCGTGCGGAAGATCGATGGCGCGCGTCGTCGGGTCGAGGGTGGCGAACAGCATGTTCTCGGCCAGGACCTCGGCCTGCGTCATGCGGTTGAAGAGGGTCGATTTACCGGCATTGGTGTAGCCCACGAGGGCCACGATGGGATAGGGCACCCTCCTCCGGCTGGTCCGGTGCAGGGAGCGCGTCTTGACCACGCCCTCCAGATCCCGCTCGATCCGGTTCATCCTCTCCTGGATCAGCCGGCGATCGGCCTCGATCTGGGTTTCGCCGGGGCCGCCAAGGAAGCCGAAGCCGCCGCGTTGGCGTTCCAGGTGGGTCCATGAGCGGACCAGGCGACCTTTCTGATAGGACAGATGCGCCAGCTCGACCTGAAGGGTGCCCTCCTTCGTGCGGGCACGCCGGCCGAAGATCTCCAGGATCAACCCGGTCCTGTCGATGACCTTGGCGCCCCAGGCCTTCTCGAGATTGCGCTGCTGCACGGGGCTGAGAGCGCAATCCATGACCACGAGGCTGATGCCCTCGGCCCGGATCAGGGCCGCCAACTCGTCCACCTTGCCGCTGCCGATATAGGTGGCCGGCCGGGGTGAGGAGAGCGGCGCGATCAGGGATCGAACGACCGTGAGATCGATCGCGAGCGCCAGGCCCGAAGCCTCGTCCAGCCGGGCCTCGGGCGGACGGGGGTTCGTGGCCTCGGTCTCGGGGTCGCCCGAGCGGGCGGGGCGTCGTCGGGTCAGATAGGGGCCGACCACAAGCGTTCGCGTCCCGGCCGCAACCTCTTTTTCAGGTTCGGCGAGTTCGGCGAGACGATGTTCCCCCGGAGTGCGCGGTTCAGTCACCTCAGGCCTTTTCGCCAGCCTCGTCGATCTGGTCGAACAACTGGACGGGCTGTCCAGGCATGATGGTGGAAATGGCGTGTTTGTAAACCAGCTGTGAGTGGCCGTCCCTGCGCAATAGTACGCAGAAATTGTCGAACCATGTGACGACGCCCTGCAGCTTTACGCCGTTTACAAGGAATATCGTCAGGGGAATCTTTTGCTTCCGGACGTAGTTGAGAAACGTGTCCTGGAGATTCTGCGCGCGATCGCCCGCCATTGAAGTTGCCTCGCCAGCCCGTTGCCGCCGGTCTTGGCTATTGGGCCGCCTGTATATGGTTGTCCGCTATCGTGCGGTCGTCGACCGGCAGGCCTATTACAGGGCGAAGTTGACCATTCGGCAAGAGGGACTCGCTCGATCTACCCCCTCAGGTGCATATTTTCCCGTGGATGAAAGCCCGAGGGAGCAGTTTGCCCCCTCCAGGGCCCAGCGACGAGAAGAACGGCATCTCCTAGCTGCCGATCCCGAGGGACTTCAGCTTCCGGTGAAGGGCGGAACGCTCCATCCCGATGAATTCGGCCGTGCGGGAGATATTGCCGCTGAAGCGGGCGATCTGCGCGAGAAGATACTCTCGCTCGAAAATCTCGCGCGCCTCCCGAAGCGGAAGACTCATGAGCTTCTCGCCCCCTGCTCCTCCCGGCGTCGTGGGCACGAGCGTCCCGATCTCGGAGGGCAGCATCTCCGCCGTGACCTCGGCATCCGGATCGCCGGAGCTCAGGATCATCAACCGCTCGACGTTGTTTCGCAGCTGGCGAACGTTGCCCGGCCAGTCGTGGGACTGAAGGACCGCCATGGCATCTTCCGCGATCCGCCGCCTGGGCAGACCGGTCGTGGACGAGATCTGATCCATGAAGAACTCGATCAGCTCCGGCACGTCCTCACGCCGCTCGGCCAGCGAGGGAACCCGGACGGGAATGACGCCGAGGCGATGGAACAGGTCCTCCCGGAAGTTTCCGGCCGCGATCTCCGCAGGAAGATCGCGGCTCGACGAGGAGATGATGCGAACATCCACATGCACGCGGGTCGCTCCGCCCACGCGCTGGAAGTTCTGGTCGACGAGGACGCGCAGGATCCGATTCTGCGTCTCACGGGGCATATCGGCAATCTCGTCGATGTAGAGCGTGCCGCCATGAGCCTCCTCGAGGGCGCCGACCCGGCGCCCGCCGCCCTCCCCACCCTCGGTTCCGAAAAGCTCCGCCTCCATGGTCTCGGGGGTGATATTGGCGGCCGTCAGCACCACGAAAGGTCCGTTGGCCCTCATGGACATGCCGTGAATGGTGCGAGCGGTCAGCTCCTTGCCGGAACCGGGAGCTCCCGTGATTAGGATCCGCGCATTCGTGGGGGCCGCTCTCTCCACGGCCTGCCGCAGCTGGTTGATGACGATGGACTTGCCCACGATGCGGCTGGCCTGGATGGAGCGGGAGCGCAGATCCCGCACCTCGCGCTTGAGGCGAGACGCTTCGAGGGCGCGCTCGGCAACTAGGACGAGGCGATCCGCCTTGAAGGGCTTCTCGATGAAGTCGTAGGCTCCGGCCTTGATGGCCGACACCGCGGTTTCGATGTTGCCGTGGCCGGAGATCATCACAACCGGCAGGTCAGGATGCTGGGCCTTGACGATGTCCAGCACCTGGAGTCCGTCCAGGCGGCTGCCTTGCAGCCAGATGTCGAGAAAGACGAGATGCGGCCGCCGCGCCTCGATGGCCGCAAGCGCATCGTCCGAGGTCCCGGCCGTGCGGGTGCGATGGCCCTCGTCCTCGAGAATGCCGGCCACCAGCTCGCGAATGTCGATTTCGTCGTCAACGACGAGGATGTCAGCGCTCATAGGCTTGCTCTGCGAGTTTCGTTGCGCTCCGAGGCGGCAGGCGTCTCTTCCGCTGCAACTTGCTTCGTCTTCGGGATCCACATGCGGACCTGTCCGCCACGCCCTGCGGGATTGTCGACGAGGTCCATGCCGCCCCCATGGTCTTCCAGAATCTTCGCAACGATCGGGAGGCCCAGACCAGTCCCCCCCTCGCGGGTCGTCATGTAGGGCTCCAGCAGCCGCTGGCGACCTTCGGCCGGGAATCCTTTGCCGTTGTCGGTCACGGCTAGGATCAGGAACTCCGGATGGGTATCGTCCAACGTCACGGCAATCTGCGGCTGACCGCGCTCGGCTTCCGGCACGGCGGCAATCGCTTCGGTGGCGTTCTTCACGATGTTCGTCGCCGCCTGCGAGATCAGCCGCCTGTCGAATGGGGCGATCACGGGCCCCTCGGGCAATTGCTCGACGAACTCGATCTCGGGATGTGCGATCCGCATCATGAAAACCACCTGACGGATCGTCTCCGCGAGATCCTCCTGACCGATGGCCGGCTTCGGCATCCGGGCGAAGGACGAGAACTCGTCGACCATGCGCTTGATGTCGTCGACCTGCCGCACGATGGTGTCCGTGCATTGGTCGAACACTTCTCGATCGGTCGTGATCACCTTGCCGTATTTCCTGCGGATCCGCTCGGCCGACAGCTGGATCGGCGTGAGCGGATTCTTGATCTCGTGCGCGATCCTTCGCGCCACGTCGGCCCAGGCGGAGGTGCGCTGCGCCACGACGAGATCGGTGATGTCGTCGAGCGTGATGACGAACTCCCGCTTGTCGTTTCGGGTCTGCTCGCTCGTGACGCGGACGTTGATGGTCCTTTCCCTCCCTTTCCGGGAAATCTGGATCTGGTCCTGCATGAGACGCTGCCGGCCCTGGATCATCTCCAGAACGAGCTGGGTAACCTCGGGCAGAATCTCTGTGACGGAGCGGCCGACCAGTTTGTCCCGCGGCGTCTGGAGAAGAGCCTCGGTCGAGGGGTTGACGATCGTGATCACGCCGCGCGCATTGATGCCGATCACGCCCGCCGACACACCGGCCAGCACGGCTTCCGTGAAGCGCCGCCTGCTGTCGATGAGCTCGCTTGCCGCCGTGAGTCCGTCGTGCTGCCGGCGCAGCTCGGAGGTCATCTTGTTGAAGGTCTCGCCCAGGTGGCCCAGGTCACCCTCGGCTCGCTTCACCGGGACCTGCACATAGAAGTTGCCGGTCGCCACCTGGTCCGTCGCATGAATCAGACGGCGGATCGGCGCCACGAGGCGATTGGCGAAATTCAGCCCGAACCAGATCGCGGACAGAAGCACCGTCAGGGCGATCAGGGTGAACATGGACGCGAAAGCGAATTGGATGCCGGCCTTCTTCTGGTCGAAGGCTTCGTAATAGGCCACTCCAGCCTCGGCGATCGGCGGAAACTCGATCGCGCCGGGATCGACCTCGCGGGCGATGTAGAGAATGCGTCCGTTATGGGCCTCGAGCTTGAGAACCGACACCACGATATTGCCGGTCCGCGGGAACAGGCACCATGGCTCCTGACCATTCGCATCCTGGAGATCTGCCGCCTTGGTCTCGGGGATGCCTTCGAGCTTCTTCAATTCGATCTTTTCGACGACTTTCCCATCCGGCTCCAGGATCATGGCCAAGGGGAAGCCGAGGGCGACGGAGCGGTAATTCATGTATTCGCGGAAGAGTCGACGGTCCGCATCATACATGACCTTCGCGCGGTTCAGGTCGACGGCCATCAGGTTCGTTTCGCGGGCGAGCATTCGGCATTGCATCTCCCGATAGGCGCGGGCGATCTCGACCGTGTTGTACATGAGCTCCCGGATCTTGCCCGTGAACCAGGGATCGAGGCCCCGCTCCAGGGTGACGCTCGCGACGCCGGCGACCAGGATGGCAGGAAGCACGGCCACGAGACTGAACAGACCGACGATTCTGACGTGGAGGCCCGCGGCCGCGGCCCCTGCCCTGTGCTCGCGAACCAGTTTCTTCGCCTGCCAGGCGACGATCCCCAGAAGCAGCGTGATCAGGAGCCCGTTGAGGACGAACATCCCGATGACCACGTTGTTCGTCGGCAGGATCGGCGTTGCGCCGGACAGCACCAGGAAGGTGGTCAGGGCCGAGCCGAGAGCCGCGAGCACGGCCCCGTACCCGAGCCAGCCGAGGCTGCCCTGGGTCGGTTCCGCCATCTGGCGCTGTTCGTGAGTGCTCTGATCGGTCAAGACGTGGGCCCCGCAAAACCGGGTGCCTTCCGTGCGGCACCCCGTGGAGGGTGATGCACCAACACAACACTGTGGTCAAATTATTACAGCGGCCCGCTCAGGAGCGATTGGTCCGAACGACCATCAGCTCCAGGTCCCTGACCTTCTTGCGCAGGGTGTTGCGGTTGACCCCCAGGAGTTCCGCGGCTCGAATCTGGTTCCCCCTGGTAGCCGCGAGGGCGGCTCCGATCAGGGGACCCTCGATCTCCCGCAGAATGCGATGATAAAGGCCCGGAGGCGGCAAGCTGTCGCGGAACCCGGAAAAGTACTCGGCCAGGTGGCGCTCCACGGCGTCCGACAGCCCCTCGGAATTCTGCTGGGCCTGAGTCGCGGGTTTGCCCGCCGGCTGAGGAGGCAGAAGGGGTTGGGAATCGAGCTCCGCATCGATGATCGCGCCGGTGATCGTATCCTGCGGGTAGAGAGCCGCGAGACGGCGGACGAGGTTCTCCAGCTCGCGAACGTTCCCAGGCCAACGGTAGCGCTTGAGACGATCCATGGCCTCGGCGTCGAGCTGCTTGCGGGAGAGGCCCTCCTTCTCCACGAGCGAGAAGAAGTGCCGGGCGAGGTCAGGGATGTCCTCGACCCTCTCGCGCAGGGGCGGCAGGCGCAGAGGGACGACGTTGAGGCGGAAATAGAGATCCTCCCGGAACAGGCCCTGCTGGATGAGCACCCGCAGGTCCTTGTTCGTCGCAGCCACGATCCGGACATTGGTCTTGATCGGCACCCGGCCGCCGACCGTCGTGTATTCGCCCTGCTGGAGCACCCGGAGGAGCCGCGTCTGCGCCTCCATAGGCATGTCGCCGATCTCGTCCAGGAACAGCGTGCCGCCCTCCGCCTGCTCGAAGCGTCCGGTGCTGCGCGCGGTCGCTCCGGTGAACGCCCCCTTCTCGTGACCGAAGAGCTCGGACTCGATGAGTTCGCGCGGGATGGCCGCCATGTTCACGGCCACGAAGGGGCCCTGGCGGCGCTTGCCGTAATCATGCAGCGCCTTCGCGACGAGTTCCTTGCCGGTTCCGGATTCGCCGGTGATCATCACCGTCAGGTCCGTGGGCATCAGGCGGGCCAGGGCCCTGTAGATCTCCTGCATGGCGTGGGAGCGCCCGACCAGGGGAATGTCCTCGTTCTCGGCCGGGTTGACGCTCGACACGGCCGTTCGGGGTCGGGTGAGCGCGCGCCCGACGACCGCGACCAGCTCCTTGAGGTCGAAGGGCTTCGGCAGGTACTCGTAGGCCCCTCGTTCCGAGGCCTTGATGGCGGTCATGAACGTGTTCTGCGCGCTCATGACGATGATGGGAAGGTCCGGCCGCAGCTTCTTGATGCGCGGAAGCAGGTCGAAGGCATTCTCGTCGGGCATCATCACATCGGTGATGACGATATCCCCCTCCCCTTGAGCCACCCAGCGCCAGAGCGTCGCCGCGTTGCTGGTGGAGCGAACCTCGTATCCTGCCCTGGACAGGGCCTGGTTCAGGACAGTCCTGATGGCGGCATCGTCGTCGGCGAGAAGAATGTGTCCGCTGGGCATGTCGTCGTGGCCTCACATGTCTGCATCGCTGCCCGAGACGGTGCGGTGCATGGGTAGGAGAATTCGGAAAGTCGTGCGCCTGGGCGCCGGATCGCATTCGATGATGCCGCCGTGATCGCCGACGATCTTGGCCACGAGAGCCAGGCCGAGACCGCTTCCCTGAACCTTCGTGGTGACGAAGGGATCGAAGAGATCACTCATCAGCTCCGGAGGAATTCCGGGACCGTTGTCGCTCACGCTCAGCTCGATGGGCAGGCTCACGCGCTCCTGCGAGCCAGGCACCTGCAGCCTGACGCCGGTTCGAAACGCGGTCGAAAGGGTGATTTCTCCATCCGTCGCATCGATCCCCACCGCTTCGGCGGCATTCTTCACCAGGTTCAGGATGACCTGGATCAGCTGGTCCCGGTTCCCCAGCACGGGCGGAAGGGAGGGATCGTAGTTCTCGACGAAACGGATGTGACGAGCAAAGCCGGACTGCGCGAGGCGCTTCACATGGTCGAGCACGTTGTGAATGTTCACGGGACCGCGCTCGACGGGCCGCTCTTCCCCAAAAAGCTCCATTCGCTCGACGAGCTTCACGATCCTGTCCGTCTCGTCGCAGATCAGACGGGTGAGGAGCCGGTCGTTCTCGTCCGCCGATTGTTCCAGGAGCTGCGCGGCGCCGCGGATGCCCGACAGCGGATTCTTGATCTCGTGCGCGAGGAGCGCGCCGAGCGCCGTGATGGATCTCGCGGCCCCGCGGTGGGTGAGCTGCCGGTTCATCTTGTCGGCGATCGTACGCTCCTGGAGCATCACCACGACGTTATCGCTGTCATCGCCAAGGGGCGTCGCGAAGACGTCCACGATGCGTTCCGACCCGAGGCGCGGGCTGCCGACGTCGATGCGGTGCTCGCTGACGCTCGCCCCTCTTTGTCTGACGTCCTCCACAAGCGCCAGAACCGGAGAGCCGAACGGCAGCAGATCGGTGAGCCTCTGCCGCTGCATCATGCGCAGGCTCACCTCGAAGAAAGCCTCCGCGGCGGTATTGGCATGGATGATGCCGTGTTCCGGGCCGATGGTAAGCACCGGCAACGGCAGCGCATTCATGATGAGATCGTTGATCGCCACGCTCATGCCGCTTCCCGCGCCTGATGCCGATAGAGGGAGCGCAGCAGCGACATGACCGTCGCGGGATCGTCCGAGGTCACCAATCCGGAGCGAACATGCGCGGCAACGTGGAATCCGGCCGCCGCCGCCACATCGGCATAGGCGGCGAGATGCTTGCGGGCGTGTCTGATCCCGACCTTGGCGCCGTAGAGGGACAGCAGTCCCTCGTAATGCTCCAGGGCCAGTTCCGTCTTCTCGGCCGGCGTCGGCTCGGGAACCGTCTCTCCCCGGAGGGCCGCGCCGATCTGGCCGACGATCCACGGCCGGCCGACGGCCGAGCGGCCGATCATCACGGCGCTCGCCCGTGACACCGCGAGACAGGTCCGGGCCTCCTCCAGCGTGCCGATATCGCCGTTCGCGATCACCGGGATGCCGACCGACCCCACGACTGGCGCGATCGCCGCCCAGTCGGCCTGGCCCTTATAGAACTGCTGCCGCGTCCGGCCATGAACCGTCACCGCCTTGACACCGAGCGCCTCGGCCCGCCGGGCGAGCTCCGGGGCATTCAGGGAGCCATGGTCCCAGCCGAGCCGCATCTTCACGGTGACGGGAACCGACACCGCCTGAATGGTCGCCTCGATCAGGCGGCAGGCATGGTCGAGGTCACGCATCAGGGCCGATCCGGCATAGCCTCCGATGACGCGCTTGGCCGGGCAGCCCATGTTGATGTCGATGATCCGGGCTCCGGCCGCCTCAGCGATTTTGGCGCCTTCCGCCATCCATCGAGGCTCGCATCCCGCCAGTTGCACCACGTGAGGCTCGATTCCTGCGCCTTCGGCCCGAAGCTGCGCCTCCTCCGAGCCCTGAACGAGCTCGTCGGACGCCACCATCTCCGAGACGACGAGCCCAGCTCCCAGACGCTTGGCGATACGCCGGAACGAAACGTCCGTTACGCCTGAGAGGGGCGCCAGAACAGCCGACACGCCGACCTCGATGGGCCCTACCCGCATGCCTTCGCCTATTTTTTGATCACGTTCCATTGTGCCTATTTACTAGCCAATACCGCGCGGAGCGCAAGCCCCCGTCGCTGAGATTTGCCTTCTTTCCACGTGACGCTTAGGAGGGTGCGTCTCGTGGAGAACCGACCTGATGTCAGTTGCCGCCCTCATCGTTGCTGCAGGACGTGGATCGAGAGCCGGTGAGGGAGTTCCCAAGCAGTACCGGTGGTTGGGCGGAAAACCCGTCCTGGCCCTGACGCTCGAACCCTTCCTTCGACATCCGAGAATTGGAAAGGCGCTCGTGGTCATCCACCCGGACGATCTGGATCTCTACCGCGAAAGCATCGCTTCGCTCCCGGAGGGGCTGACCGGCGACCTTCTGCCGGTGGCCTATGGCGGAGAAACGCGGCAGGATTCGGTTCGAGGCGGATTGGAGGCCCTGGCGAGTCACGCGCCGTCCCGCGTCCTAATCCACGATGCCGCCCGCCCCTTCGTGACCGAAGCTCTGATCGAGCGCGCCTGCGAGACCGCTGGGGAATGCGAGGCGGCCGTGCCGGGCATCGCCGTCACGGATACGATCAAGGTGATCGGGCCACGCGGCGAGGTCATGTCGACGCCGGAGCGGGCCAGCCTCCGAGCGGTGCAGACGCCGCAGGCCTTCGATTTCGCATCCCTCCTCATGGCGCATCGGAAGGCGGCCGCTGCCAGCCTCGGAACCTTTACGGATGACGGAGCCTTGGCGGAATGGGCCGGGCTCACGGTCCACGTGTTCCAGGGTGATCCGCACAACGTCAAACTCACCCATGCCTCCGACTTCCCCGAGGCCGAACGACGCTTGAGAGGCTTCCTCATGACCTATGTGACCCGGCTCGGAACGGGATTCGACGTCCATGCCTTCGGCGACGGCGACCATGTCTGGCTCGGCGGCATCCGCGTGCCCCATGACCGGGGCGTGGTGGCGCATTCGGACGGTGATGTCATTCTTCATGCCCTCACGGATGCCCTCCTCGGCGCGCTCGCCGACGGGGACATCGGCACGCATTTTCCGCCGAGCGACCCGCAATGGCGGGGCGCGTCCTCCGACCGGTTTTTGGCGCATGCGGTGGCTCTGGTGAGAGAACGCGGCGGCCTGGTCGATCACCTCGATGCGACTCTCCTCTGCGAGAAGCCACGTCTTGGTCCCTACCGCGAGGCCATGCGCCGGCGTATCGCGGACATCGCGGGTCTGCGGCTCGATCAGGTATCCCTCAAAGCCACCACGACGGAAAAGCTCGGATTCACCGGCCGGAGCGAGGGCATCGCCGCCCAGGCGGCCGCGACGATCCGCCTGCCGGAGGGAACCCCATGAATGATACTGAGCTGAAGCAACGGGCGGCGGCCCTCCTCGCGGCTTACGGGCAGAACGGCTTGATGCTTGCAACAGCGGAATCCTGCACGGGCGGGCTCGTGGCGGCGCTTCTCACGGAGATTGCCGGTTCCTCGGCGGTCGTGGAGCGCGGTTTCGTGACCTATTCGAACGAGGCGAAGACGGAATCGATCGGCGTTCCGGCGGATCTCATCGTAGCCCATGGCGCGGTCAGCGAGCCCGTGGCCCGCGCCATGGCCGAGGGGGCGCTCACCCATTCCCGCGCCGACGTGGCCGTCGGCATCACCGGAATTGCGGGGCCTGGCGGAGGAACGCCCACGAAGCCCGTAGGCCTCGTGCATTTCGGTCTCGCCCGGAGGGGCTTCGCCACGCTTCACCTGGAGCGCCGCTATGGCGATCTCGGGCGGGAGGCCGTGCGCCGGAGCGCGGTCGAGGATGCGCTCGCGCTCCTCGAGAAGGCCCTCGCCTTCTGATCCCGTCAGGTGGCGAAAACCCTGTCGGCCCGCTCCTCGAAGGCCTCGGTGAACTTCCGGAAGGCCCTGTCGAAGACGCTGCCCATGAGGATGCTGAGCGCGAAGCTCTTGAACTCGTAGTTGATGTAGAACTCCACATCGCAGCCTCCCGGCACGGCCCGGAAGGTCCAGCGGTTTTCGAGATACTTGAACGGCCCGTCCACGTATTCGACCCCGATGCGCAGGCGCGGCTCGTCGAGGGTGACCCGGGTGGTGAAGCTCTCCCTGATCGCCTTGTAGCCCACGCTCATGGTGGCGACGAGCGTTTCCACCCCTTCCCCGCTCTGCACCCGGCGGACGACGCGCAGCTCCTCGCAGAGCGGCAGGAACTCGGGGTAGCGCTCCACATCGGCCACCAGGGCGAACATCTGGCTCGGCGTGTGCTTCACGGTTCGCGTCATGCGGAAGGTCGGCATGGCTCAGGCGGCCTCCTTGGCAAGGGTGAAATGGGCGTAAAGGTTCGGGATCTCGGATCGTGAGCGCAGAACGAAGACCCGCTGATCGGGTCGCAGGCGCTCCAGCATTCGGGCGGTCTTGGGGCGCATCTTGTCCGGATACGTCCAGATCCAGCGCATGAAGGACAGGTCGAGCTTTTCGGCGCAGGCGGGTCCGAGATCGGGCCGGACCCGGCCGTAATTCCGCGCTACGCGCCAGAGCACCGACAGGGCGCAGCGCCAGCGCGGCAGGTCGAGCCAGACGATCGCTGTGGCGCGAGGCACCCGGATGTCGAAGGTTGAGGCGTAGTTGCCGTCCATCACCCAGGCCGGCTGGGCGGCGAGCGCCCGGACCCGCTCGCGCCATTCTGGGCGCGGCGGCATGGTCCAACCGGGGCCGAAATATTCCCGGTCGAGATGGATCAGCGGCAGGTCGAGCCGCTCGCTGAGGCGACGGGCCAGGGTGCTCTTGCCCGCACCCGGGCTGCCGATGACGAGAATGCGATGCATGCCCCCATCCGAAACTTGAGTGCATCAGCTGCGAAAAGCGGGAGCCCTCTCCTCGCAGCCGGTGCCCTTAGCCGAGCTTGGCGAGACGGGCCGCCTTGAGCTTGGCGAAGTCCTCGCCCGCGTGGTGCGACGAGCGCGTCAGCGGCGTCGAGGAGACCAGGAGGAAACCCTTGGCGTAGGCGGTTGTTTCATAGGCCTTGAATTCGTCCGGCGTGACGAAGCGGATCACCGGATGATGCTTCTTCGTCGGCTGGAGGTACTGGCCGATGGTCATGAAGTCCACATCCGCGGAGCGAAGGTCGTCCATGAGTTGGAGAACCTCGTTCCGCTCCTCGCCCAGCCCTACCATGATGCCGGACTTGGTGAAGATGGTCGGATCGAGCTCCTTCACCTGCTGGAGCAGGCGGATGGAATGGAAGTAGCGCGCGCCGGGCCGGACCTTCAGGTACTTGGACGGCACCGTCTCCAGGTTGTGGTTGAACACGTCGGGTTTGGCCTTGACCACGACCTCGAGAGCGCCGGGCTTGCGCAGGAAGTCCGGCGTCAGGATTTCGATGGTGGTATTCGGCGAGCGGGCCCGGATGGCGTGGATCACGTCCGCGAAATGCTGCGCGCCGCCGTCCGCCAGATCGTCCCGGTCCACCGAAGTGATGACCACGTGCTCCAGGCCGAGCTTCTCCACGGCTTTCGCCACGTTTTCCGGTTCGTTCGCATCCAGAGCTTCGGGCAGGCCCGTCTTCACATTGCAGAAGGCGCAGGCCCGGGTGCAGGTGTCGCCCATGATCATGAAGGTGGCGTGCTTCTTCTCCCAGCACTCGCCGATATTGGGACAGCCGGCCTCCTCGCAGACGGTCACGAGCTTGTTCTCGCGCACGATTCGGTTGGTCTCCGCCCATTTGGGCGAGCCCGGCGCCTTCACGCGAATCCATTCGGGCTTGCGCTGTTGAACGGGCTGGTCCGGCCGATGCGCCTTTTCCGGGTGACGGGGACGGTTGTCCTTGTTCAGAAGGTCGAGAACGACGGCCATGAAGCGTGAACCTAGCGTGAACCTTTGGGAGAAGGGCCCCTGCCCCTCCGGGGATATGGGCCTGATTTAAGACTTCTGGCGCATCTTCGCAAATGCCAAAGCCGCAGGGCCGGGTTGTGCCGGGGCCGGATTGCCCGAGAGGTTAACCCGACGCGTCTCGCCGGCCATGACGGATCAAAGCCGCTCCGAGAACCCCGCCACCAGGTCCGGATCACGGAAGCCTCGGGGCTCTCTCCCTGGCCCGGCCTAATCCGTCGTGACCGCCGTCTCGATATCGGACGGATCGATCTGACGGTCGAGGCCCGCATTGAGCTTCTCGCGGTCGAGCTCGCCCTCCCACCAGGCCACCACGACTGCGGCAACTCCATTGCCAGTAATGTTGGTGAGAGCCCTGACCTCGCTCATGAATTTATCGATGCCGAGCAGGACCGCCATGCCGGGCACGAGGGCCGGGTTCACCACGGCGAGCGTGGCCGCCAGGGTGATGAAGCCCGCGCCCGTGACGCCCGTCGCCCCCTTCGAGGTGAGCAGCGCCACCAGAAGGATCGTAAGCTGCTGGCCGAGGGTGAGTTCGATGTTGAGCGCCTGCGCGATGAACAGGGTCGCGAGCGTCATGTAGATGTTCGTGCCGTCCAGGTTGAAGGAATACCCGGTGGGCACGACGAGACCGACGACGGATTTCGAGCATCCAAGCTGCTCCAGCTTTTCCATGAGCTGGGGCAGCGCGCTCTCGGACGAACTGGTGCCGAGCACGATCAGGAGCTCGTCCTTGATGTAGCCGAGGAACTTGAAGATGGAGAAGCCGGCGATCCGCGCGATGAGGCCCAGCACGACGAAAACGAAGACGGCCGCCGTCGCGTAGAAGGTGACGATCAGCCCGAACAGGTTCCCCAGCGCCGAGGGTCCGTAGCGACCCACCGTGTAGGCCATGGCGCCGAACGCCCCGATGGGAGCCACCTTCATGACGATCGCGATGACGCCGAACATGGCGTGCGCCGCATCGTCGATGAATCCGCGCAGCGTGGCGGCCCGGTTTCCGAGGGCGAGCAGCGCGAAGCCGAAGAGAATAGCGAAGAGAAGGACCTGCAGGATGTCGCCCTGCGCGAAGGCACCCACCACGCTGTCGGGGATGATGTGGAGGACGAAGTCCACGGGCCTCTGCTCGGCGGCCTGCTTGGTGTAGGTTGCGACGGCATTCGGGTCCGGCGTTGCGGAAAAGCCCGCGCCAGGCTTCACGAGATTGCCGACGAGCAGGCCGATGATGAGCGCAAAGGTGGAAACCACTTCGAAATAGACCAGCGCCTTGATTCCGACGCGACCCACTTTTTTCGCATCCTGAATGTGGGCGATGCCGGACACGACGGTGCAGAAGATGATCGGAGCGATCACCATCTTGATGAGCTTGATGAAGCCGTCGCCGAGCGCCTTGATCCAGTCGTTCTTGGCAACGTCCGGCGCGAGCCAGCCGAGGAGGATGCCTAGGAAAATGGCGATCAGCACCTGGATGTAGAGCACCTTGTACCAAGGCTTGCGGCTGCGGGCGGGAACCGCCGTAGGTTCCGCGGTGGCGGGAATGCTCGTCATGATGCTTGACCCCGAACCTCGACCGGTCGCAGGCCTGCCGCTCCTCAGGCGGGCGGCGTCCACGTGGGCCTTCACGCGTCGACCCGGCGAGCCGCAGGCATTGCGACCTTCTGCACGTTAACGCAGCAAACCGCTTCAAGTCGCAGGAGAGCAGTTCTGCCAGGAGGAGGCGCAAACTCCTTTCCCGACGCACGGACCGTGATCTAATACCGTCAGGCTCCGTATTCTTCGTCGGTGACGTGCTCCAACCAGTCCACGGCCTTGCCGTCGAGGGATTCCTGGATGGCGATGTGGGTCATGGCCGTGGTGGGAGCGGCGCCGTGCCAGTGCTTCTCGCCGGGCTCGAACCAGACCACGTCACCGGGGCGGATTTCCTCGATCGGACCGCCTTCGCGCTGCACCCGGCCGCAGCCGGCGGTGACGATCAGCACCTGACCGAGCGGGTGGGTGTGCCATGCGGTGCGCGCGCCGGGTTCGAACGTGACCGCGTTGCCCGCAGCCCGCGCCGGTGCGCTGGCGGGGAACAGCGGATCGACCCTGACGGTGCCGGAGAACCACTCGGCCGGCCCCCGGCCGGAAGGCTGCGATCCGCTTCGCCTTATCTCCATGGTGTCTCTCCTGCGAAGGTGAAAACGCGCCTCTTCCTTAGCGGAGGACGAGGCGGAGGCGAAGCGTTGCGCGGCAGGTCCCGACAGGAGTTCACATCCGGGTACGCCCGCCGCGCCGGATGAACAGGAACACGCCGACGGCCACGACCACGAACGCAACGGCGATGACGGTAATCAGCACTGTGTCGCCCCGCGTCCCCGCGGCCTCCTGGGTCGGAACCACCGGCGCCGTGTCCTGCGCGTAGGCAAAGGTTGCGATCAGAAGAAGGGCGAGGCTCGAAAGAAGGCGTTCCATCTCGTGCTCCGTATCCGTTGGCGGATGGGAAAAGAGATGCCCGGGCGCAATGTTCCCGTAAACCGCCACGGGGCTCCTACCTCAGCCGTCAGATCACGAGAAACGCGGCGGCGCTCAGCTCGGTCTTGCCGATGACGGCGAACTTGATCTGCTGCTCGTGGCCCGTTCCGTCCGGATCGTAGTACAGGGCGCCGGAGGTCTTGTCGTAGATGATGCGGTCGCTCGAATCGTGGGCTTTCGCGCCGATCCAGAACTTTTCGCCACGCAGAGCTCCCTTGCTTCCGATCCCGCCGAACACGGATTGGCTCAAGCGGATCTGGTCGGCCCAGGCATTGAAGTCCTTGAGGGTGTCGACATTGTCCTGGCCCAGGGACGTGTTGAACACGAAGGCGTCGTAACCTTCGCCGCTGGCCAGCGTGTCGTTGCCTGCGCCGCCGTACAAGGTGTCGTTGCCGGTGTCCCCGTAGAGCTTGTCGTTGCCGGCATCGCCAGAGAGCCTATCGTTGCCCCATGCGCCGTACAGCGCGTCAGCGCCGGAGCCTCCGTATAGAAAGCCGTCGCTCCCGCCCCCATAGAGCTTGTCGTTGCCGTTCTGCCCGTAAAGGCGATCCACGCCGTCGCCGCCGTAGAGAGCGTCATTGCCCTCGCCGCCGTACAGGGTGTCGCCTCCTTTGCCGCCATAGAGGGTGTCGCTGCCCTCCATCCCGCCCAGAAGATTGGCGGCGTCGTTGCCCGTAATCGTGTTGGCGAGGCTGTTGCCGGTGAGCTCGAGGGCCTTGCCGCCGGTGGCCTTCAGGTTCTCGATGAAGCTGTCTTCCGGAAGGGCGCAGTCCACGCTGATCAACACGGTATCGGTGCCACCGCCCCTCTCCTCGATGATCATGGTGCGCATGCTGCTGATCGTATAGGTATCGTTCCCGCGGCCGCCCTCCAGCGTGTCCGATCCGCCGCCGCCCGTCAGGGTGTTCGCGCCGTCGTTGCCGATGAGGTGGTTGGCGTATTTGTTGCCGGTCAGCGCAAGCTGCTTCGTGCCTGCCGCTGCCCGGAGAATCTCGACATAGGTCTCGGCGCCGAGCGTATAGCTGGCGCCGGCGATGACCGTATCGATCCCGGCCTGGTAATACTCGACCGCCCGGTCGTTCTGGCTGTTCACGTAATACGTATCGTCGCCCGTGCCGCCCACCATCGTGTCGTCGCCGGCACCGCCGTTGAGCGTGTCGTTCCCCGCATAGCCATCCAGGTAGTCGCCCCGGGACGAGCCGCGAAGATGATCGGCGCCCGCCATGATCACCGCGGCTGCGGCAGCGCCGCTGCCTTGGAACGCCGCGAGGCCATTGCTGTACGTGAAGCGCGTCACGGGATCGCCCGCGCTCCCGAACACGATCCAGGGGTTGTCATCGTTGCCGAACGTGATCGCCGACACGGAGCCTTGAGCCAGCGAGAGGCTCGTCCCGTAATAGGTGACCGGCACCTTGCTCCAGCCGGCGCGAATGCTGAAGGTGGCAAGGTTCGGGCTGAGATCCTGCGCCAGCGCAATACCGGTCGCCGGCGCCACGAAGAGGTCCTTGAGGCGGAAGCTGACCGGAAGGCTGCTGTAGAACTGAATGTAGGCCATGCCATTTCCCCTTCCGGCCGATGACGCGCACCCTGCAGGACGCGGGCCGAATTCATATCAGCAGGAATGTATGCCGCAAGGTAAATCAACGGATCGGGTCCTGGTCCCCTTTTCGGAATCGGCACAAGCTGGAATCGGGCCATTTCATGTCACATAATTCAGGTTGCCCAACAATCGCTGTCCGGCGTGACTCAGATCGCCCTGGACATCCGACCTACCGTTCCGTATGCGCTCAAAAATCGAAGCTTCTTGGACGACGCAACATTGCACTACAGACGTGAAATCGACGGATTGCGAGCCGTCGCGGTTCTATCGGTCGTGTTGTTTCACGCCGGAATAGAAACCTTTGCAGGCGGGTTCGTCGGCGTCGATGTATTCTTCGTCATCAGCGGATACCTGATCACATCCCTCATCATCGGCGAGAAGGCCGCCGGCGATTTCAGCTTCCTGCGGTTCTACGAGCGGCGCGCCAGAAGAATCCTGCCCGCCCTGTTTCTCGTGATCGCTGTGACCATCCCGGTCGCCTGGCTGCTGCTGCTTCCGCCCGCCATGAAGGATTTCGCGCAGAGCGTCGGTTACGTTTCCTTCTTCTCGTCCAACATTCTGTTCTGGAAGCAGAACGGGTATTTTGATACGGCTGCGGAGCTGAAGCCGCTCCTCCACACTTGGAGTCTGGCCGTCGAGGAGCAGTATTACCTGCTCTTTCCGCTGGTTCTTCTGGCATTTCTGCGCAAGGGCAGGAGATGGGCCGTGGTGGCTCTCGCGGCGCTCTGCCTCGCGAGTTTCACGGCGGCGCAGATCGGCTCCGCGAGGAATCCCGTAAAGGCCTTCTACCTGCTGACGACGCGCGGCTGGGAGATGCTGATCGGTGCCCTGCTCGCCTTGCATGCATTCAACCGAAGCATCACCTGGGCGCGCTCGGAAACGGTGACGAGATATGTCAACGAAGCAGCGGGTCTTCTGGGCCTCGGCCTGATCGCGCTGGCGGTCCTGTCCTTCGACGAGGAGACGCCGTTTCCTGGGATCTATGCACTTGTGCCGACGATCGGAGCCGGATTGATCATCCTGTGCGCGTCCCCCGAGACACTTGTGGGGCGCTGGTTGGGGTGGCGCTTGCCGGTCGGAATCGGCCTGATCAGCTACAGCTTCTATCTTTGGCATCAGCCCCTCTTCGCATTGGCACGCGTCTCGAAGCCCCAGATCGCCCCGTACGAGTTGCTGCTTCTCGCCGGTTTCGCGGGTGTTCTGGCCTATCTGAGCTGGCGCTACATGGAACGTCCGTTCAGGAACGGAGCGATAATCGGCAGGAAGCAGATCCTCGCATTCTCCCTGGCAGGAAGCGTGCTTCTGGCGCTCTTCGGCTGGGCCGGCCATGTGACTGATGGCTTTGCCGGACGATACCCTCCGAAGGACCAGTCCCTGATCGCCCCCATGGATGAGCGCACCAGCTATGTCTGGCGCCGTTTCCAAGAACGCGAGCTGAAAGATTTCGACCCGCGCGGCGGCCGTAGGGTCCTTGTCGTCGGAGACAGCTTTTCCGGCGACCTCCTCAACGCCTTGCACGAATCCGGCCTCGACAAGGGTCTTCAGTTCTCCACCTACCGCGTCAGCGCGAGCTGCGGCAATCTTTACTTGGATACGGACCTGTCGCCCAAGGTCAGCCCGAAGGATCGTGCGTTCTGCAGGAAGCAGAACTGGTACGCGAACAGCAAGCTCCACGAATTGATGCGGCAGGCCGACGCGATATGGCTGATATCGAGCTGGAATTCATGGCAGGCGAAGCTCGTGCCGCAAAGCAAGGGAAATCTGGAGCGGGATTTCGGCCGGAAGGTGCTCGTCTTCGGACGGAAGGATTTGGGCGTGCTCGACCTGCGCCAGATGCTGTTCTTGTCCGAACAAGAGCGGATCGCACTTCGAATTCCCATGCGTTCATCCCATGTGGCCGTGAACGCCGCCATGGCGAAGATGCTCGGACGGGACTTCGTCGACCTTTCCATGCTCCTGTGCGGGGATCGCACCACATGTCGCCCGTTCACGACGGACGGCAAGTTGATTTCCTTCGATGGCGGTCACCTTACGGAAGACGGCGCCCGGTATCTCGGGCAACGCCTCACCGAGAGCCCCGAGACGCGCAGGCTCATGGGGTTAGCGGACTAGACTTGTCGTCGCGGAGTGTTGGGGGGCCCTCGCGGCCTCCTCGCCAATCGCGCCCGCATCCTCGCTGACGGGATCAGTGCGCCGGCGGCCGGAAGGATCGTCCCTGCCCGTAACCCGTCTCTGAACGGCGTGAACGAAAAAGCGGGACGGAGACCCCGCCCCTTCTCGTCACATATGGATCACGCGTCCGTAGGCGTCCATGACGGCCTCGTGCATGGTCTCCGAGATGGTCGGGTGCGGGAAGACCGCGTGGATCAGCTCTTCCTCCGTGGTCTCCAGGTTCATGGCGATCACGAAG
This sequence comes from Microvirga pakistanensis, assembly GCF_004458765.1. Lineage (GTDB taxonomy): Bacteria > Pseudomonadota > Alphaproteobacteria > Rhizobiales > Beijerinckiaceae > Microvirga > Microvirga pakistanensis. The sequence goes on along the minus strand of NZ_SPJX01000469.1, from coordinate 133,467 downwards.
CCCTGGATCATCTCGGTCACCTCCGCGCCCACCATGTGCGCGCCGAGGAGCTGGCCGGTCTTCTTGTCGAAGATCGTCTTCACCATGCCGTCCGGCTCGCCCAATGCGATGGCCTTGCCGTTGCCGACGAACGGAAAGCGCCCGACGCGAATATCGTAGCCCTGTTCCTTCGCCTTGGCTTCCGTCAGGCCCACCGAGGCGACCTGCGGGTTGCAATAGGTGCAGCCGGGGATCTTGCCCTTGTCCATGGCGTGCGTGTGCAGGCCCTTGATGGTCTCGACGCAGAGAACTCCCTCGTGCTCGGCCTTGTGCGCCAGCATGGGCGCGCCCGCCACGTCGCCGATGGCATAGATGCCGTGCACATTGGTGCGACCGAGGCCGTCGGTCACGACGACGCCGCGCTCGATCTTCACGCCGATCTTTTCGAGGCCGAGATTCTCGATGTTGCCGACGACGCCGACCGCGGAGATCATCCGCTCGGCCGTGATGGTCAGCGTGCCGCCCTTTCCATCGTCGATGGTGGCGGTCACCGAGTTCGCGCCCTTCTCCACCTTCGTGACCTTCGCGCCCGTGAGGATCTTCATCCCCTGCTTCTCGAAACGCTTGCGCGCAAGGGCCGCGATCTCGGCATCCTCGACCGGCATGATCTGCGGCATCACCTCGACCACCGTCACGTCCGCGCCCATGGTGCGATAGAACGAGGCGAATTCGATGCCGATGGCGCCCGAGCCCATGACGATGAGCGACTTCGGCATGGAAGGCGGCACCATGGCCTCGAAATAGGTCCAGATCAGCTTGCCGTCCGGCTCGATGCCGGGCAGAGCGCGCGGACGCGCGCCAGTGGCCACGATGATGTGCTTGGCTTGGTAGGTACCGGGTTCGAGCACGCCCTTCGGGGTCGGGTGCTGCGGCTGCATGGCGGGCTTCTTGGGAGCCGTGACGACGACCTCGCCGGGCTTGGAGATCGCCGCTTCGCCCCAGATCACGTCGACCTTGTTCTTCTTCAAGAGCATGCCGACGCCGCCGTTGAGGCGGCCTGACACGCCGCGCGAGCGCTGCACGATGGCGGCCGCATCGAAGCCGATGCCCTGAGCGGACAGGCCGTAATCCTTGGCATGCTCCATGTAATGGTAGATCTCGGCCGAGCGCAGCAGCGCCTTCGTGGGAATGCAGCCCCAGTTGAGGCAGATGCCGCCGAGGTGCTCGCGCTCCACCACGGCGGTCTTGAAGCCGAGTTGCGCCGCGCGGATCGCCGCCACATAACCGCCCGGTCCGCCGCCGATGACGATGATGTCGTATTGGTTTGCCATAGAATTCCCCCGTCATGCCCGGGCTTGGCCCGGGTATCCACGCCTTTGCGCTCCGGACCGTTCATTGAAGACGTGGATGGCCGGCACGAGGCCGGCCATGACGTTGGTTAAACAAGCATCCCCATCGGGTTCTCAATGAGCTGCTTGAAGGCCGCGAGCAGTTCCGCGCCGAGCGCACCGTCGACCACGCGGTGATCGCAGGAGAGCGTCACGGTCATGGCCTGCACGACGGCGGGAGCGCCGTTCTTCACCACGACGCGGTTCTCGCCCGCGCCGACCGCGAGGATCGTGCCGTGGGGCGGATTGATGACGGCCTGGAAGTCCTTGATGCCATACATGCCGAGGTTCGACACGGCCGTCGAACCGCCGGTATATTCCTCCGGCTTCAGGCGGCGGTTGCGGGCGCGGCCCGCCATGTCCTTCACCTCGGCGGAGATCGCCGTGAGGGTCTTCTGCTCGGCCTTGCGCACGACCGGCGTGAACAGGCCGCCCTCGATGGCAACCGCCACGCCCACATCCGAATGCTTCATGCGCAGGATTCGGTCCTCCGCCCAAACGGCATTGGCGTTCGGCACGCGCTGCAGCGCGATGGCCAGGGCCTTGATGACGAAGTCGTTCACCGAGAGCTTGTAGGCGGGCTTGCCGTCCTTGTCCTTGCCGGCCGCGGCGTTGATCTGCTCGCGCAGCGCCATGAGCGCGTCGAGTTCGCAGTCGAGCGACAGGTAGAAATGCGGAACGGTCTGCTTCGATTCCACGAGGCGCTTAGCGATGGTCCTGCGCATGCCGTCGAGGGGCACTTCCTCGTAGCTGCCGGCCTCGAACATGGCCTTGACCTGATCCGCACCCATGCTCGGCGCGAGGGCCGGAGCCTGCGCGGGCTTGGGGGCGGGAGCGGGAGCCGCCGCGGCGGCCGGAGCGGCGGCCGGCTTTGCGCCGCCACTCTGAAGGGCCGCGCGCACGTCCTTCTCGACGATGCGGCCATGCGGGCCGGAGCCCTGGATCGACGCGATGTCGATGCCGGCCTCGCGGGCGATGCGCTTGGCGAGGGGCGAGGCGAACACGCGGCCGCCGCCTGCCTGCTGCCCTGCCCCGTTGGGCCTAGCTCCTTGAGCGGGACCTGCGGGAGCCTGATCGACCCGGGCATAGGACAGATGCGCATTCGCATCGCCCTGAACCGTGTTGGCCTGCGCTGCGGGTGCGGCCGCAGGAGCCGCCGAAGCCTCGGCCTTCGGGGCCGGAGCGGGGGCGCCGCCGCCAGGAGGGGCCGTGACGCTCTTCGGGTCCTCGCCCTCGCCAGCGATCAGCGCGATCACCTGATTGACGGGCACGTCCGCGGTGCCCTCGGGCACGACGATTTTGGCGAGGACGCCTTCGTCCACCGCCTCCACCTCCATGGTGGCCTTGTCGGTCTCGATCTCGGCGATCACGTCGCCGGACTTCACCGTGTCGCCTTCCTTCTTCAGCCACTTGGCAAGGTTGCCCTTTTCCATGGTGGGAGAGAGAGCGGGCATCAGGATATTGATGGGCATGGCGTGTTGGATCCTGATCTAAGTTAGAGTTCTAGCTTCGCATTTTCTTGCCGGAAAACCGGCATCCACTTTTCCGGAAAATGCTCAATTGACGGCTTGCGTGGAGCCTGGGTCGGTTGGATTGTCCAGCTCGGCTTGAATGCCCGAAACGATCTCCGCCAGGGCCTCCTCCTCGGAGAGATCGGTTTCCATGGCGTAGACACGCGCGGCGTGGCGGGCGAGATCCATCAGGAGCACGCCCCAGGTGAACGGATCGTCGAAGGCGCGGCGCAGCGCGATGCTGACCGCTCCGTCGACCACCGAAGCCCTCAGGATCTCGATGCCGCCCTTTTCGAGCGCATCGGGCGGCACGTTGAGAGCTTCGAACTTCCGTTCCGGCATGATCTCACCTGTAGCAAACGGCCTTCACGGCCTGAACGACGTCGGCCACCGACGGGAGCGCGAGCTTCTCGAGGTTCGCGGCATACGGCATCGGCACGTCCTTGCCGGTGACCCGGACCACGGGCGCGTCGAGATAGTCGAATGCGTTCTCCATGATCCGTGCCGCGATCTCGGCGCCGACGCCCGATTGCGGGAAGCCCTCCTCCACCGTGACGCAGCGGCCCGTCTTCATGACGGAGGCGACGACGGTTTCAGTGTCCATGGGACGGATGGTGCGAAGGTCGACCACCTCGGCGTCGATGCCTTCCTTCTCCAGTTCCTGCGCCGCCTTGAGCGCATAGGTCATGCCCATCGAGAAGGACACGATGGTGACGTCCTTGCCCTCGCGATGGATGCGCGCCTTGCCGATCGGAATCGTGAAGTCGTCGAGCTTCGGAACCGGGAACGACTGTCCGTAGAGGATCTCGTTCTCGAGGAACACGACCGGATTGGGGTCGCGGATGGCGCTCTTGAGCAGGCCCTTGGCGTCGGAGGCGCTGTAGGGAGCGACCACCTTGAGGCCGGGGATCTGCGAATACCAGGCGGAGTATTCCTGGCTGTGCTGGGCGCCGACCCGCGCCGCGGCGCCGTTCGGGCCGCGGAACACGATGGGGCAACCCAGCTGGCCGCCGGACATGTAGAGCGTCTTCGCCGCCGAGTTGATGATCTGGTCGATCGCCTGCATGGCGAAGTTGAAGGTCATGAACTCGACGATCGGGCGCAGGCCGGTGAAGGCCGCGCCGACGCCGACGCCCGCGAAGCCGTGCTCGGTGATCGGCGTGTCGATCACGCGCCTGGCGCCGAATTCCTGCAGAAGCCCCTGCGTGACCTTATAGGCGCCCTGGTACTCGGCCACCTCTTCGCCCATGACGAAGACGCCCTCGTCCTTGCGCATCTCCTCCGCCATGGCGTCGCGGAGGGCTTCGCGAACGGTCATGTTGACCAGCTCGGTCCCTTCCGGGATTTCCGCCATCGCGTTGTAGCTGGTGCGGTTCGTGATGACCGACGGAGCCGCCGGTATCGAGAGGTCCGTCTGCTCGGGACGCTCGGCGGGAGCCGGGCGGTCGGCCATGCCTTCCGCCTGCATGTCGGGCGTCGGCGCCTGCTGGGCTTCCGGTGTCGGAGCGGCAGGCGCCTTCGCCGAGGAGGTTGCAGCCGACACGTCCTCGCCCTCGTCCGCCAGGATCGCGATGGGGGTGTTCACGGCCACGTTGTCGGTGCCGTCGGAGACCAGGATCTTGGCGAGGACGCCCTCGTCGATCGCCTCGACCTCCATGGTCGCCTTGTCGGTCTCGATCTCGGCCAGCACGTCGCCGGGCTTGACCTTGTCGCCTTCCTTTTTCAGCCACTTGGCCAGTTTGCCCTGCTCCATGGTGGGCGAGAGGGCGGGCATGAGAATATCGGTCGCCATGAAAGACTCGTTTTGATTGTCGCTGCGGCGAAAGTTTCGGAGTGGCGCTGGGTGCGCCGCCATCGGTCAGTCGCGCAGGGCCCGTTCCGTAGCCCGGTGCGCGCCTGTTGAAGCGTGCTTAGAGAAGAATGTCCGTGTAGAGCTCGGACGGATCGGGCTCCGGATCGTGCGTGGCGAACTCGGCCGCCTCGTTGACGATCTCGCGCACCCGGCTGTCGATGGCCTTCAGCTCCTCCTCGGAGAGCTTCCAGCTCTCCAAGAGGCGGCGACGCACCTGCTCGATCGGGTCGTGCTCCTCGCGCATGCGGGCCACTTCGTCCTTCGTGCGGTATTTCGCCGGATCCGACATGGAATGGCCGCGATAGCGGTAGGTCTGCATCTCGAGGATGTAAGGGCCCTTGCCGGAGCGGGCGTACTCGATGGCGCGCTGGCCGGCGGCGTAGACCGCGCGGACATCCATGCCGTCCACCTGCTCGCCGGGAATGCCGAAGGATACGCCGCGCTTCGAAAAATCGGTCTGCGCCGAAGCGCGGCTCACGGCCGTGCCCATGGCGTAGCGGTTGTTCTCGATCACGTAGACCACGGGCAGCTTCCAGAGCTGCGCCATGTTGAAGCTCTCGTAGACCTGGCCCTGGTTGGCGGCGCCGTCGCCGAAATAGGTCAGGCAGACATTGCCGTTCTCGCGATAGCGGTTGGCGAAGGCGATGCCGGTGCCGAGCGACACCTGCGCGCCCACGATGCCATGTCCGCCATAGAAGTGCTTCTCCTTGGAGAACATGTGCATGGAGCCGCCCTTGCCTTTCGACAGGCCGCCGCGGCGCCCGGTCAGCTCGGCCATGACGCCTTTCGCATCCATGCCGCAGGCCAGCATGTGGCCGTGATCCCGGTAGCCGGTGATCACCTGGTCGCCCTCCTTCGTCGCCATCTGCATGCCGACGACGACGGCCTCCTGGCCGATATAGAGGTGGCAGAAACCGCCGATGAGGCCCATGCCGTACATCTGGCCGGACTTCTCCTCGAAGCGGCGGATCAGCAGCATGTCGTTGTACGCTGTGAGATCCTGGTCCTGATTGAATTGGGGGGTATTGGGGGCGGCTCCGCGAGCAGAGCCTTTGCTGGAAGTGGACTTGTTAGCCGCGCCTGCACCGGCACGGCCCGCCTTGCGGGCAGCAACAGCCATCGGTTCCTCCGAAGGGTTTCCTCGACGAAAGTTGTAGCGCAGACGGATATGGAAATCGAGAGCCCCAAATGTCCTTTTGCGCTGCACAATGAAACTGCCAACGCCTTGTAAAAAATATCGAATTTTAGATCAACAGAATTTCAGTTAATTCATTCTTTGGAGCTATTCCGATAATGGGCCTGTTATGATGACCAGATCGTTCTTGTGAACGCGCCCCAACATCACGCGGGCCCGCTCTTCGAGAAGGTCGCGATCGATCTGGTCGTTTCGGAGCAATGCGATGCGACGCTCCCAGTGCGTGCGCTCGGACTTGAGGTCGTCGAGTTCCTTGTTCAGCTCGGCCATCTGGGCCTCGTATTGCTGCTGCGCCTCGATGCCCCGTGCACCGCTGTGGGCATGATGCACGAAATAGGCGGCGACCGCCGCCGAGACGCTGTAGAGCGCCAGCGGGATGAGGAATCGTCTCAATCGTCTGCGGATGACCATGGCACTTTTGTACCCGAGCATAGTTAATGAGGCGTTAGAAGTGCCTGGCCTCGTCTCTCGTCCCCGGCCTCGTTCCGGTGACCGCGATGATTGCGCGAAACGCGCTTTCCATGTCGGAATGGCCTGTCCTGACAAGATAAGGATGGACCGAAACGAAAAGGGCCGCCCAAGGCGGCCCTCGCTTAACTTGTTTTTAGTTATTTTGTTACGCCAGCGCCTTCAGGGCAGCGCGACCGGCGTAGCGCGCCTGGGTTCCCAGCTCCTCCTCGATGCGGATGAGCTGGTTGTACTTGGCCAGCCGGTCCGAGCGTGCGAGCGAGCCGGTCTTGATTTGTCCGCAGTTGGTGGCAACGGCGAGATCGGCAATGGTGGAATCCTCCGTCTCGCCTGAGCGGTGGGACATGACGGCGGTGTAGCCGGCGCGGTGGGCCATGTCGACGGCCGCGAGCGTCTCGGTGAGGGAGCCGATCTGGTTCACCTTCACGAGAAGCGAGTTGGCGACCCCCTGCTTGATGCCCTGCGAGAGACGGTTCACGTTGGTCACGAAGAGATCGTCGCCCACCAGCTGGCACCTGGAACCGACGAGGTCGGTCACGGCCTTCCAGCCCTCCCAGTCGTCCTCGGACATGCCGTCCTCGATCGTGGCGATGGGATAGGCGGAAACGAGCTTCGCCAGATATTCGGCCTGCTGCTGCGGGGACAGCTTCTGGCCCGTCCCCTCGTAGTGATAGGCGCCGTCCTTGAAGAACTCGGTGGCCGCGCAGTCGAGTCCGATCACCATGTCCTGCCCCGGCTTGTAGCCCGCCTGCTCGATTGATTTCATGATGAAGTCGAGCGCGGCTTCCGCGGAGGGCAGGTTCGGGGCGAAGCCGCCCTCGTCGCCTACATTGGTGTTGTGGCCGGCGTCCTTCAGGGCTTTCTTGAGGGTGTGGAACACCTCGGCGCCCATGCGCACGGCTTCCGCCAGGGTCGGCGCACCCACGGGCATGATCATGAATTCCTGGAAGTCGATGGGATTGTCCGCATGCGCGCCGCCATTGATGATGTTCATCATCGGAACCGGCAGGACCCGGGCCTGCGTGCCGCCCACATAGCGATAGAGCGGCAAGGTCGAGGCCTCGGCGGCGGCCTTGGCGACGGCGAGCGACACGCCCAGGATGGCGTTGGCGCCGAGCCGGCTCTTGTTCGGAGTGCCGTCGAGCTCGATCATGGCCTCGTCGATGGCCACCTGCTCCTCGGCATCCAGCCCGCCGATGGCATCGAGGATCTCGTTGTTCACGGCGTCGACGGCCTTCAGCACGCCCTTGCCGAGATACCGGGACTTGTCGCCGTCACGCAGCTCGACCGCCTCGTGGGCGCCGGTCGACGCACCCGAGGGAACCGCCGCGCGGCCCATGGAGCCGTCTTCGAGGGTGACATCCACTTCGACCGTGGGATTGCCACGGCTGTCGAGGATCTGGCGGGCGAAAACGTCGATGATCGCGGTCATTAAGCAGGCTCCCTGGGGCTGAAGAGCGGCCGATGCGCCCGCAATGACGGGTGCGGCCTCACGTCATGAGAAGGCTTATTGACCGAAACGCGGAAGCGGGCAAGGACGGGAGCATCCGATAACGTCTCGATCCAAGGTGAAATACGATGACGGAAGCCCATCTCCAGCTCGGCCAGACGACTGCCACTCCCCAATCGCCCGAGGAAGCGACGCTCGACCGTGTGCCGAACCCCCATCCCGACACGGACTACCTCGCCCGCTTCACCGTGCCGGAATTCACCTCGCTCTGCCCGGTCACCGGCCAGCCCGATTTCGCCATCCTCGTGATCGATTACGTGCCGGGACCGTGGCTCGTGGAATCGAAGTCGCTGAAGCTCTACATGCACAGCTTCCGCAATCACGGCGCGTTCCACGAGGATTGCACCGTGGCGATCGGCAAGCGCCTCGCCGACCTCCTGGAGCCCCGCTTCCTGCGCATCGGCGGCTATTGGTACCCGCGCGGCGGCATCCCGATCGACGTGTTCTGGCAGACGGGCGAAGCGCCCAAGAACCTCTGGCTCCCCGACCAGGGAGTCGCGCCCTATCGCGCCCGCTGAGGAGCCGGCCGCCGCAGCACGTTCGAGGCGATCAGGCCCACGCACAGGATGACGAGGGCTGCCGCAGCGGTCGAGGCGACGAGCCCGACGTGCCGGAGGCCGAAGCCCATCAGCACGACGCCGAGCGCCTGACCGCAGAAGAATGAGAAGGCGTGGAGCGCCACCGCGGAGGCGCGCGCGTCCGGCGCCACCTCCGTCACCTGAGCCTGGAACGTGTTGTGGAGCATGTAGAAGCCGAGGCCCATGAGCAGGAGCGCGGCGAAATCGAGCTTCCAGTCTCCGGCGAATCCGAGGGCCACCAGGGCGGCCGCCGCACAGAAGCCCCCGCCGATGAGAATGCGGCCGATACCGAGACGCCTCAGCATCCAGGTCACGAGGGCCGAATAGACCAGGCCGCCGACGGCAAAGCCCCCGATGGCGAAGCCGGCCTGGGTCGCTCCGCCCCCACCGCGTTCTTCGAGCAGCGGCGCGACATAGGGGAAGATGCCGAAGATCGCGGTGGCCTCCACGAACACCGAGCCGAAGAGGAACAGGGCGCGCGGATTGGACAGGATCGTCCGGTAGCGCAGGATCGCCGTATGCGGGTCGAAGCGGCCGCCGGGAAGCGCTCCGCGGAAGCCGATCACCGTCGCGGCCAGAGCGCAGGCCATCATGACGGTGGACAGGCCGAACACCCCGCGCCACCCGATCCATTCCGCCAGAAGGCCCGCCACGGACGAACCGGCGAGCTGGCCGACGATCACCGCGACGAGATAGCGGCTGAGCGCCACCTGGCGCTGCGCCACATCCACCCGATCGCCGATCAGGGCGATGGAGAGCGGCACGGCACCGCCTGCCGCAGCGCCCGCGATGATCCGCAGGCCGAAGAGCGTTTCGGCATTGGGTGCGAAGAACGAGCCGGCAAGCGCCAGGAAGAGCAGCGACAGGGCCACCTTCATGACGCGCTCCTTGCCGACCGCATCGCCGATGGGGCCGAGCACCGGCTGGATGAAGGCATAGGGCAGCGCGAAGGCGGCGGAGAGGAGCGCGATGGTCTGGGCGGAGGAACTCAGATCCCGGGCGATCACCCCGACCATGGGCTCGACCGCACGGGCGGAAAAGGTGCTGGCGAAGCCGCTGACGGCGAGGATCAGGATGAGATTGCGCGGGGACATGACGCTTTAACGAAGAAGGCCGTGATATGGAGCCCTTCGCTCCATATCACGGCCCGGCAATGTGGGGAGGGGCCGGAACGCAGGCCTGCCCCTCCGATGCGTCATGGGGTTGGTGCAAACGCGGCTCAGGCCGCCCTGCCCTTTGCCAGCGCGTCGAAGGCTTTCAGCTGGGCGAGCAGGCCTTCCAGCTCCCTGAGCGGGACCATGTTGGGTCCGTCGGAAGGCGCCTTGTCCGGATCCTGGTGCGTCTCGATGAAGAGCCCGGCGATGCCGACGGCCACCGCCGCGCGGGCGAGCACGGGCACGAATTCCCGCTGGCCACCCGAGGTCGAGCCCTTGCCGCCGGGCTGCTGCACGGAGTGGGTCGCGTCGAAGATCACGGGAGCGCCGGTTTCGGCCATGATCGGCAGCGAGCGCATGTCGGACACGAGGGTGTTGTAGCCGAAGGAGGCGCCGCGCTCCGTGAGCATCACCCTCGGATTGCCGGCGGCTCTCACCTTCTCGGCCACGTTCGCCATGTCCCAGGGAGCCAGGAACTGGCCCTTCTTCACATTCACCACGCGGCCGGTCTTGGCGGCAGCGACCAGAAGGTCGGTCTGGCGGCAAAGGAAGGCGGGAATCTGAAGGATGTCCACGACTTCGCCCACCAGGGCGCATTGGTCGTTCTCGTGCACGTCCGTGATGACGGGGAGACCGAACTTTTCCTTCACCTCGGCGAAGATGCCGAGCGCCTTATCGAGGCCGATGCCGCGGGCGCTCGAGATCGAGGTGCGGTTCGCCTTGTCGAAGGACGACTTGTAGACGAGCCCGAGACCGAGCTTGCCCGTGATTTCCTTGAGCGCCGCGGCCATTTCGAGCGCGTGATCGCGGCTCTCCATGGCGCAGGGCCCGGCGATGATGCTGAGAGGCAGGTGATTGCCGAAGCGGACGGAGCCGGCCTCGACGATAGCGGGGTTCTGTTGGGTATTGGTCATGGCCGTCCCGTACCCCGTTTCGTGACGGACGGGAAGCGGCGATTGGTCGTAGCCTGCAGGTTCAAGGCGTTCCCGGAGGCCTATGCGTACCATAGGCCATCATGGACGTGTCAGAACGTCATCGAGGCCGCGTTGATGATACCGGCCGAGAGGGAGGATGCGCCGAGAAACAGCGCGGCGGCCATCTCGCCGCCGGCGATTCGCTGCGACAGATTCGGCATCACGATCCGCACCAGCCAGTACACGACGATCTGGACGGCCAGGGCCACGAGCCCCCAGACGAGCAGGTCGACGATGCCCTGCGCGTGCACGATGGCGCTGCCCAGCGGCAGCGCGAATCCGACCAGGCTGAAGCCGAGCGCGGTCGAAGCCGAGATCACGTTCTGCCGGATCAGGGCGAACTCGTTGTGCATGGTCGCGAGCGTGTAGATGCCGAGATACAGCGCCACGAGCGCGACGGCGATGACGAAGAAGACCAGAAAGTCGAACAAACCCGCCAGAGTGGAAGTCACGGTCAGCCCCTACGTTTCATTGTCATGATCGTTAAGGGGCTATGGTTAATTTATTGTGTTGCTTCGAACGCGACGGCGACCCCGAAGGCAGCGCTGGCGGGAACGACAAGCCTGCTGCCCACGTGCTGATACGGAACCTCCGCCGCATCCAGGTGCTTAGACAGCGCCAGCACGTCTTCCACCCTCACCGTGAAGGCCACGAAACACGGCTGGTCGAGTTCCGCTTCCACCGAGACATAGCTTTCGGCGGCGTCGTCCGGCGTCATGACGTCGAGATGGGCGTCCGAGAGGCGGAACGAGAGATCGTGCAGGGCCGGGCTCGTGGGAACGACACCCGTGAAAGCCCTGAGGAAGGACTTGCAGCGGTCAGGCTCCGGAGCCGCGAGGGCCACCGCCGCCAGCCCACTGGCCCCGTTCTCATGAACCTGGAAAGCCGGATTCCAGAAATTCTCCGGGTTGTGCTGCTGGCAGACGAAGAAGCCCGCTTTGGGGGCCGCCTTGTCGGCCGCGAAAGCCAGGGAGAAGGCCACCTTCGTCTCGCTCCCGTCGGGCTTCCGGCCCGTGCGCTCGAAGTGGAACGGCTCGAAGGCACCGATCCCTTTCTCGGCGAAGAACGCGGCATCCGCCTTGGCGTCCCGGCTGTCGAGCACCAGCATCGCCAGACCCTCGCGATCCTTCAGGTAATCGCGAACGAAGGCCCCGAAACTGAAACGGCTCTCCTCGTGAGGAGGGATCTGAGCCCCCTCGCCGACCGTGATGAGCTCCAGGAAAGCGCCCGGAAACTGGACGAGCCGGTTCTCCGTGCCCCAGGAATGTCGGTTGCGCGCGCCCACCTGGAAGCCGAGACGCCGGTAGAGCCCGGCAGCCTTGTCGAGGTCGCGGACGGCGATGACGAGGTGATCGATGCGGCGGGTCATCAAGCTCTTTCCTATCCGTGGAGCCATTGAACCTAGGGCGGCAGACGCGAACGCAAAAGAAAACGCCGGCGGGAATTCCCGCCGGCGCCTCTCGCATGTCAACCTCAGACGAGCCGGCTCTGCTCCACGGCCGCGTGGATGAAGCTCCTGAAGAGCGGATGGGGCTCGAACGGCCGCGACTTCAGCTCCGGATGATACTGGACGCCGATGAACCAGGGATGGTCCTCGTATTCCACGATCTCGGGCAGAACGCCGTCGGGCGAGACGCCGGAAAAGCGCAGGCCCTTGGCTTCCAGCCGCTCGCGATAGGCCATGTTGACCTCGTAGCGGTGGCGGTGGCGCTCGGAGATCTCCGTGCCGCCGTAGATCTCGGCCACCTTGCTGCCGGGAGCGAGCTTCGCCTGGTAGGCGCCCAGGCGCATGGTGCCGCCGAGATCGCCGCCGGCCACACGCTTCTCGAGCTCGTTGCCGCGCAGCCATTCGGTGAGGATGCCGACCACGGGCTCTGGCGTGGGGCCGAACTCGGTGGAGTTCGCGTCCTCGACGCCGGCCAGGGAACGGGCCGCCTCGATCACGGCCATCTGCATGCCGAAGCAGATGCCGAAATACGGCACCTTTCGCTCGCGGGCGAACCGGGCCGCCCGGATCTTGCCTTCCGCGCCGCGCTGGCCGAAGCCGCCTGGCACCATGATACCGTGAATGCCTTCCAGGAACGGAGCGGGATCCTCCTTCTCGAAGATCTCGCTTTCGATCCAGTGCAGATTCACCTTCACCTGGTTGGCGATGCCGCCATGGTGGAGCGACTCGATGAGCGACTTGTAAGCGTCCTTGAGGCCCGTGTACTTGCCGACCACGGCGATGTTCACCTCGCCCTCGGGGTTGTGCACGCGCTCCGAAATCTCGGTCCACCGGCTCAGATCCGGCGCCTTGGAGCTGTCCAGACCGAACGCCGCCAGAACCTCGCTGTCGAGGCCGGCATCGTGATAGGCGAGCGGCACGTCATAGATCGAGCGGGCGTCCCGCGCCTCGATCACCGCGGTCTCGCGCACGTTGCAGAAGAGGGCGAGCTTCCGGCGCTCGTCCTTCGGGATCTCCCGGTCCGTGCGGCAGAGAAGGATGTCGGGCTGGATGCCGATGGAGCGCAGCTCCGCGACGGAGTGCTGAGTCGGCTTGGTCTTCAGCTCGCCCGCCGAGGGGATGAACGGCAGCAGGGTCAGGTGGACGTAGATCGCCTGCCCCCGCTCCAAGTCGTTGCCGAGCTGACGGATCGCCTCGAAGAACGGCAGGCCTTCGATGTCGCCGACCGTGCCGCCGATCTCCACGAGCACGAAATCGAAGCCCTCGTTGCCGGTGAGCACGAAGTCCTTGATGGCGTTCGTCACGTGCGGAATCACCTGGATCGTGGCGCCGAGATAATCCCCGCGCCGCTCCTTGGTGATGATGTCGAGATAGATCCGGCCCGTCGTGATGTTGTCGGCCTTGGAGGCCGGAACGCCGGTGAAGCGCTCGTAATGGCCCAGATCCAGGTCGGTCTCGGCGCCGTCGTCGGTCACGAAGACCTCGCCGTGCTGATAGGGGCTCATCGTCCCCGGATCGACGTTGAGATATGGGTCGAGCTTGCGAAGCCTGACCTTGTAGCCGCGTGCTTGAAGAAGCGCTCCCAGGGCAGCCGAAGCCAGTCCCTTGCCGAGCGAAGACACCACGCCGCCGGTGATAAATACGTACCGCGTCATGGACCCCTATCCATCAATAAGGAGCGCCGATTCGCAATCTGCGAATCCTGCCGCTCCGGAACCATCCACAAAAGAAGAGGGCCGGAGTTCCGGCCCTGCTGCTTGGCTTACTGCTGAGGCGCTGCGGGCGCCGGCGCGTTGGGCGCTGGAGCCGGGTTCGCCGGCTGCTCGCCCTGGAGGCGTTGCAGCTGCTCGAGCACGCTGCCGCCCTGCGGCGCCGCGGGGGCCTGCTGACCTGCGGGGGCCGCCGGAGCCGCGCCGTCGAGAATCGAACGCGGACCACGGCCGGAAGTGGCCATGACGGTCAGCGCGATGCTCGTCACGAAGAACAGACCGGCCAGGATTGCCGTGGCGCGCGTGAGCGCGTTGGCCTGACCGCGACCGGTCATGAAGCCGGAGACCCCGCCTCCGCCGCCGCCGAGCCCCATGCCGCCGCCCTCGGAGCGCTGCAGGAGAACCACGCCGATCAGGGCGAGCACGATGATCAGGTGGACAATGATGAGAACTGTTTGCATCGTTCCAAAAACCTCAAGCGGCTGCGCTTGAAATGCGTCAGCCGCTCGCAATCCGTTCGTTGCGGCGGCCTGTAGCACAGGTGGGAGCAGGATCAAAGACCCGCAAGGCTGCTTTTGTTGAAGTGCCCCACGCTCCTTGGCCCGTTCCGTCATCCCTGGGCTCTGCCCGGGGATCCACGTCTTCGCGGCGTTGCGTTCCCTCAAGAGGGAGGTGGAAGATATGGATGGCCGGAACAGGTCCGGACATGACGAAGAACATATTGTTAGGGTGTCAGCCCAGGTAAGCGCCTGCAATCGCCAGGAAATCGGCGGCCACGAGGCTCGCGCCGCCCACGAGGGCGCCGTTGACGTTCTGGACCGCCATGAGCTCGGCCGCGTTCGAGGGTTTCACCGAACCGCCGTAGAGGATGCGTACCCTCGTATGGTCGGCCTTGCCCACGAGGCGCTTCAGCTCCTCGCGGATGGCGGCGTGCACCTCGGCCACGTCGGCGGCCGTCGGAGTGAGGCCCGTGCCGATCGCCCAGACGGGCTCATAGGCGACCACGAGATTGTCGCTGCTGGAATCGGCCGGAATCGAGCCGCGCAGCTGCCTGCGCACCACTGACAGTGTCTTGCCCGCCTCCCGCTCCTCCCGGGTCTCGCCCACGCAGACGATCGCCGTCAGCCCTGCCCGATGGGCCGCGACGGCCTTCGCGCAGACATCCGCATCCTTCTCGCGGTGATACTGGCGGCGCTCCGAATGGCCCACGATCACATAGGCCGCACCGGCATCGGCGAGCATCTCGGCCGAGAGGTCGCCGGTAAAGGCGCCCGATTCCTTGGCGTGGCAATCCTGGCCGCCGATTCCCACGCGGGAGCCGACGCATGCCACGGCAAAGCTGTGCACAAGGGTCGCCGGTGGGCAGACGAGAAGCTCGACCTTGCCCTTGAGGCCAGGGGTATAGCCGACCTGAATCTCGCTCAGGACCTCGAGGGAGGACTTGAGACCGTTCATCTTCCAGTTACCCGCCACCAGCGGGCGCGGCCATTCGACGCTCATTCATGGACTCCTGTCAGGCTTGGAAACTTGGCAGTAGCAGAGCCTTTAGGCTTCTTTCAACCGGACTTGCCCTTTTCGCCGGACGTTTGATGGGCTATCGGCCTTTTAAACGAGTTTTTTGAGAACGGGTTCACGATGCTTCGGAACATGCGCAAGGCTGGGCAGACCCTGGTCGGCAAAATCATCGCCACCGTCTTCTTCGGCGCCCTGATCGTCAGCTTCGCCATCTGGGGCATTGGCGACATCTTCCGCGCAAGCCCTGCCTCGACGGTCGCGGAGGTCGGAGACACCACCATCTCCATCAACCAGGTGCGCAACGCCTACACCAACCAGCTCCAGCAGCTCAGCCGCCAGTTCCGCACGGTGATCACCCCCGAACAGGCCCGCCTGTTCGGCCTCGATCAGCAGGTGCTGAACTCGCTCGTCACCGAGGCCGTCCTGGCCGAGGAGGCGAAGCGCCTCGGATTGTCCGTGTCCGACGAGCTCGTGGCTCGCTCCATCGTGGAGAACCCGGCCTTCAAGGGGGCCGACGGCCAGTTCAACCGCGCCCTGTTCGATCAGGCGCTGCGCAACGCGGGCCTGTCCGAGCCCGGCTTCGTACAGGAGCAGCGCGCTTCCATGACCCGCGCCCACCTGGCGGACGCCGTGGCCGGCGAGGTGACCGTTCCGGCCGCCGCCAGGGAGGCCCTTCACCGGTTCACCGCCGAGCGCCGCACAGCGTCCTATGTGGTGCTGGACGCCGCCCTGGCGGGCGAGATCCCCGCCCCGACCGCGGAGCAGCTCCAGAGCTTCTACGAGGAGCGCAAGGGCAGCTTCCGAGCCCCGGAATATCGCGCCGTCAACGTGATGGCGCTGGACGCCGCCGCCATTGCCAAGCCCGGGGACGTATCGGAGGCCGATGCGCGCCAGTCCTACGAGCAGCGGAAGGCGAGTTACGGCCAGCCCGAGCGCCGCACGATCCAGCAGATTCCCTTCACGTCCATGGATGACGCACAGGCCGCCTCCGCCAAGATCAAGGAGGGCACGGCCTTCGAAGCCGTTGCGGCCGAGCGGGGCGTCGCCGCCTCGGGCCTCGAACTCGGCACCTTCGCGAAGTCCGAGATGCTCGACCCGGCCGTCGCCGACGCGGCGTTTGGCCTCCCCGAGGGCGGCGTGAGCGATCCGATCCAGGGCCGCTTCGGCCCGGTCCTCCTGCGCGTCACCCGGATCCAGCCCGAATCCGTGCGCCCCTTCGAGGAGGTGGCGGCCGAGATCCGCGAAGCCCTCGCCCGCGAGCGCGCGCAAAGCCAGATCGAGCAGATTCACGACGAAATCGAGGATCTGCGCGCAGGCGCCAAGCCCCTCGCGGACATCGCCAAGGAGAAGGGCCTGGCGCTCGCGCAGGTCCCGGCCATGGATGCCCAGGGACTCGACAAGGCCGGAAATCCCGTGAACGCGCCCGATCGCGAGGCCGTCGCGAAGGCGGCTTTCGCCTCGGATATCGGCGTCGACAACGAGGCGCTGCGCACGGGTTCCGGCTATGTCTGGTACGACGTGACGGGTATCGAACCCTCGCGCGAGAAGCCCCTCGACGAGGTCCGCGATCAGGTGACGGCGCAATGGCGCGAGGACCAGGTTGCCCAGCGTCTCGCCGAGAAAGCCCGCCAGATGACTGAACGCCTCGACAAGGGCGAAGCCATCGAAACGGTGGCGCAGGAGGCGAATGCGCCGGTGAAGTCCGCCACCGACCTCGCCCGCAACACGGCCAAGGACGATCTCTCGGCGGAAGCCGTGAACCGCATCTTCGCAACCCCGGTCGGCAAGGCCGGGAATGCCGCGAACGCTGCGGGTTCCCGTGCCGTCTACAAGGTTACGGCAGCCACCGTCCCGCCCATGGTCACGACGACCCAGGAAGCGCAGAATCTCGAGAACCAGTTGCGCAACGGCATCAGCGACGACCTGATCAACCAGTACATCGCCCAGGCCCGCCAGGATCTCGGTGTTACGGTCAACGCGCAGGCTCTGCAGCAAGCAACAGGCAGCGGCGAACTCTGATCCATGAGCATCTTCTGACCCATGAGCATCGCGCCCGATTTCGAGACTTTCGCGGAGGCCTACGGGGACGGTGAGGCAGGTGTCCTGCGCGCCACCCTCGTCGGCGACCTCCTCACGCCCGTCGCAGCCTTCATCAAGCTGCGTCACCATCGGAAAGGCTCTGCCTTCCTGCTGGAATCCGTCGAAGGCGGCGCCACCCGCGGGCGCTTCTCGATGATTGGCCTCGACCCGGATCTCGTATGGCAATGCCGGGACGGCGTGGCCTCCATCGACCGCCATGCGCTCACTCGGGACAGGCAGTTCGTCACGGACGAGCGCCCTCCCCTGGAGAGCCTGCGCGCGCTCATCAAGGAAAGCGCACTGCCCCTCTCCGACGACCTTCCGCCCATGGCGGCAGGCCTCTTCGGCTATCTGGGCTACGACATGGTGCGCCAGATGGAGCGTCTGCCGAACCCCAATACGGATGTGCTCGCGGTTCCGGACGCCATCCTCATCCGGCCGACCGTGATGGTGGTGTTCGACGCGGTCAAGGATGAGATCTCCCTCGTGACGCCTGTGCGCCCGCAATCCGGGGTCCCGGCAAGGGCGGCCTACGAGGCCGCCGTGTCCCGCCTCGACGCGGTGACGCAGGCCCTCGATATGCCGCTTCCCATCGATGATCGCAGCGACCCCACAACCATCCACTTCGATCCACCGGTGTCGAACACGACGCCGGAAGAGTTCGAGGATATGGTTGCCAAGGCGAAGGAATACATCCGCGCCGGCGACATCTTCCAGGTGGTGCTGTCGCAGCGCTTCGAGGCCGCTTTCCCCCTCCCCGCCTTCGCGCTCTACCGCTCGCTGAGGCGGGTCAATCCGGCTCCGTTCCTCTGCTATCTCGACTTCGAGGAATTCCAAATCGTGTGCTCGTCACCGGAGATCCTGGTGCGGGCGCGCGACGGCAAGGTCACGATCCGTCCGATCGCCGGCACCCGCCCGCGCGGCAAGACGGCGGCCGAGGATCGAGCCCATGCGGAGAGCCTGCTCGCCGATCCGAAGGAGCGCGCCGAGCACCTCATGCTGCTCGATCTCGGCCGCAACGATGTGGGGCGCGTGGCGGAGATGGGCACCGTGCAGGTCACGGATTCCTTCTTCCTCGAATATTACAGCCAGGTGATGCACATCGTCTCGAACGTGGAAGGCCGCCTGGACCCGTCGTTCGACGCCCTCGATGCCCTCGTGGCCGGTTTTCCCGCGGGTACCGTTTCCGGTGCGCCGAAAGTGCGCGCCATGCAGATCATCGACGAGCTGGAGAAGGACAAGCGCGGACCTTATGCCGGCTGCATCGGCTATTTCGGCGCCAACGGCGAGATGGATACCTGCATCGTGCTGCGCACCGCCGTGGTGAAGGACGGGCGCATGGCCGTTCAGGCGGGTGCCGGCATCGTCTACGATTCCGATCCCGCCTCGGAGCAGCAGGAATGCATCAACAAGGCAAAGGCCTTGTTCCGGGCGGCGGAAGAGGCCGTGCGATTCGCAAGTCAGGCAAGGATCGGCCAATGACCGTCGCAGCGGCAACGCCTCCCTTGACCGGACCCGCCGCATACGCGAACGTCGGTGCGCCATGACCCGTGTTCTCGTCATCGACAACTACGACAGTTTCACCTGGAACCTGGTGCATCTGCTCGCCCCCCTCGCGACCTCCGTGGACGTCGTGCGCAACGACGCCCTGACCACGGACGAAGTGCTGGCCTCGCGGCCCGACGCCATCGTGCTTTCGCCCGGGCCCTGCACCCCCAACGAGGCGGGCATCTGCCTCGATCTGGTGAGGCGCGCCTCGCCTGAGATCCCCACCTTCGGCGTGTGCCTCGGCCTTCAGGCCATCGGCCAGGTGTTCGGAGGAACGGTCTCCCGGGCGCCGCTGCCGATGCACGGCAAGGTCTCCGAGGTGGAGCACCGCGGCGAAGCCGTGTTTCGAGGCATCAACGGCCCCTTCAAAGCGACCCGCTATCACTCCCTGATCGTGGATCGGGAAACCTGCCCGGACGAACTCGCCGTCACGGCCGAGACGGCCGACGGCCTCGTCATGGGTCTGTCGCACCGTTCGCTGCCTATCCATGGCGTGCAGTTCCACCCCGAGAGCATCCTGTCCGAGCATGGGGTGACGATCATGCGCAACTTCTTCGATCTAGCGGCCGATTGGAACGCCAGACCTCGCCCGAACGGCGCGAGTGCCGGCTGAAACCGCCGCTGAACAAGGCATTGACCCTATGGAATCCTTCAAATCCTATCTCGCTAAAGCCGCAACCGGCGCCGTTCTGACCCGGGACGAGGCGCGATGGGCGTTTGATGATCTCCTCTCCGGCGAGGTGACTCCGGCGCAGGCCGGCGCGTTCCTGATGGCGTTGCGCGTTCGCGGCGAATCCCTCGACGAGATCGTCGGAGCGGTCACGGCGATGCGCGGACGCATGCTGCCGGTGCAGGCTCCCGAGAATGCCATCGATATCGTCGGGACGGGCGGTGATCATTCCGGCAGCTACAACATCTCGACGCTCGCCTCGATCATCGTCGCATCCTGTGGCGTGCCGGTCGCCAAGCACGGCAACCGCGCGGCATCGTCGAAATCGGGCACGGCCGACGTGCTGTCCGCGCTCGGGGTGAAGCTGGGTCTCGATCCGGACGGGCTGGAGCGCTGCCTGAAACAAGCAGGACTCTGCTTCATGTTCGCCCAGACGCATCATGCCGCGATGCGCCATGTGGCTCCCGTGCGTGTCGAGCTCGGCACACGGACGATCTTCAATCTTCTCGGGCCCCTCGCCAATCCCGCGGGTGCAAGGAACCAGCTTCTCGGCGTGTTCTCGGAGGTCTGGCTGGAGCCCCTCACCCATGTTCTGAAGGAGCTCGGCTCCCGGCGTGTCTGGACGGTTCACGGATCCGACGGTCTCGACGAGATGACGACGACGGGCCCCACCTTCGTGGCGGCGCTCGAAAACGGCGCGGTGCGCCGCTTCACGGTCACCCCGGAAGAGGTCGGCCTTCCGGTCTCGCGACCGGAAGACCTCAAGGGTGGCGATCCCGCGCACAACGCGAGTGCCCTCCGGGCCGTGCTCGAGGGCGCGCGCAACGGCTATCGCGACGTGGCCCTGCTCAATGCTGCGGCCGCCCTCGTGATCGCCGACGCGGCCGCCAACCTGCGCGACGGTGTCGAGCGCGCCTCGCAGGCTCTCGACAGCGGCGCGGCCAAGGGCACGCTGGAACGCCTCGTCAAAGTCTCGAATGCGTGAGGCCGACCGATGACCGACGTGCTCAGCAGAATCGAAGCCTATAAGCGTCAGGAGATCGCGGCTGCGAAAGCGGCCGTTCCTCCGGAGGAGATGAAGCGTCTTGCGCGGCAAGCCCCTCCTCCGCGCGGATTCGCGAAGGCCATCGAGCTGCACCTTTCCGAGAATCGTCCCGCGCTGATCGCCGAGGTCAAGAAGGCGAGCCCGTCCAAGGGTCTCATCCGCGCCGATTTTGATCCGCCGAGCCTCGCCCGGGCCTATGCGGAGGGCGGCGCGACCTGCCTCTCCGTGCTCACCGACGAGCCCTCGTTTCAGGGCCGGCCGGAATACCTGAACCAGGCCCGAGAGGCCTCAGGCCTGCCTGCGTTGCGCAAGGATTTCCTGTTCGAGCCCTATCAGGTCTACGAGGCGCGCGCCTGGGGAGCGGATTGCATTCTCGTCATCATGGCGAGCGTCTCGGACGACGAGGCCCGCGCGCTCATCGACACCGCGCACGATCTCGGCATGGACGTGCTGGTCGAGGTGCATGACCGCGCGGAGCTGGAGCGCGCCATTCCGCTCGACACGAGGCTGATCGGCATCAACAATCGGAACCTGCGCACCTTCGAGGTCTCGCTCGCGGTGAGCGAGGAGCTTGCTCCGTCGATCCCCTCCGACCGCATCATCGTGGGCGAGAGCGGCATCTTCACGCTCGCGGACATCGAGCGTCTCGAGAAGGTCGACATCCGCACGTTTCTGGTCGGCGAGAGCCTGATGCGTCAGGCTGATGTCGCGGCGGCGACCCGGCGTCTCCTGTTCGGCGAGGCGGCATGACCAAGCTCACGCATCTCGACGCGAGCGGCGAGGCCAACATGGTCGATGTCTCCGGGAAGGACATCACCAGCCGGACTGCCATCGCCGAGGGATGCGTGGTCATGCAGCCGGAGACACTCGACCTGATCCGCCACGGGGACGCCAAGAAAGGCGACGTGCTCGGGACCGCCAGGCTCGCAGGCATCATGGCCTCGAAGCGCACCCATGAGCTCATCCCGCTCTGCCATCCGCTTCTCCTGTCCAAGGTGAAGGTGGATTGCGCCCTGGATGACGCCCTCCCGGGCGTGCGCGTGAGCGCGGAGGTGAAGGTCTCCGGTCAGACCGGGGTCGAGATGGAAGCGCTCACGGCCGTCTCGGTCGCGTGCCTGACGATCTACGACATGGTCAAAGCCGCCGACAAAGGCATGCGGATCGAGAACATCCGCCTTCGCATGAAAAGCGGAGGACGCTCAGGAACATACGAGGCGTCATGATGAGCCTGATCCCGGTCGAAGATGCTCTGTCCCGTGTGCTGGCAAGTGTCGAGCGGCCGGTGCCCACCGAGCACGTGCCCCTGTCTGCCTGTGCCGGACGCGTGCTGGCCGACGACGTGAGCGCGCTTCGCGACCAGCCGCCTTTCCCGGCCTCCGCCATGGACGGCTATGCCATGCGCAGCGCCGATGCGGCACAGGTCCCCGCGACGCTCCAGGTGATCGGCGCGAGCGCTGCGGGGCAGCGCTTTCCCGGCACGGTGGGGCCCCAACAGGCCGTACGCATCTTCACGGGCGCGCCCCTGCCCGACGGCGCCGACACTGTCGTGATCCAGGAGGACACCGATGCTTCCGGCGACCGGGTGACCGTGAACGAAAGTCCGCGCCACGGCCAGCACATCCGGCAAAGCGGACTCGACTTCGCGGCCGGCGACGTGCTGCTGCAGGCGGGGCTCAGCCTCGATGCCCGCCATATCGCCCTCGCGGCTGCCATGGGTCATGGAACGCTCCCCGTACGCCGCAAGCCCCGTGTTGCCATTCTGGCCACAGGCGACGAGCTGGTGCGGGCGGGTGAATCCGCCGGTCCCGATCAGATCACCGCATCGAGCCTTCCCGCCACCATCGTCATGGTGGAGAAGGCCGGAGCGGAGGCCATCGATCTCGGCATCGCCTGCGATACGCTCGAATCCCTGGAAGAGCGGATTCAGGCGGCCCGCGACACCGACGCGGACATTCTCGTGACGCTCGGCGGTGCTTCCGTGGGCGAGCACGACCTTGTGCAGAATGCGCTGGGGCGTCAGGGGATGGAACTCGGCTTCTGGCGCGTCGCCCTGCGCCCGGGCAAGCCGCTGATGCATGGGCGGCTCGACGGGATGCTCCTGCTCGGCCTTCCGGGCAATCCGGTTTCATCGCTCGTCTGCGCCGTCCTTTTTCTCGTTCCGGCTATTCGCGCCCTGCTCGGAGATGCTCGACCGGACGCGGATCCGGCGGAGGACGCTGTTCTCGGCGCGGACCTGCCCGCCAACGGCCCGAGGCAGGATTACATGCGCGCTTCCCTCGCCTGCGAGGAATTCGAGATCGCTCTCTCGCAAGGGGTCAGCCGCATGCTGCTGCCGGTAGCCATGCCGCACATGATCCAGGATTCGTCCATGCTGAGCATCCTCGAACGCTCGCAGGCCTTGCTCGTCAGGCCACCGCACGCGCCCGCGGCTCAGGCCGGCGAGCCCTGCCGGATCATCCGGCTGGAGCGGTTCTGTTGAATCTATGAACCTATAGTCGGCCGAGGAGCGAAGCCGACAAAGAAACACCTCCGCTTCGAAACGTACAAGAGGGGATCCGTGGGCGGTTTCGCGAACCGCCGGAGGCTCTGTTCAGACCGTTGCCGATCTCCCCTGGCAGCAGGGAAAGCCATAGTCCTTCTGCCCCTGCCCTCACACAACCAGGATGCCTCCCATTGCTCAAGATGTTTTGACCGCATCCCCGGGGTTGCTGATGAGCATTCCTGTTGCGGGTCGCGGTCTGCACCCTACGAATTTTAACCTCGGCAGCAGTATGGCCGACCCGCTGGCCAGCTGCGGCATGTATCTCCGTCCTGGCTGACAACGCACAGGAGTAATCTCGCCGACAGGATCCTTCGTGATCGCTAAGAGCTGTTTCCACTTACATGGAAACAGCTCTCGTCCGGCTCTCCGCGTTTCGAGCGGCGAGCCGGGTCCACTGGAAATACTTAGATGACGAAGAAGTCCTTGTAGGTTATCCCGGGCTTCGTCGAGAGGGTCGCGAACTGCACCGCCGCCCCCCGGCCGCTGCCGTCGGCATCGTAGAAAAGCGCTCCCGTCTTCTTGTTGTAGATGATGTAGTCGTCCTTATCGCCAGCCTTGCCGCTGTCGGTGAAGAACTTGCTGCTGAGCTGCTTCGGCTTCGTCACCGTGCCCGCGCCCAGCTTCTTGAAGATCGCGTTGTCCAGGTAGATGCTGTCGTCCTTGGGCTTGAAGTCCTTGATCCCGTCGCGGTTGCTCCGGCTGTTCGGCTTTGTGTTGAACACGAAGATGTCCTTGCCATGGTTGCCGTAGAGCGTGTCGATGCCGGCTCCGCCATAGAGCCAGTCGTTGTGGTTGCCGCCCGTCAGCCGGTCGGTGCCGGCCCCGCCCATGAGGGTGTCGTTGCCGTCGCCGCCGCTCAGGCGGTCGTTGCCCGCATTGGCCAGGATCCGGTCGTGGCCGACCGTGCCGGCGGCGGTCTCGCTGGCCCAGTCGGACACCTGGATCGTGACGTCCTGCAGGAACGAGAGATCGGTGTCGCCGTTCTCGACCGTGACCTTGAGCCTGAGCCCGTGGCTGCGGGCCTGCTCGTAGTCGAGCTTGAACCCGTCGGCCACCTCGATGGAGCGGCCGTCGGCGCCGATCTTGAAGCGGCCGTCGGTGTTGGCCACGCTGCCGTCCGCCAGCACGATCTGGTACGAGAAGGCTTTGTCTTCTGCATCCTTGGCCGTGAGGGTGCCGACCGGGGCGCCGGCTGCCGAGAGCTCCCGGATCGGCGCGGCGGTGAGCGCAGCCTTGCCCACAAGCGTCTTCACCTGAACCTCCTCGACCACAAGCTGACGTCCCAGCGCGCCGTCGGTGACGGTAATGTTGAAGTCCGTTTCCCGGATGGTGCCCGGCCCTCCGTCGACAGGCGATGCGTCGAACTTGATGACGTCCATCATCACCTCCAGCGCCGGGGCCAGACCAGTGAAGGTGTATTCCCAATACTCGGGCTGGCCGTTCTCCGCTACTAAGGTTTTAGTCACGTTGTCGAGGCCCGGAGGCAGGATCAAATCGCCATGGCTCTTCAGGAACTTTACCTTCAGAGTCAGGGTGTCATGCTCATCATCGAAGAGGTTGAGCCCCTGTAGCGGACGGACATCAGGCCCCGTATCGACGATCTTGGTCACGTCGTCGCCGTTCGGGATCGTCACGACCGGCGCATGGTTGCCGAGGATCTCGGTGACGACATCGATCGCTTCGTTTGTGACCGCATTGTTGGTCCCGGGATCACCATCATCCAAGGTGATCTCGAAATTCGTCGTCACCGGCGTATCGGACGCCATGGCTCGGTTGAAGGGGTTGAACTTCAGGTTGCTGAGCTGAAGCTCCAGGCTCTCCTTGTTTCCCGTGAAGGTGTATTTGATCTGCCCGCCACCGCGAGTGATGACGGCGCTCCCATAATTCTCAAGCACACCATGCAAGTCATTGAAAGCGATGGTAAGAGTGAGCGTACCATTTCCGGTAATCACAATACCATCGAAGGCCGGGACACTCGGACCTGAATCCGTGGCATCGAAGGTCGTAGCCCCCTCCACCGTGAGACCGAGGGTCTGGCCGGAGGGCGGCTGATCGTCGTTGGTGATCACGCCGGTGGCCGTGTTGTTGGTGCCGACCGTCGCGTTGGTGCTGCCGGTCTGGTTCAGCGTCACCGTGAAGTTCTCGGTCGGCTCGACCGTGCCGTCGCCGTGCACCGTCACCACGATCTGAACCTCGTCTTCCCCGGCCGGGAATTGAACCGTTCCGCTCGGGAAGGTGCCGCCGAAGTCCGCCGCGTTCGCCGGGTTGGTGCCCGCGCCCGCCACCGACCACGCCACGATCGAAGACTGCGACAGGTCGCCGGTGCGCGTCAGCGTATAGGTATACGTCACCGTCGTGCCCGTGCCGCCTTCGTCATGCGTCACGCTCGGGTTCGCCGTCGAGAACTGCACCACCGGAACCGGTGCCGGGTCGTCGTTGGTGATCGTGCCGGTGGCCGTGTTGTTGGTGCCGATCGTGGCGTTGCCGCCCGTCGCCGGGCTCAGCGTCACCGAGAAGTTCTCGGTCGGCTCGAAGTTCGCATCATGGCGCACCCGCACCGTGATCGTAGTCGTCGCCGCCCCGTCCGCAAACACCGCCGTGCCCGTCAGCACCTCGAAATCCGCCGCGTTCGCCGGGTTGGTGCCCGTGCCCGCCACCGTCCAGGTCACCGTCGAGGGGCCGTTGGTGGTGTCGCGCGTCAGCGTGTAGGTGAAGTCCGTGAACCCGGTCCCGCTGCCCTCGGCCAGGGTCACGCTCGGGTTCGCCGTCGAGAACTGCACCACCGGGGTTTGGGTCTGCTGCACGATATCGACACGATAGGCCCGCTGGAACTGCAATGTATTGTTGCCGACATCATATGCGACAATCGTCAAGTCCTTGAATGCTCCATCCGCCGCCGTGATCGAGTCATTCGTGGTCACTTGGCCGGTGGTGTCATGGATGGAGAACTTCCCATCTTGGAGAACCAGTTGGCCATTAACCAAGAATGCATATTTGTTGTTTTTAAAGGTTGTCAGAAGATCGGGGTCATCCCAGGTCGATTTGACGACGTTTGCACCGGCGCCTGTCGACCCTGCCGTGATCGTCTGCGCATTAGTGAAATTAATCGCTCTCACCGCTTCGTTCACGTTTACGATGTTAAGCGCATAGCTTGCAGCATATTCCGCAAGAGGCGTGTAGCCGGGCTCAAACGAGACATTGAAGTTAACGAGATTCCTCCAGAGATTCTGTGGGCCATTCCTATCTTCGGCATTGAAATACGTGGACATAGGAACCTGAGGGTCCGGCTGCACCAGATAGAGGACCCAACCATTGTGGCCTGCATCCCACCTGATGGCGTAACGTCCAGAATCGTTGCCGGGGGATCCCGGCTCGGTATTCGGCATGAATATTGCTTTGGTAGCATCTTCCCCGGGCTGGAAGCCGCTAATCTTGCCAATCACAAGGCCTGCCGTGGGATTTTCATCGAAGTTCAGTGCGGCATCATCTGCCCCTGGCCGGGTCGATACTCCCGGGATCGGGTCGATTGTAAGATTATAGAATAACGGCATAGGAACACTCCATTGCGCGATGATCAGGCTAGGCTATCGCAAGCAGGATGAGCCTAAGGCTTTGATCTCTTGCGTCGTTGTAACGTTATAGAGAGGATTGGATCTTGTCCAGTCGGCAAAATAGGCCAGGATATTTCATGTCCCGGCCCTTGTGGTGTTAGATTACGAGGAAATCCGATTTGTTCAGACTGACTTGATTGGCGAAGATTGCGATCATCGCTGCTTCTGCCGCTCCTGAACCATCCTCATCATAGTAAAGGGTCCCCGTTTCGGCGTCGTAGATGATCCGATGGGAGTCCAAGGTCGCCGCGGATCCGACCACAAACACCTCATCCGTCAGCTCGCCGCCCTCAAGGCCCCACAGCTGGAAGTTATCGGCACCAAGATGAGTCTTGTCCTCCCCAGCAGCGAAATCCTGGATCATGTCGAACTCGCCGTTGATCGGGTCCGTGTTGAACACGAAGGCATCCTGGCCTTCTCCGCCCGTCAGATCGTCGAAGCCGTAGCCGCCGTATATGACATCGTTGCCGTTTCCGGCATCGAATATGTCGTCTCCTGCACCTCCCTTGAGGGTTTCCCCCACCGGTCTGCCCGAGCCATTCTCGTTCAGCCAGTCTCGCACCACGATACTCATTTCCTTCTGGAAAGCTCCGGAAGCGTCCGACACTTGGATCACAAACTGGTGCGAGCGAGCCGCCTCGAAATCGATCTTGGTACCATCAAGTACCTTCAACTCGTTGCCCACGATGATGAACCGGCCGTCAGCATCCTGATCCGACAGGATGGGATTGCCTGCGCCATCCGTGCCCAGCACGAACTTGAACGAGTACGGTCCTGACGAGCCATCTGGATCCACTGGAGCAAGCGAGCCGATAGTTGCCCCGTTGAATGCCCACTCGCGAACCCAATTGTTGGAGATCGTGAGATCCGTTGGTGGAAGGTTACCCTCTTCTTCGTCATCCTCGACCACGATGGTGAAGATCTCCCGGGTGGTGCCGTCGCGGCCATCGGAGACCTCCACCTCGACCCGGTAGCCCCTGATTCCGTTGCCGAGGTCATCCGCGGTCTCGTAATCGAGGCCGGACGGCGAGACGATCTGGAGCTGGTTGTCCACGATCTTGAACAGGCCTCTTGGATCAGTCGTGCCGCCATTCGCAGCGAACCTAAAGGTCAGATCGTCGCCATTGCGGTCATAAGCGGTCAAGGTGCCCGAGAAGCTCGTGTTCTCGTCAATGACCACCTGCGTGGCATTCTCGAGACGCAGGTTCTGCGGGGGATCGTTAACCTCCGGGTCCTGGTTCTGGACCTCGATGGTGAAGGTCTCCGTGCGGGACTGCGAACCAGGGCCGCCGTTCCGGTCCCGGACCGTCACCACGACGTTGAAGACGTTGCCCGCATCGTCCTCGTAATCGACGTAGGCATTCTCCTTCAGGCGCAGCACCCACTGCGTCCCGGACGGAACGATTTCGAACTTGCCGCTGGGGTCCTGCAATTCGAAGGTGAGTTCGCCCGCAGGGCCATCGTCCACCGCGCCGAGAACCCCGATCACGGTGCCGCCAAGGCTGTTCTCCATAATCGTGTTGTTCGACAGGGTGATGTCCCTCGGCGCCTCGTTCACGTTGTTCTTGACCCGCACCGTGATGGTATCACGCCTCACGCCGCCCATGTCATCTGCCACCTGGAACGTCAACTCGAAATCTCTGTCATAGGCGATTGGCGGCAGGCGATCCGTATTGATCCGCAGCTCACCAGTGGTCTGGTCCATCGAGAACGCGCCGTTATGGGTGGTGAGCAGCGCATAAGAGATCGGGTCGTCGTTCGGATCCATGGCATCGACGTCGCCGATCAGTACGGAACCAGCGTTCTCGTTCACCAGGATCTTGCCGGCCTCGTTTCCTTCAGTGCCCATCGTGCCGGAGCCTTCCGCCGACACGTTCGTGATCACCGGCGCCTCGTTCGGCAGGTCTCTGACACGCACGACGAGTTGATGCACGGTCATACCGCCATTGTTGTCCGATACCCGAACCTCGATCGGAAAATCTCTGGTTTGCAAGATCCGTCCCAGCAACGCCGTGTTGACGCTGACCGTGCCCTCCGCATCAATCGAGAACGCGCCGTTGTAGGTATTCGCCAGCGCATATTCGATTGGATCGCCGTCGCCATCCTCCGCGTCGACATCGAAGATCGTAGCAATGCCGACATTCTCGTCGACCACGATCAGGCCCCCCTCTTCCCTGCCCAAGCCCACCGCCGACACGTCCGTGATCCTCGGGGCGCGGTTCCCATTGCCATGACTCGTCACCACGCGGACGGCATTTCGATAGATGGTGCCGCTGTGGTAGTCGTCCCACAGCATGACGTTGAACTGCGTCGTCACGGACCCTTGACTGGCCGAGTCGTTTCTCGGATCGAAGGTCACATGGTCCAGGAAATCTTCCAAGTTCGCCGCGGAACCAGTGAACTGGAACGACCGGAGGCCATTGTCCGTCCCATTGTCGGTCACGATGACGTTGCCGCCGCTCGGAAGGCCCAAGGTGCCATCGTCGTCCCTGAAGGAGATCACCAGTGTGATCTGGTTCCCCTCGGCGTCGCCGAGATCCAGGCCCACGAAAGGATTCACCGCAGGACCGTTGTCAAACGCGTTGAACGACGACTGGCCGTCCAGGACCGTCAAGGTCGGAGCCTGGTTTCCAGGTGTGGCATTGACCGTCACCACGAGCGGATTGGAGGACAATCCGTCATCATCGGTGACCCGGATGGTGAAGCCCGTGCTGCGAGGAGGCGCACCTTCCATCTGATCCGCCGGATTGAACTGCAGCGCCCGGATGGCATCGTTCACCTGCTGCATGGTGCCTGTGACGGTATAGATGCCATGCTGCGGATTGTAGGTGTAGTCGACCCAAGGGATGAAGTTGAGCAGCTCGCCGCTGCTGGGATCGTCGAGAGTGATCCTCACCGTGACCGTGCCGGTCGCAGGATCGGTATCCTCGTCGAAGACGGAGAGATGCTGGAACGGCGAAGGGAGATCCGTGTCCAGGACATCCCACACGGTCCGTCCGCCCGCGTCGATGTTGATGACCGGAGCATCATCCTCGTTTGTGATGTAGATCCTGACGGTCTGCGGCTCAGACGTGAGGCCGCCTGCGGTCGCAGTGACCCGGAGATCGTACCAACGCTGGCCGCCTTCAATGCCATCGGAACCCGGGGCGTTCTCGTAGTCCAGCGGACCGTCGGTTATGACGTACCAAAGGCCATTAACTTGCCCGATCCGGAACGGAACGTTCGTATCGACGAGGTCGAAGCGGGTGATCGGTTCGCCATCAGGATCGATGGCGTCCAGATTGGCAATCTCCCAGCCGGCCTCGGTATTCTCGGGGACCGGATCGCCGTGGAGCCGAATGTTGCCTGGAGCCCGATCGGCTTCGTTGTTGATGGTGACGGTGAAGTCGAGGGTGTCGGTCAGATGGACGCCTTGGGCACCGTTCTTGTCCTTCACCGTCAGGGTGAGCGCGAAGGTCCGGTTAT
Organism: Microvirga pakistanensis; assembly: GCF_004458765.1. Taxonomy (GTDB): domain Bacteria; phylum Pseudomonadota; class Alphaproteobacteria; order Rhizobiales; family Beijerinckiaceae; genus Microvirga; species Microvirga pakistanensis. Next base: position 103,227 of record NZ_SPJX01000469.1, on the reverse strand, counting down.
TCACGACTCCCAGCTTGGTCGAGTCGGCCACCACGATCTTCAGGTTCGACGGGTCGGTCGCATCCACACGGAAAGCGCCTTCCATGCCCGGCGGATAACCCGTGAGCGTGTACACGAACTGCTCGTTCGCATCCTGATCCGCCACCGCGAAGGTCGCGAGCACGGCGCCGTTGTTGGCGAGTTCCCCGATTGACACCGTGGCGTTGTCCGTCGACAGGACCGGAGCCTCGTTCACGTCGTTGATGTAGACCTTGATGTCTACAGGCTGCGAAGCCGCCCCTTCGATGTCCCTCGAGACGATCTTGAGAAGATAGTACCTGTTGCCGTTCCCGTCGTCGGTTGCGCTCTCGTAGTCGAGGCCGTTCAGATTGGTCAGCACGAGCGCGCCCGAACCATCCGGATTGGTGGACAGGGTGAACTTGTCACGCAATGCCTGGGGGACGCTGTCGTGGAACGCGTAGGCAATTTCATGCCCCTCCGGATCGTAGGAGTCGGAGAACACGGCAATGGTCTGTCCGTTCGTGTTCTCCTCGACCGGGCCACCGATCTCCCAACTCGGCGCGTTGGGCGCCTCGTTCACGTTGTCCACATTGACCGTGAGCATCCGCTCGAAGGTGGCGCCCGCTCCATCCGTCACCAAAACCTTGACCTGGTGCGACTGCTTGGTTTCGTAATCCAGGCCTGCGCGCAGCCGTAGTTCATTACCGTTGGCTATCTCGAACTTGCTGTCCAGATCCTCCGTGATCTTGTAGGTGAAGGTATCGACGGCATCCTGATCGGTAGCCTTCAGCGTGCCGATCACCCAGCCTCCCGGCTTGTCCTCGGCGACCGAGCTTTTCGACAACATGATGTCGGTCGGAGCATCGTTGGCGTTGGTGACGTTGATGGTCAGCTCCTGAACGGCGCTATAAAACTCGGAGTCCTTGACGCGAACGTAGATCTTGTATTGTCCGTTCACGGAGTTCTCGTAATCGAGAGGCTTGCCCGACGCGAGAGTAACAAGGCCCGTGTTCGGGTTGATGACGAAAAGACCGTTCGCACTGGCGGCGCCCGTAGCGCCGCCTCGAGCAGGATCGAACTCCCAAGTAAAAGAGGTCGTTCCATCAGGATCAATGGCCTTCAGCTGAGCGGAGAAAGCCGTATTTTCCTTAACCGCCGGCAGGCTCTTCGAGTCATTGCTCCACGTGGGCGCGTTCGGCGCATCGTTGGCATTGTCCACGTTGACCGTGAACACTTGCTCGTAGGTGCCGCCCGCACTGTCCGTCACCTTGACCGTGACCTGGTGCGACTGCTTGGTTTCGTAGTCCAGGCCCGCGCGCAGCCGCAGCTCGTTGCCGTTGACGATCACGAACTTGCTGTCCGGATCGTTCACGATCGTATAGGCCAGCCTGTCGCTGCCGTCCTGGTCGTAGGCGCTCAATGTTCCGACCAGGTCTCCCGCAATCTTATGTTCGCCGATCCTGTTGTTCGACAGGGCAAGGCTCGACGGAGCATGGTTGGGTTCGGGATTCAGGTCGTTCACGTTGATCGTGAATTGCCTCTCGGTGCTTGCTCCCAGGTTATCCGTCACCTTGACCTTGACCTCGTGGAACCGCTTGGTCTCATAGTCCAAGGTCGCGCCCTGGCGCAGCCGCAGTTCGCCCGTGTTCTCGTTGATCACGAACTTGCTGTCCGGATCGTTCACTATCGAATACTTGAGAGTACTGCCGGCATCTTGGTCGGTGGCGCTTACCGTGCCGATCAGCGTTCCCTGTACGCTGTTCTCGTCGATCTTGCTGTTCGACAGTGCAAGGTCCCTCGGCGCTTCGTTGATGTCGTTGATGTAGACCTTGAGCGTGGTGACACCCGACTCGAGGCCGCCTTGACCATTTTCCCTGGCGCGAACCTGGACGGAGAAGTATTTTCTGTTTCCGTCAAGCAACAGCCCGGGGTCGGTCTCGAAGTCCACTGGATTAAGTAACCTGAGCTGGTTGCCGTTAACGACCGCAAATTTATCGGCATGGGTCAGAACGTCGTAGACTAAAGGCCCCGGTCCTCCTTCGGGGTTCTCCGAGTGCAGGGTGGCGACCACGTTGACCATGTTCTCATCGCTCTGGAGCGGCGAACCTGGCTGCACCGTTACCGTTCCCGGTGCATGGTTGAGGACGAAGCCGTCGGCGAGTTTGTAGTTTTCTATGTTGGCCAGCTTACGGGCATCGTAATAGTTGACGTTAATATAGGCTGTATCAATGCCGCCCGCTGTCCCATTGAACTCTCTGGTGTCATCCGTGATGTCATAGACATAATAGGTGTCGTCGCCATCTCCGCCTTCCATGGTATCGCCCCGGCCATCAACGCCAACCGAGCCTTTGAGCGTGTCATTTCCTCTGTGACCGGTCAGATAGTTGGCAAGTTGAGTGTTGCCGGTCAGCGCGATTCCGTTCGTGGTCTCGATCGTGCCGTGCTCAATAAAGACATCCAGCACATGGGACTTAATGTCGTTGCCCCAGATATGGACCGTGTCCACCCCCTCGTCTTCATCGGCGACAATGCGGTCACCGACATTGTCGACCCAGTAATGGTCGTTGCCGCGATTTTCCCTCATGAGGTCGGCGCCGGTGCCGCCGTCCACCGTATCGTCGCCATAGCTGCCTATGAGAGTGTCGTTTCCATCCAGCCCCTCGAGCCGATCGTTGCCGTCGTAGCCGACCAGGACGTTGTTGTCCGTGCTGCCGACGAGGGTATCGTTATGGCCGGTCCCCGCAGCATCACGAATTTCGAAGAGCTGATCGAGAGAACGACCGTTGTTGATGTATTTTTCAACCCAGCTTGTGCCCAGATTTAGACTGATGGGTCCGGACAGGCGCTGGTAGTCGACAACATTGGCATCGGCACCGCCATAGATGGAATCGTTGCCGCTGGAGCCGAAGAAGACGTCGTAACCCGCGCCTCCATAGAGGGTATCGTTCACCTCGCTGCCGTGGAGTTCATCGTTACCGCCGCCGGCATCGAAATAGGCTCCGATAAAGGCGGAGCCGTAGAGGGTGTCGTTGCCGTTGCCTGTATAAACAGCAGCAGTACCGTTGATGGTATCCGTATACTGACCATTCCTGATCTGGCCAATTCTCAAATCGACCGTGCGGGCGTAGCCTGGATCGATATAGGGAACGCCCCCGACATCGATGTCCCTGTAATAGAGGACCGAACCGATGGCGTTGAAATAATTATTGCCGTCTCCTCCGATCAGGGTGTCCCCATAACCACCGATCAGGGTATCGTTTCCGTCGCCTCCGTAAAGGATATCTGTTCCTTCATTGAAGGGTCCGCCCGTGAGAGAGTCGTTGCCGCGCCCGCCGATGAGAGTATCGTTCCCCTCTCCGCCCTCGAGCGTATCGTGGCCGGCAGCCGCCTGCATGATGTCGTTGCCTCTTCCTCCCAGCCAAGTCCAGTTTGTTGGGGTGTGCGCCGACTCGTCCGCGTAGAATTGATCGTTGGATTTCGTTCCGATGATCTTCTCGAATGTGGCAGCGTCTACATCATCCTGATTGCCGGTGGGGGTGCTATCCCGTATATGCCACGCGGCCACTTGCACGGTGGTGCCGCCATCAGTCCTGAATAGGCGCGACATATCGGAGAAATTAACCAAAATACTTCCGACAGACGCGAAGTCATAATCAAGCGTATCGAATTCGCTCCCGCCGATTAGACGATCGGGCCCGTTCCCGCCAAAAATCGTATCATTGCCTGCTCCGCCGTCGATCGTGTCGCCGATTGAATTGTTCCCGCCCCGGATAAAATCATCGCCGCCGTTACCATTGATGACATAAATGCTGTTGTTGCCATTCGACCACATATCGATTGTTTCACTGGAGCCATCACCGTTTATGATAACAGGCAGAGCATTTGCCTGAATTTCACCACCCTCAGTGAACGTTCCGGCGGAACTCGTGTCCAAAGCCGCAGGCTCCGAAGACGCGGCAAAGTTGTTCGCGGCGACGGGATCGGAGCTTCCTGCATCGGCCCTAGGCAGGGAAGAACTCGCATCCGAGACATCGAAGGAAACGGCTTTGAAGGTTCCGGTAAGGGCAATGCGCGCGAGCGCATCTGCCGCAAGTTCGAGCGCGGACCTGGAAGGATCCGCCTTCTCAACCGTGACGGCCGGCGTCACGGCCTTGCTGTGAATATCCAGCGCCCGCGCCTTCAGGATCGGCGCGCCTTTCTTGGCGTCCGAGGTCCAGGCGACCACGATGCGGCCGTCGTCCGACTGGGCTGCGCCGGAATAGGCAACGAAACGGCCTTTTTCCTCCGCGATGAGGAAAGGCGCGTGCCCCGGCTTGGCGATGCCGTCAGCACCGGTGATCTGCCCGACGAACTGATGGACGGTCCTCCCGGACTCGCTCTTGCGAGCGTGCTTCAGGACCGCGAGGAACGAACCGTCGCCCAAAGGCAGCAGTTCTGAACCGGATGCCACCTGGAGGAGAGGCTTGAGGTCGTTCGCAGCAATCGGCTTCGTCATGGCTTTCCCCTTATACGCGCCACTGTAAGATCATAACGTATCATAGGACGCTGGCTTGGGTTCCGCAACGATGTATCAACCATACGGTAAATCGGAGACAGTATCCTGGCCAGTAAAGTGCCGGGATAATCTACCTTCGGTTGTATATAGATACAGAAACGGGGCGAGACTCACGCTCCCGTTGTGTCTTCCTTCAAAGCCGCGCATTCGTCCAATGGGCTGTGTCAGGCGCAGTCCTTAGGCGAAAAATCCTTGTGTCGCTTGGCCTCCAGCCTCATCCTGGGGCCATGGGTACGGCCAAGTTCGAGCCAACGCCCCTGCTCCTCCCTACGTGAGTAAACAAATATGCAAGATATCTTTGCATGAGTGCAATGAAGGCTGATCCTGTGCACTCAGGGGATGCTGGCGGCATAAGAAAGAAGCCCTACAGCGTAGTTCCAGCCCACGCGCAGGATCCGCACCGGAGCCCAGGATCAACCACAAGGAGAGATGCGGGTGAGCGCTCGCACAGCTGCCACAATCCCGCCTACGCTCGGTCGCACAGAACGGCGGCCGCGCCTGCCTCCGGCAAGACAAATCGATCATACCCTGCCGTGAACCAGTGACCTTGAGCATGGACTTGCAGAACACAGCGGGAACAGCTAACCTGTTCCTGCTTTGTTTTCCAGAATCGCTCCGCCAGGGAGCAGTAAGGGTCTGTCATGCTCACGCGCAAGCAGCACGAATTGCTCCGCTTCATCCAGGAGCGGCTGCGTGAAACCGGGGTTCCGCCATCGTTCGACGAGATGAAGGACGCACTCGATCTCAAGTCGAAATCCGGCATCCACCGCCTCATCACGGCGCTTGAGGAGCGCGGCTTCATCCGCCGCCTGCCCAACCGCGCCCGTGCCCTCGAGGTGATCCGCCTGCCCGAATCCGTCGGCGCAGCCGCGGGCCAGCGCCGCTTCACGCCCAGTGTGGTCGAGGGCGGGCTCACGGAGAAGAAGCCCACGCCGCAGCCTGTGGCCGAGGAGCGTTATCGCGACAGCGCCTCGATCCCGGTCATGGGCCGGATCGCCGCCGGTACGCCGATCTCCGCGATCCAGAACCGCAGCCATTCCATCACCCTGTCGGGCGATTTCCTCACTCAGGGCGATCACTTCGCCCTGGAGGTGCGCGGCGACTCCATGGTGGAGGCTGGCATTCTCGATGGCGACCTCGTGGTGATCCGCCGGCAGGACACGGCGAATACGGGCGACATCATCGTGGCCTTGATCGACGACGAGGAAGCAACCCTCAAGCGCTTCCGCCGGCGCGGCTCATCCATCGCGCTGGAAGCCGCCAACCAGGCCTACGAGACGCGCGTGCTCGGCCCCGACCGGGTCAAGATCCAGGGCAAGCTCGTCAGTCTGGTTCGCCGCTACTGATCTCCTCTCCGGGCCAATCCCGGTCCAGGGCGGGCTGCGCCGCGTGCAGCCTGTCCCGAGCGGGAGAAGCCGATGCTTGTGTCGAGCCTGCCCAGGGCACGACCTCCCGTCCCCTCCTCACCGACCGGATCTCGGCAACGTCTGTTCCGAGCCGAATGGCCGTGGCGCCCCGCGCATCGAGCGCATCGCGGTCGAGCACCACGGGCGCTCCGCAGGACGCGGGCGCATCGAGCCGCGTGATGACGATGGCCGCGCGGCGGCAATCTTCCGCGAAGGCTGCGAACTCCTGGACGAAGGCGACGGCGCGCTGCGCCCCGGTGTCCACCACGCAACCGAGCCTGTCGCATTGTGTGTCCCGCCGGAGCGTCGCGTCCCCGGCGCTGCGTCCGTCCCCGTCGGCCCGCAGCCATTGCTCGGCGACGAAGCCGGATGGCTTTCCGACAAGCGTGAGGTCTCCGCGTGCATTGCGGATCGCGGCTCCGGCGCCGTCGCGGTCGATGTAGATGTCGGGGCGCTGCGGTGTCGCGGCTAGGGCCAGCCCTGCTCCGACGGGAACGAGCGCGAGCCATCGCAGGTGCGAGGCCGGGATCGTCAGGACGAGGAGGCCCACACTCAACAAAGCCAATGCGCCGATGCTCAAGGCAGGCACGGTGACGGTCGAGCCGCTGAAGGCACCGACCCAGGTCGACACATCGAGCACCTGCGCGACGGCAAGCCCCATCAGCTTCCAGATCGGTCCGTCGAGACCGAAGGGGTAAGCCAGCACGCCGAGAACGGCGGCAGGCATCACCACGAGCGACACGAGCGGCAGGGTGAGCGCATTGCCGACGAGGCCATAGGGATTGAGACTCTGGAAGTGGTAGGCCGAGAAAGGCGCCGTGGCGAGGCTCGCCACGAGAGTGGTGGTGATGATGGCGCAAACCGAGCGCAGGGTCCAGGCGAATGCCTTCTCGATCAAGGTTCGCTGCGCGACCTCGGTCGTGTGCCACTGCATGAGCGGCACGAGCGCCATCATGGCCGCCACCGCACCGAACGACATCTGGAAGCTCGGTCCCAGCAACGCCTCCGGCTCGCGGGCGAGAACCACGAGGGCGGCGACGGAGAGATTGCGCATGCTGAGCGCCGGACGGTCCGCCAGCACCGCGCCGAACATCACGAGCGTCATCACGAGCGAACGTTCTGTGGCCACGTCCGAACCGGAGAAAACGCAATACGCCGTCGCTCCGGCCATCGCTACGACGGCGGCGATCTTTTTCACGGGCCAGAGCAGCGCGAGCCCGGGATTGAGCGCGAGCAGCGCGCGAACGAGCCAGAAGAACGTGCCCGCCGCCAGTACCATGTGCAGGCCCGAGATGGAGACGATGTGATAGATGCCCGCAGCGCGCAGCACGTCGTTGGTGGGCTCGCCGATGAGCCCTCGCTTTCCGGTCACGAGGGCTGCGCCGACACCGCCGGCCGCACCGCCGATGGAAGATGCGATGCGGTGGGTGAGCGCGTTGCGAGCCTCGTCCACGCGGGCGGCAAGCCGCAACGACCAGTCGGGTGGGGCCGGCGGCTCCACCTGGCGCACCGCGCCCGTAAAGGAGCCGACGGCCCCGATCCCCTTGTAATAGGCGTCGCGCGCGAAATCGTACCCGCCGGGCCACGCCGGCTGCGGCGGCGGCAGCAGGCGCGCGGTGCCGGCGATGTACTGTCCCGCGGAAAGGGCGTTGCCGTTGCGGATCGACACGCGCACGAGCCGTGGGCGCTCCGCTTCGGCGACGCCCTGCAGCGAGGAGACGCGCAAGAGAACCCGCCTGCCCTGCTCCCGGTCCTCCACCGCCTCGACGAAGCCGGCGACCGGCGCGATCACCATGCGCGACAGCACGGGGGCGGCGATGCTGCGCGTGCGGACCACGCCTGCCGTGAAGCCGGCGAAGGCAGCCGCGAGGCCGACGCAGACGGACAGGGCAAGCAGGTTGTGGCGCACCCTCACGGCGCAACCCGCACAAAGCACCAATGCGCCGAGCGGGGCCCAGAGGGCCGGTCTCTCCGCCTGGAAGAACAGGAGCACCCCGGATCCGAAGCAGACCGCGAGCCAGGGGAAGAGCCGCCGCTGATCGATCTCGCGGGCAAGGCATCGCCGCAGCCCATCGGACCAGCCCAGAGCACCCCAGTCCAGCGCCAGGCTGGATGGACGGGGCAGCGCAACGGCCCGCGCGAGGCTGCGCGGGATCGGGCCGGGCTCTCCTTTGTTGTCTTGCGTCATGGGCTTTGGCTTAACGCGGGGTCGGTTGCATGCTAGACGAGCCCGCGCTCCGGCCCAAACCACCCTGTGGATGAGCCGGACGACCGCGAGCCTGCCGCCAAGGCCGCGCGACCCTTTAGGAATTTCAAGTAAGGTTCCCTGCGATGTCCGTTGTCACCCGCTTCGCTCCCTCGCCCACCGGCTTCCTGCATATCGGCGGGGGACGCACGGCCCTGTTCAACTGGCTCTTTGCCAAGCGGCATGGAGGGAAGATGCTGCTGCGCATCGAGGACACGGACCGGGAACGGTCGACGGACGCCGCCATCGAGGCGATCCTGGACGGCCTGAAATGGCTCGGCCTCGATTGGGATGGCGACGTGGTCTACCAGTTCTCCCGCGCCGCCCGCCACCGGGAGGTGGCGGAGACCCTGCTGGCCCAGGGACGCGCCTATTACTGCTATGCGACCCAGCAGGAACTCGAGGAGATGCGGGAGGCCGCCCGCAAGGAGGGACGTCCGTCCCGCTATGACGGCCGCTGGCGCGACCGCGATCCGTCCGAGGCCCCGGAAGGTGTGAAGCCCGTCATCCGCCTCAAAGCGCCGACCGAGGGCGAGACGGTCGTCGAGGACGAGGTTCAGGGCCGGGTGGTCTGGCAGAACAAGGATCTCGACGACCTCGTGCTGCTGCGCTCGGACGGCACGCCGACCTATATGCTCGCCGTGGTGGTGGACGACCACGACATGGGCGTCACGCACGTGATCCGCGGCGACGACCACCTGACCAATGCCGCCCGCCAGACGCAGATCTATCAAGCCATGGGCTGGGACGTCCCAAAGATGGCGCATATCCCGCTCATTCACGGGCCGGACGGAGCCAAGCTGTCGAAGCGCCACGGCGCGCTCGGGGTCGAGGCCTATCGCAGCATGGGCTACCTGCCCGTCGCCTTGCGCAACTACCTCGTGCGTCTCGGCTGGAGCCATGGCGACCAGGAGATCTTTTCGACCGAGGAGATGATCCAGGCCTTTGACCTCAAGAACATCGGCCGGTCTCCCGCGCGCTTCGATTTCGCGAAGCTCGAGAATCTCAACGGGCATTACATGCGCCTGTCGGACGACGACACCCTGCTGCGGGCCATCGAAGCCATCCTGCCGGAGATCGGCGCCGAGCGGGGCCTCGCCTCCACGTTCTCACCCGAGCTCCGGCAAAAGCTGCTGGCGGCCATGCCTGGGCTCAAGGAGCGCGCCAAGAACCTCGTGGAGCTTGTGGACAGCGCCTATTACCTCTACGCCCAGCGGCCGCTGAAGCTGGACGAGAAGGCGACGGGCCTCCTCGCCGACGGGCGGGCGCGCCTTGCCGGGATTGTCGAGAAGCTCGAGACCGTCGCGGAGTGGAACTCCCAGAGCGTGGAGGCCGTCGTGCGCGAGCATGCGGACGCCATCGGCGTGAAGCTCGGACATGTGGCCCAGCCCCTGCGTGCGGCCCTGACGGGTCGCGCAACCTCTCCTGGCCTCTTCGACGTGATGACGGTGCTCGGCAAGGATGAAACCCTGTCGCGTCTCCAGGACCAATTGAGCGGTGCGCCTGCTGCATAGCAGGCGCATCCCGTCTTTAGACGTGCTTGCTCCTCACCAACGGATAAGCTACCGAAGGGGCCATTCTCCCACCGACCGGCTGACCTCGGTCCGGCAGACCAAGCCCGGGGGCTCTCCTCCGATCACTTGGTTGCTCTAGGTTATGCCCGGCCTCCTGCTGAAAGGTCGAAGACCCATGAGTTCCAATACAACACTCACAGTCGACAACAAGGCCGTGGAACTAGCGGTGAACGAGGGCACGATCGGCCCGAGCGTCATCGACATTTCGAAGCTCTACGCTCAGACCGGGATGTTCACTTACGATCCCGGTTTCACCTCGACCGCAGCCACCGAGTCGAAAATCACCTACATTGACGGGGACAAGGGCGTTCTGCTGTATCGCGGATACCCCATCGATCAGCTCGCCGAACACGGTGACTTCCTCGAGACCTGCTACCTGCTCCTCTACGGGGAGCTGCCGACCGCCGCTCAGAAGGCCGATTTCGACTATCGTGTCACGCGCCATACCATGGTGCACGACCAGATGAACCGGTTCTTCACCGGCTTCCGCCGCGACGCCCACCCGATGGCCATCATGGTGGCCTGCGTCGGCGCGCTTTCGGCCTTCTATCACGACTCCACCGACATCTCCGATCCGCACCAGCGCATGATCGCCTCCATGCGCATGATCGCCAAGATGCCCACGCTCGCCGCCATGGCCTACAAGTATTCCATCGGCCAGCCCTTCGTGTATCCGCAGAACGACCTGGACTACACCTCGAACTTCCTGCGCATGTGCTTTGCCGTGCCGGCTGAGGAATACAAGGTGAACCCGGTCCTCTCGCGCGCGCTCGACCGCATCTTCATCCTGCACGCCGATCACGAGCAGAACGCCTCGACATCGACCGTGCGCCTGGCAGGCTCCTCGGGCGCCAACCCCTTCGCCTGCATCGCGGCCGGCATCGCCTGCCTCTGGGGCCCGGCCCATGGCGGCGCCAACGAAGCCGCTCTGAAGATGCTGGAGGAGATCGGCACGCCGGATCGCATCCCCGAGTTCATCGCCCGCGCGAAGGACAAAAACGATCCGTTCCGCCTCATGGGCTTCGGCCACCGGGTCTACAAGAACTACGATCCCCGCGCCAAGATCATGCAGAAGACCACCCACGAGGTGCTCAGCGAGCTCGGCATCAAGGACGACCCGCTCCTCGACGTCGCCATGGAGCTCGAGCAGATCGCCCTCAAGGACGATTACTTCATCGAGAAGAAGCTCTATCCGAACATCGACTTCTATTCGGGCATCACCCTGAAGGCGATGGGCTTCCCCACCTCCATGTTCACGGTGCTCTTCGCCGTGGCCCGCACGGTCGGCTGGATCGCCCAGTGGAGCGAGATGATCGAAGATCCGTCCCAGCGCATCGGCCGCCCGCGCCAGCTCTACACCGGCCCCACCGAGCGGCAGTACGTCACCGTCGCTCAGCGCGGGTGAGCCTGATCTGGAAACGAAAGAAGAAAGGGGCCGAATGGCCCCTTTTTCATTACGAACAGATCCAGTCGTCATTCAGTGACCGGTTCAAGGCTGGATCAGAACCAACGCCTGATCTGCTCCCGATAAGTCTTATAGGTTTCCCCGAGAGTGCGGCCCAGGTAATCTTCTTCCAAACGTATCTGGACTGAGATCGTTACGTATGCGACCGCGAAAGCCATCCAGCTCAGGGTGTGAGGAACGGCCAGGGCAATCCCCAAAGCCATCAGCATCATGCCTAGGAAGATCGGGTTTCTTGAGTATCTGAACAGCCCACCTGTGATGAGTGACGGCGTCTCGTCAGGAATGAGGACTCGCCAGGAGTTGCCCATCTCTAGCTGTGCTATCATGACGATTCCAACTCCGAGCGCCATAAAACAACTCCCAGAACCCACAGAGCTTGGGTGTAGCCATGTTGCTGTTCGCTCCACCTGGGCATGAATGCCGCTGCTAGAAGGATCGCCGCGTACGGACCCATCAGCACGATGAAGCAGCGGCCAATGAAGCGTTCTGCACTATCGTACATCGGGAGAGCCCAGGCCCGAACGCCAGCTCGACGCAGTCTTGCGGTATAAGAGGCAGTCACGCCCACTCCAATCAGCATAAGCGGCAATGGGAGCTAAGACGGTATCTTTCATTCCTTCATAGTTCAGTCTTGTTTGAAAGCATGCCAGCGACAATCCGAGCGGCCCGTTCGCTCGGCATCTCGTCGCCGATCCGCATCAGTTCGTCCAGGCGCCGGAGCGCGGCTTCCTGGCGTCGCCGTTCGGGAGTGTCGGACAGGAGCGGCAGAAGCGCCGTCACGAGGGCCTCGGGCGTGCACTCCTCCTGGATGAGTTCGGGAATCGCGTTTTCGCCCAGGACGAGATTGGTGAGGACGATGGACTGCGCCTTGATGAGTGGGCGCAAAATGATCGCCTCGATCCTCGACACCTTGTAGGCCACCACCATCGGGATGCCGGAAAGGCCGAGTTCGAGGGTGACGGTGCCCGACGCGGCGAGCGCCGCGTCGGCGCTTCGGAAGGCCTGCCACTTGGCGGCCTCGCCCTCCACGATCGCGGGCTTGATGCCCCATGAGGCCGTGCGTCCCCTGATCTCCTGCGCAAGATGCGGCACGGCCGGGATCGTGACCGTGAACGGCCGGGGCGAGCGCTGCCGAAGCAGCTCCAGTGTCTCGCCGAAGGTGTCGAGCAATCGGGTCACCTCCGTGCGACGGCTGCCCGGGAGCACCAGAAGGTCGACCGGTCCGTTCTTGTGAAAGTCCCGCTCGCCGGCCGCAGGCCTGAATTCGCCTACCCGTTCGATGAGAGGATGGCCCACATAGGTGGTCGGCGGACCGCCGAGGCGCCTGTGAGCGTCAGGCTCGAAGGGCAGCAAGGCCAGGAGCTGGTCCACATAGGCGCGCATTGTCGCGGCCCTCCCCGGGCGCCACGCCCAGACCGAGGGGCTCACGTAATCGACCACGGGAATATGCGGCGCGCGCTTGCGCACGGCCTTGGCGACGCGATGCGTGAAATCGGGACTGTCGATGATGACGAGGAGATCGGGATCGGCCGTCACCACCGCATCCGCCGTCATGCGGATGCGGCTGAGCACCGTCGGCAAACGTCCGATCACGGCGACGATGCCCATGACGGCGATGTCCTGGAGCGGGAACAGGCTTGCGAGCCCTTCGGCCTCCATCGCATGGCCGCCGACGCCGCCGAAGCGCAGATTGTCCGCTCCCAGCCGCGACTTCAGCGCCCGCATGAGCTTCGCGCCGAGCTGATCGCCGGATTCCTCGCCCGAGACGATCCAGATGTTCAGCGCCCGCGCCTTATCCATGCGCACGCTCCATCCAGGGGAGATCGACGGCGACGAGGAAGAGGCCGAGGCGATCTGCCAGACGCAAAGTCTCCTCCTGCTCCAGCACGAAGGTCGAGCCCGCGCCGACCGCGATTCCGGAAAGCCCCACCCTCGCCGCTTCGGCGACGGTGCGAGGTCCGATGGTCGGCATGTCGACCCTGAGGTCCTGCCCGCGTTTTGCGGCCTTGATCAGCACCCCGCCCTCCTTGCGGCGCCGAAGGCCGAACCAGGATTGGCGCAGGTGTCCGACCCGGCGCAGCATGCGGTCCGTGCCCTCCGGCCCCTCGATGGCGAGCACGTGGTTGCGGGCGATCACGGCCCCCTGTCCGATATCGAAGGCCGACAGGGAGGCGAGCAGATCGAGCCCCATGGCGATGGCCCGCTGATCGTCGTCGCCCGGCTGCCGGGAGCCGCTCAAGGACAGGGATGCGACGAGATCGGGTGCGAGTTCGTGGGCCCCCACGACACGATGCCCGCGCTCCTCGATGAGCATCACGGCCCCGCGCAGGACCTGATCGTCCCCGCGGGCGATGACCTCCTTCACCTCCTGCATGTTGCGCAGGGCCGAATAGGCTCCGAGCAGGGCGGAAAACCCGGGACGGCGCACGGCGCCGACGAGGGAAACCGCGTGCGGCTTCCACCCGTCGAGGGTGCTCAGGATGGTCTTGAGATCGAGAAGATCCACATGCGCGTGGGCCTTCCTTCGCAGCTCGCGTGCGGCGAAGCCCCGGAAGGCGAGCACACGATAATCCTGGCCGGTCCGCTCGAGATGCTCAATGACCTGGATCGGCAGACGCCCGTCCCCGGCCACGATGGCGACCGGGCCGCTGGACGCATGAGCCGGCACGTGAGCGCCGGCTCCCGTCGGTATATCGCTCTCAGGCTGCATCCAGCCTCAACCGGCGGAACTGACAGGATCCCGGGGCGTGCAGATCGAACGGTCCTTGCCCTCGCGGATGAAGTCCAGGATCTCGTGCACGAACGGATGATTGGCGAACTCGGCCGCCACGTCCTCGACGCGTTCGGAGAGCGTGCCCTCGTCCGCGAAAAGCAGGCGATAGGCGCGGCGGATATCGTGGATCTGCTCGCGGGTGAAGCCGCGACGGCGCAGGCCGATGATGTTGAGGCCCGCCAGATGCGCCCGGTTGCCCATGGCCATCCCGTAGGGAATGAGATCGTTCTCGAGGCCCGACATGCCGCCGACGAAGGCGTGCGAGCCGACGCGGGCAAACTGGATGACGGCGGAGCCGCCGCCGAAGATCACGAAATTGCCGACCGTCACATGGCCCGCCAGCATCACGTTGTTGGACAGGATGCAGTCGTTACCGACCTTGGTGTCGTGGCCCACGTGCGAGCCTGCCAGGAAGGTGCAACGGTCGCCGATGATCGTGCGCAGCCCGCCGCCCTCCGTGCCCGGATTCAGGGTCACGCCTTCGCGGATCATGCAATCGGCGCCGATCTCGAGCGTTGAAGCCTCCCCGCGATACTTCAGATCCTGCGGGATATGGCCGATGGACGCGAAGGGAAAGATCCGGGTCCGGGGGCCGATCTTCGTCTTGCCCGCCAGCGCCACATGGCTCATGAGCTGGCAGCCTTCACCGAGCTCGACCTCGGGCCCCACGGTGCAGAACGGGCCGATCTTCGCACCCGCGCCGATCTTGGCGCCGTCCTCGATGATGGCGGTCGGGTGGATCACAGTTTCCATTAGTCGGTCACCAGCATGGCGCTGACTTCGGCTTCACAGACGAGCACGCCGTCCACCTTCGCCTCGCCCTTGTACCACCACATGTTGCGGCGGTTGTTGAGCTTCTTCATGTGGAACTCGACCCGGTCTCCGGGTTCGACGGGCTTGCGGAACTTCACCTTATCGATGGTCATGAAGAACACCTGCTTCGGCTTCGCCTGCTCCGCCATCTTGGCCTTCACGCAGATGGCACCCGCCGTTTGAGCCATGGCCTCGATGAGGAACACGCCCGGGAAAATCGGGCGAGACGGGAAATGGCCCGTGAATTGTGGCTCATTGAAGGTGACGTTCTTGATGCCGATGCAGGAGTTGTCGCCGTCGATATCGATGATCTTGTCGATCAGCAGGAACGGATAGCGGTGTGGCAACAGCTCGAGGATCTCGAGAATGTCGGCGGTTTGAAGCGTGGTGGGCGCTTCGGACATGACTGAATTCTCCGAATGGTCCTAGTGTTCGCTATGTTAGGACGATGCGCCGTCGTCTTTGTCGGAATCGGCCTTGGATGCAAGCTTTTTCAAGGCGGTGATCTCGCGGAACCACTCGCGCACCGGCCGGGCGGGAACGCCGCCCCAGCGCGCCCCGGCCGGAACATCGCCGTTGACCCCGCTCGTGGCGGCGATCTGGGCGCCCATCCCGACCCGCACGTGCCCTCTGACGGCAACCTGGCCGCCGAGCGCCACGTAATCCTCCAGCGTGCTCGAACCGGCGATGCCGACCTGAGCCACGATTACGCAATGGCGGCCGATGACGACGTTGTGCCCGATCTGGACCAGGTTGTCGATCTTGGTGCCCTCGCCGATCACCGTGTCGCGGCTCGCGCCCCGGTCGACGGTCGTGTTGGCGCCGATCTCGACGTCGTCCTGAATGATCACGCGCCCGATCTGCGGCACCTTCAGGTGCCCCTGCGGGCCCATGGCGAAGCCGAACCCGTCCTGGCCGATGCGCACCCCGGGATGGAGGATGACCCGGTTGCCGATGAAGGCGTTCGAGACGGTGACATGAGGGGCGAGGGAGCAATCCCGGCCGATCTTCACATGGGGCCCGACCACTGTATGGGCGCCCACAATGGTTCCGGCGCCGATCTCCGCATACGGGCCGACAACGGCCCCGGGATCGACCTTGACGCCGTACTCAAGGCGAGCGGAGGGATGCACGAAGGAGCCCGGCGAGACGCCGGTCGCCGCGAAGGAGGATTCCGGCCGCATGGCGGTCGGAAACATCCGGGCCATGACCTGCGCGAACACCCTGTAGGCCAGCGGGGTCACGAGAGCGACCGTATGGGCCGGTACCTTGGAGGCAAACCGAGGGGTCACGAGGCAGGCGCCGGCGCGGCTGGCGCTCAGGACCCCCACATAGGCGGGGTTGTCCATATAGGCCAAGTCGCTCGGACCTGCGCTTTCGAGCGGAGCGACGCCTTTAAGCAAAAACTCCCCGTCGATGCCGTCGGGGAGCTTGATCTGCGCCATCTCCGCGACCTGACGCAGGTTAAGCGTCTGGCTTTGCGGAAAGAAATTGCTTTCTGTCATGAATAAAAGCGAGGGCGCCGTCGAGGCGCCCTCCCCGATTAGAAACGTGTGCCGCCGGAGAACCGAAACGCTTGAGTGCGGTCCCCGCCGATCCGGGTCCCATCCGCCTGGAGAATACCTTCCTCCTTGGACAGAGCGAACGCATAGTCGAAGCGGATCGGACCGAGCGGCGAAGTCCACAGGATCGAGGCGCCGACCGACGAACGGATCTTGTCGCTGTCGAGAACCTCGATGCAATCCTGGGGCTGCCCTGCAACCCGTTCGCAGACGGCGCCGCCATCGGGATCGAAGATGCTTCCGCCGCCGACATTGAACTGGGTCGGCCCCTCGTAGCCGAAGAGCGTACCGGCATCCGCGAACACGGCACCCTTCAGGCCCAGCTCACGGGGCAGGCCGAAGATCGGGAACTGCACTTCGAGCGATCCGCCGAAGTACGTCGTGCCGCCGATGGCATTCGCATTCGCGTCAGGGCTCGAGATGTCGCGCGGGCCGAGTCCGTTCGTGGCGAAGCCGCGAACCAGGGACGGGCCCATGAAGAAGTGGTCCACGATACGCAGGTCGGCGCCGTCATCATCGTTGCCCAGGCCCATGATATGGCCACCCTGGACGCGGGCGATACCCACCACATCCTCGAACAGCTCGCGATAGTAGCGGGCGTCGCCGGTGGCGCGGAAGTAGCGCGAGTCCCCGCCCAGGCCTGCGAAGTCCGTCTTCAGCTCGGCGTAGAAGCCGTTGCGCGGATCACGGGTGCTGTCGAGGGTATTGTAGTTGAACGTCAAGCCGGCCAGCGACGTGATCGTCTTGCCCTGCGACTCCTTGATCGCCAGCGATGCCTCGCCGTTGGTCAAGCAGTTGGTTGCCGTCGTGACTCCGGGGATCGGAATCGAGCAATCGTTGTACGGCTTGTCCTCGTCGTTCGGGATCTCGAGATCCTGCTGATAGAGCGAGTAGCGGGCCGTAACCGTGAACTCTTCCGTGAACGGCAGGCCGAGGCGGATCTGACCGCCGGTCATGCGGTTCTCGTAACGGGAATACCGGGTCTGGTCGCTGAACTTCGAGAACAGGTCGATGCCCGCAGCCATCCGGTAGCCGAGGAAGTACGGCTCGGTGAACGAGAAGTCGACGCCATTCGAGCGCTGGCCGAGCTGGCCCGCAAGGCGGACGAACTGGCCGCGGCCCAGGAAGTTCGTTTCGGTGACCGCGACTTCACCGATGAAGCCGTCGGCCGTGGAATAACCGCCCGAGACCGAGAAGGAGCCGGTGGATTGATCCTCCACGTCCACGTTCACGACCACGCGGTCGGCCGATGAGCCGGGCTCGTTGGAGATCCGGACCTGCTTGAAGTAGCCCAGGTTGTTCAGGCGGCGCTCGGCGCGGTCGATCATCACCTGGTTGTAGGCATCGCCCTCACCCAGGTCGAACTCGCGACGGATCACGTAGTCGCGGGTACGGGTGTTGCCGCGGACGTTGATGCGCTCGATGTAGATGCGCGGACCTTCCTCGATCACGTAGCCGAGGTTGATCGTACGGCTCGCGGGATCGCGGGTGCCGACCGGGCGGACCTGCACGAAGGGATTGCCCTGGCGGGCCACGGTCCGGGTCATGGCCTGAACCGACTTCTCGACGGCATCGGCGCTGTAGACGGAGCCGGCGGAGACCGACAGATCGCCGCGGAGAGACTCGGCATTCACTCCCGGAACGCGGGAATCGACGCTGACATTGCCGACCCGGTACTGCTCACCTTCCTCGACCGCGATCGTGACGACATAGCCACCGGCGTTGGGGTCGAAGGTCACCTCGTTGGAGACGATGCGGAAATCCGCATAGCCATTCTTCAGGTAGTAGCGGCGGATCAGCTCGAGATCGTTGGAGAGGCGATCCGGATCGTAGACGTCCGTGCTCTTGAGGAAGCTCAGGATGTTGGTCTCGGTGGTCTGCATGACGCTGCGCAGACGGCCGGACGAAATCTGGTTGTTGCCGACGAAGCGAATCTCCTTCACGCCCGTCTTGTCGCCCTCGACGATCGTGTACACCACGTCGACGCGGCCATTCGGCAGATCCACGAGGCGCGGGGTCACCTGGGCCAGGCCGCGGCCCTGGCGGCGGTAGACCTCGAGAATGGTCTGCACGTCGGCATCGATGGTAGCCTGATTCACGGCCGTCCGGGCCCGGGTCTGCAGCACGCCTTCGAGCAGGGCCTTGTCGACCTTGCTGTTGCCCTCGATGGCAACCCGGTTGATCAGGGGACCCTGGGCGGCGGAAGCGCGGCTCCTCGTCTGCGGCCCCTGCTGCGCGAAGGCGCTGTCCGCAACGGTAAGGCCGGCCATCAGCGCGCTCATGGCGATCACTGCGGTGGCGGCCGGCTTCTTCCGGCGTGGCGTGGTCGTCGACATCATCAACTGGCCCGTTTCTTTATACTTTGTCCGTCGCGAGGCGAGCCCGCGGGCTGGAAACACGCGTCCCAACCTTATTGGGGTGCTGCCCCGCTTGTACAAACTTTCGCCGTCATTGCAAACGGCACGTACAAACAGAGAAGCGATTTTTAACCGGCGTGGCGTCCTTGTCACGTTCTGCCGGCTGCAAAAACGGTGACAAGGTGAACGAGGCCTCACCCGAACGAGCGGGTCAGGTCGCTCCACGTCGCCAGAAGCATCAGCATCGCCACGAAGGCAAAGCCGATCCGGAAGCCGATCTCCTGAGCCTTCTCGCTCAAAGGCCGACCTCGGATGGCCTCAATGGCATAGAACAGAAGGTGACCGCCATCCAGCAGCGGAATGGGAAAAAGGTTAATGAGGCCGATCGACACCGACATGAAGCCGATCAGGTTCACCAGACTGTAGATCCCGCCGAGCTCATAGGCGGTTCCTGCGATTCGAGCGATCCCGACCGGCCCGGAAAGCTGATCGATCGACTCCCGGCCCAACACGAGGCGGCGGACGAAGTTGATCGTCCGGTCGACCTGATTCCAGGTATCCACGGCGCCGGCCTTCAGGGCTCCCCATGGGGAATACGAGATGCGCTTGATGGCCGAGCGGTCCTGGGGGGCCTGAACCCCCAGGAGGCCGATCTTCTGCTTCCCGAAGGGTGTATCCCGCTCCTCGATCTTGGGAATGGCCGTGAGATTCACGGCCTCGCCGCCGCGCTCAACCTCGAAGTTCAGCGCCTCGCCCGAGCTCGAGCTGACGATCATCTGCATGTCGGCGAAGGTCTCGATCCGGGCGCCGTCGATGGAGCGGATCACGTCGTGGGGCTGGAAGCCCGCCGCCTCGGCGGCGCTGCCGGGAATCACCCTCTCGATCACCGGCTCCAGGACCATCTTCCCACTGAAGTAGTTGAATCCCGCGAAGATCGCGATCGCCAGGATGAAGTTGGCGAGCGGTCCGGCCGCCACGGTAGCCGCACGCTTGGCGACATTTTGGTGGGGAAAACTGATCGCCCGCTGCTCGGGCGGCATCTGCTGGACGCCCTGGGCGTCCGGAACGCTCGCGGCGTTCATGTCGCCCACGAACTTCACATAGCCGCCGAGGGGAATCGCCGAGATCTTCCAGCGGGTGCCGTTCCGATCCGTCCAACCGACGAGCTCGGGCCCGAAACCGATGGAGAAGGCCGTCACCCCGATGCCGCACCGGCGTCCCACCCAGTAATGACCGTATTCGTGAATGAAGACGACCACCGACAGAACCAGGAGGAAGGCGAACAGCGTCAGGACCAGAGATCCGGTCGCTCCGCCAATTGTCGAAAGCCAATCCATTATCGTCCCTTCCGCGCTCCTTCGGAGCGCCTCACATCTGCTTGGCGTGAACGAGCCGCCGCGCGATGACCCGGGCCTCGCCGTCCACGGCAAGGGCCTCCGCCACCGTCGCGGGGGCTTTCCCGCTCCCGGAGAAACGTGAGCAAACTGCCTCAACTATCTCTGATATCGTATAAAATCCTACACGGCCAGCCATATAGGCCTCCACCGCGATCTCGTTGGCCGCATTCAGGATCGTGGGGACGGCGCCCCCGGCCCGAAGCGCGGCCTTGGCCAGGGCGAGGCATGGGAACCGCGCCTCGTCCGCCCGCTCGAACGTCAACCGGCCGATCGCGGCAAGGTCGAGACGGGGCAGATCCATGAGAAGGCGCTCCCGGCCGCGGAGCGAATTGGCGATCGGCACCTTCATGTCCGGCAGTGCCAGACCGGCGGTGACGGCTCCGTCGGTCCATTGCACAAGCCCGTGGACGATGGCCTCCGGATGCACCAGCACATCGAGGCGTTCGGCCTCGAGCCCGAACAGGTGGTGGGCTTCGATCAGTTCCAGGCCCTTGTTCATGAGGGTGGCCGAGTCGATGTTGATCTTGGAGCCCATGGACCAGACCGGATGGGCCGACGCTTCCGCGGCACCGGCCTCGGCGATCCGCTCCCGCGGCCAGATGCGGAACGGCCCTCCGCTCGCGGTGATCACAGCCTTCTCCACATCCCGGTTCTGTCCGGCCGCGAGGGCGTGCTCCAGGGCGTTGTGCTCGGAATCCACAGGCATGATCTCAACCCCGAGGCGATGCGCATCGGCCATGAAGGCGGCACCCGCGCAGACGAGGCTTTCCTTGTTGGCGAGCGCGATGCGCCGTCCGGGTCTCAGAGCGGCGTGGGTCGGTTCGAGACCGGCGGTCCCGCTGATGGCCGCGAGTACGATGTCGGAGGGACGCTCCGCGGCTTCGAGCACGGCGGACCGTCCTGCTCCGCTCTCGATGCCCGTTCCGGCGAGGGCTTCCTTCAGGGCAGGACCGGCGGTCTCGTCGGCCAAGGCCGCGAACCTGGCCCCCAGACGCCTGGCGATCTCGGCCAAAGCCTCGACGTTGCGCCCTCCGACGACCGCCTCGACCCGGAACTCGTCCCGATGCGCCAGAACCACGTCCGCCGTGGAGCGGCCGATGGAGCCGCTGGCCCCGAGAATCGTGAGAGAACGTGCCATGTAGGACTAAGCAACTCCGTGCGCGGCGAGAAGGACGATCCCGATGATGAGGGACACGGCCCAGAAGCCGTCTAGCCGATCCATCACACCCCCATGCCCTGGAATAAGATGGCTCGAGTCCTTCACGTCGCAATGGCGCTTGAGGGCCGATTCGGCGAGATCGCCGATCTGGCTTGCCACGGAAGCGACCATGGACAGCGCTATCGTGCTCCAGGCTGGGAGGGAATGCGTCACGCCGAAGCGCCCGCCCAGCCGCACGACGAGGAAACCCGCGAGGGTGGCGGCAACGAGCCCCCCGATGAAGCCGGACCAGGTCTTCTTCGGGCTGATGGCCGGGCACAGCTTCGGACCGCCGAACGTGCGGCCGGTGAAATAGGCGGCGATGTCGGTGGCCCAAACGACCGCGAACATCCAGATCAGCCCGAGAGCGCCGATTCCCGGATAGTCCCGGACCATGGGCGGCACGAGCACGATCACCGCGGCATAGGCGAAGCCGGAGGCCGCCCAGAGCCTATCGTGGGAGCCTTTGGCGAGCAGCGATCCAACGGCGAGGAAGGCCAGTCCCGTGACCGCTCCAGTCGCGAAGCTCGCACCTGAAAGGTAAAGCAGCGTCAAGGCCATGAGCCCCAGCCCGAACACCGCCTGGACGGTCCGGCGCGGCTCGATGCCGGTCATGTCCGACCACTCGATCATCATCGCGATGCCGGCGGCCAGCCAGAACAGGGCGAAGGGCCAGCCGCCCCAATAGGCCGCCGCGAGGGCGAGCACGATCATGACGATCGCGGACAGGACCCGGGTCTTCAATTCACTTGTGGAGGATTTGGGAGCCAAGGCAGGACCGTCCGTGCTGGCCATCGTCAGCTGGCCTTGGCGCTCAAGCCGCCGAACCGCCGGTCGCGGCGGCGGTACTCGTCGAGAGCGGCCTTGAAGGAGGCCTCGTCGAAATCGGGCCAGAAAACCGGAAGGAACACGAACTCGGAATAAGCCGTCTGCCAGGTCAGGAAATTCGACACCCGCTGCTCGCCGGATGTCCGGATGACCAGATCGGGATCCGGGACATCGCGGGTGTCGAGGGCCATGCTCACCGTATCCATGTCGATGGCCTCCGGGTCGAGCAAGCCCTCCTTCACCTTCCGGGCCAGTGCGCGCACGGCGCTCGCGATCTCCTGGCGACCGCCGTAATTGAACGCGATCAGCAGGGTCAGACCCGTATTGGTGCGGGTGAGCTGCTCGGCCTCATCGAGCAGAAGGCGGATGTCGGAGGGCAGCCCCTCCCGCTCGCCGATGATGCGGACCCGGACGTTGTTGGAGTGGAGCTCGGCGAGATCATGCCGCACAAAGCGCTTGAGAAGCCCCATGAGGAACGAGACCTCCTCCTCGGGACGGCGCCAGTTCTCGGCCGAAAAGCTGTAGACCGTGAGGTAGCGGATTCCGAGCTCGGTGGCCGTGCGCACCGCCCGGCGGATCGCCTCGATCCCCTTCCGGTGTCCTTCGAAGCGAGGCAGGCCCCTCTGAGCGGCCCAGCGGCCGTTTCCATCCATGATGATGGCAACATGGGTCGGCAGCCCCTCTCCCGCCGCTTCACGGGCAAGAATGGGAGCCGTCCGCTGGGCTTCGCCGGTCATGACAAGGTTCCGATGCAGGTCTACAGCTTAGAAAGTCTAAAGCTTAGACTTGCATGATTTCCTTTTCCTTGGCCACCAGGAGCTGATCGATTTCCGCCACGAACTGATCCGTAGCCTTCTGAACCTGGTCGCCGTCGCGCTTGGCGTCGTCCTCGCTGATGGCCGAGTCCTTTTCGAGCTTCTTGAGAAGGTCGAGGCCGTCGCGGCGCACGTGACGGACGGCGATGCGCGCCTCTTCCGCGTACTTGTGCGCGACCTTCACCATCTCCTTGCGGCGCTGCTCGTTCATCTCCGGAATGCGCAGGCGGATCACCTGGCCCTCGGTCTGGGGATTGAGGCCGAGATCCGACTCGCGGATGGCCTTCTCCACGGCGGCAACCATGCCGCGGTCCCAGACCTGCACGCTCAGCAGGCGGGGCTCCGGCACGTTGATGGTGGCGACCTGCGCGATCGGCATCAGGGCGCCGTAGGCATCGACCTGAATCGGATCGAGAAGGTTCGGCGAGGCACGTCCCGTGCGCAGGCTGGCGAGGTCGTTCTTGAAAGCGTTGATGGCGCCCTGCATGCGGCGCTTTACATCGGCGAGGTCAAAGGTCGTAGCCATGAGATCTTTTCCTTACGCGAACTCTCTAGAAACGGGCTTACGCTGCCCGGGGTCCCGCATCAAGGCCCTAGAGTATCGAACCCAAAAGGGGAATGCACTTTCGGATCTCGTCCCGTGCCCGTGGGCATGAATGCGGAGAACCGCGCCCGCTCATCCCCAGTGAGCGGGACTTAGGGCGCCACCGTCGTTGATGGAACGTTTCCAAGGAGAAGATCGGTTACGGAGCTCGGCGCGTGTACGGAGCCGACGATGATCGAGAGCCTGCTTTCCCGCGCGAGCGCGAAAGCGGCGGTGTCCATCACCTTCAGGTCCTTGGCAATCGCCTCATCGTGCGTGAGACGGTCGAAGCGCATCGCGCCCGGGTCCTTCTTGGGATCGGCGGAATAGACCCCGTCGACCTGGGTGGCCTTGAGCACCGCATCGCATTTCAGCTCGGCCGCGCGCAGCACGGCCGCCGTGTCGGTGGTGAAGAACGGATTGCCCGTGCCGCCGGCCAGAACCACCACCTGCCCCTTGTCCAGGTGATGCAGGGCGGGCTGGCGGGCATAGGTCTCGCAGATCGTCGGCATGGACACCGCCGACATGGTGCGGGCGGGCACGCCCGCGGCGTTCAGCGCCGTCTCGATGGCGAGCGAGTTCATGACCGTGCCCAGCATGCCCATGGAATCGGCGGTGGGGCGGTCGATCCAGCCGGCGGCGCTCATGCGCGCGCCGCGGATGATGTTGCCGCCGCCGATCACGACAGCGATCTCGAAGCCGGCCTTGGTGGCGTTGGCGAGATCCTGAGCGAGGCTCGAAAGAACCTGGGTGTCGAGCCAATATCCGTCTGGAGCCATCAAGGCTTCTCCGGAAAGCTTCACCAGAATGCGCCGGAATTGTGCCACTGTCGGACTCCCTTCTTGGCCAGATTGATCCTCTCATGAAAACGGCGGCTGAGAAGCCGCCGTTTTGCCTTTCGGAGTTCTTTAGGCCTTGAGTCCGGCCTGGGCGGCGACTTCCGCCGCGAAGTCCGGTGCCTCTTCCTTCTCGATGCCCTCGCCGAGAGCATAGCGGACGAAGGCCTTCAGGACGACGGGCTTGCCGGCCTTGGATTCGGCTTCCTTGAGCACCTGGGTGACCGTCTTGGAGGGGTCGTGCACGAAGGGCTGCTCAAGGAGCGTGACTTCCTTGAAGTAGCTCTTCAGGCCGCTCTCGATGATCTTCTGCATGACGTGATCCGGCTTGCCGGCGTTCTTGTCGCGCAGGATCGCGCTCTCACGTTCGATGGTCGCCGGGTCGACGCCCGAAGCGTCCAGGGCGACCGGGTTGGTCGCCGCCACGTGCATGGCGATCTGGCGGC
Organism: Microvirga pakistanensis; assembly: GCF_004458765.1. Classification (GTDB taxonomy): domain Bacteria; phylum Pseudomonadota; class Alphaproteobacteria; order Rhizobiales; family Beijerinckiaceae; genus Microvirga; species Microvirga pakistanensis. The sequence goes on along the minus strand of NZ_SPJX01000469.1, from coordinate 78,374 downwards.
CGAGCGTGCTCAGAGCCTCGACGTCGCCTTCGGACTCGAGCGCAACCAGCACGCCGATCTTGCCGAGACCCTCGGAAACGGCGTTGTGCACGTAGGACGCGATCACGCCCTTCGAGACTTCGAGCTTCGCGATGCGGCGCAGGGTCATGTTCTCGCCGATCGTGGCGATGAGCTCCTGCAGGCGATCCTTCACGGTCGTGGGCGAGCCGGGGAACGTGGCGGCTTCGAGCGACTCGATGGTGCCGTTGCCGTTCAGGCCGATCTTGGCCGCTTCGCGGACGAAGGCCTGGAACTGGTCGTTACGGGCAACGAAGTCCGTCTCCGAGTTGACCTCAAGGATGGTGGCGGTGTGACCGGAAGACTCGACGGCGACGAGGCCCTCGGCAGCGACGCGGCCGGCCTTCTTGGCAGCCTTGGAGAGGCCCTTCTTGCGGAGCCAGTCGATGGCGGCTTCCATGTCGCCGTTGGTCTCGGCGAGAGCGGCCTTGCAATCCATCATGCCGGCGCTGGTCGTCTCGCGCAGCTCCTTCACCATCGCAGCGGTGATATTCGCCATGGCTTATCCTTTCACGGGTTCTTGCATAGAGGGAGCCCGGCGCTCATGGAACGCCGGGCTCAATCATTCGTTCAAGCGCCGCCTTGAATGCAGCGCCGGGACACTTACGCCGCAGCGGCTTCGATCATCGAGCGGGCCTGATCGATCCAGCCGTCACGCTCGAGGCGGCCGTTCAGCTTCAGGTCCTTGTCGAGCTGAGCGATGTCGCCGGCCTGCATGGCAGCCAGCTGCCAGTAGTGGAAGATGCCGGCTTCGTTCAGCTTCTTCTCGAGCTGCGGGCCAACGCCGTTCAGCTTGGTCAGGTCGTCCGGAGCGCCGCGGGGAGCGGCCAGGCGCTCGAACTGCTCGCCCTCGTAGGCGGCGGTGTCGTTCGCCGGAAGCTCCTCAGCCATCGGGTTCTCGGACTCGCCGATGTCGATGCCCATGGCGCCAGCGCCACGGGAGATGCCGTCGAGAGCGGCGCGGGCGACGAGGTCGCAATAGAGCGAAATCGCGCGGCCGGCGTCGTCGTTAGCCGGAACCGGGAAGGCGATGCCGTCCGGATCGCAGTTCGTATCGACGATGGCGGCCACCGGGATACCGAGGCGGTTCGCCTCCTTGATCGCCAGCTGCTCCTTGTTGGTGTCGATGACGAAGATCAGGTCGGGCGTGCCGCCCATGTCCTTGATGCCGCCGAGAGCGCGTTCGAGCTTCTCCTTCTCGCGAGCGAGCATGAGGCGCTCTTTCTTCGTGAGACCCTGGCCGCCGCCGGCGAGGATCTCGTCGACCTTGCGCAGGCGCTGGATCGAGCCGGAGATCGTCTTCCAGTTGGTGAGCATGCCGCCGAGCCAGCGGGAGTTCACGTAGTACTGGGCCGAACGCCTGGCGGCATCGGCCACGGCGTCGGCAGCCTGACGCTTCGTGCCGACGAAGAGCACGCGGCCGCCCTTGGCGACCGTGTCGCTCACGGCCTGCAGGGCGCGATGCATCATCGGGACCGACTGAGCGAGGTCGATGATGTGGATGTTGTTGCGGGTTCCGAAGATGTATTGACCCATCTTCGGGTTCCAGCGGTGGGCCTGGTGGCCAAAGTGAGCGCCAGCTTCCAGCAGCTGACGCATCGAGAAATCAGGAAGCGCCATAGTTTTTCTCCGGTTAAGCCTCCGCGGAACAGTGGGCCGGACCTTCCGGCCACCGGGATACCTCATGGGCTCACGAGGCGGTTTCCGCGTGTGGAATGCGGGCGCATATAGGGGTAAATCGAACAGAATGCAAGTTGGGACGAGCAGGCTGGGCCATCTTCGCGAAGCCCTGCCGTCCCCATGCGGAAAGCCCCTGCCCTTCTGCTAGGCAGGGGCTTTCCGGTGTCACTGGTTTCTGGGGCGAGCGACCGGAGAACCGCTCAGGCCCGCATGCCGGCGACTCGCGAGACTTAGGACCTGCCGCCGCGTCCGCCACCGTTGCCGTTGCCGTTACCGTTGCCGCCTCGGCCACCCTTGCCACCGCCCCGGCCATTGCCACCGCCCGGATTCGACGGATCGGAGCCTTTCACATCCGAACTCGTGTTGTCGGCGGGCTCCGATCCGTTACCCAAGCCGTTGTTGTTGCCAGGCCCCTGGCCATTTCCGTTCTTGCCGCCGGAGACATTGGACGCGACATCGCCAGCCGAACGGGATCCCGCCGATGGTGATCCGGCAGTGGGAGACGAGCCTGTACTGGGAGCAGATATCCCGACACTGCCGGCCGCGCGGGGACCGCTTTCGAAAAAGCCGCCGACACCGGAGGCCGGCACATCAGAGGCACGCGGCGAGCTGATCGATCCCGTCGTCAGATCAAGCCGATCCCCGGGGCCCGAGCGGCGCAGGGCCTGCGGAAGAATGGCGCAACGGCAGACCTCCTTGTCTCTGACGATGCGCAGATGGCAGTTGCCGTACATCGAGGGGTTCGCAACCGCAGGCTGGCATTGCTGGCCTGACCGCAGCACCTGGGCATGGGACACGGCCGACATGGCCAAGAACAGGGTCGCTGCAGACAAAGCGAGAGCGTATGAACGCTTCATGGTTCACCTCAATGGACTTAAAGATTGGTGGAGAGCCTGCTCCCGGCCGGGAGGGCTCGCGTGATGGGATTACGCTAGGGACGAAACAAGGTTCCGGTACTTTCCTGGAAAATTTTCCAGGCGAGCGAGGAACCTCTCGCGATCAATTCCGAGCCCAGGAAAATGTGCAGCTTGTTGCTTATCGGTCGCGCCTTCCTATGGCAGCAAAGCGAAGCTGAGATGATCTAAACCTTGGCATGAGGGGAGGAGACTTGATGCTGCTCCCCACCGTCTCCCAACCGGCAATTTCGTCCGGGCTGACGCGTGGGCCCTCATGCGGCGCGCGCAGATGGCCTCCGACGCATCTGGCCCGCCGCTAGTTCATATGCACATCCACCACCCCAGGCACGGCCCGGAGGGCGCCTGCGATCTGGGGGGTTGCCATGTACTTGCCCGGGAGCTTCACCTCGACTTCCCGGTCGCCGTCGTCGAGAATGAGAACCAGAGAGACCTCGCCCTCGCCTCTCGCCTTCAGGCGCTCATAAACGCTGGTGATGGGACGCTCGTCGCGCAGGAAAATCCGCATGCCCTTCTGGTGCTTGGCGATCGCCTCCTCCAGGGGCTCGGCCATGCCGATGCGCGCTCTCACCTCCTCGCCCTCGACGCCCGCCTGGAGCATCAGGACCACGGCGGTCCCGGGCTCCAGCACTTCGCGCAGGCGCATGAGGCCTTCGGAAAAGATGATGGCCTCGAACTGCCCGGTCTGATCGGAGAGGGTCAGGATGCCCATCTTGTTGCCGGTCTTGGTGCGGCGCTCCTGCCGGTCGAGAACGGTGGCGGCCACCTTGCCGACCGAGTTGCCCGCCTTCACCGAGCGGCAGAAATCCACCCAGGTCTGCACGCGGAGCTTCTGCAGGAGATCGCCATATTCGTCGAGCGGGTGGCCCGAGAGGAAGAAACCGACCGCGTCGTACTCCCTCTGCAGCCGCTCCGCGGCGGGCCAGGGCTCGTAGGGTGGAATCCGAAGCTGCACGTCCGCCGAGGCCATGCCGCCGAACATGTCGACCATGCCACCGTTGGCCGCCTCGTAGGATTGCTGGGCGAGGCTCATCATGGCGTCAATGGAAGCGCAGGCCTTTGCCCGATCTGACTCCAATTCGTCGAAGGCTCCGGCGGCAATGAGGTTCTCGAGCGTGCGCTTGTTGATTGCCCTCGGATTGATGCGGCGCGCGAAATCGGCAAGGTCCTTGAACGGCTCGGCGCCCCTCGCCTCCACGACAGCCTCGATGGCTTGGCGGCCCACACCCTTCACGGCGGCGAGGGCATAGAGAATCGAGCCCTTGCCCTCCTCGTCGTAGACCACGTCGAACACCACGCCCGAGCGATTGATCGAAGGCGGAATGACCTTGAAGCCGAGGCGCTGGGCCTCGCGGCGGAATTCCGAGAGCTTGTCCGTGTTGTCGAGATCGAGCGTCATGGACGCGGCCAGGAACTCGACCGGGAAATTGGCCTTGAGATAAGCCGTCTGGAACGCGACGAGCGCGTAGGCGGCCGCGTGGCTCTTGTTGAAGCCGTAATCCGCGAACTTGGCGAGCAGGTCGAAGATCTCGTTGGCCTTGGCCTTCTCGAGCCCATCCTTGGCGGCGCCGGACACGAAGCGCTCGCGCTGCGCATCCATCTCGGCCTTGATCTTCTTGCCCATGGCGCGGCGCAGGAGGTCGGCGTCGCCGAGCGAGTAGCCGGCGAGAACCTTCGCGACCTCCATCACCTGCTCCTGGTAGACGATAATGCCGAAGGTCTCGCGCAGGATCGGCTCCAGCTTGTCGTGCGGATACCAATCCCGCTTGTTGTGCTCGTCCTTGCCGAGCTTGCGCGCGCAATAGACCGGGATGTTCGCCATCGGGCCCGGACGATAGAGCGCCACGAGCGCGATGATGTCCTCGAAACGGTCGGTCTCCATCTCGACGAGCGCCTTGCGCATGCCGGCCGATTCCACCTGGAACACGCCGACCGTCTCGCCGCGCCGGAGCATCTCGTAGGTCTTGCGGTCGTCCAGCGGCAGCGCCGACAGATCGATGTGGATGCCTTTCCGCTTGATGAGATCGACCGCCGTGCGCAGGACGGTGAGCGTCTTCAGGCCGAGGAAGTCGAACTTCACAAGGCCCGCCTGCTCGACCCATTTCATGTTGAACTGGGTCACGCGCATGCCGGTCTTCGGGTCTCGGTAGAGCGGCACCAGTTCCTGCAGCGGACGGTCGCCAATCACGACGCCCGCGGCATGCGTCGATGCATGCCGGTGCAGGCCTTCGAGCTTCTGCGCGATGTCGAGCATGCGCTTGACGACGGGCTCCTCCTCGATGGCGGCCTGCAGCTTCGGCTCGCCCTCGATGGCCTGCGCCAGGGTCACGGGATTGGCAGGGTTCTGGGGCACCAGCTTGGTGAGCTTGTCCACTTGGCCATAAGGCATCTCGAGCACACGGCCCACGTCGCGCATCACGCCGCGCGCGAGCAGTGTACCGAAGGTGATGATCTGCGCGACCTGCTCCTCGCCGTAGCGATTCTGCACGTACTCGATCACGCGCTCGCGCCCTTCCACGCAGAAGTCGATGTCGAAGTCGGGCATCGACACGCGTTCCGGATTGAGGAAGCGCTCGAAGAGCAGGCTGAAGCGAAGCGGGTCGAGGTCGGTGATCGTGAGCGCGTAGGCGACGAGCGAGCCCGCGCCGGAGCCGCGGCCGGGGCCGACGGGAATGTCGTGCTGCTTCGCCCATTTGATGAAGTCCGACACGATCAGGAAGTAGCCCGGGAACTTCATCTTACGGATGATACCGATCTCGAACGCCAGACGGTCGTGATAATCCTGTTCCGTCAGACCGGGTGCGGGACCGTGGGCCGCAAGACGCTGTGCAAGTCCCTCCTCGGCCTGCCGCTGCAGCTCTTCGCCCTCATCGAGTGTTGCGGCATCGGCGCCCGTGCCGAAGTTCGGCAGGATGGGCTTGCGGGTTCGCACGCGCGTCGAGCAGCGCATGGCGATTTCGACCGTGGCATTAAGCGCATCCGGCAGATCGGAAAACAGCTCCATCATCTGTCGGCGCGTCTTGAAGTAGTGCTCGGGCGACAGGCGGCGGCGATCGTCGTTGGAGACGATCTGGCCTTCCGCAATGGCAAGCAGCGCGTCGTGCGCCTCGTAATCCTTCGGCGAGGAGAAGAACGGCTCGTTGGCGGCCACGATGGGCAGGCCGTTGCGGTCCGCGAGCGCGATCAGCTCTCCCTCGATCATCCGCTCCTCGTCGAGGCCGTGGCGCTGGATCTCCACATAGAGCTGGTGACCGAAGGCGTTTTTCAGAATGTCGAGGCGCGCCTGAGCGAGCTCATGGCGCCCACCATTGCGCAACGCGGAGTCGAGCGGGCCGGTGAACCCGCCGGTCAGAGCGATGAGCCCCTCGCCGTGCGCCGCAAGAACAGGCGCCGCCACGCGCGGCGATTCCCCCAGCGGAACGCCGAAATAGGCGTGGCTCACCAGCCGCATGAGGTTGCGATACCCCTCCTCCGTCTGTGCGAGCAGGACGATATTGGCGGGCTGCGGCACCACACGGGCGACGGGATCCGCTTCCTCGAAGCAGACGGAGAGCTGAACGCCCGCAATCGGCTGGATACCGGACCCGACCATCTTCTCGGAGAATTCGAGGGCGCCGAAGAGATTGTTGGTGTCCGTGAGGGCCAGCGCAGGCTGCTTGTCCGCGATGGCCAGCTTCGCCAGCTGGGCGACCTTCAGGGCCCCCTCGAGAAGTGAATACGAGGAGTGCACGTGCAGATGGACGAAGCCGATGTCTTGGAGAATGCGCGCCATGAAACTCTACTCAACGAACGGCACGCATAGTGGCACGATTCTCGGGAGGAAACCCTTAAGCGGGCCAGGTGAGGACTAGCTTCCTGTGAATCCCGCCGTCTGTGGATTAAGTGAACAAGTGTGGACCGGGCTATCAAGCCACCGGCGCCAGGACTAGAGCCCAGATTGCCACGGCTGATCCGAACACGATGAGAGAGGTGATTTCAGCGGCGGTTTCGATGATAATGCGAAGCATGTCTGATCTCCTGTTCTCTATGTGTTCATTTATGTTCGTTGAATGTTCCATGTAAAGCCGCAGCAGGCCGGGCTGTGGAGATACGGTGAATCGAGCCTTAAGGAAGCCTGAAGGCTTCAGGACTTCCGCGTCGCGGCTGGCGCTCGAGCACCCCTTCGATGACCTGTGGACAGCGGTGGATAAGACGTGGACGCCCGCCCCGGGGTCGGAATGCCATGGGAAAGAAAGGATCAGGCCCTGCATTCATGCCCACAGGCGAGACGGCATCTCGTCCTGGGAACGCCGCCCTTGTCGAGCGTGAACCGGATTCCCTTGGCCGAAAATCCCCTAGCGCATCGTGCGAAAAAGTGGACCCGGTTTTCACTCACGTGGCCGTCCGGGTCGCTGACGCGGCCCTTCGGGTCCGCACCAAACGATGCGCCCTCCTAAGAGCGGAGCATCGGATTGACTCCAAAAGTGTAACTCCACTCTCGGGTCCGATCCTCTAGGGCAACTGCACGATCAGCCCGTCGCGGATCGTGACCCGGCGGTCCATGCGCGCGGCGAGATCCATGTTGTGCGTGGCGATCAGCGCCGCGAGCCGGGAGGCCCGCACGATGGCGACCAAGGTCTGGAAGACCCGGTCCGAAGTGTGCGGATCGAGATTGCCGGTGGGTTCGTCTGCGAGCAGCAGGCGCGGCGCATTGGCGACCGCGCGGGCGATGGCCACCCGTTGCTGCTCGCCGCCCGAGAGCTCGCCGGGGCGGTGCTTGAGGCGCTTGCCGAGCCCCAGGAAGGTCAGGAGCTGGCTGGCCCTGTTCTCGGCCTCCGCCTTCGGCAGGCCGCGAATGAGCTGAGGGATCACCACGTTCTCGAGCGCCGACAGCTCCGGCAGCAGGTGGTGGAACTGATAGACGAAACCCAGCTCCTCGCGGCGAACGCGCGTGCGATCCTTGTCGCTCATGTGCGAGGTCCGCTTTCCGCCGACATAGACTTCGCCGCCGTCAGGCTTCTCAAGGAGGCCCGCGACGTGCAGCAGCGTGGATTTTCCGGTGCCCGACGGCGCGATGAGGGCGACGATCTCGCCCGGCCAGATCGCGAGTTCGGCCCCACGCAGCACCTCGAGGAAGGTGTCCCCTTGAGGATAGCGACGTTCGACTTGAGAGAGGTGGAGGGCGGGCTGGGTTTGTCCGGGCGCCATGATCAACCGTAACGCAACGCTTCGACGGGGTCGAGCTTCGCAGCCCGCCAGGAGGGATAGAGGGTCGCGAGCAGCGACAGAACCATCGCCATGATGAGGATGGTCGCGACCTCGGTCGGATTCACGTCGGCCGGCAGACGGCTGAGGAAATAAAGCTCCGCCGGAAACAGGTTCGTGTTGGTCAGTCGGGAGATGAAATCGCGGATGTGCTCGACGTTGAGGGCAAGCAGCAGCCCAAGCCCGAAGCCCGCGAGGGTTCCGACGATACCGATGGACGCGCCGGTGATAAGGAAAATGCGCATCACCGCGCCGCGCGTGGCCCCCATGGTGCGCAGGATCGCGATGTCGCTGGACTTGTCCTTCACGAGCATGATGAGGCCCGAGATGATGTTGAGTGCCGCCACCAGCACGATCAGCGTGAGGATGAGGAACATGACGTTGCGCTCCACCTCCAGCGCCCCGAAGAAGGTGCGGTTGCGCTGGCGCCAGTCGGTCATGAGGATCGGCCTGCCGGCCGCCTCCTCGATGGCGGCCCGGGCCTGATCCACCCTGTCGGCGTCGTTGAGGTAAACCTCGATCAGCTGCACGTCGCCCTGTCGGTTGAAGTAATTCTGCGCCTCGGTGAGCGGCATGAAGACGAAGGTGGAATCGAACTCGGACATGCCGATTTCGAACACCGCCTTGACGGGATAGCCCTTCACGCGCGGCGCCGTGCCGAAGGGTGTCGCCGCGCCGCGGGGCGTGATGAGGGTCAGCGTGTCCCCCGCCTGGATCGAAAGGGCCTCGGCGAGGCGCCGTCCAATGGCGACTCCCTCGCCTTCCTCGAAATTATCGAGCGATCCCTGACGGAGATTGCCGGCGATGTGCTCGATCTGGCGCAGGTCGTTCGAGCGGATGCCGCGCACGAGAACGCCGCTGCCGTTGTATTGGGAGGACCCGAAGGCCTGCCCCTCCACCAGCGGGATCGCGCGCCGAACGCCCGGAACGGCGGCGATGCGCGCCGCGACTTCGGGATAATCGGTGAGCGGACTTTCGATGGGCGCCACGAAGATATGGCCGTTGATCCCCACGATCTTGTCGAGCAGCTCCTTGCGGAAGCCGTTCATGACCGAGAGCACCACGATGAGCGTGGCGACGCCCAGCATGATGCCCAGGAAGGAGAATCCCGCGATGACCGACACGAACCCTTCCCGCCGCCGCGTGCGCAGGTAGCGTCCGGCGAGCATCCACTCGAAGAGCGAGAAAGGCTTGGTTCCGGTCGGTGCTTCTTTGGCCATGGGAGCTTATTTATGAGCCGTCAGCCGCGCGGCCACGTCATCGACCGACAAAAGCTCGCGCTCGCCGGTGGCGCGGTTCTTCAACTCCACCTTGCCGTCGGCCAGGCCCTTCGGGCCGATCAGCACCTGCCAAGGCACGCCGATGAGATCCGCGGTGGCGAACTTTCCGCCAGGACGCTCGTCGCGGTCGTCGTAGAGCACGTCGCGACCGGCGGCGGTGAGTTCGCGGTACAAGCGCTCGCTCGCCGCGTCCGTGCCGGAATCCCCCACCTTCAGGTTGAGGATCGCCACATCGAACGGGGCCACGGCTTCCGGCCAGATGATGCCGTTCTCGTCGTGGCTCGCCTCGATGATGGCGGCGATCAGGCGGCTCGGGCCTATGCCGTAGGAGCCCATATGGACCGGCTTCTCCTGCCCGTCCGGTCCCATGACCTTCGCGCCCATGGGCTCGGAATACTTGGTGCCGAAATAGAAGATGTGACCGACCTCGATGCCGCGCGCGGACATCTTCTTGTCGGCGGGAACGGCGTCGAATGCCGCCGTATCGTGCATTTCCGAGGTCGCGGCATAAAGCGACGTCCATTTGTCGACCGTGCTCTGCAGGCCGGGAACGTCGTCGAAATTCGTGTTCGCGGGCGGGATCTCGTAATCGAGGTAATCCGCGTGGCAGAACACCTCGCTCTCGCCGGTAGAGGCCAGGATGATGAACTCGTGGCTCAGGTTGCCGCCGATCGGGCCGGTATCGGCGCGCATCGGGATCGCCTTCAGGCCCATGCGGGCGAAGGTGCGAAGGTAGGCCACGAACATCTTGTTGTAGGAATGGACCGCACCGGCCTGATCCAGATCGAAGGAATAGGCATCCTTCATCAGGAACTCACGGGAGCGCATGACGCCGAAGCGCGGGCGCACCTCGTCGCGGAACTTCCACTGAATGTGATAGAGGTTCAGGGGCAGGTCCTTGTAGGAGCGCACACAGCCCCGGAAGATCTCGGTGATCATTTCCTCGTTGGTGGGACCAAAAAGCATGTCGCGCTCGTGGCGGTCCTGGATGCGCAGCATCTCCTTGCCGTAAGCGTCATAGCGGCCCGATTCCCGCCAGAGATCGGCAGACTGGATCGTCGGCATCAGAAGCTCGATGGCGCCGGAGCGATTCTGCTCCTCCCGAACGATGGCGTTGACCTTGTTGAGCACCTTCAGACCCAGCGGCAGCCACGCATAGATACCGGCCGCCTCCTGGCGGATCATGCCGGCGCGCAGCATCAGGCGGTGGGAGACGATCTCCGCCTCTTTCGGCGTCTCGCGGAGAATGGGGAGGAAATAGCGGCTCAAACGCATAGGACGCCTTCAGTCTCGATCGGGGGTGGAACGGTGAGTCACGACTCGTTTCCAGCACACAACACAGCCGACGGCGAAAAGACAAGCTGCCTTCCCTCGCCCGGCCCTGCGACGCAATGGATTAGACCAAAGATCAATACAATAAGTGCCGCAAAATGCATCAGGGCCCGCCTAAAAATAGTGACACCGCAACGGAAGCCAACTATAAACCTTTGTTAACGTCTCAGACCTTCGAAAAGGCAGAGGCGGCGGTCCGAGTTTCGGGAGGAACGCGATCCCCAAGCGCCAGCTGAGGCGCCGGTGCCAGAAAGCCAGGGATCAAAACAACGCCAAAAAAGGCAGTTGAGCAAGGCGAAAGCCTTGCTTTTTCTTTAGGTTAAACCCATCCGAAGATTTCAACTTTGCGCGGCCGCCTGCGGTGCCCGGTGCCCGAACCTGGCTCGATAAGCGCTGGGGCTGGTCCTCAGTCGGGATCTGAAATGGTGCCGCAGGGCTTCGACCGAGCCAAAACCACTGAGTTCAGCAATCCTGTCAAGTGCGAGGCCTTCCGGCCGCTCCAGCAGTTCCCGGGCGCATGAGAGCCGTTCCTGCACAATCCACTCGCCCGCCGGAAGCCCGGTGGTCTCCTCGAAGCGCCGCTGGAACGTGCGTGTGCTCATTCCGGCCCGCTCGGCCAGAACACTGATCGTGAGTTCCTCCTTCAGATGCCGTCTCATCCAATCGATGAGCACGCTTAGGCGCGCGCCCTCATGCTGGCGGGGCACTGGCCGCTCGATGAACTGTGCCTGGCCTCCGTCCCGGTGGGGCGGCACGACGAGACGGCGGGCGACGCTGTTGGCGATATCGGGCCCATAGTCTGCCCGAACGATATGAAGACACAGGTCAATCCCCGCGGCGCTCCCGGCCGCCGTCAGAAGGGAACCCTCGTCCGTATAAAGAACGTCCGGCGCGACATTCACGGCCGGGTGACAGGCCCGGAGCTTGTCCACGTAGCGCCAGTGGGTCGTTGCACTCCGTCCATCGAGCAGTCCCGTCGCAGCAAGCACGAATACGCCGGAGCAGAGAGAGGCCAGTCGCGCGCCCCGGCCGTGCGCCAGCCTAAGGGCGTCCGTGATGTGGACAGGCACGCCACCGCCCGGCTCGCGCCAGCCTGGCACGATGATGAGATCGGCTTGCTCCAGCAGGGACAACCCTGAATCGGGAGTAACAGTCAGCCCTCCGGCGGCCCGCAAAGGCCCATTCTCGGCTCTGCAGACGGAAAAGCGGTACCAGTCACCGCCCATCTCGGGACGCGGAAGGCCGAAGACTTCGTACGTCACGCCGAACTCGAAGGTGCAGAGCCCGTCATAGGCCAGCGCCGCCACGAGCGGTCCAGGATTCGAGTGCATGTTTGGCATGATCTGAACGCTAAATGGCAACCCTGCCAGTGTCGAGCCCCCAGGCACTCGCATAGCTTTCATCGACCCGTTTGAGAGGATGAAGACCATGACCAACGTCGTGACGGAAGTGCCTGCCGCCGACCCGCAGACCGTACGGGATCACTACGCCAGGCGCCTGGCGCTGGAGACGGATTGCTGGGACGTCCACCATGCCCTGTGCCAGGGTGCGCAAGATTTCGTACTGCTCGACGTGCGGGGGCCGTCGCTCTATGCGCAGGGCCATGTTCCCGGCGCCCTCAACCTGCCTCATGGCAAGATGACCGAACGCAAGATGCAGGATTGGCCCGCCGAGACACTGTTCGTGGTCTATTGCGCGGGTCCGCACTGCAACGGAACGGATAAGGCGGCCTTTCGGCTGGCGGGGCTTGGTCGCAGGGTGAAAGTCATGATCGGCGGCATGACGGGATGGGCCGATGAGGGATTTCCTCAGGCGGCGGGGAGCGAGCCCGGAAGCCTGCCGGTCGCGGCATGATCCCCATATACGGGTGCCGGGTACCGGGTGCCGAGGAGCCCCCTCCTACAGCCCCGCCAGGGGGAACACGGCGACCACGATCACCAGGACAACGGCCGCCACGAGCGAGGTCCAGATGGCTTTTTCCTGAAGCCCATGGACGGACGGCGCGCCCGGCTCGGTTCCGGCCACGTGGTCTCCGCTCTCTATTTGGCTGCGGACCCCGAAAGGCAGGATTGCGAAGAGCATGATCCACCAGATGACGAAGTAGAGGGCCAGGCCTCCGCTCACCCGGAGAGCGAACCCGTTGACCGCAACCGCAACGGCGATTCCGGAGATGACGGCGACCGCCATCAAGGTGGACCATAGGGAGGCCGAAAGGGCTCTGACTAAACTTATCAACAGCTTGTCCTCAGACCTGCTCAAGCTCGACGAGGGTTCCGTTGAAATCCTTGGGATGCAGGAACAGCACCGGCTTCCCATGGGCGCCGGTCTTCGGCTCGCCCGAGCCCAGCACCCTGGCCCCGGAATTAACAAGCCGGTCCCGCGCGGCCAGAATGTCGTCCACCTCATAGCAGACGTGGTGAATCCCACCGTCCGGGTTCCGCTCCAGGAACTTGGCGATGGGAGAATCCGCGCCGAGGGGCTCGAGCAGCTCGATCTTCGTATTGGGCAGGGTGACGAACACCACCGTGACGCCGTGCTCCTCCAGTGCGGCGGGCTCGGACACCTGCGCGCCGAGCGTGCCGCGGTAGAGCGCGGAGGCCGCCGCGAGGTCGCGGACAGCGATGGCCACATGGTTCAGGCGACCGAGCATGGTGCTCCCCTCCAGGACAGAACGGCCCGTCTTATACCTCGATCACGAGCACATGACAGGCGGGCTTCTTGCCCCATTCCTGGTTCACGGCGGCGCGCACGGCGCGGTGAACGGCGTTCTCGACGGCTTCGGGATCGCGCCGCTTGGCCTTGGGCAATGTATCGAGCAGGTCAGCGACCGTGTCGGCGATGATGTCGGTCAGGTCGCGGCCCTGCCGGTTCTTCTCGGGCAGGCCCATGACGTCCACCACCGGATCGCCCGCGATCTCGCCGCGATCATCGATGGCGATGGCCACCGTCACGATGCCCGCGAAGGCGAGCTTGCGGCGCTCCGGGATGGCGCGCTCGCCTGCCGGAATGACGATGTTGCCGTCCTTGTACACCCGGCCTGCCGGAATTGTGTCGACGATTTCGGCCTTGCCGGGCGCGAGGCGCACGAGAGTGCCGTTCTTCGCCCGCACCACCTCCGGGACGCCCTGCTGACGCGCGAACTTGGCGTGCTCGGCCAGGTGCAGCGGCTCGCCATGGGCCGGAATGGCGATCCGCGGCTTCGTCCACTCGTACATTTTCGCGAGTTCGCCCCGGCGCGGGTGGCCCGACACGTGGACCAGTTCCGTTCGGTCCGTGATGACCTCGATGCCCTGCTCGATCAGGCTGTTGATGATGGAACCGACGCCCTTCTCGTTGCCGGGAATGGCGCGGGACGAAAAGATCACGCGATCGCCGGCCGTCAGGGCGATATCGGGATGCTCGTCGGCGGCGATCCGCGCCAGAGCCGCCCGCGGCTCGCCTTGCGAGCCGGTCAGGACCGCGACCACCTTGTCGCGCGGGATGTAGCCGAAATTCTCGGCCGAGCGGAATTCCGGCAGGTCGTCGAGATAGCCGCACTCCTTCGCGACCTCCACGACCCGGTCCATGGCGCGGCCCACCACGATCACCTCACGCCCGCACTCCCGAGCCGCCTCCGCCACGGAGCGGATGCGCGCGACGTTGGACGCGAAAGTGGTGATGGCGACGCGATGGGGCGCATCCTTGATGAGCGCGGCGAGGTTCCTGGCCACGTCCGCCTCGCTCGGACTTTCGCCGTCACGCACCACGTTGGTGGAATCGCACACGAGGGCGAGAACCCCCTCCTCTCCCAGCGCCCGGAACGTCTCCTCGGACGTGAGGCTGCCGAGATACGGGGTGGGATCGAGCTTCCAGTCGCCCGTATGGACCACAAGGCCATGCGGCGTGCGGATCGCAAGCCCATTCGATTCAGGAATTGAATGGGCGACCGGCACGTATTCGATGTCGAAGGCACCGAGTTTCAGGCGCTGCCCGGGCGCGATCTCGTTGAGTTCGATCTTCGGAGCATCCGCTTCGCTCAGGCGGCGGGTTTCGAGAAGTCCGATTGCGAACCTGGTGGCATAGACCGGCGCGCGCAGGCGCGGCCACATTTCGACGAGGGCGCCGATGTGGTCCTCATGCGCGTGGGTGATGAAGATGCCGAGAAGATTATGCCGCTCCTCCTCAAGGAAGCGGAGATCCGGATAAACCAGGTCAATCCCCGGCAACTGCTCCTCGCCGCCGAAGCCCATGCCGCAATCGACAAGGATCCATTGCCGGTTCGTCTCCGGCCCGAAGCCGTAGAGGGCAGCGTTCATGCCGATTTCGCCGAGGCCGCCGAGGGGCAGAAACACCAATTCGTCCTGAGGGGATGCCATACTTGTTCAAGACCTTGTCATGCCAGCGCTAAGGCTTGGCTATATCGTGTAGCCGATGAGGAAAATAAAGGTCGCCCGCGTCGATGAGTTCCGCCCCCGAGACGGTTTTCAGCTGAAGGCGGCCGGACCGATCGAGCCCTTCGAACACGCCCCGCTTCTCGCCCGACGGGAGCCGAAGGGTCACCTCGTGTCCGAGGCCCGCCGCCCGCTCCAGCCATAGCCGCCGAATCGGCCCGAAGGGATCGGCGGCATTCATGCGGGTACCATTGCGCCAGGCCGAGAAGGTCCGCGCGAAGGCAGCGGAAAGAGCCCGGAACACCGTTTCGCGGTTCAGGCCGGGCCTGACCGTCTGAAGGCTCGACGCCGGATAGGGCGTGCCGGTCGGGGCGAAAGCCACGTTCACGCCGAAGCCGATGACGATCGCCAGCGGGCCGTGGCCGTCGATTCTGTGCCCCTCCAGCAAAAGGCCGGACACCTTCGCACCGTCGAGCAAAAGATCGTTCGGCCACTTGAGGGAGAGACGCGGAGCGCCCACGCCCGTCACAGCCTCCACCGCCTCATGCAACGCGAGACCCGCCACGAACCCGAGCTGCGGGGCATGTTGCGCCTCGCAGGGATCCGTGAGCAGAAGACTGGCGTAGAGATTGCCTTGCGGGGACGACCACTGCCGGCCGTGTCGTCCCCTGCCAGCGCGCTGTTCCGCCGACACGATCCAGAGCGGCCCCGGATCGCCGGAGCGCGCCGCCCGGAGGGCATCGTCGTTGGTCGAATCCGTCGCCCCGGTCGAAATCAGCCGATAACCGGCGGCCTCGGATTCCGGCGACAGATCCACCATCAGAACAGGGAACGCGCCGCAGCGCCCGCCGCTGCGACCAGCGGAGCCGGGACGATGCCGAAGAGCACCACGAAGACGCTCGACAGTCCGAGCACCAGCTTCACGCCGGCCGGCATGGAATCGTAGGCGGCACCCGGCTCGTCGAAGTACATCACTTTCACGATGCGCAGGTAATAGTAAGCGCCGATCACGCTGGTCACGACGCCGATGATGGCGAGCGCCACGAGGTTGGCGTTGATCGCCGCGTTGAACACCGCGAACTTCGCAAAGAAGCCGGCGAGCGGCGGGATGCCCGCGAGAGAGAACATCATCATGCCGAGGCAGAAGGCCAGGACCGGATGCGTGCGGGCGAGGCCCGACAGATCCTCGATGTTGTCGAACATCACGTTGCCGCGGCGCAGGCCGAGAATGACCGCGAAGGCGCCGAGCGTCATGGCCAGATAGATCGCCATGTAGACGGCCACGCCCTGCACTCCCTCGACCGTGCCGGTGGCAAGGCCGATCAGCGCGTAGCCGACGTTGCCGATGGATGAATACGCCATCAGGCGCTTGAGGTTGCGCTGGCCGATGGCGGCGAACGATCCGAGCGCCATCGACGCAATGGAGATGAAGACGATAATCTGCTGCCACTGGCCGACGATGCCCGGGAAGGCATCGATGAACACGCGGGTGGCCATGGCCATGCCGGCCATCTTGGGCGCGGCGGCGAAGAAGGCGGTCACCGGGGTCGGGGATCCCTCGTAGACGTCCGGAGTCCACATGTGGAACGGCACGGCGGAGATCTTGAACGCGATGCCGGCGGCAACGAACACGATGCCGATGATCGCGCCGATGCCCACCTGCCCCTGCAGGATTCCGGCGATGGCCGGGAAGGACACGTTTCCGGTGAAGCCATAAACCAGCGACGCGCCGTAGAGCAGCATGCCCGACGACAGCGATCCCAGCACGAAGTATTTGAGGCCCGCCTCCGTCGACCGGACGTTATCGCGGTCGAAGGCGGCGATCACGTAGGACGAGAGGCTGAGCAGCTCGAGGCCGAGATAGAGCGCGATCAGGTCGTTGGCGGAGATGACCATCATCATGCCGAGCGTCGAAAGGACGATCAGGATGGGATACTCGAAGCGACTGATGCCCTCCCGGCGCATGTAGTCCATCGACAGGATCACGCCGCCTGCGGAAGCCACCAGCGTGAGGGCCTTCATGAACTTGGCGAAGCCGTCGACCACGAAGGAGCCGTACATGGTCTGGACGGGTTCGTCCGGCAGCATCAGCACCGCCACGAAGGCGACAGCCAGAAGCGCGAGGGCGATGACGTTCATGCTTTCCCCGGAGCGTTCGCCGCGGATCGCGCCGAACAGGACCAGGACGAGAGCGCCCGCTGCGAGGATGATCTCCGGCAGGACGGGGCCGAAAGCGGGGATGGTGAGGACGGGGTTCATCATGACCTCAATGTGCGGTGAGAGCCGCCGTTTTCACGGTGGAGAGCGCGGCCTGGACGCTCTGCATGAGCGCATCCGTCGGCACCGCGAAGGTGTCGAGGATCGGGCCGGGCTGCACGCCATAGTAAATGATCAGCAGGATGAGCGGCGCGAAGGTGATGATCTCACGGCGGTTCAGATCCGAAATAGTCTGGAGCGCGGGCTTGTCGATTTCCCCGTAGACCACGCGGCGGTAGAGCCAGAGCGCATAGGCGGCCGAGAGGATCACGCCGGTCGTTGCGAAGAAGGCCACCCAGGTATTGGAGCGGAACGCGCCCATGAGGGTCAGGAACTCGCCGATGAAGCCCGAGGTGCCGGGAAGCGCCACGTTGGCCATGGTGAGGATCATGAACACCACCGCATACATGGGCATTCGGTTCACGAGGCCGCCATAGGCCTTGATCTCGCGGGTATGCATCCGATCGTAGATCACACCGACGCTGAGGAAGAGCGCGCCGGAAATCAGACCGTGGGAGATCATGGTGAACATGGCGCCCTGGATGCCCTGCTCGTTCATGCTGAACAGGCCCATGGTCACGAAGCCCATATGCGCCACGGAAGAATAGGCGATGAGCTTCTTGATGTCCTCCTGCATCAGCGCGACCAGCGACGTATAGACGATCGCGATGACCGAGAGGGCGAAGACCAGCGGCGCGAAATAAACGGAAGCCTCCGGGAACATCGGCAGCGAGACTCGGATGAAGCCGTAGCCGCCCATCTTCAGGAGCACGCCCGCCAGGATCACGGAGCCGGCCGTCGGCGCTTCCACGTGCGCGTCGGGCAGCCAGGTGTGCACCGGCCACATGGGCATCTTCACGGCGAAGGACGCGAAGAAGGCGAGCCAGAGCCAGATCTGCAGGTTGTACGGGAACTTGAACGCGAGCAGCGTCGGGATGTCCGTGGTGCCCGCCTGCCAGTACATGGCCATGATCGCGAGCAGCATCAGCACCGAGCCGAGCAGCGTGTAGAGGAAGAACTTGAAGCTGGCGTAGATACGCCGCTTGCCGCCCCAGATGCCGATGATGAGGAACATCGGAATGAGGCCGGCCTCGAAGAACAGGTAGAAGAGCACGAGATCGAGCGCGCAGAACACGCCGATCATCGTTGTCTCGAGGACCAGGAACGCGACGTAGTATTCCTTCACGCGGTGCCCGATGGACTCCCACGAGGCCAGGATGCAGAACGGCATCAGGAACGTGGTGAGCAGGATGAGCGGGATGGAGAAGCCGTCGACGCCGAGCTTGAACCGGATCGTGTCCGTCAGCCAGGTGTGGCTTTCCACCAGCTGGAACGTGGCCGAGGCCGCGTCGAACCGGTTCCAGGCGACCAGCGAGAGCACGAAGGTCGCGAGGGTCGTGGCGAGGGCCGCCCAGCGCGCGTTCGAGCGCGCCGCCTCGCTGTCGCCGCGCAGCGTCAGGATGAAGGCCGCGCCGACGAGCGGCAGGATGAGCAGGCCCGAGAGGATGCCGAAGCCGAACATAGTTAAGCTCCCCTGAAGAGATAGAAGGTCACGAGAGCCGCAACGCCGATCAGCATCGCGAAGGCGTAGTGGTAGACGTAGCCGGACTGGAGCCGCACCGCGCCGCGCGTCACGTCGAGCACGCGGGCCGAGATGCCGTCAGGCCCGAGCCCGTCGATGATCCGCTGGTCGCCCGTGCGCCAGAAGAAGCGGCCGATGGCCATGGCGGGACGCACGAAGATGACGTCGTACAGCTCGTCGAAATACCACTTGTTGAGCAGGAAACGGTACAGGATCGGGTGATCCGCCGCGAGCTGCGCGGGCTTCTTGGCGTCGACGATGTACATGTATACCGCCAGCAGGAAGCCGAGGATCATCATCACCGTGGGCAGGAACGGCACCCAGCCCGGAATGTGATGCATCTCTTCCAGGATGTGGTTCTCCGGACGGGTGAACAGGGCACCCTTCCAGAACTCCTGGTAGCCGTGTCCGAGGAACGCCTCGTGGAACACGAAGCCTGCAACGACCGCGCCGATGGCCAGCACGACGAGCGGCAGCACCATCACCAGAGGGCTCTCGTGAGGGGTATGAGTCCCATGATGGCCGTGCTCGTGATCCGCATGGGTGGCGGGCTCGACGTCATGGCTGTGGTCGTCGTGCTCCACGCCCTCGTGGTGGCCGTGGGCGTGGTGGTCGGCGTTCGACCAGCGCGCGTTGCCCTCAAAGGTGAGGAAGAACAGGCGCCAGGAGTAGAATGAGGTCATCAGGGCAGCGATCACGGTCGCCAGGAAGGCGAACTGGCCGGCGCGGCTGTGGGAGGCGTAGGCCGCCTCGATGATGGCGTCCTTCGAGTAGTAGCCGGCCGTGAACGGGAAGCCCGTGAGTGCGAGCGTGCCGATGGCCATCATCGCCGTGGTGAGCGGGATGTAGCGGCGCAGCGCGCCCATGTTCCGCATGTCCTGCTCGTGGTGCATGGCATGGATGACCGAGCCTGCGCCCAAGAACAGGAGCGCCTTGAAGAAGGCGTGCGTGAACAGGTGGAACACGCCGGCGCTGTAGGCGCCGACGCCGAGCGCCACGAACATGTAGCCGAGCTGCGAGCAGGTCGAATACGCGATCACGCGCTTGATGTCGTTCTGGACGAGGCCGACGGTCGCGGCGAAGAAAGCCGTGATGCCGCCGACGATTGTGACGACGGTGAGAGCCGCAGGGGCGTACTCGAAGACCGGCGACAGGCGCGCGACCATGAACACGCCCGCGGTCACCATGGTGGCGGCGTGGATGAGGGCCGAGACCGGGGTCGGGCCTTCCATCGCGTCCGGCAGCCAGGTGTGCAGCAGGAACTGGGCCGATTTGCCCATAGCGCCCATGAAAAGCAGCAGGCCGGCGATCGTGAGCGCGTGCCACTCGATGCCGAGGAAGTGGAACCGGGCGTCGGCGAACTCCGCGACCCGCGGGAAGATCGAGTCGAAGGTGACGCCGTTGAACAGCACGAAGATCGTGAAGATGCCGAGCAGGAAGCCGAAATCGCCGACGCGGTTGACGATGAAGGCCTTCATGGCGGCGGCGTTGGCGGAGTCCTTCTTGTACCAGAAGCCGATGAGCAGGTAGCTCGCCAGACCCACGCCTTCCCAACCGAAGAACATCTGCACCAGATTGTCGGCCGTCACCAGCATGAGCATGGCGAAGGTGAAAAGCGACAGATAGGCGAAGAAGCGAGGACGGTGCGGATCCTCGTGCATGTAGCCGATGGAATAGAGGTGCACGAGCGCCGACACGGTGTTGACCACCACCAGCATCATGGCGGTGAGCGTATCGATGCGGAACGCCCAGTCGACCTGGAGGTCGCCGACCGACATCCATTGGGCCACCTGGACCCGGACCATCGGCTCCTCGCCGAAGCCCACTTGGATGAAGGACACCCAGGAGAGAACCGCCGACACGGCGAGCAGCGCCGTGGTGACGATCTCGGAGGGCCTTGCGCCGATGACGCGGCCGAAGAGGCCTGCGATGAGGAAGCCGACGAGCGGCAGGAAGACGATTGCGTGGTACATAGCGCTTACTTAGCCGTTAGGACCTGGCTCATGGCCGCATGATCTTGTTCAGAAAACCGGGCTCCACTTTTCCGGATCATGCTCTAGCCCCTCATCATGTTCACGTCTTCGACCGCGATGGAGCCGCGGTTGCGGAAGAAGACCACCAGAATGGCGAGGCCGATCGCCGCCTCGGCCGCCGCGACCGTGAGGATCAGCAGGGCGAAAACCTGGCCGACGATGTCGTTCAGGTGGGTCGAAAAGGCCACGAGGTTGATGTTCACCGAGAGCAGGATCAGCTCGATGGACATCAGGATGACGATGACGTTCTTCCGGTTGATGAAGATGCCGAACACGCCCAGCGTGAAGAGCACGGCGGCGACCGTGAGATAATGGCCCAGTCCGATAACCATCGCGTGTCTCCTTAGATGCCCTGGCGGAAGGGGACCTTCCGAACCTGGACGGCGGTTTCCTGAGTACGGGCGTTCTGCATCGAGATGTCCTGACGCCGCACGCCGACGCGCTCCCGCAGGGTCAGCACGATGGCGCCGATCATGGCGACCAGCAGGATCAGGCCGGCCGCCTGGAAGAAGTAGAAGTAGCGGGTGTAGAGCACATGCCCCAGGGCCTCGGTGTTGGTCATCACGTCGGCGGCCGGGATCGGCACCGCCGGGGCCCGGATGAGGCCGGGATCGACCACATAGGCGCTCACCACGAAGATGAGCTCGATCAGAAGAATGACGCCGATCAGGGCACCGAACGGCAGATATTGCAGGAAGCCCTGGCGGAGCGCCGCGAAATCCACGTCGAGCATCATGACGACGAAGAGGAACAGCACCGCGACCGCGCCCACATAGACGATGACCAGGATCATCGCAAGGAACTCGGCCCCCATCATCAGGAACAGGCCCGCCGCGTTGACGAAGGCCAGGATGAGGAAGAGCACCGACTGCACGGGATTGCGCGAGGCGATCACCATGAATCCTGATGCGATCGTGACTGTCGCGAACAGATAGAAGAAGGCGGCGGTAACCGTCATGCTCATACACAAGCCGCCTCGAGTGCGGCCCCTTCCGACGTGGCCGGGAGTTCCCGGTGGGAATCCGATGGCCTGTCTATAAATTCCGAATCCGGAGGGAACAACCCGCCGGAGATGCATGCCCCCTGCCCTTTACCGGGAAAGAGGCCCGGAGCTGGCCGGACGACCGGGACCAGCCCCTCCTTTTCAGCCGCATTCATGCGGTGGGCCGGATCGCGGCCGCCGCATCATGTCCCGCTTACCGGTAGGGCGCGGTCTTCGCGATGTTCTTCGCGATTTCACGCTCCCAGCGCTCCCCGTTCTCAAGGAGCTTGGCCTTGTCGTAGAGAAGCTCCTCGCGGGTCTCCACGGAGAACTCGAAGTTCGGCCCCTCCACGATGGCATCCACCGGGCAGGCCTCCTGGCACATGCCGCAATAGATGCACTTGACCATGTCGATGTCGTAGCGGGTCGTGCGGCGGGTGCCGTCGTTCCGGCGCGGTCCGGCCTCGATGGTGATGGCCTGAGCCGGGCAGATCGCCTCGCAGAGCTTGCAGGCGATGCAGCGCTCCTCCCCGTTGGGGTAGCGGCGCAGGGCGTGCTCGCCCCGGAAGCGCGGCCCCCGGTGCCCCATCTCGAAGGGGTAGTTGAGCGTGGCCTTCGGCTTGAAGAAGTATTTGGTGGTCAGGATGAAGCCTGCCACGAATTCCTTCAGCAGGAGGGCGTTGAAGAATTGACCGATCTTCATGTCGATCTCCTTAGCGCATGCCCGGCGCAAGGCCGGTCACCATGAGCACGGCCGCCACGATGATCACCATGGCGAGCGAGAGCGGAAGGAAAACCTTCCAGCCCAGGCGCATGAGCTGATCGTAGCGATAGCGCGGAACCAGGGCCTTCACCATGGCGATGAGAATGAAAAGGAAGCTCGCCTTCAGCACGAACCAGATCACGCCCGGAACCCAGGTGAAGGGCGCGAAGGGGATCGGGGACAGCCAGCCGCCCAGAAACAGGATCGTGCCGAGGGCGCACATGGTCATGATGGCCACGTATTCGCCGAGCATGAACAGCAGATACGGGGTGGAGGAATACTCCACCATGTAGCCGGCCACGAGCTCCGATTCCGCCTCCGGCAGGTCGAAGGGCGGGCGGTTCGTCTCGGCCATGGCCGAGATGAAGAACACCACGAACATCGGGAACAGGGGCAGCCAGTACCAGCCGAGGATGCCCAGGCTCGTGTTCTGCGATTCCACGATGCCCGACAGGTTCAGGGTCCCGGCGCACATGAGCACGGTCACGATCACGAAGCCGATCGAGACCTCGTAGGACACCATCTGGGCCGCCGAACGGAGCGCGCCGAGGAACGGGTACTTCGAGTTCGAAGCCCAGCCGCCCATGATGACGCCGTACACGCCGAGCGAGGAGATCGCGAAAATGTAGAGGATGCCCACGTTGATGTCGGCGATCGCCCAGCCCGCGTTGAGCGGGATGACCGCCCAGGCCGCAAGCGAGAGCGTGCACATCACGAGCGGCGCCAGAAGGAACATGCTCTTGTTGGCCGGAGCCGGGATGACGGGCTCCTTCAGGACGAACTTGAGCAGGTCCGCGAAGGACTGGAGCAAGCCCCAGGGTCCGACCACGTTCGGGCCGCGCCTCAGCTGAACGGCGGCCCAGACCTTGCGGTCGGCATAGAGAGCGTACGCGATGAAGACGAGAAGCGCCACGAGCATGAGCAGGCTCTTGCCCAGCATGATCGCGACCGCGAGGAGGATATCTCCCATTTCCATGATCCGCTCCTCTCTTACTCGGCCGCTTCGAGCTTCAGGTCACGGGCGAGTGCCGAGCACTCGGCCATGACGCCGGAGGCGCGCGCGATCGGGTTGGTCAGGTAGAAGTCTTTCACCGGGCTCGTGAACGCCTCGCGGCCGAGTGTGCCGCCGAGGCCCACGAGCGCCTGGATGGCGGCCGTGCCGTCGGCCGGCTGGACCGTCTCGATGGCGGCGAAATGCGGGTAGGCCGCGTAAAGCTTCGCCCGCAAGGCGTTCAGCGAGTCGAAGGGCAGACGGCGGCCCAGCACGTCGGACAGTGCGCGCAGGATCGCCCAATCCTCACGGGCCTCTCCCGGCGCGAAAGCCGCGCGGTTGGCCATCTGCACCCGGCCCTCCGTGTTCACGTAGGTGCCGGACTTTTCCGTGTAGGTGGCCGCCGGCAGGATCACGTCGGCCCGGTGGGCGCCGCGGTCGCCATGGGTGCCCTGATAGATCACGAAAGCACCCGGGGCGATGTCGATCTCGTCGGCACCGAGGTTGAACAGCACGTCCACCCCGCCCTGGGCCATCTGCCGAGCGCTCAGGCCGCCAGCGCCCGGCACGAGGCCGAGATCCAGCGCACCGACGCGGGAGGCTGCGGTGTGCAGGACCGAGAAGCCGTTCCAGCTGTCGGTGACCGCACCCACGTCCTGGGTGAGCTTCGCGACGGCGGACAGGACCGCGAGACCATCCGGCCGCGCAAGAGCGCCCTGCCCCACGATGATCAGCGGACGCTCGGCGCCGCGCAGCGTCTCGATGAAGCTGTGGCGGCCGGAGGCGAGCTCCGTCAGGGTGTCGGGGCCTGCGCCGAGGTATTCGTAGGGATAGGTCAGGTCCGCGTTCTCGCCGATCAGCGCGATCGGCGGCGGGGCCGCGCGCCAGCGCTTGCGGATGCGCACGTTGACGAGCGACGCCTCGATGCGAGGGTTCGAGCCCACGATCAGGATCGCGTCCGCATCCTCGATGCCGGGAATGGTCGTGTTGAAGAGATAGGAGCCGCGGCCGTAAGCCGGCGACAGCACCGTGCCGTCCTGGCGGGCGTCCACGTTCGTCACGCCGAGGCTCTCCATGAGGAGCTTCAGGGCGAACATCTCCTCCACGGCGGCGAGATCGCCCACGATGGCGCCGATCTTCGTCGCGTCCGTACCCTTCACCTTGGCGGCGATGGCCGCGAAGGCCTCCTGCCAGGAAGCGGGCCGCAGGCGGCCATTCTCACGCACGAAGGGACGGTCGAGGCGCTGCAGTCGCAGGCCGTCGACGATCTGGCGGGTCTTGTCGGAGATCCACTCCTCGTTCACCGCCTCGTTCACGCGCGGCAGGATGCGCATGACCTCGCGGCCACGGGAATCGACCCGGATCGAGGAGCCGACCGCATCCATCACGTCGACGGAATCGGTCTTGGTGAGCTCCCAGGGGCGGTAGTGGAAGGACTCGGGCTTGTGGGTGAGCGCGCCGACCGGGCACAGATCGGCGATGTTGGCCTGCAGTTCGGAGCCGAGCGCCTTCTCGAGATAGCTCGTGATCTCCATGTCCTCGCCGCGCCACAGGGCGCCCATGTCCGGCACGCCCGCCACCTCGGCGGTGAAGCGCACGCAGCGGGTGCAGTGGATGCAGCGGTTCATGGAGGTACGCACGAGCGGGCCGAGATACTTGTCGGTCACCGCGCGCTTGTTCTCATGGTAGCGGCTGGTGTCGACGCCGTAGGCCATGGCCTGGTCCTGCAGGTCGCACTGGCCGCCCTGGTCACAGATCGGGCAGTCGAGCGGGTGGTTGATCAGGAGGAACTCCATCACACCCTCGCGCGCCTTCTTGACCGTCGGCGACTTGGTCGAGATTTCCGGCGGCTCGCCGTTCGGGCCCGGACGGCAGTCGCGCACGCCCCACGCGCAGGAGGCCACCGGCTTCGGCGCGCCCTTCACCTCGACGAGACACATGCGGCAGTTGCCGGCGATCGAGAGCCGCTCGTGGTAGCAGAAGCGCGGAACTTCCGCGCCAGCTGCCTCGGCGGCCTGGAGCAGCGTGTATTCGGCGGGGACGT
The DNA here is from genome assembly GCF_004458765.1 of Microvirga pakistanensis. Taxonomy (GTDB): domain Bacteria; phylum Pseudomonadota; class Alphaproteobacteria; order Rhizobiales; family Beijerinckiaceae; genus Microvirga; species Microvirga pakistanensis. The sequence goes on along the minus strand of NZ_SPJX01000469.1, from coordinate 52,846 downwards.
CGACCTCGACGCCATCAACGATGATCTTAGCCATCTCTACTCTCACTCCGCCGCGATCATGACGGATTCTGAATGCGGGTTTGCCGCGTAGTCGTCGATCCGCTTCTCGATCTCGTGACGGAAGTGGCGGATCAAACCCTGGACCGGCCAGGCCGCCGCGTCGCCGAGCGCGCAGATGGTGTGGCCTTCGATCTGGGTCGATACTTCGAGCAGCATGTCGATCTCGCGCTTCTGGGCGCGACCCTGGGCCATGCGGTTGAGAACGCGCCACATCCAGCCGGTGCCCTCGCGGCACGGGGTGCACTGGCCGCAGCTCTCATGCTTATAGAAGTACGAAATGCGGGTGATGGCGCGGACGACGTCGGTGGACTTGTCCATCACGATCACGGCCGCGGTGCCGAGGCCGGACTTCAGATTGCGCAGGGTGTCGAAATCCATGGGCGCGTCGATGATCTGCTCGGCGGGCACCAGCGGCACGGACGAGCCACCGGGGATCACGGCGAGCAGGTTGTCCCAGCCGCCGCGGATGCCGCCGCAATGGCTGTCGATCAGCTCGCGGAAGGTCAGCCCCATGGCCTCCTCCACGTTGCAGGGCTTGTTCACGTGGCCCGACACGCAGAAGAGCTTGGTGCCCACGTTGTTCGGGCGGCCGATGCTCGAGAACCAGGAGGCGCCGCGACGCAGGATCGTGCCCGCGACGGCGATCGACTCCACGTTGTTCACGGTGGTCGGGCAGCCATAGAGGCCCATGTTCGCCGGGAACGGGGGCTTCAGGCGCGGCATGCCCTTCTTGCCCTCCATGCTCTCGATGAGCGCCGTCTCCTCGCCGCAGATATAGGCGCCTGCGCCGTGGTGGACGTAGAGGTCGAAGGGATAGCCGTGGACGTTGTCCTTGCCGATCAGGCCGGCTTCGTAGGCCTCGTCCACCGCGCGCTGAAGCGCGTGGCGTTCGGCGACGTACTCGCCGCGGATGTAGATATAAGCCGCATGCGCGCCCATGGCGAAGGAGGCGATGAGGCAGCCCTCCACGAGGAGATGCGGATCGTTCCGCATGATCTCACGGTCTTTGCAGGTGCCAGGCTCGGACTCGTCGGCATTCACTACGAGGTAGTGCGGACGGCCGTCCGACTTCTTGGGCATGAAGGACCATTTCAGGCCCGTTGGGAAGCCCGCACCGCCACGGCCACGCAGGCCGGAGGCCTTCATCTCGTCGATGATCCAGTCGCGGCCCTTCTCGAGCAGGAACTTGGTTCCATCCCAGGCGCCGCGCATCTTCGCGGCCTGAAGGTCCGGCGAGTGGAAGCCGTAGAGGTTGGTGAAAATGCGATCTCTATCGTGAAGCATCTCGTTTCACTCCCCTCAGGACGTCATGTTGTCTTTGTCGACGACCACGCCCGGCTTGCTCTCGCTGCCGTCGCGGCGCGTCTCGGACTGCGCTGGAGGCGTACCGGCGTTCGGGGTCGTGGGGCTCGACGGAACGGCGCCTGCGCCGGGCGAGGCTACATAGGACTTGCTGCTCTGCGGAGCAGACCGAGCGCCCTCCTCCGTGTGCGACTTGCCCTTGGTGGCCACCGACGGGTCCGCGGCCTCCTTCTGATCGACCGGATTGAAAGGCGTCTCGCCCTGCTTGACGCGCTCCGCGGGCGTGTCCGCGGCCTCGCTTTCGATGGGGCGCCCCGCTCCCGGCTTCGCAGCCCGGGCTTCCTGCGGAACGCTGGCGATCGCGGCCTCGGCCTCACCCGTTTCGGCGGGCTTGGCCTGCTCCTCGAAGCGCTTGCGCCAGGCGCCGACCACGGACCCGTCGTAGAGCGACGGGTCCTGGAGGGTGTTGACGGCCTCGTGCGGCTCGGAACGGTTGCGGCCGATCTGCGAGCCCTTCCTGACCGGACGACCGGCCGCGAGATCGTCGAGAAGCTTCTCGAAATTCTCGGGCGTCAGGTCTTCATAGTAATCGTCGTTGATCTGCACCATCGGGGCGTTCGAGCAGGCGCCGAGGCACTCGACCTCGAGCCAGGAAAAGGTACCGTCGGCCGTGACGTGGTTCTGGTCGCCGACGCGCTTCTCGAGCACCCTTTTGATGTCGCCGGCCCCGCGCAGCATGCAGGGCGTGGTGCCGCAGAACTGGATGAAATACTTTCCGACCGGCTCCAGGTTGAACATGGTGTAGAAGGTCGCGACCTCCATCACGCGGATCGGCGGCATGTCGAGCCGTGCGGCCACGGCCTCGATCGCCTTGCGGGGCAGCCAGCCGCCGGCCTGCTCCTGCGCCTTCCCCAGCAATGCGATCACCGCCGAGGCCTGGCGGCCGGGCGGGTATTTGGCAATCTGCTGCTGGGCGAATGCTTCCGTCTCGGGCGAGAACACGAAGCTCTCGGGCTGCAATTCTTCAGGCGCGAGCTTACGAACGGCCATTTTGACTCTTCTCCTCATCGTCATGGCCGGGCAAGACCCGGCCATTCACGACTTGAACATTCCATCACGCCTTCCAGGGCGTGGTGTCGGGCCCGCAACCGAGCCCGGACTGTGTCTTACCGGTCCACTTCGCCGAACACGATGTCGAGCGAACCGAGAACGCCTGCGACGTCAGCCAGCATGTGGCCGCGGCACATGAAATCCATGCCCTGCAGATGCGCGAAGCCCGGAGCGCGGACGTGGCACCGATAGGGCTTGTTGGTCCCGTCGGACACCAGGTACACGCCGAACTCGCCCTTGGGAGCCTCCACGGCGGCATAGACCTCGCCCGCCGGGACGTGGAAACCTTCCGTGTAGAGCTTGAAGTGGTGGATCAGCGCTTCCATGGAGCGCTTCATGTCCTTGCGCGACGGCGGGGCGATCTTGCCGTCGAGCGTGTTCACCGGTCCCTGCCCGTCCGGAGCGCGCAGCTTGTCCAGGCACTGGCGCATGATGCGCACGGACTGGCGCATCTCCTCCATGCGGATCACCTGGCGGTCGTAGTTGTCGCCATTGAGCCCCACGGGGATGTCGAACTCCATCTCCTCGTAGCACTCGTAGGGCTGCGACTTGCGCAGGTCCCAGGCCACGCCGCAGCTGCGCACGATCGGACCGGAGAAGCCCCACTTCCAGCAGTCCTCCAACGTGATCGTGCCGATATCCACGTTGCGCTGCTTGAAGATTCGGCTGCCCATCACGAGGGTGTCGAGATCGTCCAGCACCTTCAGGAACGGATCGCAGAAGCCCTCGATGTCGTCGATCAGCTCGGGCTGAATGTCCATGCTCACGCCGCCCGGCCGGAAATAGTTGGCATGCATGCGCGAGCCGGAAATGCGCTCATAGAAGATCATGAGCTTCTCGCGCTCCTCGAAGCCCCAGAGAGGCGGCGTGAGGGCACCGACGTCCATCGCCTGCGTGGTCACGTTGAGGAGGTGCGACAGAAGCCGGCTGATCTCCGCGAAGAGAACGCGGATCAGCTGGGCCCGGCGCGGAACCGCGATGCCGAGGAGCTTCTCGATCGCCAGGCAGTAGGCATGCTCCTGCGACATGGGCGCGACGTAGTCGAGCCGGTCGAAATAGGGATTGGCCTGCACGTAGGTCTTGTACTCGATCAGCTTTTCGGTGCCGCGGTGGAGCAGGCCGATATGCGGATCGACGCGTTCAACCACCTCGCCGTCGAGCTCCAGCACGAGGCGGAGCACGCCGTGCGCGGCCGGGTGCTGGGGACCGAAATTGATCGTGAAATTGCGGATATTGTGCTCGCCCATGGGTCGCCCTTCCCGCCTTATGCCTTGGCCTTCTCGTCGCCGGGCAGCACGTAGTCCGTGCCTTCCCAGGGAGACAGGAAGTCGAAATTGCGGAACTCCTGGCTGAGCTTCACCGGCTCATAGACCACGCGGCCCTGGCCATCGTCGTAGCGGACCTCGACATAGCCGGTGAGCGGGAAGTCCTTCCGGAGCGGGTGCCCTTCGAAGCCGTAATCGGTCAGGAGGCGGCGCAGATCCGGATGGCCGGAGAACAGGACGCCGTAGAGATCGTAGGTTTCGCGCTCGTACCAGTTGGCGGCCGGGAAGAGGTCGATGATCGAAGGGACCGGGGTCACCTCGTCCGTCTCCACCTTCACGCGGATGCGGCGGTTATGGTGGGGCGCCAGGAAGTGGTAGACCACGTCGAAGCGCCTCTCCCGCGCCGGATAATCCGCGCCGCAGATGTCGATGAAGCAAACGAAGCGGCATTGCGGATCGTCCCGCAGGAACGTCACCACCCGTTTGATCTCCTCGAGGCGGGCGACGATCGTCAGCTCGCCATAGGCGATGGCGCGATCCTCGATCGCCTCGCCGAGGGACGAGGCGATGTGGTCGCTCAGGGCTTGGAGCTCAGCACTCATGAAGATGACCTTTGCTCAGCGCTCGATGGTACCGGTGCGGCGAATCTTCTTCTGGAGAAGCAGCACGCCGTAGAGGAGCGCCTCCGCGGTCGGGGGGCATCCAGGCACGTAGATGTCGACCGGCACGATGCGGTCGCAGCCACGAACCACCGAATAGGAATAGTGATAGTAACCGCCGCCATTGGCGCAGGAGCCCATGGAGATGACGTAACGCGGCTCCGGCATCTGGTCATAGACCTTGCGGAGCGCGGGGGCCATCTTGTTGGTGAGCGTGCCCGCGACGATCATCACGTCGGATTGGCGCGGTGAGGCGCGCGGCGCGAAGCCGAAGCGCTCGGCGTCGTAGCGCGGCATGGACATCTGCATCATCTCGACCGCGCAGCAGGCCAGACCGAACGTCATCCACATGAGCGAGCCGGTGCGCGCCCATTTGATGAGCTCCTCGGACGAGGCCACGAGGAAACCTTTGTCGGACAGTTCGTCGCTGATCGAAACAAAGTAGGGGTCGGTCGAGCCTACGGGCTTGCCGGTATTCGGGTCGAGGATGCCGCGCGGGGCGGGGGCCACCAGGGTGGATTGGCTGTCGGAGATCAATCCCATTCCAGGGCTCCCTTCTTCCACTCATACACGAAGCCGACGGTCAGGACGCCGAGGAAGAGCATCATCGAGAGAAAGCCGAACCAGCCCAGGTTCCCGAACACGATGGCCCAGGGGAACAGGAACGCGACCTCCAGGTCGAAGATGATGAAAAGGATGGCGACCAGATAGAACCGCACGTCGAATTTCATGCGTGCGTCATCGAAGGCATTGAACCCGCACTCGTAAGCGGACAGCTTCTCCGTATCGGGCTTGCTGTAGGCCACGATGAACGGCGCCACGAGCAGCGCCACCCCGATCAGGAGCGACACGCCGATGAAGATCACGAGAGGCAGGTAGTCGGCGAGGAGATTCGTCATACGACACCCAGAAGGAACGAAGCGCGACCGGAACGGCCGGCGACATGCCACGCATTTAAGCCACAGAAAGGCCCGAAGGAAGGTCCTGCGACAAACGGCGGTTTGTGGCCGGAGGCTTAACCGAGTTCCCCTTCCCTGACAAGTGTTTGCGGCGCTGTAAAAAGAACCATTCCAAACTAAGATGTCGCCCGCTCCGCCGCACGGGCCGCCTTGCGGTTCGCCTGCACCTCCGCCTGATTTGCGGCGCTTTCCGCCTTGGCTTTAGCCTCACATTTGGCCCGAATCTCATCCAGCTCCTCCTGCGTAAGGTGCTCGATCCCGATGAACACGTTTTGAGCAGCGCTGGCACGGATCAATTCGTCGAGCTTGGCCTGGATGGCCGCCCCGTCGCGGTTCTGCGTGTTCTGGATCAGGAACACCATCAGGAAGGTCACGATCGTGGTGCCGGTATTCACCACCAACTGCCACGTATCCGAGAATCCGAAAAGCGGGCCGCTGAGCGCCCAAAGGAGAATGATCGACAGGCTCAGGGCGAATGTGGTCGGGCGCCCTGAAACCTGCGCCACCCAGTTGGAAAAGCTGGTGAAATACTTCGAGATCATCCTTCTGCCCTAACCCTGACTCAGGCCCCCGAGGCGGCAGAAGGCCTGGAAATTCAAGGAGGGAAATGCGCAGGGCCCGAAAAAGTGCCACGCTTCGCCCTTTCCTGCACGGGGCGCATGAACGGGGCCTGGACGACGCATCTGAATTGGTGGGGAAGAAGTGGCGCGGGCGACGGGGCTCGAACCCGCGACCTCCGGCGTGACAGGCCGGCACTCTAACCGACTGAGCTACGCCCGCGCATTGGACCGCCGAAGCGGTGTGGGTGCGGTTTAAGGGCCGCCCCCTTCCCTGTCAAGCGGTTCCCCGCACGCATTTTCGGATCATTCTCAAAAAAGCTGTCCGAAGGGTTCAGGGGAAACGAACTGGACCAGTTCCGCTCCTGAATCGTGGCTTAGAGCTGTTTCCACTTACGTGGAATCACCTCTTTTCTTTGGTGTGCCGCAGGTGTGCCGCATTTTTGACGGCGAACCGGGTCTACTTCGCCGAAAAATGCTCTAGTCGGATGCGGCCGCGTCGGCCGGCGCCTTCAGGGTTCGAAGGACCCGGTCGCACTCAAGCAGCTCGTCCAGCGCCGCCTGGAGCTTGCGCACGGTCTCTTCGGGCAGAACATCGCCGGGGGAGGCCTCACCGGAGCCTGCGTCGGGAGAAGCGATGATGTCCTCGTCCTCTTCGAGCGCCTCTCTCGGCTCCGGCTTCGGCGCGGCGACGCTCTCCTCGCCGCGGCCCACCGCCTGCACGAAGCGGACCCCCTCCGCCTTGAGGATCCGCTGCACGCCTCGGATCGTATAGCCCTCCCCGTAGAGGAGATGGCGGATACCCTTGAGGAGGTCGACGTCGTCGGGGCGGTAGTAGCGACGGCCGCCCCCGCGCTTCAGCGGCTTGATGTGAGGGAACTTGGTTTCCCAGAAGCGCAGCACATGCTGCGGCAGATCGAGATCCTCGGCCACCTCGCTGATGGTGCGGAACGCGTCAGGGCTCTTGTCCAGTGCGCCGCCAGCCATGCCGTGGCTCAGTCCTCGCGCTCGACGGTTTCGCCGTTGATATAGGCTTTCAGGACGTTGGATGGCTTGAAGACCATGACCCGGCGCGGATCGATCGGAACCTCGACGCCGGTCTTGGGATTGCGCCCGACGCGCTCGCCCTTGCTGCGCACGACGAAGGAGCCGAAGGACGAGAGCTTGACGGTCTCTCCGGCGGCCAGGCTATCGCAAATCTCCGCCAGAACCCGCTCGACCAGTTCGGCCGATTCTGTCCTTGAAAGGCCCACCTTCTGATAGACGGCCTCGCTCAGATCCGCTCTCGTCACAGTTTTGCCAGCCATTGAGCTCCCCAACCCAGAATGAGTTCTTTGGTCTTTCAATCAGTTAAGACGCTATGCAGATGGCTCCGTATGGTCAACCTTAGACTTGCCGTCAAGGGATTCCCAAATCGGCTATATGGCTTCTATTCCTACCAGCGGATGAGCGCGCTGCCCCAGGTGAAGCCGCCGCCGATGGCCTCGATCATCACGAGATCGCCGTCCTTGATCCGGCCGTCCTTGCGGGCGACGTCGAGAGCGAGCGGGATCGAGGCGGCCGAGGTGTTCCCGTGCCTGTCTACAGTGATCACCACCTTCTCGGCTGCGATTCCGAGCTTATCGGCGCTGGCGGTGATGATGCGTTTGTTGGCTTGGTGCGGCACGAACCATTTGAGCTCATCGGACGACGTGCCGGTGGCCTTGAAGGCGTCCTGCACCACGTCCGTGACCATGCCGACGGCGAATTTGAAGACCTCCCGGCCCTCCATCTTCAGAACGCCGGTGGTCTTGGTGGAGCCGGGGCCTCCGTCGACGTAGAGCTTGTCCCGGTAGCGGCCGTCCGAGCGCAGCTGCGACGTCAGGACGCCGCGATCGGCGGACGTCCCCTCGCCTTCCTGCGCTTCGAGCACAAGGGCGCCCGCGCCATCGCCGAAAAGCACGCAGGTGGTCCGATCGTTCCAATCGAGGATGCGCGAGAACGTCTCGGCGCCGATCACCAGGGCGCGCTTGTGCGAGCCGGACTGGAGAAACTTGTCGGCGGTGGCGACTGCGTAGACGAAGCCCGTGCAGACCGCCTGCAGGTCGAAGGCGGCGCCGTGGCTTATCCCCAGGCCGTTCTGGATCATCGTCGCAGTGGACGGGAATGTATGATCCGGCGTCGAGGTGGCGCAGACGATGAGATCGATGTCCTGCGCCGTCAGCCCGGCATCGGCCAGCGCGGCCTCCGCGGCCTTGATGCCGAGCACCGACGTGGTCTCGCTGTCGTCGGCGATATGCCGCGCCTCGATGCCCGTGCGCTGCACGATCCAGTCGTGCGTGGTGTCCACGAGCTTCTCGAGATCCTGATTGGTCAGCTTGCGCTTCGGCAGATAGGAGCCGACGCCGCGCACAACGGAACGGATGCGTTTCAAGATAGTGCTTTCCTCAGGCCTCATGCCCGACCGGATCATGCTCCAGCATGCTCCGTATGGTGTTCATCAATTCAAAATGCGCCATGTCGTAGGCCACGTCGATGGCGCTCGCGAAACCCAGCTCGTCCGTCCCGCCGTGGCTCTTCACGACCACGCCTTCGAGACCTAGGAAGAGACCGCCATTGACCTTCCGCGGGTCCATCTTGTCCTTGAGAGCGTTAAAGGCCTGTTTCGCGAAGAGATAGCCGATCTTGGCCATCAGGGTGCGGCTCATGGCGGAACGCAGATACTGGCCGATCTGCTTGGCCGTGCCCTCGGCGGTCTTCAGGGCGATATTGCCCGTAAAACCTTCCGTTACGACAACATCCACGGTTCCCTTGCCGATGTCGTCGCCTTCCACGAAGCCGCGATACTCCAGATAGGGAGCGTCCATCTCCTTGAGAATGCGGCCGGCTTCCTTGACGGCCTCGATTCCCTTAATTTCCTCCGTGCCGACATTGAGCAGGCCCACGGTCGGGCGTTCCAGGTCGAACACGATGCGGGCCATCGCTGCGCCCATGATGGCCATGTCCACCAGGTGTCCCGCATCCGCCCCGATGGTTGCGCCCACGTCGAGCACGATGCTCTCGCCTCGCATGGTCGGCCACATGGCCGCGATCGCCGGCCGTTCGATATGGGCCATGGTCTTCAGGCAGATCTTGGCCGTCGCCATGAGAGCGCCGGTGTTCCCGGCCGAGACCGCGGCATCCGCCTCCCGGTCACGAACCGCCTGGACGGCTTTCCACATGGACGACTTGCCCCGCCCCATGCGGATTGCCTGGCTCGGCTTCTCGTCCATCGCGATGGAGATCTCGGTATGGCGCAGCTCGCTCGCCGCCTTCAGCTTGGGATGAGCGTCCAGGAGGGGCGCGATCGCCGTCTCGTTGCCGAAGATGAGAAAGCGGATGTCCGGATGCCGCTCGAGAGCCAGGGCCGCACCAGGGATGACGATCGACGGGCCATGGTCCCCTCCCATCGCATCGAGCGAAATACGCACTGGTTTCGACATAACCGCTTGTTCTTTCTTTCGGCTTGAACAGGGGGCGGAAAATACCGGTTTGCGAGGGTATCGCAACCGAAATTCCGTACCCTTTCCGGGCCGCATTCTCGAGAGCGGGCGCAGCCCCGTAGGCGATCGCTGCCTCAGACCGCGCGCTATTTGTCCGTCTTGAGCCTGCCCAAGGCGGCGAAAGGCGAATCCTTTTCGTCCCCGGGGTCGCGGTAGTTGAAATCCACACCCGGCTTGCGCGGGTAAGGATCCAGCCCCAAGGCCAGGAACTCGGCCGTGAGCGCTCCCAGATCGACCTGGCCGTTCACGATTTCGTCCGGAGGCTCGTATTCGTTGATGTCGGTCGGCGGCTCCGCCGGCATTCCGGAGGGTTCCGCGAAATCCACCTCGACCTCCTCCTCGATATCGGAATCGAAGGAGTCCAGGGTGACGACGCAGACCTGCGTGATGGAAGCCTTCACCAAGCCCGTCACGTGGATGCCCTTGGCGGTGCTGGTGAGCTTGAAGTCGCCCGAAAGGGACCGGATCCCGGGAAGCCCGAAATCCTTCGCCAGCGCGTCGCGCTCCTCGGCGCTCGCCGTCACGCGGACCTCCTGCCCCCGCGGCGGGATGTTCATGACGTCCACGAGGCGCGACAGGGGACCTACGGTTTCAGGGGTCATCGGCTTCCCTCCTCGGTGAAGGCCTCGGGCGCCGGGAAAGCGGGCCCGGATTCGAGTAACATGTCCAGCGTGACGCCTTTAAGGCTCTTGTCCGCCGCAAGGGCATAACGCGCAAGCCGAGTGGCAGGTGCATCGCTCCCCAGGGCGTTCCGGCCCAGTGCCTCGGCAAGCTCGGCCTCGTCGGCGGAACCAAAGGCCGGGTCATAGGCCTTGGCCCGGCCATAGAATGCCGCTGCCACCTTCTTCATCCGCTTGGGCACGACCGTATCTCCGACACCCATTTCCCTTAAGGAGGCGTCCATGTCCCGGAAGAAGGCATCCGTCAGGTCCTTGGCAACCTCGTCCGCGGGGGGCGGCAGCTCACGCAGGGCCCTCAAGGAGAGGATCATGTGCAGCGAGAGGGATTCGAAGCGCCCCTCGAGACTGTCCGGGATACCGAGTGCCGCATAGAGCCCCGGTCTGCGAGAGGCATTGGCGATTCTCGCATAGAGAGCCGCGATGGCCGTGCGCCGGGGATTCCTGCGGAAGAGACTGAATATCACAGCCTTTGCCCTTCCAAGCTTGTCAAAATCGAAACCTCGGGTTACGCCATCACGATCCACAGGCGCAAGTACCGCGCCGCATTCCTGGAAGAACCGTACGATGCGTCGATATCATACCCTTTTGGTACGCTTGGCTACTGCGACTTTCCTGGCCACCTCCGTTGCCGCCTGCACCATGGGCGAGGAGTTCGCCCGCGGATACCAGCTGGACGAGAACGCCGTGAACCAGGTCAAGAAGGGCATGAATGCCGAACAGGTGCTTCAGACCCTCGGCACGCCTTCGACGGTCTCCACGGTGGGCAACCGGAGCTGGTACTACATCAGCCAGCGCTCCCGCCGTACGTTCCAGTTCCTGGGCGAGCAGGTGGTCGATCAGCGGGTCACCGCAGTGTATTTCGACAAGAACCTGCGGGTCGAGCGCGTCGGCCTGTACGGAATCCAGGACGGCAAGGTGTTCGACTTCATCAGCCGCACCACCCCGTCCGGCGGCCAGGAGACGAGCTTCCTCGGACAGCTCCTGCGCGGCACGAACAGCTTCAACCCGTTCGGCGGCTAAGACATTTTCCGATTTCGCGCGGAAAGGCCGGGCTCTCGTCCCGGCCTTTTCTTTTGTCCTTATGCCAAAAAGAAACCCGCGGCTTGAGCCGCGGGTCTGAAGGCTTCGTTTACATGCTCCGTCAGGAATGGGCCAGAATCGCCAGCAGCATCAGGGCGATGATGTTGGTGATCTTGATCGCCGGGTTCACGGCGGGGCCCGCCGTATCCTTGTAGGGATCGCCGACGGTGTCGCCCGTCACGGAAGCCTTGTGCGCGTCCGAGCCCTTGTGGTGCGTGGTGCCGGAGGCATCCGTGAAGCCGTCTTCGAAGGATTTCTTCGCATTGTCCCAGGCGCCGCCGCCGGAGGTCATCGAGATCGCCACGAAGAGGCCGGTCACGATGACGCCGAGCAGCATCGCGCCCAGCGCCGAGAAGGCCTGAGACTTGCCGGCAACCCAGTAGATCACGAAGTAGGTGACGATCGGCGCCAGCACCGGCAGGAGCGACGGCACGATCATTTCCTTGATCGCCGCGCGGGTGAGCATGTCCACTGCGCGTCCATAATCGGGACGGTCCGTGCCCGCCATGATGCCCGGCTTCTCGCGGAACTGGCGGCGCACCTCCTCCACCACGGCGCCTGCGGCGCGGCCCACCGCCGTCATGGCGATGCCGCCGAACAGGAACGGGATGAGGCCGCCGAACAGCAGGCCCACCACCACGTACGGATTGGTGAGCGAGAAGTCGGGAGCCACGTCCCGGAAGTACGGATACTGCTCCGCGTTGCGCGTGAAGTAGGTGAGATCCGACGTATAGGCCGCGAAGAGCACGAGGGCGCCGAGACCCGCCGAGCCGATGGCATAGCCCTTCGTCACCGCCTTGGTGGTGTTGCCCACCGCGTCGAGCGCGTCCGTGGACTTGCGCACCTCCTTCGGCAGGCCGGCCATTTCGGCGATGCCGCCCGCGTTGTCCGTAACCGGACCAAAGGCGTCGAGGGCCACGATCATGCCCGCGAGCGCCAGCATGGCCGTCACGGCGATCGCGATGCCGAAGAGCCCCGCGAGCTTGAACGCCACGATGATGCCCGCGATGATCACAAGGGTCGGCAGCGCCGTGGATTCCAGCGAGACCGCGAGGCCCTGGATGACGTTCGTGCCGTGGCCCGTCACCGACGACTGGGCGATGGAGCGCACCGGCCGGAAGCCGACGCCGGTATAGTACTCGGTGATCACCACGATGAAGGCGGTCACAGCCAGACCGATGATCGCGCACCAGAACAGGGCCTGTCCCGTGTAGTCTGCCCCCTGGATCGGCCCGAAGCCGATCATCTGCCAGGTCACGAGGCCGATCGCCACGGCGGAAAGGACGCCCGTCACGATGAGGCCCTTGTAGAGCGCGCCCATGATGGACTCGTTCTGCCCGAGCTTCACGAAGAAGGTGCCGATGATGGAGGTGACGATGCAGGCCGCCCCGATCCCGAGCGGATACATGAGCATCGAATCGAGGATTTCCTGTCCCGCGAAGAAGATCGCCGCCAGAACCATGGTGGCGACCACGGTTACCGCATAGGTCTCGAACAGGTCGGCGGCCATGCCGGCGCAATCGCCCACGTTGTCGCCCACGTTGTCGGCGATGGTGGCGGGGTTGCGCGGGTCGTCCTCGGGGATGCCCGCTTCGACCTTGCCCACGAGGTCGCCGCCGACGTCCGCTCCCTTGGTGAAGATGCCGCCGCCGAGACGGGCGAAGATCGAGATCAGCGAGGCGCCGAAGCCGAGGGCCACGAGGCTGTCGATGACCACGCGGTCGGCGGGATTGAGACCGCCGATGCGGGTGAGATACCCGTAATAGAGCGCCACGCCCAGAAGCGCGAGGCCTGCCACCAGCATGCCCGTGACGGCGCCTGCCTTGAAGGCGACGTCGAGACCGCCGCCGAGGGATTGCGTGGCGGCCTGCGCGGTGCGGACATTGGCCCTGACCGAGACGTTCATGCCGATGAAGCCCGCCGCCCCCGACAGGATCGCCCCGATGGCGAAGCCGATCGCGACGCGAATGCCTAGGAAATAGGCGATGATAGCGAACAGCACCACGCCCACGATGGAGATCGTCGTATATTGCCTGCGGAGATAGGCTTTCGCGCCTTCCGCGACCGCGCCTGCGATTTCCTGCATGCGCTGAGAACCGGCGTCGCGCTTCATCACGTCGCTGATGGCCCATAAGCCATACGCAATCGAGAGAAGCCCGCCCAGAATAATAAGGGTGAGTGCCATCATGCCATCCTTGTTATGGGAAAGCAGAAAGCCGCTCATCAAGGCCCGAACTTCGGCCTTGAACGGCCTCCACCCCCAGCGAACTTCATATTTGGTGGCAAAAAACTGGGCCGTTCGCAACGATACTTCCCGCCAAACCCACAGGAAGCCGTTTAGACTTTATGCGGGTACCGCCGCTCGCGCCCTCTGCTGCCAAGCCAAGAGAACTAGCGCGGCCGCGACAGGGGGGAAGACCATCCAGTTCACAGTTTCCCACCCGCCCTCATTCAGGAGCTTCCCGGAAGAGAACGACGCAACGGCCACCGATCCGAAGACCAGGAAGTCGTTGGCGGCCTGAACCTTTGTACGCTCTTCCGGACGATAGCAATCGGTCACCATGGCGGTCGCGCCGATGAAGCCGAAGTTCCAGCCGATGCCGAGGAGGATGAGCGAGGCCCAGAAATGGCCCACGTCGACGCCTGACAGGCCGATGACAGCGGACACGGCGATCAGGCCTAATCCGGCGGCCGTCACCCACTCCTTGCTGAAACGGGCGATGAGACGCCCGGTGAAAAAGCTGGGGCCGAACATGGCGAGGATATGCCAGCGAATACCGGAGGCTGCGTCTCCGATCGTATGCCCGCAGCCGACCATCGCCACGGGCGCGGCCGTCATGACGAAACTCATGAGGGCGTAGGAGACGAGACCCGCCACCACCGCGACGATGAACCGGGGCTGCCTCACGATCTCGCGCAACGGCCTGCCGCCCGCCTTCGGGGCGGCGCTGACGGGCACCGGTTTGAGGAAGGAGACAACCGCCATGGACAGGAGGGCGAGAGCCCCCTGCCCCAGGAAGGCGCCCGAAAACGGGGCGGCCGGTGAGGCATCCTGCAGCCAGATCACCGTCTGGGGGCCAATGACGCCAGCCGCGATGCCGCCGGTCATCACCCAGGAGATAGCCCGCGGCTTGAAGGCCTCGGAGGCCGCATCTGTCGCGGCGAAACGGTAGCTCTGGTTGAACGAGCCATACATGCCGATGATCAGAGTGCCGAGGCAGAACAGCAGGAAGCTGGTGGACACGATGCCGAAGGCCGCCAGGCAGCCGCCGAACAGCCCGATGCCCGCTCCGACGACATAGCCGATGCGCCGTCCTGCCCGGCGCATGAGTATGGCGGCGGGAATAGTTCCGAGGGCAAGGCCGAGATTGAGCAGGCTGACCGGGAGAGTGGCCAGTTCTTTGTTATCGGCGAGGTTCTGCCCCACCAAGCCACCGAGAGACACCACGATGGCCGGGCTTGAACCGCCGAGCGCCGTCGCCACGGCGAGAATGATGGCATTGCGCTTGGCGAGAGCGTCAGAAATGGGAGAATGAGCCTGCATCGTAACGTCTTTCAGCACCTTCGATCCGAAAGACCGGGAGTTCATGCCCTGCAACGACTCGGCCTATGGCGGACACCATGATGCCGACGCTATCGGCCTGTTTTCTGAAGCTGTCGAGCTTCTTTTCCGGCAGAGTGCAGAGAATCTCATAGTCGTCTCCGCCCGTCACGGCGACGTCGAACAGGCCCGGATCGGCCGCGATCGCTCTGCTCACGGCGGCGGAAAACGGCACCGCCGCTGCTTCGACCACGGCCGAAACGCCGCTCGCCCGCATCATCTTGGCAAGGTCGCCCGCGAGCCCGTCGGACACGTCCATGGCGGCATGGGCATGATCCCTCAAGGCGGAGGCAAGACGGTGGCGCGGCTGCGGGTGAAGATAACGGTCGGCGAGATGCGCCCGCTCGGCGGGCGAGAGACCCCCGGCCCAGGCGGGCGCCCGCCGGAGCCTCAGGCCCAGGGCGGCGTCTCCGATGGTGCCCGTCACGCAGATCACGTCACCCGCGCGGGCGCTCGTGCGGCGGACCATTGTTCCGGTGGGCACTTCGCCGACGGCCGTGACGGACAGGGTGAGTGCGCCCCTCGCCTTCACCGTATCGCCGCCGAGGAGCGGGCACGAGAAGTCGCGGGACGCTTCCCCAAGACCGGCGGCGAAATTCGCGAGCCATTGCTCGGTCCATGTCTCGGGAAGGGCGAGGCTGAGGAGGAACCCCGCCGGGTCTGCTCCCTTGGCGGCAAGATCCGAGACGTTCACGCCCAGTGCCTTCCGGGCGATGGAGGCCGGAGGATCCTCGGGCAGGAAATGAACAGACTCGACCAGGGCGTCCGTGGTGAGCACGAGATCGTGCCCGGCCCTGGGGGACAGGCGGGCGGCGTCGTCCTTCAGGGCAAGGGCGCCCTCGCCCGCAAGAGGCGCGAAGAAGCGGGCGATCAGCCCGTCTTCATTGGGGCGCTCCCGGGCGGTCATGGCGTGGCGATCCCGACCATCCGGAACCCTAGCGCTTGCCCTGCCCTGCCGCCTTCTTCTCGAGCTCGCCGGGACGGACGTCGCGGGCCAGCGCATCGAGAACCGCGTTGACAAGACCGGGCTCGTCCTCGCCGTAGAAACCGTGGGCCACGTCCACATATTCGGTGATCACCACACGGGCGGGAACATCCTTGCGGAACATCAGCTCGTAGCCGCCCGCGCGCAGAATGGCGCGCAGGACCGCCTCGACGCGGCGCAGCGGCCACCCCTCGGACAACGCCTTGTCGATCTTCACGTCGATGGGACGCTGGTTCTGCACCACACCGGAGATCACGTTGCGGAAGAACTCGATATCGGACGGCTTGAACTCGATTCCCTCGACCTCTCGGCCGATCCAGAAGGCCTCGAACTCCGCAAGCGCGTCCACAACGGTCTTGCCGGAGAGATCCATCTGGTAGAGGGCCTGGACGGCAGCGAGGCGAGCGGCCGAGCGCTCTGCGGGCTTCGTCATGATCAGGCCTCCAGCTTCTTCTTGATGCGCAGAACGGCGAGCGCCGCTTCCACCGCACCCGCGCCCTTATTCAATTCATTCACGCTCGCCCGGGTCCAAGCCTGCTGTTCATTCTCGACGGTCAGGATGCCGTTGGCGAGCGGGATCTTGCGGGCGACCGAGAGATCCATCAGCGCGCGGGCGCTCTCACCCGCCACGATATCGTAGTGTCCGGTCTCGCCACGGATCACGCAACCCAGGGCCACGACGGCGTCGTAAGGCTTTCCCGCTTTCTCGGCGGCGTCGAGAGCGATGGCCACGGTCGCCGGAATCTCAAGCGCGCCGTCGAGCGTCAGCACGTCCATGGTGGCCTGGGCCGCCTCGACGGCTCCCTGGACTCCGCGCAGCAGCTCGTTGGCGATATCGTCATAAAATCGCGCCTCGACGACCAGAATGCGGGCGCCGGGAACGGGAGGGCGGGAGCCTTGCGGCTTTGCGGAATGCGAGACCATGGAACAGTCCTTCATCCTCTCCCTTGTCGGAGAGGCTCGCGCCGGGCGGACGGCGCCGAACGAGAATGGGTGAAACACGAATGGGATGGGCGTTCCCTACCCCGCCCGGCGGGCCTCCGCAAGCCGTGCGGCGTAGCGGGCCATGAGATCGACCTCCAGGTTGAGCCTGTCGCCCTCCTGGCGCTCGCCCCAGGTGGTCACCGCGAGCGTGTGGGGGATGATGAGCACCGAGAAGAGATCGCCATCGACCGAGTTGACGGTCAGCGAGGTCCCGTCGAGGCAGACCGAGCCTTTCTCCGCGATGAAGGGCGCAAGCGCTGACGGAGCCCTGATGACGAAGCGGGCCGTCGGGCCCCAGGGATTGTCGCCGGCGGTGATCGCCTCCCTGGCCTCGATGGTGGCGAGCCCATCCACGTGGCCGGTGACGATATGACCGCCGAGCTCGTCCCCGATCTTGAGCGAGCGCTCAAGATTGACCCGCGTGCCGGGCTTCCACGCGCCGACCGTCGTGCGTTCGAGCGTTTCCGCCGCCGCGTCGACGTCGAACCAGCAGCCGCCGTCGCGGGGGCCGAAAGCCACCACGGTCAGGCATGGCCCGCCGCAGGCGATGGAGGCGCCGAGGGCGATTGTCGCGGGATCGTAGGACGCGTGGATGCGCAGGCGCTTCAGGGTGCCCTGAGCCCCTTCCGCGGACACGACCTCGCCGACATCGGTGACGATACCCGTAAACATCAGGGCTTCTCCCAGAACATGAAAAGATCGGAGCCGACCTGTTCGTCGGCGTAAAGATCGAGGGCGTCCATGCGGTCCTGGAGCGCGAGACCGAGGGCGGGCACGTCGCCTTGACCGCGCGCGGAGCGCCCGGTGATGAGTACCAGCTCATCGATCAGATCGGCCCGCGCCAGCGCATCCGCCAGTCCCGGGCCGCCCTCGCAGAACACACGGGTGAGGCCACGGGTGCCGAGAAGGCCGAGAGCCTCGCTCAGCGACACCTGTCGTTCCTCGGACGAAACACGCAGCACCTCTACGCCCTGCGCGACGAGCGCCCGCTCCGCCGCGACGGGCGCGGCGAGCGTGGTGACGATCCAGGTCGGGATCTCGCGGGCTCCCGCGACGACGCGGGCCGCCGGCGGGGTGCGCAGATGTGAATCGAGCACGATCCGAAGCGGCGAGCGGCTCTCAAGACCGGGCAGGCGGACATTGAGCAGCGGGTCGTCCGCCAGAACGGTGCCGACACCGACCATGATGGCGTCCGCGTGCGCGCGCATCAGGTGCACCCTCCCGTTGGCGATCCCCCCTGTGATCATCAGGCGCGGTCCCTGACGCGAACCGGCCAAGCCCTCCGTCGTGCGGGCGAGCTTCACGGTGACGGCCGGCCGTCCCTTCGTGACGCGCATGATATGCCCGCGATGCGCGCGGCGGGCCAGGGGCTCCAGGCAGCCCGCGACAACCTCGATCCCGGCCGCCCGCAGGCGGGCATGGCCGAGCCCCGCGACCCGGGAATCCGGATCCTCGATGGCTGAAACCACCCGGGCAATGCCCGCCTCCACCACCGCATCCGCGCAGGGCGGCGTTTTGCCATGATGGGAGCACGGCTCCAGGGATACGTAGAGGGTTGCGCCCTTCGCCCGTTCACCGGCCGCCGCCAGCGCGACGCGCTCCGCGTGAGGGCGGCCGCCCGGCTGGGTCGCCCCTTGCGCGACGATGACGGGAGCGTCCTCCCTTTCATCCACCACCACGGCTCCCACCGACGGATTGGGCCAGGTCAAGCCGAGATGCCGCTCCCCGAGCGCAATGGCGAGGCGCATCAGGCGCTCGTCCTGGCCGTGTCTGTCGGAGGCTTGGTCCTGTGCGCCGGTGGAGCTCATCACTCGGACTGCGCGGGCTTCTTCTTCAGGCGCGGAGTGTCCTCCGGCTCCTCCGCCAGTTTGCCAAGAAGCTCCTCGAAGTCCTTGGCTTCACGGAAGTTCTTGTAGACGGAGGCGAAGCGGACATAGGCCACGTCGTCGAGGGCCTTGAGGCCCTCCATCACGAGCTCGCCCACCGTTTCGCTCGGAACCTCGCCGTCGCCCATGCTCTCGAGCTGGCGCACGATGCCGTTGATCATGCGTTCCACGCGCTCGGGATCGACCGGGCGCTTGCGCAGGGCCACCTCCACCGACTGCTGGAGCTTGTCGCGATCGAACGGAACGCGCCTCCCCGAACGCTTCACCACGGTGAGCTCGCGCAGCTGCACGCGCTCGAAGGTCGTGAAGCGGCCACCGCAATCCGGGCAGATGCGTCGGCGGCGGATGGAGGAGGAATCGTCCGTCGGCCGGGAATCCTTCACCTGGGTGTCGAGACTCCCGCAATAGGGACAACGCATCTTTCGACCCGGAATCAGGCGTAGATCGGGAAGCGGCGGGTCAGCTCGTGCACACGGGCCTTCACCGATTCCTCGACGGGGGCATTGCCTTCCTGGCCATGCTGGGCAAGGCCGTCCAGGGTCTCGACGATCAGTTCGCCCACCTTCCGGAACTCGGCCACGCCGAAGCCGCGCGAGGTGGCGGCGGGAGTGCCGAGGCGGATGCCGGAGGTGACCATCGGCTTCTCGGGGTCGAAGGGCACGCCGTTCTTGTTGCAGGTGATGTGGGCGCGGCCGAGGGCCGCCTCGGCGGCCTTGCCGGTGAGCCTCTTCGGGCGCAGGTCCACCAGCATCAGGTGGTTGTCCGTGCCGCCGGAGACGATGGCATAGCCGCCTTGGAGAATGGTGTCGGCCAGCACCTTTGCGTTCTCGACCACGGAGCGGGCATAGAGCTTGAACTCGGGGCGCAGCGCCTCGCCGAAGGCCACGGCCTTGGCGGCGATCACGTGCATGAGCGGGCCGCCCTGGAGGCCGGGGAAGATCGCGGAATTGACCTTCTTGGCGATGTCCTCGTCGTTGGTGAGGATCATGCCGCCGCGCGGGCCGCGCAGGGTC
Organism: Microvirga pakistanensis; assembly: GCF_004458765.1. Taxonomy (GTDB): domain Bacteria; phylum Pseudomonadota; class Alphaproteobacteria; order Rhizobiales; family Beijerinckiaceae; genus Microvirga; species Microvirga pakistanensis. The sequence continues at coordinate 33,184 of NZ_SPJX01000469.1, read as the reverse complement.
TTGTGGGTGGTGGTGGTCACCACATGGGCATGCGGGAACGGCGACGGATGGGCGCCGCCCGCCACGAGGCCCGCGAAGTGGGCGATATCGACCATGAAGAAGGCTCCGACCTCGTCCGCGATCTCGCGGAAGCGGGCGAAGTCCCAGAACCGGGAATAGGCCGAGCCGCCGGCTACGATCACCTTCGGCTTGTGGGTGCGGGCGAGTTCGGCGACCTCGTCCATATCGATGATCTGGTCGCTCTCGCGGACCTTGTAGCTCACCACGTTGAACCACTTGCCGGACATGTTCACGGGCGAGCCGTGGGTCAGATGGCCACCGCAGGCGAGGTCCAGGCCCATGAAAGTATCGCCCGGCTTCATAAGCGCCATGAAGACGCCCTGGTTGGCCTGGGAGCCGGAGTTGGGCTGGACGTTGGCGAACTTGCAGTCGAACAGGCGCTTGGCGCGCTCGATGGCGAGCTCCTCGGCCATGTCCACGAACTGGCAGCCGCCATAGTAGCGGCGGCCCGGATAGCCCTCCGCATACTTGTTGGTCATCACCGACCCTTGCGCTTCCAGGACGGCGCGGGACACGATGTTCTCGGAGGCGATCAGCTCGATCTCGTCGCGCTGGCGACCGAGCTCGAGCCCGATGGCACGGGCGATCTCGGGATCACTGTCGGCAAGGCTGGCCGAGAAAAAGCTGTTGGACAGGTGACTTCTTGCTGCTTCGCTCGCGCTCATGATCGTTCTCGCCTTGCTGTGAGCCCCGCCTGAAAAGGTGCTCGATCCCCGATGGCCCAGGCCTTTACCACGGGCAGCCCGAGCCCGCCAACCCGCACGATCCATGCTTACCCGGCTGTGACGCGAGGCGGTTGGTCAGTGCCGCCGGCGATCTTCTCTTCCTTGGAAAATGGCTGGTCCTCGCTTTCGTGCTCGAAAGCCTGGTGCTGAGGTATATTCCAGCGGACCTGATCGTCCTGGCTTTAGGTGGAACCGGCTTGATGCCGATCCTGACCGCGGCCCTTGTCGGTATTCCGGCCTATCTCAATGGCTATGCCGCACTGCCCCTGGTGAACGGTCTCATTGAACAGGGGATGGCCCCTGGCGCGGGAATGGCTTTCCTTGTGGGGGGAGGAGTCACCAGCATCCCTGCCGCGATTGCCGTCTACGCTTTGGCACGCTTGCCGCTGTTCCTCGCTTACATCGGTTTTGCCGTACTCGGTGCCGTTCTGTCAGGCATTCTCTATGGATTGGTCGTCTAAGACTTGGTTCGAACAGGTCATCAGCAGACCTGTCCTGTTGTCGTCTCAGTGAAGAAAAGGCATCGGCGGCTGATCCACCGATGCCTTTTGATTGAGGGAGCCTGAAAACCTCAGTTCTGCAGGAACATTTCCTCATCCGGCTCGGTCGGGGTGCGGCTCGCCACCGGGATGGAGGCACCGAGACCGTCCTTGTTGTAGATGTCGTCACGGAACTGCACGAGGCCGTCCGGCGTCGCCCAGGCGGTCATGTAGATCCAGTGGATCGGGACCGGCTGGGCAAGGCGGGCATCGATGCGCTCGCCGGACTTGAAGGTGGCGTCGATCTGCTCGCGGGTCCAGCCGGGCGTGTCCTTCAGGAGCCACTCGATGTAGTCGCGCACGTTCTGGATGCGGATGCAGCCGGAGGAGACGAAGCGGAAATCGTCGCCGAAGATGCCCTTGGAGGGCGTGTCGTGCATGTAGACCCCGTGCTGGTTCGGGATGTTGATGCGCACGAAGCCCATGGAGTTCAGATCGCCGCCCGGATCCTGGCGGAAGCGGTAGCGGGTCGCCTCGTCCGAGAACCAGTTGATCTGGCTGGAGGGAACCTCCTGGCCGGCCGCGTTGAAGATGCGAATCCGGTTCTCCGTCAGGTAGTTCGGCTCCTTCTGCATCTTCGGGATGAGGTCCTTCTTGACCACCGAGGCGGGAGCCGTCCAGAACGGGTTGAAATTTACCTCGACCACCTTCGAGTTCAGCAGCGGCGACTGTCGGTCGATCTTGCCGACGCCAGCGGCGTGGCGGGTATGGACCATCCCGCCCTCCACCGTCTCGACAAGAGCGGCGGGGATGTTGGCGACCACATAGCGGTTGGGCATGCCGCCGGCCACGAGGCTGCGCAGGCGGCCTAAGTTGATCTCGAGCTGGCGGATGCGGATGTCGACCGGCACATTCATGGCGGCCACGGTCGGAGCCGTCATGGTGCCGGTGGAGCTGATTCCATGCCGGGCCTGGAAGCGGCGCACGCCCGCCTCGACGTAAGAATCGTAAATCGGCGATTCACCCGCCGCCGGATCGAGGTCTCCCGTGATGATGAGGCGCTGACGAAGCGCGACCACGGCCGGGCTCTTGGAGCCGACGCGCAGTCCCTGCACCCCCTGAACCGGCTGCCATCCGCCACGGGCGGCGATGTTGCGGTAGTACTCGATCATCTGCTCGGTGGCGGCCAGGGATTCCTGGGAGAGCATGGGGGTCGAGGTCCGCTGCACGCGGGTGCGGGATACGGCCTCGTAATTCTGCGACCATTCGGCCTGGCTTTGGGCCATGGCAGCGGCGGCAGGCGTCAGGACAAAGGCAAGCGATCCTGTCAGGAGGGCACGGCGAGACAACATGAGCGCAGGCTCTTCTCGGTTAGGTGTGGCTCGGCAACGGAAAGCGTCAGGACCATCGTCCAAGGCACTCCCGCTCCCAGCGGAAACTGCCGGGATTGGATTAACGAACGGTATCGAAAACGAAGAACATCGGGGCCGTTTTATGGCAGAACCGCCCCTCGCACGGCCTCCGACCCTCGATACCGGGCTCTACCCCCATGTAACCTGAAACTGTGTTCTTGAGGATACACTTCTCCGTGAAAGGCATAGCTTCCCGGCCATCGCCATGGCATCGGCTGCGGGAGGGCTCGTCTCAGACCCGAGAGCGCGCCTGGCGTCCCATCTTAAGCCTTTATCATATAACGGTGTTTTCCTATTCTTCCTGAGCCGCGAGCCACGAAACGGCGATATAGACCGCCACGAGCGTCAGGAAGAACACGATCGTCAGGATGCCGCTGGAGACGATGCCCGGGAAGAAGGCCGCGAGAATCAGGTGGCTCATCACCGCCAGCAGCCACATGATCCCGCCCCAGGTGCTGGCCATCCAGAGGCCCACGGCGGCGATCAGGTCGATCAGGGCGAAGTAGATGATCGTCGCCTGATACCCCGTGGAGCGGGCCTCGAACTGCCCGACGGGCGTCCAGATCCCGAGGATCACGGACCAGAAGCTGAGGCCCTTCATGATCCACACGATGGCGAGCACCCGCATGAACCAGGTGAGGATGAAGCCCCAGCGCATGGAGGCAGGGGCCGGCGGTCGCTCCTCGATGCGGTCGGAGAGGTAATCCCTTGCACCGTCGTGCTGTGCCCCGTGGTTGCCATTGCGAGGCATCAGGCCGTCTCCAGTTCATGCGGCCCGAGGCTGGCGAAATGACGGTCGACGGCGTCCCGCGTCACGCTGTCGAGTGAGGCAGGATCCCAGCGAGGCTGGTTGTCCTTGTCGATCAGAACCGCGCGCACGCCCTCGAAGAAGTCCCTGCCCTCTCCGATCCGGGAGACGATGCGGAACTCGGTCCTCATGGCCTCCTCGAAATCGAGGGACGCTCCCCGGCGTACCTGCTCGAAGGCGATGCTCATGCTCGTCGGGGATTTCGTCCGCATGCCGGCCGCGGTCTTGGCGGCGAATTCCGATCCCTGGCCCGCCGCCTCGTCGAGACGCTGGAGAACGGCGGTAACGCTCTCCGCGGCGAAGCAGGAATCGATCAGGGAGCGTTCGGCGTCCAGAGGAGCCGGCCCCGGATCGGTCGATGCCTGCGCGAGCGTTTCCTCGACCGGCGCGCCGGCAATGAGGGCCTGCCGCAGAGCGTCCATGCCACCGCTTGCCACGGCGTGAGTGGCCAGGCCCAGCGCCAGCGCATCCGCCTGTTTGACCCGCTCGCCGGTCAGCGCAAGATACATGCCGGCCTGGCCGGGGAGGCGCGGCAGGGCATAGGTCGCGCCCACATCAGGGAAGAAGCCGATGCCGACCTCCGGCATCGCGAAGAGATAGCGTTCACCCGCGACCCGATGGGAGCCGTGCAGGGACACGCCGACACCGCCGCCCATGACGATGCCGTCGATGAGGGAAATATAAGGCTTCGGATAGCGCTTGATGGCGATGTTGAGCCTGTACTCCTCACGCCAGAAGGCGAGCGCCTCCTCGCGCTCGCCTGCCTGCAGAAGCTCGGTCAGACGGCGGATGTCGCCCCCGGCGCAGAAGGCCTTCTCGCCCGCGCCCTGAACGATCACGCGGGTGACCTGCGGGTCATCGGCCCACGCATCGAGGGCCTCGCGCATCCGGCGCACCATGGTGAGGGTCAGGGCATTGAGAGCGCGAGGACGGTTGAGGGTGACGACACCGGCTGCTCCCTGCTTCTCGCAAACGACGTCCGCGTTTTCGTCCATGGAGCGTTTCCCTTGCTTCATCTCGAAAGCCTGTCCGCGATTAAACAGGGCCGAAGGTTACCGTCAATGCATGGCTGCCCCGTGCGGCTTCCCCGCAGGAATATGTCGGATGCGACGCAGAACCCTTTTTTAGAGCAATTTAAATGTGCTACCCCTCTCCGCATGCGCTGGCGCAGCGAAGCCGGCGCCGGATGAGGATTATGTCGAAACTGTCGCCGTTCCCCCGCCCCGCAGCTCAGGAAGCCGCTTCCTCCCTGAACCTGTCCCACCGCCTGCGACGCAATCGCAAGGCCGAATGGGCCAGGCGGCTGGTGCGTGAGAACGTGCTCACGGCGAACGACCTGATCTGGCCGCTCTTCGTGGTCGAGGGCATGGGCGGGCGTCATCCGGTTGCCTCCATGCCGGGGGTGGAGCGTCTGACGATCGACGAGGTGGTGAAGGAGGCCGAGCGCGCCGCAGCCCTCGACATTCCTGCCCTCGCGCTCTTTCCCTACACGGATCCGTCGCTTCGCGATCCGACGGGCTCGGAAGCGCTCAACAGCCGCAATCTCGTCAACCGCGCGGTGCGCGAGATCAAGCGCGCCGTCCCCGAGATCGGCGTGATCACGGATGTCGCCCTCGACCCCTATACCAGCCATGGCCACGACGGCGTGATGGACGGCGAGCGGATCCTCAACGACGAGACGGTGGCGCTGCTCGCCAGGCAGGCGGTTCTCCAGGCGGAGGCGGGATCCGACGTCATCGCTCCCTCGGACATGATGGACGGCCGCGTGGGCGCGATCCGCGCCGCCCTCGACGAAGCCGGGTTCCAGGACGTGCAGATCATGGCGTACGCGGCGAAATACGCCTCGGCCTTCTACGGTCCGTTCCGCGACGCCATCGGCACGAGCGCCACGCTGGTCGGCGACAAGCGCACCTACCAGATGGATCCGGCCAATTCGGACGAAGCCATGCGGGAGGTCGCCCTCGATCTCGAGGAAGGCGCGGACATGATCATGGTGAAGCCCGGGATGCCCTATCTCGACATCGTCTGCCGAGTTAAGGAGACCTTCGCCGTCCCGACCTTCGCCTACCAAGTGTCGGGCGAATACGCGATGATTCAAGGGGCGGCCAACAACGGCTGGATCGATGGCGAACGGGCCATGATGGAGAGCCTTCTCGCCTTCAAGCGGGCCGGCGCCGACGGAATCCTGACCTATTTCGCACCCCGCGTCGCGGAGAAGCTGAAGGCCCGAGCCTGACCGCGCAGGGCCGCCGATGAGAGGGGCAGGCTTCCTCGGGGCATGGCGTCCGATCGCCTGTCTTGCGGGCCTTTTCCTGCTTGCCGCCTGCGGATTGACGATAGATGCGGATCAGGCGCGCGTGTGCCGATCCACCCTGCCCGCGCTCAACCCGGGCGCGACGGTTACCGTCCAGCGCATCGAGGACGGTCCCGCCGCGCGAAGCATCACCATCCTCTACTCGGCCCAGTACCCGGACCGTCCGCCCCTCGACCGCTATGCCATCTGCACCTTCGCGGCCGAGGGCCTTGCCCTTGACAAGGCCGAGCTGACCGGCCTGGCCACCGAGGAAGGGCCGGTCTCGGGCGCCAGCCTCTACATACTCAAACATTACTACCTCAACACCCCGGAGGGCGTGGCGGCCGATCCCGGGAGCCCACCCCATGCGGCTGTCGTCGAGCTTCCCTCCGTTCTCGCCTATTGGCTCCAGCAGATTCTCGTGAGCCTCCCCCGCACAGCGATCTATGCCCTTCTCTCCGTCGCCTTCGCGCTGGTCTTTGGCCTCAGCGGCCGGGTCAATCTGGCGTTCGGGGAACTGGCGGCCATTGGTTCGGCCGCGACCGTCACGGGAGTGGCCATCGTGCTGGCCTCCGGCTTGAACTCGCCGCTTCTCGGCATCGCGGCAGGCCTCCTCGGCGCCGTGTTCGCAGGAGCGATGCACAGCGCCATCGGCGGCTCCTTCACCATCAGCCGCATTCGCACCGGCAGTTCCCAGCCGAGCCTCATCGCGACGGTCGGCCTCTCTCTCGCACTCATGGAGTATCTGCGCCTCGTGCAGAGCCCCGTGACGATCTGGCTGCCGCCGATCTGGTCGGACGCATGGCCCCTCGCCCGCTCGGCGGATTTCCTGGTCAGTCTGACGCCCGTCAGCCTCATCACCGCCGGCACCGGGCTCACGGCCGCCCTGGGGCTACTCTGGCTCATGAGGGCGACCCGCTTCGGACGGGCCTGGCGGGCGGCTGCGGACGATGCGGGCGCGGCGGCCCTGATGGGCGTCAACGGCCCCCGTCTCCTCACCCAGACCCTCGCGCTGGCGGGCGGGATGGCAGGTCTCTCAGGGATGCTGATCGTCCTGCAGTACGGGGGCTTGGGCTTCGCAGGCGGCTTTCAATACGGCCTCAAGGCCCTGATCGGCGCCGTCATCGGCGGCATCGGTTCCATCCCGGGCGCCCTGTTGGGAGGTTTCGTGATCGGGCTGTACGAAACCGCCTGGTCGGCATATCTACCCATCGAAGGACGGGATATCGCGCTCTACGCCGCCCTCGTCGTCTTCCTGATCTTCCGGCCCGGCGGATTGCTGGGCTATCAGGAGACGACTCCAAGACCCGTTTAGGGCTATACGACAAGAAAGCCGGAGGAAGCCTTGGCCGAATACGCCATTACCCTTCAGGACGTCGAGCTTGCAGCCGGCACCATCAAGGGTCAGGTTCTGCGCACCCCGCTCGTACCCGCGCCGCGCCTGTCCCAGATCACGGGCGCCAAGGTCTGCGTGAAGCACGAGAACATGCAGCCCACCGGCTCGTTCAAGGAGCGGGGCGCCGTGAACAAGCTGGAAAGCCTCACCCCCGAGGAGCGCCGGCGCGGCGTCATCGCCATGTCGGCGGGCAACCACGCCCAGGCGGTCGCCTACCACGCCCGCCGCCTCGGCATCCCGGCCGTGATCGTCATGCCCGAGAGCGCCCCCCTGGTGAAGGCGGAGAACACCCGCGCCTACGGCGCTCGCGTGGTGCTGTTCGGCGAAACCCTTTACGAATCCGCGTCCAAGGCGCGGGAAATCGCCGAGGCGGAGGGCCTCGTCTTCGTCCACCCCTACGACGACCCGAAGGTCATGGCAGGCCAAGGGACGATCGCTCTGGAGATGCTGGCGGACGCCCCCGATCTCGACCAGATCGTGGTGCCCATCGGCGGCGGCGGCCTGATCTCAGGGATCGCCCTTGCCGCGAAGGCCCTGAAGCCGTCCATCGAGATCATCGGCGTGGAAGCGGCGCTCTATCCATCCTTCACCAACGCGATCAGGGGCGAGGACCGCCCCATCGGCGGCGCGACGCTGGCCGAAGGCATCGCGGTCAAAACCGTCGGACAACTGCCGCTGCCCGTCGTGCGGGATCTCGTTTCGGACATCGTCCTGGTGGAGGAGCCGCTGATCGAGCGCGCCGTCAATGCCTATGCCACCCTGCAGCGCACCATGGCCGAAGGGGCCGGCGCGGCGGGCCTTGCCGCCATGCTGGCTGACCCTCGGCGCTTCGAGGGCAAGCAGGTCGGGCTGGTGCTGTGCGGCGGCAACATCGACGCGCGTATCCTCGCCTCGGTGATGGTCCGCGAGCTGGAACGGGACGACCGGATCGCGTCCTTCCGCATCACCTCCCATGACAGGCCAGGCCTCCTCGGTCGCGTGGCGAGCCTCCTCGGAGGGCTCGGCGCGAACATCCTGGAGGTTTCCCACGGCCGCCTCTTCCTCGACGTGCCCGCCAAAGGCGTTTCCATCGACATCACTCTCGAAACGCGCGACAGACAACATACATTGGAGGTGTACGAGACCCTGAAGGCGGAAGGTCTCGCACCGCTGCGGATCGACTCCCGCGGCCTGTCGGAGACCGCCTATTGAGGATCAGGACATGGTCAACCGGCCCTACCCGCCGACCATCGACTACAGTGCGTTTCAGGTCGACAGCCGCCTGACCGAGGGCGTCATCGCCCGCCGGTTCTGGGCCTATCTCATCGACCTGCTCGTGATCGCGCTCTGGGTAGTGCTGATTTCCATCGGCATCTTCTTCTTGGGACTGATCACCCTGGGGCTCGGCTGGGGCCTGTTCTTCGCCCTACCCCTCACGGCCTTGATCTTCATCGTCTACAACGCCGTCACCATCGGGGGGCCCCACCAGGCGACGGTGGGGATGCGCACGATGGGTCTTCGCGTGGTCGACCCGTCGACCGGCCGACGGGTGTCGATGCTCGCAGCCGCAGTCCACGCTCTGTTCTTCTACGTGGCGATCTCGACCTTCCTGCTCTGGGCCTGCGACGTGATCATGGGTTTGGTCCGCAGCGACGGACGCTTCATCCGCGACCTGCTCACGGGAATGCTGATCATCCGAAGCGAATAAAAAGACTGCGACTCATCCGTTCTTTTCCTGGACGGCGCGGGCACCAATGTTATGCTTCGAGCGTTGATTGAGCGCTCAAGGTTTCTCCACAGGGCTTCCCGGCTTGACGAGTCACTCCCGCGACACACCGCAGTTCTATCTCACCTCTCCCTCTGCCTGCCCGTACCTGCCGGGCAAGGAAGAACGGAAAGTCTTCACGCACATCGTCGGACGGCGTGGGCGCGAGCTCAACGAGATCCTCACGCAGGGTGGCTTCCGCCGCTCGCAGACGATCGCCTATCGCCCCGCCTGCGACACGTGCAGGGCGTGCGTGTCGGTTCGCGTCCTCGTCGACGAGTTCGCGGCGTCGGGAAATCTGAAGCGCGTTCTCAAGACCAACGCCGATCTCATCGGCAACGAGATTCCCAACAAACCGAGTTCGGAACAGTACTCCCTGTTCCGCCGCTACGTCGACGCGCGCCATGCCGATGGCGGCATGGCGGACATGACTGTGCTCGACTACTCCATGATGGTCGAAGACAGCCACGTTGACACGCTGCTCATCGAATACCGCCGTCGCGGGATCGACAGCGGCATCACCGGCAGGGGCGAAGGCGCCCTCGTCGCCGTCGCTCTCACGGACGTCATGAGCGACGGCCTGTCGATGGTCTATTCCTTCTACGATCCGGAACGCCAGGACCGAAGCCTCGGCACCTTCATGATCCTTGATCACATCCGTCGCGCGAAGGCGATGGGGCTGCCCTATCTCTATCTAGGCTACTGGGTCGAGGGCTCGAAGAAGATGGGCTACAAGGCCCGCTTCACACCCCAGGAGCGTCTGGGCGGCCATGGCTGGGTTCGGGTGGGATGAAAGATTCGGCCGAGTGTTTCCTTCCTGAGCCGGAACAACGGTCGGCAGCCGCTCGTTCGTTGCGTGATCTTTCAAGGCAACGGACGGTGCGATGGCCAAAATTCTCGTTCTCTACTACTCGTCCTACGGGCATATCGAGACCATGGCCCGGGCCATCGCGGAGGGTGCACGCTCGGTTCCCGGCACCGAGGTGACGATCAAGCGCGTTCCCGAACTCGTCCCGGAGGAGATTGCCCGCAAGTCCGGCATGAAGATCGACCAGGACGCGCCGATCGCCAATCCCAACGAGCTCGCGGATTACGACGCGATCATCTTCGGAACCCCCACCCGCTACGGCAACATGGCGGCGCAGATGCGCAACTTCCTGGATCAGACCGGTGGCCTATGGGTGAAGGGGGCGCTGGTCGGCAAAGTGGGTAGCGTGTTCGCCTCCACGGCGACCCAGCATGGCGGCCAGGAAACGACCATCACGTCCTTCCATACCACCCTGCTCCATCACGGCATGATCATCGTGGGCCTGCCCTATTCCTATCCCGGACAGACGAAGATGGACGAGATCTCCGGCGGCACGCCCTATGGTGCGACGACGCTCGCGGGCGGCGACGGTTCGCGCCAGCCGAGCGAGAACGAACTGGGCGGCGCACGCTTCCAGGGCCGGCACGTGGCGGAGATCGCGGCTCGCCTCGAACGGGGCGCAGGCGAACGCGGTCCGGTGCCTGCCGACATGCAGAACCCGACGGAGACAACCGGCGGAACGGCGGATCAGAGCTGACTGCGGAAGGCGGAAGCCCGGCTCGCAAGGGGCATCCCGGCAATTGCAATTTGTGCCGCCGAGGGCGACCGCGATCCTCACTCAACCGAGGAGCCCATAAGGGGGCGCCCAGCCCGGAACGGCACGGATGCGGTCGAGCCACGCCCTCACATTCCTCCATGCGCTGTAGTCGATCCCGGTCTGCTCAGGCCAGAAGAGATAGCTGCAGCATGCGATATCCGCGACGGAGATCGTCGAGCCGAGCAGGAATGCGTCCTTGGTCCGGAATTCCTCGTCGAGCCGGTCGAGGTCGGCGCGGGCGCGGGATTCCAGCCAGGCAATCACATCGGGCGACGTATCGTTCGTGAAATATCGGGCGAAGCGCAGATTGGAGATGGAGAAGGTGATCCGGTTCGCCTCCCAGAACAGCCACTCGACCGTACGATCGGGATCGCACTCGCCGCGTAGTTGGCCCGTGGTTCGCGCCAGGTGCATGAGAATGGCGTTCGACTGAACGAGCGCCTCGCCGTCCGTGACGAGAACCGGAACCTCGCCATAACGACTGACCTCCCGAAATTCGGGAGGCCTATGATTGCGCGCGATCGTCAGGTCGACAGGCCGGTACTCGTGCTCGAGCCCGAGAAGCGTGAGAGCCAGTTTCACCTTGTAAGAATATCCTGACTCTCTGTTCCCATAGAGCACGAGTCTCGGCATCGTCACTCCCCGAATTTGTTCGACTTCGGGAAGCCCTTCGGCGGCAGTCGGCCGGCTTCGGTGCGGTCGCCCATCCAGTCCCGCAGATCTTCCTTCGCGACCGTCCAGGTGCGGCCGGACGTGTCCTTCCAGGTGAGGCCGTCCTTCAGGGTGAAGACCTTGGCGTCGGAGACGCCTCCGTCCTTGTAGCGTTGGAGGCGCACGCCCTTGCCCCGGGTCATCTCGGGCACCTGCTTGACCGGGAAGACCAGGAGCTTGCGGTTCTCGCCGATGATCGCGACGTGGTCCCCTTCGGCCTCGGTGCAGACCACCATGGCGGCGGGCGCATCGAGGTTGAGGATCTGCTTGCCCTTGCGGGTGTTCGCCGTGACGTCGTCGGCCGGCACGATAAAGCCGCGTCCGTCCGATCCGACCACGAGCAGCTTCGAGCCTGCCTTGTACGGGAAGGCGGCGATGAAGTCCGCGCCCTCTTCCAAGTCGACCATGAGGCGGATCGGATCGCCGAAGCCGCGCCCGCCGGGCAGCTTCGAAGCGTCGAGCGTGAAGAAGCGCCCGTTGTTCGCCACCACGATGATCTTGGACGTGGTCTCGGCGAAGAAGGCGGTCTTGAGCTTGTCGTCGCCCCTGAACTGCAGCGAGGAGAGATCCTCCTGGTGCCCCTTCATGGCGCGGACCCAGCCCTTTTCGGAGACGATGACCGTGATCGGCTCGCGCTCGACCATCGCCTCCGCGAAGTCGATGTCGGAGGTGTCCGGCGCCTGATCGAAGGTGGTGCGGCGGCGGCCCAATTCGGTGTCGGGACCGAAGGTCTTGCGGACCTCCTTGATCTCGGCCGCAACGGTCTTCCACTGCACCTTCTCGGAGCCGAGCAGCTCCTCGATCTGGGCTTTTTCGTCCTGCAGGTTCTTCTGCTCGCGCTTGAGCTCCATCTCCTCGAGCTTGCGAAGGGAGCGCAGGCGGGTGTCCAGGATGGCGTTCGCCTGAACCTCGGTGAGCTTGAAGACGCGCATCAGCTCCGCCTTCGGCTCATCCTCCTCGCGGATGATTTTGATCACCCGGTCGAGGTCGAGATACACGATGAGAAGGCCGCCGAGGATCTCCAGTCGCCTGTCGATGGCGGACAGGCGGAAGGTCGAGCGGCGGATCAGCACCTCGCGGCGATGGTCTAGCCATTCCCGCAGGCACTCGCCCAGGCTCAGCACCTTCGGCACCTTGCCGCCGGCCAGAACGTTCACGTTCATGGGAATGCGGCTCTCGAGCTCGGTGAGCTTGAACAGCGACTCCATGAGAATGATTGGATCGACCGTCTTCGCGCGCGGCTCCAGCACCACGCGGATGTCCTCGGCCGATTCGTCGCGAACATCGGCCAGGAGCGGCAGCTTCTTGTCCTGCAGCAGCTCGGCAATTTTCTCGATCAGGCGCGACTTCGGCACCGCATAGGGAATCTCGGTGACGACGATCTGCCAGTTGCCGCGCCCGAGATCCTCCTTGCGCCACCGGGCCCGCACGCGGAACGAGCCGCGGCCGGTGCTGTAGGTCTCGGCCATGGATGCCGGCGTGTCGACGATGATGCCGCCGGTCGGAAGGTCCGGCCCCTGTACGAACTGCATCAGCTGCTCGGTCGAGGCGTTCGGCTTCGCGATGAGATGCAGCGCCGCATCGCACAGTTCCGCAGCGTTGTGCGGCGGAATGGAGGTGGCCATGCCGACCGCGATGCCCTGGGAGCCGTTGGCGAGCAGGTTCGGGAAGGCGGCGGGCAGCACCACCGGCTCCTCGTTGGCCTGGTCGTATGTCTCCCGGAAGTCGACGGCATCCTCGTCGATTCCATCCAGCAGAAGGCGCGCGACCTCCGTCAGCTTGGCCTCGGTGTAGCGCATGGCCGCGGCGCCGTCGCCGTCGATATTGCCGAAATTGCCCTGCCCGTCGGCCAGCGGGTAGCGCTGGGCGAAATCCTGCGCCATGCGGACGAGTGCGTCATAGATCGACTGGTCGCCGTGCGGGTGGTACTGACCCATCACGTCGCCGACGATGCGGGCGCACTTCTTCGGCGCGGATTTGGGGTCGAGCTTCAGAAGCCGCATGGCGTGCAGGATGCGGCGGTGGACGGGCTTCAACCCGTCCCGCGCGTCCGGCAGCGCCCGGTGCATGATGGTGGAGAGCGCATAGGCCAGATAGCGCTCTTCCAAGGCGTCCTTGAGATTGATGTTCTCGATCTCGCCGCCAGAGGGTGGATTGACCGGCTTACCCATTACTTGAATTCCTCAACTGCGAATCGCTTCTCTATCACCCAAAAAGAGAACATAACAGAAACAAACCTCACCCGTCCCCAGCTGTCGCAAGTGCGACGAAACGCGCACGCTCCTCCGGAGCTCGCTGGCCCTGCGGCGCGAATACGTTCTGATGCAGGAAGAAGTCCGTCAGTGCAAATCCGGCCCTGATTTCGCTCTCGTTGGGCCGGTTCGCCCTGGTCTGGCCGATCAGAAAGCCTGGAAGCGTCAGGAGCCTGTCCTTGTAGGGCTCCCCTGCCGCCGCGCTGACGGCACGCCCGCTCCTGGGGGAGACATAGACGAGATCCCGCTCGCTGCCGGTGGCTGCGCAGGAGGTTAGGTCCAGCCCGAATCCGAGCTCCGCCAGCATCGCGAGCTCAAATCGTACGAAGAGCGCGGGCGCGAGGTCCGGATCGTCCAGGTGATCCACCAGCACGGTCAGGGTTTCGTAAAGGGCAAAGTGTGGGTCCCGCTCGGGAACGTAGCGCAGGAGGTGCGCCAGGGTGGCAAGGCCGTAGAGCGCCATGGATGAATCCATGAGGCGCGAAGCGCGCAGCTTGAGGCCTTCCACCTGAAAGGTTCCCAGGTGCTCGTCGAGACGCGCCCGCCAGGTCGCCTGAACCGTATTCCCAGGCTGGAGGACAGGTTGCAGGCTCTTCGAGCGGCCGCCGTGGACGAGGCCCGAATGGCGGCCGTGATCGCGCGTCATCAGCTCGAGGATGACGCCCGTCTCGCCATGTTTGCGGACGCCGAGAACGACGCCTTCATCGGTCCATTGCATCGGTTGCGGGTGCTTTCCCTGAGCCCAGCCGGCTGAAGCTCCGATATAGGCATCGGGAGAGCTTTTCGCCATGTTTTCCAAGAGCATCGGAGAAAAACGTTAAGATAGCTTTCAAGACTCTAAAGAGCCCGACCGGGAACAAAACGGACAGCTTGGCATTCTCGAACATCGGTTTCTCCAGATGTGAATTGAAGATCATGAAGTTTGCGAACCTGCTCCTTGCGAGCACTGCCATTCCGCTGATGATGCTGTCGGCGAACGCCTCGGCCCTCCAGCCACAGACCTCTGCCGCCATCACCGTGGCCCAGGCGGATACCGGGGACCAGCCCCCAAGGGTCCGGCCGCGACCCGGAGGCCAGGACGAGGACGGCGCTCCAGGTCAACAGCGCCGGCAGGGACGCCCCGGAGCAGAAGACGGAGGCCCGCAGCGTCCCCAGCGCGGTGGCGGCGCCGGCGCGGACAGCCCGGATCAGCCCCGTAGGCCGAGTGCCGCCAGCCCCGACAGCGATGCTCCGACGGCTCCGCGCCCGCGCCAGGAGCAGCGGACGCAGGAGCCGAGAACTCAGGAGCCACGTCAGCCGGCCGAGCGTGCCGCACCGACCCGGCCGAGCCAGGCTCCCGCGGAGCGGGCGCGTCCCCAGGACGAGACCCCCGCTCGCCCCGCCCGTCCCACGACCCAGGAGCGTGACCAGCAGCGTGACCGGCAGCAGGGAGGTGACCAGCAGCGTGACCGGCAGCAGGGAGGTGACCAGCAGCGTGACCGGCAGCAGGGGGACCGTCCGCGTCAGCAAGCCCCGGACACACCTGCACGCCCGTCTGGGGAGGCCCCCGCCCGTTCGGCCCCGGATTCTCCGACGCGGCCATCCACCGAGACTCCCACTCGTCCCTCACCGGACACCCCGGCACGTCCGTCCACCGCTCCAGCTCCAGGACAGCCCCGATCGACCCCATCCGTGCCAAGTCCCGCCGACAGGCAGCAGGAACGCGATCAGAGACGGGGTCAGGACCGCGACCGGACACAGACCGATCCCTCCGCCCGGGACCCGCGCACTGCGCCTACCGCCCCGGCCACGCGGACCGCTCCGGACGCTCCAGCGCAGACCGCGCCCGCACCTCGCGCACAACCGACCGCACCCGCTGCGCCGCAGCAGGCCGCTCCTCGCGATGCCCGGCCGCTCGATGCGTCGCGTGTGCGGATCGAGGACCTGCGCAGCCAGCGGCGCGAGCGCCGGGAGGGCGACCGGGTCATCATCGAGGAGCCCGGCAACCGCACGATCATCCGCGAAGGCAACACCGTGATCATCCGTCACGACGAGTCGGAGCGCTTCCGCCGCATCTACGGCTCCGACGAGGTGCGCGTCGAGCGCAGGGCCGGGAATGAGGAAGTGACGATCGTTCGCCGGCCCGACGGCTCGGAAATCGTGTCTGTCCGCGACGAATACGGCAACCTGATCCGTCGCGTCCGCCGCGAGCCCGCAGGTCGCGAGGTCGTCCTCATCGAAAACCGCCGCAGCGGCATCGGATCCCGCCCCGGCTACGGCTACGTGGAGGAGGAAGTCCTGCGGCTGCCGCCACCGGTGGTCCGCATCCCGCGGGAACAGTACATCGTCGAGACGGAGCGCGCCTCGGAAGCCGATATCGTCGAAGCCTTCACGGCTCCTCCCGTAGAACGCGTGGAGCGCTCCTACACCCTCGACGAAATTCGTCGCAGCCAGCCGCTACGTGAGCGCATGCGCCGGGTGGATCTGGACACCATCAACTTCGAGTTCGGCTCTTGGGAACTGCCGCCGGATCAGATCGATGCCCTTCGGGTTATCGCGGAGGGTCTGCGGCAGGCGATCTCCAGGAGCCCGAACGAGATCTTCCTGGTGGAGGGCCATACCGATGCGGTCGGTGCGGACGAGGACAACCTGACCCTCTCCGACCGTCGCGCGGAAACTGTGGCGACAATCCTGACGCAGCAGTTCCAGATCCCCGCCGAGAACCTGACCACGCAGGGCTACGGTGAGCAATATCTGAAGGTGAACTCGCAGGGTCCTGAGGCGGAGAACCGCCGCGTCACCCTGCGCCGCATCACCCCATTGCTGCAGGGACAGAACCAGCAGTAACGCTGCTCCTCAGCTGAACCAGAACAAAAAGCCCGGCAATAAACATTCATTGCCGGGCTTTTTGTTCGTCGCACCAGCTTCGCGCAGGCTCGGCACTCCAAAATGAGAGGCAGGACTCACCATACAAGAGCGGAACAATGCTCGGCCTCCTGCGACGCCACATACCCCAGGATACAGATTCGGACGCCTCACTCCCGGTACCGGCAGCGGTCCTGTCTCCACCAGCGGCGCATGACAGGCGCCGGGACTTGGAGATCGTGAACGCTCTCGAGACAGACGTCCTCAAGGCAATTCAGGGTGTCACGCAAGCCATTGCCGTCGCAGCCGCCGATGTGGCCGCGGTAGAGAAGGATCTAGCCGACATCCGGAGCCACGCAGAAGAGCTTGCCGCCTCCGGTCGCTCGGCCTCCGGCGAGACGTCGTCCTTGGCCTCCTCGACCCGCGAACTGGCGGCGACCGCATCGGAGATCGGCCGCGCCATGGACCAGGCGAGCGCGCAGATCGACGGCGCCACTCAGGCCGCCCAGAAGGCCAGCAGCCTGATCGTCCAGCTCTCGGCGGCAACTGCCGAAATCGTCAGCATCGTCGACACGATTTCCGCCGTCGCGAGACAGACCAACCTTCTCGCCCTGAACGCCACGATCGAGGCGGCTCGGGCCGGCGACGCCGGACGCGGCTTCGCGGTCGTCGCCAGCGAGGTGAAAACCCTCTCCACGGAAACCGCCAAGGCGGCCGACAGCATCCGCCAGCGCATCGACCGCCTGCGGGAAACCGCGGAGGCTTCCACGGGTGCCGTCGGCACGGTCGTCGAAATGGTTCAGGACGTCCGCCCCGTCTTCGACACGGTTCGGAATGCGGTCGCAGAACAGAATACCGCCATCGCGGAAGTTTCCCGCCTCGCGGGCGTCACGTCGAGCAGCGTGAGCGAGGTCGGTGACCGCGCCGGCAACGTGGACACCATCTCTCTCCACGCGAGCCAGCGGGCGAGCCAGGCCGATCAGGCGACGAGGCAGGCCGACGGTCTGGCCAGGGCCCTCGGTCAGCGTTTCGTCGCCGTCATCCGGCAGAGCGAGCTTGGTGACAGGCGGCAATCCGACCGGCTTCCCGTGGATCGCCCCGCCACAATCCGGATCGGCGCCAACAGCACGACGGCACGGCTCATCGATATCAGCTCCGGGGGCGTGCTCATGACGGCGCCCGACACCCTCAAAATCGTGCCCGGCCAGCGCGCCGACATCGAGGCGCCTGAAATCGGGAGCATCGGCATTCGGATTCTCGCCGCCAGCGCCATGGGCCTCCATTGCGCCTTCGATCAGCCCGATGCCGACGCGCGCGCCCGCATTCAGAACTTCCTCGCCCGGGTTGAGGCCAGCTACAAGCCTCGCATCCTGCTGGCCCAGGAGACCGCCCGCGAGGTCGAGACCCTCATCGAGCGTGCGGTCGCGGATGGAAGCCTCTCTCCCGAAGCTGTCTTCGATACGGATTACCGGCTCCTTCAAGGCACCAATCCCGCACAGTACAGCACCGCCTATCTTTCCCAATTCGAGAAGATCCTGCCGCCGGTCCTCGAGAGGACCCTGGAGTCCGATCCGGCGATGGCCTTTTGTCTTGCGATCGATCGCAACGGCTTCATCCCGGTTCACAACCGGATCTATTCGCAGCCTCAGCGTGCGAATGATCCAATCTGGAACGCCGCGAATTGCCGGAACAAACGGATTTTCGACGATCGCGCGGGCATCACGGCGGCGCGCTCCACGCGGCCCTTCATCGTGCAGGCCTATGCCCGCGACATGGGCGGCGGGAAGATCGTGATGATGCAGGAGGTCGACGCCCCAATCCGCATTCTCGGGCGTCACTGGGGAGGACTGAGGACGGCCTATCGAGCCTGAGAAGCTCCCGCTTCTCAGCCCTTCGGGAATTCCAACCCCATCTCACGGTAGCGCTCGGGATCGTCGCTCCAGTTCTCACGCACCTTCACGAAGATGAAGAGGTGTACAGGCGCTTCCGCGATCTCGGCGATTTCCTTGCGGGCGGCCTGTCCGATGGCCTTGATGGTCTGGCCGCCTTTGCCGAGCACGATCTTGCGCTGGCTGTCGCGCTCCACGAACACCGTCTGCTCGATGCGCACCGACCCGTCGGGGCGCTGCTGCCATTGGTCGGTCTCGACGGTGGACTGATAGGGCAGTTCCTCGTGCAGGCGCTCGTAGATTTTCTCACGGGTGATCTCGGCTGCGAGCATGCGCAGCGGAGCGTCGGAAATCTGATCTTCGGGATAGAGCCAGGGGCCCGCAGGCATCATGGCAGCGAGCTGGCTCTTCAGGGTGTTGATGCCGTCGCCGTTGAGGGCCGAGATCATGAAGGTATGGGCGAAGGACACCTTCTCGTTGAGCTTCGCGGCCAGTTCCAGAAGCCTCGAGCGCTCGATCAGGTCGATCTTGTTGAGGATCAGCACCTTCGGCTGCTTCAGCTCCGGCAGCCTCTCGAGGATCGCTCCCGCTTCCTCGTCGACGCCCCGGCGCACGTCGAGCAGCAGGGCGATCACGTCAGCATCTCCCGCCCCGCCCCAGGCCGAGGTGACCATGGCGCGGTCCAGACGGCGCTTGGGCTTGAAGATGCCGGGCGTGTCCACGAACACGATCTGGGTGTCGCCCTCCAGGGCGATGCCGCGCACCAGGGCGCGCGTCGTCTGCACCTTGCGCGAGACGATGGACACCTTGGAACCCACGAGCGCATTGAGCAGGGTCGACTTGCCCGCGTTGGGTGCGCCGATGAGTGCGACGAAACCCGCCTTGGTGTTGGTCGGCTCAGGATGTTCCATGGTCTTCCTCCGTCCATACGCCCTCTCTCAGGAGAAGGCGCCGCGCCGCCGCCTGTTCCGCGATGCGCTTCGATGTGCCGTGTCCGAACTCAGTTTCCGTGCCGGTCACCTTCACCATGACGCGGAACTTGGGCGCGTGGTCGGGTCCGGTCTGCTCGGCGATGGTGTAGGTCGGCGGCGGCAGACCGCGCCCCTGCGCCCATTCCTGCAGTGCGCTCTTGGGATCGCGCAGCGGACGGCGCGGCGCGTCGAGCAGGGATTTGAAGGAGCGCTCCACGAGGCCCTTGGCGGCCTCATAGCCACCGTCGAGGAACACGGCACCGATGATCGCCTCGCACACGTCCGCCAGGATGGTCGGATTGCGGCGCTCGCCCGAATGCGCCTCGCCGGCGCCGAGCTTGAGGTAGGGGCCGATATCCCAGGCGATCGCGATCTCGGCGCAGCTCTCGCGGCGAACCAATTCGGCCAAGCGCCGTGACAGCTCGCCTTCCGGCGCATTGGGGAACGTCTTGTAGAGGGTCTCGGCGACGGCGAGGCCGAGCACCCGGTCTCCCAGGAACTCGAGCCGCTGATAGCTCTGCCCGTTGGCCTTGGGAGCACTCACATGGGTGAGCGCCTCCTCGAGAAGTTCAGGCTTCCGAAACTGGTATCCGAGCTTCTTCAGCAACTCGTCGTAATTGGTCTTGCGGCGGGCCACGGCTTACCGGATCCGCTCGAACAGGCGATTCCAGCGAATGCGCTGCGGCCACTCCCAGAAGCGCCACAGGGACGCTCCCTCGTCGATGGAGAAGAAGATGATCTCCGCGCGGCCCACGAGATTCTCGGCCGGCACCTGCCCCACATTGGCCTCGTCACGGGAATCGGTCGAGTTGTCCCGGTTGTCGCCCATCATGAAGTAATGGCCGGGCTTGACCGTATAGACTTCGGTGTTGTCCCAGTAGGCCCGGTCGCCCTTCAGCTCGATCACGAAATGGCTGCTCCCGTCAGGAAAGGTTTCCTTGTAGCGGGGAACGGCCGTGGACCGGCCGTACTCGTCAAGCGTCTGGTAGTCTTCCACGCGCTCGCGCTGAACCGGCTGGCCGTTGATGTGCAGCACGCCGCTGATCACCTGGATCCGGTCGCCGGGCAGGCCGACGACGCGCTTGATGTAGTCGGTGGAGTTGTCCTTCGGCAGCTTGAACACCGCGATGTCGCCGCGCTTCGGCTCCGAGCCGAAGATGCGCCCGGAGAACAGGGGCGGGCTGAAGGGCATGGAGTGCTTGGAATAGCCGTAAGCATATTTCGACACGAACAGATAATCCCCGATCAACAGGGTCGGGATGAGAGAGCCCGAGGGGATGTTGAAGGGCTGGAACAGAACGGTGCGGACCACCACGGCGATCAGAAGGGCCTGGATGATGACCTTGATCGTTTCCCAGAGGCCTTCCTCTTCCTTTTTCTTCACGGTGCTACCCATGCTTTGCTTGGCGTTGTCGCTCACTTGAACCGACCCATGCTTGAGAAACGTGGCGGCTTGAAGCCGCCCTTTGGATGTCGCGAGGTCGAGACCGGTTTGCACTTCGGTCTGGAAGTGCAAACCGGTCTCGATGGATTTAAGCCGCAGCGCTTCCACCAGGACGTGGCTGCCAGCTCGCGGCCCATGCTCTAACCTATGGCGAGGGCTGCCGCAACGCGCCCGTCTCGGCGACGGGGCGGGCCTCGATGACCACAAAAGCCTGAGCGAGGGGCGGATCGTCCGTCAGGGAGACGTGAATGACCGGCTCGTATCCTTCCGGCGTCATCGCCTTGAGCCGCTGCAGGGCTCCGCCCGTGAGCCGCAGGGTGGGACGGCCGCCGGGCATGTTCACCACCTCCATGTCCCGCCAGAACACGCCATGGCTGAGGCCGGTTCCCAGCGCCTTGGCACAGGCCTCCTTCGCGGCGAAGCGCCTGGCATAGGACGGGGCTCGGGCAGCGCGGCGGTCGCTGCGGGCGCGCTCGCCCTGCGTGTAGATACGGTGGGTGAAGCGGTCCCCGAAGCGTTCGATGGAACGTTCGATCCGGCGAATGTCGCAAAGGTCGGATCCGATCCCGAGAATCATGCGGCCACCTGCGCCCTGCCCTCGTCCATGGCGGCCCGCATGGCGCGAACCGCCTCGTCGAGGCCCATGAAGATCGCCTCTCCGATGAGGGAGTGGCCGATATTCAGCTCCACGATCTGCGGGATGGCCGCGACCGGACGGACCGAATCGAGCGCCAGACCATGACCGGCATGAATCTCGAGGCCGATGCCGCTGCCGTGAGCGGCGGCCCGACGCAGGCGCTCCAGCTCATGGGAAATCCGGGCCTCGTCACCCTCGGTCACGGCTTCGCAATAGGTGCCGGTATGGAGTTCCACGACGGGTGCGCCCAGCTCGCAGGCGGCATCCATCACGGCGATCTCCGGCTCGACGAAGAGCGACACGCGAATTCCCTGGGACTTCAACTGCTGGATCATCGGACGCAGATGGGAAGCGCCGCTGATGATGTCGAGTCCCCCTTCGGTCGTGCGCTCCTCCCGCTTCTCCGGCACGAGGCAGCAGGCATGGGGGTGGATGCGCGTGGCGACGTCGATCATTTCGGGGGTCGCCGCCATTTCGAAATTGAGCGGCGCGAAGAGCTGGCGCTTCAGCCGCTCCATGTCCTGATCCCGGATATGGCGCCTGTCCTCGCGCAGGTGGGCCGTGATGCCGTCGGCTCCGGCCAGCACGGCCATATGGGCTGCCCGGATCGGGTCCGGATGGACACCGCCGCGGGCGTTCCGGAGGGTTGCGACGTGATCGATATTGACGCCGAGGCGGAGAGGAGGAGTTTTCATGAGGGTGTTTTAGCGCAGGGAGGCGCTTGTGTCCTAGCTTCTCGTGAATCCGCTCGGGGACTCCAGCCTTACTCGCGTGCTGCAACAGCCAGGTCGCGTAGATGATATGGTATATATTTTCCGGAAACCGACCCAATGCTGCGTATCTTCACCTTGTTCGTCCTGGGTATTGCGACTGCAGCGTGGTTTTGGGCGGTTGTCGTTGCCGGTCCTGTCATGCAACGCAGCGTAATGGGTATCGGCTTCGCTACGATTGCTATAACGACTGCTGTCGTCCTGGCTTTTGCCCTGCCTGCTTTCATCCTCGCTCTGAGAAGAAAGTTTCTGTGGCTGGCACTGCTTCTTGCGATGCTGTCGCTCTTTCGGGTGGCTTTCGTCGCCTGATCCCTTGCCTTCCCGGTCCAAATCAACTATAGCCGCCGCTTCGCGTTCGCTCCGGCCGGGGGCTGAACGGACGGTGCGGCTCGCCGCATAGGGGTTTCGGCCCCGTCGTCCCGTGTCTCCGCCTTCGACAACCGCTCGGGCCTTGCAGGCTCGAAGGGCTTGGCGCCGATCGGACGCGCGAAACCGGCCTGAACACTTCATCCAGAGTCGTGCTTAGGCCTGATCCTCAAACCTGAGAAAGGCCCACTATGCCTCTCTACGAGCATATCTTCCTGGCCCGCCAGGACGTGACGCCCCAGCAGGTCGAAGCAATGGTCGACCAGTACAAGGGCGTTATCGAGCAGAACGGCGGCAACGTCGAGAAGACCGAGATGTGGGGCGTGAAGTCCCTCGCCTACCGCATCAAGAAGAACCGCAAGGCGCACTTCACGATGTTCAACCTCAACGCTCCCGCCCCCGCGGTTGCCGAGATGGAACGTCAGATGCGTATCAACGAAGACATCCTTCGCTTTATGACCGTCAAGGTCGACGAGCTCGAGACCGAGCCGTCCGTAATGATGCAGAAGCGCGACCGTGACGAGCGCAAGGACCGCGAGCGCCGCGAGCGCGACAGCGGCTTTGACGGCGGCGAAGGCGAGGAGGCTTAATCATGGCATTTGGTGCTGGTGGTGGCGGCGGTGGCCGTCGTCCGTTCTTCCGCCGTCGCAAGACCTGCCCGTTCTCGGGCCCGAACGCGCCGAAGATCGACTACAAGGACACGAAGCTCCTGTCCCGCTACATCTCGGAGCGCGGCAAGATCGTTCCTTCGCGCATCACGGCCGTGTCGGCCAAGAAGCAGCGTGAGCTCGCCCAGGCGATCAAGCGCGCCCGCTTCCTTGGCCTGCTGCCCTACGTGATCCGTTAATCAAGCCTTCGGCGGGCCGCTCTCCTGCGGCCCGCCGTTTCGTCTTTCGCCCGGCGGTGAAAACCCGTCGGGTCAGTTGGGGCAAGGTGCCCCTAACCCTGCCAACGAGCAGCGGGACAGCGAGAACCATGAACTTTATCGTAACAGGCATCGGCGCGGGCCTCGTATCGGCCCTTCTGACAGTCGTGGTGGTCAAGGAGACCATGCTGGCTGTCCTGCTTGCCATGCTTGCTCCGCTGCCCATCCTGATCGTCGCGCTCGGCTGGAACCATCGCTCGGGCCTCGTCGCCACGCTCGCGGGCGGCTTGGCGATTGCCGCCTTCACCACCTCCTTCGTCAGCGCCATCGGCTTCGTGGCCATCACCGGCCTGCCGGCTTGGTGGCTCGCCTATCTGGCTCTGCTCGGACGCCAGGGCGCCGACGGCACGATGGAGTGGTATCCCACCGGACGGCTCCTCGCATGGGTCGCCGCCACGGCCGCAATCACCATCGTGGCCACGGGCGTGATCTCCTCGGGCGGCGATTACAGCGTCTTCCAGGGCAAGTCGCGCCAGATCTCCGAGGCCTTCGTGGCCCTCGCGTTCGATGCTCCCGAGCAAGGCTCCGAGGAAGCCCGGGAAGCCTTGACGAATACGCTCGCGACGATGACACCGGCTCTGTCCGCCTTCGGTTTCACCTTCTTCCTGGGCCTCTATCTCTGGCTGGCGGGGAAAATCGTCTCGGCGTCCGGGCGCCTCCCGCGTCCCTGGTCGCCCGTTCCCGAGCTGGCGATGCCGCGCATCGTCCTCTGGGCTCCGGCCCTGGCCTTCGTCCTGATCCAGTTCGAGGGCTTCGTCGGCGCGCTCGGCTATGCCCTTTTCGGCGCGCTGCTGATGGCGTTCACCCTGCAGGGCCTCGCCGTCATCCATGAACGCACGCAGGGCAAGCCAGGGCGCGGGCTCATCCTGGCGGTGCTTTATGCACTGCTGTTCCTGACCCAGGGCATCATGGTCACCGCCCTGTCCCTCTTCGGTCTCGCCGATACGATCTTCGGCCTTCGCCGTCGCTTCGGCGGCAGCAGGCCGAAACCACCACCGACCCCTTCAATCTGATCACGAACATCAAAGGAGAAAACCAATGGAAGTGATCCTTCTCGAGCGCGTCGCTAAGCTCGGCCAGATGGGCGAAACCGTGAAGGTTCGCTCGGGCTATGCCCGCAACTTCCTCCTGCCGCGCGGCAAGGCCCTGCGCGCCACGGAGTCCAACAAGAAGCACTTCGAGCAGCAGCGTGCCCAGCTCGAGGCCCGCAACCTCGAGCGCCGCAAGGAAGCCGAGGCCGTCGCCGAGAAGCTGAACGGCCAGAGCTTCGTCATTCTCCGCCAGTCCGGCGAGACCGGCGTGCTCTACGGTTCCGTCTCGACCCGCGACCTCGCCGAGGTGATGACCCAGGGCGGCTTCACGGTCGATCGCAACCAGATCGTGCTCAACACCCCGATCAAGACCCTCGGCATGCACACCGTGCCGGTTGCCCTCCACCCGGAGGTCGAGGTGTCGGTGACGATCAACGTGGCGCGCAGCCCTGAGGAAGCCGAGCGTCAGGCTCGTGGCGAGGCGGTCACCGCCCGCGAAGAGACCAACCTCGACGACCTCGGCCTTGAGGTCGGCGCCGCCCTTGCCGACGCCGGCGACGTGGAGCTCTAAGACAGGCGTGAACCTGAGCCTTGCTCCGGTTCATGTTTTGTTCCAAAATAGGCGCTCTCCATCGATTCGATGGGGAGCGCTTTTTCGTAGGGTTCCTCGGCCTCCGGAGAGTCAAGCCGGAAGACTCGCGAGAGCTCGGTGCATGTGAGTATTGAGGACAGTGAGGACAGGTGCTCCCAAGCCCCGGCTTTGTGTCTGAACAGCAACCTTTCGGACACCAATTCGGGTCTATGACCATCAATCCTTCCCTCGTTTTCGGAGCGCCAGATGGCCAGCGCCAATGCCCTGATCGCCCGCTTGGAAACCGCCGAGCCGCAGTTTCGCACGCCTCCCAGCAACATCGAGGCCGAACAGGCCCTGCTGGGCGCGATCCTGGTCAACAACGACGCCTATTACCGCGTCTCCGATTTCCTTGAGGCCGAGCATTTCATCGAGGATCTGCACCGGCGCATCTACGAGGTCGCGACCGGCCTCATCAAGGCCGGCAAGGTCGCGACACCGATCACGATGAAGACCTTCCTGGGCGACCAGGACTTGGGGGGCGTCACCGTCTCGCAATACCTTGCCCGCCTCGCGGCCGAGGCGACCACCGTCATCAACGCCGAGGATTACGGCCGCACCATCTACGATCTCGCGATCCGCCGCAGCCTCATCAAAATCGGCGAGGACCTCGTCAACACCGCCTTCGACGCGCCCGTCGACAGCTCGCCCCGCGACCAGATCGAAGAGGCCGAGCGGCGGCTTTACTCCATTGCCGAGACGGGCCGCACCGACGGTGGTTTCCAGCGCTTCTCCGACGCGCTCACCTCGGCCATCGACATGGCGGCTGCCGCCTATAAGCGCGAAGGCGCCTTGTCCGGCGTCTCGACGGGACTGATCGATCTCGACAAGTCACTCGGCGGCCTTCAGCCCTCCGACCTGATCATCCTCGCGGGCCGACCCGCGATGGGTAAGACCTCGCTGGTCACGAACATTGCCTTCAACATCGCCAAGGCCTACAAGGCCGAGAAGCAGCAGGACGGCAACCTTAAGACCGTCAACGGCGGCATCGTCGGCTTCTTCTCGCTCGAAATGTCGGCGGAGCAGCTCGCCACCCGTATCATCGCGGAGCAGTCCGGCGTTCCGTCTTATAAGATCCGCCGCGGCGATATGCGCGAGGACGATTTCTACAAGATCACCGAAGCCGCCCGTGAAATGCAGTCGATCCCTTTCTATATCGACCAGACCGGCGGCATCTCGATCGCGCAGCTCACCGCCCGTGCACGCCGTCTCAAGCGGCAGCGCGGCCTTGATGTGCTCATCGTCGACTACCTGCAGCTGCTCTCCGGCTCGTCGAAGAAGGGCGAAAACCGCGTGCAGGAGCTGACCGAGATCACAACGGGCCTCAAGGCGCTGGCCAAGGAGTTGAACGTTCCGCTGATCGCCCTATCCCAGCTCTCCCGTCAGGTGGAAGCACGTGACGACAAGCGGCCGCAGCTCGCGGACCTGCGTGAATCCGGCTCGATCGAGCAGGACGCCGACGTGGTCATGTTCGTTTACCGCGAGGAGTACTATCTGAAGAACAAGGAGCCTAAACCCGGCACCGAAGAATACTTCAAGTGGCAGGCGGAGATGGATCAGGTCCACGGCAAGGCCGAGGTGATCATCGGCAAGCAGCGTCACGGACCGACCGGGACCGTGCAGCTCGCCTTCCAGGCCGACATCACCCGCTTCACCAACCTCGCAGACGAAGACAAACTTCCCGAACGGATCGGCGATTGACCACGACCGAACAGACAAGCACCGCCACTCCCATTTCCCAGGAATCGGCCGGCGGCCTCCTCCACATCGACCTTGCCGCGCTCGCATCGAACTGGCGCACGCTGCGCAATGCCGCCGGCGGCGCGGAAACCGCCGCCGTGGTCAAGGCCGACGCCTATGGCACCGGGATCGAGCAGGCCGTGCCTGCCCTGGCGCAGGCCGGGTGCCGCACGTTCTTCGTGGCGCATCTAAGCGAGGCCGTCCGGGTGCGTGCCGTCGCGCCAGGCGCCACGATTTACGTGCTCAACGGCCTGTTCCCTGGAACCTCTCCCGCCTACCTCCGGCACGGGCTGCGGCCCGTCCTCGGGTCCTTCGAGGAGATCGAGGAATGGGCGGCATTCTGCCGGGCCGAAGGCTGGCGGCATGCCGCCGCCATCCATGTCGATACCGGCATGAACCGCCTTGGTCTGACGGTCTCCCAGGGCCTGACGCTCAGGGATCGCGCGGAGCTGAAAGATTTCGAGACTGCGCTTCTCATGAGCCACTTCGTGAGCGCGGAGGAGACCGGCAATCCGATCAATCTCCGTCAGATCGAGGCGTTCAAGGCGGTTCGCGAAACGCTGCCCGGGATTCCCGCCTCGCTGGCCAATTCATCCGGCATTTTCCTCGAGGAGAAGCCGCATTTCGATCTCGTGCGGCCGGGCTATGCTCTCTATGGCGGCAACCCGGTGCCGGACCGGGAAAACCCCATGCGTCCTGTCGTCGGGCTTGAGGCGCGCATCGTGCAGCTTCGCTGGGTCGAGGAGGACGAAACCGTGGGCTACAATGCGCGCTGGCTCGCCCTCGGTCGGCGCCGCATCGCCACGCTTTCCATCGGCTATGCGGACGGTTACCCACGCTCCGCGAGTGCGCGCGGCAAGAGCGGTGAGGAGCTTCTGGCGGGCCAGGTGCTCGTCGCCGGACGTCCTTGCCCCTTCGCCGGCAACGTCTCCATGGACCTGATCACGGTGGACCTCACCGATATTCCTGAGAACGACGTCAAGCGCGGCGATACCGTGACCATGATCGGCGGTTCACTCACCATCGACGAAGTGGGCCGCCGCGCCGGAACCATCGGCTACGAAATCCTGACCAATCTCGGCCGCCGCTATGCCCGCACCTATCATGGAAGGCAGGGTTGATGGCCAAGCGTCATCCCTCCTTCGTCTGCCAGGAATGCGGAGCCGTCTATAACCGCTGGAAGGGCAAGTGCGAGGCCTGCGGCGGCTGGAACACCATCGTCGAGGAAGCGGGCTCCGCAAGTCCCATGGCGGGCCCGGTCGCCACGCGCCCGTCGCGCGCGAAGGGGCGCATCTTCCCGCTCGAGGGTCTCTCCGGCGAGACCAAGGAAGCCCCGCGCACGCCATCCGGCATCGCGGAGCTCGACCGGGTGACCGGCGGCGGCTTCGTGCACGGATCCATCATCCTGCTCGGCGGCGACCCTGGTATCGGCAAGTCGACGCTGCTGATGCAGGCCTCCGCCGCTCTCGCCAATCGCGGCGAGCGGGTGGCCTATATCTCGGGCGAGGAGGCGGTGGCGCAGGTGCGCCTGCGGGCGGAGCGTCTGGGCCTGGGCCAGGCGCCGGTGGAACTCGCCTCCGAGACCAATGTGGAGGACATCATCGCGACCCTGAGCCAGGGCCGGCCGCCCGCGCTCGCGATCATCGATTCCATCCAGACCATGTGGACCGAGACCGTGGAATCGGCGCCCGGAACGGTCACGCAGGTGCGCGGCTCGGCCCAGTCGCTCATCCGGTTCGCGAAGACGACGGGCACCGCCGTCATTCTCGTCGGCCACGTCACGAAGGACGGACAGATCGCCGGTCCCCGGGTGGTCGAGCACATGGTCGACGCGGTGGTGTCGTTCGAGGGCGATACAGGCCATCATTTCCGCATCCTGCGCGCGATGAAGAACCGCTTCGGCCCGACCGACGAGATCGGCGTCTTCGAGATGTCCGATCAGGGGCTGCGCGAGGTCCCCAACCCTTCCGAGCTTTTCCTCGCCGGGCGCGACCTGGCCGCTCCCGGCACGGCGGTCTTCGCCGGGATGGAAGGCACGCGCCCGCTGCTCGTGGAGATCCAGGCGCTCGTCGCCCCCTCGTCCCTCGGCACGCCGCGCCGCGCCGTCGTCGGCTGGGACCAGAGCCGCCTGTCCATGGTGCTCGCGGTGCTGGAGGCCCATGGCGGCCTGAAGCTCGGGATGCATGACGTCTATCTCAACGTCGCAGGGGGGCTGCGGATCACCGAGCCCGCCGCAGATCTCGCGGCGGCAGCAGCCCTCGTATCCTCCCTGTCCGGCAACCCGCTGCCGCCCGACACGGTCTATTTCGGGGAGCTGGGTCTGTCCGGCGCGATCCGCCCGGTGGCGCAGGAGCAAGCCCGCCTCAAGGAAGCCGCCAAGCTCGGCTTCTCGAGTGCCGTCTCCCCCGCCCCGCGCATCGACAAAAACAAGCCGGAAAAGCTCCCGCTCGTCACTTCGTCGATCAGCCATATCACTGATCTTGTTGCCGGAATCGCGGCCCGGCGGCGCAGGGCTTCGTAGAAGGTTTCCTGCTCCGAGCTTGGTTCATAGACCATCCGGTCTAATTGACCCTCTCCTGCCATCCTGTAGGTCTTGTATCTGAGCTTTTCCGGCGCTTCTGCCGTCCGCAAGAGTTCACAGGTCCTCCTCTCTCCCTTGGCCTCGGCGGCTTCGCCGGGGTCTCTTTTTGTTTCTCCTCCCCGTCTCGGCTCCTCGACCCACCACAGGGGTGACGAAAGCGTCACTTGGAGCTATACAGCCTGGCCTCATCCCGCGAATGCGGCCCTTGTCCCTGTTTCTGCGTAGGCTCGGCTCATGCCCTTTTCTGTCCTGGACCTCGTTGTCATCGGAATCGTCCTGATCTCGGCCCTGCTGGCTGCCGTGCGCGGCTTCACCCGCGAGGTTCTGGCCATCGTCGCCTGGGTCGTGGCCGCCGCCGCGGCCTGGTACCTGCATCCAACCGCGCTGCCCATCGCGCAGCAGTACATCAGCAGCAACACCGTCGCGCTCGTGGCGGCCATCGGGGGAATCTTCGTGGTGACCCTGATCATCGTATCCATCATCACCGTCCAGATTTCCGACCTGATCCTCGATTCCCGCATCGGGGCTCTCGACCGGACCCTGGGCCTCTTCTTCGGCGCAGCCCGCGGATTCCTGATCTGCGTGATCGGCTGGGCTTTCCTGGGCTGGCTGCTTCAGGGCAAGGAGCCCGAATGGGCGACGTCCTCCAAGACCCGCGCGGCCATGGAGAACACCCGCGACAGCATCATCGCCATGCTGCCGGAAAACGCGGAAGCCCTGATCCAGAAGCTCAGGAAACCCAACGGCCAGGAGGGCGAGCCGGCCGAGCCGGCCGAGCCGGACCCGCAGCGCGCTCCCGCACCGGCAGCGCCCGCCGCCCCTGCCCCGCAGGCGCCTCAGCGCCGAGGCTGATCCTCTTCTGTTCACTGTTTGAAGAGCGACAGGAAAACCCATTGGCGTTTGGCCCCAGGATGGTTACATAAGGCCCGCGCCGGTGGGGGCGCGGGTCCCAAGGAAATCATGATGTCTTCCAGGTCTGAGACGTGGCAGGTCACCCCTAAGAAGGTGGACCTCGACCTCGACGGCGATACCCTGCGTGAAGAATGCGGTGTGTTCGGCATCTACGGTCATCCGGATGCGGCGGCGATCACCGCCCTTGGGCTTCACGCCCTTCAGCACCGCGGGCAGGAGGCGGCCGGCATCGTCTCCTTCGACGGCGGCGTGTTCCATTCCGAGCGCAAGCTGGGCCTTGTCGGTGACAGCTTCTCCGACCGGGCGACCATCGAGCGGCTGGAAGGCGTCTCCGCCATCGGCCATGTGCGCTACTCGACTACCGGCGAGACCGTGCTGCGCAACGTTCAGCCCCTCTTCGCCGAACTGGACGGCGGCGGCTTCGCCGTGGCTCACAACGGCAATCTCACCAACGGCCTCACCCTTCGCCGCAACCTGATCCGCGACGGCGCAATCTGCCAGTCCACCACGGATACCGAGGTGATCGTTCACCTCGTCGCCCGCAGCCGCAAGGACCGGGTGGTCGACCGATTCGTTGAGGCGATCCAGAAGATCGAGGGGGCTTACGCCCTCGTGGCTCTCACGAACAAGAAGCTGATCGGCGCCCGCGACCCGATGGGCATCCGCCCGCTGGTGCTGGGTGAACTCGACGGCCGCTACATCCTGACCTCCGAGACCTGTGCGCTCGACATCATCGGAGCCCGCTTCGTCCGCGACGTCGAGAACGGCGAATGCGTGGTGATCTCCGACGAGGGCGTGGAATCCTTCCGCTTCGCCGACAAGGTGCCGGCCCGCCCCTGCATCTTCGAATACATCTATTTCGCCCGCCCCGATTCCATCGTGAACGGCCGCAGCGTCTACGAGGTGCGCAAGGGCATGGGCCGCGAACTCGCGAACGAGTCCCCGGCCAACGCGGACGTGGTCATCCCGGTGCCGGATTCCGGCGTTCCGGCGGCGCTGGGCTTCGCCCAGAGCTGCGGCCTGCCCTACGAGCTCGGCATCATTCGCAACCATTACGTGGGCCGCACCTTCATCCAGCCCACGCAGTCGGTGCGCGAGCTCGGCGTGCGCATGAAGCACTCGGCGAACCGCGCGGCCATCGAGGGCAAGCGCATCGTTCTCGTCGACGACAGCCTCGTGCGGGGCACGACCTCGGTGAAGATCGTACGCATGATGCGCGAGGCCGGCGCGAAGGAAGTGCACTTCCGGATCGCCAGCCCTCCGATCACCCACCCCGACTTCTACGGCATCGACACCCCGGAGAAGGAGAAGCTGCTCGCCGCCACGCACAACCTGGAGCAGATGCGGGACTATATCGGCGCGGACACGCTCGCGTTCCTGTCGATCGACGGCATCTACCGGGCCATGGGCGAAAAGAGCCGCAACGCTGGCCAGCCGCAATTCACCGACCATTGCTTCACCGGCGACTACCCGACGGCGCTGACGGACCTTACCGTCGCCACGCCGCGCCGCCTCGCCCTGCTGGCGGAAGCCGACTGAGGATCATTTCGAACCCATGGACAAGCCCCTTCTCAACCGCGTCGCGGTCGTCACCGGCGCATCGCGCGGCATCGGGCGCGCGGCCGCCCTGGCCCTGGCCGAAGCCGGCGCGCACATCATCGCGCTGGCCCGCACGCAGGGCGCGCTGGAGAGCCTCGACGACGAGATCCGCGCCAAAGGCTCCTCGGCCACCCTCGTGCCCGTGAACCTGAAGGATCTCGACGCCATCGACCGGCTCGGCGCCGCGATTCACGAGCGCTGGGGCAAGCTCGACATCCTCCTCGGCAATGCGGGGCAGCTCGGCGAACTCGCGCCGATCACCCATATCGACCAGCCGGTCTGGGACGAGGTGATGACCGTGAACGTCACGGCCAACTACCGGCTGATCCGCTCCTTCGATCCGCTGCTGCGGGCCTCCGATGCGGGGCGGGCCATCTTCCTGACATCGGGCGCGGCCCACAAGTGCAATGCCTATTGGGGCACCTACGCGATCTCCAAGGCCGCCCTGGAAGCCCTCGTGCGGACCTATGCGGCCGAGACCGTCACGACCCCGATCCGGGTGATGCTCGTGAGCCCCGGCCCCCTGCGGACCTCCATGCGCCGCGCCGCCATGCCCGGCGAGGACCCCTTGACGCTCAAGACGCCCGAGGATCTGGCCCCGCACATCGTGAAGCTCGCGCTGCCCTCGTGGACGGAGACCGGCAAGATCTACGACTTCCCGCAAGGCGGCAAAGTCGTCACGCCGCAGATGCCTGCTTGAAGAGCAGCCTCGGCCGATCCCAATTCGCAGCATCGGCCACCGCTCCGCCCTCGCGCAGTTCCACGACGCGGCCTTCGAGATGACGCCCGCGGCGGCCTGACGGCGCCCGCCTGTCAGGGCCGCGCCCGCGGCCGCTTGAGCGCAGCCTGCAGGCGCATCTCGTCCCAATAGGCCCGGCACTCGTCCATCTCGTATTCGAGCCCTTCGACGAACCAGTGGCGCCGCTCCAGATAGCACGGCGGCCCGTAGCCGCCCTGGCAGCGCCCGTTGCGGCGGCACGCGCGCCTGCGGCAGATCTTGTGGATCCTGAGCAGGTCCGACAGGCGGCGCAGAATGTCGTCGCAATCGGGGATGTCGAGCAGGGGAACGTCGTGGTCCTGGATCATGATGGTTCTCGGGCAATGGTGAAAACAAGGAATGGAATGAAAACGGCAAGCGGGATTGGGCTGCGGGCCATGTGGCGCGCGGCCTGAACCGGAGAGGCGATCGAGGGAGGGCGCGAGGAGCGGACCGGCTCGATGCTGTGGAAAGGGAGAAGCCTGTCGGCTCCCCGCGCACGGTTCTTTTAGGCGGACTGTCGACGCGGGCTCCGGGAGATCATGCCTGTGGCGGCGGCGCCTTGGCTGCGGTGAGGCAGCA